>NZ_CP074101.1:1892500-3773439 GCF_024398395.1 Bacillus sp. FS02 | reverse complement strand
GGGGCCACGGGTATCACCATGGTTCAAACCGGTCCGACTGGGGCCACGGGTATCACAGGTTCAACCGGTCCGACTGGTGCTACTGGTATCACAGGTTCAACCGGATCTACTGGGCCACTGGAATCACGGGTGCAACTGGAGCTACTGGTGCCACGGGTATCACAGGTTCAACCGGACCTACTGGTGCTACAGGTATCACAGGTTCAACCGGATCTACTGGGGCCACGGGTATCACAGGTTCAACCGGTCCGACTGGTGCTACAGGAATTACAGGTTCAACCGGACCTACTGGGGCCACTGGTGTGACGGGCAGCACTGGACCAACTGGTCCGACTGGAGCTACGGGAATCACAGGTGCAACCGGTCCGACTGGTGCTACTGGTATCACAGGTGCAACCGGTCCGACTGGTGCTACTGGTATCACGGGTGCAACTGGAGCTACTGGTGCTACAGGAATTACAGGTTCAACCGGTCCGACTGGTGCTACTGGTATCACAGGTGCAACCGGTCCGACTGGGGCCACTGGAATCACGGGTGCAACTGGAGCTACTGGGGCCACGGGTATCACAGGTTCAACCGGTCCGACTGGGGCCACTGGAATCACGGGTGCAACTGGAGCTACTGGGGCCACGGGAATCACAGGTGCAACCGGTCCGACTGGTGCTACTGGTATCACGGGTGCAACCGGTCCGACTGGGGCCACTGGAATCACGGGTGCAACTGGAGCTACTGGGGCCACGGGTATCACAGGTGCAACCGGTCCGACTGGTGCTACTGGTATCACAGGTGCAACCGGACCTACTGGGGCCACTGGTGTGACGGGCAGCACTGGACCAACTGGTCCGACTGGAGCTACGGGAATCACAGGTGCAACCGGTCCGACTGGTGCTACTGGTATCACAGGTGCAACCGGTCCGACTGGTGCTACTGGTATCACGGGTGCAACTGGAGCTACTGGTGCTACAGGAATTACAGGTTCAACCGGTCCGACTGGTGCTACTGGTATCACAGGTGCTACCGGTCCGACTGGGGTCACTGGTAGCACAGGTTCAACTGGAGCTACTGGGGTCACTGGAATCACAGGTTCAACCGGAGCTACTGGTGCTACTGGTATCACAGGTTCAACCGGACCTACTGGGGCCACGGGTATCACAGGTTCAACCGGATCTACTGGTGCCACTGGAATCACGGGTGCAACTGGAGCTACTGGTGCCACGGGTATCACAGGTTCAACCGGACCTACTGGGGCCACTGGCAGCACGGGTGCAACTGGAGCTACTGGGGCCACGGGTATCACAGGTTCAACCGGAGCTACTGGTGCTACTGGTATCACAGGTTCAACCGGAGCTACTGGGGCCACTGGCAGCACGGGTGCAACTGGAGCTACTGGGGCCACGGGTATCACAGGTTCAACCGGAGCTACTGGTGCTACTGGTATCACGGGTGCAACCGGTCCGACTGGGGCCACTGGAATCACGGGTGCAACTGGAGCTACTGGGGCCACGGGAATCACAGGTGCAACCGGTCCGACTGGTGCTACTGGTATCACAGGTGCAACCGGAGCTACTGGGGCCACGGGTATCACAGGTTCAACCGGATCTACTGGTGCCACTGGAATCACGGGTGCAACTGGAGCTACTGGTGCCACGGGTATCACAGGTTCAACCGGAGCTACTGGGGCCACTGGCAGCACGGGTGCAACTGGAGCTACTGGTGCCACGGGTATCACAGGTTCAACCGGAGCTACTGGTGCTACTGGTATCACAGGTTCAACCGGAGCTACTGGGGCCACTGGCAGCACGGGTGCAACTGGAGCTACTGGGGCCACGGGAATCACAGGTTCAACCGGACCTACTGGGGCCACTGGTGTGACGGGCAGCACTGGACCAACTGGTCCGACTGGCGCTACAGGTATCACGGGTGCTACCGGACCTACTGGAACAGGTGGTTTTACGGATACAGCACTATATGCTGCTAATAGTTCTGGTCCTACCATTGTTACTGTAGCCTCGGGAACGAATATTCCATTGCCGGACTTTCAAAACATTACCGGTTTTACAGCAAACGGCACAAGTACGGTTTTTACCGTTCTGCAAACAGGTAAATATTATATTACGTATCAAGTCAACACCACTACAGCACTTTTGATTAATACGCGTTTACTGTTAAATGGAACAAATACTATTTCTGGTTCTGTTCAATCACCTACTATCTCTACTTCATTTATTAACAATACTGTCATTGTTAATTTAACAGCTGGTAATACTATTTCACTGCAGTTTTTTGGAGTGGTTGTCACAGCTATATTAGTTGGCGGTGGTGGTGCGGCCGGAGCAACCTTGACCATCATACGGCTCAGTTAAGCAAAAAAAGAAAAAAGAAAGGCTTTTTCAGCCTTTCTTTTTTATGTCTTCTATGACTTTTATACAATGTTCGATATCATTAGATTGTAAGAGGTGAAAAATAGATTGGATGACGGTAAACTCTAAATTCCACCATTCTAACAACTGAAGTTTTTCAATTGTTTTAGATGAAAATCGGTATTTCATGAGCTGCTGCGGATTTCCTGCGGCGATTGCATATGGCGGTACATCTTTTGTGATCACACTATTTGCTCCAATTACTGCTCCGTTCCCTATACATACTCCTGACATAATCGTCGCTCCATTTCCAATCCATACGTCGTGCCCTATGTGCACATCTCCTTTGGATTTGGGATGTCCCTTGATATGGGCAGCTTCTTTGAAAATTTGATTAAATGGATACGTTGTGACCCAATCTGTTCGGTGTTCACCACCAAGAAAAACTTTTACTTCGTTTGCGATGGAACAAAACTTTCCTACATTCAGCGTTGTTCCTTCTCCCCACGTCAAGACTTGAAAATCTGGTCCAGCATAAGTGAAGTCACCGATATCATACGAACTGAGCTCACTTCTTTGGTTTAAAAACATAGAAGATCAGACCCCCTACAAAGTAATCGATCTTCGTATATATATGCCAGATGATAGGCTCACATTATGATTGGACAAGTGCAACGATCTGCTTTTTCTTCCATACCAGTCGATAATAGCCGTATTGGAGCAATAAGTTTACAAAAAAGGCTGCAGGATATCCTATCCAGATTCCTTTGATCCCAAGCGATGTATGGTGTGATAGCACATAAGCCACTGGTACTTCAACAAGCCAAATGGAACAAATACTAAAGATGGTCGGCCATAGAACTGTTCCACTTGCTCTCATCGTGGCAGCAACGATTTGTGCTGTTCCGAAAATGAGATAGCTCCATAGTGTAATCACGACCAAACTATATGCAATATCAATCGTTGCAGGATCTGTTAAAAAGATAGATAAAATTTGTGGTGCGAAAATATAGACGAAAATAATAATCAATCCGCCTAACGCAAAGTTTAGCCCCAGCCCAATTTTAATGACATCTTTCAAACGATTCATGTTTCCTGCGCCAATGAACTGTGCGGCGAAGATAGAAACCGCAATACCAAGGCTCACTGCGGGCATCTGTACATAACTTACGACTTGATTGACAACGCCATAAGCTGCGGTCGCCTGTGATCCATAATCGTTGACAAAAGAAATGACAGCAATTTCTGATAAAGAAATGAGAATCATATTAATACTAGAAGGGATACTTAACTTTAATAGCGTTTTTAATAAATCCCCTTTCATCAATAAATGCTTTCTAACCGACGCATCAATGCGCAGCGGGTGCTTTGTTTTATAAAGATAGATATGAAGAATGATAAACGTAACGATTGTAGAAATCACAGAAGAATACGCAGCACCATATAAACCAAATGCCGGTAAACCAAGCCAGCCGAATAATAAAATTGGCAGCAATAAAATATTGGTTCCTGTACTAATCATTAAGAAATAAAATGGTGTTTTTGAATCTCCTGTTCCTCGTAAAAAAGTTGTATAGACAAAATAAAGAAATAAGATGGGCATGGAGATGAATAGGATTCTGGCATATGCCGCACTTTCCTCCACAATATTTGCAGGTGTCCCCATCAGATGTAAAATATCTGTGGCAAAAAAACCTCCAATGATAGCTAAAGAAAGTCCGATTAAAAAGGTGAACGAAAGCGTTGTACCGATAATTTCCTTTAACCTCTGCTCATTTTTTGCTCCGTATGCTTGTCCAATAAGGATCGAGCTCCCTGATCCAATCCCAATGGAAAAAGAAACAAGTAAAAAGAAAAGTGGAAAGAATGCCGAAATCGCAGCTACTGCATCCTCTCCAATCCATCTACCGACAAGCACAATGGAAACAAGCTGTCCAATTGATTGCAAAATATTGCTTAATAAAAGTGGAATTAGAAAGATCGACATGGTTTTTACTAAAGATTGATTATTATCTAACGTCATGATGGTTCTCCTTCTCTGTCTAAAGATCCTCAGCTAACATGCTGACAATGCGGTCTTCTATCTCTTTTCCTTTTTCGTCATCAACGAGATGATTCAATAAGATGGAAAAAGCAAGCGTTTTTCCACTCTGTGTTTCAATATATCCAGATAGTGTGCTGACCGTTGATAGCGTACCTGTTTTTGCACGCACTTTTTCTAGTGTAGCTGGTTCTTTCAATCTGTTTCTTAATGTACCTCCCACCATACGCTCACTTGCCCCAGCTAACGGAAGTGCATGGACATAGGTGTTAAACCATTTTTCCTTTTGAATGTTTGTCAAAAATAACGTGAATTGATTTGCAGAAACAAGGTTAATGGGTGATATGCCTGATCCGTCTCTCAACACAGTCATAGATGCATCTATGCCATAGGCAGGAAGACGTTCATTCAGCACGTCAAGCCCTTTGTCAAAACTCCCTTTGTTCTTTACCCGCTTCCCAAGTTCTTTTAACAGAATTTCTGCATGTGTATTGTTGCTTAATTTCATCATCGGAACAAGAAGATCGGATAAAGGCATTGATGTATGGGAAGCGATTTTTTTCGCTTTTTTAGGAACTTGTTTTGTTTTGAGTGGTCCTTTCAGCTGAATCCCCTCAGCCTTTAATGCTCGTTTCATTAAGTCTAAAGCATACGTTGTCGGTTCCCATAATGCGACCCATTGTTTAGACGAGGATGCTTTTAGCGGAATCGTCCCAGTCAGTGTAATTTTGTTTGTACCGTGAGAGCGTTTAAAAGATATTTTCTTCTTTCCACCTTCTGGCACAGTTTTCACTTGATTGACAACTTGAGCGACGTCAGTCTTCGGGATCATCTCATAGCTGGCCTTCTGCCCTGCTTTCTTTCCCGGCTTGACTTCGAGAATGATCGTTCCTGCATCATAATCCTCATTCGGTGAAGCAGTAAGAGCAGATATTTGAGCGCCGTAATATTGATCTTCATCACTCCACGGCAGATCGATGGAATACCTTGTGTCATCAAACCAAGTATCATCAGCTGCAAGCTGTCCACGAATCGTATGTATTCCGGCCTTTTTGACTTGTTTGGCTAATGCGGCAAAATCGCTTTCTAACAATGTCGGGTCTCCAGAGCCTCGGAGATAAAGATTGCCGTGCAATGTTTTTTTGTGAATTGAACCATCTATCCAAACGTCTGTTGGAAAAGTGTATGTTTCACCCAGTAGATCGAGTGCGATAGCAGATGTGAGTAATTTCATATTAGAAGCAGGAGTCAGACGGATGTCCGCTTGATGTTCATAAAGAAGAGAAGTGTCAGAAGTATCGCGTACGCTGATGCCAGCAATTGCGCCCTCTAAATCAGGTGCTGTTCGAATGAATTCGTCTAAAGAAGTGATCCATTTTGATTGATCATCATGAGCTGTTAGTTGTTCATCTTTCACTGAAAAAGGGAGAAATAACATCGACAAAATACATAGTTGTAAAAACATGACCTGTGAGAAACGTTTCACGCAATCCCTCCTTTTTAGAAAAGCAGCCAAATTTAGCAGATTATGTTCATTATACACAAAAGAACGTTTGTTCTCAAAGGTTTTTTAAACAGAAAAGTCAGCTTTCTTTGACGAAAACTGACAAGCCTCTTTTACCTTTTTTCAGGATTCCAGCCATCGCTTCCGCTAAGCACGGATTGAACGGTGATTTGACTTGCTTCGTTTTTTGTTAATATCGTTGACCACTTCACTCGGTTTGCCACATGACTCCCTGCGCCCGTTGATCCATATTCTTGATATCTAGCCGTTCTTTCGTTGTCTTTGTTATCCCAGTTATGCCATCCCTCAGCTTTAATATGTTCATCCATTTTTGTTTGGAGGAACGTGACAGCCGAATGTGGTCTCCATGGACGGCCTAAGTACACAGATTGAGACGAAGCCGTTCCTTTATTTAATGTGGAATCAATAAAAACGTAGCCATACTTTTGCGCTTCTGTTGTGGATGCCGCTGTAATATACCCATTTCCAAGACTTTTTATTTCAGCTCTTTTAAATACAGCCGTTGCTGAACCAAAGATGAAGTCAACCGTGCCCTCGATATAACAATCTTCATAATATTGTCTCCCTGTGCCAGTGGCATAAAGTGTATCTTGATACCCGAGAACACGTACGTGTTTAAACACAGCCCGGTCCCCGGATACATAAAGGGCAACCGCCTGCCCTGCGTTTCGGCCAGCTGTATTTTGAAACGTGATATTTTCTGCATAAAAATGATTTGCCCGAATCATTGTACTAGAGCTATTGGTTGTGCTCCCGCTGCTTGCATTTGTATCATCATACGTCAGAATCGTCTGATACTGATTTTCTCCAATAAAGGACACATACGGCTTATTTTGCGGAAGGAGAATCTTTTCTTTATACACACCATTTTTAATATATATCGTCGTTTGCTGTTGATTGTTCACTGGTATCGCATCAATGGCAGATTGAACCGTTCGAAATGTCCCATTTCCTTTTTGATCGACAATAAGCACGCGGTTTGTTTGATGGTTGTGTCCAGCTGCTTGCGCATAAGCTGAGTCAAAAAGCAGTAAGGCCAATACCATCATCAGCAGTCGTTTTCCATACTTCATCACACATCTCCCCCTTATATTGTGAACGTTTTCATTGACGTATTCTTTTTGATCCTATTCAGCTATAAAACAAAAAAACACAAAAAAACATCCACTGTGTTAGGTTGTGGATGTTTTTTCATATTTCATCGCATAAATTCCTTCATTTTCAATCCATTCACAAAATAGGACGTCTTTATAGGAGGATATGTGCTGCTTTTTCAATTGCTCTCTCAGCCACGCTTCATCAAATCCAGCTTCCTTTAAATCTTTTTTTAAAATCTCTCCGTCGATAATAAACGTTCTAGGCAATGTGACTTCTTTTCCTTTCACGTTCACATCTTCGGCTGTAGCTGGTGCATATTTCATTTTCGGAAGCACACTCACAGACCCATCCGTTTCCAAAATGGCAAATTCAATTTCATTAAGAGCAAAATGCCCTTTCGCTCGAATCAGCGTCTGCAACTGATTTAAATCGAGCATATTTTTCTTTAATCGATTGTAGTGAATCTTTCCTTTATCAATCACAAGAGTGGGTCTTCCCTCTAAAAAAGCGCGAATGGATTTGAATTTTTGTGAAAGCCATTCAACTGTGTAGATTAAAACGCCCCAGACTGCAACTGCAAAAAGGATATGTAGCACGCTGACTTCTGGATCAAAAATGGCGTTACCGACCATCTCCCCTAAAATCAGTGCAGAAATAAAATCAAACGGCGTGATTTGTGCAAATTGTGTTTTCCCTAATAGCTTTGTAATGGAAAATAAAGCGAAAAATCCGATAAAGAGTTCAATCAAAATATTAAAAAATGGCACACATATACCTTCCTTTCTCACTGCATGTACTTACAAGCATGTACAGGAAAGGAAGGTTCTAAACCATTTATGAAGGCAGTAAAATAAAGACGTCGTCTCCCTCAACCAATGCTTCATATGTTTTCACGCATCCATGATCTGGTTCTTGAACATTTCCTGATGAAAGATTGATTTTCCAATCATGCATTGGACAGAAGACATGATCTCCGCTCACCATTCCTTCAGCTAGTACACCGCCTTTATGAGGACAGCGATTTTCAATGGCTTTGAACTGCTTGTTAGAGGTTTGAAAAACAGCTAATTCAAGTGGACCGGCTGCGACTGTTTTCCCTAGCTGCAACGGGAAATCTGATATTGTACCAATATGAACTTTTACAATTGAAACTGTCATCTGATCTCATCCCTTCAATTGATTTAGACGGAAGCAGTTGCCTTTTGAAATAATTGTCTTGTTTCTGTTTCGTTCTCTCGAATCTCTTGCCACGGTTCTTCATAAGTTGAAAGTGCGATGTCCATTCTTTCGATTAATGCTGCACGTTTCTTGTCATCTAGCAGTACCGTTTGGATATGATTCAATCCAAGCCGTTCAACCCAAGCGGATGTTCTCTCTAAATAATTTGCGGTTTCTCTGTAATATTGAAGGTAGGCTGCGGCCATTTGTTCTACTTCTTCTGCTGTACTTACTTTCATTAATAAGTCTCCAGCTCGTAAATGTGTCCCTCCATTCCCGCCAGCATACAATTCAAATCCCCCATCGATACCTACGATGCCAAGATCTTTAATCCCAGATTCAGCACAGTTTCTTGGACAGGCTGATACGGCCATTTTGACTTTGTGCGGTGTGGCAAGTCCTTCAAATTTCTTTTCAAGTGCGATCCCAAGAGAAATGGAATCTTGCGTTCCGAATCTGCAAAATTGTTCTCCAACACAAGTTTTGACGGTTCTTAATGATTTTCCGTAAGCATAACCAGACGGCATATCTAAATCAGCCCATACTTTTGGTAAATCTTCTTTTTTGACACCTAAAAGGTCGATTCGCTGCCCTCCAGTCATTTTCACAAGCGGTATCTCATATTTGTCAACGACATCCGCTATTTTTCTCAGGTCATTAGCATTTGTCACGCCTCCGTACATACGTGGAACGACCGAATAGGTACCATCGTTTTGGATGTTGGCATGCATTCGTTCATTCACAAATCGCGAGCTTTTTTCATCTTTGTAGTCAAGCGGATACATCATCCCTAAATAGTAATTCAGTGCAGGCCGGCACTTTGAACAGCCTTCTTCTGTTTCCCAGTCAAGTACATTCATCACTTCTTTGACATGCTGCAAACCTTTCTCTTTTATTTCATGAATCACTTCATCTCTTGATAAGGTGGTGCAGGCGCAGATGGTTTCTTTTTGCGCAGTGCGGTTTGCATCATCGCCTAAAGTGTGCCATAAAATCTCTTCCACAACAGGTTGGCAGCCTCCGCATGACCGAGAAGCACTTGTACATTGCTTGACCTCTTGTATAGTCGTTAGGCCTTCTTTTTGAATAGCTGCCACTATTTGACCTTTTGAGACACCATTACAGCCACAAACGATATGGTCGTTTGCCATTTGTTCAATCGTGTTTTCTTGCGCCAGCTCATTTGATGTTAAGACAGATACTTTTTCCATATCTGACATATCAACACCTTCTCTAATGTACGAGAATAAACGTGGTCCATCGCTTGTTTCTCCAAACATGACGGCGCCGACTAATCGGTTTTGCTGGAAGACTAGTTTTTGATAAATACCTTGCTGTTCATCAAAAATTTTAATCGCTTTTTTCTCATCGTTTTCGATAAAATCTCCAGCTGAAAATACATCAACCCCTGATACTTTTAGCTGTGTCGATAGAACAGATCCTTCATAAGGCGTCGGGGCCATATCACAAACATGCTTCGCAAGCACGTTTGCTTGATCGTATAATGGCGCAACAAGACCGTACGTTTGTCCTCTATGTTCAACACATTCTCCGACTGCGTAAATCCGCGGGACACTTGTTTCCATGAAATCATTGACGATAATTCCCCGGTTCACTTCAATGCCGCTCGTTTCGGCAAGCTTGTGATTCGGTTTAATTCCTGCTGCCATGACCACCATATCTGTCTCTAATGTAGAACCATCTGAAAATGTTAGCCCTTCTACTCTTGTATCTCCTAAAATTTCATTTGCCTGTTTTCCTAATAAAAAGCTCATGCCTTGTTTTTCTAATGCTGTTTGCAGAAGTTGACCTGCCACCGGATCGAGCTGCCGGTCCATTAGATGAGAGCCAAGATGAATGACGGTCACTTCCATACCTAAGTTTAATAGACCACGTGCTGCTTCAAGTCCAAGGAGCCCGCCTCCAATAACGGCTGCTTTTTTGTACATCGTAGATGCTTTGACCATTTCCTCTGTGTCTTGTAATGTACGAAAAGCTGTTACCCCTTTTTTATCGCTCCCTGGAATGGGCGGGATGAACGGGAGGGACCCTGTCGCTAAAATTAAACGGTCATAATGCACGGTCCGTCCTTGATCACTCATAACGGTTTGATTGTCTGGATCGATCTTCACAATGGTCTCATTTGTAAACAGCTGAATATGATGTTCTTTGTACCAATTCCAATCGTTTAACGTAATATCCTCTGTCTTTGTATCCCCTTGGAGAACTTTCGATAAAAGAATCCGATTATAGTTAGGATACGGCTCAGTTCCAAATACAGTCATGTCGAATCGTTCATTGTCTGTTTTTAAAATGTTTTCGAGCGTTCGGATACCAGCCATACCATTCCCTACTAATACGAGTTTTTCTTTCATGAAAAACACCCCTCATGTGATCGTTTTTTAGAAAGTACCATAATCTAAACAAAGATGGAAAATACATGTTAAAATTTCTCACATAGTTTTCAATTCTTGTAGGCTGACAGCTGTACAGGACAATATTTAAAACCTGGCATTTTACTGTGTGGATCTAACTGTTTACCAATTAATAGGTTAATTGATTGATGTTTATTCCAGTGAAACGGAACAAACACAGTATCTTTTCGGATGCTATCTGTTATGTGGCACCTCATGATGACACTACCTCGTTTTGACTGGATGGTGACGAGCTCCCCGTGCTGAAGTCCATAAGCTTCGGCTGTGTCAGGATGAAGCCCTACATAAGCTTCAAACTGCCGGGCAACAAGAGAGGTGCTTTTTCTTGTTTGAACGCCCGTTTGGTAATGAGCCATCACCCTGCCGGTCGTTAAATAGAGTGGATATTCTGGACTGACTGGTTCTTTTGCACCCTGTTGTCCATGTGCAACGACTGCAAATTTTGCTAATTTATCAGGATGTGAGAATTGATGCTCAAATAGTCTTTCTGTTCCTCGGTCTTCCAAATGAGAGCAGGGCCATAATATGCCTTGCGTCTTCCTTAACCTGTCATAGGTCATACCGGAATAATCGGCTTTGGCTCCTTTCGTTGCTGTTCTCAATTCCTCAAAGATGTCTTCTGCAGATGAAAAAGAAAAAGAGCCGCCTTTGCCTAATACTGCTGCTATTTCACAAATGATTTGCCAATCGTGCTTTCTTTGGTGTTTGAGTGGATAGGTTGCTTCTCTCAGCGTAACGCGTCCTTCTATGTTCGTCATGGTCCCTTCGTCCTCTAAATATGACGAAGCTGGTAAAATAACATCTGCGAGTGCAGCCGTCTCAGAGATAAATAAATCAATTGCGACAAAAAAGGACAGCTGCTCGATGGCTTTTTTGATAAAGCTTGCATGCGGACCTGATTGAACAGGATTAGAACACATTAAAAAGAGCGCTTTTATCTCTCCTTTCTGCATTTTTTCAAACATTTCAAAAGCAGATACACCTTTTCCAGGCAGTTCTTTTTCATCGATCTTCCATATTTCGGCCATTTCTTTTCTATGTACTGGGTTTGTGATATCACGGTAACCAGGAAGCTGATCTGCTTTTTGTCCATGCTCTCTTGCACCCTGTCCATTTCCTTGCCCAGTAATGGCACCATAGCCACACCCAATCCGGCCAATCTTCCCAGTAACAAGCAGAATATTCAGGAAATTACGAACGGATGCTGTCCCGTCTATTTGCTGCTCAATGCCTCTTGCAGTCAGAATCATGCCTGTTTTTTCGCGGGCGAATTTTCTCGCTATTTTTTGAATGACTTTCATCGATACACCGGTTTGCTGCGTAATGTCTTGCAGGGACATGTGTGAAATATGCTGTTTCATTTCTTGAAAACCTGATGTTCGTTTTTTAATAAATTCTTCGTCTAGTAACTGTTCATGAAGCATGACGTGTAAGATTCCATTTGCGAGTGCAGCATCTGACCCAGGCCTTAAGCTGACATGTAAGTCAGCTAGTTTGGCTGTTGCTGTTTTTCGCGGATCGATCACGATGAGAAATGCCCCGTTCTTTTTAGCTTCTTCCAAATACGGTATGAGGGTCGGCTGACATTCCGCTATATTGGTTCCAACCAATAGTAAAACCCGGGCATGCTTGATGTCACGAAGCGGAAAGGTTAGACCCCGATCAAGTCCAAATGTTTGGTTAGCTGCTGTTGCTGCTGAAGACATACACAGTCTTCCATTGTAATCAATGTATTTCGTTTTAAGGGCGACCCTTGCAAATTTTCCGAGTAAATAAGCTTCTTCATTTGTAATCGATGCACTACCATACACACTGATAGCATCGTTCCCATGTTCCGTCTGAAGGGTTTGAGTGCGTGCTTTGATTTCGTCAAGTGCCTCTTGCCAAGTCACTTTGACAAATTGACCGTTTCTTTTGATGAGGGGGTGATTCAATCGTTCCTTGTGCAGTGCGTGCTGGTGGGCATGCTGCCCTTTCATACAGATCCTGCCGAACGTGGTTGGATTATGAATACCTATCGTCTGGTAGCGTGTTCGCCCTTCTGCGTGCTGCTCGACTAATTGCATTTTGCACTGCATACTGCAAAACGGACATTGAGATGGGAACACCCTTTTTCGCTCTTGCTGCTCTGATGTTTGCTGCACATATTGTAAAAAAGATTGATTCATACATTCACACCCTTTTGTCTACTTTGCTCAAATTGCTCGCAGAGCTCTTCTCTCATTTCCTCATCGAGCAATTTTTCTCGGATGGAAATGATGCCGTTTTTTTGGATCCAGTCTCCAATAGATTCTTGAAAATATGCACGTTTTCTATAGTCTTCAAGCAGTGCTTTTAAAAAAGGAATCAGCTCATCCGTTCGGCTCACAGAATAAAAAAGCTGACCTGCCTTAGGTTGACGTATGCTGCCTCCTATATAAATGTCCCATTCATCCAGCTGCTTCTTGATGCAGATGTCATAGATGGGGCTGAAATGACATACGCAGGAAGGACCAGCGATATGAATCGATGTGACTGCAGGTAAAAGCGTGTTTTCTAGTTGTCTTTCGATCTCCATGACAAGTGTTGTGACAGATGGATCGTGACGACAATCACATGATAGAACATGAGAAAGTCTCTTGCTTTCTTGTGGCATGATGTGTCCATGTTCTTTTACAATATGGTCGGCCTCTTGTGAAATACCGATCAGCCGAATTCGTTTATTCTCCGTTAGTTCTACGTGCTGAATTTGCTTTTGCTCTAATAATCCGGTTATCATCTGTAAAAATGTCAGATCAAGACGGCCACCATATAACTGAGGCATTAGTATGTGCTCATGATCTGATGGGCTGTCTTTTACGAAAAGATCTTGAAACTGCTCAAGATAGTATGGAATGGCTGCTCGGCACTTGTCACAGCCGTTATCTGTCATCCAATCAAATTGTCTTCTTACTTGCTCTTCATTCAGCGGCTGCTGCTTTTTTACATACGAAAAAATGGTCTCTTCCTCTACATTTGTGCACGAGCAAAACGTGTCCAGTGCTTCCGTTAGCTGATTTGATGAGACATGGCAGCAGGCACGAACAAGCTCTTGACAGCCTCCGCAGCCCGTTGCGGCCCCTGTCTGTTTTTTTATCTCTTCTAAATTTGTCAGCTGATGGACCGATATGCTTTTGAATATCGCTCCCTTCGTCACCGTGTGGCATTGGCAGATGAGATCCTCTGTTTTTAATGAATCTAAAGGGGATATCTGCTCTTCATTCAGTGATTTCATGACTACGCTTTTATCACGCCCCACTTTTACATCCTGCAAAAGCTGCTCAGCTCTCTCAAGTTGACCAACTAATACAACGCCTGTGAGCACATCATGTTCAAACACTAGTTTTTTATATACTTCTTGTTCTTCATCTAAGTAAGTCACCACTGAAGCGGAGGGGGATCGGTTTACAATACTGCCAGCAGAATAAATAGATATGTCATTTGCTTTCAATTTTGTTGAATAAATGGCAGGAGGTAAATTCGTGACCAGTTCATCTAATAAATGATTCGCAAGCACGTTTGCTTGTTCATAAATAGGCTGCACAAGACCGTGCACCATTCCCTTATGCTCTGCACATTCTCCAATAGCATAAATATTCTCAACGTTTGTCTGCATGACATCATTTACAACAATGGCTTTTCTTGTATGAATGCCGTGCTGTTTTGCAAGCTCTATATTCGGACGGACCCCTGTTGTGAAAACCACGAGATCAGCATCCACGATGTCTCCACTTTTTAACAGAACGCCTTCTACTCTCTCGTTTCCTAAACATGCAATCGTATGAGCATTTGTTTTTACCTGAATCCCCTTGCGACTTAATTGTTGAGACAAAAGCCCTGCAGCGGTTTCATCTAATTGGCGTTGCATAAGCCAATCCGTGTGATGAATCAAGGTTGTCTTCAGTCCAGCGATCTGTAAACCAGCGGCCACTTCCACACCAAGTACACCACCTCCAATGACTGCTGCACGCTCATAGCGTAAAGAATCAGCGTAAATGGCCTCATAATCGTCAATCGTACGAAAAGCATAGACCCCTTTTTTGGATACGCCTTGTATAGGTAGAAAATGAGGCGATGAGCCTGTGGCGATAACCAGTTTGTCATACGGGATATTCCGGCGTGCTTCTGTCATGAGCAATTGACGCTTTGTATCGATGTGGACAACTGCTTCGCCTGTTTGGATGGTGATGTCATGTTTGGTGTACCATTCTTTTGGCTTTAGTTCAATTTGAGACAATGATTCACTTTTTTGTAAAACCGATGAAAGTTTTATTCGGTTGTAGGCCGGGTGCTTCTCTTTTCCAATGATCGTGATGGAATAGCGTTCTGGCTGATTCTTTACGATATGCTCGATACATTTCATACTCGCCATGCCGTTTCCGATAAACACGAGTTTACGTTTTGCCATGTGAGATCAACCTTTCTAGCTTTTTGCGCCAAAGCAATGTTTGCCTAGATTATGGCACACATTTGTAAAAAAGTGTTTATCCATGTCATTTTTTCTAACACAATACTTCCATTCCTTCTATCAACTCGCTATCTTTAAGTCAGAAAATTCAAAATAAAGGAGGGGTTTTGTGAAACTCTCAGAATTGACTTCTAGTGGTCATCCTAAGACATTGTTTGGTTCATTTTTATATTTTGACGTGAGTTTCATGATTTGGGTTTTGCTGGGGGCACTCGGTGCTTTTATTGCACAAGATTTTGCCTTATCGACAATAGAAAAAGGCATGATTGTAGCCATTCCGATTTTATCCGGATCTTTTTTTCGAATTGTGCTAGGCCTATTAACAGACCGAATGGGACCTAAAAAAACAGCGATGATGGGCATGATTTTGACCACCATTCCGCTCATATGGGGGTTTTTCGGTGGTACAACCCTTTCAGAGCTAGTACTGATCGGGATTTTATTAGGGGTTGCAGGTGCGAGTTTTGCGGTCGCTTTACCGATGGCAAGCCGCTGGTACCCTCCTCATTTACAAGGGGTAGCGATGGGAATTGCCGGCGCCGGAAACAGCGGAACACTGATCTCGACACTCTTTGGACCAAGGCTTGCGGAGATGTATGGCTGGCATACAGTGATGGGGCTCGCTCTTATTCCTTTAAGTTTCGTCTTTTTGTTTTTTATTTTCACAGCAAAAGATGCACCAAACCAGCCGGCCCCTCAGCCGCTTCGGTCCTATTTTTCAGTCTTTCAAGTGAAAACAACATGGTTTTTCTGCCTGCTTTATGCAATTACATTCGGTGGTTTTGTCGGCCTTTCAAGTTTCTTGAGTATTTTCTTTGTGGACCAATATGCGATTTCAAAAATTCATGCCGGTGATTTTGTGACGCTTTGCGTGGCGGCAGGCAGCTTCTTTCGGCCAGTTGGCGGTTTGATTGCCGATAAAATTGGCGGGATGAAAGTACTGCTCGGTTTATTTGCTTTGATTGGTATCTGTTTAGGGGCAGTGAGTAGTCTACCTTCTTTACCAGTGGTCATTGCGCTTTTATTTGTCGGAATGATGTGTCTTGGTATGGGGAATGGGGCGGTGTTCCAGCTTGTGCCGCAAGTGTTTCATAAGGAAATTGGGATTGTGACTGGAATTGTAGGGGCTGCAGGAGGCATTGGGGGATTCTTTTTACCAAACGTTCTTGGCAGTTTAAAAGAAATGACGGGCTCCTATACGTTTGGCTTTTTGACCATTTCTCTTTTTGTTCTTGCTGTCTTCCTCTGTTTGGTTGTCTCCCAGTTCAAACGTAAAAAAGTCATTATCCAGCCAACCATGTCTGAATCATAAAAAGCCATGACCACTCTTTGGTCATGGCTTTTCTCTATATATGGTAAACACCCTTTGTTTGACCTATTTTGGCAGAACCGAACTCCCCATTAAATAACGGTCTACCTCATGCGCCACTTGTCTGCCTTCGTTAATTGCCCAGACAATCAAGCTTTGACCGCGTCTTGCATCTCCCGCTGCAAATACGCCTTCTACATTCGTTGTATATTCCCCATATTTTGCGTCAATCCGATTGTTTTTGCTGTCCACGCCAAAGTGTTTCACTAGCGGCTGTTCAGTTCCCTCAAAACCAATCGCAATAAAGACTAGCTGAGCTGGCCATACCTTCTCTGTTCCTGGAATCTCATGAAATTCAAACTTCCCTTGCTCGTTTTTCACCTTTTCCATTTGAATGGTATGAAGCTCTTTTAACTTCCCATTTTTATCAGCCACAATCTTTGTGGTTTGAATCGAATATTGCCGCGGATCTTCTCCAAATTTTGCTTGTGCTTCTTCGTAAGCATAATCTAGAGAGAAGACATAAGGCTGTTCTGGCCACATGTTATCCCCTACACGTGTATCTGGAAGCTTTGGATGCTTTCCGAATTGAACAACACTTTTTGCTTTTTGGCGAAGTGCAGTTGCGACGCAGTCAGCGCCTGTATCTCCTCCGCCAATCACAATAACGTCTTTCCCTTTTGCGTCAATAAAGTTTTTATCTTTGAATCCTGAATCAAGCATGCTTTTTGTTGCGAGTGTTAAATAATCCATTGCCAGGTGAATCCCTTTTGCTTCCCTACCTTCAATTAACAAGTCACGCTGCTTTTGTGCACCTGTACAAAGGATGACCGCATCAAATTGCTCTTTCAGTTCATCAGCCGTGATATCCACACCAATTTCTGTATTGGTCACAAAGTCAATGCCTTCTTGTCTTAAAAGTTTGACTCTACGCTCAACGACTTCTTTGTCGAGCTTCATATTCGGAATACCATAAGTGAGCAGTCCGCCTAGACGATCAGATCGTTCAAACACGGTTACAGCGTGTCCTGCTTGGTTTAGTTGGTCTGCACTTGCCATTCCTGCTGGTCCTGATCCGACAATTGCGATCTTTTTCCCTGTACGACTTGAAGGAATTCTTGGTGTAATCCAGCCATTTTCAAAACCTTTATCAATGATCGTCCGTTCGATATTTTTAATCGATACTGCTGGATCATTGATCGCGACGGTACATGAGCCTTCACAAGGTGCTGGACATACTCTTCCAGTAAATTCAGGGAAATTGTTCGTTTTTTGTAGTCTTTCAAGCGCTTCTTTCCATCTGCCCCGGTAGACAAGGTCATTCCATTCTGGAATTAAATTGTAGATCGGGCAGCCAGAAACGCCGCCCCTGATCTCCATCCCAATTTGACAAAACGGTGTTCCGCAATCCATACATCTAGCACCCTGCTGTTTCAATACCTCATCTGTATAAGGAGCTGAATATTCTTTCCAGTCATTTTGACGAGTGAGAGGGTCACGTTCATTTGGCTTTTCTCTTTTATAATCCATAAAACCTGTTGCTTTGCCCATTGTCCTCTCCCCTTTCTTAATGAGCGACGGCTGCTTTTTGCCCGTTTGCCGTTTCTTTATTTTTCGGTTTTGTGTTTGCTTCAAATGCGAACATAACAGCTTCCTCGTGGCTGAGGCCTGCTTGTTTTTGTTCCTCAATGCTTTGAAGCATCATTTTGTAATTTCTCGGAATGATCTTAATGAATTGATTCTTTTCTTGTGCCCAGTTCTCTAGAAGCGCTGCTGCTTTTGAGCTGTTTGTATAATCAAGGTGTTCCTGAATCATTTGCTTCACTTCTTGTTCTTCTTCGTGATCTGTGAGTTTTTCAAACATGATCATTTCCATGTTACACATTCTTTTGAACTGTTTTGCATCGGATGTATGCACGTAAGCGATACCGCCAGACATCCCTGCGCCAAAGTTCTTCCCAACGTCACCTAAAATGACAACACGTCCGCCAGTCATGTATTCACAGCCGTGATCACCGATTCCTTCAACGACCACATTGACACCTGAATTACGAACGGCAAATCGTTCACCTGCACGACCGTTAATATACGCTTTTCCGCTTGTCGCGCCGTAAAATGCAACGTTACCGACAATCACGTTCTCATGTCCATTTTGTACAAAGTGATCAGATGTTTTGACAGCAATTTTGCCTCCAGAGAGTCCTTTGCCGATATAGTCATTTGAGTCACCTGTTAAATATAAAGACATCCCCTTTGGAACAAATGCGCCGAAGCTTTGTCCAGCTGAACCAGTGAACCGAAGTGTGATCGTATCCTCTGGCAGACCTTCTTCTCCGTAGCGCTTAGACACTTCACTGCCCGTAATCGTTCCAGCTACACGGTGAATGTTGCGAATGTTTAGTGACAGATCAACCGGTGTTTGATGATCGAGCGCTTCCTGTACATAAGGGAGAATCTCATTCATATCCAGTGATTCATCAATTTTATGATTTTGCGGCGTTCTGAATGTGCGTGGTCCCTCTGGCTGATATAGCAGGGTTTCAAGGTTCAGCTGTCCTGCTTTCCAGTGTGCTTTTGCTCTTTCACTTACTGATAAGACATCCGTACGCCCAATCAATTCATCCATTGATGTAAAGCCAAGTTCAGCTAAAATTTCTCTTACTTCCTCTGCAATAAACATCATGAAGTTGACAATGTGATCAGGGTCACCCATGAATTTTTTGCGAAGTTCTGGGTTTTGCGTAGCGACTCCGACTGGGCAAGTATCTAAATGACATGCTCTCATCATGACGCATCCTAATACGACAAGTGGAGCTGTCGCAAAGCCGTATTCTTCTGCTCCTAAAATCGCAGCCATGACAACGTCGCGTCCTGTCATTAATTTGCCATCCGTTTCAAGAACGACTCGCTCTCGAAGGCCGTTTAAGACAAGGGTTTGATGCGCTTCTGCCAATCCAAGCTCCCAAGGAAGTCCTGTATGTTTAATACTTGTTTTCGGAGAAGCTCCAGTACCGCCATCATATCCACTAATTACGATGACATCAGCTGTCCCTTTTGCAACACCTGCTGCAATCGTTCCAACGCCAGCTTTAGAAACTAGCTTGACACTGATGCGTGCGTCACGATTTGCGTTTTTCAAATCATGGATCAATTGAGCCAAATCCTCGATTGAATAAATATCATGGTGAGGCGGTGGTGAGATTAGGCCAACACCTGGCGTAGAACCACGTACGTCTGCGACCCAAGGATATACTTTATTCCCTGGCAGTTGTCCGCCTTCTCCAGGCTTTGCACCTTGCGCCATTTTAATTTGCAGTTCATCTGCATTGACTAAATAATGACTTTTCACACCAAAGCGGCCAGAAGCAATCTGTTTAATTGCACTTCTGCGATCATCCCCGTGCTCATCTACTGTGAAGCGTGCAGGGTCTTCCCCGCCTTCTCCGCTGTTGCTTTTGCCGCCAATTCGGTTCATCGCAATCGCTAGTGCTTCATGCGCTTCTTTACTTAATGAACCAAATGACATCGCACCTGTCTTAAAGCGGCGTACAATGGATTCAGCAGATTCAACTTCTTCCAGACGAACTGGCTTTTGTTTTGAACGAAAAGCAAATAGATTTCTAAGGAAACCAATTCGTTCTTCATCCGCTGCCTTCGTATATTGCTTAAATAAATCATAATCTTCGTTGCGGCATGCCCACTGAAGGGTATGAATGGTTTTTGGGTTAAAGGCATGATGCTCTCCATTTTTTCTCCACTGGAATTCACTGCCTGATTCTAGCGTTTGATCAGTTGATGCCTGATACCCAGCCTCATGACGAAGCTTTGCTTCACTTGCAATGGTGTCAAGATCAATACCGCCTAACTGCGAAGCTGTTCCTGTGAAATACGCCTGGATGACATCTTCACTAATACCGACTGCTTCAAAAATTTGTGCGCCTCGATAGCTTTGGACAGTGGAAATTCCCACTTTAGACATTACTTTAACTACGCCCTCAGTCACACTTTTCCCAAACTTTGTGACAGCTTCATCAAAGCTAATCGCAATCGCTTCTTCAGCAATAAGCTGTTTGTATGTTTCGTAAACGAGGTACGGATGGATCGCATCTGCGCCGTAGCCAATCAGTGCGGCAAAATGATGAACCTCTCTTACTTCTCCAGATTCGACGATTAAGCTCACCTTTGTTCGTAAGCCTTGACGCACAAGATGCTGATGAAGTGCACTCAATGCAAGAAGTGGTGGAATCGGCACTTTTTCTTCCGTCATATCACGATCGGAAAGAATTAATAAAGATACCCTTCACGAATGGCTTTTTCTGCCTCTTCAAACATCGCATCAAGACCACGTTTTAGGTCATCAGTGAAAAGTGTATGAATCGTTTTGCTTTTAAAGGCATTATGAACAATCGTTTTCAAGCCGTTAAACTGCCCGCTTGTTAAAACGGGTGTATAAAGTTTAATTCTTCGGCATGAATATTCATTTGGATGTAAAATATCTCCCTCAGCACCTAACCAAGTCATGGTCGATGTGACAAGCTGTTCACGAATGGCATCAATCGGCGGATTCGTGACTTGAGCAAACAGCTGTTTGAAATAAGAAAACAGCGACTGCGCACGATCTGATAACACAGCAAGCGGTGTATCACTTCCCATCGAGCCTATTGGGTCCTTGCCTTCTTCTAGTAAAGGAATTAAATACTTTTGAATGTCTTCGTACGTATAATGGAAAGCACGCTGACGCGTTAACAAATCACTCATTATACTAGAATTTTCTGAATTTTCTTCCGAGCGATTGACGTGAACCATTTCTTCATCGAGCCATTTTTGATAAGGAAGTTCATTCGCAATCGAAGATTTCACTTCTTCATCAGAAATAATGCGTCCTTCTTCTAAATCGATTAACAGCATTTTACCTGGTTCAAGACGGTCTTTATACTTCACATCTTCTTCATTTGTGTCGATGACGCCGACCTCAGATGAGAAAATGATGTGATCGTCATTTGTCACGTAGTATCTCGCAGGTCTTAATCCGTTCCGATCTAAGATGGCGCCGATTTGTTTACCATCCGTAAACGAAATCGCTGTCGGGCCATCCCACGGCTCCATTAACGAACTATGATATTCATAAAATGCCCGTTTCTCTTTAGACATGTGCGTATTCTCCGTCCAAGGCTCAGGAATCAGCATCATCGCTGTATGAGCAGGAGTACGCCCTGCAAGCACGAAAAATTCAAAGGCATTGTCTAAAATGGATGAATCACTTCCGTCTGCATTCAGCACTGGCAAAATCTTGTCTAGATCTTCTCCGAAGGCTTCAGACACGAATTGTTGTTCTCTTGCTCTCATCCAATTGATGTTTCCTCTTAATGTGTTAATTTCTCCGTTATGAATTAAGTAACGGTTTGGATGCGCTCGTTCCCATGTCGGGAATGTATTTGTACTAAATCTTGAATGAACGAGTGAAAATGCAGAAACAAATGTTTCATCCTGTAGATCAAGATAAAAAGCATCAACTTGATCTGATGTTAAAAGCCCTTATATACAATGGTTTGACTAGACAGGCTGACAAAGTAAAATTGTTTTTCCTTTGCTGTTCCCCAGTTTTCAGCCTGCTTACGGATGACATATAATTTTCGTTCAAATGACAAACGGTCTGTTACGTTGTCGTTTGCTCCGATGAACACCTGCCGGACAACCGGACAGCTCTTCGCTGCAACCGTTCCAATTTTCCCAGCATCAACAGGGACCGTTCTCCAGCCAATTAATGTTTGCCCTTCTTGTTTAATGAAGCCGTTGATCTTTTGTTCGATCGCTTGACGCGTTTTGGCATCATCATCTTTTGAAAAGAACACCATTCCTACCCCGTAACGGCCCTTTTCAGGAAGTGCAAAGTCTTGACAGTTCTTTCTAAAAAAAGCGTCTGGCAGTTGTACCATTAAGCCGGCACCATCACCTGTATACGGATCACTGCCTTGCCCGCCGCGGTGATCAAGCTGGCACAGCATTTGCAATCCCTTTTTGACGATACTATGTGTCGCCTCCCCTTTTAAATGGGCGTACAGTCCGATTCCACATGCATCATGTTCAAATTCAGGACGGTAGAGACCTTGTGGTTGTGGTAGTTGATTATAAGTCATCGTTTCTCTCCCCCGTTTAAAAGATCCGTTTTTTCACAGTAATAAAATCTCACAAACTCTGTAACTTATTTTAAGTTTTCAAATTAATATAAACAATATATAATTTAGATCAAAACAATCTCTTTTTGAGATAGATGGGTGTGAAGTGCAAAAATGGAGCTTCGTCAATTACGTTATTTTGTAGAAGTTGCTGACCGTGAACACGTGTCAGAAGCGGCTGAAAACTTACACGTTGCCCAATCTGCCATCAGCCGGCAGATTGCCAATTTAGAAGAAGAACTTGGAGTGGCTTTATTCGAACGAGAAGGACGAAATATCAAATTAACGAAAATCGGCAGACAATTTTTGGACCATGTCAGAACCGCCCTAAAAGCGATAGATTACGCCAAAGAACAAATTGATGAATACTTAGACCCCCACAAAGGGACAGTGAACATTGGATTTCCTACAAGTCTAGCAAGCCAAGTGCTCCCTTCTGTCATTTCCGCATTTAAGCTGGAATATCCAGAGGTCGATTTTTTACTTCGGCAAGGTTCCTATAAGTTTCTGATTGAAGCTGTCAAAAATCGAGACATTGATCTTGCCTTTTTAGGACCCGTCCCGACAAACGATCCTCAAATAGAAGGAAATATCTTGTTTTCCGAAAGCATTTATGCCCTTTTGCCAATTAGTCACCCTTTAGCGGGCAAAGAAGTATTCATTTAAGTGATTTGAGAAAAGACCATTTCGTTTTGTTTCCTGAAGGATATGTGCTGAGACAAATTGCGGTTGATGCCTGTAAGCAGGCTGGCTATGAGCCTACTATCTCATCTGAAGGAGAAGATTTGGATGCCATTAAAGGTCTCGTGTCAGCGGGTATGGGCGTTACCTTATTACCCGAAAGTGCCTTTTATGAAACAACACCGCGATTTACAGTGAAAATTCCCATTGAATTCCCTCAAGTGAGAAGAACGGTCGGAATTATTGCGTCTAAATCAAGAGAGATGTCTCCTTCTGCCCATGATTTTTATATGTTTGTAAAGGACTTCTTTTCAAAAATTGAACAATATAAATAATTCATTAAAACAAGACATTTCATTTGTAGAAATAATCCCTCTTTGTATATGATGAGTTACAGAACAACAGACTATATGGAAGAAAGGTAATCGTATGAAATCAATTTTATCGTTTTTAAAACCCTATCGGCTATCCGTTGTGTCCATTGTGGTTCTCACCTTTTTAAGCAGTATGCTCCAGCTGTATTTACCGACGCTTACGGCAGATATCGTTGATGTCGGGATCGTCCAAGGAGATGTCGCTTATATATGGAAGGTTGGGGGCTGGATGGTGGCTTGTTCTTTACTTGCCATCTTGCTCACGATTTGGAAGTCCTACTTGTCATCTAAGACAGCTCTAGGCTTCGGGCGTGATATGAGAAGACAGCTGTTTGTGCATGTCGAACAATTCTCATTAGAAGAATTTCAAAAAATCGGGACATCTTCCTTTATTACAAGATCCACAAATGATGTGAAACAAGTTCAAGATGTCACGATCATGATCTTACAAATGATGACACGGGCGCCTCTTATGCTCGTTGGTGGAATTATTTTGGCTGTATCTAGAGATGCTGTGTTATCTCTCATCTTTTTAGCAGCTCTCCCCTTCTTGGCGGGTTCATTTATTTGGTGTCAAGAAAAGCGATCCCCCTCTTTGGCCAGCTTCAGAAGAAAACGGACCGGCTGAACTTGATTATGAGAGAGTCGCTTTCAGGCATTCGGGTCATTCGTGCCTTTAACCGAGTAGATGACGAAAAGGAACGTTTTCAAAAAGCCAATACATCGTATAAGGATACTGGCCTTAAGGTCAATCGATTAATGGCGTACTTGTTCCCTTTTATGCTCATTATCATGAACTTCACGAATATCGGCATTGTCTGGATTGGCGCTAATCGGATTGATGCCGGACAGATGGAAGTCGGGAATCTGATCGCCTTCATTCAATATGCGATGATGATTTTAATGGCACTCATTATGCTGTCTATGAGTTTTATTATGGTGCCTAGAGCTCAGGCATCAGCTAAACGGATGAATGAAGTGTTAAATCTAGAACCAAAAATTAAAGACAAAAAAGAGACTGTCACTAAACTTGATCAGCCAGCCCAGTCCATTCGCTTTGAGAATGTGTCATTTTATTATTCAAATGCTGAAAAACCAGCCGTTCAAGACATGACGTTTGAAGCCAAAAAGGGTGAAACGACGGCGATCATTGGCAGTACAGGTTCCGGGAAAACGACCCTTCTTCAGCTGATGACACGTTTTTATGAAGCAACAGAAGGAAAAATTACATTAGATGGTGTCGATATTAGGGAATTGCCTCAAGAGAAACTGAGAAGTCAGATGGGTTATGTTTCTCAAAAAGCCATTTTATTTAGCGGAACCATTGCTGATAATGTGCGCTTTGGCAAACGAGATGCTACAGATGACGAGATTTGGCAGGCACTGCGGACAGCACAGGCCGAAGAATTTGTTTTGCAAAAAGATGGCGGAATTCACGCAGAGATAGACCAAGGGGGTTCGAATCTCTCTGGCGGTCAAAAACAACGTCTTTCGATTGCAAGAGCACTCGTAAGAAAACCTGCATTCTACCTGTTTGACGATAGCTTCTCTGCCCTTGATTACAAAACGGATGCAAAACTTCGGTCAGCGCTAGAAGCTGAAAAAGAGCATGCTGCTTTGATTATTGTGGCTCAAAGAATCAGCACAGTGAAGCATAGCGATAAAATCATTGTGTTAGATGATGGAAAAATAGCAGGTATCGGTACACATGAACAGTTACTGAAAGATAACCTTGTCTATCAAGAGATAGTCGCATCACAGGAAGGTCAGGAGGTGGAGCAAGGATGAGTAAAAAAATGTCTTCTGGAATGGGACATAAAGGCGGTCACCCAAGGGGTCCAGTACAAAAACCG
The DNA here is from genome assembly GCF_024398395.1 of Bacillus sp. FS02. Taxonomy (NCBI): domain Bacteria; kingdom Bacillati; phylum Bacillota; class Bacilli; order Caryophanales; family Bacillaceae; genus Bacillus; species Bacillus sp. FS02. The sequence goes on along the minus strand of NZ_CP074101.1, from coordinate 3,747,883 downwards.
AAGGAATTTAAAAAAACACTTCTTCGTTTAACGGGCTATTTAAAACCGAGGAAATTTCAGCTGATCATTGTCCTGATTGCAGCGATCGGTTCAACCGTTTTTAATGTCGTCAGTCCAAAATTACTTGGGGATGCCACCTCTTCCCTATTTGAAAGTTTTACACAAGGAACTGGCGTTCAATTCGATGTCATTTCACGCATTTTATTGCTGCTTGTTCTATTATATGTCGTAGCATCTCTCTTCTCATTCGTGCAGCAATATGTAATGGCGGGTGTCTCGCAGCAGACTATTGCTGAATTAAGGCAAGAAGCAAATGACAAGCTCACACGTCTCCCCCTTCGTTATTTTGATAAAACAACACATGGAGACACGCTGAGCCGGGTGATGAACGACATTGATAATATTAATACTTCTTTACAGCAGGCACTCACGCAAGTGATCACATCTGTCATTACAGTCATTGGAATTGTCGTCATGATGCTTTTCATCAGTCCGCTGCTGACGCTGCTTGTTTGTTTGACGCTGCCTCTTAGTTTGTTTGCGATTCGAGGCATTACATCATTTTCGCAAAAGCATTTTAAATCACAGCAAAAAGAACTAGGGATGATCAATGGACATATTAATGAAATGTTCACAGGACATCAGACGGTTCGTGCGTATGGCTATGAAAAGAAAGCCATTGATACATTTGATCAATTAAACGAACAACTATATGAATCTTCAAGAAAAGCACAATTTATCTCCGGCTTAATGATGCCGATGATGACCTTTATTGGGAATCTTGGCTATGTGGCGGTAAGTGTTGCTGGCGGAATTCTTGTCATTAACGGGAATATTCGTGTCGGGGATGTGCAAGCATTTATCCAATACACACAGCAAATGTCGCAGCCGCTTGTGCAAGCATCCAGTGTTGCAAACTTAGTTCAATCTGCTATCGCTTCTGCTGAACGGGTGTTTGAGATTTTGGATGAGGAAGAAGAACATGCGGAAGAAGATGCAGCGATTGATCTTGAATCTCTTACCGGAGATGTGGCCTTTGAGCAAGTTCACTTCGGTTATGAGAAAGATCAATCCATTATTAAAGATTTGAATTTACATGTCCAAGAAGGACAAACGGTGGCCATTGTTGGGCCAACAGGCGCTGGAAAAACAACGATTATTAATCTGTTAATGCGCTTTTACGAGCTAGATCAAGGCTCTATTCGCATTGGCGGCGTAAAAACAACCGACCTCAGCCGAGAGCAAGTACGTGACTTATTTGCGATGGTTCTTCAGGATACATGGCTCTTTGAAGGCACAATTTATGACAACATCGCATATGGCAGACCAAATGTTTCAAAAGAGGATGTGTTGAAGGCCGCTAAACATGCCTATGCAGACGATTTCATCCGCACCCTTCCAGATGGATATGACACACTCTTAACGGAAGATGCAGGCAACCTCTCACAAGGTCAGCGTCAACTGTTAACCATCGCCCGTGCCATCTTATCTGATCCGAAGATATTAATCTTAGATGAAGCAACAAGCAGTGTCGATACACGGACAGAGATGCATATTCAAAAAGCGATGAATGAATTAATGAACGGCAGAACAAGCTTCGTTATTGCACATCGACTTTCAACGATTAAAGATGCCGATCTCATTTTAGTTATGAAAGATGGCACGATCATTGAAAAAGGAACTCATCGTGAGCTTTTGAAAGAAAAAGGCTTTTATGCAGACCTCTATATGAGTCAATTTGCCGAAAACCAAGTCGGTTAAACAGCACCAAAAAGGATAGACAGCATGTAAAAATGCCTGTCTATCCTTTTTGTGATGCCTTAAGCTTCCCGTTTTCTGACTTTCACACTAAGTTTCGTCATGTAATCCGCTTCATTTTTAGACATCAGAGAATGAAGTAAATACTCCTCAAAGACATCTCCATCCAGTATCATATCCTCTGCTTCGATTCGATCTAATAAACGTGAATAGGCAGTCTCCATCTCTTCATATGTTCCTTGTTGATACATGACTGCATATAGACCCGCAGGCTTTTTGACTGCATCCGGCCCTTCCATTCGGCAAAACAGCCTATCAGATTGATGATAATGACGCTGCAAAAACTGCTCCTTGTTTAAAACAGAACCATTTGCCGCGGCACCTTTAATCCCAATCCCTTTCAGAAATTCTCCTACAATTCGAGAAATTTCTTCTATAGGTGTGTTTGAATCAATCGGGTTTGATGTACTAAGGACGATCGGTTCTTCTGGCAGTTCTTGAAACAAGACCTCCCCTGTTTTCACTGATGATAATTCATTCGTTGTCTCGATCACACGAAAAAGAAAAGATTGAATATCCTGTAGTTTTTGGATCTCCTCCCCGACCTTTTCTGCTTGCTCAACCGCAAGACTTTGCAATTTATCCTGAGAAGGCTCAGTAAAGTATTGTTTTAATTGTTTGATCGGAAATTGAACAGCACGAAGAGATTGAATGGCCATGAAATGATCAAACTGTTCAAATGTATAATAACGGTACCCATTTTCCTGAACACCTGCCGGCTTAAACAAATCGATCTTATCATAATAGAGCAGTGTATCTTTTTTCACTTCAAATAATGCCGCAAATTCTCCAGTTAAAAATGTTTTTTGAACATCGCTCATCATTTTTAGGGCTCCTTTCTTGACTATGGAGTTACTCCATCCTTTATGATAACATGCAGAAACACCACATATGTGGAGAAAGGATTTACACATGAACAAAATCGCACAAGATCAAGTCACATTATCACTTGCAAATCAAGAAGACTTCCCTTTGATGAAAAAAGAACTGCAAGATGCTTTCACAGCTGGCATCATTGATGCATTTGGCGATGCAGAAGGTGGACCAATTCCTCCTGATGAGTCGATTGATGAATCTTTTTATTCGACTGAGAACCTTGTCTATCATATTTTACTAAACGGTCAAAAGGCAGGAGGGGTTGTTTTAAAAATCAACCCTCTCACACACCGCAATTCGGTGGACCTGTTATATATCTCTTCATCATCTCACAGCCGAGGCATTGGTCAGGCAGCATGGAAAGCCATTGAGGCGCAATATCCAGAAACGAAGGTGTGGGAAGTTGTCACTCCTTATTTTGAAAAGCGCAACATTCATTTTTATGTGAACAAATGCGGGTTTCAGATTGTTGAGTTTTATCACTTGCACCATCCAGATCCGAGCTTGCCTCATGAGAACGATCAAGAAAATGACCCTTTAGCGCCTGAGACATTTGAATTTTTCAAATTTGAGAAAGTCATGAAAAAAGACCGTTCAAGTTCATAAAAAAACTCCCCCTCATATGGGGGAGTCAGATTGTTGACAAAGGGCTAAAATGAACTTGATTAGCCCTTTGTCTTCTTTTCAGCATGTAGACAAAACCTCGCATTCGCCAAGAACAAAAGCTGGTTATTTGAAAAGAATGAATACGTGTATGATGCATATTGATTGTTACATTTGCCCCAACGGGCATTATCGTACAACGACTAGAGAAGGCTATAAGCAATATGCGTCTGATTCAGAGATATGCAAGTCCTGCTCGTTTTTAGATAACTGTACACAAAGTCAATTGGACGAAACTTTGTGGACTCAAAAAAGTTTCAATATAGGCGATGCTTATTTTCGCTGCCATGAATCTCAAAAAGCTAGCAAACTGGACATGGGAAGGACCATGTCCAGCCTAAGTCAACAGATAAATTGTATTAAAATCAGTGAAAACCCCTCATCTGGGGAGTTTTTATTTTGATATAATGTGAGGCCTTTCATCCGTCGCAAGAATCGCAAACAAATAATGATCTTTCCACTCCCCATTGATTTTTACATTTTGTCTAGATAGACCTTCTTTTTGAAAACCTGCCTTTTCAAGTACTCGTATGGAACCTATATTATGAGGCTGAACACCTGCTTCAATTCTGTGAAGATCCAGCACATGAAATGCCTCATCTAGCATGAGGGCAATTGCTTCAGTTGTGTAGCCTTTTCCATTATGTTTTTGATCAAGTCCGTATCCAAGCCAGGCGCTTTGAAGAACATCTCTGACAACACCAGATAATGTGATTGTGCCAATGAGCTGATGTGACGCGCGGTGGAAAATTCCTTTTGCATATGTTTCGTCTTTTTGGCGGCTTTGCTGAAATGTCTGAATTCGCTTCAATTGTTCGGGGATGGTGTAAAAATCCTCTTGTCTAAATGAAGTAAATGGCTGAAAGAACTCGCGATTTTCATATTCAAGTGTTGCCAGTGCTTCAGCATCGCTTTCTTTGAAATCTCTTAAATAGATCGATGAGTTGATCGTTTCCATGTCGTTCCCCCTTTTTTCTCTCTTCTTTTATCATACACTAAAAAAACACTACCCCAAGGAGAAAGGTAGTGTTCGTTACATTCATTCTAGCTTCTAATCTGACCATCACCAGACAGAAGCAGCTTTGTTGTTGTCAGTGCAGGAAGTCCCATTGGCCCTCTTGCGTGCAGCTTTTGAGTAGAAATGCCAATTTCAGCGCCATATCCTAGTGCACCGCCATCTGTAAAACGTGTAGATGCGTTATGATAAACAGCAGCCGCATCGACTTCGTTTAGAAAGATTTGTGCGTTTTTTTCATCCTCTGTTACGATGGCTTCTGAATGTTTGGTTCCGTACTGATCAATGTGGTGAATGGCGCCCTCAATTGAGTCAACGACTTTCACCGCAAGATCAAGACTTAAATACTCATCTGTCCAATCCACTTCCTCCGCAGGAACCGCTTCGGAAAAGAAGGATTGAGCGTCTTGATCCCCGTGCACAGTGACTTGGTGCTGAAGCAGTGCTTCATTCAATGCTGCACCATTTTCTTTCAGCCAATCGCGATGAACGATCAGAGTCTCAAGCGCATTACAAACGGCCGGACGATTTGTTTTCGCATTGATGACAATCTGAATGGCTTTTTCTACATTCGCTGTTTGATCAATAAAGATATGGCAGTTCCCTGTCCCTGTTTCAAGAACTGGAATGGTCGATTCTTCTACAACGGTTTTGATTAAAGAAGCCCCGCCTCTCGGAATTAAAACATCGATCCATTCTTTTAGATGAAACATCGCTTGAACCGATGAACGGTCTGTTTGTTCAATAAACTGTACCGCATCACGAGGGATCTTTGTTTGATCCAATGCCTCATGAATGACGCGGACGATGGCTTTGTTGGAAGAAATAGCGGAGGAACCGCCTTTTAAAATCACTGAGTTGCCTGCCTTGAGGGCAAGCCCTGCTGCATCGACAGTGACATTCGGTCTCGCTTCATAGATCATCCCGATCACGCCGAGCGGTACTCTTCGGCTTTTCACATGTAAGCCGTTCTCAAGAGTCCATTCATCCAATATTTCTCCAACAGGATCTGTTAATCTCGTCACAAGCCGCAAACTTTCCGCAAACTCATGAATTCTCTCTTCATTTAACATTAATCGATCCATTAATGCTTCAGAGAAGCCCTTTTCTTTTCCTGCCTCTAAATCCTTTTGATTTTCCTGTAAAATAAAATTACTTTGCTGTTCGAGTGTTTCTGCTATTTTCAGCAACGCCTCATTTTTTTCCTCTGTTTGAAGTAAACCTAGTTTTTTTGATACGTGCTTTGCTTTTTTCGCTTTTTCTTTGACCGATGTGACAACTTCAGCTGTCAGTGTCATGAAATTCCTCCCTTATGATTAGCAAACTGGTATTGATAAATCTAAATGACAAACAAATGCTTCAAGATCTACGACATGCACCACTTCATCCTGTAGCAAGTCACCGTTCAGTGCGAGTTCGTCGGACGCATAATTGACAATGCCAAGCCCTATCTCTCTTTCATCTTGATCTAAAATACGGACAACATCGCCTTTTTTAAACGAACCCTTTACATTGACTATGCCGTCAGAATCCAGACTTTTCTCACGATGCATGAGAAGCTCCTGTGTTTTCTCTTGAACAACGATTTCGCCTTTTGGGCCAGAATGAAAAGCAATCCACTGTTTTTTATAATTCAGCGGCGCTAAATTTTCGTCAGCTGTAAAATAAGTGCCGTCCTCTGTCCCATTAATGGCTTTGTCTAAAATGTGAGGCGTATCGGCTTTTCCCAAAAAGCCATTGATGCCTGAGGCCATTGAAATTTTAAAGGCGTCGAGTTTTGATTTCATTCCGCCTGTGCCAACGCTGCTTCCCGCATCTCCAGCGGCTGCTTCGATGTCTTCTGTGATTTCTGTGACTTCTAGAATTCTCTTCGCATTCGGATTTGTATGAGGGTTATCTTCATACAAGCCGTCAATATCAGATAAAATAGCGAGGAAATCCGCATCAATCAGTCCAGCTACTTTTGCAGACAATGTATCATTGTCTCCAAACTTCAACCGATTGATCGTCACTGTATCATTTTCATTAATAATCGGGATGATCCCTCGATCTAATAACACATTCATTGTATTTCGCACATTTTGATAGCGCGTTTCATCTGAAAAATCGCTTCTTGTAATTAATAGCTGTGAAGCAATATAACCGTGCGATAAAAATAAAGTAGAATATGATTCCATTAAAAGCCCTTGCCCTATTGAGGCAGACGCCTGTTTTTCTGGCAGTGTTTTCGGTCTATCAATAAATCCTAATTTTCGGTAACCAGCTGCAACCGCACCAGATGAGACCAAAATGACTTCGTGTCCTTCATCTTTGAGTTTTACAATTTGATTGACGAGGTTTTCTAGTTTTTTTAAACTAATCTCACCTTGAAAGCTAGTAAGAGAGCTGCTTCCGATTTTCACAACAATTCGTTTTCTCTCTTTCTCTGCGTACACCTTATCACTCCTGTATTGAGGCTCTATTTATATCGTTACTTTTTGTTTTTGCTGTTCACTTATTTCTTTTGATCGATTGGCAGCATGTTTGACAGCCTGTTTGATGGCTTCTCCTCCGCCAAAATCATCTAATGCATCTAGTCCTGCAGCAGTTGTTCCATTAGGTGACGTAATTTTTTCTCTGAGGACAGAAGGATTTTCAGCTGTTTCTTGCAGCATCTTCGCTGCACCGAGAAGTGTCTGTGTACCGATTTGACGGGACATTTCTTTTGATAAGCCAGCTTCTTCTCCAGCTTCTTCGATTCTTTCCATTAAGAAATAAAAATAAGCTGGACCGCTTCCGGCAATTCCTGTGAAAATATCCATTTGTTCTTCCTGAATGGTATACACTTCTCCCATTTCAGATAAAAGAGCCCGACTCATGCTTACATGTTCATTTTTCACATCACGTCCAGCAGATAAAGCGGTCGCCGACGCCCCAATCGTACTTGACGTATTTGGCATTACTCGCATAACAGGCTGCCCTTCATGCAGCATGTCTTCAATATACGATGATTTCACACCTGCAAGCACAGACAGGATGAGCTGATCTTTCTGAATATGAGGTTTTAATGATTCAAGTGCTGTTTCAGCATCCTTTGGCTTCATTGCCAGGATCAACATATCCATCTCTTCAAAAGGAAATGAATCCATTGTGGCTGTTTGGATTCCGTAGCGTTTCGTTAGTTCGTTTAATCGCTGCTTATTTTGCTTGTTTGTTGCGTAAATTTGGCTGAGCGGCATCTGACCTGATCGCACAATACCTGCAATCATTCCTTCCGCCATAGAACCTGCTCCAATGAAAGCAACTTTCTTTTGATCAATGATATTGATCCTCTCCCTTGTTCGCTTTTTGTTCGTGTTTTTCGCACGTTAGTTATCGTAACATGATGAGAAATCGTGTCAAGAAAGAGCCAGCACTTTTCAAAAGTCCCGAATGCACGCTGAACAGCTTGCGGTATGTATGTTAGCCGTGTTTTTTTAAATCATCAATTTAGATCAAAAGAACTATACAGATTTGAATCATAGTACCCTTTCGTTCGACTGAATTCACCATTTTATTTTTGGTTTCGGTGACTTCAATTCTAGTTTTTAGAAAGCGTTATCATTTTTGATGACTTTCTATTTTCCTATAGGATGAATGTGTTTGAATCTTTCGATTAGACTATTGACATATTTTAGAAAACATGTCCGTTGAAATGCGTTTTTCGTGGTGATACCGTGAAAGGGAAATCAAGTGAAAAAGGAGCGTTCATAATGAAAGTAAAAGAAAATTACGTCAATGTCATCCCAATGAAAGAAATCCGATCTACTGATGACCTTCTTTTCCCATTCCCTATCTACAATGAATTACGATCGCAGGGTGATATTCGATACGATGAAACGAGAAAGTGCTGGGATCTCTTTCGATATGCTGATATTCAGTCCGTTCTGAAGCAGCCAAAAGTGTTTTCATCACAGCGAGGAAGAAGTACATCTAAAACGAGTATTTTAACAATGGACCCACCAAAACATACCAAAATGAGAGCACTCGTCAATAAAGCCTTCACGCCAAAAGCGATCAAACAAATAGAAGAAAAGATCAAAGACTTGACCCATGATCTATTACATCAAGTAAAGGATCAACGGACCTTCGATATTGTCCAAGATCTTGCCGCTCCCCTACCTGTCATGATCATCGCCGAGCTTCTCGGGGCAGAAGTGAAAGACAGAGAGCTGATCAAAAAACATTCAGATGCTCTAGTTGCAGGAGCCAAAGATGATTCAAAAGAAGCTGTTCAAGCCGTTGTCGACATGCAAAAACAAGCAGAAAAAGAGCTGTCAGCGTACTTTGCTCATTTGATCCAAAAACGAAAAGAAACGCCAGCCGATGATTTAATCTCCCTTCTCATCCAAGCGGAAATTGACGGTGAGCGTTTATCAGAAAATGAACTACTTGGCTTTTGTATACTCTTACTCGTTGCTGGTAATGAAACAACGACGAATTTAATTACAAATGCCGTACGACTTTTAACAGAGCAGCCGCATATCGCCGAATCAGTGCGGCAAGACCTGTCTCTCATTCCTCAATTGACGGAGGAAACGCTACGCTATTATCCGCCTGTTCAAGCGATTGGGCGAGTTGCAGCAGAGGATGTTCAGATTGCCGGTTCTCACATTGAAAAAGGAGACTATCTCATCAGCTGGGTGGCATCTGCGAATCGTGATGAACGGAAGTTTGACGATCCAGATACGTTTCGTCTTGACAGAAAATCAAATCCGCATTTGAGCTTTGGCTTCGGCATCCATTTTTGTCTTGGTGCCCCTCTCGCCCGGCTTGAGGCTCATCTAGCACTTGAGATTTTACTCCGTACGTTTCGAGAAATCACCTGTGCGGCAGATCAGCTGAAACCAATTCAAAGCACGTTTGTGTTTGGGGTCAAAGAATTCCCTGTGCAGGTCACCCGTTTTTAAAAGTCCCTTTCATTAGGGGCTTTTTTTCATATGCTTATCCTTACCTTCCTCGTCTGAACATGCTAAAATAAAGTCCATATGTACAGTGATCACGGAATTCGGAAAGGAAGCTAAACGTATGACCGATTACACAGCAATGAAAGACGGAATATTCAAATCAGTTTGTTCGTTAGATTGCCCTGACCAGTGCGGTCTTTTAATACATAAAGAGAACGGAAAGATCGTTAAAGTTCAAGGAGATCCAGATCATCCAGTCACTCAAGGAAACATTTGCAATAAAGTGCGGAATGTCACAGCTCGTTTATATGATGAAAAACGTCTGACAACACCATTAAAACGTGTAGGTCAAAAAGGTGACCGGCAGTTTGCTCCAATTACGTGGGAAGAAGCGATTGAAACCATTCGTCAAAAATGGACAAAGCTGATCGAAGAAAAAGGACCAGAAAGCATTTTGCCTTACAGCTTCTATGGGAATATGGGGAATCTTAATGCAGAAGGAATGGACCGCCGCTTTTTCTATCGACTTGGCTCAAGTCAGCTAGACCGAACCATTTGTCAGTCAGCCGGAACAACTGGCTATAAATATACAATGGGCGCAAGCATCGGGACAGACCCAGAAGAAACCATTCATACGAAGCTATTTATCTTTTGGGGCATCAATGCAGTTTCAACCAATATGCATCAAATCACGTTGGCACAAAAAGCTCGAAAGCAAGGGGCTAAAATTGTCGTCATTGATGTGCACAAAAACCAAACGGGCCGGATGGCAGATTGGTTCATTCCGCTTCGCCCTGGCACTGACAGTGCGCTAGCTCTTGGGATCATGCATGTCCTTTTTAAAGAAGACCGCACAGATGCGTCATTTTTAGAGACTTACACGGTCGGTCACAATGAACTTCGCGAGCATGTGAAGCAGTACGATCCAGAAACAGTCGAACAGATCACGGGTGTCCCAAAAGAAGACATCATCACACTTGCGAGAATGTACGCAGAGACATCGCCATCTCTCATTCGTATTGGCAATGGGCTACAGCATCACGATAATGGCGGTATGAGTATTCGAACCATCTCCTGCCTCCCTGCCCTCACCGGTCAATGGCTGCATAAAGGCGGCGGTGCGATGAAATCGAACTCTTCTTTTCTTAGTTATAATGAAATCGCTCTTCAGCGGCCGGAATTATTAAAGGAACGCGAACCTAGAACATTTAATATGAATCAGCTGGGCAGCGTGCTAACGAACGCAGAACCTTCTATTGATTCTCTTTTTGTCTACTCTTGCAACCCGGCTGTTGTGACACCTGAAGCAAATAAAGTAAGAGACGGTTTGATGCGGGAAGACTTATTTACGGTTGTCCATGACTTGTTCATGACAGAGACAGCCTCTTATGCGGATATTGTTCTGCCAGCGACCTCTGCCTTTGAAAACGAGGATTTTTATACTTCTTACTGGCATCATTACATTCAAATTCAAGAACCTGTTATAGAACGTTATGGAGAAAGCAAATCAAACACAGAAGTGTTTCGTCTTTTGGCTCATGCGATGGGCTTTGAAGATGAAGCCTTTAAAGACACAGATGCGGAACTAATGGAACAAGCTCTTCATCATCCTGAAAATCCGCATTATGAAAACATTTCATATCAAGCGTTAAAAGAGAAAAAGTGGATCAAAGCAAAACGAGGGCCTTTCGAAGATTTAAAGCTCCCTACCCCAAGCGGGAAAATTGAGCTTTACTCTGAACAAATGAAAAAAGATGGATATCCAGCCCTTCCAACCTATGTACCTTTATTCAAGGAAAGTGATTATCCACTAACGTTTATACCGGGACCAAACCATAATTTTCTTAATTCCACCTTCTCTCTTCAAGAGAAGCATCAAAAGCTTGAGAAATTTCCGAAGCTTCATATGAATGAACAAGATGCAAAAGAAAGACAGATTGAAGATGGGGACATGGTTCGTGTGCTGAATGATCGAGGAGAATGCGAGCTGATCGTGTCAGTCGGACAAAATGTGCTATCTGGCGTTGTTGTCAGCCAGGGATTATGGGCAGACCAAAAAGGCAAAAAACATTTGGTGAATGGCCTCACACCTGATCGCTTGGCAGATATGGGCGGCGGTGCGACGTTCTTTTCCGGCAGAGTCGAAGTTGAAAAATTATGATAGAAAGAGCCAGGAGTTTTGCTCCCGGCTCTTTTCTTTGACTTTTTTAGTTGCCAATAAACAGCTGATTGGTCATCACATTTGCACTTCCGCTGCTTTGGTAGCCTTCTACAGTAAATGCCGTTTCATACATTTTCCCCATTGGCATCCCTAAGCTTTCCCATTTTCTAAAATGCGCACTGACGGAGACCGTTCCGCTTGTACGTTTCGTTTGACGTACACTCCAATATTGCTTGAAGGTTGCGATCCCGATAATGGAAGGCTGATTGACACGGGTTGTTTCATAAATGTCATATGTGCCTCCATCAGCATAAAATGATCCTTTATACGCTCCTGTTGGACGATATGTGCCCCATGAATCAACAATGTAGTATTCTGCTAATGGAGATTGTGTCCAGCCATAGACACATAGATAGGAATTCCCGCCTGGGTTAAAACTTGCGTTGTAATTGATGGAGATGTTGCCAAGCTGATGGTGAGTTCTAGTGGAATCAAACTTTTTCCCTTTTCTAAATAAAGCATTTCCGATATTGTTCCAGCCTGCACTAAATGCCCCGCCGTTATTGAGTGTCATCGAGGTGTTTCCATAATCCTTCCATAATTCATAATCGTACCCGCTATGGTTACCCATTTCATTATTCGTAATGGTTCTCGCATGGGCTGGTACAGCCGTCAGTATAAGCGTCAGTCCAATACACATCACAAACAACAGTCTTAATTTTCTCAAATTCATCGTCCATTCCTCTCCTTTTTCATCCTTTTAATTCTGTCATCTCTAAGATGAAATGAATTCATCACCTCCTTTCATGCCCCTACTCACTACTAGATTATCGATACTGTGCTAGACCCGCATGAATGTCTCTTGTGTTTGTATAAATGCTTTGATACAAACGAAAGAGATGATCATATACATCGACATGCTGTTGATTTGGTGTCAATACGGCCGCTTGATGGATAAACTGATCCGCGCACGCCTCAAGTGACTCGTACCAGCCGCATCCAACTGCTGCAAGCATCGCTGCACCTAATGCGGGCCCTTGCTCATTTTCAAGCTGTATCACCTCAGCTTGAAAAATGTCTGCCTGCATTTGAAGCCATGTATGACTTCTCGCACCTCCACCAATAGACACGATGGAATCAATGCTTTTTCCCGCGTGCCTGAATAAAGCGATCGATTCATTTAATGAAAAAGTGATTCCTTCAAGCACAGCTCTAACCATATGCGCTTTTTCATGCCGGCTGTCTAATCCAATGAAGCTTCCACGAATGACTGAATCTGCATGAGGCGTTCTTTCCCCAACTAAATATGGCGTAAATAGCAATCCATTTGCGCCAGGCGCTATATCCTTTGCTCCGGCTAAAAGGTCTTTAAACGAATCATTTGGAGCAAGTAAAGATTTAATCCAATCGAGGCTATAACCTGCTGACAAAGTGACTCCCATTGTATAAAAAGCGTCTTTTTTTGCATGATGGAACAAATGCAAGTTTCCATTCAGCTCTCTGTTATGATTTTCTTCATAGGAAAGAATGACACCTGATGTGCCAATGCTGCATAATGTGTGACCTGATGATAAAATGCCGGCACCAATGGCACCGCAAGCATTATCCGCTCCACCTGCAAAAACCTTCGCCTCTTCTGTCATCCCGGTTTCCTTTGCGATCTGCGGCAAAATTGTTCCAACCTTCTCCTCCGATGAAACGAGCGGCGGGCAAATACAAATCGGAATATCAAAGGTTTGACAAATCTCCTCACTCCATGTTTGTTCTCCCATATCCAACAGTAACGTACCAGCCGCATCAGAATAGTCCATATGAATAGCGCCGGTTAATCGATATCTGACATAATCTTTTGGAAGTAAAAACAAATGGATTCGTTGATCAATTTCTGGTTCATGTTCCTTTACCCATAACAACTTTGGCAGTGTAAACCCTTCTAACGCCTGATTTTTTGTGATCGCTCGCAGCCTGCCTCCTAGCTTTTCTGTCATGCGCACGCATTGCGGTGTTGTTCTTGTGTCATTCCACAAGATGGCAGGCCTGAGCACTTGAAGGGATTCATCCAATAAAACAAGTCCGTGCATTTGTCCAGAAAAACTGATGCCTTCTACTTGCCTTGACTGAACAGGCTTTCTCTCCATAAGTTCTGTCATCGCGGCCATCGTCTGCTCTACCCAGTCTTCAGGATTTTGCTCACAATAACCTGGTTTGCTTTGAATGAGACGGTAAGATTTAGTCGTCTCGCAGCATACCTTCCCGCTCTCATCTACTAATATCGCTTTAACTCCACTAGTTCCAAGATCAATTCCCATTACATACTTCATGTGTTCACTCCTTCAAAACATCCGCCCGCTCCATTAATCTTCTAACAAATATTGATTTAATCTGGCTTTCAGCTGTTCCTCTCTGCCAGATTCGTTTCTGATGAGCGGATGTTTCAGTGCATATTCTTCTAATGTATGAAAGTTCGCCTTTCCTTCTGAAATCTCCCGTCCAATTCCTTCAGAAAAACTGCGGTACCTGTGCTTGATCACATCTTCAAACACACGGTCTTCTATGAGTCTATGAGCCACCCGCAGCCCTTTTGCGAATGCATCCATCCCCGCAATATGAGCATACAGAAGATCTTCCAGTTCAAAGGAGGCTCTTCTGACTTTTGCATCAAAATTGAGACCGCCTGTTCCAAGTCCGCCATTTTGCAAAATTTCATACATGGCGAGTGTTGTGGCATATAAATCCGTTGGGAATTCATCGGTGTCCCATCCTAGAAGGGAGTTTCCTTGGTTGGCATCAACGGAACCGAGCAGTCCATGAATTCTTGCTACACGCAGCTCATGCTCAAACGTATGACCCGCTAATGTCGCATGATTGGCCTCGATATTTAATTTAAAGTGTGTATCCAATCCATATTGTTTTAAAAAGGCGATCGATGTCGCTGCATCCGTATCATATTGATGAGTTGTCGGTTCCTTCGGCTTTGGCTCAATTAAAAATTGACCTGTAAATCCAATTTCTTTTGCATAATCGACCGCCATATGCAAAAAGGTCGCCAAATGGTCAAGCTCTCTTTGCATATCTGTATTCAGCAGTGTGTCGTAACCTTCTCGTCCTCCCCAGAAAACATAATTTTCTGCGCCGAGTTCCTTTGCTGTTTCGATGCCCTTTTTCACTTGTGCAGCTGCATAGGCAAATACATCTGCATGACAGGATGTCGCTGCACCGTGAACAAATCTTGGATGCTTAAACATATTAGCCGTGTTCCATAGAAGCCGAACCCCGCTTTGCTGCATGTAATCTTTCATTCTTTCTATGATGATGTCTAACTGCTGATTGGTCTCTTGAAGCGTGTCGCCCTCTGGTGCAATATCACGGTCATGGAATGAAAAATACGGAACATCCAATAGATCAAAGAGCTGAAAAGCCACTTCCAATCTAGCCTTCGCCAAATCCATTCCACTATAAGAATCCCATGCCCTTTTCATCGTGCCAGTTCCAAACATGTCTGTTCCATCAGCAGTCAATGTATGCCAATAAGCGACGGAGAATCGCAGGTGATCTTTCATTGATTTTCCGCCAATCATTTCGCTCGGATTATAATATTTAAATGCGAATGGGTTCTTTGAATGTTTTCCTTCATATTGAATGTTGCCAATCCCTTGTAAACTACTTAACGAAGTCATATTTGATTTGACCATAAGTGATTCCCCCTATATATTCACTTAGTAAGTTGATTCAACAAACAAATGAACGAGTTGACCAACTAATCTCTTTGAATTTTCCATATTTTTTAGTTTTTTAGAAATATTTTCGTTATAATAAAGTGAAAAGCATGTTTTATAGAGAATAAACACGACAAAAAATGTTTTTTCTTCACTTAATCTAAAGACGAAACAAATGGAGT
Organism: Bacillus sp. FS02; assembly: GCF_024398395.1. Taxonomy (NCBI): domain Bacteria; kingdom Bacillati; phylum Bacillota; class Bacilli; order Caryophanales; family Bacillaceae; genus Bacillus; species Bacillus sp. FS02. The sequence continues at coordinate 3,732,527 of NZ_CP074101.1, read as the reverse complement.
GGATACAATGGATATTGCGGATCAGAACTTTGTGAAAAAAATAAATCAAAAGCTATTGCTAAACGAAATTCTGCACCATGCACCAATTTCCAGAGCAAAATTATCTGAACGCACTGGGTTAAATAAATCGACCGTTTCTTCTCAAGTGAGTACATTAATGAAAGAACATCTTGTTTATGAAATCGGTCAAGGCGAATCTAGCGGCGGAAGAAGACCCGTGCTCCTCATGTTTAATAAACGTGCAGGTTACTCTATCGGCATTGATGTCGGTGTTGATTATGTCAACGGCATTTTAACAGACCTTGAAGGGTCGATGATTCATAATGAGCAGCTCAAGCTCCCATCCAGCACACCTGATGTGACCGTCCGTATTTTAATTGAATTGATTCAGCAGTTACGTTCACACATTCCTTCTTCTCCATACGGGCTGATTGGTATAGGGATTTGTATACCTGGTCTGGTCGATGCAGATGAACAAATTGTGTTTACGCCTCATTCAAAATGGAAAAATGTCGATCTAAAAACAAGTCTCCAAGACACATTCCAAGTACCGGTTTTTATCGAGAATGAAGCAAATGCCGGTGCGTACGGTGAAAAAATCTTTGGTGCTGCTAAACATTATGACCATCTGATCTATGCAAGTATCGGCACTGGTATTGGAATAGGCATCATTATCAATCATCATTTATATAGAGGCACAAATGGTTTTTCTGGTGAAATGGGACATATGACGATCGACTTTAATGGACCGACATGTAGCTGCGGAAATCGTGGTTGCTGGGAACTGTATGCATCTGAGAAAGCACTGTTCCAATCGCTCCAAACAGATGGTCAGCCATTCACCTATCAAGATATTGAGCGGCTGGCGAAGTTAAATGATATGAAGACACTCAATGCCTTGCGTAACTTTGGCTTTTACATTGGGGTAGGTCTCACAAACGTTCTGCATACCTTCAACCCACAAGCCGTTATTTTACGAAACAAAGTCATTGAATCTGAGCAGGCCGTTCTAAGTGTCATTCAAGATGAAGTATCCTCTAGAATGGATGCACAATTCAGCTCACGGGTGGAGCTACTCCCTTCGTCATTAGGACAAAACGCACCAGCCTTAGGGATGACATCTCTTGTCACTGAAGCTTTTTTGCGAGATGTCACGCCTTCACCATAATGGAATACATGTTAAAGAGAGACAGCCTTTAGAGTGTTGTCTTTTTTTATTCAGTTGTTTCTTCGTATCGAAAATACTTAAAATCGGCAGGCAGATGTTCGCCGCTTGTGTCTTGGCACTGCATTCCGACAAAAGCCCCTGTAAAGAACCCCCCTCCTCGAATAAAATCATCTGATAAATGAGTCGATTCAAGCGGTACATCTATTTTTTCCCACTCTTGTTGATCAAAAGAATAAGAATACGTGTATGTCTCTCTCTGAACGGTCACTTTTAAATACACATACGGAATCTCGTCTGGGATGATGATTTTTTTAATTAGCGGCTGAGAAAAGGCCAGATTTTCACACACAGATAATTCAAGGATACGGCCAAGCGCCTCGTCATAAGTCACCTGAAGTGCAGTCCAATTTTCCGTATTATAATAATTCACAAGACCTGCCGCTTGCTGAAAGTTTTTCGGAAAGAAGGAAACCGCTGTCTCTGCTTCAAAATAAAAGCTTTGCCAGCGCCTCGCAACAAACGCTTGGGTAAATTTAGACGTTAAAGATTCCTGCCCATACAGCCTTAAATGATGAGGATTTTCCGTCACTGAACCAATCTGATCCGTAAATGGGATTCTTAATGTTTGGAAATGTCTATTTAACGATGAATCTTTAAATTCATCGACTATGTGATAGGTTGGAGAGAACTCTTTTACGCTCATCGCAGGCGCTTCAACCTCTAGGAGCCCCTCTTTTCCGCCTACCACATACGGCCAGCCATCTTTCCATTCAAGCTTTTGTATGGCTGTCTCTCTTCCTAAAGGGCACCAGCCTCTTTGCTGAAAAATGGATTCCTTACTTGAATGAATTGGACGGCCAGTCAGATGAGCCAAATACCATTCATTTGTATGCGTTTGTACAATGGAAGCATGCCCGCATTTTTGTAGTGGATGGCTAGGCGCGTGAAAAGCCGTTAAAATTGGGTTGTCAGGATGAACCTCATACGGCCCATCAATACGCGAGGAACGGGCGATTGTGGCTGCATGTTCGTAACGTGTTCCCCCTTCAGCTGTTAATAAATAATAGACATCATTGATGTAATAAAGATGCGGGGCTTCTGTCAGTTTGATTGGCGTGCCTTTAAAAATGACCTTCCGTTCACCGACCAGTTTTTTTTCAGATACACTATATTCCTGTAAGGCTATACCTGCAAAAGAATGATGTTTTTCTCGATGGTCCCACAGCATATTCAACACGTATTTCTTTCCGCTTGGATCATGGAACAAGGAAGGATCAAACCCAGAACTATTGAGTCGAACCGGATCGCTCCACTCGCCATCTACTGCATCAGCTGTGACCAAATAATTATGACCATCCTTAAACGGACCATCTACTACTTTAATATCTGAATAGATGAGCCAAAACTGACCATCCGCATAACTTAAACACGGCGCCCAAACCCCGCCGGAATCAGGATTTCCTTTCATATCGAGTTGAGAAATTTTTTGCAAGGGACGCGCGGCGAGCCGCCAGTGGACGAGATCCTTTGAGTGATAAATTTGCACCCCCGGGAACCATTCAAATGTAGAAACCGCCATGTAATAGTCCTCTCCCGCACGGCAAATACTTGGGTCAGGGTTAAACCCTTTGAGCACTGGATTGGTAATGTTCATTGAATTTCCTCCTCTTTCAGAGAGCTACATTTTAAAGTCGTCCATATGATCGATATACACCTTGTCTCTATTCTCAAGCTCTCGTATGACTTTTTTATGTTTTTCTTCATCTAGGTTATAAAAATTAATATCAACCATCGCTAAAATGAGTAAGCATACAGGAATCACCGTTGTCGTGATTAAAATGCCCAGTAAAGCTTCTGGTGTTTGCACTTGATTTGCAATATAACCAAATCGGTCAAGGACAAGCCCTGGAACGATGCCGCCTAAGGCCATCCCAAATTTAAAGAAGAAGCCAATCACTGCGTAGATCAGTCCACCCATTCTTTTCCCTGTTTTATATTCGCCATATTCAACGGTTTCAGGAATGAGTGCCCACATGTAAGCACCTGCTGTAATACTCCCTGCAGCCGCAACGAGCCTGAAAATAAGTATTAAAGTGATTTGACTCGGCGGGATCACAAGTAAGGCAAGAAGGCCTACAATATTCAGCAATAATGAATAATTCAGCAGCTTTTTCTTTCCTAACAACTTGTGTAGCTTAGGGATAAACGGCAACACCATTAAAGCTGGCAGACTGCCAATCAGGCCGTACCACTTCACTAAATCCTCTCTGCCGAGGTTATACGTCACATAATAGATCCCGACTGAGTTGCTGATCGAGTTCACACCAAAGATAATGATAAAGAAAATGCTTAACACAACAAGCGGACGATTCACTCGTAACTGGACAAAGAGATCACTGAACTTGATCTTTTCCTCTGGCTTTTGAAGCGTGACGCGCTCATTCGTACTTTTAAAACAGAAAATCAGTAATCCGCCCCAAGTACGCCGAGAAATGCCATCGTGATCTGCCAGCCAAGTGCTGTATTTCCTGTTGTATCACTCAAAAACGTCGCAAGAAACGGAACAAAAAAAGCAACAACTAAACCACCGAGATTTGCAAAAAGCATACGAACAGACGTAATACTGACGACCTCTTGGTTATTTCTTGTCATTGCGGAAGTTAAAGCACCATAAGGAACATTGATGAACGTGTATGTAAGCGATAAACCAACATACGTGATGTACGCATAAATGAGTTTTCCCATTTCGGAAAAATCCGGTGTCGTAAAACAAAGAATGGCAAGAACGGCAAAAGGTAACGCACCAAATAACAAATAAGGTCTAAACCGGCCAAAACGGCTGTTCGTTCGGTCAACCATCGCCCCAATAAACGGATCTGCAAGCGCATCGATGGCCCGAACCACCAAAAACATCGTCCCTGCTGCTGCTGCTGATAATCCATACACATCCGTATAAAAAAATAATAGATACGTAGAGACAGTTGCATAAATTAAATTACATGCGAAATCTCCTGAAGCATACCCCACTTTTTCAGACATACGAATCTTCTTTAAATTCTCACTCACCATGAGTTTTCTCCCTTCTTCACTTAGCCTCTTCTAACGGACAGATGGTGCAGGGCAGCAGCAATCAATAGGTCGAAAATAAAGCGCTTTCAATTCGTTGTAAAAATGAAGCTGAACAGCTCTTTCTTTCAGCTTAGCCCACATAGCAGCAAATCATGTGCTTTAAACAATAGATGATCGCCATCTTAGTTTATCGATTAAACAAACTAAGATGAATTCATTTTATAAAATATGATCTGACTTTTCAATATTTTTTGAAAAAATAATCCAAATAATTGATTTCTTGTCATTTTTTCTATGATATGAGGAGATGAACCTTCTTTTTATCTTCCAAAAACAAAGAGAACTCAAATAATGGTTGCATTCATACCAATCCCATGCTATATTAATCAAGCGATGAGCTGAATTGTGTAAGTCGGGTAACACGTCTCTTTGAGACACACACGAATGTGGCGTGTGGTTATTCCGCCTCAATACGCAAAAGACATCTTCTGATGAAGATGTCTTTTTTCTTACCCTATTTTGGTGCCATTTTCAACCGGCTCATCGGTGGCAAGCAGGACAACGTCTTCTTTTGACGGCATGCCTCCTAAGACAAGCACCTCTGATTTAAACCCGGCAATTCTTCTTGGCGGGAAATTGACCACTGCAATAATTTGTTTCCCAGTGAGATTCTCAGCCCGATATCGTTTTGTCAGCTGTGCACTAGATTGTTTTATGCCAATCTCATCCCCAAAGTCAATCTTCAGCTTGAAAGCAGGCACTCTCGCTTCTGCAAAGAACTCTGCTTCTACTATCGTCCCAACACGAATGTCTAACGCTAAAAACTGTTCAATATCTGCCATTAGAATCTCTCTCCCTTTCAATCTTTCATAAAAAAGGTCACATTTTTCTTCTGCTAGATGACCACTTGTCTTCCACTAATTTCTTAATTGTAGCACACCCTACTCTTCTAAAAGAAAGGGTTAAAAAGCCTATTGATTGAAATTTTTTTAGTCTACATAATCATTTTATAGTAGTCTATTAAATGTTTGCATCATGAAAATGAATTCGGTAAAATGGCAAATAATCCTACTGCTTCCTCTCGAATATTTCAGGGAGGGTTAACACTTGTTTACATTATCAGATATGTGGACGTTTTGCTGGTCGTTTTTCGTCATTCTTCCTATCGTTGCCATCTTGCATCAGCTGGGCCATATTGTAGTCGCCTGGCTGTTTGGAGCAAAGGTTTCGTTTGCGCTTGGCCGAGGCAAAAAAGTATTGAAAATAGGCGTCGTTGAAATTAGAAGAATCTATTTTCTTGATGCATTTTGCCACTATGAAGAAATGAGGAGAAATAACCGTTTCTCACACATTCTTGTCTACTTAGGCGGATCATTATGCAACCTGCTCAGTGTTCTTATATTGAACACAATGATCGCCAACGATTTCCTGCCAGAACATCAATTTTTCTATCAATTTGCTTACTTCTCAGTCTACTATGTATTTTTTGCTTTACTGCCAGTACAGTATGCAGATCATCATCCGAGTGATGGGCAAGCGATTGTGAACATCATTCGTCACGGTGAACCATGCGACATCATTGACTAAGATGAGTGGCTTTCACTGTCGATTTGATACTGAATCGTTAAAAAAGGAATACCGAATAGCTTCATTTGATGAATCGCTGTGAGACTTTTTTCCGTCTCTGCTTTCATATGAAAGCTTTCTTCCATTGGCAGTTTCATGGTGATGAAAGACGTATGCAAATACAATCCTTCATCACCCGTACTGCCTTTTGGACTTTTACTTTTTAATAGAAAATCTTCCTTTTCATTCAAAGGTTTTAAAATTGCCGTAAGCTGTGAAAAAGGAAGCGGCAAAGCAATATTCATATAGACTGTCTCTTCATCATGGTGCTGAGCATAGAGCGCATAAAAGACTTGCTCGCCTTTCTCATTGCGCCTGACCCACACACGTACATTCTCCCTTTCTTCAAGAGGATGTTGAAATCTTGAAAGACTCCCCGACATTTCATATGGCATTCGTGATGACCCTAAATAGAGCTGTCCTATTTGTCTAAAAACAGGTTGAAGCAAAAAGACAAACGGCCTTACCCACCAATGAAAACAGACGGCTGCTTTTAACGTAAAGGACATCGGGTCCTCATAAAATCTGCGAATAACAGGTGACACACTCTCTGCTGAAAATGCCTTCCCATTTAATTGGTCAAGAGAATCGACTAAACCAATCTTCTCATCATGCTGCATGTGGTCATGTTGAAAAGACATGATCTGAAAACGACCGTGAACTCTCGATACCGGAAAATCCTTCTGTTTCAATCGATCAGCTGGTCTTTCAATCAACCATCCAATGAGGCCTGGTAAAATAACCAAACTTGCATTGATACTGCCATGAAACCAAATCATTTGATCCATGCTGATGTAGGTAACATGTAAAAGCATTCCGGCAGAATAAAGGAATGATAGGACAATGGTTCCCATTAACATGATGCTAGAAAACACAACGAACCCTTTTGCAACAGTTGAACGAAAAGAAGTTGTCATACATAAAATTCCATACAAATAAAGTGCGATCACATAAAGAACGACGCTGAACGTATCAAACAGGCGAGAATAGCTGATTCCCACAGCAATCATCACTGGCGACAGTAAAATAACCCAGCCACCCACTTTGTATAGCGTCGTCTCTTTTTTGCGCTGCCTCCCCAATAATCCATAAAAGATTGGGATAAAAAAAGCCGAATAATGAAAATGAATAGCGGTCAAAAGAACAATCATCGGTGAAAATGTCATCACTTGTATATCTGCTATGTACAGCCAGAACCAAAGCCCACCTAGAGCGATATACATACATGCGCCATCGATCATCAGCTCATGAAGCGGATGGGCTCCTCTTTTCAGCAAACGGGTGAAACCAAATAAAGCCAGAATCATTGTAAAGAAAAGCCATCCCAATGCAAGCCAGAGAGAATGATAGATGAATGCGCCTGTTGCACATAGAGCTGCTACTGGAAAGGCTTTCATTATGAAGCCGATCAGCCCCTTCTGCTGCCGTTTCTTCTCTTCCTGATAAAAAAAGTGTAAGAAAGCGGGAAGAAAAAATAAAATCGCAATTAAAACAAAAAATTCTGGTATGGGAGCTGTCGTCAAACGTGTAACGAGAAAGCAGGACAGCAACATGATGCTACACATCAAATGCCATTTATTCATGAGGTGACACCCTTTCCGTAAACCGGCCCTTATACGTAAAAAGAGTGCCAAAAAGGCGATTTTTCACTTGAACATCAATCGTATACTCACCTGCATGCTCATCGTAACCTTCCGTTACATCAGATTCACCGTAAAGCCAAGAAGGCAGTGGCCATTCCCGCCCAAACAGCAAAAACTTTTGCTTACCTGATTGAATGTGCAAGAACCCTTTTTCCGTGACTGTAAAATGAAGCTCTGACACAAGAAGCCTAGGTTTTCCAAAGTAGTCTAGTACTTGATGGCTCTTCTGATCAATGATCATATCTGCATCAAAATGTCTTTCCTTGTCAGGAAAATAGAACGTTCGAAACCAGTGCATCCCTTCTTCTCCCTTACTTGTCGTAAAAGGCTTGTTCACAATTTGGAAGGGAATATTTCGCCCTCTTTCAGGAAAAAAACAGCGAAACAATGGACCGATTTTGAATAACAATCGGATGAGCTTTGTCCCGCCTCCTATTTCCTCCATGATGCCTTCGGCCGTAAACGCGCGGTTATAACGTTCTTTTAATGTTGGATGCAGCTTATCGTAGTCCTTTACTTGATGATGATGAACGACCATGTCTACCTCCCCTTTTTCGTTTGATTGAAAACACATCTACACAATCTTTTAAATTGATCATTCCTGCAACGGATAAAATGAAAAATGCACTCAGCACCAGCGGCTCGTGCAGAGTCGTTTCTGGCGATAAAATCCCTATACCAAGCATCAGCAGCAGAAAGATGCTTTGAAGGATGAATATATATTTCTTTGGCAGTTTAGGCATGAGCCATGATACACCTAATAGCGCATAAAACAATCGAAATCCGGTGCTATGATCAAAAGCAGAAGGTGAAAAAGGAATGATCGCTTGACATAACCAGACGATGGCAAACAACAAACAAATGCCATAATGGGCAAGTGTTCTCTCAAGCAGCAAACGGGGATGCGTGCCCTTTTCAAGCCACGTCTTTAATGCGCCAAAGCTAAAGGCAGTCATAACCCCCATCATTGGCCGAAAAAAGAACCGGTCTGCCCATTTCCACCCTTTTCCTTCCTTTGTTTCATAATCAAATTGCGTTTGAAACACAATGTGATCATTCGTTTTCATGTATTTCCAATACCCTCCGCCTTCTTTGATGAAAGACAAAGGGTGTGATGATTTAAATTGAAGTGAGGATGCTCTTTCATGACGCTCATCCTTCACGCTCGTTCGATACGCTCCTGTCCCAGTTACACTAATGCCGAATCCAAGGTGTTTCTCATACAAAAAGGATTGGGGCTGTTCATCACTAGGTCCATTTAATGAAATGGTCGAAAATCGCAAATCCCATTGTTCATGAAGCTTTGGATTTTGCGTATACTCCCATACTTTTTCAATAGGTGCTTGAATGGTTGTTTCCACATAAACAGGCTTTCTTTTCATCTGCCTCTACTCCTCTATGTGAATTATTTCACATAATAAGCATACCATGTTTCACAAAACTGTCAAATCTTTATTGGTTTTTTGCCAAAAAAATGTTTTGATTTGTTTACATCTCCTTCATCATATCGGTTCGATACATAAAAAAGACCTGTCAATGAGACAGATCTTCTTGCTCTTTGATGCCTGCAATATAAAGACGGACCGCATAGCTCACACTATCTTCAAGCTGTTCTTTCCGTTGAAATCCTTTTTTGTTTGAAATATCTCCAAAACCGTGCAGTAAGCTTCTGAGCCCTCTCACGACATGCGTCATGTCCTCTTCTTTTACACCAAAACGAGACATGATGGATTGGACAAAATCAGCAAGATTCTCTGCAGCCACACTGACTTCTTTTTCATTCATATGTGAAAAAGCAGCCTCATAAAGACCGGGATGCTGACGAACAAATTGAACATATTGTCTTGCAAATGCTAAAACAGCGTCTTCTTTTTCCAGCCCCGCTGTTACTTGTTTGCCGGCCTCACAAAGCATTGTCAGCCCCTTGACAGCAAGAGCTGCCTGTATTTCATGAAGACCGGATATATGGTTGTAAAGAGATGGTGGTCTGATGTTAAGCCGTTTGGACAATGTAGCAATAGTCAAAGCGGAAAAGCCCTCTTCATCGACAAATTCGATGGCAGATTCAACAATTTTTTCTTGTGTGATACCCATTCTTGGAGACATGGCTTACTGTCCCCCCTTTTGTAGCTGCTGCTTCCTTTTTTCGATAGCGGCTCTGAGCTTTGCCTCAGGCTCTATGATGAGATCACCATGCCCTGCTGCGAGACAAGACAAGGGAAGTGCCAGTAATTTTTCAGCGCTTTTTAGTGCTGTTTCTGCATCCCAAGTGGCAAAAGCCGGGAATGGGAAGGTCAAGCGAAACTCACCCGTTACAAATAAACCGCCTTTTGTCACAACTGCATCACCCGCAATGACAACCCCTGACTTTTCATCGTATAAAGAGATGCTTCCTGGTGTATGTCCTGGTGTGGCAATGACTTTCAGTGACCCAATCTCGCCCCCTTCTTCAACAAGCACGTCTGGTTTTGTGTGAATGTCTTTTGAAAAACTGCCTTTGACTTTTTTCTTCGGCTCACCAGGAAGTAAAGAGAAATCGCCAGCAAACAGGCGAGCATCTCGTTTCGATAAATAAACAATTGCCTCTGGAAAAGCCTTTTTCACTTCATCTAGTGCGCCAATATGATCCATATGACTATGAGTCAGAATAATTTTTTTAATGGGTTTGTTTAATTGATGTGCAAATTCAATTATTGAGCTTGCTGCCATTTTCAAAGCTGCATCAATTAAGATGAGTTCATTCTCTTCCTCAAATACATAACAATTTACCGGAAAAATACGCGGCATTAATGTAAGCTGGTGCAAACGGTCAAATGTTGTCAATCTCATCTTGTTTTCCCCCTAAAACTAATGTCGTTAGTTTTATATTAACTAATAGTATTAGTTTTAGCAACTATTTTTTCATCGACTGCAATATAAATATCAACTTGCGCTTCTTTTGGATCAATTGATCGTTCGTCGTACCATTCAAAATCGCCAGTATATGTTCGCAAATAACGCTGATCCCAACTCCAAATCTGCTGCCATGTTTCAAACACAACCTCTTCAATCGGGCCCTTTCTCGTTTGAAATCTTGCGTAGGTGGAGCCTGGAATCTCTTTTGCATCTTGTGCTAGCTGCTGGTCAACCAATTGCCCCGCTGTGAACAAATAAGCGCCATTTTCATCCTTTTCATAATCTGAATACAGCCCTATGACTGGCGCATGGCCCCCGTCGAGCTGCTGCGTGAAAAATTGCTGCCAAAGCGGTGCAATCTTCCGCTCGTTTGTTTGCTCCATTTCATTTGTTGTTCGAACAGATAATCCCTTGATCCATTGTTTCTGTAAAATCACGATATCGTACATACATTCTCATCTCCTTTTTTCCATCATATAAAAAGAAACCTGACAACATTGTGTCAAGTTCCTTTTGGTTTTTGAAATTGTTTCAACTTTAAATCAAATGCTTCCCGAACGGATAGCGGAGAGACAATCTCGACATCTGGCCCTAAATAAAAAAGAAAGCTATATAACCAATCATCCTGAGGCAAAGTGATTGTGGCAAGAAACGTACCATCTGCACATACGGTGAATTCATTTTCATCTATCCATTCCTTCACTTTACCAACAGAATCTTGAGTCAACCTGAGCGTTAGTGTACTGACGGAAGGTTCTTCATGCCAAGAATCATTCCAAGGCTTGTCTTCATTTTTTATTCGTTTAGGAAGAAAAGATACTGAATGCGTGATAAGGTCTGACATTCTTTTGAGTTTAAACAGGCGAAACGCTTTTTTCACGCAGCAATACGCATACAAATACCAGTGTCTTCCTTTTAAGACAAGTGTATAAGGCTCTACTTTTCTAGGAAGTGTTTCGCCTTTTGCATTGCGATAGGTGAACTGGATATATTGATGCGCTGAGGCAGCGGTATGAATGAGCTGGAGCTTCTTTTCTAAGTAGCTGTCTTTCCCCCAAGAGCTTAAATCAATAAAGACATGTTGCTGTTTTTCATTTTGAGGCGGGATCAGGGATTTCATTTTCTTTAGTACATGTTCACTTTCTTTAAAGGTGTATGCACTCGTAATGCTTTCAAGAGCTGTTAAAATCAGTTCAATATCATCATCGGTGAATAATTTTTTCTCTAGACGATAGTCGTCAACGAGTGAAATTCCACCCCTGCGCCTTGTTTTGTGACAACTGGAATCCCCGCTTGATTAATCGTATCAATGTCACGGTATATGGTTCTTACGCTCACTTCATGTAGTTCAGCGAGGTCTTTCGCCTGTACTTGCCGTTTGCTAATCAGTATCATCACAATGGACAAAATGCGATCGATTTTCATGACTTTTCCTCTTTTTCATAAATATAGGTTTTGATTTGATAAAAAAAGAAAGAATGGTAATGATAAGTAACAGCCAGCATTCGTTTACATCCCTGCCTGTGCAGGAGGAGGTTGCATCATGACACATCACGTATGGCAGTTGTTCATGATCGGGATCGTCATGCTCGTCTGGATCATCATTCGAATGAATCGAATGAGACGCTATCAGCTTGTGCGCCCGGTAAATCTTTTCATGAGAATGTATGTATTTAGTCTCACTGCCCTTATTCTCTTATCAGAAGGATGGCAAAATCACAGTATTTTTATCTATGCCGTCATTGGCATGATCTTCGGGAGCAGTCTCGCCGTTCACGCCTATCAGACGATTCAGATGAAATTAGAAAATGGCCGGCTGTATATGAAAACAAGTAAATGGATTGAAAGCTTTATTTTATGTTTGTTTTTATCTAGGCTTGCATTTAAATCGGTCAATCTGACAACACATGCGATCACCAAAATGGATATCGTTGAATTGTATCAGCATATTGTCAGCGATGATGCGCTGACAATACTCAGCTTTTTCCTTCTAGCGGCTTACTATATTGTGTTTTCTTATCAAATGATGAAAGCAAATAAACGATCAACCCAAGTACATCATGCATAAAAAACCTTCCTATATAAAAGTAGGAAGGTTTTTTCTCAATCATGCTGTGCATGGTGTATCATTTGTTCAAGCACTTCCATCACATGCTGATCTTCAGGACTGTAAAAAATCGAGGTCCCTGCTCGTCTGGATTTTACGAGACGAAGATTTTTTAAAAAGCGCAGCTGATGAGATACGGTTGATTGCATAAGGTTTAGTGTTTCTGCTATATCATTTACTGAATGTTCACCTTGAGACAGCAAATGCAGAATACGAATACGCGTCGGATCAGATAAGGCTTTAAATGTTTGGGAGACAAGAAATAGACTTTCTTCGTCCAGCTCCATCCGTTCCTGTTCTTGATTTGTATTCAGTTCTTCCTTCATTTCGCTTCACCTTTCTTGTCAGTCAACTCACGACTTATTCTATGTATCATCATATACCAAAACGTGTAGCATGCAAAGCTTCCACACCTTTTGAAAAAAGATTTATTCAAATAGCATTGACACGTGGTAGCATTCTTTTTAAAATGAGCATTATTTATTCATTTTTTTAGAGGAGCTGATAGGCAAATTGACTGAAGAGCCAAGACTAAAACGCAGCCTGACTGTTTTTCCGCTTGTTGTGATCGGGCTTGCTTATATGGACCCACTTGTCGTATTTGATTCATACGGCATTGTTGCTCAGCTGACGAAAGGACACGTTGCTGCAGCTTATATCTTTACTTTACTGGCATTACTATTGACAGCGCTTAGCTATGGGAATATGGTGAAGGCTTTTCCAAAAGCAGGATCTGCATATACATACGCGCAAAAAAGTATTCATCCTCACGTCGGCTTCCTTGTAGGCTGGACACTATTGCTGGACTATTTATTTTTGCCTATGGTGAATTTTGCAATCGGAAGTGCATATTTAACCGCAGCCTTTCCTGATGTACCTCATTACATTTGGATCATCATACTTGCTATCGCCATAACGACTGTCAATGTAATTGGTATACGTCTTACAGCCAACATTACAGCGCTATTTGTGACCTTTCAGGTGATTGTCGCTGTGACATTTGTTGGGTTTATTATTTATGGGCTCACGCAGCATGCAGGCACGGGAGAGATACTGTCAACCCGCCCGTTTTATTCAGCAAGCTTAGATCCCGCCCTTATTTTTTCCGGCGCGACGATTTTATGTTTTTCTTTTCTAGGATTTGATGCGATTTCGACTATGTCTGAGGAAACAATTAAGCCAAAAAGAACGATTCCTCTCGCCATATTTTTAACGGTCGCCATTGGAGGTGTGCTGTTTACCCTCACCTCTTATTTTTTACAGCAGGTGTTTCCAAATTTTCAACAGTTCAAGCATCCAGATGCGGCATCACTTGAAATTGCGGAATTTGTGGGCGGCGCGTTTCTCCACTCATTCTTTTTAGCCGGCACCATGGTCGCTGTCATCTCTTCCTCCCTATCATCACATGCGAGTGCCGCAAGACTCTTGTATGCGATGGGAAGAGATCAATCATTACCAAAGCGTTTCTTCGGTTATATTCACCCAACATTGAAAACGCCTGTATTTAATATTTTATTAATTGGTGTTTTCTCGTTAACCGCAGTTGTTGGTGAGCTTGAGGTCATTTACTCGTTTATCAGCTTCGGGGCATTAATTGGATTTACGTTTGTTAACTTGTCTGTTTTCGCTTACTATTTCATCAAACAAAAACAAAGAGGTGTATTAAACACACTGAGGTATGCCATCATCCCTCTTTGCGGAACGGCTTTTTGTATTTGGCTCTTAACAAGCATCAGTACAAATGCATTAATCATCGGCATGGTGTGGCTCATGATCGGTTTTGTTTATTTCTGCTATAGACTGAAAACAAGAACAGAATTTACGTTTGGCTATGATTGAATATAAGGTTTTCACTTGGTATCCTGTGCAGGATATGGCATAATATAAAGGCTGTACTTCCCTTTTAAAAGCGGGGCAAAACAGGGGTGAACTGACCTTGAAAAAGAAAAAAACAGGATGTTTTGCCATTTCAGGCTGTTTCACGATTTTTCTGTTTGTTTGCGTATTAGCGGCCATTGTCATTTCCTTTAATCAAAAGGAGTTAAAAAAGCTGCCGATTGATACGGAATCAATTGTTTTGTCGAGATTGGATGATTACAAACCGCTTGTAGAAACAGAGTTAAGAGATCAAGATTTAGATCAATATACCGCGTTAATTCTCGGTATGATGTATCAAGAATCAAAAGGCAGAGGCGGAGATCCAATGCAGTCCTCTGAATCTCTTGGTTTGAAACGAAATGAAATCAATGACCCTCAGAAAAGCATTAAACAAGGAGTCCATCATTTTTCAACCATGTACAAGCATGGGAAGAAAAAAGGCGTTGATTTGGAAACCATTATTCAAAGCTATAACATGGGAATCGGCTATATTGATTTTGTTGCAAAAAACGGGGGGAAACATTCCGAAAAATTGGCAAAGCAATACTCCAAAAAGCAAGTGAAGCGAAACCCTGAAGTCTATACATGCGGGGGCGACAAAGATAACTTCCGCTATCCGTATTGCTACGGTGATTTCACTTATGCTGAAAAAGTAAAAGAAAAAACGAAAACAGTTGAAGAAAAGATGAAATTGGCTTCATCATCCACACCATCATCGTAAAAAAAAAGCACTTCCTAAACGGAAGTGCTTTTCATTTTATGAATGCTCTTTCCCGATTTCCGGCAGGATCGTTTTGGCTAAATGCTGATCCATTTCTTCATATTCATCATAATGAATCGTTTCATATAGTTCTTTTCTCGTTTGCATGTCCTCCAGCATTCCCTGCTGCGTCCCTTTTTCCTTAATCTCTGTAAATAAACGCTCATACGCTTTTGCAGCAACTCTCAAGGATGACACTGGATAAATCACCATTTGAAAGCCAAACATAGAAAATTCGTCTGCATGATAATAAGGTGTTTTTCCAAACTCCGTCATGTTTGCAAGAAGCGGCCCTTTTATATTGTTTGAAGCATACGTGAAATCTTCTGCTGTAATCAGCGCCTCGGGGAAAATGGCATCTGCTCCTGCTTCTAGATAGAGATTCGCCCGGTGAATGACATCCTCCATCCCGTTTACTGACTTGGCATCCGTTCTTGCGATGACGAGAAGTGTAGGTGCCGCTTGTTTGATCGCTTTGATTTTCGCCATCATGTCTTCTACAGAAACGAGTGATTTTCCGTTTAAATGTCCGCATTTCTTCGGCATTTGCTGATCTTCAATTTGAACAGCCGCTACCTTGCTCTCCACCATTTCTTTTGCTGCCCTGGCTGCATTTAATACACCGCCATAGCCAGTATCCATATCAACTAAAAGAGGCAGCTGAGAAGCTCGAATGATTTCCTTTGCCTTTTCCGCCATTTCAGTGGAATGAATCATACCGAGGTCAGGAAGCCCTTTGCTTGCGCAAAAAGCGGCACCCGATAAATAAAGCCCTTTAAATCCCATTTTCTTCGCATAGAGCGCAGACATTCCATCGTGAACGCCTGGAATTTGAAATAAAGCAGATTTGTGCATTTGCTCTTTAAAAGCTGCGGCTAAGTCAGCTTGATTTACTTCATCATTCACGATCCACACACTAGCTCCCCCTTATATGACAAATAAATCCATAAATGCTGGTACTGTCGTTGTTTTTAATTGATTTGGATTTTGACAAAGTGAAACAATTTGATCGACTTGTTTTTGTGGAAATCTCGTTTTCAAATGATATGCCCATTTCTTTTCAAGCAGCGGGATCCCTTCCTGCCTTCTTCTGCGATGACCAAGCGGATATTCAATTTCGATTCGATCTGTCATCGTACCGTCTTTAAAGAAAATTTGAACACAGTTTGCAATTGATCTCTTTTTCGGATCTAAATAGTCTTCTGTATACCTTTTATCTTCTTTCACGATCATTTGATCACGCAAACGGTCAATGATCGGATTCTGCGCCGTTTCTTCTTCATAATGATCAGCGGTCAGCTCACCATAGATTAACCCAATGGCTGTAATATACTGCAAGCAATGGTCACGGTCTGCCGGGTTGTAAAGCGGTCCTTTTTTATCAATAATTCGAATGGCTGATTCATGTGTCGTAATCTCAATTCTGTCAATCTCATCTAAACGGTCTTTTACCGCGTCATGTAGAATGACAGCGGCCTCAGCGGCAGTTTGCGCATGAAATTCTGCTGGATAGGCAATTTTAAAGAGTACATTTTCAATCACATATGACCCGAGCGGCTGGGCAAGTGTGAGTGGTTTTCCTTTCATTAACACATCTTCAAACCCCCACTTTTCTGCACTGAGGGGCGTTTGATAGCCCATTTCTCCTTTCAATGTCATCATCGCCAGTCTCACCGCACGGCTTGTGGCATCCCCTGCTGCCCACGATTTCCTTGATCCTGTGTTCGGTGCATGCCGGTACGTTCTAAGCGGTGAATTATCCACAAAAGCTTGTGATAACACATGCTGCACATCTTCTTTCGTTCCGCCAAGCATTGCACAAACGACTGCACTTGATGCCACCTTAACAAAAAGAACATGATCCAAGCCATTTCGATTCAAACAATTTTCTAAAGCAAGCACACCTTGTATTTCATGTGCCTTTACAATCGCATGCAGTACGTCATTCATCGTTAGCGGCTCTTCTCCGTTTGCAAGGCGTGTTCTGCTGATATAATCGCTTACAGCCAATATCCCGCCTAGGTTATCTGAGGGATGGCCCCACTCCTGTGCAAGCCACGTGTCATTATAATCTAACCAGCGAATCATACAGCCAATATCAAAAGCCGCTTGAACAGGATCTAACACAAATGAAGTGCCGGGCACTCTTGCTCCATTAGGGACAACAGTTCCAGGTACGATGGGTCCAAGATGCTTCGTGCATTCTGGAAAGTTGAGCGCCAGCATTCCGCAGCCGAGTGTATCCATGAGTACATACCGAGCTGTTTCAATGGCCTCTTTGCTCGTAATTTCTCCATCCACGGCATAAGCTGCGATATCTTCTAATAGTTGATCTGTTTGATTGGCTACTGCTGTTTTATTCATATTCATTCCCCCGTTTTTCCATCATCATTTGAGACTTTTAATCCTCTTGGTCCTAAATACCTTACTCTCGGTCTAAAAATCCGATTGTGTGAATGCTGCTCGATGACATGCGCTGCTAATCCGCTTGCTCTCGCAGCAAAGAAAATCGGTGTATAAAGTGAAATAGGAATGCCGAGCACGTAATAAATAGGTGCTGCGTAATAATCAAGGTTTGGATAGAGGTTTTTCTTTTCTTTCATGTATGCCTCGCCTGCGACGCACATGTCATAAAGCGTCGTGTCTCCTTTTGATTCGGTGAGCGTTTTCAACGATCGTTTTAAAAGAGCCGCTCTTGGGTCCATTTTTCTCATGTATACCCGGTGTCCAAAGCCCATCATTTTTTCTTTTGCGGCTAATTTACGTTCGATGAGCGCAAGGAAACCTTCTGTTGTTTTGCCTTCGAGCAGCATGTGCATGACTGCTTCGTTTGCGCCTCCGTGTAAGTCACCTTTTAATGAAGAAATCGCTCCAGTAAAAGCACCATACATGTCAGAATGAGTAGATGCAATGACTCTTGCTGCAAATGTTGAATTCGGCAGCTCATGCTCACTATAAAGCGTGAGTGTTTGGTCAAATGCTTTGATTTCGTCTTGTGCCGGAGTGCGGCCTGTTAACATCGCTAGAAAGTTTTCAGTGTAGGATTTGGTCTGGTCTGGAGTAGGTGTGGTGTCTTGTGTGAGAATATGATAGCTTCCCGCAACAATCGCTGGTAGCTGGCCAAGTAATCGAACAGCACGCGCTTGTTGGCATGCTTCTGATCGATCATTCAGTTGTTCATCGTACCCTGCAAGAGCAGATAAACACGTTCTCATGGCATCCATTGGGTGAGTGGTTTTTGGCAGTTTTGTCAAAATGGTTTGAATGGTTGGATGTAAGCTTGTTTGTGAGGAAATATCTTGCTGAAATTGGTGATATTCCATTGCATCTGGTAATCTTCCATAAATGAGCAAATAGGCTGTTTCTAAGTACGTCTTGTTTTGTGCCAGCTCGATGAGGTCATAACCGCGAATCACAATTTCTTCTTGCTGGACATCTAGGAACGAAATTGACGTTTCGCTTGCCACAATGTCTTCAAGCCCCGGTTTGTACTGCAATTGTTCAGTCATCATATAACCCCCGTTTCGTTCAATTGTGTTCTCCAAACGAGCAAACGGCCAGACATGATGTGATTCTATAGGTGGGAAGATACCGTGCAAGTCGGATACCCAATTCCCATTTTATCCAAAGCACTTCATCTTGTAAATAAAAGAACGTATGTCCAGATGGACATACGTTAGCTGTAATATGGAGAAATCATAATATAGACGATGACACCTGTTAGACTGACATAGAGCCAAAGAGGCATGGTCCATCTGGCAATTTTACGATGACGTTCGACTTGCATTTGTGCGCCTCTAAAGAGAGTGATCAGTGCAAGCGGTACAATGACGGCAGATAAGACGATATGTGTGATGAGAATAAAGAAGTAAATCGGACGAATGATTCCTTCTCCCCCAAAGTGTGTATCAGCTGCCATTGAATGATACGTCACATACGAAATTAAAAAGACAAGTGTTGTTGAAAAAGCCGCAAAGATAAATCGTCTATGGGCTTTAATGTTCTTTTGTTTAATCATAATGAGCGCTGAAAGTAAAAAGATAAACGTAAAACTGTTCATCACGGCATTCAGTAACGGCAGAAATGTAATATCCAGATGACTAAATTTATCTGTTTTTGGCATGAAAAATAATAAAGCAATTAAGCCGTTTATGGCAATTGTTAAAAAGACAACAATGCCGGTGAAATTTTTCGGTTTTTGATTCTGTTCGTTCATGTTTGAAAACCTCTCTTTATTAGTTCCGACTAAGAGTATGTTATTTAACTTTCTCTCTAAAGTCAATGAATTCGCTGTCTTCGTCGAATTTTAGACAAACTTGCCGATTGCCTGCCTTCTAGCGGCTTGAAAGATCCACTCACTTCCTTTAGAATGGGAATTTGTGTGGTTTTTATCAACTCTTCTATGAAAGGAGCAATAGACTTGTCAATCTTACAGGAAACAACAAAAGATGTGAAGACATTAGAGCAAGAATTACAGCAGTTGCAGTTCCAAATGTATCGAATGCAAGAAAATATAAAAGATATTTCAAAAAAAGCAAAGATTATTGGCATTGATCAAGCGAAGGAAGATGAATGGATGATCGTCTCTGCAATTGAGAATGCAGATACGTGCAAAATCATGTTAAGCGATTGCGAAAAAGCTTTTCGCGGACAATCTGATTTTTCCTTGATCGCGGAATATCCTGAAGAAGGAAAGATTCACATTGCCGATATTAAAGGCCCGCCTGATAATGGCTATGGATCAATTTGTATGAAGCATTTAAAAGAAATCGCAAGAGAGCAAAACATTCCAGTCATTACTGGGGATCTCGTCAAAAGAGATTGGAACCATGTGGACCGCCTGATTCATTTTTATGAAAAACACCATTTTGATGTCCAAATTAATTGGAAAGAGCAAAGCGGAGAAATTTATTGGGTGGACAGCTAACGACACAAAAACCAGCGTTGAGATGGGCTTATACGCTGGTTTTTGTCGAAAATGCGAATTTTTCAGAAAAATATGTGTATTTCCGGCCAAAAAAAGGTATAATAAAAGCATCAGGCCGCCACCTGATGCTTTCTTCCAAAAACAATAGACTACTAGTTAAGTACTTTCACTTTGACTGATTTTACGCCCCAATTTTTAGCTTGGGATTTGCTTGGTACATGTACATCAATTTTGTTACCTTTAATTGCGCCGCCAGTATCTGCTGCGATGGCTTCACCGTAGCCTTCAACATAAACCTTACTTCCTAATGGAATGACATTAGGATCTACTGCGATTACTTTTGCATTTGGGTTTTTGTTTAAGTTTACCCCTGTTGCAGTGATACCTGAGATGCCACCATCATTTGCTGTATAAGCCGTAGCCGTTACAGTCATTTCTTTTTGAACACTTTGACTAGCAGAAGATGATTCTGCTTTAGCTGTTTCCTTTTTAGGAGCAGCTTTTTTCGTTGTTTGCTCTTTTTGGACAGGTGCCTGTTTTTGAACAGGTTCTGAGCTTACCGGAGCTGAGCTTTGACCAGCAACACTTAATGTTGAACCAATCATAATTATATCTGAGTTTAAGTTATTCCAAGACTTAATATCGCTAATTGACACATTGAATTTTTGAGCGATTTTCCAGAGGCTGTCCCCCTTCTGGACTTTGTACTGCTCCTGAGTTTTCTCTTTTGAAGAGATTGTCAATTTATCTCCTACATAGATCATGTCTGTAGATAAATTGTTCCAACCCTTTAGGTCCTTTAGAGACACATCATTTTTTTGAGAGATTCCCCAAAGTGTATCACCTTTCTGTACAGTGATTTCCTTTGCAGAAGCTTGCTGTGCTCCTAATGCTGTTGTTGAGATTGCTGCAACAGCAACCAAGGACATAATAGTCTTCTTCATAAAGTAAATCCTCCCTTGTTAGCTTTTTATGGCGGCTAACGAGTGCTATCGTAACATATGTAAATGTCATTTCAATAACAAAACGATATGTTTTAGATTACAGTTCCTTTACATGAAACATCTCTCTCCATTGGTAAATCAGCCCACTAAATGGCTCAATTCCGCATCATATCAAGGTTTTGTAGGGATGGAAATCATCATGATGAAAACGCGTCCAAATGAAACGAAAAAAATTTATTTTCCTTCTTCAAACTCTTTATTTTTTCTCTTTTTCTATAAATAAACGAATTTCTTCTAAAAAAACATCTCCATATTTCTCTCTTTTTTGTGCACCGACACCTTTAATATTTAAAAGTTCTTCTTCTGTTTTAGGCTCTACTGCTGACATTTCCTTCAATGTTTGATCAGAAAAGACAACAAATGGCGGAACGCCCTGCTCTCTTGCCAACTTCATTCTGACCATTCTTAACTGCTCAAATAATGCATCATTTTCTTGAATAGCCTCTGCCTTTATCGCCTGCTTTTTATAGACGGTCTCCTGCCCCACTAGCACTTTCTTTCCTTTTTGTGTCACTTTTAGTGTTGGAAAAGCTCCTTCAGACATGTGTAAATACTCTTCTGTAATTAAAAACTCAATGAAATCACTGATATGTTGGGCTGAATGCTGTTTCATTAAAGCATAAGTAGGAAGCCGGTCGAAACCAAAATCAAGCACTTTTTTGTTTTTAGAGCCGGCTAATACTTGAGCAATCATCATTTTTCCGAATCGTTCGTTCATTCTAACGGTACACGACAAAACCATTTGTGCTTCTCTCGTGACGTCTTCACGCTCTCTCTCGTCTAGACAGTTGCTGCATTTTTGACAAGGGGCACTTGATGATTGGTCAAAGTAATCCATCACAAATTGCTGAAGGCACTGTTCCGTATGACAGTAGTCTACCATTTGTCTCAACTTGAGCAATTCATGCTGATACCGCAATTCATCTTCTGTTGATTGTTCAATGAGAAAGCGCTGCACGCGTACGCCTTGCGGTGAAAACAGCAAAATGCATTCACTTTCAAGCCCGTCTCTCCCGGCACGTCCTGCTTCTTGGTAGTAACTTTCAATATCTCTTGGAATTTGATGATGAATGACAAAACGTACATTAGACTTATTAATCCCCATACCAAATGCAGATGTAGCTACCATTACTTGAATATCATCATTTAAAAAAAGATTTTGCTGTTCTTCTCTGACTTCATCATCTAATCCTCCGTGATAAACACCCGCTTTGATCTTTTGCTTTTTTAGACGATGATAAATTTGATCTGCTTCTTTTCGTGTGGCTGTATAAATAATGCCTGACTCAAGACTGTTTTTCTTCATATATTGTGTGATGAATTGGTCGCTGTTTTGCCCTTTCACCACTTGAAAAGACAAATTTTCTCTAGCAAAACCAGTAAAGATTGTTTCTTCTTCGTCCATGCCAAGCTGCTCACATATATCCTGTTGGACTTTCTTTGTAGCAGTGGCTGTTAATGCTACAATAACAGGCCTTTTTGAAAGCTTGTTTACACATTCTTGTATAAAGCGATAGCTCGGTCTAAAATCATGTCCCCACTCAGATATACAGTGCGCTTCATCAATAGCCATTAAAGGAATCGTCAATCGATCAAGCAGCTGAAAAAAACGTTCATTTTGTAAGCGTTCAGGGGTGATATAAAGCAAATCATACTCCCCCTGTTCACATCTTTTCAGCCTTGTATTCATTTCACCTGTTGAAAGTGTACTATTTAAAAAGGACGATCGTATTCCCATCTCATTTAACGCATCAACCTGATCTTTCATTAAAGAAATAAGCGGAGATACAACGATTGTCGTTCCTTCCATCATAAGGGCTGGAATCTGGTAGCAAACCGATTTCCCTCCGCCTGTCGGCATAATGCAGACCGTATCCTTCCGTTTATTCACAATCGATTCAATGGCTTGTTTTTGTCCTTGTCTAAAAGCATCAAAGCCATAATATTGTTTAAGAAGTGCTTCTGCTTGTTGTAACATCCAATTCCCTCTCCGTCGTTTGTTTTGTCTATTTTAACATACATTCGTACATGCACATTCGGTCTGTTCAAAATCGTATTTTGGACAAAATAAAAAGCCATTTTCCAAAAATGGAAAATGGCTTGAATCATCCTAGGAAAAGCTGCGGATGCCGTAATCTAAGTAAGAAAGTTTTAAACCACCACTCCTCAAAGTGGGTGTTTGCAGAAACGTTCCTGTCTTCCTCTCGAAGGAGGCGTGACATTCCGGCTTCAATATAAAACTCCCTATTACAGCTTAAAGGTTAAAACTTAATTAACATTACGCACATCGCAGCCTTTAAACTATACTACACGAAAGTTTATTAAATTTCAAGATATGTTTTTTCTAAAAAAATACTCATGTATACAAGATATTTGTCCATGTAGACGGGGAAAAACATTATGTTGAGAAAACATAATTTCCTCTCATCATGTTATTTTTCCTCATCTACATCAACATCTTGCTCTTCTTCTAGCCTTTCATACGTATCTGAATGTAATTGATCCATTGTTTCTCTATTTGTTAAATCACGCATTTGCTCAGAGAACGAACGGTCAAATTCATTTGGATCTTGATTGGTTTCTTCATTTTTCTTTGCATCAATTGAATAACGAGTATAGGGTACTGCTTTCAAACGTTCATATGGAATGTCTTTTCCTGTTTTTTCACAAATTCCATATGTTCCGTCTTCCATCCGCTTAAGCGCCGCATCAATTTCACCTTCGAGCTGATCATCGACTTGATCCAGCGTCTGTTCGGTCATGCGATCTAAATAGATGCTTCCGTGATCTGCGATATGGTTTCCAACACCATTTGAAATCTCATTCGATTCGACCAGCATGGATTCTTCTTTCTTTTTTGATCCTTTCACATCTTCTTTTAATTGAATAAGTCTTTCATATAAATCAGCTTTTTGCTCTTTCGTTAAGCTCACGGTCAATCACTCCTTTCTCTTTACCTTCCCGCTCCATGCGAAATGAAAACATCAAAAAAGCCGCCGCCTTTGGCAGCAGCTTTCTTCATTTAAAGATTGCGAAGTGCTTCTTCTACTGGTGTATCACCTTTGATTAAGTCAAAGGCTTTATTTTTCACATTGGATTCCGTTAAGCTTTCCACTAAGACAGTGGCTACATCTTCTCTGGAAATCTCAATGTCACGATCGTCTGGAATATGAGCCGCCGCTTCTATTTTCCCTGTCTTCTCCTCATGCAGCAGTGCTCCTGGCCGCACAATGGTGTAAGAAAGACCAGACTGTTTTAAATGTTCATCGGCTTTTCTTTTCGCTTCATAATAAATCTCCATACTGCCTTGTCCTTTTCCTTGATGAGGATCGTCGGCATTATAAGAACTCAGCATCACAAAATGCTGAATATTTTCTTTTTTGGCTGTATCAACGAGGCGTTTTGCCCCCTCTTGATCAACAGCGATGGTTTTATCTGCACCTGTTTTTGAGCCTGAACCAGCTGCAAAGATGACAGCTTCTGCTTGCTTCACAGCATCTGTCACATCCTTTTCAAGATCACCGATGACAGGCGCTGCACCAAGTTCTTTTAGCGCATCTGCTTGTTTTTCATCTCGAATGAGAGCAAGTGGCTCATGTCCTTTTTCTTTTAAATATCGAATGACAAGTCTCCCTGTATGTCCGTTTGCTCCAGCAACCAATACTTTCATTGTTCATTCTCCTTTCTGTATCTGTTTCATCTTTATCCTTTTTTGATGTGATTCAAACACACGAATAGAAAAAAGCCTTTCCCACTGTAATGGGAAAAGCTTAAGGGATATGCGATAGATAAAAATAAGAACAAAGAATGAGAAAAGTGCATGTGATCTATGTAATCGCATCGTTGATCAGCAAAGATGTTTTGTTAAAATGGCCTGCACGTCACTCAAATCTGTATCTTTAGAAAAATCGAGTTCAAATACTTTTGAGCTTGTAACAAGCAGCATACCAGTGTCCTGATCAAACACGCCAGCTTCTTGAATGGCAAAACTTTCTATTGATCGATACGGCAAGGAGACCCTGACTTTCTTTTTAGAAAATACGCGGTTATCGCCAAAGATCAGTCGTTTATTAGTGAAACAAATTTGGTCGTGACGCAGTCTGTAAACAGCCTCAATTCTTTCTCCTTCAATTAATAAGGATTCGAATTTTTTATGATCATTTTGTTTACTGACAGAAAAAATACCCACGTAAACCCCCTCTTCCTGCATCAAATTCCTTTATGACAAAACGGCCACACGGCTCTGTGGGTACGTTTTATTCTCACTTATAGAATACGCTATAAATCGTCGTTATTCCATTACGAATAGATTAAATTTCATTTAACTTTTTCTTTTTGATCCGATGCTCTTTCCTCTACTTATTTAGACTGTTAAAGCAGGAAAAAAGTTTCATTTTTTTTCAAGAAATCATTCGTTATGAGACCATAAAAAAACAGTGATTATGTAAAATCACTGTTCAGCGTGTAGACAAACCCTCGCATTCTTTGTCAGTCCTGCGCTCTGGTGCTCACGAATGGCAAATTCGCTCCGCAAAAGTAGCTGTCCTTCCTAGACTGCAAAGGTTTTCTATCACGCTGAAAAGAAGACAAAGGGCTAAAATAAAGTTCATTTTAGCCCTTTGTCAACAATCTGAACAGTGATTATGTAAAACCACTGTTTTAAATGACTATTCATCTTTCGGGGTATCAATCGTTCCTTCGGCATACACATCAGAAATTTGCTCAAGTGTAATCGCCATATCAGCATCTTCATTGTCATGCCAAGCATTTTGATGTTTCTGCTCTTCTTGCTGCTGCTTTTTCATCATCATCACCCTTTACTGTTTTTCTTAGTATGAGTGATGACCATCAAAATCATTCAGCAGAATTGTCTTCGAAATACTCTTTGTAGTACCCGCCTACTTTACCCGTATTATCAACGACAAAGAGAAATTCCTCAGTTTCATTTTTCACATCATATGTGTGCCCAACCGTTAATGCTCGGTCAACCATATATTTTTTCGCATTTGTATGTACACATTTTACTTGTTTTATCGTTTCAGCCGTTTGCCAGTTTTGATGGATCATGATTTAAAAACTCCTTTTTTCATCTATACATTTATTGTAGCCAATTTTTCGTGAAATGCAATGAGTGTTATCGATTGCTTTCAAAGATGTCGTGTAATATGATAAATGTATACGTTTACATATGTGTGCGTATACAAAATGCTTCATGTCCACTTTTTCCACCTAGAACTCGCAGAACAACCCATATCTTTAAGGAGGTTTGTTTATTTATGAGCTCTACAACACTTCAAATCAGTTCAAAACTCGAATCTTTTCTCCAAGGGACGAAAAAACTCTACATTAACGGTCAGTTTGTCACAAGTCATGATAACAAAACATTCTCTACACCTAACCCTGCCACAGGAGAAACCCTTATTGATGTATATGAAGCAGGTGCAGCCGACATTGATGAGGCAGTAAAAGCTGCTAAAAAGGCGTTCCATGGACCTTGGCGTTCTATGTCTGCAGCCGAACGTGCCCGCTTGATGTTTAAGCTGGCAGATTTAATGGAAGAACACCAAGAAGAACTGGCCCAGCTGGAAACACTTGACAATGGAAAACCAATTAATGAAACAACCAATGCGGATATCCCTCTTGCCATTGAGCACATGCGCTATTATGCAGGGTGGACCACGAAAATGACTGGACAAACCCTTCCTGTCAGCCAGGGATATTTTAATTATACCCGCCATGAGCCTGTTGGCGTTGTGGGACAAATCATTCCTTGGAACTTCCCGCTCCTCATGGCCATGTGGAAAATGGGTGCTGCACTGGCAACAGGCTGCACCATCGTTTTAAAGCCAGCTGAACAAACACCGCTATCTGCTTTATATTTAGCTGAATTAGTGGATAAAGCCGGATTCCCAGAAGGCGTGATTAACATCGTTCCTGGATTTGGTGAAACAGCCGGTGAAGCATTAACCGATCACCCTGATGTCAATAAGCTGGCTTTCACTGGATCAACAAGTGTTGGGAAATTGATCATGGAGAAAGCAGCCAAATCCATCAAGCGTGTTACTTTAGAGCTTGGCGGAAAATCGCCGAATATTATTTTACCAGATGCCGATTTAAAGAAAGCCATTCCAGGTGCATTAAACGGCGTGATGTTTAACCAAGGTCAAGTGTGCTGTGCAGGATCAAGGGTCTTTGTGCACCGGAGCCAATATGATGAAGTCGTCGATCAAATGGCTAAATATGCGACATCATTAAAACAAGGAGCTGGTCTTCATCATGATACCCAGATTGGGCCTCTAGTGAGTAAAGAGCAGCATGAACGTGTGTTAGGTTATATCGAAAAAGGGAAGTCAGAAGGTGCAACAGCCGTAGTCGGTGGTGACTGCCCTTATGAAGCAGGCTATTTCGTCTCCCCTACTGTCTTTAGAGATGTAGAAGATGAAATGACAATCGCAAAAGAAGAGATCTTCGGTCCAGTTCTATCTGCAATTCCTTACGATTCCATTGATGAAGTGGTCGAACGGGCCAATCAATCTGACTATGGGTTAGCGGCAGGACTTTGGACAGAAAACTTAAAGCATGCTCACGATATCGCTGCACGCCTAGAAGCAGGAACCATTTGGGTCAACTGCTATAATGTCTTTGATGCCGCCTCCCCGTTTGGCGGATATAAACAGTCAGGTCTTGGCAGAGAAATGGGATCATATGCCCTTAACAACTATACAGAAGTCAAAAGCGTGTGGATTAATCTGCAAGACTAATCATTTAAGAAAGCCGGTGACGATGTCATCGGCTTTTTTTGTGCTGGCATGTGACAGGCCGACTCCTGAATATAGTGATAAAGGAAAGGAGCATGGCCGAATGCAAGATTTTAAAACGAGAGTCAACGAATATATCGATGAACTGCACATGCAGGTAGAACGCAGACAAAGAGAAGATGGCGCATTTATTTTCTGCTTTGAAGGACCTATGATGACAAATGCTTTTTTCATTATGCTGTTAAAAGCCGTTGGTGACCCTGATCAGCAATTGATCCATCAATTGGCCGAAGCAATACATGCCAAACAAAATGAAGATGGTTCCTTTTCTTTGTATCATGACCAGTCGGGACATCTCACAGCTACAGTACAAGGTTATTGCGGCATGCTCGCATCTGGCAGATTTCAAAAAGACGAGCCCCATATGGAAAAAGCAGCACAATATATTCACTCAAAAGGTGGCCTAAAGAACGTTCATTTTATGACAAAGTGGATGCTTGCCGTAAATGGCATGCACCCTTGGCCCTACTTCTATGCACCTCTTTCCTTTTTACTCATCCCTACGTCTTTTCCGCTGCACTTCTACCACCTTAGTGCCTATGCAAGGATTCATTTTGTACCCATGATGATCGCACTGAACAAACGGTACACCTCTCATGCTGCGTTTCCATCATTAGCCCATCTTGATGAAAACATGTCTAAAAATCCATTTGACTGGTTTATGGCAAGAGAAGAACGTTCGACTGATCACTTCCTCATGTATATGCGGTCATATACAGCCCTCGACAGCCGGCTCGACTTTTTCGGATATGAAGCGGCAAAGCGATACATGTTTGACCGTCTTGAAAAAGATGGGACGCTGTATAGTTACTTAAGTGCAACCATCTTTATGGTCTATGCCCTCATGAGCCTTGGGTACTCCCCTGGACATCATCTCATCCAAAAAGCAGTCAGAGGTATGAAAAGGCTCGTCACCTCCTGTCAAGGCAAGATATATGCTGAGAATTCCACCTCGACTGTGTGGGATACAGCGCTTGTCAGTTACGCTTCTCAAAGAGCAGGAAGAAAACGAGAAGATCCCATGATCATGAATTCCTTCAACTATTTGCTGGACCGGCAGCAAATGAAGAAAGCGGATTGGGCAGTTCATAACCGTCATGCTGCTCCCGGGGGCTTTGGTTTCTCACATATCAATACGAATAATCCTGATTGTGATGACACGCAAATTGTGTTAAAAGCGATTCCAAAAGAATACGATCCACTTCAGTGGAAACGAGGATATGACTGGCTTCTCTCCATGCAAAACCGTGATGGCGGCTTTTCTGCTTTTGAAAAAAATCAAGATCACTTTCTACTTCGTCACCTTCCGCTTGAATCTGCGGAGGATGCGGCGATTGATCCGTCAACTCCTGATATTACTGGTCGTGTGCTCCATTTGATTGGTTTAGAAGAAAAAGATACTGCTTCACCCTCGATTCTCAGGCAAAAAGATCGATGTGTAAAATGGCTCATTGACCACCAAGAGAAAAACGGATCATGGTTTGGCAGATGGGGTGTTTGTTATATTTATGGAACTTGGGCGGCGTTAACAGGACTGAAAGCGGCCGGCGTTCCCTCCTCACACCCTGCTGTGCAACAAGCGTGCCGTTTCCTAAAGCAGATTCAGCTTGAAGATGGCAGTTTCGGAGAATCGTGTAAAAGTGCAGAACTGAAAACCTATGTCCCGCTTCCCTTTGGCACAGTGGTTCAAACCGCATGGGCGACCGAGGCGCTCCTCCAATATGAGAAAGCAAATACCGCAGCCATTTTGAAAGCTGTCTCCTTTTTAGTGAACCATCACCATACTGAAGAAGCCATGTACTATCCAGTCGGCATTGGACTGCCAAAACAATTTTACATCACCTATCATAGCTACCCATTTGTGTTTCCGATGATGGCTTGTTCTACATTTTTAGACGAAATGAGGCGTATACATGAATAAAGAAGAATATCGCTCACAGCTCAAAGAGTGGCTTAGCACGATTCAACATGTGTGGCAAGATGATAAAATTCATCGAAAAGTGAAAAATTTACGACTCAAAATGGAGGATGATCATTCGAGTGAACAAGAATGGTACGAACTAGCCGAAAGGATTGCAGAAGACATGCAGCCACACGAAGAAGTGCGCGATGTAGCAGCTGGAAATCATCAGTTACCACCACTGCCTTATCGGTATGACGCGCTCGAACCTTATATTTCAAAAGAAATTATGTACTTGCACCATCAAAAGCATCATCAAACTTATGTTAATGGTCTAAATCAAGCTGAACTTGCGCTAAAAAAAGCAAGAAGAACCAATGACTTTACGATGATCAAGCATTGGGAACGTGAACTTGCCTTTCATGGGGCAGGACATTATTTACATTGTATCTTTTGGTTTTCAATGAGTCCTTCAGGAAAAAGAAAACCTACTGGTCAAATGCTTCGTCTCATTGATCAATCATTTGGCAGCTATGAGGCGTTCAAGTCACATTTTTCAGCTGCTGCCAAACAAGTAGAAGGTGTCGGATGGGCGATCCTTGTATGGTCCCCGAGATCTCAGCGTTTAGACATTTTACAAGCAGAGCGCCATCAGTTCCTCTCGCAATGGGACATCATCCCCCTTCTTGCTCTTGATGTGTGGGAGCATGCCTATTACCTCCAATATCGAAATGAGAAGGCGCAATATGTAGACCAGTGGTGGAATGTCGTTGACTGGCGTGAGCCAGAAGCAAGACTAAAACAGGCTCAACAAGTGAAATGGACACCTTTTTGATCGCATACTCCACATAGTTCATATACTATGTGGTTTTTTATTAGTTTACATAATAATATTATGAATACCTAATACAAAATCATAGGTTGTTTTTTCAGAAAATTCATTTAAAATAGAAAAGATATGAAAAGAAAGAGAGTTGAATGATAGTATGAAGACCCTTTTACACATTAGTCATTTTGCAGGAAGAACATTTGCTATATGGGTCATTGTCTTTGCTTGTCTAGGCTTTACTTTTCCTGCGGCATTTTCTTTGATTGGACCTTATATCCCTTTTTTACTTGGCATTATTATGTTTGGCATGGGGCTGACACTGTCTTCTGAAGATTTTAAAGAGCTTTTTAGAAAGCCTCTTTATGTATTGATCGGGGTTTTAGCGCAGTATACATTAATGCCACTCATTGCATTTTTATTGGCCTATGGGTTACATTTGCCTTCTGAAATCGCTGTTGGTGTCATTCTCGTTGGCTGCTGTCCAGGCGGGACTGCATCCAATGTAATGACCTTTTTGGCGAAAGGAAATACGGCCTTATCCGTTGCCGTGACAACGATCTCGACACTACTTGCTCCCATTTTGACCCCTGTTTTTATTTATATTTTTGCAAAATCTTGGTTATCTGTATCACCGGGTGCTTTGTTTTTGTCGATTGTCCAAGTTGTCTTAATTCCGATTATTTTAGGGGTTATCGTCAAATTGTTTTTTAAAAAACAAGTGACGTATGCTGTACAAGCACTCCCGCTTGTATCTGTTACTGGCATTGTCGCCATCATTGCAGCTGTTGTCAGCGCAAATAAAGAACAGATTCTGCAATCTGGACTGCTTATTTTTGCCGTTGTTGTTTTACATAATGCTCTTGGTCTATTATTGGGTTACCTCATTGCAAAATGGTGTAAAATGGACATTCCTTCTCAACGAGCAATTTCAATAGAAGTAGGGATGCAAAATTCTGGACTTGGTGCAGCCCTTGCAACCGCACATTTTTCTCCACTTGCCGCCGTTCCCAGTGCCATTTTTAGCGTATGGCATAATTTATCTGGCTCTTGGCTGGCAACATTTTGGTCGAAAAGAGGCTACCCAGAAAATAAAGACCAAAAAAGCTAGTACCCTCACCGGTACTAGCTTTTTCTTTCGATTATCCTTCAAGCAATAGCTGTTCAGGATCTTCAAGTAGATTTTTAATCGTGACAAGGAACCCAACAGCTTCTTTACCATCGACAATACGGTGGTCGTATGAAAGAGCTAAATACATCATTGGACGGTTTTCAAAGCGTTCTTCATCAATTGCAACAGGACGAAGCTGAATTTTATGCATACCTAAAATTCCAACTTGAGGACTGTTTAAAATTGGTGTTGAAAGCAGAGAACCAAATGTTCCTCCGTTTGTGATCGTGAATGATCCACCTTGTAATTCATTGAGCGATAATTTGTTATCTCTTGCTTTTTTCGCAAGATGACCGATTTCTTTTTCAATTCCAGCAAACGATAGTCTGTCTGCATCACGGACAACTGGTACCACAAGCCCTTCATTGGCGGCTACAGCAATACCGATGTCATAGAATTTTTTAATGACAAGCTCATCACCTTGAATTTCTGCGTTGAGAAGTGGATATTTTTTAAGTGCTGCTACCACTGCTTTTGTGAAGAAGGACATGAAGCCCAGTTTCACATCGTTTTGTTCAAGGAAGGCATCTTTGCGACGCTTTCTTAGATCCATGACAGCTGTCATATCGACTTCATTAAATGTTGTCAGCATCGCTGCCGTTTGTTGAACTTCAACTAAACGTTTTGCAATGGTTTGTCTGCGGCGTGACATTTTTTCACGTTCAACTGGTTTCCCTGCTTGATCATTTTGCACCGCAGCATTTGCTTTTGGCGCGGCTTTCGGTGCACTTGCAGGAGCTTCATTCTTTTGGTAAGAAGCTACATCCTGCTTTCGTACCCTGCCCAGCGGATCTGCGGTTGGAATCTCAGATAAGTCTAACCCCTTCTCTCTTGCTAGTTTTCTAGCTGCTGGAGAAGCGATCGTTCTGCCATTACCAGATTTCGGCTCTTCTTTTGCTGCCTCTTCTTTTTGTTCAGCTGCTGGTTCTTCTTTCGAAGCTGGTGCAGAATCTTGCTCAGGTGCTGGAGCTGCGGACTCGCTTCCGCCAGCTTCACCTGCTGCAATCGTTCCGATGACTTCTCCAACTTGGACAGTGTCACCAGAATCTTTCAGTACTTCTTTTAGAACACCAGATTCTTCAGCTGTCAATTCGACATTGACTTTATCTGTTTCAAGTTCTAACAGGTATTCCCCTGCTCAACATAATCGCCCGGCTGTTTTAACCACTGAGCAATTGTTCCTTCCGAGATTGATTCCGCTAGTTCAGGTACTTTAATTTCCGCCATTTTTCATTTCCCCCTTAGTTTTTGCGAGTCAAGCTATCAGATACAATTCGTTCTTGTTCTTTTTTATGAACAGTTGGATCACCCTCAGCCGTACTTGAACGTCTTCTGCGGCCGATGTAACGTACTTTTACTTTTTCAGATGCAATTTCACGTAAATATGGCTCAATATATCCCCAAGCGCCCATATTTTGCGGTTCTTCTTGCACCCATACGATTTCTTCTAAGTTCGTCAGTTTTGATAAAATGGCTTTAATATCTTTGGCCGGGAATGGATATAATTGTTCCACTCTCGCAATATGAAGCCAATCTTTTGAGTCTTCCATTTGAGTAAAACGATCACTAATATCGATCGATACCTTCCCGCTCGATAGCACAAGGCGTGTTACTTTTTCATGATCATGCACAAGGCCCGGCTGTTCAAGAACTGGACGGAACTGTCCATCTGTTAGTTCTTGGACTTCGGATAATGTGTTCGGGTTACGAAGCAGACTCTTCGGTGTCATGATGACAAGAGGACGAATCTCTTCACGAAGCAGCATTTTCGCCTGTCTTCTAAGAATATGGAAGTATTGAGCTGCACTTGTCAGGTTCGCAACTGTCCAGTTATTCTCAGCAGCTGATTGCAAGAAGCGTTCTGTTCTTCCACTAGAATGTTCTGGACCTTGTCCTTCATATCCATGTGGCAAGAGCATCACAAGCCCTGACTTTTGTCCCCACTTGGCGCGGCCTGCTGAAATAAATTGATCAAAATACACTTGAGCCGCATTTGCGAAGTCTCCAAATTGAGCTTCCCAAATCACTAATGTTTCAGGAGAATAGACATTATAACCATATTCAAACCCGATGACAGAGCCTTCTGACAGTGGACTATTATGGACTGTAAATGATGCATTTGCATCACTCAGTTCATGAAGAGCAATGAATTCATCTCCCGTTTGACTGTCGTGAAGAACAAGGTTTCTTTGAGCAAATGTGCCTCGCTCAGAATCCTGTCCGGTCATTCGAATCGGCGTACCGTCTTTTAATATAGATGCAAATGCCAGTGCTTCACCAAGTGACCATTCCACTTTGCGATCATCTGTAAACACTTTTGCACGTTTTTCAAGGATCCGCTTTAGCTTACCGAATACTTGGAAGTCTTTCGGCCAGCTAATTAATTCTTCATTCAGCTTTCTTAATACATCAAACTCTACAGATGTATCAACTGCAGGGAAGCCGTTAGATACAGGCTCTGGCAGTTCGATTTCTTGAATCGTATGTTCTTTCTTTGAAGGCACTTTTTTATAAGCTTCTTCAATTTTTGCCGTGACAGCCTGCTCAATTTCTTCTCTTTGTTCTTTTGACAGAAGGCCCTCAGTGACAAGCTTATCTGCGAAGATATTCTTGACCGTTTTGTGCTTTCTGACCGCATCGTACAGCATTGGCTGAGTAGTAGAAGGCTCATCCATTTCGTTATGGCCATATCTGCGGTAGCCAATCAAGTCAATTAAGAAATCCTTTTTAAACCGTTTACGGTATTCTACCGCCAGCTGAACAGCTGCTAAACAAGCTTCTGGATCGTCTGCATTGACGTGAACAATTGGAATCTCGAAACCTTTTGCAAGGTCACTAGCGTATTTTGTTGAACGAGATTCATTGCTTTCTGTGGTAAATCCAATCATATTGTTGGCAATGATATGGATCGTTCCCCCACTTGATAGCCAACTAATTGACTTAAATTTAATGTTTCTGCGACAATTCCCTCTCCAGGAAATGCAGCATCCCCATGAATTAAGATGGCTAACGCTTTTTCAACGTCTTGAACTGGATAGCCTTTTTGAGTACGCGATTCTTGAGCTGCACGAGTGCTTCCTTCAATAATCGGGTCAATAAATTCCAAGTGACTTGGGTTATTGGCAAGTGTGACTCTTGCACTCTTTGTATCTTCATCTTTGATTTGGCGGTCAGCACCGAGATGATATTTTACATCCCCTGTCCATCCGTAGCTGATGCCGATAGAGCCTTCTGATGGTACAAGCTCTTTATTAGGCGCATGCTGGAATTCTGAGAAAATGATCTCATATGGCTTTCCTAACACATGTGCTAATACATTTAAACGGCCTCTATGTGCCATTCCAATGTTAATATTTGAAGTCCCTTGTGTAACAGACTCGGATATAATTTCATCAAGTACTGGAACAAGTGCGTCTAATCCTTCAATAGAAAAACGCTTTTGTCCAACAAATGTTTTATGAAGGAACTGCTCAAATTGCTCGACTTCTGTTAATCTTTTGAATACAGAAACTAGTTTATCTGCTGGTTTTTTCTTAAATAATTCACCAGACTCAATAGATTTAGAGAGCCAGTTGCGCTCTTCGAAGTCATGTACGTGATCAAACTCAAATGAAATGGTACGCTTATACGTATTTCTCAAATGGTTAATGGCTTCTATGCCGTTTGAAATGTGTTTAGGTGCATCTGGACTAATAATTGATATTGGAATATTCTTAACGTCTTCTTCAGTTAAACCGTATTCCTTTAATGGAAACAGCTCTTGTAATTCCTTTTCTTTGCGAAGAGGATTGACGGAAGCATTTAAATGGCCATACGTTCTGATGTCTTCTGCCAGTTTAACGACTGATGCTATCTTTTGGATTTGTTCAGAAGTAACTACGCTATTTTCTTTTTTCCCAATTTCCTCCTTCATTTCACTCGGTGGTGCACCAAGTTCATCAAATATGCCTCTTATGTCTTCATCAACACTAGTAGGATCCTGGACATATTGATCGTAGAGCTCGAGCACGTAGCCGAGGTTCGGACCATGAAATTCTTCCCAACTCAACGGTTGTTTCACATCATTTTGAAACATTTTGAACACTACCCCCAACTTTGATCATCAAGTGATTGAACACTATCTCGATATAACTTCCAGAACACAATGACCAAATTTATGTAATAAAACGCTTCCAATCATATTCTACCACTGTTTCGGATTACTTTCTACATTCTTTGTTCAATTAAAGATAAAAAATTCAAAGAAAAACAAAAAATTTAAATCATTCCGAAAAATATTTTAAAGAAAGGGGCAAAACCTTATGCCCCAATGCTTTTATGCAGCAATTTCTTGAGTAATGGATATAGCACATCTGGCAATGTATCGACATCCGGTACAAAAATGCTGAACTTGCCATACATATCTTGGATCGTTTTCATCTGCGCCTCTTCAATCGGAGAATTGGATAAAAACACATTGATCACTTCAATTCCCTTTTTTCTCGCTTCGAGAACCGCTTCATGTGTATCCACGATCCCATTTTGTTCGTAGCTGAATGCAGCCGGCTCTCCGTCTGAGAAAACAATGAGGAACTTTTGCTCTTCTCTTCGTTTTAAAATCATTTTTGTCATTTGGCGAATCGCATAGCCGTCCCGGTTATCCTCCTCTGGCTCAAGTGACATAATGGATGGTCCTGCGTCAAATAAGGAATCTTTGAACGATACGACGGTGTTAAAGTAGTTCGGCTGACTTGTTTCAGTTGCGTCATTTGTATCTTCCCAGAACCCTACAATTTGATGAGGTACCTGCACTGATTTTAAAGCTTCATGAAACAGAACAATCCCTTTTTTTGTCTCATCCATCTTGTCAAACATACTCGCAGAACAGTCAACTAATAAAGTGAACACAGCATCAATTTGAGAAGATGGCGCTTGTTTTTTATAAAATAGTCGAGGGTTAGACTCTGTAAAATAACGAATGAGCTTTTTACTGAGACGTCCTGCATGAAGATCTGTTTTTGGCCATGATTTTTTATGCTCAAGTGTTTTTTGAATCATTTGTTTTAAGCGTTTCTGATAAGGCTCGATTGCCTTTGCGTGCTGCTTGTACACATCTATTTGCTCTGGTGAAGGAGGTTCTGGTGAAATCATGACTGGAAATGCATATTTGTTTTCTTTTCCATTCTCATGCGCATCTGCCCCGCTTTCTTCTCCTTCTGCCTCTTCTAGTGCTTCAAGCTTTGAATAGTCTTTTCGATGGGTTTGTTTGGCTGAACCTTGAACCGTTCCAAGCGCCTGATCTCCATCGTCACCTTCTCTTGCCGCATCTTTACCGAGATCGCTTTTACCACCGTGTTCTAAATCAAATTGAAGGAAACTTTTAGATGGTGCTTCCGTTTCTCTATGCCATACTTCCATATATTCATTATGGATGTCTTCATCCCCCTCTTTTTCCCGATCAACTTTTATATCCTCACTTAATTTAGGCTTTCTTTTGAGGTCATGGAAAAGCGGTTCTTTTGCCGCTTTTTCATAGTCCAATTCTGGGAAGAAAAAGTATGTGTTCAGCATATCCTTTTCAAGGAGCTCATCGAAGCCTTCTGTCAATTC
Source organism: Bacillus sp. FS02 (assembly GCF_024398395.1). Classification (NCBI taxonomy): domain Bacteria; kingdom Bacillati; phylum Bacillota; class Bacilli; order Caryophanales; family Bacillaceae; genus Bacillus; species Bacillus sp. FS02. The sequence goes on along the minus strand of NZ_CP074101.1, from coordinate 3,695,146 downwards.
CTTCACAATGATGGCGATATCAGATGTCGAGCGTGCGTCATATACGCGTTCAAGACTTGACTCAATAAACGGAATCATTGGATCTATCCGCTCATGAAGGGGTGGAATTTCTTCAAGCGGAGATTCGGCTGTCAGCTTCACGTATATCGCACAAAAGAGTGCATCTGTTAAAATACTGCGCTCTTGGTTAATCGTTAATTGTGTTTTAAAGTGACGTCTGTAAAGCTCTCTTCTCCGTTTAAACACCTTTTTTGTTCCTGGGCGGTCACGTTTAATACGCTCTTCAATGCGGACATCTTCAAGCAGCATAAACAATTGTTTGCACACATCAGGAATGGATAATGTGTGGGCATAGCGAATGATGTCTTCAAATACTGTAAGATCGCTATACACTGTCCCTACTGCTCGCAGGAACACATCACTTTTTAGGCCTGCCATCATATCCTCTTGATGACGATCATCCCAAAAATGGCTGATGAAAATTTTCTTTTCAAACGGTTCATAGTACGATTGAACACCGTATTCAAGCTCCACATCATCACTTTTGGCAAGTGTTTTGGCTAAATCCGTTAATTCCATAAATAGAAATGAATCGATTCTGCTGTCATTAAATTTGATGAATTTCAAAAGTCAGAACCTCACTCGAATAATGTTTGAGCGATATTTCTTACCGCTGCTTTTTCCCGGTCATCTTCTAGCTTCTCTACAATTCCTCGTTCAATTGCACGAAGCGGCGGGATATATTGCGCAAGATCACATGTATCTAACAGTGCGCGAATGGATGCGGCTTCTTCACTGACCTGTCCATTGTGTGCTTGGACGATGAGATCTGATGAGAGCTGCACGAATTGATCGATTAAACGCTCATCCTTTAATACGGATTGAGTGTGCAGTACTTCTTTTAAAATGCCGCCGCCAATGTAAGGAACTTCAATGACGACAAAACGGTTTTTCAGCGCTTCATTGAGCGGCACTGTCCCCACATATCCCTCATTGATTGCTGCAATCACGCCAAAACCTTCTTCTGCTCTAACGACTTCACCTGTAAATGGGTTTGTCATCATTTTTCTGTAATCAAGCACACCGTTTAAAATAGGCAGTGTTTCTGGTTTTGCCATGTTGATTTCATCAATATATAAAAGGTGTCCTTTTTTCATTGCTTTTGTAACGGGTCCTTCAATGAATTCTATAGAAGCAACTTGTCCATCATTATGGATGGTTTTATAGCCAATTAGACTTTCTGCATCAAGGTCAACTGAGCAGTTTACACTGTGCATCGGCTGTTGAAAAAACGCGGATAAAGTTTCTGCTAGTTTTGTTTTACCTGAGCCCGTTGGTCCTTTTAACAGAACATTTTTTCCTAGGGCAAGTGCAATCATGGCATCTTGAATAATAGACGTATCTTGTGATTCATAGCCACCTGTTCCGATAAGCGGACGAAATTCTTCTTCGAGAACTTTTCCTTTTGCTTCGATCATTGCTTGAATTTCTTCTGGGAGTGCTGGTTGGTTAAACATATATGATTAATTCCTCTCTTCGATCATTTTCCTCACCAAGTATACTAAAAAAACCTTTATGCACTCAATACATAAAGGTTCGTCTTCTGTTATTTTACCATTTCTTTTGTGATGGCTCCGCAAGCAATGCGTTTCCCTGAGTTGCCAGAAGGGTTGCTTAAGTAATCATCTGCTTCTGCATGGATGATGAAACTTCGCCCGTTTTGATCAACCAATTGATTCGGGCCTCCTTTGACCGTCACATTCGGAACATTCACAACGACGTCAATTTGACCATCTGCCCCTACTTCTAAATTAGGCATATCTCCAGCATGATGCCCTTTTGGGTTGTCGAAGCCATGCTCTCTATGGGTCGGATTAAAGTGAGCCCCAGCCGTTTCAAAATCTGGCGTTTCACATATTCCTGTTTCATGAATATGAAAGCCGTGAGGACCTGGCGGCAGTCCTTTCGCTTTCACATGCAGATCCAGCCCATTTTCTGAGGACTCTCTTATTTCAATGCTCCCTATTTTTTGCCCGCTTTCGTTTATGAGTGACGTTGTGACTGGTGCTTGTTTAGGTGCGGCAACTTCTCTTGTTTCTTCTGTCGTTTCTTTTTTCGGCGGTGCATGACATGCTGATGCGGTAAAGATCAAACATATCATGATCATCCACACTGACTTTTTCATTTATGACTGCCCCCTTTGTTATCAGTATGGACAATCACAGCAACGGGCAAACAAAAAAAGCCGAAAATCGGCTTTTTTAGAAGAAACGTTTCGCACCTAGGTACGCTTTTTTCCAATAAGGATTGCTTAAGTTTGAAATTCCTACTCCACTGTCACTTGCATGAAGGAAATCTCCTCCACCTAGGTATAGTCCCATATGAGAAGGACCTGCTTTGTACGTTGTGAAATAAACAAAATCTCCAACTTGTGGTGTGCTGACAGGCGTCATCATATTCCAGTATCCTGCTGTACTCAATCTAGATACTGATGAAACCTTATTAATAAGATAGTAAACAAAGCCGCTGCAATCAAATCCAGCTGGTGTATTGCCGCCCCATCTGTAAGGAATGCCTGTGAGCTTTTTACCTTCTTGAATCATTGTCGTGATTTTTGCATTCATTGGAACGTCATTTTTATTATTGTTGACCGGTGTTGTTGAACCGTTTGACGTAGAACCATTAGATCCAGTTGAACCGGAAGCTGTTCCGTTGATTTTTAATACTTGTCCAATTCTCAGCACATCACTTTTCAAGCTGTTTGCTGTGCGGATTGATTGAACCTGCACCTTAAACTGATTCGCAATTTTCCATAATGAATCACCTGATTTAACCGTATAAGATGTGGTTTTACTACTTGAAGACTGATTGCTGTTTGAAGGCGTGCTAGGTTGAGCAGGTGCTTTCGGCTGACTTGGTTTTGACGTCACCGTTCCTTTTACCTTCAATACTTGATTTGGATAAATCGTATCAGATTTTAGCGAGTTCAATGTTTTAATTTCACCAATTGACATATTTAACGAATTGGCAATTTTCCAAAGTGAATCGCCTAATTTCACTTTATATGTACTAGATGCTGACGACGAACTATTAGAATTCGTTGATTTGTTACTTGAGCTAGAATTAGATGTTGAGTTTGAATTTGTTGACTGGCTGCCGCTCGTTTTCGCTGTTCCAGACACTTTCAGCTTTTGTCCAGGACGAATGAGGTCACTGTTTAAGCTGTTCAAACTTTTCAAACTTGCAACTGACATTTTGTGATTCTTCGCAATCAGCCATAATGAATCCCCAAGCTTGACTGTATAGCTAGATGTTGTTGAAGCACTTGATTTCGTTGCTTTTGAACTTGTTGATGAGCTGGATTTTGAACTTTTTGCACCAGGAATCTTTAAGCTTTGTCCTGCAAAAATCATCGTCGTTTTTAATTGATTGAGAGATTGAAGTTCCGAAATACTTGTGTTGTACTGTTCGGCAATCTTCCAAAGTGAGTCACCGCTTTTCACCTTGATCGTCTGTGCTTCTGCCGGTGCAGCAATAACAGCTGAGCCTGCGATCGCTGAAACTGTGAGGCCGGTTACTACTTTTTTCTTCATAGATGAATCTCCGCCTTTCATGATTTCGTCCCATAAGACTTATGTACTAGTTTTGAGTTTAGCATTTAATGGTTCTGCTTCTCTTGCACTATTTTATCTTTATTTCTATAATATTACTCGACATGAAGACGTTGGGCAATACTAAATAGGTTTTAGAGCAGCAAACTCAAAATGCTAAAACAAAGCCATATCGTTTCTATCGGCTGTTTGCTGTTTTTATAAACATTTTTTAAGGAATTTTTAAGTTGACGTTTAGAAATTTGTCAAAACAAGCACGTTGCTAGTTTCATAGTTCTATTCTACATGACAAATTTTTCTGTATCAAATGACTTTTTACTTAATTGCCTGTTTTTTCTCCTCAATAAAAAAAGCACCCTTCCCAATGAAGAATGCTGTGTTCATGTTTACTTTCTGATTTCTTGGTCTTTTACAGTTAACGGATAGAGGACGCCTTCTTTCGCAAACGACATTTTTCCTGTTTCTTCTGATACCACAAGAACAAGGGCATCAGTCATGCCAGAAAGTCCAATGGCTGCTCGGTGTCTTGTCCCAAGAGAAGGGCTGACTTTTTTTGAGGTGAGCGGTAGGACATTTGCAGCGGAAACAAGCGTGTTTTCTTTTACTAAAAGGGCGCCATCATGAAGTGGGTTTCCAGGATAGAAAATGCTTTCTATTAATGATGCGCTAATTTTCGCATGGAGGTTTGTCCCTTTTTGTATATAATCCTCCACCTCATCTCTCCTTTGAATCACAATCAGTGCGCCATGCTTTTGTTTAGATAAGTTCTCAATGGCTAAAGAAAATTGAGCAAAACCTGGTGTGAATTCTTCCATATATGCTTGTAAATAAAACGAGGAAGCCTCTGCATGCATTTCATTAAACTGATCATGCAATGATTCGAGTTCACAAAGAAGGCATTGTTCCGTCTGGTCAAGCGAATCGACGATTTTCCTTGTATCCATCATAATTTGCGTTAAATGAGATTTCATTTCTAACTTAAACATCGCTTCTTCATTTGTGCGATTGATCATCTCACCATATCCCTCCTTCTTTCGCTTGTGTCATAAAATAACAAATTGTGCACATTCTATTTGTATGGAGGTGAATTCAATATGACTATTCAAAAAGTGATTCAATATGCTTGCAGCATTTTAGGTGTTGTCAGTCTTTCTTTTATTTATGCCCAAATGTTCAAAAAAACGAAGCCCTCAAAGAAAAATAATCCGACGGAGAATTGATTTTTTTACATAGCGTGATATAATTCCTCTCGTTATTTCTGTTCAGAGAGGAACTTATGATGAGAGAAACGAATAGTATTCGAGCAAAGTTGGCACAATTTTTAACCATACTGATTCCGATTTTAATTACACAAGCAGGTCTTTCGCTCATCACATTTTTAGACACGGTGATGTCTGGAAAAGTGAGTGCAGAAGACCTAGCAGGTGTAGCGATCGGTTCGAGCATTTGGACACCTGTTTATACTGGTCTTGCTGGTATTTTAATGGCTGTTACCCCTATAGTGGCTCAGCTGATGGGCGGCTGCCGCAGGGAGGACGTTCCTCGTGCAGTCTTCCAGGCCATTTATTTATCTTTTCTTTTAAGTATCGTGGTGATTGTTATTGGATCGTTATGTGTTCCTTTTATTTTAGGGAGACTTGGGCTTGAACCATCCGTAGAAACCATTGCCCGTCATTTTCTCAGCTTCCTTGCTATTGGAATCATCCCGCTTTTTGGTTATTCAGTCATGAGATCGTTCATTGATGCATTAGGAAAAACACGTGTGACGATGTTCATTACGTTAACCGCACTTCCTATTAATTTTGTTTTAAATTATCTCTTTATTTTTGGAAACTTTGGGTTTCCAAAGCTCGGCGGTGCAGGGGCAGGTCTTGCATCTGCGATGACGTATTGGGCGATTTTCATCATGAGTATTTGTATTGTCATCAAAGCCGAACCGTTTGCGTCCTTTCGGTTGTTTCAGACATTACCTCGTTTTAATGTCTCCCGAATGGGTCAAATACTGAAAATCGGTATCCCTATTGGGTTTGCGATCTTTTTTGAAACAAGTATTTTTGCAGCTGTCACGCTCTTAATGGGTCACTTTGATACCGTGACAATCGCCAGTCACCAAGCAGCGATGAACTTTGCTTCTATTTTATATATCCTGCCGCTTAGTATCTCAATGGCTTTAACGATTGTTGTAGGTTTTGAAGTCGGTGCCATGCGGTATAAAGACGCAAAAAGCTACAGCTATATTGGCATTGCAACAGCTGTTTTGTTCTCATTATGTACCGCAGCACTCATCTTGTTATTTAGACCTGAGATCGCTGGTTTATATACAACTGAATCAGCTGTTTTACAAATGACACAGCACTTTTTGATGTATGCGATCTTTTTCCAGCTGTCAGATGCGATCGCCGCACCCATTCAGGGAGCTCTACGCGGGTATAAAGATGTGAATTATACACTGATTGCTGCGTTTGTCTCTTACTGGGTCATCGGCCTTCCAGCTGGCTACTTGATTGGCACGTATACCTCATTTGGAGCGTTCGGTTATTGGATTGGTCTGATTACTGGGCTTGCCGCAGGTGCCATCGTCCTATTTGTTCGTCTCAGGTTAATTGAAAGACGTATGCATTCTGCAACAGGAAAAGGCAGCTGACTGAAGTCAGCTGCCTTTCATTTAGTCATTCCATTGATACGTCCAGAAAATTTCTTCATCAAACCATTTTTGAACGACTGGTTCTTTGTTTTTCAACTTTTGTTCAAGCTCTCTTAGCATGCCTTCTGTTTGTGTTCTATGCGCTCTTAGTGCATTTAATTTAATATCGGCTACATCCGTAATATCAATCACAATATCGGCATTTCCTAGCACTTCTTCTCGATTTTTCGTAATGGCCATGCAGTATGTGACAGGACGGTCTTCTTTTTTCTTGCGGTATAGAGCACGAATGACCGCTTCACCTGTCGCGTCATGATCAGGGTGTACACCATGACCTGGATAAAATGTGACAATAAGGGTTGGTTTCACTTCATCAATAATACTTTCCATCACATCCGCTAAATACTCATCATCTTCAAATTCCAACGTTTTATCCCGAAGACCAAGCATTCGCAAGTCTGTGACATCCATTTCTTTACATGCATTGATTAATTCCTGTTTTCTTAATTCAGGAAGTGTCTCACGGTTAGCATATGTTGGACTTCCCATATTTCTTCCCATTTCTCCAAGTGTCCCGCATGCATACGTCACTGGAATTCCACGTTTTCTGCTTTGCGCGATGAGCCCTGCGACCCCGAAGGATTCATCGTCGGGGTGAGGCAGCATCACAAGTACATGTTCGTTCATCACTGTTCCCTCTCTCCTACACCTGAAATGGTGTTTCACTAATTTGTAATGAGATCGCTAGTTTTCCATCTGGCAGGTGTCCTGCTAACAGCAGGCGGCCTTGTTCATCAAACACGTAATCGGTTAAACCTTCTGCGTAAATCCAGCCATCTTCTGTTTTCATCCCGACACGGTATGGACCTTGTCCTTTTATTTTCGCCTGTGAATAGACGACTTTTGCGTTGCGGATATACGCCACGACCGTCATATTTTGCTCATTCACATGAGCTGAATAAGAACCAGTTGTCGTTTCAAGATGAACGAAGACTGGCCGATTTAAAAACGATTCAAGATGTGCTGTGACATCTTCCGTTTGAATTGGTTTCATGAGTGGTTCCTTCCTTCATTTTGAATTAGTTCTCGCAGCTTTTTCGTATGTAAGCTGATCAGCTGTAGTTGATGACCCTGCTCAATCGTGCTTTCTAAAATTCTTTCCACAGCGAGTACATACTTTTGATGTAATGACTTTCTTGCGCGAGGATGGGTGCGTGCATCAAGCAAATCATCTCGTATCGCCTCGTGTAATGAAGTCATATCCACTACATTAAGCTGCCGATTTTTCCATAAAGATTGATAAGCGTGTGCAAGCTCATCGACTGATGACATGTGATCACCTCTACAGTTTTGGTAACAACTTATTATGACATGATCCGCCTGCAAAAAAAAGCAAACTGCTTCGTCTCTTTAATGAGAATTCGCTGTTTTTTTCATTCGGAGTTGAGAGGTTGTAAATAGTAAAATCGCCACCCAAATACAGAGGAATGTCACGATTTTTGCTGCAGATAAGTGTTCGTGATACACAAATAGCCCCAAAAAGAGTGTAATGGTTGGTGCAATATACTGCAAAATACCAACTTGGTATAAAGGAATTCTTTTGGCTCCTTCAGAAAATAAAAGAAGCGGTACAGCTGTAAAGACACCTGCAAAAAATAATAGCCCAAGAGAGCCGAAGCTGCTCGGATTCATCGTGACAACAGGTTCTTTTAAGAAGAAAAATAAGTAAACAAGCGCAGCTGGTGCAAGAAGCAGTGTTTCAATGGTTAATCCAATGGCACTCGTAAAACTCATTCTTTTTTTAATCAGTCCATAAAACCCAAAACTAAAAGCCAATACGAAAGCCACGACAGGAAATGAGCCGTACTGAACAGTTGAGATGATGACACCAGCTGCAGCAATGAGAATGGCGGTGGTTTGCATTTTATTCAGTCGTTCTTTTAAGAAAATGATGCCTAGTAAAACTGATACAAGCGGATTAATATAATACCCTAAACTCGCTTCCAGCATCAGATCGTGATTTACAGCCCAAATGTATACATACCAGTTGACCGAAATTAAAATAGCCGATAAAAGTAATGAAAAAAGTGCTTTTCCATCTATCATCAGACCTTTCACAGTCTGCATCGCTGGACGGACTTGCTTTAAATATAAAAGAATACCGCACATAAAAACAAAGGACCATACGATTCTGTGCGCTAAAATTTCGCCTGACGAAATATGCTCCATCAGCTTCCAATATAATGGGAACAACCCCCATAATGTAAAAGATGCAGCCGTATATAAGACACCTTTTGATTGTTGTTCGTTCAATCTAACCATTCCTTTCTAAACCTATCGTATATTATAGCACGCACATCACATTATGGGCATATACTAATTCAGGGCATTTAGAAAGGATGATTTGCATGTTTGACTGGAACCGATTATTCCCTTTTCAAAAGCAATTTTCAAAAGAAGCGTTAAAAAATTCAGATCCTAAAGACGTTGAGCAATATGTCAATCAAGTCATGGAAAGTGTTTTCGGCTCCAATTATTCTGCTCAATTCCCCTTTCAGGATCCGCTGTCTCAGAAGCAGAAAGAAAGAGAGACAGACGATAAAAAAAAGAAAGAGCCGAATGTTGAAGTATTTGAGACGACAGATCACGTGTTTGTCAAAATAGAGCTCGATCGTCCGAACACGGAAAAAGTAAAAATCAAACATACAGCCAATCTGCTGTTTATTGATCATTTTCCTGAAGAGAATAAACAAAAGAAGGTTGTCCTGCCTGCTGCTGTGAAAAGAAAAGGAACGAAGGCTTCGTATCAAGATGGTATTTTAGAAATTATGTTTTTAAAGCATGATGATCCAGGCATTTCTGAAATTGATATTCCATTATAAAAAGCCTGCTTTGAAATGGAAGCAGGCTTACTCTTTTTTCTTAATAATATGGTGGATATCCGCCGCCATAAGGTGGTGGAACAGGCGGTGGTGGTGGCGGGTAATATGGACGAGGATAATTAAAAATCGCACTTCCTAGAAATCCGCCAAGCAGTCCGCCGACTAAAGGAGCGCCAAAACCAAAAAACAAAGGGACTCTAGATTCATATGGCGGAATGCCAGGGGCACCGCCTCGAAAATACGGAGTATGAGGGTACATGCTTTTCTCCTCCTTTGTCATGTGCCTAACATCAGCATATTCATTAGGAGACAAAACGTTTGGGCAAACCTAAAACTAGGCTTGCTCCTTTTTTACATGAGATCCAGCATACTCCCCTGCCCAGCGCGATACTTCTCCGAACACACCATGTAATGCACTTCCTTTTTCGGTTAGACAATAGATGACTTTGACTGGCGTTTCAGGAAGTACAGTGCGCTTTATGATTCCTTCTTGCTCAAGCTCTTTTAAGCGTTCTGCGAGCATTTTTTGACTGATGGATGGAATAATGTCCGTCAGGTCTTTAAACCGCTTCGGACCATCAAGCAATACATGAATGATGAGACCATTCCATCTTTTGCCAAGAAGCAAAAAAGCTTGCTGAATGTTTGGACATAATTGAAATTCCATATATTTCAGCCTTTCTTTTCATAATCGTTTGACAAACTAACGGTGTACAATTTAAAATATATCTCTAGTTACAATAAGTAAGTTTCTCACTTTTTTATTTATTGTACCATACTATTTGCAAAAACGGGAGGAAATATCCATATGGCGAGCGATCAAAAAACGATTGACATTTTAAAAGAAAGAGCTTCAGTAAAAGAGTATGATACAACTCATGAAATGACAAAAGAAGAGTTAACAGAGCTTCTTGATATCACAACAAAAGCACCATCTGCTTGGAACCTTCAGCATTGGCATTTCACTGTTTTCCATAGTGCTGAATCAAAAGCAAAACTTCTTCCAATTGCTTACAACCAAAAACAAGTCTCTCAAGCATCAGCTGTGATTGCTGTGCTAGGTGACCTTGAAGCCAATCTAAAGGGTGAAAAAATCTACAGTGAGCTAGCAGAACAAGGCTTCATCACAGAAGATATTAAAGAAACATTGATGACGCAAATTAATGGTGCTTACCAAAGCGAGCAATATGCACGTGAAGCTGCGTATTCAAACGCTTCGTTAGCTGCTATGCAGTTAATGATTGCGGCGAAAGCAATGGGATATGATACATGTGCAATGGGCGGTTTCAGCAAAGAAGCGTACGTAAAAGAATTCAATGTGAGCGGTCGATACGAACCAGTGATGTTGATTTCTGTCGGGAAAGCAGCAAAAGAAGCTCACAAAAGCAATCGTTTTGACATCGAAGAAGTATCTGATTTCCTATAAAATACGGCACAGTCTCAGCGTCATGCTGGGGCTTTTTTATTTGCTCTAAATATTATTTTTCCATACTTATTTTCAAGTCTTCCTTTCACATTCTTCACTATTTACCTCCTTTTAAAAATGAAAGCGTTATATTAGTATGATATTCATAAAAATGATTGTTTTTTCTGAAAATGGTCTTGTGATCTAATCTGACAACTGCTATTATTATGAAATTACAAAATATTAGAGGAGGAAAACATGAACAAAAAACTGATACTGGCGCTACTCATCGCGATTCCATTCATTGGACAGCTTGCACTGCTCCCCTTTGTGAATCGTATTCATCCATTTGTCATCGGGCTGCCTTTTTTCCACTTCTGGCTCTTACTATGGATTGTACTCACACCCGTTTGCACATTTATCATTTACAGGATGCAACATTCAAATGGAGGAACTGACGAATGCAAGGAAACTTAACAGCTTTATTGATTACTGCAAGTATTATTTTCATCGTCGTGGTCATCGGTTTTGCCGCTGGTCGTGATAAATCATCAAGACAATCAGTCGAAGAATGGTCTGTTGGCGGGAGAAAATTTGGCGGGCTTCTCGTCTGGTTCCTTGTTGGCGCAGACTTATATACTGCTTATACCTTTTTAGGGCTCACAAGTACAGCTTATACAGCGGGAAGTGTTGCTTTTTTCGCTATCCCCTATTCAGTTCTTGCTTATTTTATTGCGTATTTCTTCTTACCAAAACTTTGGACGGTTGCAAAAAATCACAAGCTGACAACACTTGCTGATTATGCACGTGAGCGATTTGACAGTAAACTGTTATCTAGTTTGATTGCCATTGTTGGTGTACTCATGCTCATACCATACATTTGTCTTCAGCTAAGCGGGATTCAAGATACATTAACTGTCGCTGGAACGAGTTATATTAATGTGAATGCAGTTGTTATGATTTCATTTATTTTAGTTGCACTTTATACATTTTTCAGTGGTATTAAAGGTCCTACATATACAGCCATTATTAAAGATATTCTTGTTTGGGTGATCATGCTCTTTATGGTCGTTTCCCTCCCGATTATTCATTTTAACGGCTGGACACCAATGATGAATACGTTAGCTAAGGAGGCCCCACAGCTTCTGACGATTCCTGAAAGCGGCCCTAAAGGCATTTTGTGGTTTATTACCGCATCAGGTGTTTCTGCACTCGCATTATTTATGTGGGCTCATGCAGCTACTGGTGTTTTCACAGCCAAAAGCGCAGATGCCATCCGTAAAAACAGTATGTTTTTACCTCTTTACAACATTGTATTGATTTTGGTCATCTTCCTTGGCTTCATTGCCTTTTTAGTCTTACCGGAAGATACAAATCCAAGATTTGCTCTTCTTCATTTAATTCAGACGTCATATGGCGGCGTGATGCAGGGGCTTGCGTATTCAACGATTGCACTTGCTTCTCTCATTCCATGTTCGATCATGGCCATTGGGGCGTCGAATTTATTTGCCAATAATTTGTACCGTGATTTAATCCATCCAAATGTGTCACCTAAAAGATTGACCATGATCACTCGTTCAATGGTATTTATCGTCATTGGGCTGGCTCTACTATTCGGAATGCTCTTCCCAACAGCACTTGTAACGCTTCAGCTCATTGGTGTTTCTGGAATGGTTCAAATTTTCCCAGCCATTGCCATCAGCTTGTTCTGGAAAAAACAATCGAGAGAAGCAACGATTGCGGGGCTCATCGTAGGAATTATCGTGACCTTTACAGCGAATATGACACAAATGACATTCGGCCTTTATGAAGGCTTTCTCGGTTTACTAGCAAACGTTGTGGTCATCTTGATATTGAATCCATTCTTCCAGAAGAATGTCACATCTAATTCTGTGACAAGTGATTTGTTTGAAAAGAATGGGAAAACAACGGAACCTGTGGCTAACAAAGCGTAACACAAGAAAAAAAGCAGTCCCCTGATGAGGACTGCTTTTTCTATTTCATTTCTTTTTTCAACACTTCAATGGCTTTTTTCATTTGCGTATCATTTTTCTTGAGCTTATCTTGGATGTTTGTCATCAGTACCGTCGTTGTGTCCCCTGTCAGAATACCATCAGCCTTTAGATCGTGATCTGATTGGAAACTTTTCACGACCGACTGGAATGCTTGATCATATTCTCCATTGGCTTTTGCTTTGTAGCCAAGCGCTTGGAACATTTTTTGAGCCGCTTTGACTTCATCTCCATCATCATTCAGTTGATACGTCTTTTTCGGACTTAAGTATGGCAGCTTCGCATAACTCGGTAGAGATGCTTTCACCTGTGGCTCAATTCCTTTTTTGTGAATCCAAGACCCGTCTGGTGTCAGCCACTTGGCAATGGTTAATTTCACACTAGAACCATCATTGTAGCTTTGCGCATTTTGAACAGTCCCTTTACCAAATGTCTTTTCTCCAACAAGTTGAATGCTAGAGGATTGGTGCAGAGCTGCCGCCATGATTTCAGCAGCACTCGCTGAACCGCCGTTTACAAGAACAACTGCCGGCTGATGAACTTTGCGTTCTTTTTCCGCTTTGTACACTTGTTTCTTTCCTTTTTCCTCAACCTGCATAATGACTTTTCCTTTATCGATAAAGTCATTGCTCATTTCAATTGCTTCTGTCATAATGCCGCCTGGATTATCTCTCAGATCAATGACAAAACCTTTTGCCCCTTTTTTCTCGAGGTCATCAATCGCTTTATCTAACTCTTTAGACGTGGTTTCAGCAAAAGAAGTGATTTGGATTTCGCCTATTTTATCTTTTGTTAGTTTTGCATACACCGTTTCAAGTGGAATCGTATCTCTTGTGATCGTGACATCCACATTTCCAACACCTTGTCTGTTCAAATGCAGTTTGACATCCGTTCCTTTTTTCCCTCTGATAAGAGAAACGGCTTTATTCACTGACATGCCTTTTGTACTTTTACCATCCACTTTTAAAATACGATCATGAGGTTTCAAACCAGCTTTTTCAGCAGGAGAGCCTTTAATCGGTGCGACAATTAAAATTTGTCCATCCTTCTCTTCTACTTGTGCACCAATTCCTTCAAATGAAGATGAAATGGTGTTGTTAAACCCTTCGGCTTCCTCCTGATCCATATATGTAGAGTATGGATCATCAAGTGATGCAATCATTCCTTGAATCGCACCGTCTACTAGTTTTTGATCATCCGTTTTTTCGTAATACTCGTTTTTTACCTTCGTATATGCAGCCATGAGTTTACTAAACTTCTCATCTCCTGAAACGCTGACAGCACCTTGTTTTGTGATCACAAATGTAATCGCTGAGGAAAGCGCTGCTGTCACCAGAATGGCTATCACGAACTTGAATTGTTTTTTCAAAAAAACACCACCTTTATCTCCTTTCATTATTATCAAGGACGATTCTTCATCCGTCAACCAAAGGATCAAACTTCTATTTGAAAAGATAAGCCATTTCGCCTTGCAATGCATAATCTTTAGAGAGAAACATGATAAAGAAAGAAGGGATTCCATGAGTGACTATGTAGAAATGCTTGCCTATTTTGGTGTATCAGGTGCCCATCCTGGCGGAATTGAGCTAACAAAAACGATGATTGAGCATCTTCACTTGGCGTCTGACGATCGTATACTGGATGTTGGATGCGGCACAGGACAAACAGCCGCCTATCTAGGACATTTAGGTTATGAAGTAGAGGCGATTGATACACACCCTTTGATGATTGAAAAAGCCAATCTGCGATTCGAGCGGGAACAACTACCTTTCCGTGCACAGCAAGCATCGATCGAACACCTGCCATTTTCAGATGACTCGTTCTCTCTACTGATCAGTGAGTCTGTTTTAAGTTTCACCCATTTACCTGCTGCGCTTGCTGAGATCAAACGGGTGCTTGCTCCTGGAAAGCAATTGATCGCAAATGAGGCTGTGTTAAAAGTGCCGCTCCCCTCAAAAGAACAGGCAACCATTCGGGAGTTTTATGGGTTTCACTCCCTCTTTTTATTTCCTGAATGGAAAAAAAAGTTAGCGTCCGCAGGATTCCGTGACATTCAGATTCTCTCATTTGATGAACACATGGTGCAGGAAGAGCCGACCGAAATGGAATTATCAGATCAAATACCATCTTCTCTTTATGATACATTACAGACACACTATGACCTGATTCAAACACACCGAGAACATCTGAGTCACCTTGTATTTGAATGTACAGTATAAAATGAGCGAATCTCCTATATGTTTTGTCCAAACTCTATGAAGTCTTTCGCATAGGATAAGAGTGAAAAGAGTTTGTCATAAGGAGGAAAAACATGGAGCGCTACTATAAACTTTGTCAGCAGCATATGGGGAAAGTAGCTAGAATTACTGATCGAAATGGCAGAGTACATGTTGGACGTATTGAGCGGGTGTCAAACCGCAAAGTTTATATCCGGCCAGTCGGCGGGTCCCGCGGGGGCTTTGGTTATGGATATTACGGAGGTTATTATGGCTGGGGTGCAGCTTATGGCATCGGTCTCGGTTTTATTACCGGCTTCGCTTTAGCAGGTTTGTTCTTTTTTTAAAACGGCGTATAAAAGAAGGCCTCCCAGCTTCGGGAGGCCTTTTATTTGTTTATATTTTCTTCACTTTATTCATATACTCTTCGAAAGTTAAATCATGATCATGCATCGCTTTTGCAGCTTCTTTCCCTACATAGCGCAAGTGCCACGGCTCATATTCATATTTCGTGATGTCTTCTTTCCCTTTTGGATAACGGATGATAAAGCCATATTTATAAGCGTTTTTGGCTACCCATTTACCATCAGGTGTTTCACCAAATTTTTCAGAGATTTCAAAGCCGGCACTTTTTGAGGAAATATCCATGGCAAGACCTGTTTGATGCTCACTTTCGCCTGGTAAGGCTACGGCTTCTTGGGCTTTTTCTTTCCCTTTTAGTTTCACTTCACTATCAAAAATGACTTTTTGACGATCATAGGAACGATAGCCAGATACTGCAGCAAGCTCAAAGTTTTCCTTTTTAGCACCTTTGAATAACTTTGCAAGTGCCTCCGCTGCTTCTTTTCGAATATATCGTTTTTCAATATCCTCTGAAAAAGAGAATTCCACTTTTGGTACAACGAGATCAGAAGGTTTATAGGTTCCTGGCAGTGCATATTCTTTGTTCACTAAAGCAAGCACATTTTCAGGGTTTTGAATGGTCTTCAGTCCGCTCACTACCTTGATGTCATTGAAATATTCACTCTTTAACGTCAGCTCTTGATTAGATGAATCTGCCGTATCGTTTGAGTTTTGCTGGGATGATGAACTTGCTGCGTTCTTTTGTTCGTTTGTTTTGTTAGATTCAGTGGTACCGCTTTTCTGATCCAGCAACTGGCAGCCTGATAATGCGGCCGTCAAACCAAGAATCGATGCGATTGAGAGTATTTTATAGCTTTTCTTCATGACATACCTTCCTTTTGCTCTACTAAAAAAATAAAGATGCGCTACATCGTAGCACACCCTTTATACTATTATAAAACAGAATCTAGTGCAATTAAGATCATTTCGTCAAATGTCGTTTGACGCTCTTCAGCAGTTGTTTCTTCTCCTGTTAGCACATGATCGCTCACTGTCAGAATCGACAACGCTTTTCTGCCAAATTTTGCAGCAAGCGTATAAAGAGCCGTTGTCTCCATTTCGATCGCTAGAATTCCATATTGGTCCATCAGCTCAAGTGGTTTTTCATTATAAAACTGGTCTGCTGTAAATACATTCCCAACACGCACAGCTACATTTTTCGCTTCTGCTGTGTCGTAGGCTTTTTTCAGTAAACCAAAATCAGCACATGGTGCGTAATCAATCGGTCCAAATGCCACACGGTTCATTTGAGAATCTGTTGATGATGTTTGAGCTAAGATGACGTCACGTACATTGACATCTTTTTTGATCGCTCCGCAAGAACCAACACGGATTAAGTTTTGAACATCATAGCTTTGGATCAGCTCATTCACATAGATCGAAATAGACGGCACGCCCATTCCAGTACCTTGTACAGAAATGCGTTTTCCTTTATATGTTCCAGTATAACCATACATGCCGCGCACTTCGTTATAGCACACAACATCTTCTAAGTATGTATCTGCAATATATTTCGCACGAAGCGGATCGCCTGGCAGCAATACCGTTTCTGCAATTTGTCCTTTTTCTGCTCCAATATGTACACTCATTTTTTAGCCTCCACTTACGTTTAACATGTGTTTAGTCCCATTTATTATAAACGATTGCGTTCAAAAAAGAAAATACCAGCTGAAAGTAAAGCTGGCATCGTCGTTTATATTTAACTCATCGTCATTAGACGTTCACTGCGTTTCCATCCTGCCGGAAAGAGCTGGTAGTAGCACTTCCCTTTTTTCTGGTCATCAATCACAACGATATCCCCAGTTGTGATAAACCGTGCATTGTAATCATTAGGGACTGTATCTTGTACATTAAATGTCGAGAATGCTTTTTCCAGTACATCAAGGTGTGTCCTGCCGCCAATCTTTGTCCGGTACACAGGCTGATGTCCGCTTTCTGCACCATATTCAGGTGTTTGATAAATGGTTAAGTGATAAGCTGAAGGTTTCTTTTGAAAAAATCTCAACGTCAATTGCATTCAAATCCCTCCCCTTTTATATAAAATTGGCTGGGATCTATGAATTTCCTTCTTCTATTTTTGTCGAATGACAGACAATTTTTCGTCAATCTTTTTACATATGAGAAATAAAGCTAGTCCTATCGCAAAGCCCCCTGCTACATCAGTGACATAATGAACACCGATATACATCCTGCTGATGCCGATCATCAGCACACAACATCCTGTCACCATGTAGACTGCTTTTTGTCTCTTTTTCAGCCACGGAACCATTTCAATGAATAGATAGGCGATAAATGGATAGATCGTTGCTGCATTCATAGAATGTCCGCTCGGAAAGCTGTAATAGGTCTCATTCACTAGATGATCAAAGGCTGGACGCTCTCTAGCAAATAGTCCTTTCAGTTCATGATTGACCGTTTTTTCTGCTATATATAGTAGAAAAAGCAGCATAATAGAGTGGTAGCGTTTATACATAAACAGCACCACGCTAAAGATGAGCATGATTGGGACAAGCAGCGCACTGATACCAAAGTCAGTCAAAGTCAGCATGACATCATTTAAAAAAGGAAGTCTGATGTTTTCAAACGATAAGATGATCTGGTTGTCCAACTCCTGGAACATGCCAGACACCATAAGCGCTGCGATGGCGCCAAACAAAAGGAAAAAAATGATGACATACACGCGAAACAATTCCCCTCCCTTTCTACTCAGAATCTCTTCAAAGTATAGTGCCTACCACGCCTCTTCTTCAACTATCATTGCTTTCCTCAGCATATATTCAAATGTAATATCGGCAAGCTCAAACGTTTCCAGCTCAGATGGTATGTACCCTCTTTTGACCAGCTCCGTGTAGAAGAATTCTGCAATTTCCTCTGTATCAATCACCAAATCTGCTTCTTTCATTGCTTTCCGCCTCCTTTTTTATGATGTATGAACGTCGCCTTATTTTTATTACAGTTTGTCATAATGGCTCATTCCATACATATAAATGCAGTAAACGAAAAGAAAAGGGGCATGAGGCAATGAAATGGTTAAGCATTTTAGATGGACATACTTTTGATCAGGTGATGGGCCGTATCTTGAGGGGATGGTTTTATGTGATTGCTTTTTTCTGTGTTCCTTACTTTTTATTCGTGTTAGGACAAGTCTTCTTTTAACCAAAATGCTCGTTTAAACTTTCCAAAATAAAGTCCATCATATCCTTATATTCTGGGTCTTTGAAAAATTCATAAAGAATTTTATAATCATTGTAAATATCAAGAAGCTCATCCACTATAGATACAGCGAGAAATTCTAGTGATGCTTCGCTTTCTTGTTTCTCTTCTAACTGTAATAGAGCGGTTTGCACCATATCTTCCTCTATTTCTTTTGAGGTTTCTCCAACGTAATGCACAAAAAGAAGCTGATGAACAAACTGATCCATCTCATATTTTCTTAGGACAAGCGTCAAGTCTTCTTCTTCTGTTTCCAGCCATTCTCCGTCTTTTAACCTTGTCAGTTCATAAATGACATCTTCCCAGCCATCTTCAAGGTAGCGCCATATCTCAGTCCGATGGCCAATGATTTTAAATAGCTCTTTCCCGTAATCCTTTACATATACAACATCGCCAATGAGGAACTCATATTCAATGTCCAGCTTTTCTGTATCTACAATCACCCCGTCGTACTCATCGTAAAGCTGGAGTGATGTTTCAAAATAAAGCACCTCATTATGATTGACCTCATATAGATAATGTTGGTCAATTTGATGGACTTTTGTTATCGTTCCAACTGTGCCGTACATGACAACGACGACAATATCCCCTACTTTATATTTTGGTGCTTTCGCCTTCATTCTGTCTCCCCCTTGCCCGACTTTTGGTCTTAACGTATCGTATGCCGGCGCAAGGAATTCTGCATGGGCAACCACACCATGCAAAACGCCATTTTATTTCTTCATGAAAAAACCGCTTCTTCCATACGGAACAAGCGGTTGTGTGTGTTATTTTTTTTTGACTTCTACTTCGTATTGCTCAAAAGCCTCATCAAATGTCGTCATGGAGCTTAAATAGTCCCCATTTAACTCTAAATAGGCACATAGCTCATGATAATCAGTGGATGCTTTAGGAAAGCTGTGATCTTCATAAGCAGCATTTGCAAAATGACTGATGTCATCCTTTGGTTTTGGATGTCTGTACTTCATTAAATAATGGTAAAACGACTTCACCTGTTTTTCCCTCCGCGACACTCTATTTTGTTGTTATATTATACAGGAATTTGATGACTTGTATAGGCGGAGGTACAACTTATGAAGAAAAATCAAAGTAATTACGCTTTAATAACCGCTCCATGCTCATTAATTCTGCATATAAGATTTTTTCTGGAAGTTTTGTTTGATCGACTAAAATTAATTGATCTTCTATCTCTTTTACTGTCTCATCCTTCTGATACGTCATCCCGCAATGCGTGCAAGAAATCGAAGGCGTTTCCAAAATCTCAATCGATTGTGTGCCCGTGATGAGTTCCCAATAGACTGTGGTCTCTCCTGCGTTCGCTTTCTTCTCCTCACACCAATCACATGTCAGCAACGTTATTTCTCCTCCTTTACGGTTTGTTCTTTTTTGAGCTGGGCTTGATATTTCTTCTCTTTTAATTCATCTCGTTTTTCACGTTTGTTTTTGAGCGTATCATGTTCAGGATTCGTTTCATAAGACTCTCTTCGTTTCATTCGGCTTAAATTTTCAGGCGTAAAGGATCTTGCTTCATCCTCAAATAGAGCAGTTATGCCAATGGCGGGTTCTTTCTTTTCTTCATAGATTTCATTAAAATACGCATCTGCTTGGCCTGCGACGTAATGTTCTGGCTCCGGATAAGAGGTGATCACACCTTCAAAGTTACGCAGGACCACTTTCTCTGGGCTTTGAGATAATAAATAATTTGGCTGTAAGGTGATCTTACCTCCTCCGCCTGGTGCATCTACAACAAAGCTTGGCACGGCATAACCACTCGTATGTCCTCTTAAGCCTTCAATGATTTCAAGGCCTTTTGAAACCGGTGTTCTAAAGTGGCCGATCCCCTCAGATAAATCACATTGATAAATATAATAAGGTCTGACGCGAATCATGACGAGATCATGCATCAGCTTCTTCATAATTGGAACACTGTCGTTAATCCCTGCTAGGATCACCGCCTGATTACCAACAGGCACGCCAGCATTGACAAGTCGCTCACACGCTTCTTTCGCTTCTTTTGTGATTTCAATGCTTGTATTAAAGTGAGTGTTCAGCCAAACCGGATGATATTTTTTTAAAATCTCACACAATTCATCTGTAATTCGCTGCGGAAACACGACCGGTGCACGTGTTCCAATTCGAATGATTTCAACGTGAGGAATGTCTCGTAAGTTTTTCAAAATGTATTCAAGCACTTGATCATTAATTAACAGCCCGTCACCGCCTGAAATTAACACATCCCGCACTTCAGGGGTTTCTCTAATATATCCAATGGCGGCATCTAATTGCTTTTTCGGCACGCCCATCCCGATCTGACCGGAAAAGCGCCTTCTCGTACAATAGCGGCAGTACATGGAGCACTGATTTGTGACAAGAAACAGCACACGATCTGGGTAGCGGTGCGTTAAACCTGGAACAGGTGAATCCTCATCTTCATGGAGCGGATCTTCGAGGTCATATTTTGTTTTATGAAGCTCCTCTGCAATTGGTACAGACTGCATACGAATTGGGCATCTTGGATCGTCTGGATTCATCAGTGAGGCATAGTAGGGTGTTATGTTGAGTGGAATGGTTTTCGTGGAAATCTTCACCCCTTCTTTTTCCTCTTCTGTTAAGTTCACGACTTTTTCTAAATCTTCAAGCGTTTTGACCGTATGCGTCAGCTGCCAAATCCAGTCGTTCCACTTTTCCTCGGGTACGTCCTTCCAAAGTTCAATGTCCTTCCAATGTCGCGCAGGTTGATACAGTTTTTGATTCATATCCATTCCCCCTATCAGCATTCACTTTATACTATGCAAGTTATGTGCCAACATGGGAAAATGCCCCTATTCTTTACAAAAGGAGCTTTTCCGTCACATTCACCTGTTTGAAGTGCCTACTTTTCGGCATCTGTATATTTTTTTAGTTTATACTGCAATGTTTGTCGAGGAATTTTTAAAGCGGCTGCCGTTTGCTTAATATTCCCTGCGTGCTGTCTTAAGGCTTCTTGAATCAGCGTTTGTTCAAATGACATCACTTGACTTTTTAATGAGGACTCTGGCGGATAACTTTCTATCTGATGCGTCCGCAAATGGGCAGGGAGATATGCTGGGGTGATTTCTTCTGCTTCCTTTGGCATCATCAAGACGGCATGCTCGATCGTATGTTTTAATTCTCTGACATTCCCTGGCCACTGATGGGCCATAAATACTTGGACGGTTTCTTCAGAAAGGCGGTTGACGTTTTTAGAAAATTGCTGATGATACATTTGAATAAAGTGGCGGGATAACAGCTGGATATCATGCTTCCTTGTGCGAAGCGGCGGGATATGAAATGATGACACATGCAGTCTATAAAATAAGTCTTCTCTTAACATTTGTTTTTTAACGGCTTCAAATGGGTCGATATTGAGAGCAGTAATCACTCTGACATTTACTTGAACCGCCTTTGCATCACCTATCCGGCGGACAACACCATCCTCTAACACACGCAGTAATTTTGTTTGAAGCGTAAGCGGCATCGCTTGCAACTCATCAAGAAAAAGCGTACCGCCATCTGCTAACTCAAACAACCCCTTGCGATCTATTGCGCCCGTATAACTTCCTTTGACAGACCCGAATAAAAGACTTTCAAGCAGCGATTCTGGAAGAGCAGCGCAGTTTTGCGGGATAAAGACTTGATCTTTCCGATCAGATGCATGAACAATCGCTTGTACGAGTACCTCTTTTCCTGTCCCAGTTTCCCCGAAGACCATAACCGATGAAGGATATGCAGCAGCTTTTTCCGCTTTCTCCAGCATCTCTTTTAAGTGTGGATCATTTGTTAAAAATGAAGAAAAATCGAGCATTTGAGTGGTCTCCGCGGCACCATCCGTTCGTTTTTTTTGATCTAAACGATTCGAAAGTGCCGACAGCTTCGACACATCCTTCGCTACTTCTACCGCCCCAATTAACTTGCTGCCTTCCATAATGGGCAGTGTGGTGTTGACGGTCTCAATTTTTTCTCCATTTTTATTCAAATAGGTTTGCAACGAATGATAAATGGGTTTTCCTGTTCTAAGTACATGCATGAGTGTACTTGTCTTTTCAGTTAATGAAGGATACACATCCAGTATGTACTTGCTAATCACCTCTTCTTTCGCTAAACAGTCGAACTTCGCTGCATTATGATTATAAAAGATGGTGACCCCTTGATCGTCTACAACGTGAATCGCTTCATCGATGGCTTCTAAAATTAATTCAAACCAATCCGCTCTTTCGACAACCTTCCCCACTATTTCCCCCTCACTTTCTATGCCGAAAATTCGGCACTGTATTGCCCAATTTTCAGCGGCTTGATGATATTCAACGTGTTTCCCCTATCCTTTTCACGTTTCGCTTTTTCCTGTCGATCTCCTGCTTTTTTCGTCAATTCTAAAAAAAGCACCCCTCTTAGGAGGAGTGCTTTCGCCCTGACGTTTGATAAAGAGACAAGTCAAATTCCTGAAGAGACTCCATATACAGCGGCACAATTGGCTTTCCTTCTTGAAAAAATGTAAATTGAGAAGGTTGTAGTTTGATTGGCTGATGGTAAAACGCAAATATTTTCACTACCTCAGGGACAATTCGGCAAAAGGTATCATGCACAAATAAATAGACATCTTGTTTCCATTTAAACAGCCGTCTATTTGGCGGGCTGAATATAGGAGATACTTGAATGATCTTGCCATCCTTAAACGTCTCCAGCTGCTGTTTTGTGACCGTGTATATCTCCTTTTGATGAAACTGAAAATATTGCACATCACGTCTTGAAGCAAACCGTCTTTTTGTCTGATGTTCAATATAATAAAATGTTCTGCCGTTATCTGCGGTAACGACTGTATAATTCGGGACTGTCAGCGGCTCGTTCATTTCATATTTCATCGTACATAAGGAAGGAACACGAATTGCACGCCTGTTCTTTTCATTCACCCAGCGCCTGTCAATGCGATGAAGAAATCCGCTAGCGATTTGATAATAAGCGCCTTCTCTTTCAATCACAGCTCCGTCAATTAAATCGTAGGGCATACTCGCAAACATATGATGGAATGATTGTGGCGTTTTAAATGTGGTATCAAGTACTTCTTGTAATGGAAAGAACGCAGCAAAATGATTCAGTCTCATCCAAAACACAGAGTCAGCATGATGCCAATGTTTTGGTTCGTCGGCCCAGTATTGTCCGTATTTTTCATGAATAAGCGAAAGCAGCCGGCTTCTATGCATAACAGAGCAATGGTCGACTTGAAAGGATGCATGCTCCAACACTTGATCTGCTTCTCGAACGAAGCTCGCCGTTTCCACCAAATGCTGATTCACATGCACGACACGCTGCGAGGAATAGACGATATCTATGTGAGGCTTCGATTGAAAAACCTCGACCATTTTCTCTAAACGATCTTTTCTGTAGACTGTATCATCAGTTACATAACAAACCAGCTCACCTGTTATACGTGTTAATGCTTCATTAATTAGCGTTGCATAACGTACAGTCTTCAGCCGGTTTGCAGGATGAATTTGATGAGAATACAATTGAATGCGCTTATCCACTAAATAAGGCTGCATCTTTTGGATCGTTTCTTGTTCAGAGCCATCATCCATGATCAAAAGCTCCCAATGCTGATACGTTTGTTCTACCACACTCTTTAGCACACGTTCAATGAAATCAGGTTTGTTGTAGCTTGTTAATATCACTGATACTTTCATGACCATTATCCTTTTTTAAATAGATTAAAAAGCCCCCCAGCTGACAATGTTCACATAAGGAACACTTACTCTTAGCTGATTTGTCGCATTTTTAAAGACTGCTACTGAGTCAAACAATTGTACGACAACCACGTTTTGCAGCACATCTCCATTGACTAAATGAACACGCGGCAGCGGAATGCCGAGCTCAAGCCACGGGCGCAGCAATTCTTTAATCTCTGACGCATTCCCTTCCTCACTTTCCTCTAAAAGATGAAGAAGAAGTATTATCAACACAACTTCAAGTATTCCTTCTGTTTCTAGTAATTCTTCGTTCCAGCCATTTAATAGTTGTTCAAATTCCATTCAGATTCCCTCTTTCTTCTCGTTTGATCTTTACTAGAGTATGAGGATCACTTCATTTAGCATCAGCATTTGAAAACATTTTTCAAAAATGTGTGAAGTCATTAAATGAAAAAAAGAGCAAGGAATGAGCATTCTGCTTATACCAAAAAAAGAGAACGGCATATACATAGTGGTGTGTTTGAATGGATGAAGAAAGGATGGGGAAAACATGAGCGAAAAGCGTGCCGAATTAAAAAAAGAGCTATTAAAGCTGTTTTTCAAACCGCTTAGTCATGCGTTAACAGTTAATCTCGAAGAAGGAGGAGTTCAAGTGGAAGAAAAATTGAACGATTTATTTAGTGAGGTAGCTGCTGAAGCATCACCTTCAGATTCTGCTACAACACTCGACGTATCTCAACCAGCAAGATGGATTTTCGCAAGACTTGCACCTGGAACAGTCATTAGCATTGTCATGGACTCAGGTGACTTAATCGGACCCGTTCAATTCGTATCATTCGATGCTTCAACAGGTGTTGTTTTCGTCACACAAGAAAGCTCTGTGACACCTACGGGCTCTGCAACGACTCTATTAGATGTAGATAAAGTAGAAAGTGTTACGTTCACATCTTAATGTGAGAGGGCCATCATGAAGCTTCTTTATATCAGCTCTGGCTACGGTGGAATCTATCGGATGTTCGATCAATGGATAGAAGATAGCTTCATTGATTCCCCCTTTTCATGCGTCAAGGTGGAAAGGGAAACTCTACCCGCTCATATGCACAAAATCCGGACATTTTCTCCGGATTTTGTTTTCATGATGATCGGTGATCATATTCCAACAGAACTGCTTCATCAATTCAAACAAGAAAAGATCCCCGTTGTACTGTGGATGACAGAAGACCCTTTTTATATAGATGTGTCAGCTGCATGTGTAAGTGATGCACAGCTGATCTTAACGATTGACGAAGGTGCTTTGTCATTTTACAAACAACTGGGCGCTGATCACACGCACTACTTTCCCATTCCAACCAATACACACGTATTTCAGAAAAAAAAATCACCACATGAGTCGTGCATCTATGACATTGCACTCATTGGCTACCCTTATCCAAACCGCATCAAAGCCATCAATACACTCTTACATCAAAACAAATGGCGCATTCTCGTAGCAGGAAAAGAGTGGCATCGCGTGTTGAATAAATCACGCAGACGATATCGTGATCTCTCACTGATGACCCACTGGCTGAGTCCCGAGCAGATGGCAAACATCTATCAAACATCAGCCATTGTTCTGAATCCGCACAGGCCCGCGCAATTTGCCTATAATCAAAACAAAGCCAATGTTCAAAATATGAGCCTCAACAACAGAGCATTTGATATCGCTGCAAGCGGAGGCTTTCAGTTGACAGATCTACAACCGTCACAGGCATTTTCAAGCTTCGCTTTTTACACACATGAAAACGATTTGATTAAGCAGGTCGAGCACTATGTAACAAACCCTCAACAAAGACAATCGGTTGCAGAGAACAATTACGAGCAAGTCGTTCGCTGGAACACATTTGATACGCTGCCTTACAGACTTTATGAAATAGTCAAAAGCGCCCTATGACCGGGCGCTTTTTCTAATTGCCATCATCTTATGCCGTTCCTTCTGCATCTTGCCGAGCCAATAAATTCTTCTCTGCCTTTTTCCGATCTTCCTCACTTTTCACAACAAGCGATTGCGCATGATCCATCATATATGCACCAACAGATCCTTCTAAAAAGGAATGAATGCATTCTTTTGCATATGGAACATGAAACGCATAGACAGCTCCATTTAAACGTCCATACGTATAAGGGTGCTCCTGAGTTGGTACAAAAAAATAATGATTGTCCTTATACAGGCTGGCTTCATTGGTGTCATGAAGTGTCCAAGTTTCATTTGGATTTTCTAACGCCTCTGTAAAAGAAGCCGCACAATCATATCCACCCTCTACTAGAAGCTGTAAGCAGTTCTCAATATCTGCCGTCTGCCTTAGTGGTGATGATGGATGCAAATACAAAACAATATCAAACGTCTTTCCCTCTCGTTCTAAATAAGCAAGCGCATGCTTCACAGCTACTAAAGAAGGTGTTTGTTCCGTCACATGTGTGCTTGGCAGTTCAATCACATTTGCTCCGTAGTGAGATGAAATGATTTGAGTATTCACATCCTCTGAAGATACGATGACTTCATCTAATTCAATCATTTGTAATAATGGCTGAATGGTCCAATAGATCAGCGGCCGCTCCGCCAATACGCGAATGTGTTCAGCATGATGTTCCTGCTTGCTGCTAAAAGCTGGTATCATAGCTAAAATACGATTTCCCCTATACATGTATGATCTTCTCCCCTCGCGCAGCTCAGTATCAGAGAATACATTCTGAGAGCTGAACTGATCACCGTACTGAAGTTCTTCAGGTGCCTCGCTATTCTACTTAATCTTCTATCTCTACATATTCTATTAAGTCGTCAAGCAGATGGTTATAATTGGTTCAACTAATTTATGCATGAAGTGGTTCTTTTCCTCAAACGTCTTCCACTCTTTCACATATGATGCAAAGTAGAGAAATGAGAGTTGGGGGATTAGATATGTCCAAACAAATAGAAACGAGTTTGAAGACCTTTTTTCGTGACAAAATCATCTTGGTCACAGGCGGTACGGGTTCGATTGGCCGGCAGATTGTGAAAAAATTAACAGCCTGCTCTCCTAAAAAGGTCATTGTCTTCAGTAAAGATGACAGTAAACAATACATGATGAAAAATGAATATGCGGCAAATCCAGAGGTTGTATTTGCACTTGGAGATGTGAGGGATGCCAGCCGCGTCAGGCAGCTTGTCAAAGGGGTAGATATCATCTTCCATGCAGCTGCACTCAAACAAGTACCCACCTGCGAAGATAATCCGTTTGAAGCTGTCCAAACCAACATCATCGGCGGACAGCATGTCATTGAAGCAGCACTTGAACATGAAGTTAGTCATGTTGTCAACATTTCAACCGACAAAGCGGTTTCTCCGACAAATGCCATGGGAGCTACAAAATTAATTTCAGAAAAATTGTTTTTTCAAGCGAATGAAAGTATTTCAAATCAGAAAACGAGGTTTTGCTCTGTCCGGTTTGGCAATGTGCTTGGATCAAGGGGTTCCGTCATCCCCATCATGCTTCAACAGTTGTTAAATGAACAACCTCTAACTGTAACTGATCCTAAGATGACACGCTTTTTTATGTCTATCGAAGAAGCTGTATCTCTCACGCTTGAAGCAGCTATCATGATGAAAGGCGGCGAAACATTCATCCTCAAGATGGAGTCATTACAGCTGGCTGATCTATTGAAAGCATTTCATGAATATGCCGGTCAGATCAATGTTCCTTCTCCTGATATTCTCGTTGTCGGAAAAAGACCTGGAGAAAAACTTCACGAGGAGCTCACATTCCCTCACGAGGCAGATGCACTGTTTGAACATGAACAATTTTATGCCATTTTACCAAGACCACATCTTCACCCTCATTTTCAAAAAGTTCATTTGACCCATTACACATCAAACGAAGCACCGCTCATTACAAAAGAGAAGCTGTTTCACATCATTGAACAATTACATCATACCCACCATAAAAAATAAAAAAATCGTCACACGGAAGCAGCTGACTTCCATGTGACGATTTTTAAAATCAATTATTGAAAGATGTGTTTCAAATGACCATAGCCTTCTTTTTCAAGATCATCCTTCGGGATAAACTTTAAAGCGGCAGAATTAATACAATACCTTAGACCGTTTGGCCCTGGGCCGTCAGGGAATACATGACCAAGGTGAGAGTCGGCCGTCTTACTGCGAACTTCAGTCCGCACCATGCCATGGCTCGTATCTACTTTCTCTTCTACCTCTTGATCTTCAATCGGTTTTGTAAAACTTGGCCAGCCGCAATGGGCATCAAATTTATCTAAAGAAGAAAACAATGGCTTGCCTGAAATGATATCTACATAAATGCCCTCTTCCTTATGATCCCAAAATTCATTTTGAAATGGCGGCTCAGTGCCATTATTTTGCGTCACTTCGTACTGCATTCGGTTTAATTCTTTGATGCGCTGCTCTTTTTCGTTAGCCATTATTTATCACTCCAATGAGATTGAATAAAACCTGCTCTGCCCGAACCGACATGGTATCGTTCGTAGTGCATTTTGTTCTTTTTATAATAATGCTGATGATATTCCTCAGCAGGATAAAAAGGACCAGCCTCTAAAATTTCTGTCACGATTGGCTTTTGGAAAATTCCACTTTGGCTCAGCTGCTCTTTTGATGTTTCTGCAAGTTGCCTTTGTTTTTCATTGTGGACATAAATCCCTGTACGGTAGGACTCTCCTCTATCACCAAATTGTCCTCCATCATCTGTTGGGTCTATTTGCTGCCAATATAGTTCTAATAGCTTCTCATACGGAAAAACGTCTGGATCAAAGGTAATTTGAACGGCTTCTCTATGGCCTGTCGTATTTGTACATACTTCTTCATAGGTTGGATTCACTGTATGTCCGCCAGTATACCCTGATTCAACTTTGATAATGCCTGGCTGTTCATCAAAAGGTTTAACCATACACCAGAAACAGCCTCCAGCAAATGTGGCTAATTCTTGTTTTTCAGACATATTAGTGCCCCCTTCATTTAAAAAATGGTATCATCATATTATAACATGATAAAAAATAATGAAAATGATACGACTTGTATACCTAAAAACAAATGAAAGCATTCTGTCGTATCTTAAAATATAATGGGGGTTTAATGATTGGAACAAAGAAAACAAATGATGTATGAAATGGATACTTTACTGAGAACCGTATTTAAGCAAATACGTTATGAAATTAACAGCTTGCTTGAAAACGAATTATCTCGGAATGAATTTCTCATTTTAAATCTGCTGCGTGAACAAGGCGCAAAAAAAGTAACGGAATTCGCCTCAATTCTCGGTGTATCAGCAAGCCATATTACAGCTGTAACCGACACACTTGTAGAAAAAGGCTGGATCACTCGTATCCGTTCAAAAGAGGATCGACGCATCATCAAAATCCACTTAACCGATAAGGGTAAGGAAATTACTGAGCATTTTGAGAAAAAGAAAACAGAATACTTCATGGAACGATTTGAATCATTTGATGATGAAGAACTGAAAACGATGATCAAGTTATTTAAAAAGCTGGATAAAAGTCAAAAGGATTAAGCATAGATTTTAGCGTGGAGGACATGCTACGGATAAAAAGGTGGAATGAACCATGACAAGTCCATATCTTTGTCCGAACTGCAAAACCAACAGAACGCGTTTTAATCTCATCGAGCAGCATTCAGAACCTGTGAAACTTGATCCAGCAACTGGAGCTATTGTCGAAACATATGAAGGAGATCAGCTTTCTCCTTTTCACATGAACTATCAAGGACCGAAAATCAAAGTCCAGTGCGGCGTTTGCGGATTAATTGAGGATGAAAAAACGTTCATTAAGCTGGCTGAATATCATCAATATTCATCTCCTTCTTAATACGAGAGCCTGACACTTTTTGTCAGGCTTTTTTCTATGTTTCTTTTGCCTATACAGATCGTCCCTTTCTTGCATACGCTACAAAAAACACATTGCAGAGAAAGAAGGGATAAAGACGTGCAGCAGCTCTACGAGATGAATCAATTTCTATATCGTCCATTAGCTACCTTTCCCCCATACCATCCGAGAAACACCATTTCCAAAGCTGTTATTCGATTATTTCACGCTGCACCGGATTTAAGTGAGCTTGCTGTATTTGTAAATCAGCAGCCAATCCAAAAAAAGCTGCCATACGGTCAGCTGTCTGCTTATATGGAATGGGATGAGGGTGTTTATGAGATAGAAGTATTTAAGCTGGCTACAAAAGAAAGAATTCTTTCTTCTCGTATGATGATTAATGGAAACGAGACTTACACGCTATGTATCACAGGAGCTCGTACCGGCTTTGCGCTGCTCACAGAAAAGCAAGACTCGCTGATTAAGAAAGAAGAGCTATCAGCACTCACGTTTATCCAGCTGTCACCAGACCTCCCTTTCATTGATATATATGAACGAGATCAAGGCATGTTATCAAAGGAACTCGGATATGTGAACGGCACCCAAACCCACCACTTCTCTCCGAATAAGTATCACTTTGAATTAAAAGCTGCCGGTACTCAAAGTGTACTGCTAGATATTCCGAAAGTTCACCTGCAAACAAAGCGGGCCTATCTTATTTTACTTCATGGATTTGCAAACGGAGAGCCAGAGCTAATGGCAAAAGTCGTCTTGTCTCACCAAATGTAAAAAGAGCCTTTCCAAATGGAAAAGGCTCTCAGCGTGTAGACAAACCCTCGCATTCGGTGTCAGTCGTGCGTGCTGGTGCTCACGAATGTCACATTCACTCTGCGCCGGTACTCGTCCTTCCTAAAATGCAAAGGTTTTCTATTCCGCTGAAAAGAAGATAAATAGCCTTTCCAAATGGAAAAGGCTATTTACGAGACATCTTCAGCTTTTTCTTGTTTTTGAAAATCAAAAGCAAGAATCATGGTACCTAAAAATAATGCACAATAGGCGATATTTAAGTAAAACTGGTCGATATTTTCTGCTTTTAAATGAGAGGCAGCTGTCATGCCAAAGTATGCAGCAAATAAGAGCGACAGTAAACTAAAATATTGATAGACTCGCTTCATCGTTTCACTCCTGACTTACACGTTCTATTGCTTTGGATGATAATATGAGAATTCAATTTCATCATTCTCAAGATCAATTTTGTTCGCTTTGACATACATATCATTCGTCAGCGGCATTTCTGAAAGGCGCACTTCCACCGTTTTTTGGTCTGGTTTCACATGAACGAAATCAGGCAGTTCATAGAATTGACCCATGTAGCTTAAAACAAAACTGATTGGGATGCTTAATTGTCCAATTGAAAAGTCATCTACTTTCAGCAGAACATCCCCGTTATCTTCAACAGTTGGTGTAAATGATACATTTGCATTAATCGTTGAAGAAAAAGCTTTGATTGCACCTGTTACTTTCACATCTTGGTCAATCGCAACATGAAAGTCGGGCATATCGCTTGATCCTTGGTTTTTCAAATAATCATTGACAAAGCTGGTAAGCGACTCTTTTGAACTAGAAATGTTAAAAGCATACTCGCTGTTTACTTCTTTTTTCGAAGCGGATTGATCGCTTGGCAGCAGCATGAAAATACCGCATACAAGAACAATCAATAGATTAATTGACAGTAAAATAAAAAATAAACTCTTCCATTTTTTCATCTTTTCACCCTATTCCTTCGGCAGTCCTTCTTTTTTCACTTCTGAGAATAAACGATTTGCCATAAGAGAGTACCCCTTTTGGTTTGGGTGGAAATCATCATCTGCCAGTAATTTTTCATCTTTATCATCTTCAAATAAATCTGCTACATCGATCATATCAGCATTGCCGTCTTTTTTTAGTTCTTTTTCGGCAGCAGCATTCCAGTCTTTGACGACCTCATCAATATCTCTCAGCTCAGACAAGCTGAACTTAAAAGGATTGTACATACTGACATACATGATCTTTGCATGGTCATTATGCTCTCTTAATTGAGCAAGAATGGTCTTAAAACGCTCTTCAAAAGGACCTTGCTCTTTTTGAAAAGGAGCAAATGTCAAGTTGAGCACATTTTGACGGACGACATGCATTAAGTCATTTCCGCCGATCGTAAAGAAAATATAATCAGCGTCTTTCAGTCCATCCTGCACTTTTTTTTCTTTTAATCTTTTTAATAAATCTACCGTTCTACTGCCTTTAATGGCATAGTTTTTTAATGTAACAGACTGTACACCGTCCACCGCTTCTATCTTGTCACGGGTGATGCCGGCATACCCTTTTTTATTTTGATCTCCGATTCCTTCTGTTAAGGAATCTCCAACCGCTGCAATCGTAATATGTTCTTTTACGTTTTGTGTGTCTTCTAGTTTATCCTTTATGCCAGCCTCTTGCGCGGAACATGCAGAAAGAACAAAAGCTAGAGACATCACAATCAAAATCAAACGAGCCTTCAAACGATGATGTCCCTCCTTTTTCTGATTAAAAAAGTGTATCATGTTTTCGCTCATTTGAACATCCTCATGCTAGTTTCGATTCAGTGTTTTGATGTCCTTGAT
Organism: Bacillus sp. FS02; assembly: GCF_024398395.1. Taxonomy (NCBI): domain Bacteria; kingdom Bacillati; phylum Bacillota; class Bacilli; order Caryophanales; family Bacillaceae; genus Bacillus; species Bacillus sp. FS02. The sequence continues at coordinate 3,662,561 of NZ_CP074101.1, read as the reverse complement.
GATTTCATCATATGGCGTATTTTGAACACCATCATAGTTTTTCATCACTTTTCCTTCTTGATCAACGAGGAAAAACAGAGATTGGTGTATCACTTGGTCTTCGTCTTCAGGTTTTTTCACAATCGTCTTAAAGCTTTTCATTGCAAATTTTTCAATCGCTGACTGCGAGTAACCAGTGAGAAAATCCCAATTTTTAAAGGATAATGGATATGCTTTTGCAAATTCCTTTAGCTTTTTCGGTGAATCCACCTCTGGGTCGACGCTAAATGAAATGATGTGCGCATCCAATTTTTCTTCTTTTAACCGTTTTTGTAGCTCTGTCATATGTGCGGTCATCGGTGGGCAAATCGTTTCACAGCTTGTGAAAATAAAATCTGCCACCCAGACTTTCCCCTTTAAATCGTCGAGCGACACCTTTTGACCATCCTGGTTTTGATACTCAAACGGCTGGATTTGATAATTTAATGCATCCTTGATTTGTCCATTTGAACATGAGACTAAAAGAAGCACGCTTATAATCGTAAGCGCACCAAATAAGGCTCCCCTTTTTGTATACATGACAATTACATCCCCTTTTCAATCAATCGGTATAAAAAGTAAAGCCTATAGCGCCCTTACCAGTATGACAGGAAATAATCGGTGTTGTATAAGCGATGTCAACTAGTGCATCAGGTGTGTGATCAAGCAGTGCTGCTTTAAGCTTTTCTGCAAGTTCTAATGCGTCTGCATGTGCAATCCCAATTGCCTGAACGGTTTTCCCTTTCACCGCCTGTACATACTGTTTTGTCAAATAGCGGACAAGAGCGGAGTAACTTCTCACATTCGCTTCTGGTGTGTATATGCCGTCTGTTAAGCTGGCAATTGGTTTAATATGAAGAAGTGAACCGATCAGCGCCTTTCCTCTTCCAATTCGTCCACCTTTCACGAGATTTTCTAATGTATCGATTGTGACAAATAGCTTTGTTTTAAGACGAATTTTGTCCATTTCTTTGAGGATGTCATCACGGCTTGCCCCTTTTTTTGCAAGCTCTGCTGCTTTGGTGACTTGAAACCCTAAACCATAGGAAATAAAATTCGAATCGATGACAGTGATATGTCCGTCTACCATTTTAGAAGCGCTTTCAGCAGTTTGAACCGTACCACTCATCCCACCAGTTAAATGGATACTAATGACTTCGCTTCCATCTGCCGTCAGTTTTTCATATAATTCGACGAATTGACCGATGGCAGGTTGAGACGTTTTCGGCAGTTCCTCAGCGGCCTCCATTTTTTCAATAAATTCATCTGGCTGTATGTTCACTCGGTCAATATAATCAACCCCAGAAATGGAGATATTGAGCGGAATGACATGAATGGAAAGGTCATTGATTTTTTCTTGCGGAAGGTCCACAGTTGAATCTGTTACAATTTTAATTTGTTTCACTATCGTCTCATCCTTGCTGTCTTAGTCTTTACATATGATATTACCTTATTTCGTGCATACTTGAAAACAACTGTCAGAACGTTTTTGAAATTGTCACATTTTCTTCTTTTCATGTAAAAAATCCTTGCCAAGATGAGTAGCCGCCATTTGAAAATGGCCGCTCACTCTCTTTGGCAAAGATTCCAATTTACGCATTGTGTTTTAGTGTAGGCTCTTGGTAGATCTGTTCATATGTGCTCCACTTGACGTTACGTTTCACATCCTCCCTGAAAGAGTACACATGCCTCTTTCCCTTAGATACATAGACTTTTTTCAAGAAAGCTTCAAGTCTAAAGGTGAGCATGAAACCATAGGATTCATCTCCCTTTAAAACAGGGACTTCTGTTACCTTGATCTGAGCTCCATCCATCCGTCTAAAACATATTGTTTTGAGCAGCACAAACGATCAATCCTCTTTTCCAATTATCTGTTAAGCCTAAATAAATAGGTGGAATAAATCTTGATCTTTATTCACTTCAACATAGTGGAAGCCTTTTTTATTCATTCGGTCAATCAGCGCTGCATAGTCATCTCTTTCTTTCAATTCGATCCCAACAAGCGCAGGTCCTTTGCTTCGGTTATTCTTTTTCGTATATTCAAAGCGTGAGATATCATCATTTGGCCCTAACACTTCATCTAAAAATTCCCTGAGAGCACCTGCTCTTTGCGGAAAATTAACGATGAAATAATGCTGGAGTCCTTCATAAATCATGGAGCGTTCTTTGATTTCTTGCATTCGGCCAATGTCATTATTGCCTCCGCTGACAATACAAACGACATTTTTCCCTTTAATCTCCTCACGATGTGCATCTAAAGCCGCGATCGGTAACGCACCCGCTGGCTCAGCTACAATTGCACATTGATTATACAGCTCTAAAATGGTTGTACATACTTTTCCTTCTGGTACAAGACTAATCTTATCGACAACAGACTGAAGCGACGTAAACGTCTTTTCGCCAATCCGCTGAACCGCTGCTCCGTCTACAAACTTATCAATTGAATCAAGTGTGACAACCTCGCCCTTCTCATGTGAAGCATGCAGTGAGGCGGCACCAAGCGGCTCGACTGCAATAATTTCGGTTTCTGGTGAGATATTTTTGATATATGTACCTACACCAGATAACAGACCTCCACCTCCGACACTTGCAAATAAAAAGTGAGGTTCCACCTCGATATCATTTAATATTTCTACAGCAGTTGTTCCTTGTCCTGCCATGACATCTAAATCATCAAATGGATGGATAAATTCCCGCTTTTCCTTATCTCCGCATTTGACTGCTTCATGATACGAATCATCAAAGGTATCTCCGGTTAAGATAATGTCAACATATTCTTTTCCGAAAAGCTCCACTTGCGATACTTTTTGCCTTGGTGTGGTAGCAGGCATAAAGATTTTCCCGTGGATACCTAAATATTTGCAAGAATAGGCAACGCCTTGTGCGTGATTTCCTGCACTGGCACAAACAATGCCGTTTTCTAGTTTTTCTTTTGGCAACTGGCTCATTTTATTAAAAGCGCCTCTTAATTTAAAAGAACGAACAACTTGCAGGTCCTCTCTTTTTAAGTAGACATTACATTCATATCGTTCAGAAAGTCGCTCATTTTTTTGAAGTGGTGTGTGAATCACTACATCCTTCAAATTTTGATGGGCTTTTAAGATGTCTTTCACTTGAATTAGCGTGTTTTCTTTGAGCAACGGTTTCATGTACAAGATCCTTTCTCTTTAACCTTATTTAATTTGTCATTATAACATGAATATTCAAAAAATAAACCAATAGATCATAGATCGGAGATAAATTTCATGAACTTTTTCGTTTTTCTATACATTTGTTCTAATTGGGTGTTATAATAAAACCAATTAGAACCAAAAGAGAGGAATCGCTCGATGACCACACATCCGTTTGCTAATATATATGGAGAACACCAAGATATAAAACACGCCATTCATTTGGCAAAACAATTCACGAAAAACGATCAGCCTGTGTTGATCACAGGTGAAATTGGAACAGGCAAATCACGCTTTGCACAAGAAATGGCCCATTCATTTGCTGCGCAGGCTTCGATGAAATATATCTATTGCCCCATTGTAGATGAAGTGACTTTGCAGGAAGCATTTACTCATGCGGCAAATCATGTGCTTTATTTAGACGAAGTCAGCGCACTCAGTATTCCTATGCAGCATCAGGTCATTCGTTTTCTCGAAGATTCTCCTGCAACAAAAATCATTGCTTCTTCGTCTTTATCATTAGAGGCGATGAGCGTTTCGTCCAGTTTTTTACCTGAGCTGTTTTATCGGCTCAATGTGCTTCATATCCCTCTCCCGCCTTTAGAAGATCGAAAAACAGATATTCCTATTTTAACCGCTGCTTTCTTTCAAGAACTGAACATGACGCCTGATATCGACTCAAGTGTGTGGGAAGTCTTACAGCAATATTCGTTTGAAGGAAATGTCCAGGAGCTCAAAAATATCGTTCATTATGCAGCCGCGATTCTCGAAGGGCAAACAGTTTTCTTGCATCACTTGCCACCTTTTGTATTATTACCTCAACAAACAGCTGGTAAAGGAAAAAAAGAAGAACACCAGCTCACGCTTATGGAGAAACAAGAATTTGTTTTCTTACTCGAAGCCATTAAGTCTCTAAATGAAAAAGGAGAAGCAGCCAGCAGACGTATCTTGTCTGAGTTAAGCAAACAAGGCGACATCCCGCTGACCCCTCAGCAAGTCAGGAGTCGATTAGATGATCTTGAGAAAAAAGCCTATGTGACAAAAGGGAAAGGCAGAGCTGGAACGAAGATTACACTTGAAGGTCTCTCATTTCTGAAGTCGCTTGATGGTTATATACCGGTTCAATAAAGGAGGACATCCATTGTTTACTGTAAAAGAAGAAATTGCCAACGCGATTACACATGGCATTGGCGTCATTTTATCCATTCCCGCCATTGTTTTTCTTGTTTTATTCGCTGTTCAATACGGCACTGTCACTGACATTATTAGCTTTTCGATATTTGGCGCGTCGATGCTACTGCTTTATTTAAGCTCTACTTTGCTTCATAGCATTCGGCACAAAAAAACAAAAGATGTATTTGAAATCCTTGACCACTCTGCGATTTATGTATTGATTGCTGGTACATATACGCCATTTTTGCTTGGCCCATTAAAAGGCGCACTTGGCTATACTCTTCTTGCAATCGTATGGGCACTTGCTGCAGGCGGTATCGTTTTTAAAATCTTTTTCGTCAAACGGTTTATCATTGTATCCACCCTTGTTTATTTATTAATGGGCTGGATGATTATCATCGCAATTAAACCTCTGTACATTCAATTAACAGGAGCTGGATTCAGCCTCTTACTATTAGGCGGTATTTTGTATTCAGTCGGAACGATCTTTTATATTTGGCGGAAAATTCCCTATCATCATGCGATTTGGCACAGCTTTGTTCTCGGTGGAAGTGCATCCATGTTCTTCTGCATTCTATTTTATTGCGTCAACATCCCAGCATGATTAAAAAACCAGCATCCACATTCGGATGCTGGTTTTTTCTATGCGCGCTTTTGTGCGTAATCACTCATCTTGACCGGTGCTTTTATATGGATATCGACATTAACTGGACGAAGTCTTTTGACGATCTTCCCTGTTAAAAGACGGTCTGTGCCGCTTGTTTCAACCGGAACAAGTGAGCAGTTACATTCTTCAGCAAGCGTTTCTGCCATGACACGATACTGTTCAGAAAGCAACAGACTCTGGCCAGATAGAACTCTTTCTCTTGCTTCTTCTAATAACGCCTCATCAGATTGATTCTGCTTGATCACCGCCATCTTCTTCAACCATTGTTTTAAGATGGGATAGCGAAACAGATGCGGTTTTGCCATAAAAGCAAATGGCTTCTCTAAGTGACCAATCAGCAATGTCGTCGTCACTGGATGATGTGCTTCTGTGACATAAATAACAGGGCCATCTGGCAGCCTTTTTTGCTGATGAATGGTCATGACCGATCCTGATTGATCAATACACCCTCTGGCAAACCTTTTTGCATGCTCATGGATGAGATGCATTCGTTTCGTATAGGAAATGCGTGGATCCGTTAATTCATGATCATACAAATGCCTTATACTTTTAAAAAAGGATACAACAACATAAATCGTTAAAAACCAATAACGAAACAACCGTACTCCTCCTACTCACTTATCCTTCTTTTCTGTCATAGACGACAAATTCATAATTGTAGGGGTTCTTTTCGTCACGATGGCCTTTTTCACGTGATACAACCGTCCAATGATCTTCATCGTAATAAGGGAAGAAACGGTCGCCTTCAAATGAATGATGAATGTGCGTGATATATAGACGATCTGCGTATGGCATCATTTCCTCATACAGCTTAGACCCGCCAATGATCAATAATTCTTCCTCGTTCTTCGCAATGGTTAAAATATCATCGATTGAATGGACTACCTCGCATCCTTCAGCTTGAAAAGAAGAACTTGTGGTCAACACGATATTCCGGCGGTTAGGCAGTGCTCGTCCAATTGATTCAAACGTTTTTCTACCCATGACAATGGCATGACCACTTGTGACTTTTTTAAAATACGCTAAATCAGCGGGTAAATGCCAAGGCATTTGATTATCTTTGCCAATGACTCTGTCTTTTCCTGTCGCCACTATCATGGAAATCATACACTGACTTCTCCTTTAATATGCGGATGTGGATCATAGTTCTCGAGCACAAAATCATCAAACGTAAAATCAAAAATACTTTTGACATCTCTAGTGATGCGAAGCTGCGGAAGTGTGCGCTCCTCACGCTCTAACTGCATTTTGACCTGCGGAAGATGATTTTGATAAATATGAGCATCTCCTAGCGTATGAATAAACTCTCCTGGCTCAAGGTTTGTCACTTTGGCAATCATCATCGTTAGAAGTGCATACGAAGCAATATTAAAAGGCACACCTAAAAAGATATCTGCCGAACGTTGATAGAGCTGGCACGATAATTTACCGTTTGATACGTAAAATTGAAACAAGCAATGACAAGGAGGCAGCGCCATCTGATCAATCTCTCCTGGATTCCACGCACTGACAATCAATCTTCTCGAATTAGGATGATTCTCAATATCATGGATCAGTCTGCTGATCTGATCTACTGTCTCTCCGTCTCCGCTCGCCCATGATCTCCACTGCGCACCATACACACGCCCTAGCTCTCCATTTTCATCTGCCCATTCATTCCAAATACGGACACCATTTTCTTGAAGATATTTGACATTTGTATCACCTTTTAAAAACCACAGTAACTCATGAATGATTGATTTCAGGTGTAATTTCTTTGTTGTTAATAAAGGAAACCCTTCCTGTAAATCAAATCTCATTTGGTAACCGAACGTGCTGATAGTGCCTGTTCCTGTTCTGTCACCTTTTTCATCCCCGTGCTGTAATACATGACGGCATAACTCTTTGTATTGTTTCATTTTTTTCATCCTTTATTTATGTTCTTGTTGTAGTTTACCTTATTTCTGCTTTTGTTGAAACCAATTGAAACCAAAAAAACATGTCTGCATGATGAGCAGACATGTTTTTCTTTTTATGCTTGATTCACTCGATCCTGCTCTTCGTCCTTAATATCTTGGTGAGAGTGAGCTATGCGGCTTGCTGCTGCTGCGGCAAGCGCAGCGACAAGGTCATCAAGGAAGGTGTGCACTTCACCAGGACGACCTTCATCTAATTCTCTAATAATACCAAATTTCTCTTTGTCTAGATAACCGAAGTTGGTCAAACCGATTGATCCATATACATTGACAATGGAAAGCGGAATAATCTCATCAATTCCATATAGCGGTTCATCTGTTTCAACTAAATGCTGCAAAGGTTCTGGCAAAAGCTTTTTTTCTGCCAGCTGATCAAGCGCAAGTCCTGTCAAAACTGCGTGGACAATTTCCCTTTTATTCAGCACTTTTTCAACATTTTCAATGCAGACACTAAGTGGAAGATTTGGGTTGTATTTCTCTTGGAGTTTCAGCACAATATGTGCAATATCTTCTATTTTCACTCCACGCTCGTTTAACATCTGTTTTGTAATGCGAACCATTTCGTTCATTGTATACTTTTTCAATTGGCATGACATCTCCTTCTAGTGGCTCATCCAGCTCGGCGGGGTGTTTTTATCCCAGTAAATATTACCGAGTTCATGATGCGTCTGGAATCCATCTTCTGCTGTATGGTAGTGAAAGTTAAACCAATATCCGCTGTGAGGCGGCTGATCTCTCCTGACATGAAAACGAAGCAAATCTTCTCCAGTCTTTCTATTATAAATGTGGAAGATTTTTTCCCCATTTCCGCTTGAAGGCTGATCAGTTAAAACAACATCTTGAAATTTTTCGTCATCTTTGAAATTTGTTAAAAAGTCGGTTAACACTTGTTCAATTTTGGGTTGAATCTCTTCTCTATACTCGTCCTCAATGACAGGTGTGATTTTACGACCAAATTTGAGAAAGGATTGGTTTTCTGCACTTGATAGAACCTCTTGCTTATATTGCTCAAAGGGGTCTACCCGCTCTTTGTTGTCTTCTTGCGATAATTCCCAGCTGCGCGTATCATCTGATGTATCATAAACTGCTGTATAAGGTGATTTATCAGATGAAGAAAGTTCAGATGGCTTGTCTGTCATCAAAGCCGATGGAGGAGAGATTAAACCAAAAGTCGCAATCGTAAAGAGTGCAACAAGCGTTTTTCTCATCCACATTTTCATGATATCTAATTCCTTCCATAAGTTATCATACTGCTATTCTAGCATATAATGAATTTTCAGTCATTCAATTTGGTCATTGAGTTGAGACTTTCTTTTTCATGATAAAACGTTTACAATGACAGTAACGACGACTAAAATTTGGGAGGAATGGATATGCTTGAAGGGTTTTTCATCACAGCTTCCTTGCTGACGTTATTTTATTTTGTCTATATGGAGATCACCGATTAAAAGCCCTGAAATAGGGCTTTTTTTATTGTTAAGAGTGATTAAAGTTTTGTTGATTTGTCTTCTTCTATTGAGATATATCCGTAATGGAATTGGGCGGTTTTACGTTTCATCACCTGAAATTGATAGGAATCAGTGGTAAATCGTGTGCTTTTCCAATGATCTTTTAAAACCACTCTTTTTCTAGCCACTCTCATTGCTTCTTTCACAGCGGTTTCATGGTCAAAATGATGCTCAGCTGCATGACGAAGCGGCATCATACTAGCAGACTCTTGTATGGTTTCTTCAAACATTGGATCAAAATAGACGATATCATAGGATCGATCAGGGAGCTTCTTTAACTGCTCAATACTATCCCCGCTGATGACAGATATCCGTTTCATCGCCTCGTCTGCCTCTCTCACACCCGTTTCCCATGTGCTGAGTCCTTCTCGAACAAGCAATGCCGTCATCGGATTTTTTTCAATGCCTGCCACTTCTCCATTGGCGCCTGTAGCGCAGCTTGCGGTAATCGCATCTGATCCTAAGCCAAGCGTACAATCTAAAAAGGAATCGCCCGGCTTTAATTGTGCTGCTTCTATTAATGGATCTTTTTCACCACGAAGGACCCGCTTCACCCTAAACATCGCTGAGCTTGGATGGAAAAAGAACTTTTCACCATTTGGCTGATACCATTCAAATCGTTCTTTCCCAACAACGAGTACATCCCCCCGCTTAATCGCAAGCTGTTTGACAGATTGTTTACACCGCTCGATATACTCACCATGCAAGTCCTTTGCGAGGGCCTTTGCCGTTTCAATTGTTTGTTCATTTGCTCTAAAGCTTGTTGTAATGAGCATGTCGTTCCTCCATCATAATCAAGAAAAAATGCCCTGATTGGATCACAGGACATTTCAACACTTGTATTAGCAATGTTTTTCAAATGCAGATAAGACGTTCTTCATAATATCTTCCATTTCATGACCTTCAATTTCGTCACGCGGGATAAAATGAACGAGTTCATTTCCTTTTAAAAGTGCCATAGACGGAGAAGATGGCTCCTCACCTGTGAAGTATTCTCTCATTTTAGCCGTAGCTTCCCGGTCCTGACCAGCAAAGACCGTCACAATTCGATCTGGTGCTTTTTCTGCTTTCATGACAGCTTGAGTAGCAGCAGGGCGTGCTAAACCGGCAGCACATCCGCATACGGAATTGACGACAACAAATGTTGTTCCTTCTGCTTCCTGCATCGTTTTTTCTACTTCTTCTTCAGTCGTCAATTCTTGAAACCCTGCACTTGTCAGTTCTTGGCGCATTGGTACGACGAGCTGACGCATATATTCTTCATATGCCATTGACATATAAAAGCCCCCTCTATAATCCTTATGTTGTGAATAAAGGATACTATAGAGAGAGCCAATTTTCAAATGTTCAATTTCAGATTAAATTTTCATGATTCCGCCTGTATTGGCTGATGTCACAAGTTTTGAGTATCTGGCAAGGTAACCTGTTTTTACTTTTGGCTCAAAGCCTTTCCAGTTTGCTTTTCTTTTTTCCCATTCTTCTTCCGGGACATCTACGCTTAAAATGCGTTTTTCGATATCGACAACGACATGATCACCATTTTCAACAAAGGCAAGCGGGCCGCCTTCTGCTGCCTCTGGAGAGACGTGTCCAATAGACAATCCGCGAGAAGCACCGGAGAATCGGCCGTCTGTAATTAAAGCAACCTTTGGACCAAGTCCCATTCCGACAATTTGTGAAGTTGGTGCAAGCATTTCAGGCATGCCTGGACCGCCTTTAGGTCCTTCATAACGAATAATGACAACATGTCCTGCTTCTACTTTTCGATTAATGATTCCTTCAAGTGCTTCCTCTTGGGATTCAAATACGATCGCAGGTCCTTCATGGCGCGTGATGCCGTCTTGTACACCGCCTGTTTTAATGATCGCTCCATCTGGCGCAAGGTTTCCAAATAAAACGGCTAAGCCGCCCTTTTCAGTAAATGGCTTGTCAATTGGATAAATGACGTTATAATCTTTTACCTCATGCCCTGCAATGTTCTCGCCTAACGTTTTCGCTGTGACGGTCATGGTATCTAAATGAAGAGCCCCCTCTTTTTTGGACAATTCATTTAGTGCAGCGGTCACTCCGCCAGCTTCATGTAAATCTTCAATATATACATCTGAAGCTGGAGCGAGTTTCGATAAATGCGGCACTCGTTCTGCTACTTCATTAATACGCTCAAGTGAATATTCAACGCCCGCTTCGTTTGCAATCGCCAATGTATGAAGAACTGTATTGGTTGAACCACCAAGTGCCATATCTAAAGCAAATGCGTTATCGATCGCTTTTTCCGTGACAATATCACGTGGTTTAATGTCTTTTTTGATTAGCTCCATCAATTGTTTTGCTGACTTCTTCGCAAATTCTCTTCGTTCTGGTGATGTCGCCAGAATGGTTCCATTTCCAGGAAGAGCAATCCCAAGCGCCTCTGCTAGACAGTTCATTGAATTTGCTGTAAACATACCAGAGCAAGATCCGCATGTTGGACAGCCAAACTGCTCTAATTCGTTTAATTCCTCTTCATTAATTTTCCCTGATTGGTATGCCCCTACGCCTTCAAAGACAGAAGAAAGAGAAATTTTCCTGCCATCACTTGTTCTCCCAGCTTCCATCGGTCCACCACTGACAAATACAGTTGGGATATTCACACGCATGGCAGCCATCATCATACCTGGCGTGATTTTATCACAGTTAGGAATACAAACCATGCCATCAAACCAGTGTGCAGACACCACGGTCTCTACTGAATCAGCAATGATTTCACGGCTTGGCAATGAATATCTCATCCCAATATGCCCCATCGCAATTCCATCATCTACCCCAATTGTATTGAATTCAAATGGAACACCGCCAGCTTCACGAATGGCTTCTTTCACAATTTTTCCGAATTCCTGAAGATGGACATGCCCTGGGACAATATCAATATAGGAATTACATACGGCAATAAACGGCTTGCCAAAATCCTCATCTTTTACCCCAGCTGCTCTTAATAAGCTTCGGTGAGGTGCTCTGTCAATTCCTTGTTTAATCATATTACTGCGAAGTTCTGCCATCTGTTTAAAAAGCCTCCTATACTACTAGTCTTGTTGACTGTATGATTTTGAGTTGATTTTATTTTACAAATTTTCTGTTTATTTAGCCACCTATAATAGATAGTGACTTATTTCTCTGCTGAAGCAAGTGCTCAGCAAGGATTGTGTCATAAAATCTGACCTCCAATATTCTATATTGGTACTACTATATAGAGTTTTTTCTCATATTTCAACAATATTCAAAATAATTTTTCTGAAAAAATTTTTCTGCCAATAAAAAAGCCCTTTTCAGAAAACAAGCTGCCTTTTATTGGCAGCTGTCTCATCGTCTTATGATTCTGATGCATTTTTTCTACTTTCTGTCATTTGCTTCCACACAGAGCCTTTTGCTTCTTCTCCGTGCTCAATTCGTTCGATGGCCATTTTCACTTGAAGACTGACTTCAAATTCAGGGTCCTGCTCCGCTTCTTTTAAAGCTTCGAGTGCTGTTTCGTCACCTTCTTCATAAAGGAACATGGCCGCACGCCAGCGGACAAGCTTACTTGGGTCCTTTAAGGCTGCGATCATCGCTTCAATCGCACTAGAATCACCAAGATCTGAAATACAATCTCCAGCAGTTCTTCTAACCGTCACTGTTTTATCTTCAAGCCCTTTATATAAAATAGGCAAAATGGCTGGATCTTCAATCATGCCAGCATTCACAACAGCTTGTCTGCGAATCGATGTTTTTGGATCCTCCATCGCTTTCATTAAAACAGGTATATCTTTTTTCTCTGGCTGCATTTGCTCTAAATGAGCAAAACGTTTCTTCCAATCTTCATCGCGCAGCATCTCTTCTGTCACATCATATGCTTTTCGGTTCACTTGTTTATCTACAGCCTCTTGACCTTCCTTCACTGCCTCTGTTAAACGGGATAAACGCTCGTCGTCATATGCAGCTTGCAGCTCTTCTGTGACTTCTTGACCGATATCAGCAAATTCTCCAAAACGTACGCCATGTTCTTTCCACACACGTTCAAATACAACATTATCTGAACTGCTTCTTAGCTTTAAAATCGCTGCCTGGAAACGTTCAGGCATTCCAAATCGTTCTTCTCTTTCACCGTCTGTCAGCTTGACCTGCATCGGAATCCCATTAAACATTTGAACAAACACTTTGACTTCTCCAAATGTGTCATCACCTGACTGCGATTCTCCCTGAAGACCTTCTGTTTCTTGTCCAAAGGCTTCTCTGACTTGCTGTAAAATACCTTGCCAATCAAATTTCGCATTACGCTCAACCGCTAAGAAATCGGCTACATGGTAAACACCTTTTACACCTTCAATGGTTAAAATTCGCTTGATCATCTCTGGCGCTTCGTCTTTTTGATCTTTTTTGTAGTTATTGCTTTTACCGCCTGCAAGCGCTTCTGTCAAAATGACTTTCATTGTATTCGGGCTTGGCGTTGGTTCTATGGCAGTTATTTTCATCTATACATCCTCCTTACACACATAAAGACCCTACTCATCTGTAAGGCCGCATTCTTCTTTCCATGTCTTGATAAATAGACACATAAACTCATGCCGCTCATGAGCCAGCTGCTTTCCAGCACGTGTGTTCATCAAGTCTTTTAATTGAAGCAGCTTTTCTTGCATATGCACAAGTACTGTGCCTTGGTGAGCACCCTCTGTATAGTGAGGCTCCCCTTTTGCACCTGCATATGTAAACACCCTTGCAATCCCAGTTGCACCTATCGCATCTAGCCGATCTGCATCTTGAACAATGGCCCCTTCTAATGTCACTGGCTGATGCTGCATATGCCGGTGACGAAAAGACATCGTTGTAATAATATCCATGATATAGCGAATATCTCGCGTGTCCACTTCCCACAAAAGGAGCTGCTGCTTGAGATCATGCGGTGAAAGCTTCCATTCACTAGACAGCTTGTCATCAATGACATCATGGACAATCGCTGCCATTTCAATGACAAAAAGCGACCCGCCCTCCTGTTGTGCAATATGGACGGCAAGCTGGCGCACACGATTGATATGAGCTTCATCGTGTCCAGTCGGTTCATTCTTTAGCTGTTTTGAAACAAAGGAGGCAGCTGCCTCCAATTGTTCTTGCTGCTTGTTCGAATACATGCTTATTTCTCCAAAAGAGCGATAATGGAGCTTTCTAATTCTTTTGGTGGTGTTTTAGGAGAAAATCGTTCAGTCACTTCTCCGTTTTGGTCAACGATAAATTTTGTAAAATTCCATTTCACCGTTTTTGTACCAAGCACACCTTTCGCATGACTCGTTAAGTATTTGAAAAGCGGATGCGCATTGTCACCATTGACATCTACTTTTGCAAACATCGGGAAGGTCACACCATAGTTTAACGAACAGAATTCTTGAATTGCTTCTTCCCCTTCTGGCTCTTGATTCATAAATTGATTGCACGGAAATCCTAAAATTTCAAGGCCCTTTTCATGATATTGATCGTATAACTCTTGTAATTGTTTAAATTGAGGGGTCAGTCCACATTTGCTCGCTGTGTTCACGATGATCAGTACTTTCCCTTTGTAATCTGCCATTGATTTTTCCTGACCGTTAATGGTCTTGACCTGAATATCATAAATTGACATCTCATAGCCTCCTAGGATTCACTTTTTCCTATCGTAACATGCTTCTTTTAGAAAATCGCTTTTTATGCTTTCTGCTAAAAGAGTCCAGTCACACTGCCGTCTTCTAATAAATCCATCTCAAGTGCCGCAGGTTTTTTAGGGAGACCTGGCATGGTCAGAATGCTTCCTGTTAGTGCAACGATAAAACCTGCTCCTACAGATGGTTTTAACTCTCGAATCGTAACGGTGAAGCCTTTTGGTCTGCCGATTAAAGCCGGATCATCCGATAGTGAATATTGCGTTTTTGCCATACAAACCGGCAAATGGGCCCAGCCATTTTTCTCAATTGCAGCTAGCTGCTTTCTTGCTTTTGATGTAAGGTTGACGCCGTCTGCACCATAAACCACTTTGGCGACTTTTGACAACTTTTCTTCAATGGAATCTTGCTCCTCATATAAATAAGAAAAGCTGTTTTCATTCTTTTCAATGAGTGTCGTGAGCTCTTCGGCAAGTGCTACGCCGCCAGCTCCCCCTTCTTCCCATACATTGACCGCTTTGACTGGATGTCCATTCGTTTCGCACCAGTTTTCTATTGCTTGAATTTCTTCTTTTGTATCGGTAATAAAACGGTTCACTGCAACGATATATGGTAGACCGAAGGCTTGCACTGTTTCAATATGCTTCTCTAAATTATGTATACCTTCTAATACAGCCTGTGCATTTGCTTCCTTGAGCTCTGTTTTCTGCATTCCGCCATGCATTTTTAGCGCCCTGACAGTTGCGACAATGACAACAGCGCCTGGTTTAAAATCACCGGCTCTTGTTTTGATGTGAAGAAATTTTTCCGCGCCGAGGTCTGCACCAAATCCCGCTTCTGTTACGACGTAATCTGCTAGTTTTGCCGCCATTTTTGTGGCAATTAAACTATTGCATCCATGTGCAATATTGGCAAAAGGACCACCATGAACAAGGGCTGGAGTTCCTTCAATCGTTTGAACAAGGTTTGGTTTCAGCGCATCTTTTAAAAGCAAGGTCAATACGCCTTCATATCCTAGATTTCCAACTGTGACCGGTTCACCTTCTTGATTGTAGGCAACAACAATAGAAGAAAGACGTTTTTTTAGATCGTTTAAGTCGTCTGCTAAACAGAGGATGGCCATCATTTCGGATGCAACCGTAATATCAAATCCATCTTCTCTAGGGTACCCATTTAATTGACCGCCAAGTCCTACGACCACTTGTCTTAGAGCACGATCGTTTAAATCTAACACTCGTTTCCATACAATTCGGCGTGCGTCGATCCCAAGCTCATTTCCGTGATGGATATGATTATCAATAAAAGCAGCTAAAGCGTTATGTGCAGATGTAATCGCATGAAAATCCCCTGTGAAATGAAGATTGATTTCTTCCATAGGCAACACCTGTGAATATCCGCCGCCAGCTGCACCGCCTTTAATACCCATTGTGGGACCTAGTGAAGGTTCACGCATGGCAATAATCGCTTTTTTCCCAATTTTCTCGAAGGCTTGACCGAGGCCAACTGTTACGGTGGACTTTCCCTCACCTGCTGGCGTTGGGTTGATCGAAGTCACAAGAATCACATTTCCTTCTTTTTGTTCCTTTAAACGGTCAAAAATAGTCAAAGATATTTTCGCTTTTGTGAAACCATAGCATTCTAATTCTTCGTCATGTATTTGTAATTTTGCTGCGATGTCTTGAATCGGTCTCAGCTTTGCCTTTTGGGCAATGTCAATATCTGATAAATGCTTTGTGATCATGATTAATGGCCTCCTTTTTTGACAGAAACAGCTTTCTTTTTTGCTCTATTTTTCATTGTAACATAATTGAAACATTGAAATATCGCCAGAAAGTTCCTATAATGAAGTGAAATTAGCTTTGGTTCAGGGGGTGGCGAGTTGCCTATTAACATACCAGTTCATCTGCCGGCAAAACAAATACTAGAGAGCGAAAACATTTTCGTCATGGATGAGACAAGGGCATTCAAACAAGATATCCGTCCTTTGAATATCGTGATCTTAAACTTAATGCCAAAAAAAATACAAACTGAAACGCAGCTGTTGAGAATGCTCGGAAATTCTCCTTTGCAAGTGTATTTTACATTTTTGATTCCAAGTACACATACACCGAAGAATACATCGAGAGAGCATCTAGATGAATTTTATACGACCTTTGACTCGATTCGCCATAAAAAATTTGATGGCATGATCATTACAGGTGCACCAATTGAGCATTTAGCTTTCGAAGAAGTTTCCTATTGGAAAGAACTGCAGGACATTTTGGACTGGAGTAAAACGAATGTGACGTCTACTCTCCATATATGCTGGGGGCACAGGCTGGTCTTTATCATCATTATGGCATTGAAAAAATCAAGCTTCCAGAGAAAAAATTCGGTGTTTTTGAGCATCTTGTCAAAGAGAAAAAAGAAAGATTAGTAAGAGGTTTCGATGAAGTATACTATGTCCCACATTCTAGGCATACAGATATTAATACAGAACAATTAAAAAACACGCCGAATCTAAAAGTATTGAGCACGTCTGAGGAAGCTGGTGTTTGTTTAATTGTTTCAGATGATGATAAACAAGTATTTTTAACTGGACATCCTGAATACGATACAGATACATTGAAGCAGGAATATGAAAGAGATTTGTTGAAACATGATACAGTCAAAAAACCCGTCCACTATTTCATAGAAGATGGAGACACATTAGTTCCAGTGAACCGCTGGAAAGCCCATGCTACTTTGCTGTTTATGAATTGGCTTAATTACTATGTTTATCAAGAAACACCATATGTGTGGGAATAAAATAGACTGTAGTCTGATGATAAATGCTTAAAATGTGTTAAAATACAAATGGCTCTGTCTTCCATTATCAATTTAGTCTGTTTGTTTTTTAAAATTAGTTTAATTCTTTCGTAACGAATGATATGCTCTCGCTGTTTATATGTTATCTTTATGTATATGTAGACCTATGAGATTTATAGTTTTCGTACGAAGTTTTGTTGTTGTTGATTACATTTGAGGTGAATATTCTTGAATACCAATAAAAAAATATTAATCTTGACCGCAAATTATGGAAATGGACATATGCAGGTTGCAAAAACACTGTATGATGAATGCAAATCCCAAGGGTTTGAACATGTGATAGTTTCTAATTTGTATCAAGAATCAAATCCCATTGTGTCTGAAGTGACTCAATATTTATATTTAAAGAGCTTCTCCATTGGGAAACAATTTTATCGCTTGTTTTATTACGGTGTAGATAAAATTTACAATAAACGCAAATTTAACATTTATTTAAAGATGGGAAATAAGCGTCTTGATGAATTAATTCAATTACACAATCCGGATATCATCATCATTACATTCCCGATGATTGTTGTACCTGAATACCGAAACAAAACAGGTAAAGTCATTCCAACATTTAATGTGATGACAGACTTTTGTCTTCATAAAATTTGGGTACATGAAAACATTGACCGATACTATGTTGCAACCGAGTATGTGAAACAAAAGCTAGTAGAAATCGGCACACATCCAAGCGATGTCAAGGTAACAGGCATTCCGATTAGACCACAATTTGAAGTAGACGTGCCTAAATCGATCATCTATAAAAAATATGGATTATCATCAGACAAAAAAGTCCTTCTCATTATGGCGGGTGCCCATGGTGTACTAAAAAATGTGAAGGAACTGTGTGAAGCACTACTTCTTGACAGTGAAGTACAAATTGTTGTTGTGTGCGGTAAGAATGCAGCGCTGAAGCAATCGCTTAGCGAACTTGAACAAGCACACCCAAATCAATTGAAGGCGCTTGGATATGTGGAACAAATTGATGAATTGTTCAGAGTAACGGACTGTATGATTACAAAACCGGGCGGAATTACATTAACAGAAGCAACAGCAATTGGTGTCCCAGTTATTCTTTACAAACCTGTTCCAGGACAAGAAAAAGAAAATGCTCTTTTCTTTGAAGATTACGGCGCTGCCATTGTCATCAACAGACACGAAGACATTTTAGAATCTGTCACCAACTTGCTGCAAGACGAAGAAAAATTAGAATCCATGAAACAAAACATCAAAAAATTACACTTAAAACAGTCTTCTCAAACCATTTTAGAAGATATCGTCGAACAATCAGATCTGATCATGAGCAACAAATCGTATGCTCAAGCATTATCATAAAAAGGTGTCCGTCATTGACGGACACCTTTTTTCTTTTAACCTTGATTTCCATTCGTTGTATATACTTCTTCAAACGGCTGAACAACAACAAAGCCACTTCCGCTAAACTTCATTTGAATGGACTCTCCGCTTCCCCTGCCAATAAACGTTTTGAACGATACATCTGTCACAAATTCAGTCTGCAAATCTCCTGACCATGCGACCGTCGCATTCGGATCTGTATAAACAGAATCACCTGGCTGAACAATCAGCGTCAGCGGTTCGTAATGACTTGTGATTGCCACAAGACCTGGTCCTTCAAGTTTGACATTAAATAATCCACCTGCAAGCATGCCAGATACCTTTTTCATTAATTTAATATCCCACCGAACTGACGGTTCAAATGCGAGCAGGTCGTTTCCATTAACGAAAATAGACTCCCCTTGAGCCAATCGAAGAATCGAGATTTTTTTCCCTTGGTCTGCTACATATAATTTCCCATCACCTGTGGCCTTCATCAAAGAGGTTCCTTCTCCTGATAACATTTTTTTGAACATCTTTGACACACCGTGTTCAAATACACCTTCACGTTCAAACTTTATTTTCCCGCGATACGAAACCATGGAGCCTGTCTTTGCCCAAATGGTATCTGTTAAATTAATTTCTAACAATCTTGATGTTTCAAGTTCGAAGACCCCTTCCCCTTTGTCTTCTTGCTGCGTATTCTGAACAAACTCCTCAATTGTGTAACGATTCATGACGCACCTCTTTCTGTATTTTTACTATATACGGACAAGTTATACATTAGGTTTCATGAGATTAGGACGTTTTATAGATAAATGTCATTCACTAAAAAAACAAAAAAATCAAACATTCTGCTCAAAATTTGGCTTGCCTGCTTGACGCTTTACTTTTGATGGTGTATAGTGGAACCATCATTTAACAACTGCTTAAGTCGTTAGGTGATGAAAAATTTTTTTTAGTATGCCAAAAGGTGTGCTACAGTACTAGGAGGAAAAAGCAATATGCAAAACGGTAAAGTAAAATGGTTCAATAATGAAAAAGGTTTCGGCTTCATTGAAGTTGAAGGCGGAGACGACGTATTCGTTCACTTCACAGCTATCGAAGGTGACGGTTACAAATCTCTAGAAGAAGGACAAGAAGTTTCTTTTGAAATCGTTGAAGGTAATCGTGGACCTCAAGCTGCAAACGTAACAAAAATCTAATCAACTCAATCAATGATGAAACGACAAAATAAAGAGAGGCGTATGCCTCTCTTATTTGATTTTCAGCTGAATTTCAATCGCTAAAATATTTTGCTTTAATCTTTGTTCAATTTCAGAGATATCTTTTTCGAGAAAAGGTCTTCCCTTCTTTGCTACATCTACCAGTTGCTCTAGATCACTGTACACCTCTTGAAATGTCCGATGTAATACCGTTTCAAAATCCTTATTATCCATGCCGGCCTTCCCCTTTTCCTCTATTATCCGTCACTTAGTCAAAAAGTAACTCAACCAAAACTTTCTATAGTTATATCGGCTCATTTTTCAGAATATGTTCTTTTTTTACACATTCTATTCGTTTTTTTTCGTGAGCGTATGATACATCTAGAGGAAAACCGGAGTGTACGCTTATTTTTTGAGTAATTCATTCCCGTATTGTTTGATCTTCTCTCCTACCGTGCATTGCTGTATACAAAAGGAGTGCGCGTATTTTTTGCCAAATTCTTTGCGAAAGTGCTTCTTAATCAAGCAATCTGAACAATACGTGTCTTGAAGATCTGTTAATTCTTTTACTGCTGTTTTTTTATCCACTTTATTCAGCTCCGTCTGCTTCTAATTTCAACTTACTTTCGATGGGGACGTCTGCAAGTATCTGTCTGGCAAGCTGATCTGCTTCTGCATTTTGTTTACGATCGATGACTTCATATGTTGGCGTGAGCTTCAGCTCTTTGATCGCAGCCTCAATTCGGTCGAGCCATTTGTTATGTATATCATCATAACAAGGCCATTCCCCTTTGAGCTGATTCATCACAACAAGAGAATCTCCTCTAATCGTAACAGAGTTTCTGCTGGCTCCCAGTTCTTTTAAAGCTTTTACCGCTTCAAATAAAGCCGCATACTCTGCCTCATTGTTCGTGGTGCTCTGAAAAGGCTGATTCTTCCTTAATCGGTATGCATCCTGTCCAAGCTGATAATACACGACAATTCCAAGCCCAGCATCACCTGTTTCTTTGCGAAAACTCGCATCAAAATAGACCTGAAGCTGATCGGGTTCAAGCCTAAGTTCTTCGTTTAGCTTTTCAAGTTCTTTCGTCGACCACATCGCACCCTTTTCATCTTCAAATGATAGAAGTGACTGCGGTTCTTTTTTGTCTATATGTTTTGCTAAAAGCAAGGCCTCTTTGAGCTCCATCCAATCTTCTTGGAAAAAAGCAATGGACCCAATCGATTTCACTTTCATTGTATAGTGCGCTCTTAGTTTCATTGATCACATCGCCTTCCCATACTTTTAAGGTAAACGTTCGTTATGCTATAATCAAAAAGTTACATTTTACATTTAGAAAGGAAGTTCATGTCACTTGTTTAATGAAGGTATTTGGATCTTATTTGCGATCATTAATTTTATCATTGTTCTTCTATTTTATAAAGGATTTGGCAAGATGGGGCTTTTCGTATGGATTGGTTTTGCAACAGTTGCTGCCAATTTACAAGTGGTCAAAACCGTTGAATTATTTGGCTTAACGGCAACACTTGGCAACATTTTATACGGCAGTGTGTTCTTTGCAACGGACGTCCTAAATGAAAAATATGGACAAACCGAAGCGAAAAAAGCTGTCTGGATTGGCTTTGCCACCCTTTTAACATTAACTGTTGTCATGCAGGAGGCTTTGCTTTTCCATCCCGCTCCATCTGACATTTCCCAATCATCATTAGAAACGATATTCGGCTTTATGCCAAGGGTCGCTCTTGGTAGTCTTGCTGCTTATATCATCAGTCAAATGTTAGATGTTTATGTATATTCGTTTATTCGCCGGATATTTCCTTCAGATGGTGCGCTCTGGCTGCGAAATGCGGGGAGTACAATGATTAGCCAGCTGCTTGATACACTCGTTTTCACAACCATTGCCTTTCTTGGGACCTACCCATTCCATATATGGATCGAAATTTTCATCACGACTTATGTGATTAAATTTATCGTCGCTGCCATTGGCACACCTTATGCCTATGCGGCGAAAAAAATGGTTCCAATTGATGAAAGGGGGAAATAAATTGCCAGCTGAAATATATATTGACGGTGCTAGTGCCGGAAACCCAGGTCCATCTGGCATCGGCATATTCTTAAAATATGACGGAAAAGCTGAGTCTTTCTCCATTCCTCTTGGCATCATGAGCAATCATGAAGCAGAGTTTTCCGCGCTCATTGAAGGCATGAAAATTTGCGTAGAAAAAGGATTACGGACCGTTTCATTCCGCACTGATTCACAAGTAGTGGATCGTGCAGCCAATGCAGGATTTGCTAAAAATCCATCTTTTCGTCATTTCATCGAAGAAATGCTGCAGCTTCAAAGCGAATTTGATTTATTTTTTATTAAGTGGATTCCGAGCAAGGAAAATCAAGTGGCTGATCAGCTCGCTAGAAAAGCGATTCACCTTTCAAAAGGATGAATCGCTTTTCTTTTGGTTATGCTAATGTGTGAGGTGATACGAATTGGATAAAGAGAACAGAGGCCGTGTCACAAACGGAACGACTCCTCAAGGTGATGCGCAAACAAAAGATAAACAGCCAATATCGCAATTAGAAAATAAGGCGAAAAAAAGCAACACAAAGGGCTAATACATGTAGCCCTTTGTTTCTTTTCTGCGTAAGAACAACCTTAACTGATTCCTAATTGACTTAAGCGGTTAACCATTGGTTCGATCCCTTTAATTTGATGCAAGCGAAGCATTGCCGCTGCCCGCTCTGGGTCCATTTTTATTTTTGTTTCGTCAATCGGACAGCTGAGTGGTACATCACATTTAATTTCTGCCAGTATACGAGAAAGTTTCAGATCTTCTAATCCTGCTTGCATTTTCTTTTGCTGAGCTGCCGTTAATGCATGAACATTTTCTAACAGTCGATCAATCGTTTCATACGTTTGAATAAATTTCAATGCTGTTTTTTCGCCGATTCCTTTTACACCAGGGTAATTATCGCTAGTATCACCCATCAGCGCTTTCATATCAATCAGCGCCTTTGGAGATATGCCCATTTCCTCTTCAAAAATGGCTTTTGTATAATGCTTATAATTCCCGATGCCTTTTTGCATTAAAGCCACGGTCACTTGTTCATTCAAGATCTGGAGCAAATCTTTATCTCCTGTTAAGACGGTCACATGTGCTTCGTTTTGATAGATTGATGCAAGCGTTCCAATACAATCATCTGCTTCGAAACCTGTCACACCAATGTTCATGATCCCCAGTTCTTCTGTCGCCTCTTTTGCTAAATCAAACTGCGGGATAAGCTCAACAGGCGCCTCGCCTCGATTGGCTTTATAATCTTGAAACAATTCGTTCCGGTATGTCTGGCTCCCCATATCCCAGCAGCATACGATATGAGTCGGCTCAAATGTTTGGACAGCTGTTAACAAATGCTTCAAATAACCATTCACTCCATTTGTCGGCACACCACGATCATTTATCATAAAATTGCGATGGACAGCCGTCGCATAAAACGACCTAAAAAGAAGGGCCATTCCATCTACAAGTAATACGTGTTTATTCATTCATCTAAACTCCCTTTTTATAAACAATACTCCTATTCTATCATAGAACATCGAAACGAACATAAAAAAGGCGCCTTCTTCTTTTTGATAAAGAAGAGGCAGCCCGATTACTTTTTACCATATTGCATTTTTTTCGTTTCCGCTTCTGCGTAGGATGGCATGTCTTTTTCCTTTGGCATGCGCTCCTCCTGCTGCTTTACGTTTTGCTTTTTTGCCATGATCATTCCCCTTTCTGGTTCATTTGTTAAGATGACCAAAAATGAGAAAGTTACTCTTTACTTCTGTTTACGCTGGGTGTATTCTTCCACCATCTCAATCGTGACATGTTTACGAAGCGGAACAATTCCGCCTCGGGCAAGCTCATTCATTTTAGACGTAATGGCATTGATCTCATCTGTTGAAAATGGTTCATTGTGTTCACATTTTTTCACAGCCGATTCAATCGCCTGCTCTCTTTTTTGTTCAAGTGCAAGAAAAGATTGGATGTGGGCATGTTGTTTCTGTGAATGTGCAGAAATTTCTTCGTGTACGCTCGTCATCGTCTATCAACTGCTTTCTTTTTTATATAGTCTATCATGAATCATCTCGTTTTCAACTGGTTCTTCCATTCATTTGTTTGTTCATAAACTTGTTCAATGACCGCCTGTTTTTCAGCATCTGTTGTAAGGCTCGTCATAAATGTCTGTTTTTGCTCATTGAGCTGTTGGAGAGCATCTTGTGCGTACCTTTCCGTATAGGTCTTCACTAGCTTTTCATATCTGCTCAGCAACTCTTCTTTTTCGTTATCTGCCCAACGTGTTGTCATTTGATGTAGAACATCTCGAATGGCTTCAATAAACGTAGCCTTTTCATTTTGTTCAAAGAAGGCTTTCGCTGATTTTTGTTTCTTTAAAAGCGGCTCAAATGGTGTAATCTCTGCTTCGACTTCAATTTGTTTTAGCTCAGCATTTTTCTCCTCAGGGGCTGACAGGCTAAGAGAAAAGTAAGGATCTTCCGCACATGCAGCCTGCATCCCTTTTTCCCACTCCTCCTGGAAATAATGGTGGATAAACGATTCCATTCGGATATCAAGTGCCTTGAGCTCCTGCACAAATTCAAATTCATACTCCTTTAACGCTTTCTCAAGTGCCTTTTTTAACTGCTGACCAAAATTTCCTTGAGATATGCCAGGATAAAAAGCCGACTTTAACAGATCATTCGCAAATAATGAAAGCCGCTGTACAATATGATAGAGCTGTTCATGCACGTCTTTTTTTACGCTTTCAGTCACAAGCTTAGACCGTTTAACATCTTGCATTTTTTCGAGAATGGCTTCATAGGATGTCTTGATGTTTTTCTTTTCAGCTTCTTTCTCATCTTCTGATTGATGCAAGGTCGCACGTAGTCTATCGACCGTTGTACATAATGTACTAGCCTCAAAATGCAAAAGTTCAATGGCATCTTTCGTTAATTCTTCCTCGATAAAATAGTCGAGCTGTTTTCTCAGTGTTGCATATTGATTATAAGATGTCGGCTCTTTCCCTTCGATCTCTTCCTTACTAGACACATGATGCAGGTTTGGATTGCGGATGCCTTCTTTTGTGAGCTCGCTTCGTACATAGTCAAATACGGTTTCAAGCTCTGCTTGATCCTTAGCCAAATCAGCTGCATTGATGATAAAGAACATTTTATCCATGCTAAAGGAATCTTTTACGAGTCCAAGCTTCCGTAAAAATGAGCGATCAGCTTTTGAGAAAGAGTGCTGATAATACGTTAAATAAAGAAGGGCGTCTGCATCTTTCATATACTGGAAGGCGATCTCTGTATGACGCTTATTCATACTGCTTGCACCTGGTGTATCGACAATCGTCAGCCCTTTATCTGTCAGAGGTGTGCTTAAATACACCGTCACTTCCTTCACCACACAAGAAACAGATTCTTTCGCTACATAAGGCTTTAATTCTTGAAGTGTGACATGTAAATTGGTTTGGTTGTCAATGTCATCATGAAACTTGGCATAGGCTTGTAGGAAATGTTCTACAATGATTCGGTGATCCTGTTCGAGCTGCCGTTTTTTCAGTACTCTTTCCAGCTTTGCCTTAAACGAATCTCCTTTTTCTGTTGCGATCGAAAATCCAAGAATCTGATCGAGTTCCTCTAGAATGTCCTGCTTGGTTTTAAACACCACTTTGACACTTTCATGAGGATGATCTTCCGTAGGTCGTGTCAGTTTGTTAATTGTCGCAGTTGTTGGCGTAGGTGATGATGGTAACACCTTCCGTCCAACAAGCGCATTGGCAAAAGAAGATTTTCCAGAACTAAAAGCGCCAAATAAAGCGAGTGTAAATTCTTTTGCCTGCAGCCGTTCTGTTCGTTTTTCAAAGGAATCTCTTTGAGACTTTAGAATATCTAAAGGCGATAAAATGCGGGAAAGCTCTTTAAATTGTGCAATTGATTGTGCTGTTGTTAAATGCTGTGATTGGCGGTATTGATCGCGCTCTATCCGTTCAGTTGCTTGATCGCTCTCTTCAACATGAATTGATGCGCGATTCTTCTCCAGCTGGTCGTGCTGCATCCATTGCTTTTTCGCATAAAACCAGTCGCCTGGGATATGATCATCCGTTCCGTTTTGCCAAATATCCCATAAATGCTGAATATCTAGTCTTATTTTTTCATTTTTTTCGTTGTACCCCTCAAGCCTCTGAAGCTCTTGTTTCGCTTGTTTCCATTTTTCCTCTTGCTTCTCTTGTTCATTCTTGAGCTGGTCTTTCAAGGTCTCAATCATCTGTTCAATCAATTGAAGCGCTTGCTGTTTTGCCTGTCTTTTCAATGCTTCACCAGCATCTTTCGCATATTGAAGAACATATTCGTTAGAAAAAGTTGCCCCTTGGTGAATGACCTTTTCAAGCAAGGATTCTTCAACAGGTGTGTCAAATGCCA
Source organism: Bacillus sp. FS02 (assembly GCF_024398395.1). NCBI lineage: Bacteria > Bacillati > Bacillota > Bacilli > Caryophanales > Bacillaceae > Bacillus > Bacillus sp. FS02. The sequence goes on along the minus strand of NZ_CP074101.1, from coordinate 3,636,601 downwards.
TGGCTTTGTCTAATAACGCTTCCCCAAGCTGATGCTGTTTTATTTCTTTTTTAAGGAGCTCGGCAATGTGCCAGTCAACTTCCGCTTTCATTCTCTTTTTTACATCTGCTAAGAAATCACTTGCCCGCTTTTCCTTTTCCTGCTCGGTTTTATTTTTGGCAAAAAGTAAACCCACTTTAAAGCCAGGTGCTTTCGATTCGATATAGTCACTTGCAAGCTCTCGCATCTTAAATGGCGTGAGGTTTGCATTTTTTAAGATGTTCTCTACTTCAGAAGACACTTTATCTTCTACCTGCTTTGCACCATTTTCAATAAATCGGCGTTTCTCTTCTAGTTCTTTCACTTCATTCCTTTTTTCTCGAAGCTGATTATCAAGGTCCTCTTCATGCAGTTCTTCTTTTAACGAGTCTATATGTTCTTTTAAAACATGTTCGATTTTCTGCTCTGTATAGGCTCGAAGTGATGCTTTAGGCATGGTTTGTAATTCTTGTAGCTTCTTCACTAAACGGATCATTTCGTTTTTTGGGTGTGCCTCATCCGTCACAGAAGTAAAATATAGATGTTCTTCTTCAATGCCTTCTTTTAAAAGCATCTCAACGACTTGTTTTTTGTAGTTTTCAAAAGTTGTCTCTTGTTCATCATGCCGATCCACTTGATTGACGATGAAATAAAGATTAGGCACTTTCTCTTTAATCGAGCGAATGAAGCGAATGTTTTCTTCAGAATGGACATGGTTATAATGAACGACATAAAAAAGAGCATCCGCTTGATGAAGAATCGAAGCAGCGGATAAAAAGTGCGCATGATCCGTTGAATCAATTCCCGGCGTATCAATGAGTGCCACTTTTTCTTCAAGTCCACTATAATCACCGCTAATTTCCACCATCTCAATTTGTTCCCCATCTTTACAAAAACGCTGCACCGCTTCTTTATCATAAGAACCGCTCATTTTTGCAAAGCGTCCATCAGACGTATGGAGCTGAACTTCACTGACCCCTTTCCTGACAACAACCAAGTTTGCACTCGTTGGAATTGGGCTTGTGGGCAGGATGTGATCATGAAGAAGATGATTCACTAGTGATGACTTACCAGCAGAATAGTGGCCGGTAAATGCGATATATACTTCTTCTTCAGCTTCCTTTTTCATAATAGATGCAAGTTTGGCTGCGCGCTCGTGATCATCCCTTTTCAGAAGGCTTTGATATAAAGCACCTGTAGTTTGAACGAGCGAATCTCGAATAGACAAGTCTTTCATGACGATAAACCCCTTTGTTTTTAGAAAAGTCAGTTATGTATGTGTACCATTTTACACAAAATAAAGAGATTTTTCTTCTGATCTGAGGAAATAAAAAAAATCTGCTGCCCGATCAGTCACAATGGACTGCAATCAGGAAGCAGATTTTTTTGAAACACCTTTTAATACGAAGCCAATCAATAAGCTGTATACACAGACCGTACCGAGTAAGAAAATCATTGTCATGTGATCACCGTCCATCCTTCATGATTGAGAATGTTTATCATTAATGAAAGTGTAGCACAATTGATAATGATTTTCAATATTAATTTAGTAAATATTGATTCAGCGCTTTTTCTTCTGTTTGTATTCTGACCATCATCATCCATCCATTTAAACACGTAAACAAAATGGCAGTAATAAATGCGTTAAATAGCAGCGGAATGAACATCAGTTCAATCGCCACCACCACATAGTTAGGATGCTTTAACCAGCGATACGGCCCCTTTTTCACAATCATCGCATTTGGAACGACTAAGATTTTTGTATTCCAATACGTCCCAAGTGAACATAGTGCCCAGTACCGAATCACCTGGGTAGCAAGAAGGAACACAAGCAGCAATAGGAAAAAACGAGACGGTTGACGATGCAGCAGCCATGTCTCTCCAATAAGCGAGAGGAAAAAAGCTGCATGCATAGCGACCATATAAGGATAATGGCTTGCACCAAATTCAATTGCTCCGATCGCCTTCACCTTCTTTTCATTTCTTTTCGCCACAAGCACTTCAATGAGGCGCTGACAAATGAAAATGCCAATCACTATCCAGAAAATCATCACGAGAGCCCCTCCCATTTCATGAGCAATAATTCTGACGAAAAGCCTGGACCAAGTGCTCCGCAAAGCCCCACCTGTCCTGCATCTAGTGACTGATGTTCAAGAAAATGCTTTATCACATATAAAACGGTGGCAGAGGACATGTTTCCATGCTGTTTCAGAACCTCTTTTGAAGAAAATAGCTGATGATCTTGTAAAGATAGGCTTTCAAGATAGGCATCAATCACTTTTTTTCCTCCAGGGTGAGCAAGAAAAACGGATACATCCTCTGTTGAAAACCCTAGCTGATGTAAAAATTGATCCACTTGCTCTTTTAACCAGCCAGAAATGATGGACGGAATGTCACGTGAGAAGATGACCCGAAATCCGTCGGCGGTAAAATCCCATCCCATCACATCCTCAGAATCTTTCATGGTCACTGACTGCGTGCCAAGCACTTTAGGAACCGTTTTTAACCGCGTATACTTAGAGGCGGCCTTTTCTCCAGTTAAAAGAACGGCCGCAGTCCCGTCACCGAACAGCGAGGTTCCAATTAAATTGCTTTTTGATTGATCTTGCGGCTGAAAAGTGAGGCTGCAAAGCTCGCAGGCAACAACGAGCACTTTCGCTTCTGGATACGCCCTGATGTATTCATAAGCTCGGGATAAGCCTGCCGCCCCGCCCCGCAGCCTAACCCCCAAATCGGCACTCGTTTCGTATAAGGAGAAAATGGAAGAACATTCATCAGCTTTGCATCAAGACTTGGCGTTGATAACCCTGTACTGGAGATGAAAAACAAAGCATCAATCTCATCAAAAGGAACTGGCTTTGTAAGGAACGCTGTTTCATGCAGACAGTGAAAAACGGCTTCTTTCGCATGTGCCAATGCTTTTTCGATATAGAGGTTGTTTTTCTCTTCAAAAGAATGATGTTCTTGATACCAATCAATAGGCTGTACAAACTGCCTGCTCTCTATTTCGCCATTATTAAAAGCTTTTAATAGCCGATCAATATCTTTAAACGATCGTTTAAATTGAGACCTTGCAAATTGAGCAGCTGCTTGCTGATCCACATGATGTTTTGGCAGACTTGTTCCAACTGAAAGAATGTATGCCATCGGCTTCACCTCTTTTTTCGGTTAATATCCCCAATCAAAAAAAGGATATACATGCCAAAACGACACAATTCAGTCAAAATATTTTCCTCCGTCTAACTTTTTGTCTTGACGACAATTGATAAATATTGGATAATATAGGTGAAAACATGATGTAGTTTTCCTCCTTCACAGGTTCGTTCCAAGCCAAGCGAACCTGCTTTTTTTATGCAATTTAAGTTCAAAAATAATGTTGATTTAATGAAAAATAAAAGAACTCCGTTAATTGGGAGTTCCTCTGTGAATGACCTCTCTTAAGAACATCTAAAGAGCAAACCCTCACCTAAATCTTTTCAAGGATTGACTTAATAAAATCAGTTTTTTCATGTGCGTATTTGTGTTTGTCATTTCCATGTAAACTTGATAATTTAAGTTTAAGCTGTTGGTACTCACTTCTAGCTTGCTCATTATTTCTCAAGTAATCTCTGAAATTTAACTGTTCAAGTAAATACTTATTATGTCTTTGGTACATATGGATTTGATGTGTTCGTGGTTCTCCTTTATTAAAGTAGTGTCTTTCGGGTAATACGTTTGTTCCTTTATATGAGTAACCGAGTCCTTCCAACGCTATTACACATTTTTCTCCATCAAAAAAATGTTCTATTTCAATTGCAATATCAATAATTGGCTTAGCGCTTAAACCTTTTACTGCCGTACTTCCAATATGATGTACATTGATTGTGTATTGACCAATATCAGCTATTATCTGGCGCTTTTCTTTTTCATATTCGTTTTTCCACTCCATAGACCAAGGTACTAAAAAAACTTCCCCTCTTGGTAATCCTAACATTTACTTATCCCACCTTTTAACACCCATTTGGAGAATGTTAATAAACCAACTTTATCATAAGTCCCATATGGAGAGAGCAGACAGATTTCAATAATCATCCTATTCGTTTAGATCTATTTCTTGGTTGATGTCATTCAATACGATTCTTAACAATTCACTCTCATCTTAGTTTTATATCTAAAGAACAAACATCCCTTCAACATTTTGTACGGTAAGAGCTTTTCTCTATGTATTTCGCGATTGATAGCCTCTATCTCCAATATCCACATGAGCATCCTTTTTTTCAATGAAATCGTCATTTTACAACACTTTCATACGGAATCTACTTTCACTTCGCATTAATGGTTAAATCTGTTGCTATCTTAGCGTATAAATATCAACGTTTCGATCATATTCAGAATTATTTCATTTAAACATGGATGGATCACCTTTTTTCTGATCAACACAAATAAATAACCATAAAATGCTAATTTATTTGATGATTATATATAAAAAGGTGTTTTTTTCCTGTATACTTAATCAATATGAACACCATGAAAAACAGTGAAAAAAGACAGAATCTACTACATGATTCGGCACAAAATTTAATTGACTGGAGTGATTGTCATGAAAAAGGTGTCCAAAAAACAAACACCCTACAACACGATATTTCTCTCGAAGATAATTGGTTTAGTGCTTCTTACACTGTTTCTCTTTTTTATCTGGGATATGTCTAAACCCCATTTGCAGGCGACAAATGGGCAAGCAAAAATTGTTACTAGCAGTGACTTCCGAGACACAAGTATCAGTCTGAAAGCAAAAGATCAGTCTACAAGAACATTGGATCAACAATTTAAGACCAATCCAAACCAACAGACAACGAATAAAACGGTCTTTTTAACATTTGATGATGGCCCTTCTGCTACATCAAATCAGCTGTTAAATGTCTTAAAAGCACATCAAGTGAAGGCGACATTCTTCATGCTTGGACCGCAAATCCAAGCTCACCAAGCAGCTGTGAAAAGACTTTATCAAGAAGGACATCAATTAGGGCTTCATGGCATGACGCATGATATAAACCGCTTTTATCAAAACAGTGAGTCTCCCGCAAATGAAATGAGAGAAGCTCAGCTCATTCTTGCTTCTGTTACAGGCGTTTACACCCGTCTTGTGAGAACACCTTATGGCAGTGTTCCAAATTTAACATATGATCAAAAAGTACGCTTAAACCAATATGGCTTTATTTACTGGGATTGGACGATTGATAGCCTTGACTGGAGATATAAAAACTCACAATATGTTCAAGAGGTATTGGATCAACTGCAAATGTTCGAGAAAAATAAACCATTTGAACCAAAAGTGATTTTAATGCATGATCAACCCTCTACCACGAACTATTTAGATAGCCTGATTACACAACTAAAAGCAAGGGCTATACATTTGCAGTCATTAACGAAACAATGCCACCGGTACAACATTAATAACACTAATCACAACAAGCCCGTATCCAAAGGATGCGGGCTTTCAGCTCTCCAAGAGAAGTGATCACATAACAGATTGCTTAGGTTCTTCCATTAGCTCCTGCTCTGTTTCTTTTTTAAAAGGAATCATGTGATAAATAATATGAAGCAAAATAGCGGTAAAGCTTCCGGCGACAATTCCGTTACTTGTTAACAATTTAATCGATTCTGGCAAATGCTCAAACATTTGCGGCACAACCGTTACTCCGAGCCCGATGCCAACTGAGCATGCGACAATGAGTAAGTTTTCCTGTTTGGCAAAATCGACGCGTGAGAGCATTTTAATCCCATACGCAATGACCATGCCAAACATGGCGACCATTGCACCGCCTAGAACGGATTTTGGAATAATCGTTGTAAATGCCGCGATTTTAGGAAAAAGGCCAAATACCATTAATAATACACCTGTCACCACAATGACCTGATTTTTCTTCACACCTGTTAATTGGATCAATCCAACGTTTTGGGAGTAGGCTGTGTATGGAAAAGCGTTGAAGATACCGCCTAATAAAACGGCAATTCCCTCTGCACGATATCCCTTTGCTAAATCCTTCTCTTTTAATGAACGATTCGTTAAATCTCCGAGCGCAAAGTATACACCCGTTGATTCGACTAATGACACAATGGCAACTAATGTCATTGTCATGATTGGTGCAAATTCAAAAGTAGGCAGCCCAAAGTAAAAAGGCTCAATGATGCGGAAAACTTGTGCATTCGCCACTTCTGCCGTCTCCACCTTCCCTAAGAAAGCAGCAACTGCTGTCCCAAGTAGAATGCCGATTAAGATGGCAATGGCTTTCATGAATCCCTTTGTAAATCGATAGAGAAGGACAATGATAAACAATACAAGAAAAGCAAGTCCAAGATTCTCAAAAGAACCATAGTCTGCACTTCCTTCACCACCTGCCATATTGTTCATGGCGACCGGAATTAAGGTAATTCCAATGATCGTGACGACGGAACCTGTGACAACGGGCGGGAAAAATTTCACAAGCTTCCCAAAGAAAAATGAAAGAGCAATGACAATACACCCTGCGGCGATAATACTTCCATATATAGACGAAATTCCATATTTAGATCCAATCGCAATCATAGGAGATACCGCAGTAAATGTACAGCCTAGTACAACAGGCAAACCGATGCCAAAAAAGCGGTTTTTCCATACTTGAAGCAGTGTGGCGGCACCGCACATGAAAATATCTGCCGAAATTAAGTACGTCAGCTGGGCTGGCGTGAGCCCAAGCGCATCTCCAACAATGAGCGGGACAAGAACCGCACCTGCATACATCGCCAGTACATGCTGTATCCCTAGCGAAAGGGTTTTGGCTTTTTTAGCGGCACTCATGATTGTACCTCGCGTACAAACGTGACTTTTCCTTCCTCGAGCGATTCGATACGTGCGAGTGACTCGACTCTATAGCCCATTTGCACAAGTTCTTTTCTTCCAGGCTGGAATGATTTCTCGATAACAATTCCAAAACCAGCTACTTTTGCTTTCGCTTGCTTTGCGATTGCAGCTAGTCCCTTAGCGGCTTCTCCATTTGCTAAAAAGTCGTCGATAATTAACACACAATCATCCTCACTAAGGTGCGTGTTAGAGACAGCAATCGTACTTTCTACTTTTTTGGTAAAAGAATACACACTTGCTGTCAAAAGGTTATCCGTTAAAGTCAGTGATTGCCGCTTTCGGGCAAAAACAACTGGCACATGAAGGGCAAGTCCAGCCATGACAGCAGGTGCAATACCAGAAGATTCGATTGTGATAATTTTAGTAATTCCATCATGCTTAAATAATCTAGCAAACTCTTGACCGATCTCATGCATTAACACAGGGTCAATTTGATGATTTAAAAAAGCATCTACCTTTAGCACTTGATTTGACAGAACGATTCCTTCGTTCTCGATCTTTTGACGTAACAATTCCATCATTCTTCCTCCCAGCATATTAGCAACTTTCATTTTTTTGCATAAAAAAAGCATTGCTGTCCATTAAGGAGCAAGCAATGCGAAAACGATCCACGGGATCTTCAGCTCATACAAAAGCTGTTTCATTTTGCTCACTCATAGTCGGACGGTATCGGTGTCCGGTAGAAACTTGCGTGCCATTATCACGCGATTATATGAGTGTTATAGTGTTCAAATTATAACAAGATTTCAGACGCTTGGAAAGCACTTTTCTAGAAAAATACCGAACTTAAATAATCATTAAGCTTTAAACGTTCGTTTTTAGAATATTCAACCAGCAAAAAAGCACCCTTCTGATTAAAGGGTGCCTCAGATTGTTGACAAAGGGCTAAAATGAACTTGATTTTAGCCCTTTGTCTTCTTTTCAGCGTGATAGAAAACCTTTGCAGTCTAGGAAGGGCGAGCACCGGAGCAGAGCGAATTTAACATTCGTGAGCACCCACAGACCCTGACAACGAATGCGAGGGTTTGTCTACACGCTGAAGCACCCTTCTGATCAAAGGGTGCCTTTCATTTATGATAAATATAGTTTCGTGTACTTATCTGTTAAATAATCAATTAAGTATTGAACATTTAATTCTTCACCAGTTGCGTCTTGAATGATTTCAGATGGCTTTTTCCGTTTTCCATGCTGATGGACATGTTCAGTTAGCCATTCTTTTATCGGTGCAAAAGACCCATTTTGAATCAGTTCATCAAAATTCGGTAAATCTTTGATCATTTGCTGCTTTAATTGCGCCGCATACATATAACCAAGTGCATATGAAGGGAAATAACCAAAACTACCATCAGACCAGTGAACATCCTGCAAAATACCAAGCGCATCGTTAGGCGGCGTAATGCCAAGATATGCTTTATATTTTTCATTCCATAACGCCGGCAGATCTTCAACGGCTACTTCTTCATTGAAAATGGCTTTTTCAATTTCATAGCGAATAATAATGTGAAGTGGATACGTGAGTTCATCTGCTTCAATTCGAATGTAAGTCGGCTTCGATTCATTCACCGCATGAACAAATTCTTCTAAAGTGACATCTTTAAATTGTTCAGGAGATGCCTCTTGCAGCTTTTGATAATACGTTTTCCAGAAATCTTCATGTCTGCCGATAAAGTTCTCAAAGAAAAGAGACTGTGATTCATGAATACCCATTGATGTGCCGTCACATAAGAGCGTTCCGCTCAGTGCCTCATCAATATTTTGTTCATAAATGGCATGGCCGCATTCATGAATGGTGCCAAAGATCGCCATGCGAAAATCGTACTCATCATAACGCGTCGTCACACGTACATCCCCTCTGCTTAATGTCACAGCAAATGGATGAACCGTTGTATCAAGTCGTCCTGCGTCAAAGTCATACCCTAACTCTTTTAAGAAAAAGAGACTCAGCTCTTTTTGTTTGTCGATCGGGAAGCTTTTCGATAAAAACGAAGTATCCGGTTTATTTGGCGAAGCTTCAATTTTTTTCACGAGAGGAACGATGGCGTCTCGAAGTGCACCGAATTTTTGATCGAGTTGTTCAACCGTCATATCCGGCTCATAATTATTGAGCAGCACATCATATGGTGTTTTTTTCACGCCCCAGTATTGAATGAAACGCTTGTTAAAATCAATCAGCTGTTTTAAATAGGGTGCAAAGAGTGAAAAATCTGATTTCTCCCTTGCTTCTACCCAAACATGTTCTGCTTTTGATTGTAGAATGGAGTATTCTTTAAATTCTTCTTTTGGAATTTTGCTGTTTTCATCATATTCTTTTTGCGATAATTCGAGTGCCTTCTGCGTGTCTTTTGAAAGCTTTTCTTTCTCTTTATTTAATGCATCAAGAAGATTTCTCATTTCATCAGAAGTCTTCATATTAAAGATATCGCTGGATAATTGACCGATGGTTTCTGCTCTGAAATCAGCACTTTTTTTAGGCGCTTGTGTTCGAGAGTCCCAATAAAGTAAATGAAGCGCCTCTGTATAATGGGCGATTTTTCCTAGTAATTGATAAAACGCTTTCTCTTTTGATTCAAGACTCATGCGTTCGTTCCCCCAATCAATAAAATATGTATGTACGTTTCAAGGCTACTTCAATAAATGTTCTTTTGTCAATGAAAAAGGAGGATACGCTGATCGTATCCTCCTCTTATTGAATGGTTTTCTATCATTAAGAGATCACTGGCTTCACTGGAAGAACGGATTCAATTTTACTTTGTAGCTCAATATCTTTCTGACTGCCAAAGTAAATATGAATGCTGCCAGCATCTTGGCTTGTCCGAATCAGTCTCCCAATGCCCTGCCTTAGACGAAGCAGCATGTATGGAAGGTCCACTTCAGTAAATGCATCTTTCGCTTCATTCCGTTTTGCTTCAAATACTGGGTCATGCGGTGGATATGGAAGTCCCCAAATAACCACATTTGTTAGAGACTGTCCTGGAATATCCAGCCCTTCCCACAGGTGAACGGAACATAACACAGATGTTTCATCCGCTTGGAACTTTTGAACAATGGTACTGATCTCCTCGTCTCCTTCAAAATACACATGGAAAGGCAGTGATTCATTTGATGCATCGAGCTGCTTTCTAAATACATGCAGTTCATCAAATGAAGGGAATAAAATAAGAGATCGACCGCCATTTTCTTTTACCTGAGCCAGCACGTGCTGACCTTTTACATCTGACTCTGTCATTGGCTGCTGAATTCCGTGGAAATACATTTGCATTTGCTCCTCATAATCATACGGCGAAGCCACACTCATAGATAAGTAATCTTTGATCCCAAGGCTTTCAGCTAAATAATCAAATGATTGGTTTTCAGACAATGTTGCAGACGAGAAAATATAAGGGATTTTTTGCGAAAATACCTTTTCACCGAGCACTTCTGCTACCGTTTTTGGCATGACGACAAAGGTTGTATCTAATTCCTGCTTCTCCAGCCAGCTAATGGCATTTTTCTGATAAAGCGACAGAGAATACGCCATCTGTTCAATGTACTCTTCCACAACAGACAATTCATATTGATCAATTGTGTACATCTCTGATTCAAATACGAGCGCTTCTCCAATCTTCTCAAGCAAATCACATAATTCACTTGCTGAACGCTTCACCTCATCTACACGACCAATTTCAAGACGGTGTGATCCTTTGATTTCTTTGGCATTCGTTTTTAAGAGGTAAAAGAACTGATCGTTTGTTGCAAGTGCATCTTCAACAAGTTCTGCAAACTCTTCACGAATATCATTTTGCAAAAGACGTTCCAAAAACGTCTCTAGTGTTGATTGCTTCACTCGGTATGTTAGCGCTTTTTGTGCTGCAAATTCAAGAAGATGTCCTTCATCAAATACAACAGAGCTATGCTCAGGAAGGAGCGGCAGCTGTCCTTCACGTTTACGTGACTCCTTTGTCCATACATGCTCCATGTAAAAGTCATGAGAACAAATGATGAGGTCTGTGGCTTTTCGGTAATGGTCTCTTGATAAATTCAAGCCACAGCGGTGCCGCATGTCGCACGTTAAGCAGTCCTGAAAAGAGTCATAACCAATTCTTGACCACTCATCATTTGTTAATTCTGGATACTCTTTTCGATCACCGTACGGATAAAATGTCTGCATCCCATGAGATTCATGAACAAATGAAGGAAGCGATTCATAAATGTCGAGCCACTTCTCATCATCTTCACGTTGCATCGTTTTCTCTAGTTTCTTTAAGCACAAATATTGATCATGCGATTTACTTAATCTCGCATCTATTTGAATATCAAGGTGATTGGCAATTTTATAGATATCACCTTCTTGTTTGACGAGCTGTTCAATTAACGTTTCGTCTGCACATGCAATGATCGCAGGTTTCCCTGTATATCTTGCATATGTGACCGCAAATAAAAGGTAAACGATTGTTTTGCCTGTGCCTACCCCAGCTTCGGCAAACATCACACTTTTTTCTTTAAAGGCTCTTTCTAACTGAAAAGCCATGAATATTTGTTCATCTCGAAGATCAAAGCCCTTTTCTGGCAAAATGTCATAAAACACATCACCAATCCAGTTGCCCAGTTCTTCGTAAAAATTATGTTCTTTTGTTAATGAAAAAGGCAAACGAGACGCTGTCACCTGCTTCAACCCCCAACTTTTGAATCATTCAGACATTCAATAGTACCATTTATGCTGGGGTATGACAATCTTTTTTTAAGAGCGCAGGCGATGCTGGTAGCTTTCCTTCATTAAAAACGCGTGCTCTGAATGGTCTATGTAGTTTTGAGCCATTGCTAAGTCCTCGATGGCTGCCGTAAGTTTAGCAGATTGTCCTGTTTCAATCCCTTCTATTTCTCGGGCTGTTGAAGCGAGTGCTTTTTGAATTAACTGAAATTGATCATAATGAATCATGAAGACACCTCTTTTTTTAAAATCAAGTTCAGTTTATTCCGTCCCGAGAAGACTTATACCTTTTTAGCATAAAAAATCCACACCTTCTCGTGGTGTGGACATTTATTATGATTCAGTTGTTTCTCTTCTAGGTCGGCGTTTTCCCCAGTATTGATAATAATCTGTTTTAATAAATCCATTAAACAGTTTTCTCTTTTTCGTCGCTTTTCTTCCGAAACACTCTTCGAATTTTTCATGTGACGTTAAAATGTAAATGGACCACGTATCTAGGTTCTTCAATGCTTCGCCCATGCCTTGATACATTTTTTCCACAGCTGGCTTATCGCTGAGACGTTCACCGTAAGGCGGATTTCCGACAATTACACCATACTCTTCTTTTGTTTGGAAGTCTTTCACTTGCATTTGCTTAAATTGAATCAGTTCACTAAGTCCAGCTTCTTCTGCGTTCAGTTTCGCAATCTCTACCATACGATGATCAATATCGCTCGCGATAATGTGAAGCGGCTGATCATAATTCGCCTTTTCTTCTACTTCAAGGCGTGCTTTGTTCCAAACGTCCTCACCGATCCATTCCCATGATTCAGATGCGAACTCACGGTTAAATCCAGGGGCAATGTTTTGTCCAATCATCGCTGCTTCAATAGCAATTGTTCCTGATCCGCAAAAAGGATCGACAAACGGACGGTCAGGTGTCCAGTTCGTTAATAAGACAAGCGCCGCTGCAAGGGTTTCTTTAATCGGCGCGCCTCCTTGATCTGCACGGTATCCACGTTTATGAAGACCCACACCAGACGTATCAAGCGTCAGCAATACTTTATCTTTTAAAAGCGCTACCTCAATTTTGTATTCAGGGCCCGTCTCTTCTAGCCATTCAGACTGTATGTTGTAAGATGATCTAAGTTTTTGCGCGATAGCCTTTTTGACGATGCGCTGACAATCCGGCACACTGGCAAGCTGAGATTTAACAGATTTACCAATAACGGGAAATGTGCTATTTTTCGGTAAAAACGCGGCCCAGTCAATGGCTTTAGTCTGCTCAAAAAGCTCATCAAATGTTCTAGCCGAAAATTCAGCAACTTGGACCTTGATTCGGTCTGCTGTACGCAGCCATAGATTCGCACGGCAGATGGCAAGCGCATCTCCTTGAAAAATAACTTTTCCGTTATCTACGGTGCACTCATACCCGAGGTCTCTTACTTCTTTTGCAACAATCGCTTCAATTCCCATTGGCGCTGTTGCGATGAGTGTATAGGTTTTCATTTGTTTATCACCTGTTTTCTCGTTCTATTCTGTAATCAAGATAAAAGCTCTCCATATGTAGAAATAGGAGAGCTTTGATTTCATCATGTTTATGATAACGGATATAACGTTCTGTAAGCCATGTTTTGTTCCATCGTACTACAAACGGCAAAAGCCTCGTACTCAGGTGGTAATCATCTATCTACAGAATTCTCTGTCCTTCTCTCCGTTTGGTTCCTTTGAGAAAGTTCCCCTACCAAGTTTGGGTTTCTCGCTCGAGGGGTTTACCGCGTTCCACTCTCACCATTTCTAGTGAGACTTCGTCACTGTGGCACTTTCAAGGATACTTTGCCATATCCTAAAAGGACGTAGGCATTTTTCCTGCCGTCAGCCTTTCCCAGGCTGCCCTGGCTTATTTTTTCGCCAGGCACGAACACTACGGGCATCTCAGCACCGTGCGAGCATGGACTTTCCTCTGCAATGTCAAAGCATTACAGCGATTACCCGAACGTTAATCAACATGCGTTATTATAAACGACAATGTCATCTGACACAAGCTTTTTTGGTATTACTCAATCATAAAGTTTGCTACCGAAAACGTGTTTCTCAAGATTAGATAGTCTTTTTAAAATATCAAAGTTTGTTGTATTGGACTGTGCAGGCTGTCTTTTCCCTTGCTCAACCGCTTCTTCAAGCTGTTTTGACAAGTGAAGGTTTTCTTGTTGGAGTTTTTCAATTTCTTGATGGAATGTCTCATAGTCTTTAATGACCATATCTAGAAATTTATCGACTTCTTCTTGTTTATACCCTCGGACACCTGTTTTAAATTCTTTTTCTAAAATTTCTTTCGCAGAAAGCTTTACTTTATCAGCAAGCATCTTTTTCACCTCATATCGTGAATTCATAGTATATTTTTTCAGAAATACGTGACGTTGTCAAATTTTCTCTTGCTTTTAGTCAAAAAACGGATCTTCCGCCTCAACCTGTGCTCTTAAATCATCCATTGTGATATACATTATTGGGTAGTCGGTATAGGTTTCAGCTTCTTTGATCATATATTTTGGCGAGCCTTCGTGCTCGGGATCATATAAGACGAGAAGGCCGTCCGTTTTTTCAATAAAAAAGCGGTTCTTTTGTTTAAATTGTGCCGGACTTTCATACGGTCTATGCGTGACACTTTCTACAAAATCAGCTTGTGCAAGAACGCCTTCATACAGCTCTTTATTTTGTTCATTCCAGCGCTCTTCCTGTTCATAAAATGGTGTAATGACAGCAAGTTTTAAATCTGGAAACTCCTCTTGAAGCTCAAAGACCACTTCAGCTGTCCATATTTCTGCACCTAACTGACCTGAAATGAGCACCCATTCCAGCCCGTCTTCAATGAGTGCCGTCAGCCTTTTCCGAAGTTCCGCTTTTATGTATTGAAGTGCAGGCTCGTCTTGTTTGAAGATCCCAAGCTCAAATGGCTTGTACCCTGTGACAGCAATAATTTTCATTTTTTCACCTGCTTTTAAAAAAAGGGACTTATAAAAGTCCCATTTCACTTTATCTGTTACAGCAAGGTCCACCGCAGTTAAAGTGTTGATGTGTTGCCGGGTCCACCTGAGAAAACGTATGCGGGAAGTAGTGAACATGTTGGAAATTTTGGTGATGAACATTTGTTACATGCTGCGGGTGGATGTGCGGCACAATTGTAGTTGACTCACTATGCGTACAGCAGTGATTCGTTGGATGTACAATTGGCTGTGTAACATTTGGATTGCAATGATGATGATGGTACATGTAGCATTCCCCTCTCCTTGATTTTCTTACATTAACAATGTATGAATCAAGAGGTGTACATGTACTAATGCATTAACCTATTTTAAAAGTTTGCAAGAAAAACATCTTTATAGTTTGAAAACACAAACGCGACCAATATGACAACAAGAAAAAACAAGTAGAAAAGACCCTTATACATGCTCTACGCTCCTCATTCAATATCTAACGTTATTTTACAGGATTCGTGACTTTTCTACAATAAAAGTGCTAAACAATTTTTATTTTCGGCCGAGAGCCGAACGTTGTCATTTTTTGCGCTTTCCCAGGCAATAATTTCATTGTCCAGCTTTTCTTAAGAGCCGCTTTTCTCGCTTGTCAAGTTCCACAACGTCTCGTTCACTTAAAAACGATTGTGATAACAATGTTTGGGTAATGGAAAGGGCTGTTTTTGGATCTTTTTGACGGTGTTCTTCATACTTTGCTAGCTCTACACCCGCTTTTAATCTTACATGAACATCACTTGATTCAAATAGACGCCTCCATATACATGCCGCTTCATCCCATTGTTTTAATCGCTTGTACTGTAATGATAGATCATAAGCTGCTTGATCCGCATGCTCAAACGCTGCTCCCGTTAATTCTTGCAGGTGCTTTGTTGCTTCCTGCACATCACGGTGAGCAAGATGCCACTTAGCTAATGCATATTTCTCATCGTCTTCCTTCACCGCATCTTTGGATAAGATTTTTTTAGACAAATGAATGTAGAGACTGATTAACGATAAGACATCAAGTTCATTGTGAGTCAAAATTCCTTCAATCAGCTTCGGGTTTTGTTCCTTTAAAAAGTGAAAATAGATCATTGGTGCGAGGAACCCCGGTGTATCTCCCTCTCGATTGACGTGCAGTTCCTCTTTTTCTACAACCGAAAGAGCCATACGCTCATATTTATGTTTCCACAATCTCCTTGACCCATGCAGAAGGTCAAAATGGCCAAATTCAGGTAGAGCAGGTATTTGATCGCGTAATAATGTATGCCTCGTTTTGACTTGAGGCCAGTCAAATGATTTTCCATTATATGTCACAAGTGATTCGACATCCACCTCACTAAGAAAGCTTTTGTAAAGTGCCGCTTCATTTCCTGGATTTGTGAGCAGATGTTGTTTTACCACCACTTTATCTGAATAAACTCTCGCATGCCCAAGCAGAAAAATCATATTTCCCGTTCCGCCAGACAGTCCTGTTGTTTCTGTATCGAAGAAAAATAGCTCGTGAGGCTTGTAGCCTTTTGCAGAAAGAGAATGCTGAATCTCACTTTTGTTCCATGCACTCACCATCTCCGGCAGTTCTGCAAATGAATATCGCCCATGCTGATGGTCAAGTGGATAGGTCACTTCCCGAATGAGGCAGAAAGAGTCTTCAAAGTAGTAAGGAGCTGCACTTAATTCCCCCACTCTTTTAGAAATGGAATGGTTTCAGCCGTCACAGTGTGCGTTTGTTCCTCTTTTACTGCCACACGCTTTTCATCTGACTGATTGTGTGACAGGTGTTTTTTCATTCTGTTTAATTTTCCTTTTAATGACATGAGTAGGTCTATTCCCCCTTCCCTTAAAATCCTGCCATCAATTGAATGATACTGCTTTTTCCATCGATCTCTTTCATTTCCATGCCAATACAAGATGGACAGCCGTTCTCGCAGCTGCATCGCTCAATCAGCTGAGTGGCTGCACGAGCAATTTCATCAAAGCGAGCCTGGACCTCTTTACTTAAACCGATTCCACCTGGGTAATGATCATATAAAAATACGGTCGGTTTCCCCGTATGGGCTGCCTTTATTTGAGAAATGACATGAATGTCTGAACGGTCACACATGACAAACGCCGGAACAATATGCTGAAGAACATTGGCAATACCGAGCAAGAGCTGTTCAAGTGTTTTTTCTTCAAATGTCCGCTCTGCTTCATGTAATTCAAACCAAGCAGCACTCGTATGAATCTCTTCTTCAGGTAAGTGAATCGGGCCGGAGCCGATATTTTCACCGGTTGATAATCGAATTTTTTTGAAAATGGTCGGCATTGCATTGACGGTCACATCACCGTAGTGAACAGATACCGCTTCCTTCTCTGTTGTCTGATCAATTTCAAGCACCTTGAGCTGAACCGCTAAATTCGCATCTGTATAGTATTCTACATCGACTTGTTTCACATAAGCCTTAAGGTGTTCATAATCTAGCTTTTCCACTTGATACTGAACCCCTTCATGTAAATAAATCGCTTCATCATGAAGTAAGGTCATCGCACTGAATCGATCCATCTCCCCAATAATTCGAACGTTCGCTACATCGGATTGATCGACAATGACGACATTTTCCTGACTTGCAGATCTCAGACTGATCCCATGAGCCGGGAACGATTGATCTGACCAATAATAACGGTTCCTGCTGAAATGAAGAACCCCTTCTTCATGTAAGTATTGCAAGATTTCTTCTACTTCCATACCGCCAAACTGTTCATCTTCTCGAAACGGTAGCTCGTAGGACGCACATTTTAGATGATCGACTAGGATGATAAGGTTCTCAGGATTGATTCTTGCCGATTCAGGTGGTCTGTTAAAGAAGTATTCAGGGTGTCTGACAATATATTGGTCAAGTGGCGATGAGCTTGCGACCATGATAATGAGTGCTTCCTCATGACGCCTTCCAGCTCGTCCTGCCTGCTGCCACGTACTCGCTACACTGCCAGGATATCCGGTCATGATACAGACTTTTAGCTGTCCAATATCTACTCCTAATTCTAGTGCGTTTGTGCTGACAACACCGAGAATGTCTCCTTCCCTTAAGCCTTTTTCAATCATGCGCCGCTCTTTCGGCAAATAGCCCCCGCGATAACCACGGATCGATTTAGGACCAATTTCTTTTTTCACTAGTTCTTGAATATGACTTAGAATGACTTCAACTCTTACCCTACTTCTAGCAAAAACAATCGTTTGAATTTTTTCTTTTAAAAATGTTTTAGCGAGCTGATTCACAACAGTGGCCGCACTTTGTCTAATATTTAATGGCTTATTGACGACTGGCGGGTTGTAAAAGACAAAATTCTTTTTACCGCTAGGCGCTCCGTTGCGTTCAATGAGATGCACCTTGCTTCCGGTCAGCTGCTCTGCAAGCTCTTTCGGATTCGCAATGGTCGCTGAAGTACAAATAAAGGTCGGGTCACTTCCATAAAATGCACAAATTCGCTTTAGTCTGCGAATGACATTGGCAACATGACTGCCAAACACGCCTCGATATGTATGAAGCTCATCAATGACAATATACTTTAAGTTCTCAAATAAACTGACCCATTTCGTATGATGAGGTAAAATCGCTGAATGCAGCATATCTGGATTTGTGATGACAATATGTCCTGCCTGTCTGACGCGCTGGCGAATCGCTGGGGAGGTGTCCCCGTCATAGGTTTCACTGTGAATTGGAACATCCATCTCATGAATGATTTCGTTTAATTCACTTTTTTGATCTTGCGCAAGTGCTTTTGTTGGAAATAAATAGAGGGAGCGGCTTGTCTGATCTTCTGAGATCGACTGAAGAACTGGCAGATTGTAACAAAGTGTTTTACCTGAAGCTGTAGGTGTCACAGTCACCACATTCTCACCATCCATCACACGTTCAAAGGCTTCCTTTTGATGAATGTATAGTTCACTCACACCTCTTTTTTCAAGCGCCACTTTGAGCCTGTCATTTACTCTTTCAGGAATTGGAGAAGTCAGTGCAGGCTTCGCTTCAATTTCATGCCAATGCTCGACCTGTTCGTCTTTTTTTAAATCTTCTATGAGTTCGTTCATTGTTTTCTTCTTCATCTGGTATCCACCTCTCATTCTAGTGTACCGAATATTTGTTTGCATGACTAGGCGGCAATTTTTTGATGCACCGCTTGTGAGCAAATATTTTGATGTGTTGTAACAATATCTATTACACTTCTATAGTGAAATGATTTTATCAAGGAAGAAGATGATCAGATTGAAAAACGAATTTAAGCCTTTATTTGAACCTTTTACATTCCCAGGGGGTGCCTCTATTGATGGCCGTTTAGTCGTTGCACCAATGACACACTTCGGTTCTCATGAGGATGGCACGATCTCAAAGGAAGAAATTGATTTTATTACCGCTAGATCAAGCGAAATGGGCATGGTCATCACCGCATGTGCAAACGTGACGCCAGATGGTAAGGCGTTTGAAGGACAGCCTTCTATTGCAAGAGATGAAGATATACCTGGCCTACAAAAGCTTGCTTCTGCGATTCAAGCGAAAGGAACAAAAGCCATTATGCAAATTCATCATGGCGGCTCTCAGGCTCTCCCTCATTTAGTCCCAAACGGTGATGTCGTTGCGCCAAGTGATGTATTTAAAGATGGAAAACAAATTGCGAGAGCTTTGACAGAAGAAGAAATTCCTCACATCATCGACTCATTTAAAGAAGCAGCAAGACGCGCAATTCAAGCAGGATTTGATGGGATCGAAATCCATGGAGCGAACGGATATTTATTACAGCAATTCTACTCCCCACATAGTAATCAGCGTACAGATCAATGGGGCGGAAGCGAAGAAAAGCGTCTCGCATTTCCAATTGCAGTAGTAGATGCAGTGAAAGAAGCAATCAAAGAGCATGTAACAAAACCATTTATCTTTGGATACCGATTATCACCTGAAGAACCAGAAACACCTGGTTTAACCATGACAGAAACATTTACTTTAGTGGACGTACTTAAGACAAAAAACCTTGATTACTTGCATATTTCTTTAATGGAGATTGACGCTAAAGCAAGACGTGGTGCTGATACAAGTAAGACGCGGATGGAGTTATTAAAAGAGCGCTGTGGTGACACGCTTCCACTCATCGGCGTCGGCAGCGTCATTACAGCTGAGGATGCACTGAATGCATACAATCAAGGGATTCCACTCATTGCTGTTGCAAGAGAAGTCATTGTTGATCCCGATTGGGCAGTAAAGATTAAAGAAGGCAGAGAAAACGAGATTGAAACCGTCATTAAACGCAGTCAAAAAGATAAGTACTTGATTCCAGAAGGTTTATGGACTGTCATGGAAGCAAGTAAAGGCTGGGTTCCAATGGAGGATTAATGTCCTCAATCAAAAAACTACCCTATCAACTCAGGGTAGTTTTTTTTTGGATTATTTCATTTTTACTGTAAAAAGCTTGGACGTCTGCTTTTCTACAGAGCCCTTAGGTTCTTTGTCAAGATGTTCTACTAAATCACCATTCATGATGACAATTGGTGTCACTGTGCTTGCCGCTTTTTCTTCAATCAGCGCTAAATCACACGTAATGAGAGGATCACCTGCTTTCACTTTATCCCCTTCTTTTATGTGTGCTTCAAAGCCTTCACCATTTAATCCAACCGTTTCAAGTCCGATATGAATCAGAAGCTCAAGCCCTGAGAGTGTTCGAATCCCAATTGCATGTTTTGTATGGAAGAGTTGAATAATTTCACCATCTACTGGCGACACAATGGTGCCGTTTTTTGGTTTTACAGCTACGCCGTCTCCCATCATCTTTTGAGAAAAAACGGGATCTGGTACATCGGTCATATCCATTAACTCTCCATCAACTGGAGAATAAATGACTTCTTCCTTTACATCATCTTGGTTTTTTCCGAAACCGAATAATTTTTTCAGCAATGTTCATTTGCTCCCTTCAAGCTTTGCTTCTAGATCTATTCAGCGTATAAACCTTCACGCCCATACACCTTGCTTCATTCAACACTATTTAATCATAATTTTTTCCTCTCATCAATTGATAACCGCCTGAGCCCCTTTTGCATAGGCTGTAGATGAGAGGTGATTCAAATGAAACATGAAAGTGAAAAGAAACACGAGTTGCTATCAAATGAAGACATTCTATATGAAGCGATTGAACAGTTTTTTGCATCATCGCCGTTTCACGACATTTTAAATAGTGCAGAGGCGCTGATGACCACGAGCCATTCACTTGCATCCATTACAACCGATGTGACAGAAGATGATCAATATGTATATATTGAGATTCGATTTCCAGACCATTTTGTCGAAGGTGATATCGCACTAGAAGTGAAAGCGCAATATTTACACTTATCGGTACAGGAAAAAATCAAAACAGACACGACTTCCTCCTATTCGAGCTTTACCAAAACCATTTTAATGCCTGCAAAAATAGATGAAACCAATATGAAGAGCGTTTGGAAAGATCAATCACTTCGTGTGACTGCGCCAAAACAAACAACCCAATAGATGTATATCTATTGGGTTTTGCTATGCTTTAAAAATGCTTGTAAATCCTTTCGCCAATGAGCCCACTTGATTCATTGTACTCATCATTTGTCCAGCAGTATCAAACATTTTATTAAAATCGTATTGCCCATTCGTTTTTTTAAATTGTGACAGCACACTTTTAAATTGAGATGATTGCTGTTTTTGCGGCCTTGGCAAAGGATAAGGATTCATAGGCTGCTGCATAGGCATCATGCCCGGCGGCTGCATTTGCGGCTGATTCATTGCTTCAGGCTGCGGCTGATAAGGCTGGAAGTTTTCCTGATATCCAAAAGGCGGCTGATAGCCTGCAGACGGCGGCTGGTTCATTTCACCTTGATATGGGGGCATGAAATATTCTGGAGGCTGCGGAGGCTGCTGCATATCTGGATACGGAAAAGGCCGTTGCTGAAATTGATTCATTTCATAAGATGGCTGGTTTGAATAAGGGAACATGTATCTCGCTCCTCTCGCTCTGAAAACATATTGAAGTCAATGATATATTATGTTCAGGAAGCAGAAGATGTGCCTACAGCAGCCATAAGAAAAACGCAGGCTGTTTCATCAGCTGCGTTTGTTGATTTCTTCTATTAAAAGGTTCAGTGTATAAATCACTGACTCAACTAAATTTTTCACACGAGGTGCATGCTGTTTGCCAAAATAAGATTGCAGCACAACCTCTTTTCCATTTTCTTGGACGGCTTCAAGCTGTTCTTGATGTAAGTATCTAGGTTTGGCCTGATGAATAAATGAGGTAGCAGCAGTAAGCCACTCTTCCATTTGCTGATCAAATTTGACAACGGCCGGTTGAATATCGTTGTAAAAATCATAAACTGGGTATTCCTCTTCTGCCTTTCCCTTTAGGTACTGCTCGTATGCTTCTTCGATCCATGTGATCAACTCTTGTGTATGTTTAAGTAATGTTTGATTATCCAAAGTGTTCACCTCTATGAACCATCCTATCAAACGTTTACTTATTGCTCAAATAGAAAAGCTATCCGGCGTGATATGCGGGTCTTGCCGCCAGCTTATACTCTGCTGCATGAATTTTCAATTCACATTCCTTCACTTCAGATTCAAGACGGTCAATGATTTGTTCTTGCTCCTCTACGGCAGCGTTTTTTGTTTTTTTGACAGCTAAAGACAGTTCTTCTTCCACCGCATCAATCTTTCGCTCAATTTCCTCTAACAACTGCATAATGGATTCTTTTGATACAAATTCGCTCATCATCAGATTCCTCCTTTATCATCTCTCGTTACATTCTCTTTTCTTTTGCTCCCTCCTTCATACATGACAAAACTAGAACTAAATCGCCAATCTAAGTGAACATAAGCGCAATTTCTTCCATTTCGACACGTGCTTGTCCTTCTTTGTATGATCGCGTCCGATTGTGTAAATTCTAAGGACAAAGGAGGTAGATGTCATGAAAAAGCAGCAAGCACCAAAAGAGCAAAAAACAAAAGGGAAAGAAAACAGTACAGATCAGCTTGATAAAAAGCTCGGCGGCCCTAACCGTCCATCCACGTAAAAAAAGCAGGTACCCCTGCTTTTTATTTATGCAAAAAATAGTGTTCTAATGAGAAAAGAAAACGAAGCTGCCTTTTTTTATGAAAATACCAGTCGGTCAGCTCAATTTGTTTTGGTAAACGCTCTGCTTCAAACAAGGATGGACTCAATTTCTTTTGAAACCAATCTTCCCTTTGATCGTCTAATGAATGTGTCATGACTGGATACACCGTTCTGAGGAAAGGGCTTGACCTTCGCGCAATCCCTAAAAACGGTTCAAAATCAAATCGAGATCCCGTATGTGGCACGGTATGCAAAAAATGATAAAAATCCGAAAACAAATCGGCTCGAAACAATAGTTTTGCTAGTTTTTTCCCTAACGTAATGCGCTCTTTTACTTGGGAAAACTTTCGTATGGTTAACCCGTACAAATGCCCGTCTACTGTCGGAAAAACGACGGTTTGAAAATGTGCCCACTCGCTGAAAAGATATTGAATCGAGTGAAAAACATTCTTTTTCAGTAGAGGATTTTGTATAATAGGAGATTGTATAGTATATTGTTCATTTATGATGAGTGCATGCAGCAGTCGCTCTGTGTCACGCTTTTGCCAAAATCGT
The DNA here is from genome assembly GCF_024398395.1 of Bacillus sp. FS02. Classification (NCBI taxonomy): domain Bacteria; kingdom Bacillati; phylum Bacillota; class Bacilli; order Caryophanales; family Bacillaceae; genus Bacillus; species Bacillus sp. FS02. Next base: position 3,613,368 of record NZ_CP074101.1, on the reverse strand, counting down.
TCCCACTCAGCGCTCATAAAACGAGACACACCGAAATGGGGCAGCAGATGAAATAAAGGTTTGCGGCACCTTTTTGACCATTCATACAAGAGAAGCTGCGGGTAAGCATCTGAAAAGATCAGCCAATTCGCTCTTTCATATGCTGTAAAGAACAGATGCCCTTGCTGATCCGTTAAACCCGGATGGAAGAGCTCGCCTTTTAAATCTGTCATCGACCATCCAGCATTTCTGGAGACAAAAGAAGCAAGCAGAGACCATTTCATCTCTGGATGACGGTCATAAAAGCGCTTGTACGCATTTGTCCTTGTCAGGTTGTCCTTATTTTTCGCTTTCGTTTCATGTAAAATATGCTGGGTAATCATGTGCTCTTGTTGTGACAACATGGTGATCTCTCCAATACAAAATGCATTAAAAGGAGGCTGAAACTTGATGATTCGGTATCCTAACGGAAAATCGTATCAGCCCATTCAACAAATTGGGACAAAAAAAAGAATCAGCGGCGAATCATCTTATAGTAACCGCGGGATGACGCTTGAAGCTGACTTAAATGAAACGAACCAGTACTATTTGGTCAACGGGATTGCAGTCATTCATAAAAAGCCTACCCCTGTTCAAATTGTCAATGTGGATTATCCAAAAAGAAGCGCTGCTGTCATTAAAGAAGCCTATTTTAAACAATCCTCCACAACAGACTACAACGGGGTATACAAAGGGCGTTATATCGATTTTGAAGCAAAGGAAACCAAAAGCACCACCTCGTTTCCACTCAAAAATTTCCACGACCATCAAATTGAGCATATGAAACAGGTTGAAAAGCAAGGCGGTATTTGTTTTGTTATTATATCCGCATTTGGTTCCGTTTATTATTTGTCCGCTACTGACCTCTTCTTCTTTTGGGAGCGGCAGCAGCAAAACGGCCGTAAATCCATTAGCAAAGATGAATTAATGGAAGCAGGTCACCTCATGACACTTGGATATTCGCCAAGAATTGATTATATTAAAGTAGTGGAGACACTTCATTTTTCGGATGACAGCAAGCAACATTTACGTTCGAAAAAGGTTTAACACGAAAGGTTGAGATGTGATGTCTGATCAATTTACAAGTCGTGAACAGCGACGTAAAGCAAGTCAAGAAAACAATAAGAAGCAAAAGAACAAAAAAGGCAAAAAGAAAGCAGGTCTATTTAAAAAAATATTTTTATCTTTACTCGTGATCGGTCTTCTTTGTTTAGTAGCCGGAATCACAACTTTTGCCGTTTTTGCATCAAGCGCTCCTTCTATTGATGATAGCAAGCTAAAAACGCCGTATTCTTCAAAACTTTATGATAAAGACAAAAAAGTCTTTGCAGAAGTCGGGGCGGAGAAAAGAACGTATGTCTCAATTAAAGATATACCCGACGTGGTAAAAGACGCGTTTATTGCAACTGAAGATGCACGTTTTTATAAACACCACGGGATTGATCCTATCCGTATTGGCGGTGCTCTTGTCGCAAACGTCGAGGACGGTTTTGGAGCAGAAGGTGGAAGTACGATTACCCAGCAGGTAGTGAAGAACTCCCTGCTTAACAATCAAAAGACGTTAAAACGTAAAGTACAGGAAGTATGGCTCTCGATTCAGCTTGAGCAAAAATACTCTAAAGATGAAATTTTAGAAATGTATTTAAACCGTATTTTCTTCTCTCCTTATGCTTATGGTGTTGGGAAAGCGGCTGAACAATTTTTCGGAGTGACAGATTTAAATAAACTAACTGTTGCACAGGCTGCCACACTTGCAGGTATGCCGCAAAGTCCATCTGCCTATAACCCAGTGAAACATCCAGAGGCAGCGGAAAAACGTCGTAATATCGTTTTAGGCCTAATGAAAAAACAAGGCTATATTTCAGAAAAAGAGTATGAGGAAGCAAAAGCAACACCTGTCAGCAAAACGGTTGTTTCAGCTGATAAATATAAGAGTCAAAACTCAAGTAAGTACTCTGCTTATATTGAAGAAGTCATGGAAGAAGTACAGAAAAAAGCCAAAGTAGATGTATCAACAGATGGATTAAAAATCTATACTTCTCTTGATCGAAAAGCACAGGATCATCTGGATGACATCATCAATGGGGATTCAGCCGGATTTACGAAAGGTATGCAAGCTGGAGTCACCCTGCTAGATACAAAAAATGGTGAAATTCGTGCCATTGGCGGTGGTCGTGATGTACCAGCCGGCGGCTTTAACTATGCCACTGATGCAAAACGCCAGCCGGGATCTACAATCAAACCAATTTTAGATTACGGCCCTGTAATTGAAAACAAAAAATGGTCAACATATCAGCAAATTGATGATGCGCCTTATACGTACTCTAACGGTACACCAATTAACAACTTTGACAGAAGACACTTAGGGAAAATGTCGATGAGAAGTGCTTTGGCACAATCACGAAACATCCCTGCTTTAAAAGCTTTCCAAGAAGCTGGTACAGATAATGCTGTTCAATTCGCCAATAACTTAGGTTTGGACTTACCTTCTGACATTCCTGAGTCTTACTCAATCGGCGGATTTGACGAAGGTGTCTCTTCTCTTAAAATGGCTGGTGCATTTAGTGCATTCGGTAACAACGGATACTATAATGAACCGCATGCTGTAACGTCTGTTGAATTTAATGACGGGACGAAGCTTGACTTAACGCCAGACTCTAAAGCAGCCATGAGTGATTACACTGCATTTATGATCACAGATATGCTGAAAACTGCTGTACAATCTGGAACAGGTACACTCGCACAAGTACCGAATGTTCAAGTAGCTGGTAAAACAGGTACAACCAACTTTACACAAGATGATATTAATAAATACAACATCCCTTCTGGCGGTGCGAAAGATTCATGGTTTGTCGGTTACACGCCGCAATACACAGCAGCTGTGTGGACTGGAATCGGCAACTCAAAAGATGCAGACGGCAAAATGTGGCTTACGGATTATGAACAACGTGTTGCCAAAGTTGTCTTCCAGAAATTAATTTCTCAAATTGATGATGGAAGCGGCTCATTTGAAAAACCAGATAGTGTCGTTGAAGCAACGGTTGAAAAAGGATCAGATCCAGCGAAGTTAGCTGGACCAAACACACCAAGTGATAAGAAGACAACGGAATACTTCGTCAAAGGAACTGTCCCAACAAAAGTTTCTGACACATATGAAAAGAAAGAAGCTGACAAACCATCTGACTTAAAAGCGGTGTATGATGAAGAGAAAAAATCGATTACACTCACTTGGGGTTATGATGACGATGCAGATGCAACATTTAATGTGAAGCAAGCGGTCGATGATGGCGGCTATAAAGATATTCAAAACAGCTCTTCTAAAGAAGCCGTCATCTCTGATGTGAAGCCAGGTTCCACCTATAAATTCCAAGTGACAGCGACTGTAGACGATGTCACAAGTAAAGCTGCTTCTACTTTCCTCACCATTAAAGATGACGAAGAAGAGGAAGAAAAAGCAGATGATGAGAACAAAGAAGAAGAAGAGCCACAGCAACCTGATGATGAACAGACAGATCAAACAGATGATAATCAAAACCAAGGTGGCACTGATGAGCAGAAGCCTGATGATAAAAAAGATCAAGGCGGAAATACAGAAAACGGCAATGGTGGTTCAAGTGATGGCTCAGACAGTACAAATGGAAACAGCAACTCACAGAGCGATGCCAATAAAGATAAAAAGAAAGACGACGAGAAAGCCAATTCTCAAAGCTCAAATACTCAGTCAAATTCTACTTCTCGCAAAGAAGACGAATAACAAAAAAGCACTTGCCCTATGTGGCAAGTGCTTTTTTAACGATTTTGTTTAAGCTTTCTGAGTGCTTCGTATTTTCCATACTGCTTTTTGAGCTCTGTGTATAACTCGTCCAATTGAATAAAGCAATGATATTGAGTAGGTTTAAGCAAAATAAACTCTAATCGTTCTGTCCAGTTAATAGGGGCTACTGGAAACGTCTGTTGTTTAATTTCCTCCCAATCAAAGGTTTGAAGCTTCTCTCCTTTGATCCAGTAAAACATTGCAATCATACTGACAATGCCTTGCAGCATATCATCCTCTTCACACCGAGATTTTCTCGTTTGAAAGCGAGGAAGCATGTTGTCTTTTAATTCATTCCACAGATCAAACATCAAAGGAACAAATTCTTCCGTTTTCTGCCACGGTTGCTCATCTAGTAAAGGTTCTGAAGATAGATCAAATGCGAGTGGATTGTTTCTTAATATATCCTTCTTTTCGCCGCTTACCTCTACCTTTTTCTCTTTTAGCTTTTCGACATATGAGGTGAAAACAGCTGCCCCGCTCATGCCAGCTTCACCAGCCCTTTTTTCAGCCTCTTCTGCCCTTCTCTACACATATCAAGAAGTGGACAAGATTCACACTGTGGCCGCTGCGCCTTACAGTGATATCTACCGAAAAAGATGAGACGATGATGGGTTACGGACCAATCCTCTTTTGGCACCTTCTTCATTAAGGTTTGCTCTACCTCAAGAACAGAATCCTTCCAGCGGCAAATCCCAAGTCGTTTGCTGACGCGCTCGACATGTGTATCTACTGCAATGGCGGGAATTCCAAAAGCGACAGACACAACGACATTTGCTGTTTTCCGCCCAACTCCTGGGAGCTTGATTAGCTCATCTCGATCTCTTGGCACTTCACCGCCATAATCTTCAATCAGCATTTGGCTTAATTTTTGAATGTTTTTTGCCTTATTACGATAAAGACCGATCGAACGAATATCCTGCTGCAACTCTTCAAGCGGCACACTTAAATAGTCTTCTGGTGTTTTATATTTTTGAAATAGATGTTTGGTCACTTTGTTCACTAGAACATCTGTACATTGCGCTGAAAGTGCGACAGCAATCACTAGTTCAAATGGATTGGAATGAACAAGCTCACACTCAGCCTCTGGAAACATATCCCCTATAATATCTAAACATTCATTGATTTGTTTTTTTGATAACATGCCTTCTCCTTTATTGGTTATTGTTCCAGCCAATTATAAAAAGGAACTTGTCGTTTATATGAAGATGTTTCTTCTTTTGAAGGTGGGGCTTTTTGCTGCGAACGGAAATGCTGGCTATGCTCTTTCGCTTCTTCCGCTGTTTTCAGCCCTTTCTTTTTCCACTCAAATAAAATTCGATCGATATAGCGAAAATTTAATTTTCCGGATAAAACGGCTTCTCTTAGAGCAAGACGAATCATCTCAGCATCATGATGGTCTTGATCCATCCAGATCGAGAGTGTTTCCCCTTCAAGAGGAGAAAGTGGTCTACCAAACTCATCTTCAAATAGCGCATATAAAGACTTTTCAGCCTGCACATGATTCTTTTGTACGTCTTTCGCCTGTTTTGCTTCTAAAAAGTCATACAGCACACCCCATAAGGGTTCTACCGAGTACCGGTCATGCTGAATACCAGACCTGTCTTCAAACGGCTGGATCGAAATAAACCCTTTTTGAATCAAATACTGCACCATATAAGCACATTCTTCGGCCGAAATGGTCATACCATGTGAAAGCTCTTCAAATGTCTGAAAAAAGACGCCTTGTTCTTCATTCATTTTAATCTTTAACATGACCATCATTTGTGATTCATTCAGTCCTAATTGCTCATAATGAGCAATTAGCAAATTAGGCAAACTGGTCGAACCCATTTTCTGCATATCTATAAATTGCTGCCTTTTCATCGGATACACCTCTTCACTTTCAGTATATCACGTTTTCTCATACGTGCTGTCCTTAAGACGTTTGAAAAAGCCTCCATATATTGGAGGCTTTCACGTCTTAAGGATATAAACGGTTTAATAATCTTGGGAATGGAATTGTTTCACGCACATGCGGCGCTCCGCTAATCCAAGCAACTGTTCGTTCAAGTCCAAGACCAAAACCTGAATGTGGTACAGAACCATACTGTCTTAATTCTGTGTACCATTTGTACGTTTCTTGATCTAGCCCATGTTCTTTTAGTCTTGCTTCAAGCAGATCTAAATCATGAACACGTTCAGAACCGCCGATAATCTCGCCATAGCCTTCTGGCGCAATTAAATCTGCACAAAGGACGACATCATCACGGTCTGGTGCAGGCTGCATATAAAATGGTTTTAATGAGGTTGGGTAATGAGTGATAAAGACTGGTTTATCATAGCTTTCGGCGATCGCTGTTTCATGCGGCGCACCGAAGTCATCTCCCCATTCGATGTCATCAAATCCTTTATCCTGCAAGAATTTAATCGCTTCATCATATGTGATGCGCGGGAATGGTGCTTTGATGTTTTCTAATTTTGCTGTATCACGGCCAAGTGTGTGCAGTTCTACTTTACAGTTTTCAAGTACACTTTGAACAACGTGAGACACATAATTTTCTTGGTACTCAAGGTTCTCATTAAATTCAACAAATGCCATCTCAGGCTCGATCATCCAGAACTCGATTAAATGACGTTTTGTTTTCGATTTTTCTGCTCTAAATGTTGGACCAAATGAGAATACTTTTCCGAGTGCCATTGCAGCAGCTTCCATGTAAAGCTGTCCACTTTGAGAAAGGTATGCATCTTCATCAAAATATTTAGTAGCAAACAGCTCTGTTGTTCCTTCTGGAGCACTTCCTGTTAAGATTGGCGGATCCACTTTCACGAAACCTTCTTGATGGAAAAACTCATATGTAGCACGAATAATTTCATTACGGATTTTCATAATGGCATGCTGTTTTTTAGAACGCAGCCATAAATGACGGTGATCCATTAAGAATTCTGTTCCATGTTCTTTTGGTGTAATTGGGTAATCTGTTGCTTCGTGAATCACTTCAATGGATTTCACTTGTAATTCAAAACCAAGTGGTGAACGCTCATCTTTTGTTACTTGTCCTGTGACATAGACCGATGTCTCTTGTGTCACTGATTTCGCAAGCTTAAAGACTTCCTCTTCCACCTCTGCTTTTACAACGACTCCTTGAATAAAGCCTGTCCCGTCGCGAAGCTGCAAGAATGCAATTTTCCCGCTTGAACGTTTATTGGCAATCCATGCGCCGATTGTTACTTCTTCATCGACGTGTTTGAACACTTGATTAATAGTTGTTTTCAACATATTTCCCTCCAAAGCCAGAAAGAAACTCACCTTGTTAAATAGGTGTGATTCTTTTTTCATACATTTTATTATAACCGTTCTAAATCAGCATGGTCAACGCAAGACAGAAGAAACTACGGTGTTAAATTTTTTTCCACTCGTCCTGTCGTAAAATCAACATAGCTGAAACTATATTGGCTGTTCTCATTTAAGTACGTTACTTCCCAAAGGAGGACGTCACCTTCTCTTGCTAATTGAACATTTTTCAGCTTAGAAATGGTGTTCTCCTTTTGAACGGCTTGTACTGCTTGGTTTGAAGTAATGCCTTCTTTTGCTTTTTTAGCAATGACTTTTTCTTTTTTGCTGGCAGGTACCCACACATAGATCGCTTCGTTTTGTTTGTTTTTACCTTCCACAATAAATTGCTTTTCTTTCCCAACAAAGGTATCCACTTGCTCTACTTGTGCCAATGATGCTTGCTTTTTTGCTCGTTCAATCGCTGCCTCATGACCTTCTTCTTTTTGACCCATGGCCATTTGATAAATCCACGAAAAGCTAATGATGCCAATGAGTAAAACGAGCGCAGCAACGGATGAAATAATCCAAACTATTTTTTTCATGTCAAGCTTCCCCTATGTGCGATATATGGTAAATATCGCTTGATTTTGATCTTCTTGATCTAATGCTAATCCAAACATAAGATCTTCCCTTTTAAGCGTTCTGTTCAGCAAATCGACGATTTTGTATAGGTCTTCTGAATGCTTAATTTGAACAGTTGAAAGTACCTCTATTTTACTTTCCACTTCTAATTCCTCCTCGGTACGTAAATATTGTTAGTCATACTTTTCAATGTGAGAACCGATACTATTTTTACAACGGAACATAAAAAGCCGTTACGATAAATTAACTCCAAACCCACACCAGTGAAAGGCCGCTTATGACAGCGGCTTTTCGTTGTTAAGCTTTTCTATATACGCCTCAAGCGACTCTTTGGACATCTCGTGAACTGGCGCATGATGAAGTGATTCTAAAAATAGTTTTCCATACGAAGCGGTTTTCACTCGGCGGTCTAAAATCAGCAATGTTCCAATGTCTTTTTCCGAGCGCAGCAAGCGGCCGGCTCCTTGCTTAAAAGTTAACACAGCTTCCGGGAGAGAGACGGCTTTAAACGGATTCTTCCCTGTTTTTTTGCCGCTTCACATTTTGCTTCAATGAGCGGTGAATCGGGCGGTCGGAAAGGAAGCCTTGCCATAATGACGGTCGTTAGCTCCGAGCCAGGAAAATCCACACCTTCCCAGAAACTCCCTGTTCCTAGCAAGATGGCTTGCTTCGCCAATTTGAACATTTTTGTCAATTTTACAGGGCTCCCGCCCGTCAAACCTTGAGCAAACAAGGCCGATTGCATACCTTCTGATTTCAGCTCTTCATACACTGCTTTTAACATCTCATGTGAATTAAATAACACCAATATTTTCGCTTGATCCTGCTTTTCCATGATCTTAATATATGTTGCAGCTTGCTTCACATAATCGCGTTCATCACGGTTTGTGATCGGCGGCATGTCAGCCGGTACAACGACCTTAAGCTGTTTTTCAAGTTCAAAAGGTGAATCAATTTGGACAAGGTGTGGGTAAAAATCTTGCAGGCCAAATCGTTCCAAGCAATAATCAAAGCGTCGATTGATGGTGAGCGTCCCTGATGTGAGGACGACGCTTTTTTTGTTCATAAAAAACCGATCAGCTAGCAGCTCCCCTGTATCTAGCGGCTGCGCGTGCATAAAGACAGCATTCTTGGCACCCTTTGCATCAATCTCAATCCAAACGGTTTCATCATTGTTTGGTTCAAAGATAAACCGGTACAGCGTACTGCAGAATGTCTGCATAAACGACATCACTTGATCGTATTCTTCTGCTTCAAATGCAAAGTGTTCTATGAACTGATCACTTTTGTGAAGCAGCTCATTTTTTTGCTGCTCATACAGTTTCTCACAAGCAATCAATAACGAACAAAGCTTACTCGCTGATTCTTTAATTCGGACCCACTGAGCATGTTTTGAATGATGACGGACTCTATGAATGAGACGATTGATGTCCGCTTTTGGTTTTGTCCTTTTGACAAAAGAATGAACGGTACTAAAAAATGCGTCACTTTCCATCTGCAGCTGCTGAAGATACTCGTCCATTTCAATAAAGGTGTCAGTTGATAAACCTGCCCCATGAAATCTCTTTTTCAATTTCTTAAGCAGCCCGCCATGCAAAGAGCCAAGCTGCGTTAATTTCGCATGAAGCTGGATATAAGACGCACTGTCACCTAGCGTTTCATTGGCTGTTTTTTCAAATTGGTGGGCCTCATCAATCACATAGACGTCTGCATCCTGAAAGATAGAGGCTCCTTCCGTTTGGGATAAAAGTAGACGGTGATTCGTCAAAATTAAATCAGCGGTTTGAGCCTTTCGTTTAGCCCGTTCATAAAAACAATGTTCTTTAAAACGGCGTTTTTTCGATGTAAATGGCATGTGCACACAAGAGATACGGTCTTTTATATTTGCAGCTCCTGACGGTAAATTCAGTTCAGACAAATCACCTGTTTCAGTGACCAGAAGCCACATTAAAATTTGCGCTTTTGTTAAGACAACATCATAGTTATCATCTTCCTCATGCAGGACATGCTCAAACTTATCTAAACAAATATAATGTGCCCGCCCTTTAAACACACAGGCGGCTGGCTCAAATGGGAGCAATTGCTTGAGTAGCGGAACATCGCGCTGAAGCATTTGTTGCTGTAGTAAAATAGAATATGTACTGATAATGACAGGTTTTCCTGATTTCTTTGCTTCTAAAGCAGCTGGTATAAGATAAGCGAGTGTTTTCCCGATTCCTGGCGCCGCTTCAATTAACGCATAAGCTCTTTCATGGAACGCATCTCTTACTTTGTTCATCATCGTGAGCTGGCCTTCTCTTACTTCATAGCCTTCTAATGTTTGAGGAAGTTTCTCTTTTATCTCCTCAAACAGCTGCTCGTCGTCAGCGCCTACTGCATATGTCGATTCAGTGATAGGATTGGTCACATCTTTCACAGCAAAAGATCCTACTTCTACAAGCGAATCATCCTGACTCGTGTGATTGGTTTCAAGCTGCTTAATTAAAAGTCCTATATCACTTAGAAGATAAGAGGATAATCTGCGCAGCTGTTTTAACACATTTGGCGGTGTATTCCTTAATTGATGTAATAAGGTTAAAAATAACATGGCAGTAACTTCCGCATCACTATCCGCCCTGTGCGGGTGGTCATGTGGAAGCATGAGCTCTTCGCTTAATTCAGTTAACTTATAACCTTCAAGCTCAGGATAAAGAATTCTAGAAATTTCAACCGTATCAATCGCTAGCACATCCAGCTCATTTTTCCCGCATGCTTTTAGTTCATCGTTTAAAAAGTTCAAATCAAAATGAACATTGTGCGCAACAAAATAAGCGCCCTGTATGAGATCATACACCTCTTGGGCAATGTCCTCAAAAAACACCGCGTCATCAACCATGTGCTGCTTAATACCTGTCAGCTGTTCAATAAATCCAGGAATCGTTTTCCCTGGGTTCACATATTTTGAATACCGTTCGACAATTTGTCCATTTTCAATGACCACCGCAGCAATTTGAATGATTTTATCACCTTTTTTTGGTGAATTCCCGGTGGTTTCAATATCAACGACAACAAACCTTTGATCGGTCATAAAATGGACACCTCAATTCCTCGTTCCACTCATAGTGAAACACACTCTGGGCAATATAGCTGAAACAGAACAGCTTCCTTATGATGAAACTGTTCTGTATCCATATGAGCGTGCGTTATAAAATCGTTCTCGCAGGCTCTTGCCCAATCATTTGTTCAATTTGATTTTGTTTATTTAACACGACCACTTTAGGTGTGTGCGATTTCGCTTCTTCCTCTGACAACATCCCATAAGCGATAATAATGACTTCATCTCCTGGCTGAACCAATCTTGCTGCCGCACCATTTAAACAAATGACACCGCTCTTTCTTTCTCCAGGGATGATATATGTTTCAAGTCTAGCACCATTGTGATTATTGACAATTTGCACTTTCTCATTTGCCATCATGCCTGCCGCATCAAGCAAATCTTCGTCGATCGTAATACTGCCTACATAGTGTAAGTTTGCTTCAGTCACTGTCGCTTTATGAAGTTTCGAGGTCATAAAAGTTCTATACATGTTTTTCACCGCTTTCAGGAACATGGAAAATCACATTATCAATCAGTCTTGCCCGGGAGAACTTCACAGCAATGGCAATGATCACTTGCCCCGTTAAGTGCTGAAGGGGTTCAAGCTCTGGATAGGAGTAAATGTCAATATAATCGATTTCTCCACTCGTTTGAAGAATCTCCTCTTCCACTAATTGATAAATACGATTTACATCATGTTCACCCTTTTCTACAGCTGTCTGTCCTTTTTTTAATGCCCGGTATAAAGCAGGTGCTTCTTGCCTTTCTGTTTCAGACAAATACACGTTTCTTGAACTTTTCGCTAAACCGTCTTCTTCTCGAACAGTGGGAACAGACACAAGGTGAAGATCAAAAAAGAAATCCTTGATCATCGCATCGATAACAGCGACTTGCTGTGCATCCTTTAGACCAAAGTATACATTGGTTGGTGCGACAAGGTGAAACAGCTTTGTCAGCACCGTGACAACGCCGTCGAAGTGTCCTGGGCGTTTCTTCCCGCATAAGACGTCTGTACGCTTTTGAACAGTCATCGTAATCGATGGCTCATCTTTGTACATTTCCTTCACATCAGGTGTAAATAATATATCTACTCCCGTTTCTTCGGCAAGACGCTGGTCTCTTTTCATATCTCTTGGATAGGATTCAAAGTCTTCATTCGGTCCAAATTGCAATGGATTAACAAAGATGCTCATCACCACAATGTCATTTTGATCTCTTGCTTCTTTTGCAAGCGTAAGATGTCCTTCATGAAGGAAACCCATTGTAGGGACAAATCCAATGGAATGCTGCTTCTTTTGATGCTGCTTGATCATGTCTTTTAGTTCATGAATATGGGAGACAACCTTCATTCCTTAATCCCCCATATAAACCATCAAGGACTTCTTCTTTCATATGAAAGGTATGAGCATCCTCTGGGAATGTGCGTGCTTTTACTTCTTTTGTATATTGTATGAGCGCTTCTTCTAATACAGCATCGATTTGCGCGTATTGTTTCACAAATTTAGGTGTTCTAGACACACCGTACCCTACCACATCATGGTAAACGAGAACTTGTCCATCTGCTTCAGCCCCTGCCCCAATTCCTATCACAGGAATCTTTAGCATGTCAGTAATCCGTTTTGTCAGTTCACCAGGTACACACTCTAACACAAGAGCGATGGCGCCTGCTTCCTCACATTTCAGACTATCTTCAATCAATTTCTGTGCACTCTCTTTGTCTTTTCCTTGCACTTTATAGCCGCCAAGGACACCGACTGATTGAGGGGTGAGCCCTAAATGGCTTACAACAGGAATACCTCCTCTTGTAAGTGCTTGGATGGATTCAAATACTCCGTCTCCACCTTCAAGCTTTAAGGCATCAGCACCGCTTTCTTGCATAATGCGTGCTGCATTTTTCATCGTTTCTTCTAATGAATAATGATAAGACATAAATGGCATATCCGTCACAACAAATGTGTCTTTTGCGCCTCTTTTGACTGCTTTTGTGTGATGAATCATATCATCCATCGTCACTTGCACTGTGGAATCAAGTCCAAGGACAACCATCCCAAGTGAGTCACCAACTAAGATCATGTCGACTTCCGCTTTTTCCGCTTGCTTTGCAGCTGGATAGTCGTATGCTGTCAGCATCACAATAGGTTCGTTTTGTTCTTTCATTTTGAAAAAATCTAACTTTGTCTTCATTTGTTCCTCCTCATTCTGGAGAGGAGATGGCTTGTCTGATCTCACACGCTTTTATCTCTCATGTGCAGACGAATCATCCCTCTGTCCAAGTCCCTTAGGATCAAGGCAGAAATTTATCGAATTTTTCTTCCTAACAGGTACAGTTCTTTTTCAGATACTGCCCACACGAAGTATATCAAAAATGTGCCGGGTGTTCCACTTAAGTTGACTTGATCTCAATGTCAGCGGAGTAGATGTTTTGGATTCCGCCCTCCGTTTCGAGTAAGAGGACCCCTTCATCATTAATCCCAAGCGCCGTTCCAGCATATTGTCCATTGACGGTGCGTGCGATGATACGCTTTCCAATGGTCATCGCATACGATTCCCATAATTGTTTGATCGGAGCAAAACCATATGTCATATATTCATCATACCTTTTTTCAAAGATGGACATGATGGTTTGAATCAGTGCCGCTCTGTCTACCTTTTCACCCAGCTCCATTTGCAAACTCGTCGCAACATCCTTTAATTCTTCAGGAAAATCATTAGCCGTCTGATTCACGTTAATGCCTGGACCAATAATGACTGCGTGAACTTGGTCAGCTTCTGCTTTTAATTCAGTCAAAATACCAACGACCTTTTTTCCGTTTAGCAAAATATCGTTTGGCCATTTGATCGATGGACTGAGACCCGTTTGCTGCGCTATGGCTTCAGCGATGGCGACAGATGCTAAAAGCGTCATTTGCGGCGCTTTGTGCAGCGGTATTTCCGGCCGAAGAATCAAACTCATCCATATGCCTGTCCCATTTGGTGAGTGCCACGTTCTTTGAAGGCGTCCTTTTCCGTTTGTCTGATGATCACTGACAACAAGCGAGCCGTGCGGGGCTCCTTTATTGACGAGATCATGGGCAATGAGCTGAGTTGAGGCGACTTCTTCTTGAAAGTAAATATGCCTGCCAAACAGCTCTGTTTCCAAACCAAACAGAATTTCGTCTTCACTAATTTTGTCCGGTTTACGAAGCAGCCGGTATCCTTTTCTTCTGACCGCTTCGACCTCATATCCCTCTTTTCGCAAATCCTCTATATGCTTCCATACTGCCGTTCGGGAGCAGCCAAGCTCATCACATATTTGCTGGCTTGAGACAAAATCTTGCTCAGATGCTGTAAATAGTTCAATTAATCGTTTTCTAATCGCTGATCGCACGCTATGAGCCACTCCTCTATGGCTTCTTTTCGGTTTTCAAGCTGGTTTTGCAAAACGGCTTTTTTCACAGAAGCAAGCTCTTCTGCAATCCATTTACCAGCTGGCTTTTGCCGAAAGGCCATCAAATCTTTTCCTGACACTGCAAGGTCTTGAAGCTGTTTAATCGGCAGCGCATCATATGAACGTTTCGCCGCCTCCAGCTCATCAAAGAAAATGCGACGCTCATGTTTGAGCTGCGTGATTTTCATACTAGAAAGCAGGACATGTTCACCAGCTTCAAACATTTTTTCCGCATCCCAGTTACAATCAACATATTTGCTAATAGCAACGGCTTCTTTTAAAAGTTTCGTTGATAACTTCCATTCTTTTAAAAAGGACACCGCCTCCGCCTCATCTAGACCAAGTAAATGGATAAAGGCTCCCCACACCTCATCTAACCCATCCAATAAATAATACGGGAAAGCTTGGAACGTTTCATTCAGCTGATCCTTTTTGAGGCCGGGCAATTCTTCATACAATTTGGTGGAGATGAGCACCTTGATGGCTTGCTCACAGTAGCGGCCTTTTAAAAGTTTTTCCATTTCGATTTTTTTGCGTTCAACAGAGATGTTGGCAAGCAGGTGTTTATCTTTTTTCATTGCTTCTTCCGTCTCTTTAGAAAGCTCAAACCCGAGCTGGCTTAAAAACCGCACCGCTCTCATCATCCGAAGCGCGTCTTCTTGAAAGCGGCACGCAGGATCTCCAACCGTTTGAATCCGTCTCCGCTTAATATCCCGCTTACCGCCTACATGGTCAATGATGTCACCATGAATATCCATGGCTACTGCATTGATCGTTAAATCTCTTCTTAAAAGATCTTCTTTTAGTGATGAAATAAACGCCACTTCTTTAGGCCGGCGAAAGTCTTCATATTCTGATTCAGTCCGAAACGTAGTGACCTCATAGCTGACCCCGTCAAGTAACACAATAACAGTGCCATGCTCTTTGCCGACATCTACTGTTTTATCAAATAAAGACTCCACCACATCAGGTGTGGCATCTGTCGCAATATCGATATCCCCAACTTCCCTGCCTAAAAGGACATCTCTCACCGCACCGCCGACAAAATAAGCTTGATACCCATGTTCGTGCAGCGTATGTAAAATAGGGATCGCATGTGTGAATGGTTCATTCATCTTCAACATCACCTTCGATCAATTCTAAGTAAAGCTCTTCATACTCTCTCACAATTTTGTCAGAAGAGAAATTGGCTTCAACACTAGACTTGGCTGCCATCGATATTTGCTGATGGAGCGCATTGTCTTTCAGAATAGTGATGGCATGTTTTGCTGCTCCATCTACATCACCAAGCGGAACAAGGAATCCTGTCTCTCCATGTGCAATCACCTCTGGAATCCCTCCAACGTCTGTTCCTATACAAGGTACTCCGCATGCCATTGCTTCAAGTAGTACAAGACCAAAACTCTCTTTCTCAGAAAGCAGCAGCTTCAAATCACTAATCGAATAGAGCTCCTCCACCTTCTCTTGCTTGCCTAAAAATAACACGCGGTCCGTTAATCCAAGCTTTTTCACAAGCTCGCAAACAACCGATTTTTCAGGGCCGTCCCCAATCAGTAGCAGTTTTGCATTCACCTGTTCAGAAATCTGTTTAAACACATGGATCACGTCATGCACCCGCTTCACTTTACGGAAATTTGATACATGAATGACGACCTTCTCATCCTGCAGAAGACCATAATGCGTCTTCAGCACTTCGTGATCTTCACGCAAATATACGCGCTCATCGACGAAATTATGGATCGTATCAATTTTTTTATTCGGTTTAATCAGATCGTATGTCTGCGCAGCTAATGAATGTGATACAGCCGTTACGCGGTCAGATGATTCGATCGCAAACCGGATGACTTCCTTTAAAGATGGGTCATAGCCTAAAACCGTAATATCCGTCCCGTGAAGCGTGGTGACGACTTTGACAGACTGTCCAGTCATTTGCTTAGCTAAGAACGCACAGACGGCGTGAGGGACCGCATAATGCGCATGAATAATATCAAGCTTCTCTCGTTTTGCCACTTCTGCGAGTTTACTTGCCAGTGCAAGGTCATAAGGCGGATATTGAAACACAGCATATTGATTGACATCCACCTCATGAAAATAAATATTCGGATACACTTTATTGAGTCTAAACGGAATACTCGAGGTAATGAAATGAACATCGTGCCCTTTTTCAGCTAAACGTTTTCCAAGCTCTGTGGCAATAATGCCCGATCCGCCAACACTTGGATAACAAGTGATTCCGATCTTCAATTTTTTCATAATTACCCCCCAAGTAAGTCATCGTCCATCAAAAGTGGCTTCTTTGTCAGAAACCCTTCTGCAAAAGGTTTATTGACTTCCCTTCCATACATCGACTCTCTCATTTTGACAAAATCAATATAACCATTTACAAGCGGTGTCTCCACTGAACTCTCTGTTTTGACAAATTGGCTTTTATACGCATGTAAGCTATCAATTTTTTGCTTCATCTCGTCTGAGATATCGATCACAAAATCTGGACGATGGTGGCCGTTAATCATGTAATAATACATCTGGCTTATTTTATGCGCTGGCTGCTTGTATGAATCTTCAAATTTATGTATACCTGCAGAAAAAGCGGCCTCTTCTACAAGTGAACCCGCATGACCATGATCAGGATGTCGATCTTGGTGGTGCGGGGCAAAAATAAGTCTCGGTTTGTATGTTCGGATGACACCTGCAATTTCTTTCATCGCTTCGTCATTGAGATAAAGTCCTCTATCTGGCAGCGTGAGCTGGATTCTAGTCGTGACGCCTAAAATGGCAGCGGCTGCTCTGGCTTCTTCTTTTCGGCTTTCAACCGTTCCATTTGAAGATAATTCAGCCTGAGTCAAGTCACAAATCCCAACACGAGCCCCTTTTTTTACGTATTTTGCAATCGTTCCACCCATACCGATCTCTACATCATCGCTATGGGCACCGAATGCAAGGATATCAAGTGGTTTCATGCGTTCCTCCGTTTTTTGCTACATCTCGAAAATCAAACGTACCTTTATTTAAATTCCTGACTAAAATTTCGGCAGTCCCCATATTGGTCGCTAATGGAATGGCATACACATCGCAAAGCCGGATGAGTGCAGATACATCCGGTTCATGCGGTTGTGCAGTGAGAGGGTCTCTAAAAAAGAGCACAAGATCCATTGCATTATCAGCAATCATAGCACCAATCTGCTGATCCCCTCCAAGTGGTCCTGATTGGAAACGATGAATGGGCAGCCCAGTCGCTTCTTTCACTCTTAAACCTGTGGTTCCTGTTGCATAAAGTGTATGATCTGCCAAAAGATCTCGATACGCAATGGCGAATTGAATCATGTCACTTTTTTTCTTATCGTGAGCGATTAAAGCAATGTTCATCAGGGGTCCACTCCTTATTAGTCGATAATATTTTCTAAGCCATAGACGAGTTGATCAATATGCATCACCTGTTCAACAGAAAGCTTCACACCTGACATAAATGATGCACGGTTATAAGAATCATGACGGATCGTGAGCGTCTGTCCGTCCATTCCAAACAGCACTTCTTGATGTGCAATCATGCCTGGAAGTCTTACGCTGTGAAGGCGGATGCCATCATAATCTGCTCCTCGTGCACCTTCGATTAGTTCTTTTTCTTCAGGGTGCCCCTGCTTTTTGCTTTCTCTTACTTCTGCGATCATTTCAGCTGTTTTTAGTCCTGTACCGCTCGGAGCGTCCAATTTTTTATCATGATGAAGCTCAATGATTTCAACATCAGGAAAATAATTTGCTGCCATTTTGGCAAACTTCATCATTAAAACAGCACCAACAGCAAAGTTAGGCGCAATAATACAGCCTATCCCTTTTTCTTCTGTTAATTGCTGAAGTTCTTTTAGGTCGTCTTCTGAAAAACCTGTTGTGCCTACGACTGGACGTACACCATGTTCAAGGGCTTTTTTTGTATGTACTTTCCCGATTTCTGGGGTCGTCAAATCAATTAATACATCCGGTGCTGTTTCTGAAAGACACACGTCAATATCCGTATAAATGGGCGCATCAGATGTTGTATGAAGCACATCAGATAGCTTTTTCCCCTCATGTGTGTGATCAAGTGCTGCTACCAGTTCAAAATGGCTTGTTTCTTCTGCCAGCTTGACAGCCTCTATCCCCATTCTTCCTCTTGCTCCAGCGATTACAACTTTGATGGTTTGATTCGTCATCTTCTCTACTTCCCTTCTTTTTTCGTCCAGCGGTCTTTGTCTCTTGTATTGAATTTATGCATCACACGATCATGGGCTTCTTCAAGTGATATATTGAGTGAATTGGCAAGGCATGTTAACACAAACAGCACATCGCCAATTTCTTCTTCCATGCTTTTTTCTGTTTCTGTTGTTTTTTTCGGCTTTTCTCCATAGTAATGGTTAACCTCTCTTGCCAGCTCACCTAATTCTTCTGTCAGACGGGCCATCATGGCAAGCGGGCTGAAATAGCCTTCTTTAAATTGTCCTATGTAATCATCGACTTCTTGCTGCACGTGACGCAGCGTTTTTTCATTCGTCATGAAGCTCATCCTCCTATCCATCTCTTACATGTTAGCGAAATCATAAATATTTGACAAATGTTTAAAACTCAGTTTGCTTGTTTCTCTTCCATACCATATAATATTATCGCTGTCTAAGCAAAAAAAGGAGTGATCTTTTGCTAAAAGAAATTCGTCTTAAAAATATCGTATTTATTTTAATAGGATCTGCGATTTTTTCTTTCGGCCTTGTTCATTTTAATATGCAGAACAACTTGGCGGAAGGCGGATTTACAGGTATCACACTGCTTTTATATTTTCTATTTCACATTGATCCATCTATTTCAAACCTTGTGTTAAACATTCCGATCTTTTTTATCGGCTGGAAAATGCTTGGAAGAACCATGTTTACATATACAATTGTCGGAACCGTCAGTCTTTCTGTCTTTCTAGCCATCTTCCAGCGCTTTCAAATACATATGCCTCTTCAGCACGATTTAGCCTTAGCCGCACTTTTTGCAGGTGTGTTTATCGGAACAGGCCTCGGAATCATCTTTAAATTCGGCGGGACAACAGGCGGCGTTGACATTATTGCAAGATTGATCAACAAACATTATCAAGTCGCAATGGGAAGAACGATGTTTATCTTCGACGCGTGCGTCATTACCATCTCTCTCACCTATTTAAATTACAAAGAAGCCATGTATACACTTGTTGCCGTATTTGTTGCTGCAAAAGTCATCGACTTCATGCAAGAAGGCGCTTACGCTGCCAAAGGAGCGATGATTATTTCTGAAAAGGATGACATCATTCAAAAGAAAATCACAGAGGAAATGGAGCGCGGAGTGACCATTTTAAAGGGTGTCGGCTCCTATACGAAACAGGAACGCAACGTCCTTTACTGCGTCGTTCCAAAAAATGAGCTTGTCCACCTCAAGAGCGTCGTAACTTCCGTCGACCCTCATGCCTTTGTATCAGTGAGTGACGTGCATGACGTACTTGGTGAAGGCTTCACATTAGATGAACATAAAAAGCCGCTCAATCCCCATTAAAAAAGAAGCCCGATAACGGTGCTTCTTTTTTTATGACTTTGGATAATCGGCTTGTCGCTTTTGCTTTTTTTCTTTTTCAGCACGGTATTTCCTAAACCCAACATACGTTAAAGTGAGTAAAATCATACTTCCTGTTGTTAAAATGACCCATAAAAGCGATGGATCCGCTTCATCTTGATCAACGTTCGCAAACACACTTGATAAATCTTCTTCGAGTTTCGTGAGACGCTCAAGCTTTGTCCCACTCGATGCTTTTAAAAATTCACCTTGTTCAATTACTTCCATGTGCTGCTTAATCGTTTGCAGCTTTTCAGGCGAGATATCAATGGTTAAACTCGGATAAATCATATCATACAATGAAACCAGCTCATTCCAAGTTTCATAGAACGTCGTCGATTCTGGATCTTTTACTTCTTTCTTTAATGTCGGAAAAGACCCCATAATCGGCTTCTCGAGAGATCCCCAAAGAGGTTCTGAATTTGATTGTATCGCATCGAGAAGCATTCTAAACTGAGAGGCATACCGAAGTTTTTCGCGCTCATTTAAGTCTTCCTGCGGGAGTCCTTTAATGATATCTTGATAGCCAAGTGTAATTTGCCGAACCTGCGTATTCGTCAGAGTTCCACGCCAATTCTCAGCTTTAAATGTCTTTTCAGCATACAATGCAACTTGTAATGCCTCATCATATTTAGCTTGTCTCGTTAATTGAAAGATTGAATCTGATAGTTCCGTTAATTCTTGCAGCGCTTTAGCAGCTGTTGTTTCCTCACCTTTTGCAGCAGCTGGATGCAAGACAAGAAATAATAATAGAATCATCGCGATTGACTTTCGTTTCATGCAAGTCCCTCCTAGCCTTTCTCCATACAGCGTATGAAGAAAAGGACAAGGTTAGACCAACATTGTTAAGGGAGTTCAAGCTTGACCGATTTTTTCGAGAGGACAAGATAATACGAAACAAGAAGAACGGCAATACTTAACCAAAACGTCACGTAGCCGATCTCATTTGAATAGGCAGAAAGCATAGAATAACGCGGCATCATTCCAAATACATAATCAATCACATCATTATGTAAAATCCATATGCCTGCTACAACCAAATGACGCATGTGAAAACGATAATACGGCGCAAATAACACAGCCTGTACCGCCATCGCAAAGTGCGAACCAATTAGCATATATCCTTCCCACGGAAAATCATCAACAGAAACGAGCACGAAAAGATTCATCCCTACAGCCCATAATCCATATTTGATCAAGGTGACAAGGGCCAGTGCTTCAAAATAAGGAGCATGGCGTTTCATTAGAAAGGCTAGTAATACAAATAAAAAGAAAAAGCTTGCCGTCGGACTGTCCGGTACAAAAGGTAAAAAGACAGCCGGCGTCTCTACGAGCTGCGGAATATACCAGTAGTAGCCGTACACAGTGCCCAGAAAGTTGACAATGAGCACGAGCACAAGCATGTAGCGTGTGGCTAGCAGATATTGAAACCATCTCATATTTCTCTTCACTCACGATCTGTTAAAATCAGAAAAAAGCTGACAGCGCCAGCTTTTTTCTCCTTTTGAGTATATCCTTGTACTTACATTTAAACAACTGAATTATTTAGATTTGACCTCAGATAAATATTTCGAGAGCTTTTCAAGTTCTTCATCGCTGCCTTTAAAAATGCCCTTAGGCATGTTGCCTTTTCCTTCTACAGCGATTTTCGCAATTTCCTCTGGTGCTAAACCATTGTCAACAAGTGACGGTCCAGCTGCCCCGCCTTGCATATTATCTCCGTGACAGGAGATACATGTCTGCTCTTGATAGATTTTATACTCTTCAGCTGAGGTATCAATCTCTGCTTCTTTCTTGATTTCACCTTGCTTCGCAGCTGCTTCCCAGTCATGAGTAGCAACAGACTCCCATGTTAAATAGGTTGCTGCACCAACTGCAAGAATCATCATCCCAACTGCAATTGGTCTTCGATATGGCCTGCGTTCAGGACCAGAATCAAGAAATGGTGCGAGTAAAAGAGCACCAAACGCAATTCCAGGCATAATCATTGCGCCAACTACCGTATAGCTCCCTGCAGCAAACTCATATTTTAACAACTGGTACAAAAATAGGAAATACCAGTCTGGCAGCGGAATATAGCCCGTATCTGTCGGATCAGCCATCCGCTCAAGCGGAGGTGCATGAACAACAGTTAGGACAAGAAATCCAATTAAAAAAACAGCACCTACAAGCCATTCCTTTAAAAGAAAGTTCGGCCAAAAGGCTTCGGTTTTTCCCGGATATTCGGAATAGTCTTTAGGTATGTTAGGTTTTCTTTCTGCCGGTATTCTGGAATCTCCGACAAACTTCATCCCTTTTCCCCTATGCAAAGTCATCCCCTCCTCATTGAACATTCATCAAACGCAAAATTTTACAGCGGTCCAGAAATTCCTTGCTTACGAATCATAATAAAGTGGGCAGCCATCAGCCCAAATAATGCCGCTGGCAAGAAAAAGACATGGATAGCGAAAAATCTCGTCAGCGTTTGTGCACCTACAATGTCAGGATGACCTGCAAGCAGCGTTTTAATCTCTTTCCCAATGAAAGGTGTCGCCTCTGCAATTTGAAGACCAACCTTCGTCGCAAATAGCGCCTTCATATCCCACGGTAAAAGATATCCTGTAAAACCAAGTCCAAGCATCACAAAGAAAATGAGCACACCGACAATCCAGTTTAGCTCTCTAGGCTTTTTATACGCCCCTTGGAAAAAGACCCTCAGCGTATGTAAAAACATCATAACAATGACTAGACTCGCACCCCAGTGGTGCATCCCTCTTACAATCTGTCCGAATGCCACTTCATTTTGCAAATAATAGACAGATTCCCATGCGTTTTTAATATCCGGTACATAATACATCGTTAAAAACATGCCCGAAAGGACTTGAATGACCGTCACAAAAAACGTTAAACCGCCAAAACAATACACAAAAGCAGAGAAATGATGTGCTGGATTGACGTGCTCAGGCACTTCATGATCCGCAATGTCTCTCCATATCGGTGTGATGTCCAGCCGCTCATCTACCCAATCGTAAATCTTGTTAAGCATCGTTACCCTTCCCCTTTCGGCACAGCTTTTCCAAGATAGAGGTATCCGTCCTTCACTTGCTGCTTATAATGATCAAGCGGTGCAAGCGGTGGAGTTCCGGGTACGTTTGTACCATCCTTGTCGTACAGCCCATAATGGCATGGGCAGAAAAATTTGTTTGGATTTTTCGGATCACTGTTCCAGTTCACTGTACATCCCAAATGTTTACAGATTGGCGATAAAGCGACAATTTCATCCCCTTCTTTGTACACCCATGCAGACCTAGATTCCTTTGACTCATACCATGCATCTACTTGATCAATTTTAAAGTCAAAGCGCTTCGGTTCTTTTGTCAGTTCATCTACACTGACAACTTGAACCATATCCTGATCCTCTGTTCCTTTTAGCACAGGGTCAAGCGCAAAGCGAACCATAGGCATGAGCATTCCAGCGGCCATAAATCCCCCCACGCCGGTCAACGTGTAATTCAAAAATTGACGCCTGGACACTCCATGTCTCTTCTCGCTCATTTTTTTCTCCCCCCCTCAGGTCGTCAGCTACTTTATAACTGAATTAGAAAAAATTTCATAAAACTAGGACACCCTCATAATATATCAATCTATTCACAAGGTCAACAGCCTAAAAAGCTATGTACAATGCAAATGTAAGGGTTTTTATGAAGGGTTCCATTTTTGTAACAAAAAGTTCAAAATTTGTTCTACACTGTCTTGAATAACTTTTTGCTTTAAATTGACCTTTAAATGCTCAAGCGGAACAGACTGCAATATAAATGCCGATTCGCTCACTTCTAGCTGTTCTTTCCATTTGTTATCAGATGTGATAAACACAACATGCTGAAAATGTTCTTGCAATGATTGTTTTACTGCAAGTATGTCTTCTTGCTTACGACTATTTACTTCTAAATATGTATGTGGAGGAAAAAGAAACACTCTGCCTTTCAGTTGCCTTTCAAGATCCTCTGCCACAAGCATTGTAAACTCACCTAAAGACACGGTTTGTTTGATATGGCTTGCATCTATCCCAACTAATGGAATGATAGCGGTATCAATGTAATCTTTAGATTGTAAAAAGAGATCCGCGTCCTCCGCCTGAAATTTCATCTAGTTCCCCTCTTTCATCACATAAGCCCTGCCTGTATAGGGCAAGGCTTATTGGCTTGGTTTATGATAATAGGCTTAATTCTTTTGCTAACTTATTAAATGTTTCTTGATCATGACGGTCAAGCGCTTCATCGATTTCTTTCATCAGCCGTTCTTTTTGGAAAGTAGCGATAGAATGCTCTAGCACTTTCTCAGCAAGATCTTTATCTTTTTCATTTTCATAAAGATCTTTAGGAATATGAGGATTTGTTTCAAGTACAGCGGCATATTCCGGCGAACGATATGCAGATCGGAAATTCAATTGAATAAACAAATCTTGCTGTTTATTCAAACGAATATCATGAAATGATTTTTCTGCATCTGTCGTCATGATATTTTCTTTATAAAATCTAAAGGGAACTTCATCCACACAGTGTGTTGACATAATAATTCCCCTTGGGCAAAATTCTGCTTGCTCTACAAAATGAACCTTTTCCATCAAAGAGTCGTGACTCATTAAATAATTTAATATCCAAACACACTCTCTTCGCTTTAACTGATAATGGTTTAAGAACCACCGGATAAATTCCTTCTTTTCATTGACAGAAACAGGGGTCTGCATGTTATTCCCTCCTCTATCGTAAATTAAATTGCTATACATGAATTATTCAACAAACCAGTTCTTCATTCCTGCAAACTATAAGGAAATTTCGTCTTCAATTCTTAAAATCGTTTCTTCAATTTCTTCATTCGTGCCATCTTTCTGAAGAACTTTTCGTAATAACGGCAAGGCTTCTTTTTGTCTGCCTTCTTCTAAAAGGAACGAAGCATATTCATATAAAAAGTCACGTTCCTCATCAAAATCAGGCAGAGCAAGTTTGAAATACTCAGCGGCTTCATCGTATTCTTCTCGTCCGACAGAAGCAGAAGCAGCATACCAATTCCATTTTGGATCTTCTTCCCCAAAGCTTTTAACCTCTTTAATCACATCCAGAATTTCATCAAACAGCTCTTCATTTAAATAGATCGCAAGCAGCGTTTGAACCGCTTCAATATATCCTGGATCAAGAGCAAGTGCTTCTTGAAGCAATTTTTTCGCATCTTCCGAATGGCCATTTTTCAAATCAATCTTTGCCCCATATAAATATAACTCTTTGTTATACTCATCCACTTTAATTCCTTCTTTTACTATCTCTAAAGCTTCATGATATAGTCCTTCTTCCTCATAGCTTTTGGCTAAAGGCATATAAAGTGACGAATACGAAGGATCAATATCTTTTAGTTCAGAAAGCTGCTGAATAGCCGTTTTCGTTCTGCCAGCCCTCATCGCTGTAAATCCGTAGCCAAAAAGTGTATTTGGATCCACTTGATCCTTTACAGCCTTTTCATACCATTCAAGGGCATCTTCAAATTCTCCAGCTGTGCTTAATGATTCAGCGAGCCGCTGATATACATTGACACCGCCAATTTCATTTTGTTGATCGGCCACTTTGTAGAAATAGTCGGCTGCTTTCTTTGAAAGACCTTGAGAAAAATACAATTCCCCTAAAGCAAAATCAATGACGGCTTCATGAGGTAGTAACTCTTTCGCTTTTAAAAGCTTTTGTTCACTTACTTCAAATAGTCCTTGCATTTGATACAAATCTGCCATTAACAATAAACTCTCTGGATACGCATCGTCATCTTCAGGAATCGTTTCAAGAACTGCTATTGCCTTCTCTTCTTCATCAGAGTCTATTAACAGCTCTGCATAAAAACAGGTTAATCCTGTTTCTTCTGGATATAAATCATGTAAATCACTAATGAGATTCCGTGCTTTATCAATATCTCCCCAGTCATAATATAACTGAGCTGCCTGCGCTTTTTCTTCATCATGAAGATGCTTCTCTGCTTGAGCAAGTGTTTTGAGTCCCTTTTCAGTCTCACCCGCCTCAACTAATTTTATGGCTTCTTGTAATGAACTATTCAAATCAAACCGTTCCTTTCTGTTTCCAAAAACCTAAACTGTTGTTACTTCATATCATAATCGACAGCTGCATATCCAGCAAATATGTTGCTCTTTTAACATGAGGCCATTTTTGTGTTTTGAAGACTCTTTTTCAATCATTACTTTACTAAACTGACGATTTGTAAACCGAATACGCTAAAAAATTGTTTTTGAATCAGCAAAATGCTCTTTTTCAAGGTTTCACCTTGAGACAAGCTATGCTATAGTTCTTTCAAATATGCAAAAGGAAAGAAAAAGCCTGAGGAAATCCTCAGACTGTTTGCGTTAAGTATTCAATGTGTTCAAAGAAATTTGGGTAAGATACACGTACTGCATCTGTATCTTCAATCTCGATTGCTTGCTCTGTTATACATGCCGCAATTCCTAACATCATACCAATTCGATGATCTCCGTAGCTTGAGACGACTGCGCCGCCTTTAAGGCTCGTTTTACCATGAATCTTCATTCCATCATCTGTTGCTTCAATATGAGCACCTAGTTTTTTAAGTTCTGAAACGACTGTATCAATACGATTGGTTTCTTTCACTTTTAATTCAGCGGCATCTTTAATGATCGTTGTTCCTTCTGCTTGAGTAGCTAGGAGCGCAATAATAGGAATTTCGTCGATGAGTCTAGAGATCATATCACCTGAAATGTCGATCCCTTTTAATGAAGAGGTAGAGATCGTTAAATCACCGTACGGTTCTCCGCCTTTAGCATCCACTTCTTGAATGTCGAGGTCTGCACCCATTTGTTTCAGCACATCTATAATACCAGTTCTCGTTTTGTTCAAACCGACATTTCTCAATACAATCCGGCTGTTTGGAACGATAGATCCAGCCACTAAGAAAAATGCAGCTGAAGAAATATCTCCAGGGACAAATACATCTGTTGCTTTTAACGTTTGTCCACCTTCAATTGCAACACTTTGTGCATCTTCATGTAGCGAGACACCAAACATTGATAACATTCTTTCGGTATGGTCTCTTGATTTATGCGGTTCAGTTAACGTCGTTGTTCCTTCTGCCTGCAGTCCAGCTAAAAGGACAGCCGATTTAATCTGGGCACTGGCAACTGGAGACTCATAAGAGATAGCTTTTAAATTACCCCCACGTATAGAAAGTGGTGTATACTCGCCATTTGCTCTGCCATCTATCTTGGCTCCCAATTGTCTTAGCGGACCTGTTACCCGTTTCATCGGTCTTTTGGCAATACTTTCGTCTCCGATCAGCGTACTGTGGAACTCACAGCCAGCCAAGATTCCCATCATTAAACGAATAGTCGTGCCAGAGTTACCAACATCGAGAATATCGCTTGGCTCTTTAAGTCCTTTTAGTCCCTTACCATGAATGACAACATCTGTACCTTTTTGTTCGATGTCGACACCCATCTTTCTAAAA
Organism: Bacillus sp. FS02; assembly: GCF_024398395.1. Lineage (NCBI taxonomy): Bacteria > Bacillati > Bacillota > Bacilli > Caryophanales > Bacillaceae > Bacillus > Bacillus sp. FS02. Next base: position 3,586,049 of record NZ_CP074101.1, on the reverse strand, counting down.
CAATCAATCGTGCTTAAACAATCAGCGCCAGGTAGAAAGTTTTTTACTACTGTAGTCCCGTCAGCAATAGCGCCAAACATCACAGATCTATGAGAAATGGATTTATCTCCTGGAATATGAATTTCTCCATTCATAGGAGCACTTTTATGAATTTTCATGTTCCTCACCTCAATCAGCATAAAATGTATCGTAATTTGCTCTATTTTTTATACAGAGTTCTGCCCGCTTTCGATCGTCATCTGTTTGAAAACTGATGCGTAAAATCCCGTTAATGTCTTCTCGCGTTTCAATAATACGGATATTTGTAATACTAATGTTTTCATTTGCTAGATATCCTGTAATTTCCGAAATAACACCAGGATGATCCGGCACATCGACATAAAGATCATAAAAAGCAGGGATAGCTCCTTTTTTCCTCAGAGGCAGGCCGTCGCGATATTCCTTGGCCTCTTGGAAATAAGAGAATAACCCCTCAGCATCTTCTTGTTGCACAAAGGATTCAATGCGGTCAATCTCTTTTTTCCATTCATGAAATCGGTCTAAAATCTTGTTTTTATTATGCAAAAGGATATCGCGCCACATTGCAGGATTACTTGATGCAATACGGGTAATATCTCGAAAGCCTCCTGCAGCAAACCGTTTTACAAGAGGAAATTCTTCTTCAAAATGATGCGCTTGATGCACAAGACTGGCAGCGACGATGTGTGGAAAGTGACTAATCACACTTGTCACAGCATCATGTTCTTCGGGTGTCATTTCAATGAAATGAGCATTGGTTCCCTTCAGCAGATCCTTCAAACGGTCAACAGCCTGACGACTTGTTACTTTTGCTGGCGTTAAAATGTAGAATGCATTTTCAAATAAAAAGTCTTTCGCTGCAATGACACCTGATTTATGAGACCCTGCCATTGGATGCCCACCAATAAATTGGTAATGATCAGGCAACGTTTTTTCAGCAAAATGAACGACCTTTTGCTTTGTGCTCCCTACATCCGTAATCGTGAGCTCTCTTTCAATTCCAGATGCTGCAATATCACTTAACATTTTGACGGTTTGTTGTACTGGCGTTGCCAAAATAATCGTTGCTGCTTCATTCAAGCCTTCTATAAAGGACTCGGCAGTCGCGTCGATGATCCCTAATTTTGTTGCAGCAATCATTTGTTCTTTAGAGACATCATAGCCTACAATTTTTTTATGTGGAAATTCTTTTTTAATCGACAGTGCAATAGAACCACCAATTAAACCAAGTCCAGCGATTAATATGGTTTCGTTTGCTTCATTCATGTTCATCACCTGATTTTTCGCGAAAATTAAACAAGCTGTTTCAATAGCTTATATGTATATTGGATGAGTTACAACGAAAGCCATATCCCATAAACAGGATATGACTTCATTGTTATGCTACGCACGGATGCCTTGTAATAAATCGGCAAGTGTAGTTAAGATTTCTTCATTTTGCTCCTTTGTTCCAACAGTAATACGTAAAGAAGTTGGGAATCCGAGAGCTTTACCAGATCGAACGATATAGCCCTTTTTCAAAAGTGCATTGAACAGCTCATCTGCATCTCTTTTAAAGTCGATCAGCACAAAGTTTGTTTGAGATGGATAGATAAATAGTCCAAAACGTTCCGCAAATTCTTGATATTGCTTGAGACCTGCTTCATTTTTTTGTCTGCACGATTGAATGAAGTCTTGATCTTTAATGGCTGCACGTGCAGCTGCCTGAGCGATACGACTTGTATTAAATGGCTCTCTCGCAGGTTCAATGGCGGTAATCAACTCCTCTGAGGCAACCCCATAACCTACTCGAAGTGCCGCAAGTCCATATGCTTTAGAGAACGTGCGTAGTACAATGACATTTTGATAGGCTTTTAATAGAGATAAACTGTTCGGAAAGTCTTCCGCACGAACATATTCAAAATATGCTTCGTCTAAAACGACAAGCACGTGAGCAGGCACTTGATCTAAAAACGATACGAGCTCAGATTCTGACAAATGATTTCCTGTCGGATTGTTCGGGTTACACACCCAAACGACTTTTGTGTTGTCATCCATCGCATTCAGCATTCCCTTTAGATCATGAGCTCCTCCATTTAGAAGTGGTACTTCTCTAATCTCTGCATGCTCAATTACTGCATTGTGACGGTATTGCGGGAATGACGGAGATGGGAACACCGTATTTGTATGTTGATCAAGGAATGCCCTAGCAATAATTTGCACAAGTTCATCTGAGCCATTCCCGAATATTAATTGTTTTTCATTTACTTGAAGAAACTCAGCCAGTTCCGTTCTTAAACTTGCGCTGTATCCGTCTGGATAAATCGCTAAATGTTCGAGTTCAGCTTGTATGGCCTCTCTTGCATGTGTGGAACATCCAAAAGGGTTTTCATTTGAAGCCAATTTCACAATTTTGTCTAATTGATATTCTTTTTTGACCTCTTCAATTGGTTTCCCAGGTTGATACGGTTTTAGCTGTTTTAATTGATCTTTGATTTGCAAAATGTTTCACCTCATTTGAATGAATAGAGGGGACTAAATGTTTTTGCATATGTTTCAAATTCTCTTAAAGCCTCTTGGCGTGTATCACTTGCTACTAATTGTTCTTGAAGCTCTTCAATTTTTTTGACAAGCGCACTGCCGACAACGACACCATCACTCATTTTATTCATTGAGTCTACTTGTTCTCTTGTTGAAATACCAAAACCTACAGCAACTGGTATTTGACTCAACTGTTTCACTTGTTGAATAAAATCTGTAATCGATGCGTCGAAAGATTGTCTGACACCTGTGACGCCGAGAGATGAAACACAATACACAAAACCTTCTGCCTGCTCTACAATTTTTTCTAATCGTTCCTTGCTTGTTGGTGCAACGAGTGATATATATGAAATGTCGTGTGCTTGACAGTTCTTCTGTAGCTCGCTGCTCTCTTCAAAAGGCAAGTCGGGTGTTAAGAGTCCCGAAATATGATTTTTGCGCAGTAAAGCGAAAAAGTATTCTGTGTCTAATTGTAACACAGGATTATAATACGTAAATAGAATTACAGGAATTTTTACGCCGTTTTTTTTCATCTTTCCTGCTAATTCTATCGCTTTTACGATATTCATACCATGATGAAGTGCTCTTTTAGAAGCTCTTTGAATGACGGGGCCGTCCGCTAACGGATCGGAATACGGAACACCTAGTTCAATCGCATGTGCCCCTGCTGCTTGAAGCGCGAGGGCTAAATCAATGGTGATCTCTTCTGATGGATCACCCGCTGTAATAAATGGAATAAATAATTTCTGACCTTGCTCTAATTGAAATGTGATCATTTTGTTTCACCCTCACTTTCAAGCACATTCATTAATGTATGCACGTCCTTATCTCCTCTGCCTGACAAACAGACAAGAACAATGTCGTCTTCACTCATGTTCTGGCTCATTTCAAACGCTTTTGCTAAAGCATGTGCAGATTCGATCGCTGGCAGGATTCCTTCTTTTTCTGTGAGCAGCTTTAACGCATCTAGTGCTTCTTGATCTGTCGCACTCACATATTGAACCCGGCCGCTCGCATGCAAATACGCATGCTCTGGCCCAATCCCCGGATAGTCTAATCCAGCTGAAATCGAATAAGGCTCAATAATTTGACCAAATTCGTCTTGGATCAAGTATGTCAAAGATCCATGTATGACACCTTTTGTCCCTTTCGTGATGGTTGCTGCATGAAGCGGAGTGTCGATTCCTTTCCCAGCAGCTTCTACACCAATGATATCGACCTCTTCATCTAAGAACGCCCGGTACATTCCTATCGCATTGCTTCCGCCGCCAACACAGGCAACGACTTTATGAGGAAGCTGCCCTTCCTTTTCAAGTATCTGTGCTTTTGCCTCATCTCCGATCATCCGCTGAAATTCACTGACGATTTGAGGATACGGATGAGGTCCAACGACTGAGCCAATCATATAAAAGTGGTCACTGCAATGCTGGACCCAATAGCGGATGGCTTCATTGGTTGCATCCTTTAATGTTCCGTTCCCGCTAGTAACAGGTATGACTTCAGCGCCGAGTAGTTTCATTCGGAACACATTGAGTGATTGTCTTTCCACATCTTCTTTTCCCATAAATACAGTGCAGGATAAACCGAATTTTGCCGCCACTGTTGCAGCAGCTACACCGTGCTGACCTGCTCCTGTTTCGGCGATAATATTTGATTTCCCCATTTTTTTCGCTAGCAGTGCCTGCCCAAGCGCATTGTTAATTTTATGAGCGCCTGTATGGTTTAAATCTTCTCTTTTTAAATAGATTTTAGCACCGCCGAGATATGCCGATAATTGATCAGCATATGTGAGTGCGGTTGGTCTGCCTGAATAGTTTTTCAAAAGCGATATATATTCCTTTTGAAAAGCAGGGTCTTCTTTTAATTCACGAAAAGCTTGTTCGATCTCTTCTAGTGGCTGCATGAGCGTTTCAGGAACGAATTTCCCTCCAAATTCTCCATATCTGCCAATCTCATTTGGATATGCGTACATGGTTCAACATCCTTTCTTCGAGCGCTTTCATCTTTGTACTGCTTTTCTTCCCGTTTTCTTCTATACCGCTTGAAAGGTCTATGACGTCTGGACCAAAAGCAAGCAGATCTATTATGGTGTCTGGCGTGATCCCGCCAGCAATGGCGCAAGTTTTTCCCAGTTGTTTTGCATGCTGAACATATGAAGGCACCGCCTCCCATGCAAAAGCTGTTCCAGAACCGCCTCTCATTCCTTTTACTTTCGCATCAATGAGAAAACCGTCGACACTTGGAGCGAATGCCGTCATATGTTCAAGTGTGTCGTTTACATCGGGCTCGTGATGGAACACTTTCCAAACGAGCGCCTTCGTATGCTGTTTAATGTCATTTGCAACTTCTGGCGTCTCATCGCCATGAAGCTGCACAATATCTAAGGGGAGGTTGTTTGTGATCTCGCACACTTTTGGTGTTTTTTCATTCACAAATACCCCCACTATCTCTTTTTTGCATTTTACTTGTGACAGCCAGTGTTTCACTTGATCTGGATCAACTCGTCTTTTACTCGGCGCAAAAATAAAACCGATGGCATCCGCTTGAGATTGCGAGATGCATGCGACATCCTCTTGTGAGACAGCACCGCAATATTTTAAGTAAGGCTTAATTTTCTTCATTCTCCGAACAATGCCTGAACGGCTTTCTCCTGTGATCGTTCCCTCATTAAAGATTCACCAACAAGAACGGCGTTTGCTCCGTGCTGTTTCACAAAGGTCAGATCATCAAATGTCTTTATGCCACTTTCACTTACTAGTAATACGTCTTTTGGAACAAGTGGCGCGATCTCTTTTGTTTGTTCAACAGTTGTTGTAAACGTATTGAGATTCCGGTTGTTCACACCGATGATCTCAGGAGTGAATAGGTGTAAAATCTTTTCTAGTGTATGTGCTGCATGTACTTCAACGAGGACATCCATTCCTTTTTCTTTCGCTTCTGTATAGAGCTCATACAGCTTTTGCGGCTCAAGCACCTCTCCAATTAATAAAATGGCATCTGCCCCTATCCGTTTCGATTCTTCTACTTGTATAGAGTCAATAATGAAATCTTTTCTTAAAATAGGACGTGTGATGTGTTCTTTAATAAGAGACAAATATTCGTTTTTCCCTTGGAAAAACGGTTCATCCGTTAAGACAGATAAACAATCTGCATTTGATGCTTCGTATGCTTTTGCTGTCTGTAAAGGATCAAAATGAGGCTGAATGATGCCTTTGGAAGGAGACGCTTTTTTCACCTCAGCAATCAGTCCGATCGAGCGGTGAGGATTCATAAGGGCTTCTTTAAATGATTGTCTTTCATAATGTCCTTCCTCAGGTAATTGCAAGGTTTGCACATGTTCTTTTTTACGGGCGATAATTTGATTAAGCATAGATCTCTTCCTCTTTCGTTTTTTGTTTTAGACGGGCTAATTGTTCTTTAGCTGATCCGTTTTTGATCGTTTCTAATGCTTTCATTGTCCCTGCCATCAGACTCTCTGCTTTTCCTGCCACATATAATGCGGCCCCAGCATTAAGCGCTGTAATATGAAGCGGTGCTCCACCCGCTTGATAATTCAATATATTCTGAATCAATTTGGCGCTTTCTTCTGGTGATTGGACCTGAATGTCTGATAAATGCCCTTTTTCAAGTCCGAAGTCTTCTGGGTTTAACGTATATTCTGTCATGACACCTTTTTTGAGTTCAATGATGTATGAATTTGCTGTAATGGTTAATTCATCCAGCCCATCATCTCCGCAAACAAACAGGACATGTTCTGGCTCTAAACGAGCAAGAGCTTTCGCCATGAGCTTTGCCTTTTCCTTTGCATACACACCAATGATTTGCTTTTTGGCCTGCATCGGGTGGCAAAGCGGTCCTAATAAGTTAAATACCGTCCGAAATCCGAGCTGCTTGCGTACGGCGGCTACTTGTTTCATAGAAGAATGATAGAGCGGTGCAAATAAAAAGCCCATGTTTTTCTGCTGTATTTGTCGTCTTGTTTCTTCAGGTGTGGATTGAATTTGAATACCAAGACATTCTAGCACGTCAGCACTCCCGCTTTTAGAGGAGACGGAACGATTTCCGTGCTTGGCGATTTTCGCCCCAGCAGCCGAAGCAACGATGGCAGCAGCTGTTGATATATTAAATGTTGATAAACCATCGCCTCCTGTCCCGCACGTATCAACAACATCAAGTGACCGTTCTACTGGTGCTGCATGCTGCCTTATGGCTTTCACGAAGCCTGTCATTTCTTCGGCTGTTTCTCCTCGATGCGCTAAAATAGATAGACTAGCAGCGACTTCAGCATCTGTTAACGAGCCGCTCATCATATCATGCATCAGGCCATTCGCTTCTTTTTCTGATAGTTTTCCTCCATTAACAAGAGCTGATAGTCGTTGATTCATTTGGCACACTCTCCTTTTCTGAGAAAATATGTTCAGCAAGCTGAATGGCTTTTAGAAGTGCTCCTGCCTTATTACATGTCTCTTCCCATTCGTTTTCTGGAACGGAATCAGCGACAATGCCGGCACCTGCTTGTATTGAAGCAGTCTGATGTTTGACGCTCATTGTGCGAATGGTAATACAGGAATCGATATTGCCGTCGAAACCAATATAGGCAATACAGCCGCCATACGTCTCTCTTGGCTCAGGCTCCATTTCGTTTAATAATTGCATCGCCCTAATTTTTGGGGCGCCTGTCAATGTGCCTGCTGGAAAAGCGGACATAAGCGCGTCTACTGGATGTGTATCCTGCTTCAGCTTCCCTGTCACAATAGAAATAATGTGCATGACGTGCGAAAAGTTCACGACTTTTGTAAAAGTTGGGACAGACACACTGCCGTATTCTGCTACACGCCCCACATCATTTCGAGCCAGATCCACTAGCATGTAATGTTCTGCTTTTTCTTTTTCATCATCGAGCAACTCTCTTGCTAGTGCATCATCATCTTCTTTTGTCATTCCTCGTTTTCTTGTACCAGCAATTGGATGGATTTCTAAGTGACCGTTTTTCGCATGGATTAATCGTTCTGGCGAGCTTCCGACTAAGTCTCGATCTTTTAATTTCATAAAATACATATACGGTGATGGATTGACAATCCGAAGCACACGATACAATTCAAATGAGCTCACTGTCACTGGAATGTCAAAACGCTGAGAAAGTACACCCTGGAAGATATCACCCGCTCGAATATACTCCTTGATTTTTTCGACATCCTTTAAAAATTTTGCTTTTTCATAGGTAGACGTCACCTGTTCAAACGAAGGGGGTTCATTCATATTCCCTGAGATAATCAATTCTTTCATATCAGTTTTTGTATGCAGCTGCTGTATCATCAGTTCAAGCTGCTTTTGATTTTCTCGATAAACCAGAATTTTTTCTTCGTCTGTTTCATGACCGTTCAGCTTCGTGTACTGAATAAAATGAACTTGGTTTGTTTCATGATCAAATGCGATCATTGTTTGGCAAACAAATAATGTGCAATTATCTGTCGTTGATGCATTCGGATGCGGCTTGACAGACGGCTCAATGTTGGGAATGAGGTCGTAACTTAAGTACCCTACGGCTCCGCCAGTAAATGGGATATCAATTTCAGGTGTCTTGATTTGATATTGCTCTTTCATCCAGTCAAGCAACTCTTTCAGCTCCGCTTTTTGCATCACTGACTTTCCCGCAGCGTCACGAGCAATATAATGGTCTTGCTCGTCATGTAATGTTAAAAAAGGATGTAATCCGATAAAGGAATATCTCGACCAGCTAGAAGATTCGTCTTTGCTTTCTAGCAAATACACAATATCCTGTTTCAGTTTCTCGACAATTTGAATGGGTGAGAGCGTATCAACTGTAATGGTTTCAACAATCGGGATGGTTTTGTAAAACTGACTGTCTCTTAAAAATTGGGTAAGGTTTGATTGGGATTTCATAAGCACACTCCTTAAATGGAATTAAGGAGAATGAGGGGACATCTTGAGGATTTGTTTGAGTATACGAAATAAGCCTAAAAGAGGCTTCGCTCTTTTAGGCAGTATGATTAAATAGAAGTATCGTATCTCTGCTCAACTCTACTCATCTCAACTACCCTAGTCTCATTCTCATCTTCTCTAAGCTTGCAATGCCGTTCACACCTGTGTGTAAACTTCGGCTGTTCATATCGTATTATAATTCCTTGTTTTTTGTCAACTGTAAATCAGGCCGAAGCGTAACAGCCTCTTCCAAGTATACGTGCTGTATGTCTTCCTGCTTGACATCTGTCTGAACGGTCATTAAAACGCGAATACACTTCTTTAGACCTCCATCAATGTCAAGCTCTTGCATACAAGTGACAGGCACATAGGTCCATCCTTCAAACTGCCTGAGTGCTTTTGCTGGAAAAACGGAGTGAATATCTTGTGTAGCTGAAATCAAGATCTGCACGACACGCTCTGGATCTACTTGATTTTTTGAAATGATCGCTTCTAGCAGCTGCTTCGTTTTGGTTAACACTTCTGTTTCTGTATCTTCTGTCACAGTTGTAGCCCCGCGTATTCCGCGAAACATCATAGACAGCCCTCCTCCCGTTTCCATTCTTCGAGCCAGTGATACAGCTCATCTTTTGTGAAAGATTGCAGGGTGACGTCTCCAACTTGTTTTAGCAAAACAAATTGAACACTCCCGCCTCTTGCCTTCTTATCACCAATCATGCGATCGACAAATGTTTTGGTTGAAATCGTTTGTGTGACTTGTACTGGGAACCCTAGTTCTTTCATCCACACTTTAAGTTTCTCACGATCTAGGCTGAGTCCTTGCTCTTTTTCACTGACATATAAAGCAAACTGCATGCCAATTGCAATGGCATCTCCATGCGTGATCGCACCGTATCCATACTCCGCTTCAATGGCATGCCCTAGTGTATGACCTAAATTCAAGTATGCCCGCACACCTTGTTCTTTTTCATCTTCTTGAACAATGGATGCTTTCACTTGAATCCCTTGATAAAGCATATGTGCCAGTTCATCCTTTGATAATTCTGTCAACGAACGAATGGACATCAGTTCTGATAAAAAGACTTCACTTGAAATCAGTGCATGTTTCATTACCTCAGCAAAGCCTGATCTTAGCTCTATTGGTGAGAGTGTCTCTAGCATACTTGTATCATAGATGACAGCTGCCGGTTGATGAAACGCACCAATTAAATTTTTGCCGAGCGGATGATTGATTCCGGTTTTTCCGCCGACTGCACTATCATGTGCAAGCAGCGTGGTCGGTACTTGAATAAAATCAATGCCTCTCATATAAGTGGCAGCAGCAAAGCCAGCCAAGTCTCCAATCACCCCGCCTCCTAATGCAATGATGCATGAGGAGCGGTCGAGTTGAAATTGGATGGCTTTCGTATGAATCTGCTCAAACTGCGCAAAAGATTTTGATTGTTCTCCGTTTGGCACCACTACTTTTTGTACAGACCATTTCTGTTTCAGTAATTGAACCATTTCATCTCCATAAAGGGCATCGACGGCTGAATCTGTCACGATGAAGAGCTTCGTGTAGGATCGCCCAGTGGAAGTAATCAAGTCTACGATATTTTGTCTAATCCCATCACCGATATATACAGGATAAGTGGCTGAAGACGTCTTCACTTCCAGTGTTTTCATTAAAACTCCCTCTGAAGCTGGCGCATTTTGTCCACATTTTCTTTAATGCGGTCAATTTGATCAAGACCAAACTGCTCAACCACTGCATTGGCGATTTCCCATGCAACGACTGCTTCTGCCACAACACTTGCGGCTGGAACAGCACAGCTGTCAGAACGCTCAATACTTGCAGAGAAAGGTTCTTTTGTTTCAATATCCACGCTTTGCAATGGTTTGTATAAGGTTGGGATTGGTTTCATAACCCCTCTTACGACGATTGGCATGCCAGTTGACATTCCGCCTTCAAGACCACCTAAGCGGTTTGTTTTTCTCGTATAGCCTTTTTCTTCATCCCAGATGATTTCATCATGAACTTCACTGCCATTTTTAGAAGCTGCCTCAAAGCCAATACCGAATTCAACACCTTTAAAAGCGTTGATACTCAGTACTGCGCCTGCAAGCTTGCTATCCAGTTTGCGGTCATAGTGCACATAGCTGCCGACTCCAACTGGCATCCCTTCAACGATGATTTCGACAATACCACCAATTGAATCGCCGTTTTGCTTCGCTTCGTCAATGGCATCCATCATTTTTTGACCAGCTTCACTGTCATAGCAGCGAACAGGTGATTCTTCTGTTACTTTTTGCAAATCTTCAATAGATTTATAAGCGGTATGGGAAGCTTTTACTCCACCAATTTCAAGGACGTGACCAGCCACTTTGATTCCAAGGTGAGCCAAAATTTGTTTCGCTACTGCACCTGCTGCTACACGAACCGTTGTCTCGCGTGCTGATGAGCGCTCTAATACGTTTCTCATATCACGGTGACCATATTTAATCGCACCATTTAAATCCGCATGCCCTGGTCTTGGACGAGAGATTTGACGCTTCATTTCACTCTCTTCTGCTTCAGTAATTGGCTCTGCACCCATGACCTTTGTCCAGTGCTTCCAATCATTATTTTCAACAACAAGTGCAATAGGAGAACCTAATGTTTTCCCGTGGCGGACTCCACTTAACACTTTCGCTTGGTCTTTTTCAATCTGCATTCTTCTTCCGCGGCCATGACCTTTTTGTCTTCTAGCCAGTTCATAATTGATGTCATCCTGCTCTATGTAAAGTCCCGCTGGAACTCCTTCAATAATTGTGGTCAGTTGTGGACCATGTGATTCACCTGCTGTTAAGTACCTCATGACTTATTCTCCCTTCATCGCATTAACGCTTTTAAGTAAAACTATGATAACACACTTCCTACTAAAAAGTCAGCTACTACCCCTTCTTTTGATAAAAGAAAGTATCAGCAGAGGTTAATCCAAACTTTTCTGGGTGAAAAATTTGTTCTGTAGAACCAACAAATAATACGCCGTTTTGCTTTAAACTGCTGCTCATTTTTAAGTAAATTTCTTCTTTCGCCTCTTCTGTAAAGTAGATGAGGACATTTCGGCACACGATGAGATCCAGCTGTTTTTCATATGGATCTGCTAAAAGGTTGTGTTTCTTAAATTGAATGTGCTTTCGAATCTCATCCTTCACCGTGTAAAATGAAGAATCTTCTTTGGTGAAATATTTTTGCTTGATTTGATCTGGCACCTCTTGCAAAGATCGTTCATGATATCTTCCTTGTTGCGCGGATTGCAGGACTTTATCATCTATATCTGTTGCAATAATTTGGAAGTCCTTCACAAGCGGATGACTTGATAGCAACATTGAGAGTGTATACGGCTCTTCTCCAGTAGAACAAGCTGCACTCCATATTTTTAGGGTGCCGCTGTTTTTTGAAAGCAACGGCAGGATTTTTTGATCAAGTACTTCCCAGCGCTGATAATTTCGGTAAAATTCTGACACATTGATCGTCATTCGATCCATCGTTTCATCTAATAGCGCTTTGTCCTTTTCAAGAGCAGACGCAAATGCCTCAAAATCTTTATATCCTTTTTTATCATAAAGAGATGTTAATCTTCGTTTCATTTGTGCTTCTTTATATAAATTCAGATCTACCCCAGTTAGTTTTTTCCATTTTCCAACAAATACTTGATACTGATCCATCAATGTCCTCTCCTGTCTCATCTATCTTTGTCCTAGTATAGCTGTTTTTATCATAAATTTGTATCATCTCATGCGAAAAATCGTATAGAAATCTCAATATAAAAAAGCCAAAGTGATCATTTGATGAACACTTTGGCTTGAACATTAATAAATCCAGCTTGAGATCGTTTGATCCCAGTTTGTCAGTTCTTCTTGTTTGAAGAAAAGGTTGATTTCTCTTTCGGCACTTTCTGGTGAGTCTGAGCCATGGATAATGTTTTTGCCAACAGTTAATCCATAGTCGCCTCTTATCGTTCCTGGAAGCGCTTCCTTCGGATTTGTCTTTCCAATTATCTGCCTTGTTACGTCTACGACTTGTTCACCTTGCCATACCATCGCAAATACAGGTCCTGACGTAATAAAGTCAACCAATTCACCGAAAAATGGTTTTTCTTTATGCTCTCCGTAATGTGTTTCTGCTACTTCTTTTGGAATGCTCATGAGCTTTGCTCCAACAAGCTGAAGCCCCTTTTTTTCGAATCTTGACACAATTTCACCGATTAATTGTCTTTCCACACCATCAGGTTTGACCATAAGAAATGTTTTGTCCATATACGTTTTCCACCCCGTCGTTATGTATGTATAGGCTTACATTGTTACAAAGTGATCGTATCATTTTTTTTTATAATAATCAATTTTTGACAAAAAATTTCACAAAAAAACCAACCAACGAAACGTTGATCAGAATTTTCGTTTACCAATATATTTTGCAATCGACGCTAATGAAGATTTAGCCCGCCCACGCGGAAGTTGATCGAGCTGTTCAAATGCTTTTTTCAAATACATTTCACTCACTCGAATGGAACGGTCGATCGCATCTGTTTGTTTGAGATGTTCAATCACAGGTTCCAGCTGCTTTTCCGTCGTTTCACTATTGATCAGCTTCAACTGACCTTCTAACGTCGGGTTCTGAAGCGCATATAAAACGGGAAGAGTGACATTTCCTTGTAAAAGGTCCCCGCCAACAGGTTTGCCTAATTCTTCTTCAGTTGATGTAAAATCAAGGACATCATCAATGATTTGGTACGACATACCAACATAGTACCCAAACCAGTAAAGGGCTTTATGTGTTTTTTCATCTGTTCCAGCTGCAATCGCACCTAATTGGCAGCTGCCTGCAATAAGCAAGGCTGTTTTTCGTTTAATTCTTCTTAAATATGTACGAAGGTTTTGGTCCATGTTGTATTTATCTTTGACTTGTTCTATTTCCCCAAGACAGAGCTCGACGACCATTTTTGACAAAATTTCATGTGCCATTGGGTGATTGATTTTCGTCATGTACTCGAGTGATCTTGCAAATAAGTAATCCCCCGTGTACATCGCAATTCTGTTGTCCCATTTTGCTTTAATCGTCGGTTTTCCTCTTCTCAGTTCTGCATCATCAATGACATCGTCATGGACAAGTGATGCCATATGAATTAATTCAAGCGCTACGGCTACATATTTAATTTTATTAATATCATAGTCACCAAACATGCCTGAAAGGAGAACAAAAACGGGGCGGATTCGTTTTCCGCCCGCTTGCAGCAAATGAAGACCGGCTTCACTTAATAATGCATAATCAGAGCGAACGGTTTGTTCAAGCTCTTTTTCAATTATATCGATATCATGATTTAGAAAAGAAATCATTGCTTTTAGTTTCATTATTTTCACCCAAATATCGTTTATTCAAAGCTTCTTTCCGATATGTGTTGCTGCTACACCGCCTGTAAATGGATGATACGAGACATCAGACAGACCGGCCTCTTCAAAAAGAGACGCCAGTTCTTTCATGCCAGGGAACGTTTTGGCTGATTCTTGAAGCCATGAATACTCCTGATAGCTTTTGGCAAACAGCTTGCCAAAGAGCGGCATGATGTATTTGAAATAGACATAATACCCTTGTTTAAACCCAATCATCTCAGGTTGTGATGTTTCAAGGCAGACAACCATTCCACCGGGTTTTACCACTCGTGTCATTTCCTTTAGCACTGTTAAGTAATCAGGGACATTTCGAAGGCCAAAACCGATTGTGACATAATCAAATGAGTTGTCCTCAAAAGGAAGCTCCATTGCATTGCCGTGGAGCAGCTCAATTTGATTGTAGCCGCCTGTTTTCACCTTCGTTTCGCCAACACTCAGCATATTTTTACTGAAGTCAAGACCTTTGACCTCGCCTGTTTCTCCAACAGCGTCTGCAAGCGCAATCGTCCAATCAGCAGTTCCGCAGCATACATCTAGTGCTTTGGCTCCTTTTTGAACATTCATGAGCTTCATTGTTTTATCGCGCCATTTTTTATGCTGTTTAAAGCTAATGACAGAGTTCATTTGGTCATAGTTTTTATAAATTTTTTCAAATACACCGTGTACTCGCTGTTCTTTTGATTGCTGCATGACTTACCCTTCTTCCACTTTCTGATGGTACGCAGGTTCATTTTTCATATGATCCAAGCGATTTAATAGCTCTTTTTGAACGATCGGAGATGAAACTAGATGCTCCTTGATTGATCGTTTGGCCTTTTCATAGCCTTCATTCTCAAAGTTGTCAAAACATGTATAGGCGTCCGTATAGCTATCGTTCAAAAAAAGTTTTAAATGTTTGTCGTCTTCTGCTTGTTTCATAAAACGTTTATAAACAAGGAAGCGACTTGCAATTTCATTCCAATGCGTCAATTGAAAGTGCTCAGAAATTCTTTGGAATAGCGCAGATTCTACTGTAGCAACACTTTTATAAAAGTGGGCTGCATCTTGAATGGATCGATCATATAGTCTAATTTTATGTTCATTAATCTCTTTGATCGCCGTGGCGAGAGTACGGATCATGTAAATATCTTTCATGTCAGAGAGAAGAGAGTAATAGAGACCGCTGAAATAGTCTCCTGCTAGGATGGTCAACTGACGATTTTTGAACTCGTCTTGTTTGATGGCTGCAGCAGTTGTGACTTCGTCATGGGTATCAAGGGCAATTTGCACAAGCATCGCCGTTAAAATATAATTTTCTTTTTTCTCAGCATCGATTTGAGCTTCATCAAACATTGCATGAAAAAGAAGGAGCTTATCTTCATCGATGAGCGGCGCACGCAAATGCTTCGCCAAATAAGGATGAGAAAGCTTTTTGTTTAATTTTATATTCAGATTAGATAAAATTCCGTAGATGTCTTGCAAAGATATCACCCTTGTCCCAAAAATTACAGTTTCATATGTAGCTCTCTACATTGTATAGAGATTTATTATACCATATCAGGCCTGACTTTTATGCTATCAAGTGCATAGTCGTGCGTTATTTCTTTGCTTCGCTTTGAATTTCACCGAAGCTTGTTTGGATGACAGCATCGCCCCGCACTTTGATGGCTGATGTGTGCTCAGTAAATTGTGCGATAATGACTTCACCTTTATCGAGCTTTTCGGAATGGTGAAATCTTGTATCGGAACCTCTAGTTAAGCCGATCACATTGACACCATTATCAATGGCTTTAATCACCACAAAATCAGATGCTTTATTTTCACTCAATCTGTTCACCTTCCATCTATGGATTAGTCGTTTTTAATAAAGGAAAGCACTTCTGCTCTTGCTGCCGCATCATTTGCAAATGTACCGCGTACGGCTGAAGTGACTGTTTTAGCGCCGGGCTTCTTCACTCCGCGCATCGTCATACACATATGCTCTGCTTCAACGACAATCATCACACCATGTGGATTTAAAGTTTCCACCATACTATCTGCAATCGTTGATGTAATGCGCTCCTGAAGCTGCGGGCGCTTTGCCACGGCTTCTACTGCTCTTGCCAGCTTGCTGAGTCCCGTTACTTTTCCGCCGCGCGGAATATAAGCGACATGGGCTTTGCCATAGAATGGCACAAGATGGTGTTCACACATTGAATGAAAAGCAATATCTTTCACAAGAACAAGTTCTTCATGATCTTCACCAAAAATGGTTTTAAAATGTTCTTTTGGATCTTCATTTAATCCCGAGAACACTTCTTCATACATTTTTGCTACTCGTTTTGGGGTATCAAGAAGTCCTTCACGATCTGGATCTTCTCCGATTGCTTTTAATATATCGCGTACCGCGTGTTCGATTAATTCTTTATTTATTTCACTCATGTATTATATCCTCCAAAGGCGATTACATTTCATTCAGATTCTAGCACACTTCAGATCCTAAAAGCAAAGGAGAGCGTTCTAAACAAACCATTTGATTCAAAAGGAAAAGCCCCTTATCAAAGGGGCTTTTCTAGACCAGTGTGAAACTGTATATGTATAACTCCTTCAATAGGATCATTACACATAACGATTATTTACCTGCCACCGCGTCTTTAAGTGCTTTACCTGGTTTGAAAGCAGGTACTTTGCTTGCAGGGATTTCGATCTCTGCACCAGTTTGTGGGTTACGTCCTTTACGAGCTGAACGCTCACGTACTTCAAAGTTACCAAAACCAATAAGTTGGATTTTGTCACCATTTTTAAGTGCATCTAAAATTGTATCAAAAACAGAATCAACTGCTTTTGTCGCGTCTTTTTTAGATAACTCGCTTGCTTCAGCAACCGCGTTAATAAGTTCTGTCTTGTTCATGCCTTTCACCTCCTCCCAAAAATATGCATTCAATAGATTGTTATCATTTCTTCACAATTCATCTTCTTTCTATACACTTTTTTTGAAAAAAAGAGCGTCTAGAAAGCGTCATACATGGCTTTTCATTAGAAAACTTCTCTTTGAAGGAATGTTTGTCCAACAAAGTGAAGATTTTCTGTAAGTAGATTAACACATATGAAATACCATATCAAGCATTTTAAAGGGAAGAATCCTTATTCGTCAAGGATTAAGGGCACTTTTGCGAACGAATATTCCTAATTTCAGCCTGAATCTGACTAATCTTTATACAATTGTCTTTTTATGACTTCACCCGCACGCAAAAAAAGACCCCCATCAATGAGAGGTCTCACATCCTATAGAATAATCGCGATCAGACCGCCTGATCCTTCGTTAATAATTCGTTCAAGCGTTTCCTTTAGTTTATACCTTGCATTTTCCGGCATCAGCGAGAGTTTTGCTTGAATGCCTTCTCTGACAAGCGAGCTGAGTGAGCGTCCAAATATATCGGAATTCCAGATAGAAAGCGGATCATCTTCAAAGTCTTGCATTAAGTATCGGACGAGCTCTTCACTTTGTTTTTCTGTTCCGATAATCGGCGCAAACTCACTTTCTACATCTACCTTAATCATATGAATAGATGGCGCGACTGCTTTTAATCTGACGCCGAATCTTGATCCTTGCCTAATGATTTCCGGCTCATCTAAACTCATATCCGACAAAGCTGGTGCCGCAATTCCGTATCCAGTCTGCTTCACCATTTTTAAAGCGTCAGACACTTGATCATACTCCGTTTTCGCATGTGCAAAATCTTGCATGAGCTCAAGAAGGTGATCTTTGCCCCTAATTTCCACACCAACCACTTCTTTTAGGATATGATCATATAGATCATCCGGCGCATACAGATCAATTTCTGCGATCCCCTGACCCATTTCAATGCCTGCTAAGCCTGCTCTTTCGATAAAATCGAATTCACTGAACTGACCTACCACTCGGTCAACATCTCTTAATCTCTTAATATCCTTGACGGTTTCTTTCACTGAATCCTGATAACTCTCTCTTAGCCAATGATCTTCTTTTAGTACCATGACCCAGCTTGGCAGGTTCACATTCACCTCAAGCACTGGGAATTCATATAATGCTTCACGAAGTACACTGAGGACGTCTTGTTCTCTCATACTTTCGACACTCATCGCGAGTACAGGAATATCATATTTTTGACTAAGTTCCTGCCGCAGCGCTTCTGTTTCAGGGTGATAAGGTCTCACAGAGTTGATTACCATAATAAACGGCTTTCCAACTTCTTTGAGTTCGTCAATGACACGTTCTTCTGATTCAATATAGTCATGTCTTGGGATTTCTCCAATTGATCCATCTGTTGTAATCACAACACCAATGGTGGAATGCTCTTGAATGACCTTGCGTGTACCAATTTCCGCTGCTTCATGAAACGGGATTGGTTCTTCATACCACGGCGTATTAATCATTCTCGGACCATTTTCATCTTCATACCCGCGTGCACCAGGCACGGTGTAGCCTACACAATCGACAAGCCTAATGTTGACATCCAGGCCGTCACTCACGTGAATGGATGCCGCTTGATTTGGCACAAATTTTGGTTCTGTGGTCATAATGGTTTTTCCTGCTGCGCTTTGCGGCAATTCATCCTGTGCTCTTGCACGGTCTGCCTCATTATTGATATTCGGGAGCACCACGAGCTCCATAAACTTTTTAATAAACGTAGATTTCCCTGTACGAACAGCTCCAACGACTCCTAAATATATATCGCCTCCTGTTCGTTCAGCGATATCCTTGAAAATATCGACTTTTTCCAAGTGATCCCCTCCCGGACTTGCTATCCTCGTTTTCAAATAAAATACTCTATACTTCAATCAAACGGTGCTTGAAAGGTGTCAGGACAATATATGTGTATGACGTTGTCCTATTTGAATATGACACCTTTTTTGTTTTGAGAGTATGTTTAGCCATAAAAAAACCTTTCTCCTCATTTATATGCAGAGGAGAAAGGTTCATTCTTGTTTATGACGTCTTTTTTTCTAAAAAAGCCGGCTCACCTTTTTTGTTGATCGTATATGGAACAGAAAACGCTGGTACAAACGGGGTTTCCTGCCAATAGACATCTTGAATATTTTCACCTGGTTTCAGCTTTTGTTTCGTATTTTTCAAAATCTGGGCAAAATCACTGCGATAGTCAACATAGATTTCGCCATTTGAGGAAATCAGTAATGGAAGTGATTCACCCGTGACAGGGCTCGTCACTGTAGGCGGTGCTTTTAACCCTAGTTTTTTTTCATTTAACGTATATAAATCTTTAGATACTACTTTGCCATATGGCGGATATGTATGTTCATCTTGATATATTTTGATCCTTAGACGTAATTCACTGATCGTTTGCGTCATTTTGACATCAAGCAGTTTCACCGTTGGGTTTTGTTCGACGTCTGTGAGGACATAGATATATTCGCCCCCGCCTTCAAAAGATGTCGACGGTACATCGTGTAAATATCTTGGTGACAGACGCTTAAAGTCAATGACATACTTCTGATAAATAGGTGTGTCGCCTTCTTTTGTTTCAATGGGTAAAAGGCCATTTGTCGCTTTTTGAAAATCTTCAATTGCGGTCTGCACACTTTGCAGCTGCTCTTTATATGGCACGCGGTTTTCAGCTTTACGATTCTCTGGATAGAGGCACCCCGTAAGTAAAATAAGTGTTAACAGCATGACACTGATTTTTGCTTTGATCATCACATTCTTCCTTTTTCTTTATTCATTGACTGGTCCGCTAAATACAACTAAAAACACAATGATACCTGATATGAGCATTAAGCTGTACGCGACAGTTGAGGCTGTTATTTTCAGAAACCGGCTCTTCAGCTTAAACCTACTCAGATAAATGGTTACAACGGCTAAAAACATGAGCCCCATTGAACCAAGCGCAAACCACATCTTGATTAAAGCAAAACTCATCGTGCCTGTCCCCCTTTAATACAAACGAATTGTAAGCGTTTATATTTCATTCTAAACCAAAATTAAGTAAAATATCAATCATTTTTCCAATCAATTCAGAAAAAAGTGCATAAAAAAACTGAAGCAAAGAGGGGGACTCTGCTTCAGTCATTAGGTCGACTATTTTTCCTCATTCTGTAGAGGCAAAGCTCTATTCAAACTTCATTGTTATGTTATGCAAGTCTTCCCCTTCTTGCATCCTCTACACGCCTAAGTTCAGTCTTC
Organism: Bacillus sp. FS02; assembly: GCF_024398395.1. Lineage (NCBI taxonomy): Bacteria > Bacillati > Bacillota > Bacilli > Caryophanales > Bacillaceae > Bacillus > Bacillus sp. FS02. The sequence continues at coordinate 3,566,017 of NZ_CP074101.1, read as the reverse complement.
CAATTATTTTGTTTGGTTTTCGAACATGTTCACAAGGTCTTCCATCTCATGTGTTTTCACACGTGCCATTAAGGATTCTACAGCATCGTCTACCTTTTTCCCTTCAAATAGGACGCCGTAAAGAGCCTCTGTAATCGGCATGCTGACCTTGTATTCTTTGGAGAGCTGATAAGCGCCTTTTGTTGTGCGGACGCCTTCGACAACCATCCCCATTTTTTCAAGCACTTCTTCGAGCTTATATCCTTTACCGAGTAAATTCCCGCAGCGCCAGTTACGCGAATGAACACTTGTACATGTGACAATCAAATCTCCAACACCTGTTAATCCGGCAAACGTAAGAGGGTTTCCTCCCATTTTTGTGCCGAGGCGGGCGATTTCAGCAAGACCCCTTGTGATGAGCGCTGCTTTCGCATTATCACCATATCCGAGTCCGTCTGTGATCCCTGCCGCAAGAGCGATGATGTTTTTCAGCGCCCCGCCAATTTCCACCCCAATCACATCAGGGTTGGTGTACACTCTAAAATGATTGTTCATGAACAAATCTTGAACAAATTGAGCTGCTTCAATATGTTCTGACGAGACAGTAACAGTTGTCGGATGACGCAAGCCAACTTCTTCAGCATGGCTTGGTCCTGACAGGACAACAACTGCTTCTCTTTTCGCTTCCGGGACTTCTTGTTCAATCATTTGAGAAATTCTAAGAAGTGTATCTGGTTCAATTCCTTTACTGACATGAACAAATGGCACCTTTGACGTAATGAACTCATTTGCCTGTTTCAATACTTCTCGAATGGCCTTTGTTGGCACAGCGACAATAATCGTATCTGTCCCTTCTAGTGCCTGTTTCATATCTGTTGTCGCTTGAATAGACGCTGGCAATGCAACATTAGGCAAGTAATCATGATTTTCATGTTTCTCATTGATTTGATCAATTAATTCTTGTCTATGTCCCCACATGTGTACATCATGATGATTATCAGCTAATACAAGCGCAAGAGCTGTTCCCCAGCTCCCTGCTCCAAGTACTGAAATTTTCTTCATCCCGCTCACCCTTTTTATTTTCTCGCTCTTGCAAATATTTTAATTGGTGTTCCTTCAAAACCAAATGCATCTCGAATTCGGTTTTCTAGGAAACGCTCATAAGAAAAGTGCATAAGTTCTGGATCATTTACAAACACAACAAAGGACGGCGGTTTGATCGCCACTTGTGTTGCATAGTAAATTTTCAGACGCTGTCCGTTATGGGTCGGCGTTGGGTTCATCGCTACAGCATCCATGATAATATCGTTTAGAATGTTCGTTTGAACGCGCATCGCATGATTTTCACTAGCGGTAATAATTGTTGGCATTAACGTGTGAATTCTCTTTTTCGTAAGAGCAGACATGAATAAGACAGGTGCATAATCAAGGAATTGAAAATGCTCGCGAATATTTTGCTCAAATTCCTTCATTGTACGCTCGTCTTTTTCAACAGCATCCCACTTGTTCACAATGATCACAACGGCTTTACCCGCTTCGTGTGCGTAGCCGGCAATACGTTTATCCTGTTCAATAATGCCTTCTTCACCATCAAGAACTACAGCGACAACATCCGATCGATCAATGGCTTTTAACGCACGAAGTACACTGTATTTCTCTGTTGTTTCATATACTTTCCCTTTTTTTCTCATACCTGCTGTGTCGACAATGACAAAGTCACGTTGGTTGTACGTAAACATTGTATCTACAGCATCTCTTGTTGTACCAGCGATGTTGCTGACAATGACACGTTCTTCACCGAGCATCGCATTCACCAAAGAGGATTTCCCTACATTTGGGCGGCCGATTAAGCAGAACTGTACCACTTCTTCATCATACTGTGTATCTGGTAAGTTTTTGAAATGCTCTGCGACAGCATCAAGCAGATCACCTAGACCGAGTCCGTGCGTTCCAGAAATCGGATACGGTTCGCCAAATCCAAGTGCATAAAAGTCATACACGTCGCTTCTCATTTCAGGGTTGTCCAATTTATTGACAGCAAGTACGACAGGTTTTTTCGTGCGATATAAAATTTTTGCGACTTCTTCATCCGCAGATGTGACGCCATCTCTTCCATTGACCATAAAGATAATAACATCCGCTTCATCCATTGCGATTTCAGCCTGATGGCGAATTTGCGCCAAAAACGGCTCATCTCCAATATCAATTCCACCAGTATCTATTAAATTAAAGTCATAATTTAACCATTCAGCAGAGCTATAGATTCGATCTCTTGTTACACCAGGTGTGTCTTCTACAATCGATATTCTTTCGCCTGCGATTCGATTAAAAATTGTAGATTTTCCAACGTTGGGCCTTCCAACAATGGCTACGACAGGTTTACCCATAGTACCCTTCCTTTCAATCCAGCCGCGATTCAATATGTTCATCATCATGTTTCAACCGGGATTTATAATTTTCATTCAGTTTTATGAAATAAACCCTTCAAACATGAAGGGTTCAACTTATATATTATATCAATTTTTAATCAGACCACAATGAATAACTTAAAAATGTTTGACAATCAAATAAAGATCTTCTCCAATGCCGTGTGCAATTCCATCTAAAATGGCCTCTAAATTCATGGCATACATGTCGAGCTCTTCTTTATTTTCACAGAAAAAAACGGCTGTTCCGCCAATGACCCGCTCTTTATTTGTTGTCGCCACAGCCAATATAAATTGTTCAATGGTGTTCGCCATGCCCTATTACCTCACTTTCTTTTTAATGAAATCTGTCGGCATTCTAATAGCATTTTCTAAAATAGGCACCTCTTCTAATACACGGACAGCTAAATCTTCACGCTGCCATTGCGGTAAAATGAATACGCCAAGTGTGCCATTATTCAGATCACGTTTTGCGAGCGGACAAAGCGATGGTTCACCAGAATCTCGGTATACACCAAGCACGTTGGATAAATCAAATAAGATAGCCTGCCGCTGCCCAAGGTTTGCGATGGTTGTGGCCGAGTTAAAATTCTTCGGAGTCAAGATGAACCCCATTCCATGCTCTAAAATCAATTTTTGCTTTTCAGGCAGCCCGATATTCATAATGTAAATATCATTTACGTAAAGTCCTGCGCCGTCAAAGCGAAGTTCCCCTTTTTGAATATTCACGATATCCTTTAATTGGCTCCCTGACATTAATAGTTTTGCCATGAAAAAACAAAGAATACCGACCACTGTCCCAACGACGAGCGAGAAGAAAATACAGGCGGTCGTTGTAATAAGGGCAGTAAGAATGGCAATATAATTTCGACTTTCAAAGGCGATCGCAATGCCTTCGATATATGTACTGCCTCGTGAGACAAGCTCATACGAATCCATTTGGGTCAATGTATTTCTTTCCATATTACGCACATCACGAAATTGCGTGGCTGCAAGCGTCAGGAAGGTAATGGCAGTGAATTCTTCCTGTATCAGCGCAGGCATAATAATAGCACCAAGGCCTGATGCAATAAAACCTAGCGCAATGTGAATCACTTGTCCATGAATATATGTGGGATATTGCCGATAATCAGTTCTTAGCATATAAAGCCTAGCCGCCATCCCAAAGATGACACCAATAATCACAGGAAACGTGTAATCCGTCATGTTGATTTTGCAGCCCCTTTTACTGGTTTTCTAGATGAACGGGTGTTCAAGAGTTTTTCAAGCTGACCTACACCTAATAGAAAGACAGCTCCTTGAACAGCCATGGAAAGAAACGAGAGATCTCCTATGACAATGGAAGATGTGAGGCGATGAATCGTAAGCGCATAAAGGGCTTCCCCCAGACATATAGCCATCATCCATAAAGTGATCCGTTCCGTTAACTGATGCCCATATGTTAAACACATCAAGATCAGCAAGGCAAATACAACCCAGTCCACCTTTATTATCGTGAACCAAACTGGATCATATAATGCAAAAATCATAAAAAAGGCATACGCACTGACCATTGAACCTAATTGCATGATTCGCATGATTCGATGAGCAGGCCGAAAGATCACGAATGACATGCAAGCATATAAAAAGGTCAACAAAAATCCTGCATTGATCCTAATGTCTAAAATAGAAACCATGACATGACTGCATATAATATGAATGAGAACACATACGCCTAGCACATTGCGCCACGTGCTTTTCTCCATGATAAATGTCACCATAATCCAAACGAACCATATTGACCAATAATAGTACAATGCCTCCAACCCTCATCACCTCAATTACATTATGGGAAAATCTCCAGTTTTTAAACGTATGAGAAGGTGCGGGATTTGCATGAAATAAACAAGAGGTGACACCCTAATAGTTGAGGAGGGATGTATAATGGGTAAGGATAGACAGGAAAAACGCCTAAAGGCGTCAAGAAGAGTTGAATCTGACCGCGATCAATCCATTCATCACAAAGGGGCAACAACTTTAGAAGGCCCGGAAGACGCTCGCAAAAGAAATCAATAAAAAAGACATGTGATTACCACATGTCTCAGCGTGCAAACAAACCCTCGCATTCAGTGTCAGTCCTGCGCATTGGTGTTCACGAATGTCAAATTCGCTCCGCAAAAAGTAGCTGTCTTTCATAGACAAAAAAGTTTTCTTTCACGCTGAAAAGAAGACAAAGGGCTAAATTTCATTTAGTCCTTTGTCTTCTTATTTCTTAAACTATAGTACGTAGTATCCACGTCTCTTTCTTTCAGCCAATGACTTGTTTCCCCTGTAAGCACAATTGGAGCTTGCCGTAGCTCCTCAATAGTTTTCATGCCAAGTACTGTCATCAACATCTTCACATCATCTTGTAGATCAATGATATCAGAGATGAGGCCCTTTTCTCCTCCACTCGTCAGGGATTTTAAGAAAAAGCCGGCTAATCCAGCGGCAGACGCACCAAGAGCAATTGATTTTGTCACATCAAGTGCATCTTGAATGCCTCCAGAAGCTAGGACGGTTTGATCTGGAAAGGCTGTATGTACTTCAGCCAAACTCGCTGCAGTTGGAATTCCCCACTGGTCAAAATAGCGAAGTGCTTTTTGACGGCGCAGGTTCTCGATTTTAGAAAAATTCGTTCCCCCAAATCCACCTACATCAACAGCAGCAACTCCAGCATCAAATAATTTCTTTGCTGTTTCCTTACTCATCCCAAATCCAACTTCTTTGACGACAACAGGCACCTCAATTGATTCAGCAATGGCTGAGATCCGCTCAACAGCACCTCTGAAATCACGATCTCCTTCAGGCATGACGATCTCTTGAATCACGTTTAAGTGAATTTGGAGCATGTTTGCCCCCAGCATGTCAACGGCATCCCGTGCTTGCTGAATAGTCGCCTCACTGCCCAAATTGGCAAAAACGAGTCCATCTGGATTCACCTTTCGAACCACTTCATACGTACGACGTTCGTCTGCATCTTTCAGTGCAGCCATTTGTGAACCGACTGCTACTGGAATATTGGTTTCCTTCGCTGCGATAGATAAAGAGCGATTAATCTCATAGGTCGATTCTCCGCCTCCACCAGTCATTGCATTGATAAAAATTGGCGAACCGAAAGTCAGTCCGCCAATTGTCGTATGAGTATCAATTTGTGATGTCGCAAGATCTGGTAAACTGGCGTGAACGAAGGAAACATCTTGTAAACCTGTTGCTGCATGCTGGCCAGTCGACAAAGCATGCTCAATATGCTGTTTCTTTCTTTCTGCTCGCGTCAATTTTGATCACCAAATTATTTTAGTTTATTGAGTTTATCACCAATCAGGTCACCAAGCTGGAATCCGCTTGTATTTTCTTCTTTCGCCTGATATTGACGGTAATCCTCTTCGATTTGTTTTTCAGGATTCTCTTCTAATTCACGAATGCTAAGTGAAATGCGCTCTTCATCTTCATTGACATCAAGCACTTTCACTTTCACAGTCTGCCCTTCTTCAAGGACTTCTTGAGGAGTACCGATATGCTTGTGTGAAATTTGGGAAATATGCACAAGTCCTTCTACACCTGGCAGAATTTCAACAAATGCTCCAAAGCTCACAAGACGTTGAACGGTTCCTTCAAGAACATCACCTTGTTTTACCTTTTCACCAATTTGGCTCCAAGGTCCTGGTAATGTTTCTTTAATAGATAGTGAGATACGTTCGTTATCGCGGTCAACAGCAAGAACTTTGACTTTCACTTCCTGTCCTTCTTCAACAACGTCAGATGGCTTTTCGACATGCGCATGGGATAGTTGAGAAATGTGAACTAATCCATCAATGCCGCCAATGTCAACAAATGCACCAAAGTCAGTCAGGCGCTGCACTTTTCCATCAATCACACTGCCTACTGCAAGCTTTTGCAGGAAGTCTTGCTTCTTGTCTAATTGTTCTTGCTCAACGACTGCACGATGCGATAAAATCACGCGGTTTTTTTCGCGGTCAAGCTCTACCACAACAAGCGAGAGTGTTTTCCCTTTGTAGTCAGTGAAGTCTTCTACATAGTGTGCCTCAACAAGAGACGCAGGAATAAATCCGCGAACACCAATGTCGACCACTAGACCACCTTTGACAACGTCTTTTACTTCTGCTTCAAATACTTCTTTTGTTTCAAACTTTTTCTCTAGGTCTTCCCAAGCGCGGTCTGCATCAACAGCACGTTTCGATAAAATCAAAGCATCGTCTTCGACCTTTGTTACTTTAAGCTCTAACTCGTCGCCATCTTTCACGACATCTGATGCTTTTTCAACGTGAAGACTTGATAATTCACTGATTGGGATGATCCCAGGTTGTTTCACATTGACGATATCTACATTGACATGCTTGTCCTCAACTTTAGAAACAATCCCTTTCACTACATCTCCAACCTCTGGTACCTGAACATCGATTTGATTCATTTCCTCTGTCATTTCGATAACCTCCTTGGTCCAAACCTACACAGCTTAGTTAAAACGACTGGGTGAATATGTGTCCTTAGCATGATGATTGCCAGCCGAATATGTATTATAGAAACATTCAAATCAACAGAATTGCTTGAATGATCAATAAAAATAGTATTAGTATAAACTTCTAATAAAAGACCTTGTTTGTCAAGAGATAAACCTCTAACTTATAAAAGTTTTCTAAAATTTCTTACTGTTTTTCTACACGCTCTGCTGCATCTAAAATTTTACCTGCAACCTCTTGAATAGAAAGGGAAGTCGTGTCAATTTCAATGGCATCATCTGCTTTCTTCAGCGGTGATACCTCCCGCTCAGAATCAAGCTTGTCACGTCTTGCAATCTCTTCGATCAGCTGATCGTAATTGACATCATAGCCTTTTTTCTGATTTTCTTCAAAACGACGTTTTGCTCTTTCCTCTACTGACGCAAGCAAGAAAATTTTCACTTCTGCATCTGGAAGAACATGCGTGCCAATGTCTCTTCCATCCATGACGACACCGCCTCGGTTCCCCAGCTCTTGCTGCCTGCGGACCATTTCTTCCCTAACAGCTCGATGCTTTGCAACAACAGAGACTTGATTGCTCACACGGTCTGTTCTGATGTCTTCTGTGACATCGATCGTGTCTAAATGTACTTTTTGACCTTCGTCAGTTGACACAAGTTCAATGACTGTGTTTTTTAATAACGCATCAAGTGCCTGTTCGTCTTCAAGGTCTACGCCTTGATTGAGTGCTGCAAGTGTAATTGCGCGGTACATCGCACCTGTATCGATATAAATATATGATTTTTTCGCTGCGACAATTTTTGCCACAGTGCTTTTTCCTGCTGCAGCAGGACCGTCAATTGCGATAGATAATTTCTTTTTCATAATACCTCTCCTTGATTGAATCTCCCTTATGAATTGTAACACGATCACCGCTCAAACGGGTGAATTTTCTATCAATCCTTTTGCTTAAATGTCTCAATCCAATCTTCAATGCTCATGTTATTCACACCCTCGTATTGTACGACTTTTGACAAAAATAGTTCTCCTTTCGTCAAGTGAAGGGTGACCTGAACCGCCAAAAGCAGAATGAGCTGAATGAGCACTGCTTTGAATAGCCATCTTTCCATTGTTTTCATACAAAAAGCCTCCAACGCTAGATTCTTTCTCTCTAGTATGGAAGCTTTTGACAACCTTTATTCTTATACTTTTTTCACACGTGTTAGAAGCTGCTGCTGGAAGCAATACTTCATGATGTGCTGCTGGTGGTCGTTTGTGATTTCAGTAAATTCCATGATCGCTCTTGTTTTCCCCGTCTGTTCATCTTGATAAACACGATTCATTTCTGCAATCGCTTTAATTTTCACTGGTTCTTTAAGTGAAAGTTCAAACTCTGTGACGACCTCGCCATATTCTTTTAGTGAGACACCTTCTGGAACAGCAATTGCTACACCGCCAGCACTCATATTGACAATAAATGTGTCGAAGGTTTCTTCACCATTTTGCGTAATGGACGCTTTCACCATCGTATCCACTCGAAGATATTCTCTTCGCTGAAGCCGAATCATTTCTTCTTTTGGCGGAATCGAAACGACAATCATCGGGATATCTTCTTTTCTTTTCCCAATGACTTTGCTTGTACATTTGTATGGAATTTGATTTTCATCGAAAAAGAAGACGGTGATTTCTGTTTCTTGATTTAAATAGATCGTGCGCCCCGTTTCTTTATCAGCTGGATAATTAATGCAAATATCATCGTTATTATTTTCCAAAACTTTCGATTTTGCTGTTTTCACTTCTTTGTTCTCATTGACATACTCAATTGTGATTGCATCCCCTATTTGTAACATTCCTCATCACTCTTTTCATCTGTGAAATCGTATCCTCTCTTATATTAAACCATGTATAAAACAAAAGGAAAAGGCTTATTCGCCTTTTCCTCGCTTCCTTTTCTATAGGTCTTTATATATAGGTTCTGCATTTTTTAGTTTATCTACTCTTTCTTCTTTTCCAGTATCTGCATTAATGAACATTCGGTACGTGTCGTTTTTAATGGTTCCTAAAAACTCATAGCAGAGAACTTCCTCTGACATATCATTTTGAACAAGAGCTACATGTGTATCCTCGATCTTCACATGTTTATTTAAGGTCTTTTCAGCTTCTTTTTGAGAAATCTTTGGTGCTTTTATGTCACGTTTTCTGTGATTCATTAAATAGTCTTTCGCTGAGAATCCCACAACCTCACCATCATCTAAAGCGACTTTCATTCGAATACTATCTGGATAAAGCAATACGTTATTCTGTAAAGGTACATAGGTAAATACGCCGATATTATCGAATTGCGCACTCTCATCTAAATGAAATGATTCGGTATCGAATCCATGCTTCTTTAAGAAACTTAGTGCTTTTTCTGAGGCATCATTTAAACTGATTTTTTGTTTTTTCACTTCTCGGTTCTGAAGAAGATAGACAGGATGGCCGCCTTTTTCAGTCAAGTCTAAATAAAAGTTTGCCCGGTTGTCTGGGTCAGACATTGACAGGCTGTAGACATCACGGTTCGTTTTACTCCCACTTTTTCTCACCTTAAAATCTTTGTTGTGGTCAGGCGCGAATTGCTGGGCGATGCGAATCGCTTCTTTTTTTGAAATCTTTTGCCCTTTTAAGTGATTGTAGCCTTGCGTTTCTGATTCAGTTGACACATTTGTAGGGCCAAGATCAACATCTGCAAACGCATCAGCATTTCTTTCAACGGTTTTTAATCCGTCAATGATGGTGTTGTCGTTTTTTCGATCTCCATCAGCCAGTGCCATTTCAACATCCATCCATTTTAAATTTTTGTTGAGTACGAGATGCTGCACTTGTCTAAGTTCGTTTTGAATATCTGCCGCTTGATCATATAAAGTGGTAATGGTTTTGTGTGTATCTTTGTTTAATGGTTCATCTGATAAAGATTTAAGTGACGATTTGTAGCTAAAGTCACCGACATTCGCTAAAAACTCTTCTGTTTTGTTAAAAGGCATCAATGTGAGCGGAAGCTGACTGACATTGTTATGCGCTTCTGATGACATTCTCCATACATCTGCCAGTGCTGGAGATATAGATGTTTGGCTATTCATCGCAAGTGTTGCGCCAAGTTTATCGTGCAGCTGATCGACTTGATACGTTAAATCATGGAAGGCTCTTTGATAGTTGTTCTCTGCATGAAGCAGTACTGCATCTTTTTCTTGATGCTCTTTATAGCCCCAGTATCCTGTTGATATGACAGCAATTCCTAAAATAGCAATCAATATTCCTCTGATCATTTATTTACACCTCTTTTTATTCACAGAAAATATGTTTCCCGATTCGTTTAATTTGTGGTCTTCCCCAAATCCATGGGCTTGTTGCTGTATCAGGATTAAAGTAATAAACGGCGCTTTCAGATGGGTCCCAGCCATTAATGGCATCAAATACTGCCTTTTTAGCGGTTTCATTTGGCGCCATATAAAATTGTCCATCTGCTACAGCAGTAAACGCAAGCGGTTCAAAAATGACACCAGCAATCGTGTTTGGAAAGGTCGGGTTGTTTAAACGGTTTAAGATGACGGCTGCGATCGCTACCTGTCCTTCATAAGGTTCACCTCTCGCTTCACTATAAACAGCTTGTGAAAGAAGCTGAATGTCATTGCTTGAAAAACCACCTGGCATGTTGGCTGCTGTTTGTTTCGGCGTTTGATTTGCTTGACCATTTCCTGACTGATTTCCAGACTTCCCAGACGAGCTGTTTCCTCCGCTTTGACTTTTTTGATTCTCTTTTGCACCTTGTGCTGTCTTTTTTTGCGTGTTTCTTTGCGCAGGAGCCTTTGTTTGCTGATCAAGAGGTTTCCCGCCATAGTGCGTAAACTGATTCCCTTTTTGCAACTGCTGTTGCACAAACTCTTTATAGTATTTCGTCTTTTGAACTAATAGGCTTTTTGTTTTTTCCCCTACGAGTCCATCGACTTTCTTTACACCAAACTGGCTTTGAAAATTGCGCACGGCCCAGTAAGTTCCCCAGCCATACACACCGTCTATTTTTCCATTGTAAAAACCATTGTATTGGAGCCTTGCCTGGAGCTCGACGACATCTTCTCCTGTAGCTCCCCGCTGAATCACTTGATTCGTGAAAGCTTCACTTTTTTCAGCTGTCATCAATGAAGACGCGAGCAGAACAATTGAGAAGATAAGGACGATTTGTTTCATGAAACGAGCTTTGTCCATATTTGATCCTCCTGTACTTTTGATGTTTGAATATATGTTTCTTCCGATCCCTATTTTTATACATTCATCACAGGAGGGAATTGGATGGAAAAGACAAAAAACGCCCTAAAGACGTATAGGACGTTTTCCAATTTAAATTTGTACCATCTTCACCGCACGGGCTTTTTTGGCTTTCCGCAGACCAAACCACCATAAAAAAATCATGAACGGCAACATAATATATCCCCAATTTTTCATGCCAAGAAGAATGAAATCATATAAGCCATGAAAAAGGATAGGAAGTATTAAAGAGAGAATCAGCCATTTTCGCTGCTCTTTTTTATCGGAGAAGCGAGCTTTACCTATATAAAACCCCATCACCACACCAAATAAAGCGTGGCTTGATACAGGCAGCAAGGCACGTGTAAACGCGTACTCTACCCCATGACCCACTAAGTACAGAATATTTTCAAGTGTCGCAAATCCAAGCGAGACACTTGTTCCATAGACAATCCCGTCATAGTGTTCATCAAACTGTACGTGCGCATAGACACTGACCATTAAAATAAACCACTTTAATGATTCTTCTAAAAAACCCGATGTCACAAATGAAATCACGATAGGATTCGTGGCGATATTTTCCTCTTGGAGGACATACTGAATAAACATGGTTGGAAACACAAGTATGACACCTAGCATAAAAGATCTGATGACCATATGAACCGGCTCATTGTCGTATTGATCTTTCAAATAAAAATAACTTAAAAGTGCGATGCCGGGAGCTAAACCTGCTGAAATGATTGCGATCATAATCAGACCTCTTTCCCTACATTATCCTTTATTATCGTACCACGAATCACCCTTTTTTATATGACTCGAGCCCATTTTCCCAAAAATATTCTTCTATATAATCCCAATTTACATAAAAAAGAACTGAATCCCTTAGAAGGACCCAGTTCTTTTTTTACCCGTTGATTCTTTTGTTGATTTCTTCTGCAATCAACCCGCCATGAAATCTTCCATTTTCAATGAAAATTTCGTTGGCGTTGTTACCAGCTGCAATAACCCTGCAATGAAAATACCTTCTACATTTGTTTCCATTGTTTGTTCATTAAATGCTGGGCGGCCTGATTCTGGATCGATTGTTACACCCATTTTTTCTAAAAATGAATGATCAGGATGATAACCTGTCATCGCAAACACATAATCACTTTTCACTCGATCTGTTTGGCCCTGCTGGTTTGTAAAGACAATATCCTGTTCTGTGATTTCCTTCACCTCTGCACCGAACTCCATTCGAATGGTGCCATTTCGAACAAGCGCTTCAAACTCTGGTAAAATCCAAGGTTTGATGCTGGATGAATATTCAGTTCCTCTATATAAAACCGTCACCCTGCTTCCGCATTTCACAAGTTCCAGGGCAGCATCAACACTAGAGTTCTTCCCGCCGATCACCGTCACATCTTTATCAAAGTAGGGGTGTCCTTCTTTAAAATAATGATACACATGAGGAAGGTCTTCCCCTTTTACATTCATATAGTTAGGATGATCATAGTAGCCAGTCGCAATCACAACATAGTCACATGTATAGTCGTCTTTTGATGTATTTACCGTAAAATGGCCATCTTTTTTCGTCACAGCGTTTACCTTTTCAAAAGCATTCACACGCAGGCTTTTTCGTCTGACCACCTCTCGGTAATAGGAAAGCGCCTGAATACGAACGGGCTTCCGATTTTCAGTGATAAAAGCGACGTCACCGATCTCAAGCTTTTCACTTGTACTGAAGAAGGTTTGGTGTGTAGGATAATGATAAATACTGTTGACCACATTGCCCTTTTCAATCACAAGTGCATCAATCCCAATTTGCTTGAATGCAATGGCAGCTGATAGACCGCACGGGCCTCCTCCTATTATGATCGCTTTTTCTTGTTTCATTTGTTCCACTCCTGTCGTTTCACTGCAATAACAATTGCTGGGCTGTTTGATTCTTTGCATGATTCCATAAAAAAATCTCCTATTTAAGGATAGGAGATTTTAAGGCGCGATGCAAATAAGTCGCTTAAATCCAGCCTCTGAATCGAGAAGCTTCAGCCATTTTACGTACACCGACCATATATGCTGCTAGTCGCATATCAATACGGCGGTTTTGCGCCATTTCATAAATATTATTAAATGATTTCACCATCATATCTTCTAAACGAGTTTCTACTTCTTCTTCTGTCCAGTAGAACCCTTGGTTATTCTGAACCCATTCAAAGTAAGAAACAGTCACTCCACCCGCACTTGCAAGTACGTCTGGAACAAGCAGTACACCACGATCTGAAAGAATTTTTGTCCCTTCCAATGTCGTTGGTCCATTTGCTGCTTCTACGACAATTTTGGCTTTAATGTTCGCCGCATTATCTTCTGTAATTTGATTTTCAATGGCTGCAGGTACTAAGATATCACAATCTAGCTCAAGCAACTCTTGGTTTGTAATTGTATCATTAAATAATTTAGTGACGGTTCCAAAGCTGTCACGTCGGTCAAGCAAGTAGTCAATATCGAGACCATCTTCATCATACAAACCGCCGTAAGCATCTGAAATTCCTACGATTTTCGCTCCGGCATCATACATAAATTTAGCCAAGTAACTTCCTGCATTTCCGAATCCCTGAACGACAACACGAGCCCCATTGATGTCAATTCCTTTTTTCTTCGCCGCTTCTTTGATACAGATCGTTACACCTTTTGCCGTTGCAGTATCACGTCCATGTGAGCCTCCAAGAACAATTGGTTTTCCTGTAATAAATCCTGGCGAGTTAAATTCATCAATTCTAGAATACTCATCCATCATCCATGCCATGATTTGAGAGTTTGTAAACACATCTGGTGCTGGAACATCTTTTGTTGGTCCAACGATTTGGCTAATTGCGCGAACATATCCGCGGCTTAGTTTTTCAAGCTCCCTAAATGACATTTCTCTTGGATCACAGATAATACCGCCTTTTCCTCCGCCATAAGGAAGATCCACAATACCACATTTTAAACTCATCCAAATTGAAAGCGCTTTTACTTCTTTTTCAGTAACGTTCGGGTGGAATCGAATTCCGCCTTTTGTTGGACCGACAGCATCATTATGCTGCGCACGATAACCAGTGAAAATTTTCACCGATCCATCATCCATACGTACTGGAATTTTGACCGTTAATAGGCGAATTGGCTCCTTCAGCAATTCATACACTTCTTGCGGATAGCCCAATTTATCAAGCGCTTTATGTATGACGGTTTGAGTTGACTTTAAAACATCTAGCTTATCTTCTGCGTTATGAGCGGCGTTTTGATCGGCTGCCATTAAAATAAACCCCCTAGAAATCTTTCATGATCTACTGCTCCCTTTCAAGCAATAGTATACACCTTCGTACTGGTAAAGCAAAGGTAAAAAGCGTTTTTTATCAAAATAAAATATCAGCGTTTATAAATATAAAAATGGATATAAAAAAATACTGTTGTTTCATCACAACAGTATTAAATATAATAGAAAAAAGTGATTAAAAATACAGTTGAATCGTTTTCACTGCATCTTCCTGCATGATCACTTTTCCGTATTCTTTTAACCGGTGAATGGTTAATGTCGTCGGAGAACCGAACTCCGCTAAAATAGAAATGACTGTATCTGCAGACAGTTCTTCGAAATCATCTAGGCTGAGAAAATATTGACCTTCATAGTGGTAAACTGTACCCCCTAAAAGTCCAATACGACTTAAACTATGGGACAGTTGAATCACATCTTCAAACGAGGCAAATTGATAGAGCACATGCTTGCTCTCGTCGAGCTTGACTTGCATCTCAATGTAATCTTCATCAAACTCATCATCAGCATCTTCCTGCTGACTCTTTGTCACAATGACGACCATCCCCTGCGCCTGAAGAGAAAATACTTCAACAGCAATCGGTCCATTCGCTTCAAAACCGAGCTCCTGATTCGCTTCGTTCATCATGTCTTTAAACAGCTGATGAACTTTGAACGAATCTTTCCAAAGGTCTTCTTTCGTAAGACCTCGGTCTGTCAGATCATCTAGTGTGAGAAAAATTTTGATTTTATTATAATTCAGACGCTCTAGCCGCATAACGTTCCCTCCTGCCTCTTCTAACACACATCATACTGTAGTATATGAGATGATGAGTCATAGGTTCTTAATTTTGTATTCAGTTTACACTGTGTCAAGACGGAAGACAAGCATGAAGCTATGCTTACGGTGACTTTTATGGAAAATATTGATGGGGCATCAACTTAGCGCGTTTTTAGCGGCATTAAATAGATCAGATGGGTTTCTGGTTCTGCTCCAAGACGCATCGGAATCTTTGTTGTTCCGTAACCATTACTAATCAGAAAGAAAGCACCTTTGACTTGGCCTGTTCTTCCTTTTTCATACGGACCAAATTTCCCAATACGAATTTGACCCCCATGGGTATGACCGCTCAAAACAAGATCAATTCCCTCTTCTTCACTCATCAAATGATGCACATCTGGGTTGTGTGATAAAAGGATATTCACGTCTTCTTTGACAAACTCCGGCCGTATCGCTTCATAATCTGCTTTTTCAAGCCGGATATCATCGATTCCGCCTATTTTAATGGGCTGTCCTTCAAAATTCCACACAGCCGTCTCATTTTGCAATGTCGTCACCTGATAGGTATGGAGGATGTCTTTGAGTTTTTGCTGATGCAGCTCATGGTCGTTATTCCCCCACACAAAATACACCGGGGCAATCCTTGCTAAACGTTTCACATTTTCTTCAACTCTAGCATAAGGGACTCCCTTTTCAGCTAAGTCCCGCCGATCATAATGACATCAGGCTGCTGCTCTTTTACTTCCGCTAATAAAGTATCACTAATTAGACGGCGATGGGTATCAGAAATAAAGAAAATGACTGCAGGTCGATCTGACTGAAGTCCTTCTATTGTAAAGTAATGCTTTTTGATGTTGTTTTGTTTTGCCGTTTTCACCATTTTCGCTGTTACACACACACCTGTTGTCACAGCCGCTATGGCAGCAGTAAATCCGATGGCATATTTCATTATGAATGACTCCCTTGTATCAGCTTTCTTTTATAAGACGCTTGAATGAAAAAAGACGTTTCAACTGTTTAAACGTCTTTTGCTCATTTATTTACTTTCATAATAGAGATTGATATCATATTGCGTCTGCATGAAGTGGAAAACGGCCTCGCGCTCTTTCCATTGATTTGATTGAGGCCATAAATCTGTGCTTTTCTGTATAATTTCACATCTGAGCTTATGATATTCATCCTCAGCCTTTTCTTCTTTTTTCTTATAATAATACGATGCGTAAAAAGCAAACACTTCAGCCATGATCCAAAACAGAAACACCTCATGGCCAAGCAATGTGGCAATCATCGCTTCCGGCTGCAGGGAGCCCCCGCTATTAGCTGTTATCACAAAATAAAACAGAAGAATCGCAAGTGATAAAAGGGCTGTCCATTGCCACCTTTTGCATTGTTTTGCAAACCCCTCGTATTTGCGCTTCCTTTTGATCAATGTTTCAATCATTTTCTGTGTCGGCTGATCCATATAGCGGCTGATTGCGTGCAATGTCATCACATACACCCTTGTCCCTTTTTTCTACATATGTATGTGCTTTTCGATTCATTCATGTCAAATATTAATTTTCTAATGGGATATTCAATACTTGTCCGCTGTACACGCTATTTCCTTTTAAATGATTGTAAGCTCGAATTTTCTCTTCCCCTGATCGGTTTTGATAATACTTCATGGAAATTCGATACAAGTTTTCCTCTGGTCCAACAGTATGCTGCACGACACGAACAGGTTTTTCTTCCTGCTTCTTCTTCTCTTCTGCTTCTTTTCGCTTTTTCTCTTCCTGCTGTTTTTGAAGAGCGAGCTGTTGCTGCTCACGCTTTTTTGCAGCTTCGGCCTTTTCACGCTCAGCCTTCTCTTTAGCGGCTTGTTCTTTTTTCTTTTGCTCTGCTTTTTCTTTTGAACGCTGCTTTTCTTTATCAGCATCTTTCTTTTTCTTCTCATCATCAGACGCATCCGCTTTGTCAGCGCTTGAATCATTTTTTGTTTCAACAAGTGCTGACGGGACTGGATCTGTGTCAGCACTCGATGTTTTATCAATATAAACACCTTGATTGTTGTTATCGTTAATTTCCTTTGATGTGTAATAAATCAACAGGAAGAAAACCGTGACGACAATAATAGGAAAGATAATAGCCAGTGTCGTAAACAATGGATTACGCACCTTTTTGGTTCGCTGCTTTTTATATTCATGAAAATCTTCTCGTGTAGGAAAGTGAGAGTCATCTGAAGGATGCACTTTTTCTTCTTCAAGATTTTCCTCTACATCATCATGGATGTTTGTCAGCTGCTGCTTTTTTCTCTTCATTCTCGACATTTCTTCCATGTTCATCCCTCCCCCAATATTTAAAACGAATTTGACATGCAAAGACTAGGTCAATGACAAAGTGTGTCATGACAGGAACGAATAAATTTCCTGTCCACTCGTATAAAAGTCCTAAAAAAATACTAATAGAAACCACAAGGATAAACAAGAGTATTTTTGACAAGTAGCGAAAGTGAAGAAGTGCAAACACAATGCTTGCAATCTCCAGTCCAAATTGCTGCTGAACGATCCCGCGAAATAAAATTTCTTCTGAAAAGGCAATGAGTAGCGTTAACCAAACAATATGCGGGATGCTGCGGTTTTTGAACATTTTTTCATTTAATCCGCCATCATCGTACATATGAGCTGGAAACACCTTCATGACAATAGCGTCAACAATAATCACAAGCAAAGCGCCGCCAATTCCGTAAGTCAGGATACGCATATCTCGGATCTGCCATAGGGCTGTAAAATCAGTCCAATGATCAAACATAAACATCCCTAGTAAAAAAGAGACAATCAGCATGAGCAGCTGTGTAAAATACAACTGTTCTACTACTTGTCGATCGGTTAATTTTTCAATAATACGGCGATGTTGTTCAATCAATGCTGCGCCTCTTTTGTCAGATGAAATAGACGATCCAGCTCGGTCTTCCAGTGTTTCATTTCATTCAGCTCCAATGGTTGATCTTTTTTTTCGTAATCAGACAGGTCAAGTCCGCATGAAGAACAGCAGTTCCCAAAGGAAGCGTCCTCCGTTAGATCAAGCTGCTCATCAAAGTATGATAACAAAGATTGCCTAAAGCAGCGATGGCCAGTGATATGCTCTTTAAACTGCCACACTTTTTTTAGCTTTTCTGTTTGTCTATCCTGCAGCTTTTCTTTCAGCTTCTTCATGAGCAAACGGGGCTGTTCAGTTTGGTACATCGTGTAATAATGCGAGAGCATTCGCGCGCGCGTCTCCTGAAGCCCTGCTTCCATCAATTGTTCACGTAATTTTTTTTCATCATTGATCGGCATTTGTGATACTCGAGCTAAGAAAAAATCAATTTCTGGATCATCAAAACCTTCTGCTTGAATCAAATGACTTTGAATATCCGCATCCTCTTCTGTATATAACAGAACGCTCACACTATTTTTCCCGTCCCGTCCAGCTCTTCCAATTTCCTGCATAAATGCTTCAATTGATTGAGGCGGACTCATATGAATCACAAAGCGTATATTTGCTTTATCAATTCCCATTCCAAAAGCACTTGTACAGCAAATGAGATCAATTTGACCACTGATAAATTGCTGCTGGATCAGCATGCGGTCCCCCGACTCCATTCCGCCATGATAAAACTCTACACGCTGATGCGTTTTTTGTTTCACCAAACGTGAAATATCTTCTGTCATTTGCCGGGTCGGACAATAAATCAGCCCAGGCCCTTGAAGGGTTTCCACAAGCTCAAGTGCTCGTTTCTCTTTTGCTTCTTTCGTTTCTTGCGCCTCTTTTAATAGTGCAATATTCGGCCGGTTGACTGAATGAATATGAACATCTGGATGCTCTAGCCGCAACGTTTGCACAGTATCTTTTAAGGTTTGTTTCGTCGCAGTTGCCGTTAGTGCTAAGGCGACAGGATTGCCGAGCGCTTCTCTCCATTCTCCAAGCTTGGAGTATTCCGGGCGGAAATCATGTCCCCATTCCGATATACAGTGAGCTTCATCTACAACGAATAGACCCACATGCATCGCTTTGAGCTGCTCTAACAATACCTCTGACATAAGCGCTTCAGGTGCGACAAATAAAAATTTATATGATGGCAAATGCCGAATAATATGTCTTCTTTCCTGAAAGGACAGTGTACTGTTAAGCGCAGCCACTCGCTTTTCACCGCGCATTTTCATGCGTTCTACTTGATCTTCCATGAGTGATAAAAGAGGTGAAATGATCAGCACTAACCCGTCTGTCAAATAGCCCGGAATTTGATAACAAAGGGACTTCCCGCCACCAGTAGGAAGCATGGCAACCGTATCTTTTTGTTGAAGTACACTTCGAATAATGTCCTCCTGACCTGTTTTGAAGGCATCATAACCATAATATCGCATCAGCGTCTGATGAAGCTTATCCATTTGCTTTCACCATCCTTGTCAATGCCAATCGTATTTGAAAATAAGTAAATGAATGCTCGAGACTTTCTTTGATCAGCTTCATCTTGTTGGTTTGGAGCTGACCGGCTACCTCATGTATCGCCTTTTGAGCTTCACTGCTGACATATGGTTCAATCGAGAAGCTCGGCTCATGTATCGAGAGCTCCACAATATGATCTTCGATTGTCGCTTTTTTTAATGAACGAATATGAGCAATTTGATCAATACTGAACCCTTTTTGTACAAGCTCAAGCGTTTTATGGGTAGAGGTGGTCAGCACACGTTTGAATTGAAGATCATCTATCATTCGCTGGATGATCGGTGCCTCACCTTTTTGCGCACATTGAATAAAATAATGGAGCACATTCCAAAAAAGCAAGTAAACATACCATACATCTTCTTTCATCCATTCCGCCATTTGCAGGTACGTCCGTCCGATTCTTTCATTGGAAGTCAATGAATAAACAAAAAGCAGTGCCTCTTGATCAGTTAAATGAGCAAGAAGTGTTTCAAGCTCATGATGGATATCTTCAGAAAGCTTTTTCTTCTGGTGATATTGCGAGAAGAAGGATTTTGTCCAGTTTTGAACCGATATATCTCTTTGAATCGGCACATAGTGTTGTGACCCCGCTGCATGATGTGAAAGGACCTGCACAAGTAAAGACAGTCTCATCCATAACACCTTTGCTTTATCATGATACTTGGCACCATCAAAATAAACTGGCATCGGTTTTTCAGTGAAACACTGCCTGAGCATACTTATTCCTGCATCTGTGGCAATGAATGTATCCCCTGTCTTTCTAATGAAGTGCTGCTCTTTTAGCCTTTGTACAGAGCGGTTCAGCTGATCCCTCGTAAAAGCTGGATAGCAGCCGAAGTAGCTAGAAAGCTGAAACAAACTTGCATCCTGTATCGTTTGTGATGATTTTTTCCCTTTAAAAAGATGGTAGACAGCACTAATGGAGCGTTCGCCGTTCAATTTATGTACGCTGTCCATCAATATGACATCCAAGTAATGAATCGTCATTGACCAAAGCACCTGTCTTCCTGACAAAATTCGAATATTTTCTCCCTTTATTTTAACAGATTTCATTGAAGAAGAAATGTTTAAACTCAATTAATGGGGAAAGTTATGAACAAACCCTTATGTGATAAGCATTCTCAATCACTTTACAGTTGAAATGTGAATTTAAAATCATTACAATAAGGTTTGAGGAAATTGGTTTTTTATCGGTGTAACTAAAAAGGTTAAACCATTTGTTCCATCGAACAATCTGGGAGGTATTTTTTTAACATGGCAAAATATACAATTGTAGACAAAGACACATGTATTGCTTGCGGCGCATGCGGTGCAGCTGCTCCAGACATTTATGATTATGATGATGAAGGCATTGCATTTGTCACGCTTGATGACAATCAGGGGACTGTAGAAGTTCCAGAAGTACTTGAAGAAGATATGCTTGATGCATTTGAAGGTTGCCCAACTGACTCAATCAAAGTTGCGGACGAAACTTTCGATGGTGATCCACTTAAGCATGAATAGGATAAAAGCCCCTTTAAAAGGGGCTTTTTTTATATTAACTATTTTGAAGTCGGCGTTTATTTTCAAACCATGGACGCATTTTGACAAAAATGAAACTAAAGACAATGGTGATGATGATTCCTTTAATAAAGTTAAAAGGTAAGATTCCTGCTGTAATGGTAGTTTTAAGCGCATGATCTGATAGTTCAGGTGCGTTTAAAAACCATGTGTACGCTGGAAGGAACAAGAAGTAATTTAAAATGCTCATCATGACGGTCATAAGCACTGTACCGATGACCATTGACCACGCCATTCCTCTTGCTGATTTGATTTTTTTAAACATAAAAGCGACTGGTAAAATGAATAATGTGCCTGCAATGAAATTGGCTACTTGCCCAACAGGAACACCGGACATACTGCCCTGAATGAGGTAATGTAGTACATTTTTTAAAGCCTCAACGGCAATCCCTGCACCTGGCCCATAAATCAAAATCGCAATAATCGCCGGAATATCGCTAAAATCAATTTTTAAATACGCTGGAAGTCCCGGAAAAGGGAAATCTAATAAAATTAATACAAACGAAATACTGCTAAGCATACTGGTAACAACTAAACGTTTTACTCTACTTTGATTCAATATTCTCTCTCCTTTTCGATCAAATCTTTCGAAAAGAGGATTGTTCAATTTTAGCCACAAAAAAACCGCTCTGAATACATACACAGGAGCGGGAAATTTAGGCTACACAAATAAACGTATAAACAGACATGTTTTCAACGTTTACGAACCTCCATCTTCTCCCATCCAGACTATACTGTCGGCTTCGGAATCACACCGAATCCTGCCAAAAAAGGCTCGCGGGCTTAGAGACTATGTCTCATCACCGCCGGTAGGGAATTACACCCTGCCCCGAAGATTGATCATTATTCAATTCGACATCATTATATATGATATATGAGCATTTGTACAGATAAAAATCCTGAGCAAATTCATCAGTTTTAAGAAATCGTAAAAAACCTAAAATTTATAATGACAAATGCGTAAAAATTGGTTATCTTTTGTTTAAAGGTGTCCATTCTTGATCAAGACACTAAAAAATGTTCGTGTTTTCTTTTTCGCTTTACTGCTTTAATTTGATTGACACAGTGAAAAGGAATATGGTAAATTATCAGATATTTATGACGTTTATTTTAGGAGGAAATCTTACGATGTTTCGAGTATTAGTCTCAGATAAGATGAGCAATGATGGTCTTTTACCACTATTAGAATCAGATTTTGTTGAAATTGTTCAAAAAAATGTAACAGAAGCAGAAGATGAATTACACACGTTTGATGCCTTACTTGTCAGAAGTGCCACAAAAGTAACAAAAGAACTTTATGAAAAAATGACTTCATTAAAAATTGTTGGCCGTGCCGGTGTGGGAGTCGACAACATTGACATTGATGAAGCAACAAAACACGGTGTGATTGTCATCAATGCACCAAATGGGAATACGATTTCAACGGCAGAGCATACGTTTGCGATGATCTCATCTCTCATGCGTCATATTCCTCAAGCGAATATTTCTGTGAAATCAAAAGAATGGAACAGAGGCGCATATGTCGGTGCTGAGCTTTACGGAAAATCTCTTGGGATTGTTGGATTAGGCAGAATTGGAAGTGAAATCGCCCAGCGTGCAAGAGCATTTGGCATGACGGTCAACGTATTTGACCCTTTCCTCACAAAAGAACGTGCCGAAAAAATTGGTGTTAATGCAAAATCACTTGATGAAGTGCTTGAAGTATCAGATATTATTACGGTACATACACCTTTAACAAAAGAAACTAGAGGACTTCTCAATAAAGAAACAATCGCAAAAACGAAAAAAGGTGTTCGTCTAGTGAACTGTGCACGCGGCGGCATCATTGACGAACGCGACCTTCTTGAAGCACTTGAAAATGGTCATGTCGCAGGGGCTGCTCTCGATGTATTTGAAGTAGAACCACCTACTGAGAATCCACTTGTGGATCATCCAAACGTCATTGCCACTCCGCATCTTGGTGCATCTACAAAAGAAGCACAATTAAATGTGGCGGCACAAGTCTCTGAAGAAGTTCTTCAATTTGCAAAAGGACTCCCGGTCATGTCATCTATTAATCTACCAGCGATGACAAAAGACGAGTTCAAAAAAATCCAGCCTTATCATCAATTTGCAGGAAAACTTGGACGTCTTGTTTCTCAATCGATGAGAGAACCTGTAAAAGAAGTCAGCATTTCATATGAAGGATCTATCGCAAAACTCGAAACATCGTTTATTACAAAAAGTCTGCTTTCTGGCTTTTTGAAAGAGCGTGTCGATTCAACTGTAAATGAAGTCAATGCTGGTATGGTGGCAAAAGAACGCGGCATTAGCTTTAGCGAGAAAATTTCTTCAAGCGAATCTGGCTATGAGAACAGCATTTCCATTGAAGTCAAAGGTGATCTTTCTATCTTTACATTAAAAGCAACGTATATCCCGCATCTAGGTGAACGTGTCGTTTCTATTAATGGTTTCAATATTGACTTTTACCCAGATGGGCACCTTGTCTATATTCAGCATACTGACGCACCTGGTGTGATCGGTCAAGTTGGAAAGATTTTAGGCGACCACGATGTGAACATTGCGACAATGCAAGTAGGCCGTAAAGAAAAAGGCGGCGAAGCCATCATGATGCTTTCTTTTGACAAGCACCTTGAAGATGAAATTGTCCAAACGTTAACTAAAGTGAGCGATATTCTTTCTGTACGTCTGATTGACCTATAAAAAAATGGTAAACCTCATGCTTTTGCATGAGGTTTATTTTGTTGAAACGATTAAACGTTCACCTGTACGTATGAGATTCTTTGTCAGTGCATTGATTTTCTTCAATTGATCAACGGTCATTTTATGTGCTTTAGCAATGGACCAGAGCGTGTCCCCTCGTTGTATGACATATGTATGTTTCTCATATCCATCTACATGAAGGGCTGGCTCTTGGAAACGATCTCTTGCAATGATTGTGAGCGGATCTACTGCATCTTCTTTATTAACTGACCAATTACCCCTGTGCACCTCAAAATGCAAATGAGTGCCCCTAGAAGCGCCTGTGTTGCCTATGATGCCGATCGGCTGCCCTGTTTGTACATGATCACCATTCTTCACAAAACGCGCATTTAAATGCGCATAGACGGTTTCATATCCATTGGGATGCCGAATAAATACAACTTCTCCATATGTAGCAGATACATAGGAACGAGTAACCACACCTTCGCTTGCAGCAAAAATGGATTCTCCTTCTGGTGCAGCAATGTCTAACCCCTTATGCGAACCACCTCTTGTCCCAAACAAATCAGTGACTTCACCTTTGATTGGTTCCACCCACTCGGTTGTTTTCTCTGCATGGGCAAACGGTGATAAGGTCAAGAACAAGAAACAGCTAGCACATATGTAGCAATACCTTTTCATCAGTGACTTCCCTTCTTTGAAGTTCTTTTCATGACAGCTTAGTATACCTCAAGGAAGCCCTTTTCTATACATGAAAAAAGAACGCAATAAGTTGCGTCCTCAGATTGTTGACAAAGGGCTAAAATGAACTTGATTTTAGCCCTTTGTCTTCGTTTCAGCGTGATAGAAAACCTTTGCAGTCTAGGAAGGACGAGCACCGGAGCAGAGTGAATTTGACATTCGTGAGCACCGGAGCGCAGGACTGACAAAGAATGCGAGGGTTTGTCTACACGCTGAGAACGCAATAAGTTGCGTCCTTTAGCGTTCTTTGATAACAACTGGGTTTGGCAGTGCCGGTACCTCTAGCGGTTCTTTTAATTCATATGGGCCTACTTGATCTGTTCCTGCATTTTGTATCGTGACATCTGTAAAACCGAAATCTTTCGCTGTGAGCAGCAGCCCTTCAATAAGTAAAATATGATCAATTGAGTCCGTTAATTGTGCTGATGCTCCAAACGTGATGGTTGCATGTTTACCTTTTGATGTCACTTTTTTAATAGGCTCTTCTTTAATGAGTGGATCGAGTCCTGCATCATTCGCCCGCTTCATCGCCTCTACCGCATCTTTATAAGAAGGATAATCATCTTTTGAGGGCACCAAAAATGTCCCGCTCTTATTTTCTAAAACGTAGTAAGCGTGCTTTGTTTGTTTATTAATTGAAATGGTACCAAGACGGCCATTCGTCCCTAATTGAAGGTGCGAGCCATTGACAGACTTGACCTGTACTTGTTTATATTGGCTCCATTTTAACGTTTCTTTTACCATGTCTTTAAAACGGTTGGCTTCTTTTAATGTATCAAGAGACAAATCATTTTTCAGCTGAAAAATCAGTGTGTCTCCTTTTTCACTCACATCCACCATATCCATATAGGCTTGAAGAGGTTTTGTCATTTCAGGCAGCTCCAGTTTTTCATATGTATCAAGAAGCGCCTGCACATCGTCATGCTTATTTTCTTTTTGAATACTGATTGGGACAACTTGAGAAGTCGATTCATCTATGTATGAAATCGTCATATACTTTTCTTTGTCAGATGCATAAGCAACATGTGAAGGATCATTTGTGTTTTTTACAGCCTCTAATGTAGCATTCACCTGTCCTTTTTCAGCACTCGAGTCCATTTTCACTTTCTTTATATCTTGAGCAGCCGGCTGAAATAAATGAGGAGAAATCAAAAACGCCATAAATAAGACCACAACGGTTGCGACCGCTGGACCGATCCATCTGGCACTTTTCTTTTTCTTCCCGCTTGCCATCAGCATTTGCTGGTAAATCTGCTTAGATGAACGGTTGTCCTCCACCTTTGGAAGCTGACTGAGTAATACTTTAATTCGTTCTTCGCTCCAATTGGACCTGTTCGTTTTCATTCACTAGCTCCTCCTTCAAAAGCTCCATATGTTTTCGGAGCACTTTCAGGCCTCGGTGCTGCGTTGTTTTGACTTTGCTTTCCGAGAACTTTAGCGCCTTGGCCGTCTCCATGATTGAGTAGCCTTGGATAAACCTTAAAATGATGACGGCTCGTTGATCAATGGTGCAATGATCAAGTGCGGCATAAATTTCTTTGATATTTTCATCCTGTACAGCCAATTCATCTGGGAGCAGGTCTGGATCTTTTACATCCTGTTTATCCCAATCAAACGTGCCGAGCACCCGTTGTCTGATGGTTTGCTGTTTGCGAAACCAGTCAATTGCCACATGCCTTGCAATTGAAAACAGCCATGTTTTCTCGCTGCTTCTTCCTTCAAAAGTTTTATATGAGTGAAGTACCCGAATGTAAACCTCCTGCACGAGATCCTCTGCCTGATTTTTATCTTTTACCATATAAAATAAAAATTGGTACAAATCTTGATGGTACGAATCATATATTTTTTGAAAGGTTTCATGCATAGGAAACCCCTCCGTTCACTTATTTTTGTCGAGTGACTCTCACAAAACGTTACATTACAACTTTATGACAAATATATTACAAGATCGACAATTTGGAAAGGGCTTTTTGTTTAACTTCTCCTTAAAAATATAAAAACAGAAAAAACACTTCATTTTCTTTCGAAAAGAAGTGTTTCTCATGTAACAAGATTCTTCGTCAAGATTAGACGAGTTCCTGCTTTTTTTTCGGAATATAGAAAGTGAAGTGAGTACCTGTTCCAGCTTTACTATGTGCATGAATGGAGCCTTGATGCGCTTCTACGATGTTCTTCACAATCGCAAGGCCCAGCCCCGTACCGGAACGTCCTCTTGTTCTTGCTTTATCTGCTTTATAGAACCGTTCAAAAATAAATGGGAGA
The DNA here is from genome assembly GCF_024398395.1 of Bacillus sp. FS02. NCBI lineage: Bacteria > Bacillati > Bacillota > Bacilli > Caryophanales > Bacillaceae > Bacillus > Bacillus sp. FS02. Next base: position 3,539,074 of record NZ_CP074101.1, on the reverse strand, counting down.
TCCTCTTCAGGAATGCCGCTTCCCGAATCTTTCACATCCATCTTGAGCCCATTTTCCACCGATTGAACTGAGAAGTGAACTTCTCCGCCTTCAGGTGTATGACGAATGGCATTATCGATGAGATTTGTAAAAACCTGTTCTATTTTATCTGGATCAAATACAAAATACGGTTCTTCTACTTGAATTTCATACGTCAGGTTGATTTGTTTTTCTTTCGCAATTCCAAGGAATTTACGGTAGATTTTTTCAGTCAGCTCTTCTGTATCAGTTGATTCAAGATTCAGTGTAATATGACCAGCTTCCATACGTGCGAGATCGAGAAGATCATTCACAAGACGCCCCATTCGAAGTGATTCATCATAGATAATTTGGGCAATCTCTTTCTTTTCCTCTTCTGATCCGGCAATGTCATCGACAATCGCTTCACTATAGCCCTGCAGCATAGCAATAGGTGTACGGAGTTCATGACTGACATTTGCAATGAAGTCTTTTCTTAGCTTATCCAGTCTTCTCTCTTCTGTCATATCGCGAAGTACCGCAACCGCCCCTCTGACATCTTGCTGGTTATAAAGCGGAGACATAAGAAGAACCCAAGTACGCCCTTGCAGCGTGACTTCGATCATTTGCTCTTTTTCCGTACTGACGGCAGTATGAAACAATTCACGCGCTTCTGGCGGCAGTTCATCCCCATCTTTGATCTTCATATTTTGCTCGTAATACCAAGCCTGCAAGAATCTTTCTGCAGGAGGGTTTGTCATGAGGATCGTTCCATCAATATTGATCGTGATGACACCGTCTGCCATACTGCTCAGAATGTTGGACAAATGTTCTTTTTCTTGATTTAAAGCGGTTATATGAAATTTAAGCTGCTTGCCCATTTGATTAAAGGCGATCGCCAGTTCCCCAATTTCGTCTTGCGTTAAAATAGGAATCTTTGTATCAAATTTTCCTTTCGCCAAATCTTGTGCTCCCTCTCTCATCTTTCTGAGAGGATAGGTGACACGAGTGGATAAGAAGAAAGCGAAAATTGTCGTCAGCACAATCGCAATTCCGGCTGCGAGGAAGATATAACGCGTCGTATGTTTTGTTGTCTGCTCTACAGCAAGGAGGGATTGAGAAAGAAAGACCATCCCTTTCTTTCCGTTCGCCTCGTAAGGAACACCTACTACAATGCGTTCATCCTTCTGATTGCCTGTATCAGATTCAGCTCGTTTACTGATTTTTTTTCGTTCTGTCAGTGCTTTGTTCAAATCTTTGTCTGCTTCAATTTGTTCTTTTGTGATCGCAGGAAGCTTCCCGCCTTTTTCAGACGAATACCATTCTAGTCCATCCTCTTGAACAATCGCGATACTTGTCAATTTATCAGCTAGTTCTGATGTAATCGACCTTGCAAGCGATTGATCCTCATGGCTTTCTAAAATGACTGCTACTTTGTTGGCCATTTGTGTTAAATCAGACTTTGCTTCTTCGACATGGTAGTTCTCAATGAATTCTAAAAGAAGCACAGTTAAAATCGATAAAACAATGAGCACGAGGAAAAGAATGGTTAACCATAGCTTTCCTACGACACTTTTCCACAGCTTCATTCAGTGCCGACCTCAAATTTGTACCCGACACCCCATACTGTCACGATTTTTTTCGCTGCTTCAGGTGACACTTTATTTAGTTTTTCGCGAAGCCTTTTGACGTGGGTATCCACTGTTCTCAGATCCCCAAAGAATTCATACTGCCACACTTCTTTGAGAAGCTTTTCCCTGTCATAGACCTTATCCGGCGTTTTTGCCAAGAAGTACAAAAGTTCGTATTCCTTCGGCGTGAGGCTGACTTCTTTTCCATCTGCTGTGACCCGGTGTGCATCATGATCAATGGATAGATGAGAAAACACAAGAACATCTTTTGTGGTTGTTCCAGTATTGAGATATGACGTTTGAGACGATCTTCTTAACAGTGCTTTCACACGAAGAACCACTTCACGCGGACTGAAAGGTTTGACGATATAATCATCCGTTCCTGCCTCAAAACCTTGCACACGGTTGGCTTCCTCACCTTTTGCTGTCAGCATAATAATTGGTGTGGCTTTTTTATCTCGAATTTGATTACACACTTCGATCCCATCTGTCCCAGGCATCATTAAATCAAGCAAAATGAGGTCATAATCGGTTTGAAGTCCTTTTTGAATGGCCTCATCCCCATTTTCCGCTTCATCAATTTCATAATTTTCCCGTTCTAAATACATTTTTAAAAGGCGACGAATTCTTGCCTCATCATCGACGACTAATATTTTCGTTTGAGTTGTGTGTTCCATTAGACAATCCTCCTGCTTTCTCCGTTGTTACATACATTTTAACAAAAAGCCGAATCGAATCATAAAAGTTGGCCTTTTTCATGCGATTACGCGTAAGAATGAAGCCCCGCAATCACTAGGTTGACAAAGATGAGGTTAAACATAATGATCGCAAATCCGATCACAGCAAGCCAAGCGGACTTTTCACCATGCCAGCCTCGTGATAACCGAAGGTGGAGATAGGCGGCGTAAAATAAAAATGTAATTAAAGCCCATACTTCCTTCGGGTCCCATCCCCAGAATCTAGTCCATGCAATTTGTGCCCAGATCATCGCAAAAATAAGACCGCCTAACGCAAATACAGGGAATCCTATGGAAACAGCCCTGTATCCAATTTCATCGACTAAATCGAGATTCACCTGTCTTACGAGCGGCTGAAGCAGCGCACTTAGTCGTTTGCGAATGATCAATCTTAGCAGTCCATAAATAATCAACCCAACGCCAAATGACCACAGCACTGTATTCACCTTTCTACCTGAAAAAACAGGCGGCAGATCAACTACAGGCTCTAAACGATCTTTTGTGATAAGTTCTCCTTTATGAGGCCCTACTAAGGCAGGCAGCTCATAGACCATGACGCTCTCTTCTTTATTTTTATCTACCCAATTAAATTTCGCTTCATACCCTGTCATTCTAAAGATGGACGTGACAGCGATAAATGCAAGAGTGACCACAATCATAAACATGACCAGCTCTAAACCAAAGGTTTTCTTCCCCGGTTTTGTTTGATCGACATGCTTCAAAAGAAAAATCACACCTGCCACAAAACTGATCGCCAAAATGGCTTGACCAAGCGCTGCTGTCGTGACGTGAATATATAGCCAATTACTTTGAAGCGAAGGAATCAGCGGTGAAATATCCGATGGAAACATACTTGCATAAGCAATGATTAATAAAGCGATTGGAAGTGTGAATAAACCTAGCACAGACACTTGATAGACAAAATATAAAATAATAAATGCGAGCACCAGCATCATGCCAAAGGCTGTGGTAAATTCAAACAGATTACTGACTGGTGCGTGACCAGACGCGATCCACCTTGAAATAAAATAGCCAAATTGACTCAAAAAACCAATGATGGTGAGCGTTATGCCGATAAGTGCCGCCTTATTTTTGCGCGGACCCTCTTCTTTCTTTTTTCCTTTAATGGCCCCTCCAAAAAAAGGAACTGCCGCTAAATAAAATAGAAAAGCTGCAAATAACAGGTTTTCACTGACTGCCGCCATCTAACCCTTCCCCCTTGCTTTTGCTGATACTTGTTGTATCAGGCAGTTCTTTTTGATCCACTGGCTGTTTGATGCCACTGCCGTGCAGCAACACCTTAAGATCAGACTTTAAGCCGAACCAGTTTTTGTTTGTATGTCCTGCCACAAATACTTTTCCATCCTTTGCCGACAGCCAGATTCTTCTATGCTGCCAGTACATCCCTTGTACGACACCAATCATAAAGATGATTCCGCCAACAATAAGTACCCCGAGTGTTAAGTCTTTTCGAACCGTTAAACCTGTCACGTTTTTTGTTTCAACCCGGTCAAATTTCATTTTATAAAGATTGTTATCAGAACCCTCTACTGTCTCTTGAATCGCGACAAAACTTTTTTCACCTTTTGGTTTTTCAGGAGAGATCATTTCAAATACGAACGCAGGATTATTTGGATTCCTCGTTTTCGTACTAGGTGTGCCATCTTCGTCAAAATAAAAATCAGGCAAATAACTCATCACCTTGACTTTGTAACCGCTACCAAGATCATATTCTGACTTAGGCTCCAGCAGATTAATCTTCACTGTTCCGAAAGATTTCTCAGTATCTTTTCGAATCAGCTGAAAGACCATTTGATCGAGTTCATTTTGTTTAAAATCCACTTGATATAATGAGAAATTGTCAAACTTAAGCGGTTCATTCACTTTAATATCGTGTTCTGTTACCTGCTTTAGCTTTGGCTTTTCACCAAAAACAACTTCCCCTTCACGTTTGTATAAAACGGCATCGGTTTTATAACTTTTGACGACTTGACCATCGCCAGCCTTTTCAATCGCATTTTCAAAGACTTCTTTTTCTTTTTCAGATTCATAGCGGTCAATTGAAAACGCGTTATTCTTTAAGAAGTATTGGCCTCCCGTCCCTGGGATTGGTGCCGTTTCGCCTTCTCTTACCCATAATGTTTCATCCACGTACATTCCCGGAACAAACCGGAGCATGGATCCAATGAGAAATATAATTAATCCAATATGATTGACGTAAGGTCCCCAGCGGGAAAAGCGGCCTTTTTCAGCTAAAATATGTCCATCTTCTTCTCGTACGCGGTAACGCTTTTGTTTCATCTTACTAACGATGCCTTCATATGTATGTTGATCTAATGTTTTGTTTGTTTCGCTGAAAAGACGCTGCCTTCTCATAAAGCCTTCTTTTTTGACAACCCCTTGATTTTTGAGTGCACGATAAAGTGGAATCACTCGATCAAGGCTGCAAATCACAAGGGAAATTCCGATAGATGCGACAAGGGCTAAAAACCACCAAGAATTATAAAGATCATGGAATCCAAGGATGTAATATAACTTGCCAAACGACCCATATTGCTCCTCATAATAAGTGGAAGCTGATGCACCTGGCGGAATAAACCGCTCCTGCGGAAAAATAGTTCCTAGCGAAGAAGCTAACAGTGTGATGACAATGAGCCACACACCCACTTTTACGGAAGAAAAAAAGTTCCATACTTTATCAACAATCGTTTTGTTGTATGTTTGCGAGCGTCTTGCACTGCCGTCATATCTCATATCAAGCAGCTTTGATGAATTTTTCTCTTTTGCTGCAATGGGATTCCCGCATGATTCACATAGAACAGTACCGATTGGATTAATATGTCCACACTCGCACTTTACCTCTTTCATTCTATGACCCCTTTGGTTTAATCAAATTCATATATTCATAGACATTACGTTCTGTCATCGTCCCCTTTATGACTTTGATTACTTTGCCTTCAGGATTAATTAAAAATGTGGTTGGCAGCGGCGTAATATCATATGCCTCTGTCACTTGACGATCTTTGTCCATGGCAACAGGAAAATTCACGCCATAAGCATCCATAAAATTCTTCACAGCAATATTGGATTCCCCCACATTCACGGCAACAATTTCGACACCGCGATCCTTGAACACTTCATACTGATTTGCCATATAAGGGAATTCCTGCTTACATGGACCGCACCATGTACCCCAAAAATTGAGAAAGACGCCTTTGCCTTTTAAGTCCTTTAATTCAATCCGTTCCCCATCTACCGATTGAAGGACAAAGTTCGGCGCAATAGATCCTTCTTTGATTTGATCCTGTTTGGCAAATACTGAGTTATACATCGTATAACACAGTGCAGCAAGCATCACGAGGAGAATGCCCGTCCGTATGAAAAATCGTCTTTTCTTCATCTGAAGTACCCCTTCCCCATAGACATTCAGGTAAATTATAGCATTCTCCTTCTTTTGATGCTTCTTCATTTTTTGAAGTTTATGTGAAAATTAAAAAGCGCTTTTCCCATGATCCGCAATCGCTCTTAGGCGTTTTACTTCATGCGGCGTCAATTCTCTGCGATCTCCTGGTCTCATGCCTTCAATATGAAGGAAAGCATATTGCTCTCTTTTTAGTTTTAGAACGTCGTGGCCGATTGCTTCAAACATACGGCGAACCTGTCTGTTTCTGCCTTCATGAATGGTTAATTGCACAATACATGTTTGCTTTCGTTTATCAATCGAGAGCATTTTGGCACGGGCAGGTGCTGTTTTTTTATGGTCTAACATGATTCCTTTTTCTAACTTTCTAAGCAATTCTTTTGAAGGGATGCCTTTTAGTTTCGCTGCATACGTTTTATCAATTTGATATTTCGGATGCATGAGCTTATGGGCAAATTCGCCATCATTTGTAATCAAAATTAAACCGCTCGTATCATAATCCAACCGGCCGATTGGATACAGACGCTGCGGAACATCATCAAAGAAGTCTGTCACGACTTTGCGTCCTTTATCATCCTCGGCAGCTGAAATGACGCCGCGCGGTTTATAAAGCATAAAGTAAACCGGTTCTTCTCTTTCAAGCTTTAAGCCATTGACTTCAATTTTATCTGAAGAGCCCACCTTTACTCCGAGCTCTGTCACTGTTTCACCATTAACGGTAACTCGTCCTTCTTTAATTAATTCTTCAGCCTTTCGTCTAGAAGCGACGCCGGCATGGGCAATTACTTTCTGTAAACGTTCCATTTGTCTTTCACCTCATGTACTATCTTACTTGCTTGGCTTGAAACAAACAAGCATTCGTGGAAAAATAAGCGTTTCATCTGTCTAATTTCAACAAAAAAGCTGTTTTCAATCCACGAAATAAAAAAAGCACCTGATTAGGCGCCGCTAAATAACAAACTGACGATAATAATCGATGCAATGATCCCAATCAGGTCTGCAAGCAGCCCCACTTTCAGTGCATCTCCCATTTTTTTAATACCAACTGCTCCAAAATAGACAGTTAAAATATAAAGGGTCGTATCCGTTGACCCTTGCATAACGGCGGCAAGCTTGCCGATAAAAGAATCTGGACCATAAGTCGCAATTAAGTCTGATGTCATACCAAGCGCCGCTGTTCCTGATATAGGACGAATAAGCGCAAGCGGCACCACTTCTGTAGGAACACCAATCGCTGTAAACACAGGTTTCAATAATTCCATGACAAAATCAAGGGCACCTGATGCTCGGAAAATCGTAATGGCGACAAGCATACCGACTAAATATGGAATGATTGAAAAGGCAATTTGAATGCCTTCTTTCCCGCCTTCTACAAATGTTTCGTACGTCGGTACTTTTTTAATCGTCCCTGCAATCAATATTCCTGCGATGATCAGTGGAATCAAAGCAAGTGACAGCCAGTTAATAAATGCCACAAGATCACCCCCGCCTGCTTCTGCGATAGTGGAAATAGCGATCAATCATAATCGCACCGATACCTGAAATAAGTGTCGCCAAAATGGTTGGGCCTACAATATCTGTTGGCTGATCTGCGCCATAGGTCATACGAATGGCAATGACAGTCGTTGGCACAAGTGTGATAGAAGATGTATTGACTGCTAAAAAAGTGATCATAGATCGGCTCGCCTCATTTTTTCCGCCATTTAATGCTTTCATCTGCTCCATCGCCTTAATCCCAAGTGGAGTAGCAGCATTGCCAAGGCCAAAGAAATTTGCCATGAGATTGGACAGAATATACCCCATCGCTGGATGATTCGCAGGAATCTCAGGAAATAGTTTTGAGATAAAGGGCCGGCATAATTTACTAAAGAAATGTAACAACCCCGCTTCTTCTGCGATCTTCATCAATCCTAGCCAGAATACAAGAACACTAATCAACCCAATTGAAATGGTGACCGCTTCTTTTGATCCTTTAAAGACCGCTTCATTCACTTCATGCATCGTTCCGTTAAACATTGCATAGACAAGACCGATGACCGTGAGGAATACCCAAATCAGATTGACCATGAAGATCCGCCTATCGATGTCTGAAAGACAGACTTAAACATTTCTTGAAAACTTTTTTGAGGCATTCGGTTGCGTTTGTTTTCATAAAAAATGGGAACTTGCTCAATCACCTGACCATCCAGTAAAAACGTCATTTTCCCTACTACATCTGGGATCGCTTCTTTGTTTTTTTCCCATTTCTTTTCAGGCGTCAGCATTTCCGTTTCGATTTCCACTAGTTTTTTCTCATCCTCATTTAGTAAATAGTCCACATCCCGCTTAATAAACGCTTTTTTTTCGTAAAAAGTCCCTTTTAACGAAGCGAGCCTGCCTTTTTCAGCAAGCACATACGTTTTATAGTGATCAAATGCATACTCAAACATTGAGATATGATCCTTCCAATCATCCGGTGCATTAATCGTCACAGCAATGAGCGCAGCATCTCCTTTTGCAGCTGTGGAGACAAGTGTGCGTTTTGCAAGTTTTGTATATCCTGTCTTCCCTCCAGTCGAATATTGATACAAACCCGTGAGCAGCTTGTTTTTATTTTTCCAATAACCCTCGATTGTTTTTGCTTTATAAAAGGTGGTACCGGCAATTTTTTGATATTGCTGATGCTTCATGGCGTACTTCGTTAAGATCGCCATATCATAAGCTGATGAATAATGGTTTTTATGATCATCGAGTCCATGCGGATTTTGAAAATTCGTATTCTCCATGCCTAGTTCAGAGGCCTTTTGGTTCATCATAAAAATAAAGCCTTCTAAGCTGCCGCCAACATGTTCTGCAATGGCAACAGCTGCATCATTTCCAGAGCGCAGCATGAGCCCGTATGTCAAGTCTTCTAAACTCACCTTCTGTCCTTCCTTTAAATAAATCGAAGAACCTTCCGCTTGAATCGCACGTTTTGACACTTTGACCATGTCGTTCATTTTTCCTGATTCAATGGCTAATACAGCCGTCATAATTTTTGTGATACTGGCGATTCTTCTTTTTTCGTGCTCGTCCTTTCCAAATAGGACTCTGCCTGACTGTCCATCTATTAAAATGGCGCTTCTCGCACTCACCGATAATGAGACGTCTGCTTGAGCGTGTGAGGAAAAAGGCAGTAAGAGTGTTAATAGAAGAAGGACTGCTGTTCCAATTTTTAAATAGGGCATGTTCATTCACGTCCTTGTCCGTTTTGTACAAGTGTATGCGCGGCTGAAAAAGTTATGATGCCTCGTCCATAAAAAAAAGCAACTCTCATGTGAGAGTTGCCTTGTCTTCTTTATACCATTTTCATTTGCTGATGAGATGTTGTATATTCCAGCTCTTCTCTCATCGTTAAAAAATCTTTTTCTAATGAAGAAAACAAACGTTTGACCTCAGCCGATACTTCATGATGGAAAACAATGCAGCTTTTTCCTGTGTAGGCTGAACGGCTATTTTCATACCATGTATCCTTTTTTGGTGTAAAAAATTCTTCAATACATTGATGATAAATACGATGAAGCGTCTGCTGTGCGGCTTGCTGCGGGAATGTCTGCTGCTGCCTGATTTTCCTACAAACCGCCGCGCCATCCTCACTATAAACTGCAAGCTTCCGCAATGTACTTAATATGTCACAATAATAGGCTTCCGCTTCCGGGTTTAATCGTTTCAAGCTTGATAAGGTAGCTTCGTTCAGAAAATCATTCACTTCAACTGCAACCTTTGATAAAAAAACGCCTGCTTGATCAACTTGAGCCTTTACATTCATATGTGCCATTTGTTTCGTGTTTACCTTCCCCTCATGGCTTTGTCACCATTTTATCTTTCAAATAAAGATTTTAGACCTAAAATCTTTTTTATATTTTATCATACATTTTTCCTTATTTTGAACTATTTTATCTCTTCAAATGTTTGATTGAAGTTTTCAAAAAAGAGATCAGCCTCTTCTTGCACCCCATCTGCTTCCACATTCTCTGGAAGTGGCGGTAATTCATCTAAGGCTTTTAAACCAAATTGCTCTAAAAAGGTAGGTGTTGTCCCATAAAGGATCGCTCGTCCCGGTCCATCGGCACGTCCTACTTCACAGAGCAGTGCTTTGGCAACTAAACTATGCAGCACTCGTTCTGATTTAACGCCTCTGATCTCCTCGACTTCGCTGCGTGTAATCGGTTGTTTATACGAGACAATGGCGAGCACTTCTAGCGCTGCCTGTGACAACCCTTTCGATGGTGTCTCTACTAATTTTTTTAAATATACGCTGTATTCTTTTTTCGTCAGCAGCATATATGAATCTGCATATTCAATAAGCTCAATTCCTCGTTCTTGTTTTTGATATTCTTCCTTTACGGCAGACATAATATCAAGCAACGCTGCCTCATCAACTTCAAGAACAGACATGAGCTGTTTTCTTGTTAAGCCTTCGTCACCTGCTGCATATAGCAGCGCTTCTAAGATGGCTTTCCAATTCACGATATCAAGCGTCATGAATCGTTTCACTCCCTATGATATAAATATCTTCAAAGTTTCCTTCCTGCTCCAGCATGATTTGATGGCTTTTCATCAATTCGAGAACAGCAAGAAACGTCACGACAAGGTGTTCCTTTTGATCATGTTGAAATAAAGTCATGAAATTGGTTCGCTTTTTTGTTTTTCTTAAATGGTTCATAATCTCATTCATTTTGTCTTCAATCGGGATTTCTTGTCTTGTAATCTTTGATGGTGCTGGTTTTGTTATTTTTTTGCGGTTCAATACCTTTTGGAACGCACCTAACATATCATACACCGTGACATGTAAGTTTGTGTCCTTCGCTTCTGCTTCTTTTGCAAATTCACTTAAATCACTTGGTGGTTTTGTGAAGGCGTTTTGCCGCTCTTCTTCACGTTCCTTCAGTTCTTGCGCTGCATTTTTATACTTGCGGTATTCAATTAATTTGCCAATCAGCTCATCACGAGGGTCCTCTTCTTCTTCCATCAGGTCTTCATCAAACAGCTCTTCCTCTTGTTTTGGAAGAAGCATTCTGCTTTTAATGCTGAGGAGAGTTGCAGCCATCACCAAATACTCACTTGCAACATCCAGTTCAAGCTCCCTCATCGTGTGGACATATAATAAATACTGCTCCGTAATTTTAGCGACGGGAATATCATAAATATCAATTTCCAAACGGTTAATTAAATGTAAAAGCAAGTCCAAAGGACCCTCAAACGAATCTATTTTCACCTGATATTCCAGCATTCTTTTCTCACCATTTCTACTGTCTTCTAAGTACCGTTTTCATCGGCTAACCTTTAGTATAAGACACGATAAAGCTCTCGTCCAATATAATTTCGACCATGAGGCAGCAGGCAAAAAAAGAAAAACAGTGGATTCGCCCATACCAATGAGGGCATTTATACATAGAATACCATTGTAATCAGAACTGATGAAAAAGGAGGCCGTAACATTATGGGAGATGGTTATTACTTCGGCGGAGGATTTGCGCTTATTGTTGTGCTGTTCATCTTGCTGATCATCGTTGGCGCGGCTTGGGTTTATTAAAGAAACAGAGCGTCCTTTCATAAAGGGGCGCTCTTTCTTCTTTTCTTTTCGGTATGTTAGACTGATAGTGGAAAAGGAGATGACCGCTGTGTATCCTAAAGCGTACGTGGCTTTTTTACATGAATTTCATACGACAAGAGATTATTTTGAGTGTCATGAAATTCTTGAAGAATTTTGGAAAGAAGATCCTCCTCATCAGCGCAAAAAGTACTGGGTGGGTCTCATTCAGCTTGCTGTTGCTTTGTATCATCAAAGACGAGGAAATGGAAAAGGAGCAAAACGGCTGATTTCAAACAGCCTTCATATATTAGATTCGGACCGGAACGTACTAACAGAATTAGGTCTTGATGAAGAGGCATTTCTTTTACTGCTGAGAACACTGAAAAAGAAAATCGATGAAGACATGCCCTACGAAAGTGTGATGCTGCCAATCCGAGATGAAACGCTTCTTTCTTTATGCCAAGAGATGGCGGAAAAAGAAGGCTTAACCTTCGGACAGGAGAGCAACTTATCCCATACATTCTTAATTGAAAAGCATAGACTGCGTGATCGGACGGACGTATTGCTTGAACGTGAAAAGCAGATGGAACGTAAAAAAAGCAGAGGCATATAACCTCTGCTTTTACATGTGTGATATTTAGTTTGTTTCATTGTGACACTTATGAAAGAAGCCTTGCGTTAATTCATTTGGAATGAGTGTTTTCGTTTTGAATACTTCTTCCACGGCTAATACCATTTCCTTGCCGATGCCTTGGTCACGATGGGACGGATTGACACTAATATGTTCGATTTGTACTTGGTCGTCTGTTTTCAGCACACCAATCGCACCGACGATATCCTCACCATCTTTCCAAAGGAACAGCTGCCGATCTTCATCCATTTCATACGACTTTATCGTCTGCTGAAGCTGTTTGACGTCTTTCTCACCCGGCATAAAGGACAGGAGTCCCATGGCAATTTTTTCAAAAGACCTCTTGTAACGAATTAACATATATACCCCTCAATATTAAAATTATCCTATTCTCCAGCAAATGTCTTATGAATCACTTGCTCATCACACATTATAAACACTTTTAGGTTGTTTTTAAACTCTTTTTCATCAAATTAACGAAACGTTCGATTTAGGTTGGCCATTTCAATAGCAGCTGCAGCCGATTCACTGCCTTTATTTCCAGCCTTTGTACCGGCTCTTTCAATGGCTTGTTCAATAGATTCTGTTGTCAGTACACCAAAGATAATCGGCACCCCTGTTGAGATGGCACTTTGTGCGATTCCTTTAGCCGCTTCATTACAAACATAATCGTAATGTGATGTTGCCCCGCGAATCACGGTTCCAAGTGTAATGACTGCATCATATTTTTTTGTTTCTGCTAGTTTTTTTGCCATATACGGAATTTCAAAAGCCCCCGGCACCCACACGACATCAATATCGTCACCGTTTGCTCCGTGTCTGAGCAATGTATCTTCTGCTCCATCTAGCAGTTTGCTTGTAATAAAATCATTAAATCTAGCGACGACGATTCCAAACTTTAATCCTTCTGCTACTACATTACCTTGTATTGTATTCATATGTTCATCATCCTTTTTTGTGATTTTTATTTTGTTTTCATTGTCGTTGTTTGCTTGTTTATATATGCCTGCAATGCTTCAATCGTCAGCATCTTTAAATCGTGTTCTTTTTGAATTTTTTGTAGTTCGGGTACGCGGGCCATGGTTCCATCTGCATTCATAATTTCACATATGACACCCGCTGGCACTGAACCCGCAAGTTTAGCAAGATCAACGGCCGCTTCTGTATGACCTGGTCTTTCTACTACGCCTCCCTCTTTCGCAATAAGAGGGAAAACATGACCTGGTCGGGCAAAATCTTCTGGTTTTGACTCTTTATTTAACATGGCCAATATGGTCGTTGAGCGCTCAAAAGCACTTATACCAGTTGTCGTTGACGTATGGTCGATGCTCACTGTAAATGCTGTATGATGTGCATCCGTATTTCGCTCGACCATGGGATGCAGATCCAAGTGTTTCGCAATCGAGGCATGAACTGGTGTGCAAATAAGACCTCTTCCATGTAAAGCCATGAAGTTAATGACTTCCGGCGTTGCATGCTCAGCAAGTGCCACAAAGTCTCCTTCATTTTCTCTGTCTTCATCATCTACTACGATAATGATTTCTCCTCGTTTCAGGGCATTTACTGCCTCATCAACTGAATGATACATACAATCGCCTCCTAGAATCCGTGCTCTTTTAAAAATGATGGGGTTAATCGTGATGGCTGCTTTTCGTTTTGCTCTTTTGTTAAAAAGCGATAAATGTATTTACCGATCATGTCACATTCAATATTTACTACATCCCCCATAGATTTAGTCGGGAAAATAGTTCCTTCAAGCGTATGTGGAATGATAGAAACTGTCACATGAGCATCTCGCAAATCGAAAATAGTCAAGCTGACGCCGTCTATTGCGATCGATCCCTTTTTTGTGAGCATATCTGTGAGGGTCTTGTCCATTTTCAAATCATAGTAAATGGCATTACTCTTCTTTTCTACACGGGTAATCACAGCCGTTCCATCAACATGGCCTGAAACAAAATGACCGCCGAATCGTCCATTTGATGACATCGCTCGCTCTAAATTCACTTGGCTACCTGGCGCAAGCTGATCAAGTGATGTCGCTTTGACCGTCTCAGGCATCACATCTGCCGCAAACTGTTCTTTTGTGAAGCTTGTGACAGTGAGACAAACGCCATTGATGGCGATACTATCGCCTAGGTGAACATCTTCTAGTACACGACTGCACTTGATGATGATTTCCATGGCATCTGCGGATCTTTTGCTCAATGACTGGACTGTACCCACTTCTTCAATAATCCCCGTAAACATGTGATCCTCCCTTTCTCTTTCTTTTGTATTTCTCACTTTATGAAAAAGCGATGTTTGGGACATGTGATCGATTGAACACCTTCGTCGCTTTTTATGGTCCATACAAGATGAGGGATCACCTAATAAACACTGCATGCGATGACTATATTGACATACAGAAAGCCCCGGAAAAATTCCGGGGCTTTGGTTTTTTTGCATTAGAAATAAAACTATGATCAACACATATTTTTTGTTCATGCATAGCTTTCGTTATCCTTCTCCCATCCAGACTTTCACTGTCGGCTTCAGCTTCTCACTGAATCAACCGTTAATAAATTAACGGGTCACGGGCTGTAAAGCATTTGCTTTATTACCGTCGGTCGGGATTTTCACCCTGCCCCGAAGGATACAATCGATATTTAGCTGTCCTTAGGGGCTATTATAGCGATCCTTGTGGTCAAATGCAACAATCAAGATTTATTCATCTGTTCATAAAAAGAGCCTCCCTATAGGAAAGGAGACTTGTTAATTGACGACTTTTACTACTTTTATAAGACCGTCTATTCTTTTTTCATTACTAAAGTATGCTTTAATACGATCGCCTTTTTTCAGATCGGCCACATCATCTTCAAATTTCTTCCCGTTAAAAATGATTTTCGTGCCATTTTTGGCTTGACCGTAATACTCATCACCATCAATTTTTGTAATGGTATATTCATAGATTGTGTAATCTTTATCATTATTCGTTAAACTTTCGCCAATGGCTGTTGGCACATCTTCAATTTTCATGCCATTCATGTATAAATAACCTGCGCCTAAACAAAGCAGTAAAACAAATAAGATTGCGATTTTCAATTTAATTTTCCCCATATTTAGAACCTCCATCATCTGCACTTCGCCTATTTGTATGTTCTATTCCTTCTTTTGATGAAATAAAACCAAAAAAGCTGATTTTCATTAATGGTTACTTATATAACGATTCAAGTGGACTTTTGGTTCCACCTTTTCATCATTACATATGATACGAATATGCGTTCTTTATTAAGGGGGTCTTTTTTCCTCTTTATCTGTTAGCAGGGTGAACAAGAAAGACGAGCTTTTTGATTATAATCTTTTCTCTAATGCGAATAGATCTTCCTCTAACAATTGAGATCTTTGAACAGCGATATTTCGGCTGTCACGAACCCCTTGATTATAATAGTAGCTTCCAAGATGTTTTGTGATAAATTCTAATAGATTGATGGCTGCTAATTCACCAATCTCCTCTTCTCGTTCTTCAGCAAAGTAACGCTGAATAGCAATCATCATCTGATTTTTTTCTTCTTTTGTTAATGGTTTCAAAGTATCTCCTGCTTTCTTTCAGCATGATCACACGCTTTTTAGATGTGCACTTTCACTTATTTTTAGAGCTACATATGGTGACACTCACGAATACGAATGTTTGTTCTCTTATCATATCACAAAAACGTGTCCATCACACCCTAAAAGAAAAAGCGTGTTTTAATCAATTGATCAAAATACGCTTTCTTTATATAGACTATTTATTTCAATATGGATAGGATCGTCGCTACAGAATGATCTACAAATGAACGCTCTGGGCGAGATTTCATGAGGACTGTAAGTCCAATAAAAGAAACAACCAGCGCCTGTGCTAAGGCTTTGGCATTCAGACTGCTTTCGAGCTCACCCGAGCGAATACCTTGTACAATTTTTTCTTCAAAAATGACCGAAAGATACATTTGATGCTCTCTTGTGAGAATTTCAAATTTCTCTTCGTGGGGGGCAAGCTCGACTATTGTATTGATGCAGAAGCACCCTTTACTCGGCCCATCTCCATATTCCTCTTCTACTAATTCAGCAAATAATGTATGAAATGCTTCCTTTGCAGATAGATTGTTTTGCAGTTTTGATCGAATATGTGCTGCATGCTGAGTTGTATATTTGCGTAATGCTGCTTCAAACAATTCCTCTTTATCACCGAACGCTGAGTATAAGCTTGGCCGCTGTATTCCCATTTTTGCAGTTAAGTCGCTTAATGTAGTGGCTCTGTACCCCTTCTCCCAAAAAAGCAACAAGGCCTCATCTAACGCTTTTTCCTCATCAAATTCCCGTTGTCGAACCATTATCAACCCTCATTTCTATCATAAAAATCTCTTCACTAAATCAATCATCTATTTCTTATAACGTTTTTACTCATCGGTACATTATCATTTTATTTTATTGACATATCATTGTCAAACCGACTACGATCTTCACTATATCATCTTGACTTTAAAACGTTTCTATGGTTATCCTTAACAGGAATCATTCTATATCGATCAGTATATTATACTTTTCAGTACAAAAGGAGCGGATGACATGCATGAAAAAAGAAAAGATGAATGCCGTTGAACATTCTGATCTGGAAACGACTCATTTACAAATAACCACCCGATCAACGATGACTCGCAATATGGCTCTACTGTTTGCGACAGCCTCCGGGATGGCAGTTGCAAACATATACTTTGCACAGCCATTATTAGACTCCCTCGCATCCGAGTTTGGTATCAGCTATTCATCCGTTGGTATGGTCATTACGATTACTCAGCTTTGTTATGCGCTAGGACTGCTACTGATCGTACCACTTGGTGATCTGTTCAACCAACGGCGGCTCATCGTAGCTCAAATGCTAGTATCCGTGTTATCTCTCATTCTAGTCAGTATCGCCCCTACCGCCACCGTCCTGTTTATAGGACTAGCTGCGGTGGGACTGCTCGCTGTAGTCACTCAGGTACTCGTAGCATTCGCAGCGACATGGGCCGCTCCTGAAGAACGTGGCCGCATAGTGGGCTTGGTTCAAAGTGGAATTGTGATTGGTATTCTTCTCGCACGAACGTTTGCTGGTGTACTAACCGATCTCGCCGGCTGGAGATCAGTCTATCTCGTTTCCGGCGTGATGATGCTGATCATCACTGGCGTGTTGTACCGGTATCTTCCTCGTGCTGACAACAAGAGAGTCTCCATATCCTATGTGAACTTGCTCGCTTCAATGTTTATATTGTTCAGACAAGAACGAATTCTACGTATTCGTGGCGTACTGGGTTTTCTGATCTTTGTTGTGTTTGGCACGCTGTGGACTTCACTTGTGCTGCCTCTCAGCACTACGCCATACAATCTGTCACATACGGCGATTGGTGCATTTGGCCTTGCTGGAGTTGCCGGAGCATTAGGTGCCGCTCGAGCTGGAAGCCTTGCTGATCGAGGCTTAGGACAGTTAACAACGTGCATCGCCCTTGTCCTATTACTCTTTTCATGGTGTTTTATTTTTTTCACTGAATATTCCCTCATTTTATTAATCGTTGGTATCGTCATTCTTGACCTATCTGTGCAGGCCGTTCATGTGACCAATCAAAGTATGATTTTCATGGTCCGGCCTGAGGCGAGAAGCCGGCTGACTGCTGCTTATATGATTTTTTATTCCCTCGGCAGTGCGCTCGGTTCTATTGTATCAACTAACATATACGCAAACGCTGGCTGGAATGGGGTATGTTTATTTGGAGCCTCTATCAGCGCCTTAGCCCTTTTATATTGGATGATCACCTACCGCTTCACGGCACAGATCACAGGAACATCAGATTTAAAATAAAAAAACACCGCAATTAAGCGGTGTTTTGGATTAAGCATCGATAACTTCGACTTTTTCCATCCCTTGACCTTGTTCCATGTCAAGAACAGCCTCGATACCAGATGTTACTTTACCAAAAACAGTGTGAACACCGTTTAAGTGCGGCTGTGGGTCATGTACGATAAAGAATTGGCTGCCGCCAGTGTCTTTACCAGCGTGTGCCATTGATAATGAACCTCTCTCGTGCTGATGAGGGTTTCCTTCTGTTTCACATTTAATGGTGTAACCAGGTCCTCCAGTTCCATTACCGTTTGGATCGCCGCCTTGGCTTACGAACCCTGGGATCACGCGGTGGAATTTCAATCCATCGTAGAAGCCTTCATTCGCTAATTTTTCAAAGTTTGCTACTGTACCTGGAGCAGCCTCTGGGTACAGTTCAAACTCAATTTTCTTTCCATTCGTTAATTGTATGTATCCTTTTTTCGCCATTTTTCACATTCTCCTTTCAGGTTAAACAACGCTCATTATAGCACATTTTCGGTGATGTTAAACATCCCCTGCTTACCTAATGTGATTTACCTCTTTTGCCAACATTGATAAAATAAAAGAGCTTGATCCTTTTCTCCTAAGGAAATGATCACAGACTGAGCAAAACACTTCATCATATTGGAGGTTTCAAACATCTTTAAAAGATAATTGAAACGTCAGACTGATTTGTTACGTCTATATGATGAAGTACGATTCAAATCATGTACTCAAAAGATGAGTTTCTCACCATCGAGAAACGCTTTCGACTTGAAGGAGGTCAACATGTTTAAAAAAACAATGCTTGGTATGATGGCAGCGCTCCTTTTACTGATTGGTGCGCCAAAAGTCAGCTTAGCGGATGCAGCTGTCGGCGATGTCATCGTCACACTCGGGCAAGACTTAACACCGGCTGATCGCCAGAAGGTGCTTGACGAGTTGAATCCACCTGAAAATGCGACAAAAATTGAAGTAACCAATAAAGAAGAGCACGAATATTTAGGAAAGTATATCCCTCGCTCTCAAATCGGGACTCGAGCATTATCATCTTCATCTATTACTATTGAAAAATCAGGTACGGGTCTGACTGTGGATACACATAACATTAAGACCATTACAGATGAGATGTATTTAAATGCTTTAATGACCGCAGGCGTGAAAGATGCAAAGGTTGTCGTGACGGCGCCGTTTGAAGTATCTGGCACAGCAGCACTGACAGGTTTATTAAAAGCCTATGAGGTGTCAAGCGACAAAGCCATTCCCGAAGATGTGAAACAGGTGGCTAACGAAGAGCTTGTAACAACATCTAAATTGGGTGACTCTATTGGAAAAGACAATGCTTCTGCTCTGATTGCAAAAATCAAAGATGACATTGCCAAAAATGGAGTTCCTAAAACAACAAAAGAAGTGGAAGAAAAAGTAGATCAAGCCGCTTCTGATTTGAACTTAAATCTGACGCAGGACCAAAAAGATCAACTTGTCTCTCTCTTCGATAAAATGAAAAATATCAATATCGATTGGAAACAAGTCGGATCTCAAATTGATAAAGCAAAAGACAAGATTACAAAATTCATAGAATCAGATGAAGGGAAAAACCTTCTACAGAAAATTTGGGATTTCTTTGTCTCCATTTGGAACGCGATCGTCTCTGTATTTACTGGTGGAAAATAAATGTCATAGAAAAAGCTGCCTGATGATCAGGCAGCTTTTTTTAAGTCGATGATTTCACTTTTGATTGATAAGGTAAATCCAATTTGACAATGTCCTCATATGTCTCACGCTCAACGACAAGCTGCGCTTCCCCATCTTCTACAAATACTACAGCCGGGCGCGGGATACGGTTATAGTTGTTTGACATGCTGTAGCCATAAGCTCCTGTACAAAAGACAGCTAATAAGTCTCCCTGTGATAACTCTGGCAGATCAATATCCCAAATGAGCATATCTCCACTCTCGCAGCATTTCCCTGCAATGGACACAGTTTGATCATGCGTTTGGCTCATTTTATTGGCGCTCGCTGCTTCATATTTCGCTTGATATAAAGCAGGTCGAATGTTATCACTCATTCCGCCGTCAATGGCTACATAATCGCGAATGCCAGGTACATGTTTGGATGAGCCGATCGTATAAAGAGTGGTTCCTGCATCTCCAACAAGTGAACGGCCTGGCTCAATCCAAATTTCAGGCATCTCAAATTCATAGCGGCCTACATTTTCTTTCACCGCTTGAATAATTTTCTCCACATATTCAGTCGCAGGCAGTGGCTCATCCTCTTCTGTATAACGGATGCCAAAACCTCCGCCTAAGTTCAGCACTGTGGAAATAAAGCCAAATGATTCTCTCCATTCATCTAGCTTCAAGAAAATCTTATCTGCCGCAAGGACAAAACCAGCCGTATCAAAAATTTGTGAGCCGATATGACAATGAACACCTAAGAGCTCGATCACTTCTGATTTAAGCACTTGTTTCACCGCTTCGTCTGCTTGTCCATTATGAAGGTCAAAACCGAATTTTGAATCTTCTTGACCTGTTGTAATGTAGTCATGCGTATGTGCTTCGACACCCGGCGTGATGCGGAGTAGTACTTTCACCTGTTTTGACAGCTCTTGACCAAGCTGTTCAATGAGCGTCATTTCATAGAAATTATCAACGACAATACAGCCAATTCCGTGCTCTAGTGCCATCTTTAATTCTTCTCTGCTTTTGTTGTTACCATGGAAATGAATTTTTTCTACTGGAAAACCGGCACAAATGGCTGTGTGCAGCTCCCCGCCTGAAACGACATCAAGTGATAAGCCTTCTTCTTTTGCCAGCTGGAACATGGCAATAGAAGAAAACGCCTTACTCGCATATGCCACCTGAGCTTTTAGTTCTTCTTCAATAAATGCTTTCTGAAAGCTTTTTGCACGCTCCCGTATTAAAGCCACATCATATACATAAAGTGGTGTCCCATACGTTTCAGCTAAAGAAACGGCATCAACACCACCAATTTCTAAATGTCCGAGTTCATTTTGTCTGCAAGTGCCGTGTAAATACAATGTCATTCCCTCTTTCTCCGCCTCGGCTGAAAAAAGACAGCTGCACAAGCTGCCTTTTGCCGTTTCTCAAAGTTAAAAATACAATATCACAATCTTCAGCCACTTTCAACGAGCGTTAAGAATTTGGCGGAATTTTTGATCTGTTCTGAGGGTGAACGATGCTTGGCCTTACTTTTGAGCCAGGTACAGACGTCCGAATGAGCACTTGCCACAAAGCCTTTCCATTAAAAGGAATGAACGGCCACATATAAGGTGTCTGTAAGGAACGAATGGATGTTAAATAAATAAGTAACAGCGTAAAACCGATGATCAGTCCATTCAGCTTAAAGATCGCTACTAGTGCTAATATGATCAGTCGGATGATTTTATTAGCGACACTCAGTTCATAACTTGGAGTGGTGAATGTGCCGATGGCTGCTAGCGAGACGTATAATATGACCTCTGGTGTAAATAAACCGACATCAATTGCAATTTGTCCAATTAAAACGGCTGCAATCAAGCCCATGGCAGTCGACAAGGCGGTCGGCGTATGGATGGCCGCCATTCGTAAAAATTCCACCCCAAAATCAGCAAGGAATACTTGGAGAATGACAGGGATATGGGAGGGTTTGTTAAATCCAATATAGCTTAGATTGTCTGGCAGAAGATTCGGTTCTAGAATAAAAAGAAACCAGATCGGCAAAAGAAAAGTAGAACATAAGATGCCTAAAAAACGCACCCATCTTAAAAAAGTCCCAACCGCTGGCGCCTGGCGGTATTCTTCAGCATGTTGAACGTGATGAAAAATAGTGGTTGGTGTAATGATGACACTAGGGGATGTATCCGTAATGATGATGACATGCCCTTCTAATATATGGTTAGCGGCTACATCTGGGCGCTCGGTGTATCGCACAAGCGGGAAGGGATTATATCCTTGCTTAATGATAAATTCTTCTATTGTTTTATCAGACATCGTCAGTCCGTCAACTTTGATCCCAGACACTTCTTTTTCGATAATATCAACAAGATCAGGGTCAGCAATGTCTTCAATATAACAAACACAGACGTCTGCTTTAGAGCGCTCGCCTACTTTAAGCATTTTGTATCGCAGTTTTTCATCCCGCACTCTTCTGCGAATGAGTGCTGTGTTCACAATGATGTTTTCAACAAAGCCGTCTCTTGCACCTCTGACAACCTTTTCTGTATCCGGTTCCTCCGGCATTCTGCCAGGGTAGCTCCTGACATCAATAATAAATGCGTAATTTTCACCTTCGACAACGACTGCCACAAGTCCAGACAGCACTTGATCCACTGCCTCATCAAGCGTTTCAACTTTTGAGACTTGCTGATTGACAAGACGGTTTTCTACCACACGTGCAAGATCATCTGATTCAGGTTCGTTGTCATTGATTTCAATCAGTTCTTTTAATAAATAGATCACATATTGTGTATCACATAATCCATTTACATAGTAAAGCTGGATTTCCTGATCATGGACATAAATTTTCCGAACGCCAAGGTCAAAGCTAAGACCCATCCCGACATTGTCTTTGAAAAAATCTTCATTTTTCTTCGGATCTCGGTACACGTGCACCTTGTCTTTCTTCATGGAAACCGCTCCTTTCTAAAATTAATTCGACTGCCTTCATTGTGATGGGGGACCCTTTGCTTAGATCATCTTTCCGTCCCATCTTGCCAATATCTCCAATGCCGACAACAATCGGAAGCTGTAGTGAATCGAGACAATACACTGTATCTCCACTCATTTTGTGTGGTTCCATTTCTGGAAGTCCATGTTTGTCAACGCCGTATTCTGTCAGTTCACCTTCCCGGTCAATGGAGACATGTACCTTTGTCCATTCCGCTTGATGGGTTTTAGATGCCACTGCAATGGCGCCAATCACTTCAATTTCAGGGTGACGTGCTACGTGCTTCATCGCCGTCTCCCCTGTTCCTTCACCTGTTAAGCCAGAATCATCAAACATGACAAACACTGGGTCATACGGCGTTTTCAAAATCATCTGGACCAGTTCTGGTCCTGTTCGTTTGCTCGGATTCCCTTTTGAGCTGGAAATACATCTTCCGCCGACTTTCTTTGCGACAAGCTCAATCGTTTTGGCAGCATATATATCTCCGTCTGTCACTAAAATGACTTTGCGTCTTTGCCCCATATTAGGTTATCCTTTCGGTTTAAAGATAAGTGCAATGATAAATGAAAATAAAATCGCAGCTGATATTCCAGCAGAGGTTAACTCAAAAATCCCAATTCCGATTCCAATAAATCCGTGGACATCAGCCTGATGCATCGCCCCATGAAGCAAGCTATGACCAAAGCTTACGATAGGGACGGTAGCACCCGCTCCTGCAAATTCAATAAATTTATCATAAATACCAAACCCGTCTAAAATCGTCCCCGCCACAACAAAGGTGGTCATGACATGTGCCGGTGTGAGTTTCAGTACATCAAGTAAAAGCTGGCCGATCACGCAAATCAGTCCGCCTGCAACAAAAGCAATCAAATAATCCATTAGCTTTCTCCTCCTGCACGCTCAAATACAACTCCATGCGCAATGGTTGGAATGGTCTCTTTTTGCTGAACCATCATTGGGCTGAGAAGCGCCCCGGTTGCCACAACCAATACTCTTTGCAAATTCCCTGCTTTCATTTCTTGAAAGATGTGACTGAATGTCACGACAGCTGAGCAGGCACAGCCGCTGCCTCCAGCGAATACATTTTGATCAGGTGTGTATATGATTAATCCGCAATCATCATGCTTCCGTCCAAGCTGAATGCCATCTTCTTTGAGAAGATCCTTTAAAATAGGCGATCCAATTCCAGATAGATCTCCTGTTAAGATGAGATCATAATCATCTACTGTTCTTCCTAAGTCTTCTAAATGTTGTTTGATTGTGTCTGCCGCTGCAGGCGCCATAGCCGAACCCATATCGAATGGATCTGTAATCCCAAGATCCATCACCCGTCCGACGGTGGCACTTGTAATTTGAATTTGGGAAGGTTCTTGGCTGATGACGACAGCACCGCTCCCTGTCACTGTACTTGTTGCTGTATCGGGTTTTTGCCCGCCATATTCTGTTGGATTACGAAATTGCCGCTCTGCTGTCGCGTTGTGACTGCTTGTGGCAGCAAGCGCTCTATTGGCAAAGCCACCATCTACTAGCGCTGAGGCAATGGCGACTGATTCCATAGATGTGGAGCAGGCACCAAATAAACAAAGAAACGGGATTTTGAGTTCTCTTGCCACATAGTTGGCTGTCACGTTTTGGTTCAGTAAATCTCCTGCCAGCAAAAGGTCAATATCACTTTTTTGCAAATTCGCTTTTGATAAGGCCATTGATATGGCATCATCCATGAGCTGCCTTTCAGCCATTTCCCAGTTCTTTTGATAACAGTGCATTTCATCATAAGTTTTATCAATGAGATGACCGATTGGGCCTTCTTTTTCTTTCGGTCCTGCAGCTGTTCCTTCCGCATTCACATAAAGCTTGTGTTCAAATACCCAAGATTGCTTACCTGTTAGTTTCACGTTTTATTCCTCCTACGAAAACATCTTTTCCAAGACGTATCGAATAATCCCTACGACATATGCCGAGACGACACCAAACACAATGACGTTCCCAGCCAGTTTAAACATGTTGGTCGCTACACCTAACACAAGCCCTTCACTTTTATGCTCAAGAGCCGCACTTGTCATACTGTTTGCAAATCCTGTCACCGGTACAGCTGATCCCGCTCCAGCAAACTGGCCGATTCTATCGTAAATACCAATACCAGTTAAAATAGAAGAAATTAAAATAAGGGTTGCCACCGTTGGATTCCCTGCTGTCTTTTCATTAAAATCGAAAAAGGTAATATAGAAATTTTGCAATCCCTCGCCTATCGCACAAATCAAACCGCCGACAAGAAAAGCCTTGATGCAGTTTAGTACATAAGGAGGTTTCGGCTGATACGTTTTCACTTTAGATGGATAGTTCTCTTTTAAACTTGACACTTGTTGTTCCCTCCACATTTTTAAATATAAATAAGCCAATGAAATAACGAGCCAAACACCTTCCCTAAGACGATGGCCATGAGCAGCAGCACAATTTTCCCGTCCATTCCAATTCTTTTCGTTAAGATAGGAAGTACATTTAACACTTCAGTGAGTGCGGCTGCAAGCATGCCGACAAAAATGCCAGATAAAAGACCGATCGGAAGCGCTAGCCATTTGGATAAATGCAAATGGACTTGACTTAAAGTAGCCCAGCCGCCAACGACCGCTCCACTTATCACGGCAGCCTCATATCCTTGAATGAAACGCTGCGTTTTCGTTAATTGCATTAATCGAGGGATAATACCAAGCACTGTGAGAAACGCCACAAATCCTGCCCCTACCGTTAAACCGCCGCCGAGCCCAACAAGCACCACAAAAAGCCATTTACCGATCATGAATATCTTTCAATGTTTCTTTGTTTTCATTGAGTGCGACATAATGATCAAGATCGAGCTGATATTTAAACATTTCCACTTCAAGCGGACTTGGCTCTTCGTTTAAACGCTTTTTAAACACATGATTGAAAAATAAAATCATGCCAAAACCGAGTCCAAAGCTATATGGAATTTGTAATAAATAAGGATGCTCAACCGTGTTTCCAGTAATCATCTCGTAAAGGCGGATATGAACAAGCCGCATACTAACATCCTCATGGAAATTCATGATGGCAAGGGCCGCTCCGACAAATAAGAGGAGCCATACAAACACGAATAATACGGGGGACAGCTGGCGTTTGCCTGTGTCTATTTCAACAATGGCTTCTGAGCCTCCGACTGTTTGAATGTCAATGTCAGGCCATGTTTTTTTGATCGTTTTGACCACATGCATGATATCTAACACAACGATGTGACGATCCTTTTTGCTGACATGGTATATCGGCATTTTGCTCAGCTTTTGCACAGCACTGTCATCTCCAGTGATTTGGGCGATATCCTCTAAATAAATAAGCTGATCATTACCAGTCTTAATCCGATGGCGCAGCCGAATAAAGATTTGTCCGTCCATCCAAGTCACTTCCTATACGATGGGTTAAAAATAGTATGTGGTGAAAAATGGTTCTCATACTGTAAGAACTTGATTTACCGGTAATTACCACACAAAAAAAGCCAGCCGAATTGGCTAGCTGTCTTTTTGATCCATTTGCATTTGGATTTGTTTTAAAATCTTCTTTTCAAGCCGTGAGACTTGCACTTGGGAAATTCCGAGTCTTTCTGCTACTTCTGATTGTGTTTGGTCTTTATAATACCTTAAATAGACAATCAGTTTCTCGCGCTCTTCTAATTCTTTAATCGCCTCTTTCAGCGCAATTTTATCAAACCATCTTTCTTCTGAATGATCGGCAATTTGATCGAGCAACGTAATCGGATCGCCGTCATTTTCATACACGGTTTCATGAATTGATGATGGTGAGCGGACCGCTTCTTGAGCGAGGACAACATCCTCAGGTGTGATGTCCAGATATTCAGCGATTTCCTGAACAGTCGGCATTCGTCCATGAGATTTAGACAATTCGTCCCTTGCCCGCCTAATTTTATTTCCAAGTTCCTTTAAGGACCTGCTGACTTTGACGGTTCCATCATCACGAATGAAACGCTGAATTTCACCAATGATCATTGGAACGGCATAGGTCGAAAACTTCACATCATAAGACAAATCAAATTTATCAACAGATTTCAGCAGGCCAATACAGCCTATTTGGAACAGATCATCTGGTTCATATCCTCTATTTAAAAAGCGCTGAACAACGGACCAAACAAGACGCATGTTTTTTTCTACGAGGAGGTCTCTTGCTTGTTGATCTCCGTCTTGGCTTTTTTTGATGAGCTGTTTCACTTCATCATTAGACAGCTGTGCTTTTTTTGCTTGCTTTTTTACCTCCACATCCATATGAGCAGCTCCTTAATTACAAAGCGCTTTGCTTTTTGATAGATGCTTTGTTAAGCGGATCGTTGTGCCCATTTCTGGAGATGAGTCCACCATGACATCATCCATAAAGTTCTCCATGATCGTAAAACCCATCCCGGAACGCTCTAAATCTGGTTTCGTCGTAAAAAGCGGCTGCCTTGCTTCCTCAAGATCTGAAATGCCCATGCCTTCGTCTCGAATCGTCAGATACACAATATGGTCATCCAGTGTGACGCTAATGTGCACCTTGCCGTCTGGATTCCCGTCATACCCGTGAATGATCGAGTTCGTGACCGCCTCTGATACGACTGTTTTGATTTCTGTTAGCTCATCTAATGTTGGATCGAGCTGAGCGATGAATGCTGCCACCGTTACTCTTGCAAAAGATTCGTTTTGACTTAAAGCAGAAAAAGTCAAATTCATTTCATTTGTCATGATGCCACCCCCAATGTTTGTAGCGCAGTTTGCTCTGAAGGCTCCATACGAATAATTTTAAACAAGCCGGACATATCAAATAAACGGTTCACCGCCGGCGAGATCGCACAGACGACCATTTCACCGCCAAGCTGTTTAATTTCTTTGTATCTTCCTAAAATCACTCCGAGGCCAGAGCTGTCCATAAACGATAAATCAGCTAAATTCAGCACGATGTGGCGAATGTCCTCTGTTTCCAAATAATTCGTCACCTTTTGTCTCAATGTCTCTGCGGAGTGATGATCAAGCTCCCCTGTCAACCGAATGCAAAGTACGCTCTCTTTTATTTGAAAATCAATACCAAGGCTCATCTTTTCTTCCTCCTTGCTCTATTTTCGGATAAAGAATGTTTCTCTTTCTTCACATGCAAATCCTTCACCATGACAAAACTAGTGATCATTCGTCACATTTAGATGTTCTTTTCGTTCATAGCAAAAAAGACTGCCAGTTGCAGCAGTCTTTCACCTTTTACTTCCATTTAACAAATTCGGCCATCGCCCGTTTGAAGAACGTCCAAACACCGGCTTTTTCCATATCTTCTTTCGCTTCAACAGGACTTTCATGAAGCACTTTTCCATCTTTTTTCAAGATGATGGTGCCAAGTTTCGTTCCTTTTGAAAATGGGGCTGTGACATCTTGAGTTAATTTAATTTCTTTTTTGATCTGATCGACATTTTCGCCTTTTTTCGTTAAAAGAGAAATCGGTTCAGACGTGACAAGCTGAATTTTTTTCTTTTTCCCTTTGCTCACTTTGATCTCTGCTACATCTTGACCACGCTTGTACAGAGGGTGCGTTGTATATTGACTAAAGGCGTAATCCAGCATTTTGACGACTTGGGCATTTCTGTCTTTTGGCGTGCTTGCGCCGAATACAACAGCAATGACGCGCATGTTCCCTTTTTTAGCGGAAGCCGTTAGACAGTATTTCGCCTCGCCTGTAAACCCTGTTTTCACCCCATCCACACCTGGATAAAATTTAATGAGACGGTTTGTATTCACAAGCCAGAATTTTTTATCCGTGTTCTGACGAAGATAGTCTTCGTATACACCTGTGAACTTGGTGATCTCTTCATATTTCAACAGCTCTTTCGCCATTTTTGCCATATCATGAGCCGTGCTGTAATGATCTTTTTCAGGAAGTCCTGTTGGATTTTGAAAGACCGTTGAGGTGAGCCCAAGCTCTTTTGCCTTTTTGTTCATTTGCTCAACAAACTGTTCTTCAGATCCAGCAATATGTTCTGCCATGGCAACCGAAGCATCGTTTCCTGACGCAATCGCAATGCCTTTTAGCATGTCTTTAACCGTCATTTCTTCTCCCGGTTCAAGGAAAATTTGTGAGCCTCCCATAGATGCTGCATGATCGCTCGTTCTTACTTTATCAGTCATTTTTAATTTCCCTTGATCCATCGCTTCCATGATGAGAAGCATCGTCATGATTTTGGTCATACTTGCAGGGGCAAGCTTTTCATCACTGTTTTTGTTGTAAAGCACTTTTCCCGTGTCACGTTCCATTAAAATCGCTGATTTGGCTTCATGCGCCAATTCTGATGTTTGTTTTTCTCCTGGCTTTTCAATCTTTTCTTTTGCCATCGCTGATGGTGAAACCATTGAGATAAGGATCATTAAAGTAAACAATGCACATATATGACGTTTCAAGTGGCAGACCTCCATTATCGTAATCCTTTCTATTTTTTCCTCATAAAGGCTGTTTTATTCAGAGATCGTTTGATTGCCATAAAAAAAAGCCCTCTGTTTCATGAACAGAAGGCTTTTTCACGCGAACTATGAGAGTTGTTTGACAACTTCTTTCACTAAATCAAGGAAACTTGCTTTCACTTTTTCCGTCACTTCGATCACTTCATCATGAGAAAGCGGCTGATCTAAAATACCTGAAGCCGCATTAGAGATGCATGAAATACCAAGTACTTTTATGCCTGCATGACGTGCCACAATCACTTCTGGCACAGTCGACATACCGACTGCATCAGCGCCAAGCGTTCTGAGGAAACGAACCTCTGCCGGCGTTTCATATGAAGGGCCTGTCATTCCTGCATAAACCCCTTGCTGCACAGATATACCTAAATGTTTAGCCGTTTTCTCTGCAAGTGCCAGCAAATCTTTATCATACGGTGCAGACATATCAGGGAAACGAACCCCTTGACTGTCGTTTGGTCCAATTAAAGGATTGGTTCCCATCATATTGATATGATCTGTAATCAGCATGAGATCGCCAGGATGGAAGGATGTATTCACACCGCCCGCTGCATTTGTCACAATACATGTTTCAATGCCGATTTCTTTCATCACACGGACAGGAAATGTCACCTGCTTCATATCATACCCTTCATAGTAATGGAAACGTCCTTGCATGGCACAAACGACCGTGCCTTTCAGCGTTCCAATGACGAGCTGGCCTGCATGCCCTTCTACTGTTGAAACAGGGAATCCAGGAATATCTTCATATTTCAATTTGATTGGATTTTCAATCTCATCGGCTAAAATGCCAAGACCTGAACCTAAAATCAATCCAACTGTTGGTACATATGTCGATGCTTGTTTAATATATGCCGCCGCTTCTGAAAACTGTGCTCCCACGTGATTTCCCCCTATTTGAGTTTAGATAAAAAGCTTGTGCCGTATTTTGGCAGCGTTGATTTAAAATTATCTGCTACCGTTGCCCCAAGATCAGCAAATGTTTTCGCTGTTGGTAGCTCATTCGCTTCTTGATGCTTTTTGCTGTAAGCAATAAGCGGAACGTATTCTCTTGTATGATCTGTTCCGTGATGAACCGGGTCATTTCCGTGATCTGCCGTGATCACAAGCAGATCATCCTCTTTTAATAGATCAAACACTTCAGGTAGACGTGCGTCAAATTCCTCTAGTGCCTTACCGTAGCCTTCTGGATCTCTTCTATGTCCATAAAGCGCATCAAAGTCGACAAGATTTAAGAAGCTCAGCCCAGTAAAGTCTGTTTTCAGCGTCTCCACTAGCTTGTCCATTCCATCCATGTTGGATTTCGTTCTGAGTGAAGAGGTGATTCCTTCACCATCATAAATATCAGAGATTTTTCCGATCGCAATGACATCAAGTCCATTATCTTTCAATTCATTCATGACGGTACGGTCGAATGGTTTTAATGCATAGTCATGACGATTTGGTGTTCTAACAAATGCCCCCGGCTCCCCGACAAATGGACGAGCGATGATGCGCCCTACCATATATTTTTCATCTAAAGTCAGTTCACGTGCGATTTCGCAAATGCGGTAAAGTTCGTCTAATGGCACAACTTCTTCGTGTGCAGCAATTTGCAGCACAGAATCTGCTGAAGTATAAACGATTAAATCGCCTGTTTTCATGTGCTCTTCGCCAAGCTCATCCAGAATTTCTGTACCAGACGCTGGTTTATTTCCAATGATGCCGCGCCCTGTTTTTTCTTTTAATTCATTTAACAGTTCATCTGGAAAGCCGTCTGGAAAGACTTTAAATGGTGTGTCGATGTAAAGACCCATGATTTCCCAATGTCCTGTCATTGTGTCTTTCCCATTGGATGCTTCTTGCATTTTTCCATAATACGCAAGCGGTTTTTCGTCCGCTGGAATTCCTTTAATTTCTTTAATATGACTTAGCCCAAGCTTCGCCATATTCGGCATATGAAGCCCGTTCATTTTTTCAGCAATATGTCCAAGTGTATCTGCACCTACATCATTAAAATCAGCAGCATCAGGTGCTTCCCCGATTCCTACTGAATCCATCACAATGAGGAAAATACGTTTATACTGATAATCAGGCATAAAAAAGCGCCTCCTTCAATATTCTTGTCCTTTCACCTTTCACAACTGGAGAGGTCAGACATCTCAAGTATAAACCGTTTTCAAGTCAATTGACAACCATAAACGGTCCAAACATAAAAAAGCATGATACACGTTCACCGTGCCATGCTTTACTTATGCCCTTGGATGGAATTTGTGATACACGTCTTTTAATCTTGTTTTTGTGACATGTGTGTAAATTTGTGTAGTAGAAATATCGGCATGTCCGAGCATTTCCTGTACGGCTCTAAGATCCGCACCGTTTTCAAGCAAATGTGTCGCAAATGAATGTCTGAGCGTATGAGGCGTCAATTCTTTTTGAATACCTGCTTCTATGGCTCGTTTCTTTAAGTTCTTCCAAAAGCCCTGCCGCGACATTTTTTTTCCGTGATGGTTCAGAAACAAAGCATCGGCCGGCTGTTTTTTGAGCAGCTTGTTTCTGCCTTTTTCTATATACACTTCAATCGCACTTGCAGCAGCTTCACCAATAGGCACGATCCGCTCTTTTCTTCCTTTTCCAAAACAGCGGATAAACCCCATGGTCAGATGCACATCTGCAAGAGTCAGATCAAGCATTTCACTTACGCGAATACCTGTTGCATATAAAAGTTCGAGCATGGCTTTGTCACGGTAGTCAAATGGTGTTTGCTGCTTAGGTGTATCGAGCAGTTTTTCTACCTCATCTAATGATAGAACTTTCGGTAATTTCCGCTCTGTTTTTTGTGATTCAATGTTCCATGACGGGTCATCTGTTGTCACTTTTTCACGGAGCAAAAATTGATGAAAGGAGCGTATCGATGATAGATGACGGACGGACGTTTTACTCGATTTCCCCTCGTCTTTTAACTGTTTTAAATAATGAATAATATGAAGGCGTGTGACGTCTTTTACATCTGTCAATTGTTCATGCTTCATTAAAAAAGACAAATAGTTCTGTAAATCTCTTTTATAAGAGACAATGGTATTTTCAGAGAGCCCTCTCTCTACTGTCATAAAATGAATAAAGTCGGATAATTGATCCTTCAATGGTTTCTACTCCCCGTTTTGATAAAAATAAATCAATCGATCCTGCCAGCTGTCTTGTTTCGGCTGATCCATTTCCATCACTTTTATCGCTGCACCTTCTGGTTTATCATAACGATGATAGCTTTCATATTCTGAATTTATCCATATCATAGCATAATAGAACAGGACGGTAAAACCAGTGAACAAGATAAATACTTTCATTACTTCACCTGTTGTTTTGAGCCATTTTCGCATGTTCTTCATGTCCTTTCTCGTGTTCTCATTACTTCAGCATATGCCAGGTGGGACAAGGAATATACAGCGAACATGCAAAAAACCTTTTCATTTTGAATGAAAAGGTTCCAATTCGGATTATTTGCCGGATTCATCATCATGACACCGGTGGCAAATACCATGGAATGTCAATCTATGATCCTTAATTTTAAATTTCCAGTCGCGTTCAATAATTTCTTCAACATCTTCTAATAAATCATCTTCTATCTCATCGACTGTTCCGCATTCCATACAGACAAGATGGTGATGGAAGTGAGCGGCTCCTTCTTTGCGAAGATCATATCGCGAAACGCCGTCTCCAAAGTTAATTTTATCAACAACTTTCAGTTCAGTAAGCAATTCTAACGTCCGATAAACAGTAGCAAGACCAATTTCAGGAGACTTCTCTTTTACGAGGAGGTATACATCTTCTGCACTTAAATGGTCTTCTTCATTCTCAAGCAGTACTCTTACTGTTGCTTCACGCTGTGGCGTGAGCTTATAGCTGGAAGAATGAAGCTGTTTCTTAATTCGATCAATCCGATTTTCCATTGACTTTCCCTCCTACGCCACATTACTTGATCATTATATCAAATGATGTGCAGAGAGCCAACTATAATCATTTTAAATTGATAAATAAATTGATTATTATTTAATAACGATTATAAAATCATCAAAACAGAACACCTGCCAGCTTTTTCATCAGCATGAATGATAAGTATGATTCAAAAAAGGACGAAAGAGCAGCGAGGGTTAAAATCATCAGTAGAACAGAAGCATACCGGCCAAACCAATGGATTGGCGCTTGACTGATGGTTTTTTTCATAAAAAGCTGACCAATTAAACGAATGGAGAACGCAATCGCACAAGTTCCGATCACTAAATACGCAGGAATGAGCAAGATATTTTGAGGAAGCACCGAGACAAAAGAAAGAAAAAAACCGCTAAGCCCCATTTGATTGACCAAAAAACCGACAGTAAACCCAACTACAATCCCTTTTAGAAAGATCATAAGAAAAATAAGCGGCAGGCCAATGATGGAAATTCCGAGTATCCACATGAGGCCCAAATATTTCATATGATGCAAAAAGCTTTGCAAAAACATTTCTTTTGATTCTGCTGCTTTCTCATTCGTCAGTTGACCAAAAAATTGATTTAAATAGTAGAATAAATCCTCTTTCTGACTCATTGTCATACTATTGACGATAATGGCTCCAAAAATGACGCCCATTAAAAATAGTACAGAAACAAACAAATAAATTGATAAATGATCTTTCACGTGCTGAAGAAGATGTTCTTTCCAAGACTTTTTCCGCATGCGCCTTCCTCCCAAATAGTAAAGGTTACTAGATTCTATGAGAGAGCAGACGAAACATGACAGTTTTATGAAAAGAAAAAACGAGAAAGCAGCTGCACACTGCTTTCTCGTTTCCTTTATCGTGCAGCTTTTTGTACGTTCACAAGCCCAGCCCCATAATAAAAAGGTTCGCCAAGTTTTGTTGCCGTTTTTGTCAGCCTTTCACGCAATTCATCATTTGTGAGATTCGGATGTTTTGATAGAATGACTGCCGCAGCACCAGCTACATGAGGTGATGCCATAGACGTTCCACTCTTATATCCATATTCGTTATGAGGAATGGTACTTAATGTTGAAACGCCTGGTGCTGATACTTCCACTTCCTCCCCAACAGAGGAATCAAAGGCTCTTTGCTTTCGTTGATCCACTGATGCGACTGCCATGACAGAGCTGTATTTGGCCGGGTAATCTATCGTATTAAGTGACCCGTAGCTCCCAGCATTTCCTGCAGATGCGACAATGAGAATCCCGTTGTCATATGCTCGATCGACCGCTTCTTTCAGCGCCTCCGATTCACTTGCTCCCCCCATACTAATATTGATGACATCCATCTCATTCTCAATCGCCCATTCAATGCCTTTAATGATCCAGCTATAGTAGCCGTCACCATTTTCATCTGCCACTTTCACCGCATAGATCGAAGCTTTTGGTGCCACACCAACGACGCCTACCTTATTATCTAATGCTGCGATCGTGCCTGCAACGTGGGTTCCGTGTTCATGCGGGTCAACGAGCGGATCGGACTCTGTTGGAACAAAGCTGACACCACCAGTTACATGTAAATCTTCATGCTTGCCGTCAATTCCACTGTCAAGAACGGCTACTTTGACATTTTGTCCGGCATATCCTCGTTTATGTACCTTCTGTGCTTTAATGCTTTTGATACCATAAGGGACGCTTTGACCGCTTGTTTTTGCTTTTTGGTCTTCCTCAATAAAAGTAACTTCTTTTGCTTGATGTAGTTTTTCTTTTGATGCTTCGTTCAACGAAACTTTCATCATATCTATTTTATCTATTGATTCTTTCACATGACCGCCAGCTTTTTCAACAAGCTGTTTTTGTGTTTTGTCTTGAACGGAAGAAGAAAAACCGATCATATACTCTTTTTTTGCTTGATCCTTTGCAGATACATCTGATGCGCCGAATGTCATCGATGCCAGCAGCATACTTGCCATACAAAGCCCTGCTCCAAATGATTTGACCTTCACGATACCCACTCTCCCTTTCATTTCTTTTTGTCATTTAACTACATTTTTAGACAAAAAGAAACGACCGTTTGTCCTATTTTTTAAAATTTTTCCAATTATTTGATCTACTTGTCACAAAAAAGCAAAATAAAAATGCTTATGATCCTGTTCATAGCGATCATAAGCATTCCTATCTTTATGCTTTTTCATCATATGCTGCAAGGCTTCTTGTTTTGTTTTTGTCTTTCTTTCGTGTGTACTAAAATGCGGCATATTTCCTCTCGATTGTTCTGGATTTCGACTGTGCTGCCTTTGAAGGTGTTCTCTCTTTTTCTTTGCTTTACTTTTTCCCATTTCGCAAAACCCCTTTCGTTGTCGTTATGATACATGAAAGCACCTAAAAAAGATAGACGTATACACGTCTATCTCAAATTGTTGACAAAAGGCTAAAATGTACTTGATTTTAGCCTTTTGTCTTCTTTTCAGCGTGATAGAAAACCTTTGCAGTCTAGGAAGGACGAGCACCGGAGCAGAGCGAATTTGACATTCGTGAGCACCGGAGCGCAGGACTGACAAAGAATGCGAGGGTTTGTCTACACGCTGAGATAGACGTATACACGCCTATCTTTCTTTTCTCACCATATCAAGATGCGGAATTCCATCCTCATCATAACAATCTGAGACAGCTTCAAAGCCAAACGATTCGTAGAACGATTTCAAATAAGCCTGTGCTTGGATTTTAATCTTTGTTTCGCCTAATTCACTGAGCTTTTTTATCGCCTGATCGAGCAGGATCTTCCCGTAACCTTTTTTCCGGCCGGTCTTCGTCACAAGGACACGGCCAATGGATGCCTCTTTGTACATGATCCCGCTTTGGAAAATGCGGCAATAAGCGACAATCGTGCCGTTCTCTTTGGCGATGACATGCAGCGCCTCTTGATCACGATGATCAATTTCAGGATAAGGACATGTTTGTTCTACAACAAACACATTTACCCTTTCCATTAAAATCAAGTAAAGGTCCTCTTTAGACAGTTGTTCAAATGTGTGACATGTCCATTTAAGTTGATTCATGATTGATATCCACCTTACCGTAGACCCCGCCTCCGCCAGCGATCAGTCCAACTTCACCTCTTCTTGCTTTGATGATGTAATCGGCTGTTTTCTCAGGCAGGACCGCTTTTAATTCTTGTTCTGTTGCTTGATGAAGAATATTCATCTCTGTATGAAAGACAGCTTTTAACTTTTCTAACGTTTTGGCTCCAACACCCGGAATAAAATGAAGGGGAAGCTGGTGAACATAAGGAGGCCTTATTCCTTTGTCACTTTCTTGGTCAGCAAGCTCCTTTAACCGCTCACTCACCCCTTTTGTCATTCGGGTATGGCCGCATGCTTGGCACTTTTCTTGATCCTGACTGTCAGGTCTTACCCCGCATTTCTCACAGGTCGTATGATAATACTTTCCGAGCCGCGGAGCGAGCCCATAATTTCCAGTGATGTTTCTGCCATCTTTTCCTTGAAGCGCTAGCTCAAATTCAGCAAAGGAGGCATGATCCATTCGGATCTTCGTATATTCCCGCGCAATTTTCCCTAAAGAATGGGCATCTGAATTTGTTAAAAAAGGATAACGGTTTAGCTCACTTAGCTGGGAGGCCATAGACGTATCACAGCTAAGGCCAAGCTCAACAGCATCAATGAGTTCTGGATCGAATACTTCGGTTAAAGACGTATTGACCCCTTTGCCGTATAAACTTTTATGCGGCGTAAAAATATGGGCAGGAATAAATAATCCCCCTAGTTCCTTCACCTTATGCTGAAGCGTTCTCCCATCCACATATAACCGCTGTGAACTCAAATGCACATTTTTCATATGAAGAGAAAGCCATGCGGAAAACTCAGACATTTTACGAAGCGTGGGCATAAAGGCAAGCACATGAATCGGACCTTTTGATTGGTCATCATTGATTTCTAGCTCACTGCCTAAAAGCAAAACGGTCTTTCCAAATGATAAACCGCCATCGCTTAGTTCAGTGTATATGCCTTCCTCTACACCTTCTATCAATTCTTCTAGGACTTCAGGAGATTGCGCATCAATCACACCAATCATCCCCATCCCTTTACTTTGAGACGCTTCAATGAGAATCTGGTCAATGGTCAGTGACCTTGCACCTGTAATTTTGACAGCCCTGCCTGTTCTTGTTCGACCAATATGAATATGGATATCTGCAAAAAATTCCCTCATTTTGTAGACTTAAGTACCTCTTGCAATTGTAAGTATTGAATGGCATAGGCTGTTTTCGCATCATAAATATGTTGTTTTTCGATGAGTTGCAGCGCTTCTTCTAGTGAAACTTCCATCACTTCAACAAATTCATCCTCATCCAACTCGCGTTTTTCTTCAAGCGGGACCAGCTGATCGGCAAGGTAGATATGAACAATTTCATCCGCAAACCCTGGTGATGTATAAAAGGCTGTTAGCTTTTGGAGCGCCTGAGTAGTATAGCCTGTCTCCTCTTCCAATTCTCTCAGTGCTGTATGTGCCGGCTCTTCTCCTTTTTCTAATTTTCCAGCCGGAATTTCAACGATGGCTCTCTCTAGTGCTTTACGGTATTGCTTGACCAAAATGATTTTATTCTCGTCTGTACGTGCAATGACTGCTACTGCACCTGGATGTTTAATGATTTCGCGTTTGCCTGGTTTTCCGTTCGGCAATTCTACATCTTCAAGAACCAAGTCAATGATTTTTCCGTTATATAATGTTTTTGACGATAATGTTTTTTCTTCAAAGTCCTTCAATTTTGTCAGCTCCTCGTTCTACTTTCACTTTTTACTTCATTCATTTTAACATAGATGTTTTAGGAGAAGCCAAAATGCGGATGCCTGCTTCAATGCGCCTTTTGAAATCACCTAGCTTGAATTCCAGAATTGTTTCACTTAATGTGAAAGGATAGGAGTGTGATTGAATTGAAAAAAAGACGAATTGGCACCTCTGATCTCTTGGTTAGTGAGGCGGCACTAGGATGTATGTCCCTCGGGACTGAAAAAGAAAAAGCGCTCTCTTTATTAGATGAAGCCATTG
This sequence comes from Bacillus sp. FS02, assembly GCF_024398395.1. Classification (NCBI taxonomy): domain Bacteria; kingdom Bacillati; phylum Bacillota; class Bacilli; order Caryophanales; family Bacillaceae; genus Bacillus; species Bacillus sp. FS02. The sequence goes on along the minus strand of NZ_CP074101.1, from coordinate 3,501,090 downwards.
ATCTTGGGATTAACTATTTGGATACAGCTGATTTATATGATTTTGGAACAAATGAGGAAATTGTCGGGGAAGCCATTAAAAACAGACGCCAAGATTTGATTTTGGCCACAAAAGGCGGCAACCGCTTTGAAAAAGGGAAATCTGGATGGGACTGGGATCCTTCAAAAGCATACATAAAAGAGGCAGTGAAACAAAGTCTGAAACGACTTCAAACAGATTATATTGATTTATATCAATTGCATGGCGGCACAATTGACGATCCAATTGACGAAACCATCGAGGCATTTGAAGAATTGGTTGAAGAAGGTGTCATTCGCTATTACGGCATATCGTCGATCCGTCCAAATGTCATTAAAGAATACGCCAAAAAATCAAACATCGTGAGTGTGATGATGCAATATAGTTTACTCGATCGCCGCCCAGAAGAATGGTTTTCTCTTCTTGAAGAACAAAGCATTAGTGTCGTGGCAAGAGGTCCTTTAGCAAAAGGATTATTAACTGAAAAACCCTTTCGCAAGCAAGTGCGGCGATTCAAAAGAACGGGTATCTTGACTATTCATTTGAAGAGCTCCAGCAAATCATTCCTTCGTTAATGAAAGTCGCTTATGACCTATCACTGACAGAGCTGTCCATTCAATACTTGCTCAAGCATTCTGCAGTCAGCTCTGTTGTTTTTGGCGCAAGCTCGGTGAAACAGTTAAAAGAAAATGTGGCAGCGGCAAATGCACGTTCATTAAGCGATCAAGAAGTAAAAGCTTTGTCATATTTCACAAAACAGTCTGTGTATGAGACGCATCGTTTGAATCAATAGAAGACAAATGGAAGAACAGCTTGCCACTTATGTTTTGTTTTAATGTACAACCCTATTGGTGGTGCGATTCTGAAATGAAGTGATACGAGGGAGTCAGACGTGTTTTCAGGCTCATGTAGTATGTTTTCATCTCAATGATATAACATAAAAAAGGGAGCATCGCAGCTCCCTTTTTTAACTTTTATACTTTCTCCAGTCTAAATGACTTTCATCTAGCAGCTCTGAGAAGCTTTTATTTTTTTCTTTTTCTTTCTGTTGCCGAAGGAGGTCTTGTCGTTTTTGTTCTTCTCTTTTTTTTGTCTCAGCGGCCAGGTTCTGCTTCATTTGAAGGAGCTGCTGTTTCACATCATCCTTTATGCCGTCCTTTAGCTTTACTTGATCTTGATTGGTCTTTTTCACTTTGCCTCTCTCCTTTTGTTTTAGTGTATCATCCGTTTTATTTGCTCAGCAAGAGTCACGCCAAACTCCCAACATGTGGTATGATCTTCATAGAAACCCTTCGGAAAGGAAGAATCAGCTTGAAGAAGAAATGGCTCGCTATACTCGCCTTGGTATTATTTCCACTCGCTGCAATCGGCATTTTTTTTACCAATAAAATGATGTATATACGAAAATTAACGGATGAAGAGCTCATGAAACGAGAATCAGATGAAGGGCACTATCATCACGAGGAGTTTCAACAGCTTCAAAAAGAGAAAGTTTGTATTCCTTCAGCATTTGGTTATGATCTTCATGGCTATTTTGTACCGCTCCCTCATACAACACGCACCATCGTTCTTTGTCACGGGGTTACAGTCAGTTTGATCAATTCCGTGAAGTATATGAAATTATTCCAAAAGCTTGGATGGAATGTGCTGCTTTATGATCATAGAAGACATGGGATGAGCGGCGGAAAAACAACGAGCTATGGATATTATGAAAAAGAAGATTTGGCTCAAGTCGTCAAGTGGCTGAGAAAAAAACTTGGGGAAAAAGCAATCATTGGGATACACGGAGAATCGATGGGCGCAGTCACAACTTTATTATATGCTGCAAAACCGGATGCAAGCGCCAATTTTTACATCGCTGATTGTCCTTTTGCTTCTTTTGAGGATCAGCTTCTGTATCGATTAAAAACGGATTTTCGTCTTTCAGGACAGTGGATTCTTCCACTAAGTAATCAAGTGTTGAAATGGCGGGACGGATACAGCATTCGGCAAGTTTCTCCACTTGATGTAATCGATCAGGTGAAAGAACCTATCCTTTTTATTCATAGCCTCCATGATGACTATATCCCTTGTGAGCAAAGCGAGCAGTTATACGCACGCAAAAAGGGTGATAAACGGCTATTTATTGCGCCACATGGTGCGCATGCGATGTCTTATAGTGACAATAAGGAAGTCTATGAACAAGAGGTCGAAGCATTTCTGGAAGCATTTCAATTCAATCAAAATGAAAGAGGAGAATGAACAGCCGTTCGTCTCCTCTTTTTGCTAACTTATACGATAGTCACCACTGTTGTATGGTGTCTGCCCGCCAGCTCCATATGGCTCTCTTCCGATTGCTGCTGACTCATGACCGATAATCCTGCAGTTGCTGCCAATAAAAGAACTATCAAACTCATTTTCATATAAATGACCTCCATTTTGAATTTTTGATATGGCTTGAATTTTCCTTTCGTAATACCGGGTAGAAACTTCAAATAATCCAAGCTCATTATAATAATGTGCCGCATCAAGTGCCAGTTCCTCAATATCTGGGTATAAGCGCTTGTCCTCCAACAAATCTAATGTATCGTCTATGATTTTTATTTCTGCATCAACGTATAATGCTTTTAAAAACTGAAACTTGCAGATGTAAATTTCATCTTCTAAATCACAGGCTTTCATAATACCTTGTTGATAGAGGGTTAACGACTCTTCTATTTGTTTTTGTTTAAACAGGATTTGGGTCAGCATAAATAGTGGGTCTAGAGAGCGATTCAGATGGGTTAAATTCTCCTTTTCAAACACTTCAAGAGAGTCTTTGAGATAGCGACTTGCTGCAGCAAGATCGTTCATTTGGTAATAGCAGTTACCTAAGTTGAAAAGGGCCGAACCTATGACTCGAGGGTTTCCAATTGAGCGTGCTCGCTTTAGAGCATTTTTAAAGTAGGGCAATGCATGTTCATAGCATTTCAAATCATCATAGTTTGCACCGATGACAAATTCACAGTGGATGATTCTCAGCGTGTACGTTCTGTAGGCAGAGTACGTATCTAACGCTTGCAAAGCATAGTGCATCGAAAAGTGGGTTTGTTTCATGTGGTAGTATATTTCTGCTAATTTAAAATAAAATTCTGCTCTTTCTATATCATCTGATATGAGATTGAGCTTTTTTTCTGCGGAACGGTAATAAGCAATGGCACTCAAATAGTTTCTCTGTTCAAATTCAAACATTCCTGTAAAAAAATGAACATAGTATTCAAGCATATCCGTTAATTTGGTCTGCGAATGTTCAATTGTTTCTAGAAGCTTCTTAATCTCCTCATCATTCGAGGCTTTTTTTGCCGGTTCAAAATATTCAAGCATGACCTTATGTCGAAAATCCATCAGCTGGTAAAAAAGCAGCAAGTTCTGATCTTGCTCCATCTCAAGGATTTCCTGCTCGATCTCGGCCTTTAGCTTCTCTGCTTTCATGACATGAAATCCGCAAATCTGCCTATACCATTCGTTTATTTTGATTCCAACCTGAGGCGATGACAGCTTGAGCTTCAATTCACCTTAGCACCTCCCTCCTCATATACGATACATGTTGTATTCTATCATATTTCCTCGAATGGAAGAAATATGAAATGTCGTTTTTCGTAAAGTTTTCGGTATCCCGCAATAACCGCTTCCATTGCCGGTTTTTCGGCATTTACAGCCTCTCCTTTTCTCTTTCTACTTTTCTCATTTTGTCGAAATGTTTGTTAAAAATGACTTTTTATCGTTGAAAAATCTCATTTTTCAAATTAGACAGTTCTCCTGTTTGATGAGATGATGATGGCACAAAAAAAGCCCTCTTCAGCAAAGGGCTTATAACACATCTGTTACGTGTTCCATATTCTCTTTTATCCAACTGACTGCTAATTCAAGCGTTGGAAATTCTTCCGTTTCAAATGTGACTTCATCTTGGAGAAGCCAGACGTCCTTTTTTACTGAATCCATTCCACCGATTGACCAGTGCAAAAGGCTATATGGATGATTATTATTTAAAAACGACACCCACGTTTTATTTTGTGCCGTATTTTGTATCACTTTCAGCTTTTGATCCACTACTTTTCCACCTTACTTTACAAGTATACCCATTCTCGGGCTGAGTATTTGTTGAGGACTTTTCAACATAAGTGTATTGGCTTTTTCATTAAAATCAATCGTCATTTCCTCGTCAAAAAACACCTTTTGTGCTGTGTGTATATATAGTTTTAAATCTTGGCTATTTTTAAGTGGTTCCCATTCACCTGTTCTTTCACTTGTTAACCAAAGCATCGGTACGCCACTCACTGCACAGCCACAACCTTCTGAATCGTAGCGAAGCAGTAACTCCTTCGTTTCGTTTCCTGTTTGCTGTTTTTCTATATATGTTTTAGCCAGTTCTGTGATGTGAATATACATGGCGAACATCCTTTTTAAATTGATGCTTACATTGTAACACATAAAACACCATAAAACATGACACACGACTAAATCCGAAAGTCACACTCTTTGAAATACACCCTCTTCTCACTAGGATTATATCTATCTATTGGCTCTTTCTGCATCCTGTTTTTTAGAATTATACTGATGACGCTATCCATTTTAAAAGAAGAAACAGGAGGTTTTAGATCGTGAAAAAAAGATTATCTCTCTGCTTCATCGGGGCGCTGATATTGATGTTGAGTTTCACTATGCCAAACATGAAAGCGGCATCTATCCTTGATGAAGTACGAGAAAGTTATGCGACTTATACGGGATCTGGTTACTCAGGGGCGCCGCTTTATTAGATCCTATTCCCTCTGACATGAAAATTACAGCTTTAAATCCCCATGACTATAACTATAAAGGGGTAAATGCGGCACTTGCAGGGGCTTACCTTGAAGTAACGGGGCCAAAAGGAAAAACCGTTGTGTATGTAACCGATAAATATCCAGAAGGAGCAAAAGGAGCTCTTGATCTTTCTCCTAATGCCTTTACCAAAATTGGCAATATGGAAGATGGGAAAATCCCGATTAGTTGGAAAATTATAAAAGCACCGATTAGCGGAAATGTAGCTTACAGAATAAAAGAAGGTAGCAGTGAGTGGTGGGCTGCGATTCAAGTGCGCAATCATAAATATCCGGTTATGAAAATGGAATATTACAAAGATGGACAATGGGTGAACATGGAAAAGACAGACTACAACCATTTCCTTGGCTTTCATATGGGGTCTACATCTCTTCCTGTTCGAATCACAGATATCCGCGGGGTCATAGTAAAGGATCAATTACCCGCTCTTCCGTCTACTGCTGCTTCACAGGCCTATATTGTAAAAGGCAATGTTCAGCTTCCTAATTAACGAGGAGAAGAGGCAGCTTATTTAAGAGCTTCCTCTCTTCCTTCTCTATCCCAGCGATATGCCTCATTTTCTATTTCTTTTATGATTTCATTCTTTCCTGCCATATAGCTTTGTATATCTTCCGGATACTGATTTGCTAATTGTTCCTTGACAGACGCATACGCTACAGCTCGTTCTGGGTGGACTCTTAAGTAATCTCGAAACAATAAATGTCTTTTCACATCAGGATGATTTCTTTCATAAACATGGACATGATGCGTACGATTCAAGCCACCCTTTTGAAAAAAACGTCTCCCTTTTATACCATTTTCACCGAGCACTTCGTATCCAAGGTGTTCAAATCTCTCTTTTTTCCTATCAATCTCTTCTATATCGCTTACTTCTATTAATATATCTATAATTGGTTTGGCAACAAGTCCTGTAACTGACGTGCTGCCAATATGGTATCCTTCTATCCAGCTCTTTTGAATGATTTGCTTGAGTCGCTGCTTTTCTTGACGGAATTCTTCATGCCATTCTTTTTTGAATTCGACAACCTCAACCTTGCGTCGCGGTGTCCATTTCATTTTTGATAGGGTGAGCTCTTTTGCCACATGAATCACATTTGTTTCAAAAAACCCCAATTTTTCATATAGCCTTTTTGCAGGGGTGTTTTCTTGCCCTGTGGTCAGTTCTATCGGGACATTCTTCTCCATAATTGTCGACATAAGTCTTGTTCCAATACCCTGCTTTAGCGCTTTTGGATGCACAGCCAATCGACTAATGATCAAACAATCTTTCAGCTCTTCATAAGAGGCTACACCTAATAAGAGATCATGTTGCTGAAAACCAATAAATTGCTCTTTTGCTTTCATGACATCTTGAATGGTCTCTTTTAATGGCGGAAGATCAGCATAACCAATTTGTTCAGCTTCTTGTTGGTATGCAGCTAGTTGAATATGTAAGATCTGCTTTGCTACATCACTTATTGTGTGATCTAAATGAACAATCATTTCATCGCCTCCAGCTTCTTCACAAATAACACACGGTCTTCATGAATGCCATCGTAATCTGAAAAGACTGAGATGCCATCTACTGTTTTATCTCCCTTTTCTATCTGAAACCCGAGTTTTGTATGATAAGCAATGGAGACTTTATTGATAGGAGCTGTGACAGCTTTAATTGTTGTTCTTCCTTCCTTTTCAGCCGCTTCATAAAAAGCTTGATAGAGAATTTTACCTATCTTTAATTTACGGTGATCTGGGTGGACGCCAACAAAGTGAATATAGGCTTCATCCGAATGAGATTGTGATAAAAAACCAACCAAAAAGCCGATCAGCTCTCCCTTTTCAACGACAACAAAACTTGTTTGCTGGAAATGTTCAAAAAAGAGCTTTGGCAATTTTGCACGCAAATCTCTGCCTCCCCACCAGCTTTGAATGACGGATGTGACTGCGTAAAAATCTGACGGTTTCACTTGACGTATCATGATGGCCTCGCCCCTTTTCCATTTTGGCTTTCCTTGCTTGAATCGTTTTTTTCTCAAAAATATGATTGTTTCAATAGTCTACCTGTCTGATCAAATGATTGTAAAGACAGTATGCCCGTCTTTTTTCATGTTCACTTGTTGGTTCTTCGTCTTTCAGCCGCCATCTCCTTTTAAATCTTCACACTTATTTCAAAAAGTTCACTTTTTGTGCGAAAGTTTCATTCATTTGTTATGTTAAGATGGTTCATATAGGAAATGGTACAAATGTTTATTGGAGATGATGAGATTGGTTTGGGTTGTTATTTCACTTGTTGTGTTTAGTCTTTTAAAGCTGCTTGTCACCTCTTTGCCTTCTGGTGTTGTTGAGCGCCTTTTTAGCCGCTACGCCGTACATGCTAAAGTAACAAGTGAGCAAACAAATATTACTTTTCAAGGTCGTTCGCTTGATAAGCAGCGAGCAGCTGAAGTCATTCAACATTTTAATGATGCGATCTTTATTGAACGCTATTATATTTACCCTGGTGATGAAGAACGCTTTCTTCATCCGAATGAAGGGCCAGCGCCGCTTACTATGCAAACAAAGCATGGGAAACATGATGTCACCCTTTATCTGTTCCATTATGATGACCATGTGGATGTGGTTCGGCAGTTTACACATAAGCCAAAGAAAAAGCTGATGGCTTATCGTCTGCGTTCTGAACCGCTCCAAACATTCCACAACATGGCACATGCCTAACAATCGTTGCAGCAGACGAGACGAAGTGTTCACCACTTCGTCTTTTTTGTATGGACAGCTTTTGAATGATTTACCAGTATGAATTTCACCTCATGTTGTTTACAATAGATATAGAACATACGTTCTAAGAGGTGAAGTACAATGAATGAACGAGCCATTCTGCTTGTGGATATGCAGTCATTTTATGCATCAGTTGAGAAGGTGGAGGCGCCTCATTTGAAGAATGTGCCGCTCATTGTCTCTGGAGATCCAGAACGAAGAAGCGGAGTCGTTCTTGCAGCCTGCCCTCTCGCTAAGAAACGTGGCGTACAAAATGCATCAAGGTTATGGGAAGCACAGGAGAAATGTCCTGAAGCAGTGGTCGTACGTCCACGTATGCAGCGCTATCTCGATGTCTCTGTCATGATTACAGAACTGCTTGAACAATACACAGACCTTGTCGAGCCATATTCAATTGATGAACAGTTTCTTGATATTACAGGCAGTCTTACACTCTTCGGCTCTCCACATGAGATCGCTCAACATATACAAACAACGATTATGAACCAGACTGGCATTTACGCACGTGTGGGCATCGGCCCTAATAAAGTGCTCGCTAAAATGGCCTGTGACCATTTTGCCAAAAAAAACACATCCGGCATCTATGAACTGAGTGCCGACCGGGTTGCCGCTGATTTATGGCCGCTTCCAATTGGGAAATTATTTGGCGTCGGCAAACGAATGGAGCATCATTTGAAACGAATGGGCATCAGTACCATTGGCACACTTGCTGCTTATCCGTTAGACCAATTAAAAAAACGCTGGGGAATCAATGGGGAACTTCTGCAGCGAACAGCTTTAGGACACGATCCCTCCCCAGTCACTATTCACACACATGATCAGCAAAAAGCCGTTGGGCATCATATGACCCTTCCCCGTGATTATGCATCTTTTGAGGAGATCAAAGTCGCTCTTCTTGAATTGAGTGAGGAAGTCGCTAGGCGGGCACGTTTTAAGCATTATCTCGGTCAAACGGTGTCTGTTGGTGTAAGAGGGGCCGATTTTTCACATCCAACAGGCTTTCATCGACAAATGAAGCTTCATTCACCGACACAGTATGGCTCAGATATTGCAGAGGCAGCGATTCAGCTATGCCAGCAGCACTGGGATGGCCAGCCCATTCGCAGTGTAGGCATTACCCTCTCACAGCTGCAGCCTGACAGCCACTATCAGCTGACTTTATTTGATCATCATTTGAAGAAAGATCAACTCAGCAAAGTATTTGATGAAATCCATCTGAAATATGGACCTGCGGCATTGCTGCATGCTTCGTCACTGACAAGCGCAGGGCAGGCATATCACCGCGCCGAAAAAATTGGCGGGCATTACAAATAACGGAGGCGAACAAGCATGAATCCCAATAAATTAACACCTGGATACAACATCATGTGGGAATCAAGCCGAATGATGCTACCAGAGCACCGGGAGCAACTACTTGCTCAAAAACGAAAGAAAAAAGAATATACACCTCTACCGCTCAGCTCCGATCAGCTAGAGGAAATGAATGTTTTGATCACACAGTCGATTACCGAGGATCAAGCGATTTGCGTGACATATGTCTCATCCGGCATGAAAGCACAGTTTTGGGGCTGGGTGAAAGCCATTCATTATGAAACACGCCAAATGACAATCGTGAATGACGAAGATGTTCTAAACCTTTCCTTACATCAAATTATTGCCATCGATCTCAATTGATTTTCGCAAAACGAAAACATGATCATTGAAAAACACGCTTCGTTTTTCTGAAAAAATTATGATCCATCAAGGCTTAAAACCTTGAAAACGAGGCATATGCTCTTCGAATGAACGGAACGGTTCAAGCTTCTCTGTCATTTGACGGATGACTCCTCCATCAAATTGTGTATTTAATTTGCACAATTTTTCATGTATGATTGGAACATCTTACAAACTCAGGGGAAACACAGCATGAAAAATAACTTACGCACTTTACATCCACTTAGTTGGACGATCATCATCGGCACGATATTTGGCCGAATGGCGACATCCATGAGCATTCCCTTTTTAGCCGTTTATTTGACACAAGTCAAAGGCGCCTCAGCCTCTTCAGCTGGATTGATCATTGCCGTCAGCTCTCTTATTGGGATTGTTGCGAGTTTTTACGGCGGCTATGTTTCCGACCGAATCGGCAGAAAAAAGGTCATGCTTTTATCCATCTTTGGCTGGACACTTGTCTTTGTTGGCTTTGCGTTTGCAGATGCCATTTGGGTCTTCTTTTTTATGAATGCTTTAAATGGACTGTGCCGGGCGCTGTTTGAACCAACGTCTAAAGCACTCTTATCCGATGTCACCCCATCGAGCATTCGGTTGTTTGTCTTTAACTTACGGTATACGGCCATTAACATTGGTGTCATTTTCGGCCCGCTGCTTGGCTTATATCTCGGGTCATCAAAAACGACTTTTCCATTTCTCGTCGCTGCCCTCATTTACTTGTTGTACGGGTTAACGCTGGCATGGCAATTTCAAAAGCACCCAGTGGCTGCTCCAGAAAGCACCAAACAAATCGGCGTTAAAAAAGCTCTTTCCATTATTCAGAAAGATACGGTCTTTAGCATCATCCTCATTGGCGTTACTTTATGTTCATTTGGCTATTCACACCTAAGCTCAACACTGCCTCAATATTTATCGGCATCCCCTATGATTGAGGATGGCCCTAAACTGTTTGGGTATCTTTTATCCTTAAACGCAGTGGTTGTCATTGTCGTTCAGTACCCGCTGATTATGATCGCTAAGCGCTATTCAACGATTTTGTCGTTAACGACTGGGAACGTGCTTCTAGCAGGCAGTTTGTTTGCCATTGCTTTTTCACAAAGTCTCGGTACGCTTGCTTTCATCATTGTCGTGTTTACGATTGGTGAAGTGCTGCTCTTTGCGATGATGGATCTGTTTGTAGACAATATTGCAAAACCTGAAGTGAAAGGGTCATACTTCGGCGCAATGGGGTTTTCTCAGCTCGGCAGCGTCGTCGGACCGTTTGTCGGAGGATTGTGTATTGACTTATTTGGCGCAGCCCATCCCCTTTCTATTTTTTCAGTCTTGGCGATTGTCACCGCTGCAGGCGTTCCATTTTTATTCATCGGATACTACCGCCTAAAAAAACGAACGGCGGCTGCCGTGGCTGTGAAAGTAAGAGGAGGTCATTAAAAAACCGCTCTCAATTGAGCGGTTTCAGCGTGTAGACAAACCCTCGCATTCTTTGTCAGTCCTGCGCGCTGGTACTCACGAATGTCAAATTCGCTCCGTAAAAGTAGCTGTCCTTCCTAGACTTCAAAGGTTTTCTATCACGCTGAAAAGAAGACAAAGGGCTAAAATAAAGTTCATTTTAGCCCTTTGTCAACAATCTAAAACCGCTCTCAATTGAGCGGTTTTCTTTATACCCTGCGGATGGCGATCTCTTCCACCTTATGCTGATCGCCTTTTTTTAAAATCAAATCGGCTCTATATTTTGTCGGCAAAATATTTTCATATAAATTTGGCCGGTTCACTGTATTCCAAATCGTGCTTGCCATCTGATCTGCTTCTTCATCCGTCAAATCTTTGTATTGATGAAAGAAGGATTCAGGGTCTTGGAAGGCTGTTTCCCGCAGCAAACGGAACCGTTCTTTATACCAGCATTGAATTTGCGTCTCAGCGGCATCTACATAAATCGAAAAATCGAAGTAATCTGATACAAACACGCGCGGCTCATCCTTCAGATCATCCAGTGCCGGTGATTGCAACACATTGATCCCTTCAATGATGACAATATCTGCATCTTCTACTGTTTCATACACCCCTTCAAGACGGTCATAGGTCAGATGTGAATATACAGGTGCATGCACAGTTTGTTTCCCTGATTTTAATTCATTTAAAAACGAAAGTAGCGCTTTAACATCATAGCTTTCCGGGAAGCCTTTCTTTTCCATCAGCCCCCGATCTTTTAACTCTTTTTGAGGATACAAAAAGCCGTCCGTTGTTACGAGACTCACCTTCAGCCCATCTCCAAGCCTAGATAAAAGCGTTTCAATAATACGTGCTGTCGTGCTTTTTCCGACGGCCACACTTCCTGCAATCCCAATTAAAAAAGGGATTTTCGCATGATGCGGGTAGTTTAAAAAAGCATTGACATGCTGATTTTTTTGTTTTTCTGCAAAGACATGTAATGTCAGAAACCGAATAAGCGGTATGTAAATATCTCGAACTTCTTCTAGCGATAAGTAGTCGTTTAATCCTTGAAGTGCTCTCACTTCTTCTTCTGAAACAGATACCGGCATATATTCTCCAAGAGCGGCCCATGCCTCTCTCGTATGGCGTGTATATAATGTATTAAAATCTAGTCGTTCGTCACCCAAAGTCTTTCCCACCAATCTAAACTAAACTCATAACCAAAAAGACGATAATCCGATTGTAGCTTAAAATGAAGGCGCTGTCTTTATTTTTCAACGAAAGTTTGCTTCTTTTGCGAAAAAAAAGCATTAAATAAAGGAAAATGAGGGTAAATAAGAGTATTCAGTTTGATAGATAGAAGGGAGCACACCAAATGAAATATGTGATGATTGGCGGAGATGCAGCAGGAATGAGCTGCGCTATGCAAATATATAGAGAGGATCCAGACGCGCAAATTGTAGCTTTTGAAAAAGGAGAGATTTTCTCATATGGACAGTGCGGACTCCCCTACTTGATCGGCGGTCTCATTGATCATCACAGAAAACTCATCGCACGCAGCGCTGACACTTTTCGTGACAAATACGGAATTGATGCCAGATGCTTACACGAAGTGATCTCAATTGACCCGGAGCAAAAAACAGTATCGGGTATTCATTCTAAAACAAAAGAACCCTTTACAGAAACGTATGACCGCCTGTTAATTGCGACAGGAGCAAGCCCCGTCACACTTGATCTAGACAGCCATTCATTAGAAGGTGTCCACGTATTAAAAACAATCCCGCATGCGCTGTCTATTTTAGACAATCTAAAAAAAGACGTCACACATATCACGATTATCGGCGGAGGATATATCGGTTTAGAAATGGCAGAAAATTTAAAAGGGCTAGGCAAAGACGTTCATATCATTCAGCGGGGTGCAACACTTGGCCCAGGCTTTGATCCCGATATGGCAAAATATCTGAAAGAAGAAGCGGACAATCAAGGCATTCAAGTAGTACTTGGTGAAACAGTGCAAAAGTTAAAGGGCAAGAGACATGTAACAGCTGTTCAAACAGACAAACAGACCATTGAAACAGATATGGTCATCATTGCCGTTGGCGTCACTCCGCAAACATCCTTTTTAGACAGCACAGGAATTCAGCGACTTCAAAATGGTGCAATTGTTGTGAATGAATACATGCAGACCAATGTACAAGATATCTATGCGGCGGGTGACTGCGCAGCAACCTACCACCGTATCAAAAAGGAACTGGACTATATTCCGCTCGGTACGACAGCAAATAAACAAGGAAGAATCGCAGGCTTTCATATGACAGGAACAAACCGTGCGTTTCAAGGTGTAACCGGCACAGCGGTGATGAAATTTATGGACGTGACAGCAGGGCGAACAGGTTTATCAGAGAAAGAAGCAAAAGACGCGGGCCTTCCTTTCTCCACCATCACCATCGACAGCACTGACCACGCTGGATATTACCCAAATGCAGAGAAGATGAAAGTGAAACTGATTTACAGAAGCGATGATCACACCTTGCTTGGCGCACAAATCATCGGTAAAGAAGGTGTTGATAAACGAATTGATGTCATGGCAACTGCTCTTTATCAAGGGCTGACTGTGACAGACCTTGAAGATTTAGATATTAGCTATGCCCCTCCTTTTAACAGTGTATGGGACCCACTTCAGCAAGCGGCAAGACGAATATAGAAAAAGGAGTGAAGCCATTGACCATTCAACAAATTGCTACTATTGAAATTCCTGTGACTAATATCCCCCGGGCTGTCTCTTGGTATGAACAGATTTTAGAGATGATCGTTCTACATCAATCAGAAGAAGCCGCCATGCTCACTTTTACTCATGGCGAGGGACCTTCTTTTTATCTCGTCAAAACAAAACACGAGAAACGAATCTACTTTATGAACTCTTTTACAGGAGTTCGGCATAGTATGATCGATTTATTTGTGAAGGATTTAAAAAACTTTCACCAGTATTTAAGCGAGCATGAAGTGACTGTATCGGATATTCAAATATTAGCTGACCCAGACTTAGGCGGTTTTAGCTTTGAAGATGTTGATGGCAATGTCTTTGGCGTCACCAATATTAAGCCCCATCAAACAAAAAAAGAAACCAGCCTGTGACCGGTTTCTTTTTTTGTTATTTTTTCATCATCGCTTTACGTGCTGCTTTTTCAAATAAAAACGGGAATAATTGATACAACTTACTGCCAGCATTCATCCATCCTGGTAAATTAATCTCTCTTTTTTTCGTCATCATGGCGGATACGACCTTCCCTGCTACCTTGTCAGCACTGAGCATCATAAAATCAACATTTTTCACATATTCACCACTGCGGTCTGCAATGGTAAAGAAGTCTGTGGCAATCGGTCCTGGATTGACGGTTGTGACATGAATTCCGCTGTCTGCCAGCTCCATTCTGAGGCTGTTTGAAAATCCGAGAACCGCATGCTTTGATGCGGAATAGATGGCGGATTTAGGGGTGGCAATTTTGCCTGCCTGTGACGCAATATTGATAATATGTCCCTTCCCTCTTTGTTTCATCTCAGGAAGGACCTTTTTTGTGCAGGCAATTAAACCAAAGACATTGACCTCAAACATCGACACCATTTCCTCAATGGATGCGTCCTCGACGAGATCGAACACACCAAAGCCGGCATTGTTCACCAAAATATCAACAGCACCCACTTGTTGATAGGCTTGATCAATGTCCTCAAGCTGACTGACATCAAGCTGAACGATGTGACATACGCCGCCAGCACTTATAATCTTTTCTTTTACACCTGTGAGCTTTTCAATTCGTCTTGCCGACACAATGATTTCTGCTCCTTCGGCTGCTGCCAAGTACGCCATCTTTTCACCAATACCGCCTGAAGCACCTGTAATCCATATTCTCTTTCCTGTTAGTCGCCCCATTTATTTCACTCCTTCAATTGCTCGATAGTAGAGGGTTCCGTCTTTTTGCACTTCTTCAATATGTCCAGCCGCTAAAAGCACATCAAGCTGCCCGACTGTCTCAGACATTGTCAGAAATAATGCTTCTTCATACAGGCCTGGAAATAAGGTGCGACAAAGATGAAAGGCGGTCATTTCCTTTCGTTGAAGCAGCTGATACATCGTATTTGCCCGTTTTTCCTGTTTTTTAAATCTTTCTTCGATCAATTCGTGATGAGAGGTAATGAGCTGGCCATGCCCTGGATAAATCGTCTGAATGGGCAAATGCAATAAACGCTTGAGTGATGCTTTATATTGAAGCAGCGATTTTTGACGTTCTGTTCCTTTCACCGGTGCTTCCATTAACGGATTGGAAGAAATGGTCGTAAGCAGCAGATCACCGCCGATGAAATTCCCTGTTGTTTCATCTAAAAAAGAAAGATGAGATTGTGCATGTCCTGGGGTCTCCAGCACTTGGAAATGCTCATGTCCCTTCAAACGATCACCTTCTTTTATGACGTCATCGACATGTGCCGTACATGAATATGTATAGGACTGCCTCACCATTCTTTCACACTCACCTTGACGAAGTGGGACACCTAACTGCTGAAAAAAATCATTCATAAAATGGATTTGACGCTGTTTAAACGCTGCATCCTGACTAATATAGGGCTCATTCAACTCGTGTCCGATGACACGGACATGAGGTTTCATCAGATCTAAAAGACCGACATGATCTGCATGATGATGTGTCAAAACCACTTGATCAATATCATCTATTGATAAATGATGTTCCTTTAATTGCGTGACAAAGGCATGCTGCGCCTCTTGTGTCATCGGTCCGCAATCGACTAAGGTCACGGCATCGCCTTTTAATACATATGCATGGACATCCCCAACCGCAAACGGTGTGGGGATGGATAATTGAATCATTTCTTCTTTCACTTTTAAACGTCATCTCCTGATTTTTGTCTCATAGATCATCTGAACTCACTCTTCTTTATTCATTGTATCTTGCAAAGGGCAGACTGTCATGCGGTTTAGATGGTCAATTTTTTTATCTCTCCCTATTGACACAAACTTGTCCATCGTTGCATAATGAACAACAAATATAAGATGCGCGATGACAAGGATTAGTAAGCAAAATAATGATGCAAGAGAGTGAGGTCCGCCGGCTGTAAGACTTCACCATCCTCTTATTTGCTGAACCTGCCCTTTGAGCTGTTAGGCAAACCTAAACGTTTCCCGCGTTAAGGGACTAGAGCTGAGTATGTATGATTGCATGCTAATTGAGGGTGGTACCGCGAAAAACCTTTCGTCCTTTGCAGACGAGAGGTTTTTTTATTTTCTACAAGGAGGAGCAGCTTATGAGTAAAATTGGATTTATTGGTGCAGGCTCAATGGCCGAGTCTATGATTAAAGGTCTTTTAAAGAGCGGCATTATGTCAAATGAAGATATCATTGTCACAAATAAAACAAATGAAAAACGATTAGAAGAATTACATGCACGTTATGGAGTCAAAACAGATTTCGCTCGTTCCTTTATTTATGAAGAAGCCGATATGCTGGTGTTTGCTTTAAAACCAAAAGATGCGGAAAGTGGCATTTCTGAAGTAAGGCCCCATTTAAATGGACAGCTGATTATTTCTATTTTAGCGGGCATTTCTATTGAAACCATTCAGCATTATGCTGGCGCAAAAACGGCGGTGGTTCGTGCCATGCCAAATACATCAGCGGCCATACAACAATCAGCTACTGGCATTGCTGTCAGTGATGAAGTCACAGAGGCGCAAAAGGAAAAAGCAGTTCAGCTGTTTGAAACGATCGGTCATGTGACGGTTTTAGATGAATCACAGCTGAATGCGGTCACAGCCATTGCCGGCAGCGGTCCTGCCTTTATTTATCATTTGATTGAAGGAATGGAGCGAGGTGCATCGGAACTTGGGATGGACCAAGAGACAGCGAAATTGCTCATTTGTCAAATGATTGCAGGCGCTGCAAATATGCTTCAGGATAGCGGTAAGGAACCTGCTGAATTGCGCAAAGAAATTACGAGCGAAGGTGGAACGACAGAAGCAGGACTTAATACCCTTGCTTCCTATCAATTTGAAGAAGCGATTGTCGATTGTGTGAAAACAGCGACAAAACGCGCAGCAGAATTAAACGACATGTTTTCAGCGAGTACGTATAAGTAAGTGAGTGAGAAAAGCACCTGCCTTGATGACAGGTGCTTTTCATCTATCACTCGATGCTCTCATGGACATGATGGCTTTGATTTGATCGAGGTGATGAATTTCATGTAAAGCAATGGTTTCAGCTAAAATTTGGACTGTCATCATCCCTTCTTCAGGATGGAGACCTGAAAAATCCCATGTATCCTTTTCTAATCGCTGTAGTGTTTTGTTTCTGCTCACTTTTAAGCGCTCGATCAATGCACTGACCTCTTGTGCGGTATACGTTTCATAAGCTCTTCCCTTCACATATATCTCTGGATCATATGATGCGAAAAGCGTGTGCTCATTTGATATTGCCTGCTCTATCCGCTCTGACCAGACTTCTTCTGTATCATACAAATGTCCAACAATTTGTTTAATCGACCACTTGCCTTCCCCAAAAGATTCATCTAATGTAGCCTCATCACATGTCCATACTAACTCCTCAAGCTTACGCAAACTCTCATGAAGTGATCTCATGATCTCTGTTTTTGTTAGTACTCCTGTTTTCACTCTCACAATCCCCCTTCAAATATATGTAAGTATTATTCTATATCATACTCTATTTCTTTAGACAGAAGGTGATTGATATCAAGAAAAGCCCTATCATGACGATAGAGCTTTCACTTAATTCTTTTCTAATAAAGCATGAATTGTTGATTGTAAGAGCGACGGCAAAACGCCAAAAGAGAATGGGACATGCAGCCGTTCTGTCCATTTGTGCGCATCCTTTCCTAATGGACCAACGTTGATGACAGGAACGTTAAGAGCTTCTTTTTCTCCTTGTGGTAACGAGTAGCCTTTTTGGTATAGCGGCATGTTGGCTGTATAATCGTCTATATCTTGATTTTCAAGCTGTAAGTAGCTTAAATCAGATAAACCAGGAAAATATTTGACTTCTTCTACTTCGATTCCATAGATCTCTTTTGCTTCTCTTTGAATCTTCTTTAAGGTCTTTTGAATATGCAGATCGCTTGTTGAAGAAACAGATGGGTAAAATGGCGGACTATAAAACAACACAATCAGTGCTCCATCTTCCTTACAAAGGGTCGTCAGTTCTGATACAATTTTGGTTGAAAAATCACGATCCCCTAGCTCACCCCGGTTGGCAAAGGCGTAGTTGACAATTCGCTCGACCTCCTGCTTGCCGGATCGTTCAGCAGCTTTTTCGTACAGCTCATGATACGTTAACACCGTGATGTTTGTATCGATGGGTGTAAAATGTTTAAAGCGTTGAAATGCAGCGGTTTTCTGTTTGAGATTGGCTTCGATTTGGGCTGCTGCTTGTTTCGCAGTTTCATAGAGGAGCCCGTGAAGCTCTTCACTAGAGCGGTTCATCATCAGCACATTAAATAAAGAAACAGCCGTGTGAGGCGTTTGAACAGAGTAAGCTTCTTTCAAATCCTTTTGCATCAAATTGGTCGGAGGCGGTGTCACTTCACCATCTACTTCCTCACAATAATCACTATTCAGTTCTAACAGCCTGTTTAATTCAGATACCATAAAATTTGCATTTAATCCTGAGAAGGGCTCACCTACATGTGTTTCAATTCCTTTGCAGAAAAATCCCGCAAGTACCTTCCCTATACTACCTGTATAGATGTATTGGTGCGCATCCCCGGGATACTTTTCAAACATCGGCTCACTGTTTAAACACGCGGTATACTCAAGGTCATACTTCTGCTTGAGCTCCTTTAGTTTCGGAACAGCCTCCAGCATTCCCTGTGAATTCACTTCTTCATCTGGCACTGTGACGAGCAGAATATTTCCTTCAAACCTCCCCGCCATCGCTCTTTCTAGCATGGAAAGCTGGACAGTCAGGCCTGCTTTCATATCCATGGACCCTCGTCCAAACAGCCAGTCACCTGAAGCTAAATCCTCTCTTGCCCTTTTTGGAAGAAGTGCACTTTTTTGAGAAAAGGACGCCATTAACTCTTCGGGCTTACACGCCATATTTTGAAATTCTCCGTAATCCTCTGTATCGACGACATCAAAATGACTGAGGAGTAAAACAGTACGTGGCAGCGTACTTCGTTTGACAAGTGCCGTTAAAAAATACCGGCCATCTTTCATTGGATGCAAAGCCAAGTGATCAGGATGCTGCTCAAAATATGGACGCTCCCTCAGCAAGTAATATAAATATTCCGCTAATGCGACTTCTCCCGTTGTACCAGATATGCTTTCATACTGCATAAGAGCTGTGAGTAGCTCCTTTAGTTCACTTTCCGTTTGCCATTTCATCCGTTTATCCCCCTTTGATGTCCATATCTTTCATTATACAAAATCATGTTCAAAAGCTATATGGTTTGAGCACCTTTTATGACGAATGTTTGAATGGCTGTTATAATCGGCTATACCATTCTATGAGGAGGCGAAGGTAATTGGAAACAAAGCTTTTTTCACCTTGGACATTAAAAGGTGTCACACTCAAAAACCGCATCGTCATGTCCCCGATGTGTATGTATTCATCCTATGACCGTGATGGAAAATTACAGCCTTTCCACTTTGCACATTATATTTCCCGTGCGCAAGGTCAGGCCGGATTAATTATGGTCGAGGCAAGTGCTGTTTCACCTGAGGGAAGAATTAGTGATCAGGACCTCGGAATTTGGAGTGATGAGCACATTGAAGGGTTTGCCTCATTAAACGAACAAATCAAAGCGTACGGAACAAAAACGGCCATCCAGCTAGCCCATGCAGGACGCAAGGCTGAGCTAGATGGTGACATTCTTGCTCCATCCAGCATTCCATTTGACGAGCAATCTAAAACACCTCTTGAGATGTCTATCGATCAAATAAAAGACACAGTTCAGGCGTTTCAAGATGCCGCTGTCCGCGCCAAGAAAGCTGGATTTGACATCATTGAGATTCATGGTGCGCATGGCTATTTGATTAACGAATTTCTCTCACCGCTTGCCAATCACCGGACAGATGAATATGGCGGTTCACCAGAAAATCGTTATCGCTTCTTGAGAGAAGTGGTTGATGCAGTCAATGAAGTGTGGGATGGACCATTATTTGTCCGTGTATCCGCTTCTGATTACACAACAAAAGGACTAGATATTGCAGATTATATTGGCATTGCCGCATGGCTGAAAGAGCAAGGAGTCGATCTAATTGATGTGAGCTCAGGTGCTGTGGTGCAAGCCAGTATTAACACATTCCCCGGCTACCAAGTCACCTTTGCTGAGAAAATAAGAGAAGGTGCCGGCATCCAAACAGCCGCTGTCGGTATGATCACATCTGGTATACAGGCCGAAGAAATTTTACAAAATCAGCGTGCTGACTTGATCTTTATCGGCAGAGAATTTTTACGGGATCCGTATTTCCCAAAAACAGCCGCTAAAGAGCTTCGTACATCCATCGAAAGCCCGCGCCAATACGATCGTGCTTGGTAACATCTTTAAGCAAAAAGGTGTCTATTTTTTGAAATAGGCATCTTTTTTGTTTTTAAGAGAAACATCTTTGCCTTTTGTGCCGTCTTTTAGCTAAAGAACCACTTAGAGGAGATGGAAGAATGAACTCGGCATTGATTGAAAGAACGTATCATATAGATGGACATCACTTTTATACAAGGCATCGTCAAGGGAAAAAGGAAGCCACCATTATTTTTGAAGCAGGATATGGAATTTCAGGCGATACGTGGGCGAATATCGCTCGTGATATTGACCCAGAGCTTGGTGTTTTCTTATATGACCGTTTAGGCAATGGAAAAAGCAGCGAAAGCAAAGAAGGAAGAACTTTGCATGATCTTGCGGATGATTTAGATACACTCTTACATCAAGCCAATATTCAGCCGCCATTTCTCATTGTGGCGCACTCATTTGGCTCTCTTGTCAGCCGCTTATGGGCAAGCCGCAGAAAAGAAGATGTTATCGGTATGGTCCTTCTAGACCCAGCAAGTGAGGAGCAAGAGCAGGTCATTCTGCCGCTCTTATCAAAGGAAGAACGCACTTCATATATGACGCAGTTCACAGCAGAATGTACACATGAGGACTTTGAGCAAATGCTGCGTACGACCAAAGAGGAGCAAACGCATTATGGGATGATGCCCCTTCTTGTCATTTCATCAGGCAAAAGCCGCTTGTTTCATCCAGCACATGAAGCTTGGCTCAGGCTTCATAAACGAATGCTCACATTGTCATCCCAAAGCGGATGGATTCAGGCGCAGAACAGCTCGCACTATATTCATCACGATGAACCACATATTGTGCAGCTTGCGATTTATGATGTATGGTGTGCAGCAAAACAGCCTGCCACTTATTATCAAACAGCCAACTAAAAACAAAAACTCCTTGACCGGACATCAGTCAAGGAGTTTTTTCATTATACCGTTGGTGCTGATTGACTTTTCTCAGACAGCAGCTTTTCAATGCTGACAAGCTGAACGCATAACGTAAAGATGTCAATCGCCTGCTCTAGTTCTTCAAGCGTTGGGAACGTTGGCGCAATACGGATGTTACGATCAAGCGGGTCGTTTCCATAAGGATATGTCGCCCCTGCACCTGTTAGTGTCACACCGGCTTCTTTCGCTTTTTGCACAACAGCTTTTGCACAATGATCGAGTGTATTTAAGCTAATAAAATATCCGCCATTTGGTTTGTGCCACTCAGCGATGCCTGTTCCACCAAGCTTTTCATCAAGGATCGAAAGAACGAGGTCAAATTTCGGCTTAATAATCGCTGCATGCTTTTTCATATGTTCCTTCAATCCTTCTGGATTCTTGAAGAAACGAAGGTGTCTTAATTGATTGATTTTATCTGGCCCAATGGTTTGAACTGATAACTGTTTTTGAATAAAGCTGACGTTGTCCTGACTAGATGCCATCAGTGCAACACCCGAGCCTGGGAACGTAATTTTAGAAGTAGAGGCGAACATAAACACACGGTTTGCATGTCCTGCTTTGTCTACTGCTTGAAAAATATCTTTTAACGTATCAGGCGTATCTGTTAGATGGTGGACTGCATAGGCATCATCCCAAAAAATACGGAAGTCGTCTGCTTTTGTCTGCATGGAAGCAAGACGGTCGACAACCTCATCTGAATACGTAATGCCGTCAGGGTTGCTATATTTCGGTACACACCAAATCCCTTTGATGGCTTCATCTTCTGCAACCAATTTTTCTACCTGATCCATGTCAGGTCCATCCGACTTCATATCTACCGTAATCATCTCTATGTTAAAATGCTCACAAATGGCAAAATGACGATCATACCCTGGGCTTGGTGCTAGGAATTTTACCTTTGGAAGCTTGCCCCAAGGTGTTTTGCTGCCATATACGCCGTGAGTCATGGCACGGGCAATTGTGTCATGCATCATATTTAGGCTAGAATTACCGCCAATGATGATTTGTTCTGGCTTCAGATTGAGCACACTTGCAAAAAAATTCTTTGTTTCAGGAAGGCCTGTCAAGCCGCCATAGTTTCGCACATCTGTACCATCCTCAGCTGTCATTGCATCCTTTGATGTCACGACATCGAGCATGCCCATAGATAAATCGAGCTGTTTTGGTGAAGGTTTCCCTCTAGACATGTCTAAGTGTAAGTTTTTACTTTTGTACGTTTCATACTCTTTTTGTCGTGCTGCATATAGGTCATTTAATTCTGCTTCACTTAACGCTGTAAAACCGCTCATCTTTGATTGTGCCTCCCGTATTCTTCATAGTGTAATTCGTCATTTGTTTTTTCTTCACCATTTTACCACTACCTGAAAAAGAGCGTCATCATAAATATCAAAAAAATCACACAACTATTTTTGACGATTCATCCAATTTTTACAGGGTACGGTCAATAGGAAAAGAAAAGAAATCATGTGCAGCTTCAGTCAGCGGGAATATATCGCGGGCTTCTTTGAGTAATTGTTTCATTGACTCTTCCCCTTGGTACCGTGCACTAATATGAGTCAAAATCAGTCTTTTTGCGCCTGCTTCCTGCGCTGTTTTTGCTGCCTGTTCTGTCGTACTGTGATAATAATTATAGGCTAGTTCTGCATCTTCTTTCCCAAATGTTGCTTCATGGACTAACACATCCGCATTCTTGGCAAGCCTTGTTATATTCTCGCACAAACGGGTATCTCCTGAAAATGCAACGATTCTCCCTTTTTTAGGGGGTTCCAAATAATCGGTTCCATCAATCATTCTTCCATCTTCGAGTGTAACGGTTTCCCCATTTTTCAACTTCTGATACAAAGGTCCAGGTTTTACACCGATTTTTTTTAGGTCTTCGGCTTTTAGTGCACCGGGTACATCTTTTTCCACGACCCGATAACCGTAAGCTGGGATCCCATGAGACACTCGTTTTGCTTCTACTTGAAAGGTATCATCTTCAAAAACGATCCCTTCCTCTATTTCTATGATATGCAGCGGATAAGTCAAATGCGTTTGCGTCGCTGAAAGTGCCGCGTTTACAAAAGCTTTAATGCCGCTTGGACCATATATCGTCAATTTATCCTCTCCGCCTTGAAAGGACCTGCTGCCAAGCAGACCTGGGAGACCATATACATGATCACCGTGCATATGCGTGATAAAGATCTTCTCAATTTTTCTTGGTTTAATCGTTGTATGTAATATTTGATGCTGCGTCGCTTCTCCGCAATCAAAAAGCCACACGGCTTTTCTCTCTTCTAAAAGCTTCAGCGCAGTGCAAGTGACGTTTCTTGTTTTTGCAGGAATGCCTGCACCTGTTCCTAAAAAGAGCAGTTCCATTACGATTTCCTCCTACAGCCGGTATACAATCTCTTCATTCATATAGAATACATGAAGACAGGATAAATGTGAATTCAGCGGAATTTTTGAAAAAAGTCAAACTTGGGCAGAAAAAGTCGAATCAAATGTTTGCTTTACGAACAATGAACCTTTAAAATAAAGAAAATGTACATACATTCTCGGTTTTTACAACAATGCTACGAATAAAGTGAGGTACTTTTCGTGAATACAGAAACTAACTATCCAAAAGCAGTCATTGTCATTTTTGGCGCAACAGGAGACCTTGCAAAACGCAAGCTCTACCCTTCTATACATAGACTTTATCATAGCGGAAAGCTTGGAGATCAATTCGCCGTTGTAGGTGTTGGACGTCGTCCTTGGTCTCATGAAGACCTAAGAGCTGTGGTAAAAGAATCAGTCTCTTCTGATGATGCAGAAGCAAAAGCAGAGGAATTTATTTCTCATTTCTATTACCATGATTTTGATGTTTCAAGTCCCGCTTCCTATCAAGCACTGAACACACTTCTTTCTGGTCTTGAAGATACATACAGTATCCCGAATAACCGGATGTTCTATTTAGCGATGGCACCAGAATTCTTCGGAACCATTGCGAAGTTTTTAAAAAGCGAAGGCGTATCAGAAACGACTGGATGGTCTCGACTTGTTATTGAAAAACCGTTTGGTCATGACCTGCCTAGTGCCAAAACATTAAATGAAGAGATCCGAGATGCATTTACAGAGGATCAAATTTATCGTATTGACCACTACCTCGGTAAACAGATGGTGCAAAACATTGAGGTGATTCGTTTTGCGAATGCGATCTTTGAACCGCTTTGGACAAACCGCTATATTTCAAACATTCAAATCACATCGAGTGAATCATTAGGTGTCGAAGACCGGGCGAGATATTACGAGAGTTCTGGTGCACTGAGAGATATGGTCCAAAACCATATGCTTCAAATGGTTGCACTACTAGCCATGGAGCCGCCGATTAAGCTCAATACAGAGGAAATCCGTAGCGAAAAACGGAAAGCATTGCGTGCGCTTCGTCCTTTCTCGAAAGATGAAGTGGATCAATTCTTTGTCCGCGGACAGTATGATGCAGGAACGATTGATGGCAATATGGTTCCTTCCTATCTTGAAGAGCAAAATGTGGACCCAAACTCCAACACAGAAACATTCGTTGCAGGAAAACTTCTCATCGATAACTTTAGATGGGCCGGGGTACCATTTTACATTCGTACAGGAAAACGTCTAGAAAAGAAATCCACTCAAATCGTGGTGCAATT
This sequence comes from Bacillus sp. FS02, assembly GCF_024398395.1. Lineage (NCBI taxonomy): Bacteria > Bacillati > Bacillota > Bacilli > Caryophanales > Bacillaceae > Bacillus > Bacillus sp. FS02. The sequence continues at coordinate 3,476,190 of NZ_CP074101.1, read as the reverse complement.
TAAAGACATTCCGATGAACCTGTACTACGGAAACGGGAATTCCATGCATCCAAACTTACTTGTGATTCACATTCAGCCAGACGAAGGCATCACCCTTCACCTGAATGCTCGCAAGCTTGATGGCGGAACGTATGCTAAACCAATTAAGCTTGACTATCAAACAAATTACAACGACATCATGAATACACCAGAAGCGTATGAAAAGCTAATTCATGACTGTTTGCTAGGTGACGCAACAAACTTTGCCCACTGGGATGAAGTGGCACTGTCTTGGAACTTTGTTGATCCAATTTCAGAAAAATGGGCTGAAACCAAAACGTTAAAACCAAATTATCCTGCTGGTTCTATGGGACCAAAAGAAGCAGATCAGCTTCTTGAAAAAGATGGATATCACTGGTGGAATATATAAAATAACAAAAAAGAGCAGTCTCCCGATTGAGGGGGTTCTGCTCTTTTTTTAAAGTCGTGTTTTCGTAATTTCAACCGTTGAAAAATCAAATTTATCATAGCGATGATGGCTAAAGGAATATTCAAACGGCCGACCTGTGTTTAAATAAGCCACCTGCTCCACTTCTAGCACTGGATCCGTAGGGTCACAGCCTAAATATTGCTGATCAAGCTGATCTGATTTAGCCGCTCTAATTTTTTTGTGCGCTCCTGCCACTTTTAAATGAAGTGTGTTTGTAATGTAGCTATAGATAGACCCCAATAAAACCTCTTCATCTATTCCCTTAATGACATTGACAGGCATAAAGGTTTTTTCTAATACATATGGCTCTTCTTCCACCAAACGGAGCCGAATAATGTCATAGACGGGTGTGCTTGAGTCAATGGATAAATGAGCTGCCACCTCTTCACTTGGAAAATGCACATCAAAGCGAATGATTTGGCTCGTCACGTTTTTATCTGCCATCACTTTCGTGAACCCTTTATTTTCATGACCTGATACGTTGATCGCACCTTGATTTAGCGCTGCCTTCACAATAAATGTGCCATGACCTCTTTTTCTAAAGAGCAGACCTTCCGCCACTAAAAGATCGAGCGCACGCTTCATCGTCATTCTGCTGCATTTAAATTCAGCGGCAAGCGAGTTTTCATCTGGAATGGGTTGATCTTCTGGATAATATGCTGTTCCTATTCTTTTTCTAATTTCTTCTGAAATGAGTTCGTACTTTGTCATCTCACACCACCAACTGACTTGTTTTTTCATATCCTATTATAGCGCTTTCTAGCCTTCCTCTCATTCTACACTAAGCCTAGTGCGCTTAAAAGGTTCGAGCCACTTTCATTTCAACCCTTTCATCTTTACATAAGAAAAATACTTGCCCTTTTCAAGGAAAGAGCAAGTATCTTGATTAGAAACCATTATTCTCTGAAACCGATTGAAACCAATAGCCACTTTTTTTGATGGTACGTTTCCCGTCTTCCTCAAGGTCCACTGAGACAAATCCATAGCGATTTTTATAGGCATTCGACCATGACCAATTATCCATAAACGTCCACAGATGATAGCCTTTTACATGACTTCCTTCTTGAATGGCTTGATGCACCCATTTAAGATGCTCAGAAATAAAATCAATGCGGTAATCGTCATGAATCATTCCTTCTTCATCCTGAAACCGCTCTTCTCCTTCGACACCCATTCCATTTTCAGAAATAAAGCATTCAATATTCCCATAGTCTGTCTGGACTTTTTTCAATATATCGTAAATACCCTTTTCATAGATTTCCCAGCCGCGGTACACATTCATTTTTCTGCCCGGCATTTCAAAAGAATCGAAATAATGGTCTGGCATAAATGGTGCATCAGGGTGAGGCATATGTTCCTTTGCTTTCACTCTTCTTGGCTGATAATAGTTGATGCCGAGAAGGTCGATCGTGTTCTCTTGAATGAGTTCAAGGTCTCCTTCCTCCATAGCCGGCATCAATCCTTCTTTCTTTAACACGTCAACTAGCTTTTCAGGGAAATGTCCTTTCACAGCTGGATCTAGGAAGGACCGGTTAAAGAAGGCGTCAGCCATCTCAGCTGCTTCGACATCCCGCGGATTCTGGCTTCGCGGATACGAAGGAGTAAGGTTCAGGATAATGCCTATTTTCCCCTCCTGCTTCATCTCTTTATAAGCCGCAATGGCCTTAGCATTTGATAAAATCTCATGAAATCCAACTTGCACTGCCTTTTGGAAATCAACTTCGTTTGGATAATGGAAGCTATACATATATCCACCCTCTACAGGAACAATCGGCTCATTATGGGTAAACCATTTTTTCACCCGGTCGCCAAATAGCTGAAAACACAATGTCGCATAGCTGACATAATCGTCTACGACCTGCCTGTTTACCCATCCTCCCGTCTCCTGAAGCGCCATTGGCATATCAAAATGATACAAGTTCACAAACGGTTCAATGTCACTCGCTATCAGTTCATTGATCACATCATTATAAAAAGCCACAGCTTCTTCATTAACAGCCCCTTTTCCCTCAGGTAAAAGGCGTGACCATGAAATAGATAGACGAAACGAGTTGTGCCCAATCTCCTTCATGAGGCGGATATCCTCTTTGTATTTACGATAAAATTGCGAGGTTACACCTGGACCGACGCCCTGAAAAAAACGATTCGGCTCTTTTTCAAACCAGTGATCCCAAATGTTTGGTCCCTTTCCATCTCCTGGATAACTGCCTTCTGTTTGCGTAGCAGAGGCAGAAGATCCCCACCAGAAACCTTCTGGAAATGTATATGATTGACTGTTAGTTTCCATCGACATGTATTGAGTCTCCTTCACCTTTGATGTTTGTTTGTTTCGTTTTTTCTGTCGTGACTATTTTTTCATTTTTCACATTCATACGATCAATAAATTTTAGGAACGGGAACCAAATGACAAACACAATCATTAAATTAAACAGCTGAAGCAGACCGCCCGCTAATGAATTTGTTGCCATGACTCCGCTAATAAAGATCGGTACTGTCCATGGAATATTCACGCCTGTCGGAGGCGGCACAATACCTGCGGCCATCGCAAAATAAGAAATACAAGTAATCACCATTGGTGCCAAAATCCATGGAATGAGAATAAGCGGGTTCATCACAATCGGTAAACCGAAGATAATGGGTTCATTGACGTTAAATAAACCTGGTCCTAAGCCGAGCTTTGCTACTTGTTTCAATTGCTTACTTTTAAGAAAAATTAAAATCGTAAACACAACAGCTAGCGTCATACCGGTTCCACCCATACCCACTGTATAGATTTCGATAAACTGCTTGCTGATGATGTTCGGAACCTCACCTGTTTTTGTGTAGCTTTCTAGATTTTGAATGGACAATGTATTCCAAATCGGGTCCATGACAGAGTTGATAATAATTTGGCCGTGGAGCCCAAAGAACCAAAGAATTTGTATAAAGAAAATAGCGATCAAGGTCGGAATGATACCGCTTCCAAGTCCGACAAGCGGCGCCTGAATCGCATTGTAAATCAAGTCATGCATGTTGGTTTTGAACCCTTGTGTAATGATGATATTGATCAGTAAAAAGGTTGTGAGTGTCAAAGTAGCCGGGATGAGTGCAGCAAAAGACTTAGAAACAGCTGGCGGAACCCCTTGCGGCATATTGATGACAAATTTCTTTTGGACAAAATAGCGATAAATTTCAGCAGACAAAAAGCCTGTGATCATTCCAAGGAACATTCCCTTTGCGCCCAAACGATCGACTGGGATGACGCCTGCAATGGATGCACCGCCCTCTTGTTCTAGTAAAAATGGCGTAAGGAGCAGAAAAGAGGCTAAAGCGATCACACCGCCAAAGACAGCTTCCACATCATAGCTTTTCGATAAATAGTAGCCAATCCCAAATACAACAAACACACTCATAATGCTGATGGTCGCACTAGGTGCAATATTCAGTGCAGACTGAACACCTTCCAGTGCTGTTTGACTCATGATCTTATCTAAAAATGGCAGATTCATTAATACGACCATGATGGAACCAAAAATCGTTAATGGGAACGCAAGCATAAAGGCATCCCTTAATACCCCTAGATAGCGATTGTTGTTCAATCTCCCAGCAATCGGAACCAAAATCGCACTTATTTTATCAAACATTGGTTTCCCCCCTTGTTTACACCCTTTATTGTTTCAGTGATTGCAATATCGGTAAGAGCTCTCCCACAAGCTCTTTTATCGTCATCGTTGACATGAAATGATCTTCGGCATGCATGAGCAGCAAGGAGAATGAAATCGTTTCTCCGCTTGCCTCTTGCTGTACCATTTGAAAATGGATATCATGTGCATTCCGCAAATCATCTTCCGCTTCTTTGAGAAGGTCAGATGCTACTGTTTCATGACCTTCTCTAAATTGTTTAAGAGATTGAAGCAATTTGCTTCGTGCATTTCCGCTGTGTAAGATCAATTGAAAACTGATTTGTTCTTCCGTGAGTCCTTCGAGTGTTTTCTTTTCCATCCTTTAAGATTCCCCCATCAATGAAACCGCTTGTTCATACGCTTTTTGTCCATCTGCTAGCCCATACGCCTGCATATCAATGACCTCTACTTCAATCCCATATTTTTGAGCTTCTTTTTGAAGATCCCCTTTTAAAAAGCTCATTTGCGGTCCAATTAATACAACATCGGCATGTGCCATTTCTTTTCTCGCTTGGTCTTGTCCGACTGCCCAAATCTCTGCTTCTTCCCCTATAGACTCAGCATGTGCCTTCATCTTTGTGACTAGTAAACTCGTAGACATACCTGAACTGCATGCTAATAAAATACGTTTCATTTCTCTCACCCCATTGTTGTAATAAAAGCGCTTCCAGTTAATATTATATATTTTTATTTTTAAATGTCTAGACATTTAATTATATATGTCTGTATTTTATTTTAAAAATGACCGTACCAATACTCACAACAAGCTTTCAGAACAAAAAAGATCTCATCCAGATATGAACGAGACCCCTTTTCTTTTAAAAAATACTCTCCGAATGAACCATAAAGTAGCTTCTTCTTCAGAAGACAGTCTTTGAGAACTTTGTTAAAATAAGTGCGAATGACTTAGCTCATTCAAAAACTCAATTTTTCATCCCATAAATCATGAGAAGTAACTGCCCAGAGATGGAAACAGTTTCTATTCCCACTCAATTTGATGGATAGGTAAACGTCTTTTGCTGCTACTTTTCGAATCTATTCATATCTTTTCAATCAAAAGGAGTGGATATCATGGCAGTCACTCATTTGTGTGAAGCCTGTAAAAGAAACGAGATTGATGTTGTAAAAATTTCTGATGAACCAGCTCAGCCTTATCGATTATGCAATGATTGTCACAGGCGGCTCTTAACCTATTCTTTACGGCCAATTGAATGGTATCACTTAGCGATCATCCACTCTCCAAAGAAATTTTTATTGCACGATGATTTTTATGAAGAAGACGGAGAGGCTTGTCAGCCAGAAGAAGATGTATTGGTCACAGCAGAAGAGAAAATACCCACATTACAAGCGGTTCAACATGATTTGGAGTCTTTATTAGATTTCTCAATCACAAGATGGTTTCTTCAATACGATGTCATCAATGCCCTGAAAAAACACGATACACAAAAAATGTTGATGTCTGTAAAAGCTAGATTTTATGGAACGGAAAATCATGAAGTCAAATCAAGAATGCTGGAGATCGCAGCTGATGTTTTAGGTACTGCAGCTTCGGATTGGGTAAGAGAGCTTTGGGAGAATGATGCCGATAAATTTTTTCATCCGCTTTCTTGGGCAGCAACCAGTTGTTTACCAGCCGAGGAAGGAATGAGACGTATTTTTGATCAATTGACATGTGTAAGTGAAAAGGAATTGCCAATGATGGCTCTCTCCAGCCTATATCGTTTCCGTTCACATCACATACTTGATTGGATGGAGTCTCATTGCTCCTCTTTTAACGACAGTTGGGGCAGGTTGGCATCAGCATGCTTTCCAACATGGCTCAGAATGAAATCTTGGCTAAACAAAGGAAGACCTTTCAGTTTAATTGCACTCGATACAATGGCGAACTGTCTAGCAGTTAAAAACGATCCATTTATCGAGGAGTTATCTCCTAAAATACTTCGTACAGATATCAATGAAATAGAACCCATTTTATATGATTATCTTCAAAAAGATGGCGTTCCTAGTGTCAAAACGAAAGTAGGCATCATCGTGAAGAACAAAGAAGCCATATTTGAAAAAGGCGAATAAATGGATAAAAGCGTGTGCAATGTTTATGCTCACGCTTTTCACTAGCATGACAACATACTAGATCATAATTTGATGTTGTGTTATCCTCTGAGCCCAGCCCGTAATCAACATATGCACGATTATCCTTTTCCTGCTTGGAATCCCGGGTACTTGGTCATACCGCCGTCTACATATAACGTCAACCCTGTCACATAGCTCGCTTCTTTTGATGCAAGCCAGACAGCACATGCTGCCACTTCTTCAGGCTTTCCGATATAGCCAATTGGTATCAGCTCAATGACGCCCTTTTTCAATGCTGGATCATCAAATTTTTCGGCATTGATCGGGGTATCAATTGCGCCTGGTGCAATGCTGTTTACACGAATTTTTTTAGGGGCATATTCTAGTGCCAGCGTTTCCGTCAAAAGCTTGGCGCCTCCTTTACTTGCTGCATAATGGACAAAATGAGGCCACGGAATTTGCTGGTGGACCGACGACATATTAATAATCGACCCCTCGATCCCATGTTCTGTCATATACTTTAATGCATCACGGCAGCCTAAAAACATACCTGTTAAATTGGTAGACATCACTTTGTTCCAATTATCTAGCGTCATTTCTGTTGAAGGAACTTCATTTTCAATTCCTGCATTATTAATCATGACATCAAGACTGCCATATGTATTTACAGCTTGATCAATCATCGCCTTCATATCCTCTTCTTTTGATACATCCCTTGAATTTTGACAGCCTGTCCGCCACTTTTTTGAATCTCAGCAATCGTGTCGTCCGGGTTTTCTTTATCTGAGAAATAATTGATCACTACATTGGCTTTTTCTTGTCCAAACCGGCGCGCCATCGCCTGACCTATCCCTGTACCTGCTCCTGTGATGAGAACTGTTTTTCCTTCCAAATCTGGATACATTCGCTTAAAACCTCCTATTTTGTAAAACCTAGTAGCACACCACCTGCGATAATCATCAAGCAGCCTGCAATGACAAAGCTTGTTTTAGATGCTTTCTCTTTTAATAAATAAATACCGCCTAAAGTCGAAATGACAATTCCTGTTTGAGACATGGAAAAACTTACTGCTACGCCAATGAGTGGAATCGCCAAAAGAAGCCCTAGATTTCCTGTCGACCACACAAGACCAGCAATGATATTTCTGAACGTATATTTGCTAAACGGGTCTTGCTTTAGACTAATCGCTAACGATGAAAGCAGCATGCCGACAGATTGCGGAACGAGCGCAGACCAACCATCTATATGAAACCATCTTAAAATGACGACATATCCGACGTAGCCTACGGTTGAGATGAGCAAAATGATGATTCCCTTTTTAAAATTGCCGCCCTCGTTTCCGCCACTCTTTTTTTGACCGAGGGATGTCATGACAACGCCAGCAATAATAAATAAAATGGCACAAGAACCAATAAGTATGACCGTCATGGTCTGCCATTCTTTGAAGACAATGACACCAAATAATGTCGTGCTCACAAGCTGCATACCCGTTGATAAAGGAACAGCCTTTGACACCCCTAGAAAGGCGACACTTGAAAGCTGATTCATTTGCCCAATACTCCAAAAGATCCCAGAGATAACGGAAACCGCAAAAATAAGCGGTGTCAGTTCCGGCATTTTGATCAAATAGGCGCCGATTGAAAACAAAAAAGCGCCAAGGGTAATGCCGAGTGTTTGCTGATAGGCATTCCCGCCAAGTTTGACACTGATGAGAACAATACTTCCCCAAAATATCGCTGGGAGAAGTGCATATAAAATGCCCACTTCTATCCCTACTTTCTGTTCTTTTTTACTTAGCATCCCTCTTTTTCGGATTTTTAGCCGAATAGATGTAAACACAAAAAAGACCTTACCAAGGTAAGGTCTTTTGAGGTTTTATACTTATTTCATCCATTCAGTATGGAAGACGCCTTCTTTATCTGTGCGCTCATACGTATGTGCGCCGAAGTAGTCACGCTGTGCTTGAATTAAGTTAGCTGGAAGGACAGCTGTACGATAGCTATCAAAGTAAGCAAGTGCACTTGAGAATGAAGGAACAGGAACACCTTGTTCTACTGCAAGTGAAATCACTTTACGAAGTGATGATTGATAGCTTTCTACGATATCCTTGAAGTAAGGATCAAGCAATAGGTTTTTCAATTCAGGGTTACGGTCATATGCTTCTTTGATTTGCTGCAGGAAGGCTGCACGAATGATACATCCACCACGGAAGATCATCGCAATTTCACCGTATTTTAAATCCCAGTTATACTCTTCAGACGCTGCTTTCATTTGCGCAAAACCTTGTGCATATGAGCAGATTTTACTCATGAAGAGAGCTTTTCTAACAGCTTCGATTAATGCTTGTTTATCTTCAGCTGATTGAGTTGGCTCAGGCCCTTGAATTAATTGACTTGCTTCCACACGCTCATCTTTCATCGCAGAAATAAAACGTGCGAAAACAGATTCCGTAATGATTGGAAGCGGGACACCTAAATCAAGTGAGCTTTGGCTTGTCCATTTTCCAGTTCCTTTTTGGCCGGCTTTATCTAAGATGACATCTACTAGTGGCTGGTTCGTTTCCTCATCCACTTTTGTGAAAATGTCAGCTGTAATTTCAATTAAATAGCTGTCAAGCTCGCCTTTATTCCACTCTGAGAATACTTCATGAAGCTCCTCTGCTGATAATCCAGCGACATGCTTCAAGATAAAATATGATTCAGAGATCAATTGCATGTCTCCGTACTCGATACCGTTATGAACCATTTTGACATAATGTCCTGCTCCATCTGGACCGATATACGTTGTACAAGGCTCACCATCTACTTTCGCAGAGATGGCTTCTAAAATTGGTTTCACTAGCTCGTGCGCTTCTTTTTGACCGCCAGGCATGATAGAAGGACCTTTAAGTGCGCCTTCTTCACCGCCAGAAACACCTGTACCAATGAAGTGAATACCACTTTCCGCAAGCTCTTGGTTACGTCTTTGAGTATCCTTGTAATATGTATTTCCACCATCAATTAAAATGTCACCTTTCTCTAGGTGAGGAAGTAATGATTGAATGGTTGCATCTGTTGCTGCACCCGCTTTTACCATTAAAAGAATTTTACGCGGCGTTTCAAGCGATTGAACAAATTCTTCAATGCTGTATGTGCCTACAACGTTTTTCCCTTGTGATTCTTGAAGAAACTCTTCTGTTTTGCTGCTAGATCTGTTATAAACGGACACGGAGAAACCGCGGCTTTCAATATTTAGGGCAAGGTTTTTCCCCATAACGGCTAGTCCAACGACACCGATTTGTTGTTTTGACATAATTCTGACGTCCCTTCTAACACACTATATTGATTACTGCTGAAATGATGTACCCTTTGAAATTACCACAACATCACCTCTTTTATCAAGTTTTCAGGCTAGTCATTTCCTCTTTCGTCCTGAAAAAAGTCTTTATTAAAACTTGTACCACTTGTTTTGCTCTCTTTTTCCTTAATGGTCACCCCTCTTTGAATGAGTGGTTTACCGTATTTTTCTTTCAGTCCGTCTAAAAGAGATTGGAGCGGTTCGTCTTTTGCATCTTCTGTATAAGAGAATAAATCAAGCTGCTTGACGGCTGATTTTCGTTCCACAAGATCGGTCCCCGTCACACCTAAAAGTCTTACTGGCTGGTCATTCCAATGCTTTAGGAATAGCTGCTTTGCCGCCTCAAATAGATCTTCCTTTCGATCAGTTGGATTCGTGAGTGTGACGCTCCGTGTGATATTTTTCCAGCTTGCATACCGAATCATAATGAGCAGCCGGTTCGCCATCACTTCTTTTCTTCGTAATCTGGCACTCACCGATTGCGACAGTTTTTCTATTAATGAGACGAGTTCATCTGTATCATCAGAATCGTGAGGAAGAGTGGAAGAATTGCCGACAGATTTAAATTCGTATATTCTTTCTGGGTCGACAATGCCGTCATGCTCTCCGTTTGCTTTTTGCTTTAACCTCGGTCCATTGATGCCTAATAACTCTTTCAGCGCATATTCATTCGCTTTTGCTAAATCTTCAATAGTATGAATTCCGATGGTTTTCAGCTTATCTGCCGTTTTCTGTCCAACCCCATGCATGTCACCTGCAGGGAGCGGCCAGAGCATTGTCGGGACATCTCGTTTACGCAAAATGGTAATGCCCATTGGCTTTTTCCAATTAGACGCCATCTTCGCTAGAAATTTATTCGGTGCAATGCCAATACTCGATGGAAGCATGAGCTCTTCTACGAGCCTCGTTTGAATATCATGAGCGGTTTTTACGGCATGCTCAGCATAAGGTGTATCGGTTAAATCAATATAGCCTTCATCAATTGAAACGGGTTCAACTAAGTCACTATATTCTCTTAGTATGGTAAACATTTCTTGTGAGGAGCTGCGGTACCGGTCGAAGTTGGGTGTACGCACAATCAGTCCCGGACATAGCCGCTTCGCTTCCCAAAGTGGCATCGGCGGCTTCACCCCGAGTGCTCTTGCCTCGTAGCTGCAGGTTACAACTATGCCTTTGCGCTCTTTTGCATTTCCGCTAATGGCTAAAGGTTTCCCTCTCAAAGAAGGATCATACGCCATTTCTACCGATGCATAAAAACTATTCATATCAATATGAAAAATGATTCGCCCCTTCTTTTGAGAATCAGCCATTTGCTTGCCTCCTTAGGTGATCTACTTTCCTTCACTTCACCGTGATTTCACCTGTTTGTTCTATTAGACATTTCATATGGTGTATAGTACACTGTGAGTAATGAAATGGATGTGATAATCATGATTATTGATACATTCAATGAAGTCTTTTTCCTTGTTGAATTCTTTACGATTATTCTTCCAGCGCTGACCGCCATCGGTATTGCTTTCTTATTAAAAGACTGCCGAATGAACGAGCACCTCGGAGGACATCGTTTAGAAGAGTTGGACGCATCTTGTTTGAATCGAACAGACTTTCTGTTTATCATATATGATCGCATTACAACTTGGATTAGTAAAGTCATTCGAATGAAAAGATCATCAAATGATGATGAAGACCATTCGCTTCCTCTCTCTTATTAGATTTTATTATTGAGGAGGAAACGAATTGAAACGTTTATTGACTATTTGTACGACTTTATTTTTGATGATGGTAGCGTCACCGGCATTTGCTGCGAGTGCGCAAACAAATACAAGCTCTGATGGGTTTTTCCATCATTATTTTGTTCAGCCTTTTTCTGAGTTGATTATCTGGCTTGCGAACTTTTTCCATGATGACTACGGTTTATCCATTATGTTCGTGACATTGATTGTCCGGCTGCTTATTTTCCCGCTTTTTGCAAACCAATTTAAAAAGCAGAGAGTGATGCAAGAGAAAATGGCACTCGTTAAACCTCAGATTGACCAAATACAAAGCAAATTGAAAAAAACGAAAGAACCTGAAAAACAAAAAGAACTGCAAATGGAAATGATGAAAGTATATAAAGACAACAATGTGAACCCGCTGGCAATGGGCTGTCTGCCGATGCTGATTCAAATCCCAATTGTTCTTGGCTTTTACTCGGCAATTCGCTCAACACCTGAGATCGCAACGCATTCGTTCTTATGGTTTAACTTAGGACAAACTGATCTTTTGGTGGCAATCTTTGCAGGGGCCATGTATTTCTTGCAATTTTATGTCACACAAAAATTCGCAAAGCAATCAGGCACCCAAACAGAAGCTGCACTGAAACAAGCAAAAATCATGGGCATGATTTTCCCAGTCATGATGCTGTTTCTATCAATTAATGCTCCCGCTGCTCTTCCTTTATATTGGATGACAAGTGGACTTTTACTCACCATTCAAACGATTATTTTAAATGTGATGTACCAAAAATCAAAAACAAAAGCTGCGGCAAACGATTCAATTAACCCAGCAGCTGAATAAATTATAGCCCCCTTACCTAAACATGATAAGGGGGCTATATTTGTCTTCTGTAGAGCGCAACAAATAAAAGATTCGTGAGCTCCGGCACGCAAAATGACCCCTTATCCATGGATAAGGGGCCTTTGTTTATGCCAATTCCTCTTTCAATCGCTCAGGCAATTGATCAAGATCCTCAATTTTCCCTAGAAACTTATTAGGGTCCACTTGTAAAATCATCTTGTTCTCTCTCTCAACGACGCCGAAGAAATATTCAGATGCTTTTGTGTTCATATGAAATGGCTTGATCTCACTTAGCTCGATATCAATGATATCTTTTGCATCAGAAACAAGGCAGCCAATCATTTGATCGTTTAATTCAAATAGTAGAACCTTAGACTGTTCGGTTACATCCAGAGGTTTTCCGTGCAGCATGACACCTGTGTCACTGACTGGAATGACCTCTCCTCTTAACGACATGAGTCCTTTAATCTCTTTTGGAAGGTTCGATACTTCTTGTAAATAAGGGACCTTCTCAATCGAGCGTATATGCTCTACGCTGATACCAAAATCCTCTTGTCCCACTTGGAAAATAATGATCTTTTGCGTGCTCACAGAGTCTCCTGCCTTTACGATGGATTTGTCGTTTCTTCGATAATGGCGAGAACCATTTCAGCTGTCTTGACTAATTCTTCAATCGGCATTTTCTCATTTTTCGTATGAATATCTTCATATCCAACAGCTAGGTTGACGGTCGGGATGCCGTTTCCAGCAATGACGTTTGCATCACTGCCTCCCCCGCTTGTCTGTAGTTCTGAAGGACGGCCAATTTTCGCAGCCGCTTTTTTCGCCACTTCAACGACTTGATCGCCGTGTGAGAATTTAAAGCCTGGATACATGATGTCAATTTGTACATCGGCACTTCCGCCCATTTCTTTAGCGGTTTTTTCAAAGGCTTCTTTCATTTTCGCTACTTGCGCTTCCATTTTTGCCGGTTCTAAAGAACGTGCCTCTGCCAAAATATCCACTTGATCACAGACAATATTCGTTTGTGTTCCGCCTTCAAAGCGGCCGATATTCGCCGTTGTTTCTTCATCAATACGGCCAAGCGGCATGCTGGCGATCGCTTTTGATGCAATCGTAATCGCAGAGACGCCTTTTTCAGGTGCCACACCTGCGTGAGCTGTTTTTCCGTAAATGGTTGCGCGTACTTTCGCCTGTGTTGGCGCAGCCACGATAATGGTACCGACCTTGCCATCTGAATCAAGGGCATAACCATATTTTGCTGTCATCAGTTTCGGATCTAACGCTTTTGCTCCTACAAGTCCTGATTCTTCACCAGCTGTAATGACAAATTCAATCTTGCCATGCGGTACATTTTTCTCTTTTAGGACACGGATCGCTTCAAACATTGCAGCAAGCCCTGTTTTATCGTCAGCACCAAGAATGGTTGTGCCATCTGTCTTGACATAGCCGTCTTCAATGACTGGCTTAACACCATTACCTGGTACAACTGTATCCATATGAGAAGTAAAATAAATCGTATCTGCCTCTTGATTCCCTTCAAGTGTGCAAATAAGATTGCCTGCTCCGTGGCCGGTTGTCTCTTTTGAATCATCTTCAACTACAATAAGCCCTAAACCAGTAAATTTCTCTTTTAGGACTTCAACAATTTTTTCTTCATGTTTCGTTTCTGAATCGATTTGAACAAGTTCTAAAAATTCGTCTAATAAGCGTTTCTCATTGATCATGATGATGTTCCTCCTCTTATAGCGGCATGTTTCCATGCTTTTTTAACGGTCTATCTTCTTCCTTACTGCGAAGCAGGTCAAATGAGCGAATGAGCCGTTCTCTCGTTTCATCTGGCATTAAAATATCGTCGATTAATCCTAATTGTGCTGCCTTCATGACACTAGGTTCATTGTCCACCTCACGCAAAGCAGGATGAACAATTTCGTCTGCAAACGATTTTCCCATGACATCAATTTCTGCCTCTGGCCATGCATATACAAAGTCAGCACCTAATCCCTTACTATTCATCGCAACGTATGCACCGCCAAATGCCTTTCGCAAAATCACAGTGATCTTTGGAACGGTCGCCTCAGCGTACGCATACAGAAGCTTTGCGCCGTGGCGGATAATGCCTGCATGCTCAGCTTTCTCCCCTGGCAAAAAACCAGGAACGTCCACAAGGGTTAAAATGGGAATATGAAATGCATCGCAAAATCGAATAAACCGAGCCGCTTTATCAGCAGCATTGAGGTCAAGGCTTCCTGCCAGCACCTTAGGCTGATTGGCTACAAGACCAATGGAAGACCCTTGTAATCTGGCAAAACCTGTGACGATATTTTTGGAGAAACAACGCTGCGTTTCAAAAAATGAGCCGTGGTCGGTGATCGCTGTCACCACTTGTTTGACATCATAAGTACGTGATGGCTCCTTTGGCAAGATGTTCCCAAGATCGCTCGCATCATGCTTTTGCACCTTACGATGAATGACAGGCCGTCGTTTCGTTGGTATGTACGTTAAAAGCGTTCGAACTGCTTTTAACACGTCTTTCTCATCTTTCCCTGTATAGTGCACATTCCCACTTGTTTGATGCTGAACTGCTGCACCTCCAAGCCGGTCAGGACAGACCGTCTCTCCTGTTGCTTTTTCTATCACTTTCGGTCCAGTTAAAAACATATGAGCTGTTTGCTCCGTCATGAATACAAAATCCGTCAGTGCAGGTGAATAAACTGCACCTCCCGCACAGGAGCCTAAAATAACGGATATTTGTGGAATTTGACCAGAGTACAGCACATTCCGTTTAAAAATCTGACCGTATCCCTCTAATGATACCACACCCTCCTGAATTCTCGCACCACCTGAGTCTTTTAGACCGATAACAGGCATTTGATTTTTAGCAGCCAAATCCATTAAAGCCGCTATCTTTTTCGCATGCATGTCCCCTAGTGAACCCCCGTACACGGTCGCATCTTGTGCATATACGCCTACTTGTCTCCCATGAATCAGTCCCGTCCCAGTGACAACGCCATCCCCTAAATGTTCTGAGCGGCAGCCTTTAGCGAATGACTGAATTTCCATAAAGCTTCCTTCATCAAGAAGTTCATGAAGCCGCTGCCGAACAGTCAGCTTTCCTTTGTTTCGGTGAGCCGCTACTCGTTTTTCACCACCGCCCCTTAAAGCTTTCTCGCGCCATTCAGTCAAGTCATTGAACGATTCATGCATCTTCCTGTTTCTCTCCTTTCAAAGGCTCACACAATTCAATTAGCACACCTGACGTTTCTTTTGGTGAAATAAACGCAATGCGCTTTCCGTTCGCACCATTTTGTGCGCCCTTTTGAATGAGCTGCATGCCGAGCTCGTCAAGTTGACTGAGATCAGCCTGAATGTCACCTGACTTTAATGCAATATGATGAAGCCCCTCTCCTCTTTTTGTTAAGAAGGTATGTAATGTGCTGTGATTTGATATCGGTTCAATCAACTCAATGTGCAGATCACCTAGGGAAGCAAAAGATACTTTGACCCCTTGATTCGGAAGTACTTCTATGTCTGAAAATTCCCAGTTAAACAGCCTAGAGAACGTACGTGCTGTTTTTTGAATAGAAAAAACGGCAATGGCAATATGATCGATTTGATTCATCCGTTCACTTCCTTTGTACATCACTTGTCGCCTGCGTAAAAACGAGCTAGAATAAAGAAAGGTGCGCTCGTCGCAAAAACATTTGATTATAGGGGTGCGATATGTCTCAGAAATTCATGAAATTTATGGTATTGCTCATGATTAGCTTACTGTTAATTTCTTCACTTTTAGCAGGAGCGGCAGCCTTTTTATAAAGTGTTGATAAAAAAGCAGACAAGCAGGTGATTCGTTTTTTAACGAATGGCCTGTTTGTCTTTGGCCAGTTTTTCAAATGCATCGCTTGATTTCGTGATCCATACTTTTGTACCAACTGGAAGCTGATCAAATAGCCGTTCTACATCTTGATTATGAAGACGTACACAGCCTGCCGTAATAAATTTCCCTATCGATGTCTCATCACTTGTTCCATGAATTCCATAGATTCTCCCGTCGGTTCCTCGCGCATCAAATCCAATCCACCTTCGGCCGAGTGGGTTATTCTTTGCGCCGCCTTCAATATTTTTTCTTCTGTAATAAGGATCTTTCGCTTTGATCATAATTGTAAATTCACCTTCTGGCGTTAAATCAGCTGTTTTGCCAGTAGAAGCCGGGTAGACTTTTTGAATTTTCCCATGATCAATATACGCAAGCTCGTTCGTTTGTTTATTAATAATGACATACGGGTCTCCTGGAAGCGGGTTTTGCCCGAGCGGCCAGATGGGTGAAAGGGACATGGTCAGCACAGTATAAAATAAAAGACGCATAGGCTCCTCCTTTTTCATTAGATTGACCAATGAAGGAGGAACTCATGCGTCTTTATTCTTTCATCCCTTTAAAATAACTTTTCAGCACCAAATATTGTTCCATTTCCCCGAGAAAATGAAAGAGTGCGGCTCTAGCTTCAAATTCTTCACGTGTTTGCGGAAGCGGCAGTGCATCAAACTCTTCTTTCATATCAATCAGGCGTCTTAAGAACTTATGCGCCGTGTTCCCTGGGTGAATATGTTCTCGTAAATCTCTAATATATTCTGCAATGATTTGCCCATGCTCCGTTGTAACAGAAATGGACGTAATTTTCGGAAGCACCCGCTCAATGATTTCAAATTGCTTTTGTCTCATGTTGAAATAATGATAATACAGATTTTCATGTCTTAAGACATGGTTTTCAACATCACGGTATGCAAGAGCTTTCGCTTCTTTAATCAATTGATGCGTCTCTGGTATTTCTTTTCCTGTCCAGTCTTGTTTTCCGGTCATTAAATATTGCTCGATTTCTTCAAAGATTTTCGCAAAATTCGCTTCAATCTGTTCACTGTATTGTTTCAGCTTTTTATCAACGCTAGGCATATACAGGTTCATAATGAGTGCGACCCCTACACCAATGGTGATGAGTAAAAGCTCATTCAAGATGAGATGAAGCGTAATGCCTCCAGACATATACAAATGAAGGATAATCACTGAACTTGTGACAATCCCTTCTTTAATCCGAAGCAAGACCGTTGTTGGAATAAAGACGAGCAGCATCAGTCCAATGACGAAAGGATGATACCCAATCAGATCAAAAAACAAATAAGAAAATAAGATGGCAAGACTGCATGCGGCAAAGCGGGCCCCAGATGCGAGGAGTGACCTTTTTTTCGTCACCTGAATACATAGGATCGTAATAATGCCGGCAGCTGAATAGTTTTGCAGACCGAGCATTTGTGCAATGTAAATGGCTAGAGCTGTTCCTAATGCTGTTTTCAGCGTTCGGTAGCCGATTTTAAACATGATGTGATTCACTCTTTTCTGTCTACTTTTGTGAAATGATGAACTTTTTTTACTTTCCCCATTATAATCAAAAAAAGAAGGAGATGTTAAGTCTCCTCCTCGTTTTTTTCATTATAATATTTTTTGTAAGAAATCTTGAGCACGCTGTGAAGACGGAGATTCAAAGAATTCTACAGGATTGGCATCCTCTACAATTTTCCCATCATCCATAAAGATCACACGGTCTGCCACTTCTTTTGCAAAGCCCATTTCATGTGTGACGATCATCAGCGTCATCCCAGATTGAGCGAGCTCTTTCATGACCTCTAATACTTCCTTTACCATTTCTGGATCAAGAGCAGACGTCGGCTCGTCAAAAAGCATGATATCTGGTGTCATTGCAAGAGCACGTGCAATGGCGACACGCTGCTTTTGACCACCTGACAGCCGGTTCGGATAATCATTTTTTTTCTCTAAAAGTCCTACCTTTTTTAAAAGATCCTCTGCCTGCTTGATGCTGTCTTCCTTCGATTGGTTCTTTACATTCATTGGCGCATACGTAATATTTTCTAGCACTGTTTTGTGCGGGAATAAGTGAAAATGTTGAAACACCATACCAATATTTTCGCGCACTTTTAGTGCATTTGTTTTTGGATTGGTAATTTCCGTCCCCTGAATCGTAATCACTCCAGAAGTCGGTTTTTCAAGTAAGTTAATACAGCGAAGAAATGTTGATTTTCCTGAACCAGACGGCCCGATGACAGCTACCACTTCGCCTTCTTTAATCGTGGTATCAATCCCTTTCAACACTTCATTTTTACCGAAAGATTTTGTGAGTTTCTCTATTTTAATCATTTGATTTTAACTTCCTTTCCACCGATTTGCCGACGAAGGTAAGAATAAGCACGATGACATAATAGATGAGACCCGCAAAAATAAGCGGTTCAAGATAGTTATAGGTGACGGCACCTGCTTGATAGGCTCGTCTCATGACATCGCCAAGTCCAATGACTGTGACAATCGCTGATTCTTTTGTCAGTGTAATCGTTTCGTTCACAAGTGCTGGTGAAATATTTTTGAATGCTTGCGGAAGCAATAAGTCCTTCATCATTTTAGCATACGGGATACCTAAAGCAACGGCCGCTTCTTTTTGCCCTTTATCAATGGCATTGATTCCTGCACGAATGATCTCAGAAACGTACGCCGCCGAGTTTAGTGAAAAGGCGGCTACAGCTGCCCAGTATTGATCAATTTGAAAGCCGAGCAGCTGGGGAAGACCAAAATAAATAATCAAAAGCTGAAGCACAAGCGGTGTGCCTCGGAAGATTGACGTATAAAAATCGGCTAGCCAGATAAGCGGCTTAAATACACTAATTTTACAGAGCGTTAATAAGATTCCTAAAATAAAACCAAGGAACAATGATACCACAACAATAGAAAGCGTTACTTTAAGACCTTCTAAAATAAAGGGCATCTGAGGTATTACATCTTTAAAATCCATCATGATATTCTCCTTTTTTTCCTTCAGATAAAATCAAAGAATAAAACAGGAAAAAAGTTCAACACATGTTGAACTTTTCAGCGCTTTCTACTTGATTTTCATGAATGACGCTGATCCTTTTCCTGACTTACTTTTCATCAGCAAACCATTTTTTAATGAGTTTATCAAGTTCGCCATTATCCTTCATTTCTTTTAATGATTTATTGAATTTCGCTGTTAAGTCGCTATTTTTTTTGAATGCAATGGCTGAACCTTCGTTTGAGCTATTCAATCCAAACGCTTGGAAATCTTTTTCCTTTTTCAAGTAGCCAGCCGCTACTTTATCTTCAATAATGGCTGCATCAAAACGGCCTGCCTTAATTTCTTGAATGATATCAGAGATTTTATTACGATCTTCGACCGTTAAGTTATATTTCTTTTGCAATCCATTTGCTTCATCTTGCTGGATAGAACCTAATTGAACGCCAACCGTTTTGTCTTTTAAATCTTTCTCTGTTTTCATACCGCTAGATTTTTTTGATACAACCAAGTTTTCAGCATTGTAGTAAACATCTGAGAAATCAACTTGTTTTTTACGCTTTTCAGTAGGTGTCATACCTGCAAGCACAATATCAGCTTTATTTGTTTTAAGAGCTGACACGAGGCTTGCAAAGTCCATATCTTGAATTTCTAGCTTGTAGCCGTTCTTTTTCGCTAGAGCTGTAGCAAGGTCGACATCAAAACCGATAATTTTATCACCATCTTTTGATTCAAATGGCGGATAATCTGCTGAAGTCGCCATAATGAGTGTTTTGTCGTCTCCTGATGCGTTTGAATTATTAGAAGAAGTTCCGCATGCTGCTAATGCAGCTGCAAGACCAGCTGTCATAAGTAATAATAACCACTTTTTCATATGATAATGCCTCCTAGTATTTAAAATCATGAGTAGATTTGAATATTTATTCACTATAATGTATTTTAAACACTTTCTTTTTGATATGCAATAGTATTTTGCTAAAATTATTTTGATTCGTATGTCATATAAAACAAAAAAACAGACCGATCAAAAGACCGGACTGCCTCTAAATGATTCATTCAAAAGTAACATGTTACACTTCTTCGCAATACTCATCGAAAGCGGCTTGAAGTTTTGACACCACTTCCATCGGTTCATGTCCTTCGATTTCGTGACGTTCGACCATTTTAATGATCTTCCCGTCTTTTAATAGAGCAAATGATGGTGAAGATGGCGGGAAGCCTTCAAAGTATTCACGTGCTCTTGCGGTTGCTTCTTTGTCCTGTCCAGCAAACACTGTGAGCAATTGATCTGGACGCTTATCGTAATGAACAGAATAACCAGCCGCTGGTCTTGCAATACCGCCTGCACAGCCGCACACTGAATTCACCATAACAAGTGTCGTTCCTTTTTTCGTTAGCGCTTCATCAACTTCTTCAGCTGTTGTCAGCTCCGTATAGCCTGCCTGTTTAATTTCTTCTCGTGCTTGTTTCACGATATCATTCATAAATAAATTAAAATCAATATTCATAACCGTCCACTCCTTCTACGTACCAAACCATTTTAACTACATCATATCAAGGAAAACGCCGGCGGGCAAATGTCTTGTTTCGTCCCCTTCACTTTTTTCAAACGTCGTTTATGACCTGTGGAATTGGGGAAAAGTGATAATAAAGTGATGAAAGGGAGAACTGCGTGATGGCACAATTCAAAAAAGCGATACTCATTTATAACGGAAATGCTGGACAAAAAAACATGGAAAAAACACTAGGTCAAACAGTGCCTCTTCTTTCTTTACATATTGATGAACTCATCCTTAAGCCTACAAAACAGCCGAATGATGCCTATCATTTCTGCCGCGAGATGGATGAGTCGATTGAATTGTTGATTATACTAGGCGGAGACGGAACCGTCCATGAATGTATGAATGGAATTGGCGGTTTAGAAAAAAGGCCAGCTGTAGCGATCTTACCTGGCGGGACGTGCAATGACTTTTCTAGAACGCTGGGCATCCCTCAGCAGATGCCAAAGGCCGCTCAAATGGTGATAGATGGCACTGAAAAAAAGGTCGATTTAATCAAAGCAGAGGATCGATACCTTTTAAATTTTTGGGGGATTGGTCTCATCGCAGATACCTCAAACAATATTAATGATAAAGAAAAAGCTGTCCTCGGAAAAATCAGTTACTTCACGAGCGCTCTTCGAACCCTTCAGCAGACAGAACCTTTCTACGTACGCATTGAAACCGAAGAGGAAAACTGGGAAGAAGAAGCTGTGATTGTCCTTGTCATGAATGGGCACTTTATCGGTACAAATAAAATAGATCTGCCAAATGCTTCAATTGATGATGGAAAAGCCGAAATTTTAATTTGCAGAAATACGAGTTTCTCTGCTTTAAAAGAGATTTTTTCAATGAACCGCGAAGAGCTAGAAGATTTTAAAGGTGACCTGTCTCTTATTCAAGCATCCCGCATTCATATTCATACAAAAGAGGAAATGGATGCAGATACAGATGGTGAGGTATATATGACTGCTCCTTCTTCCCTTGAAGTATTAAAACAGCATTTGACCTTTATTGTTCCAGCAGAATAAAAAGCGCCTGCATCATTTCGATGCGGGCGTTTTTTTGATATAACGTCTGTATAAATATTCAAGTGCATACCCTAGCAGTGTACCTATAAGAAGGGAAATGCCTAATAAACTATTGGCGACTCCTTTAAATCCACCTATCATCAACAAGCAATAGGCGATTTGAAAGATTGAAACGATTGATATGATTAGCAGTAAGCGTTCAGGATGATTGCGTGATTTGGAAATATACCGAAGAAAAGCGAACGCAATGGCTGTGATAAACATCAGACCAATCGTAAGAAAAGCAAAGAAATCTAATCCAGACATCTCATCGCTCCTTTCTGATTGATATGGAAATCCCCCTCTCATTGTGAGAAGGGGACATATAAATGAGCTTAATAGACGGACGTCTCTTCGTCAATGCCTTCAAGAATTTGTTTAATTCTTTGCAGGAATCTACCGCATACAAGACCATCGAGTACTCTATGATCTAATGAAAGACAAAGATTCACCATATCTCTTGCGGCAATCATACCATTTACAATCATCGGGCGCTTTACAATAGATTCTACTTGTAAAATGGCTGCTTGCGGATAGTTAATGATCCCCATTGATTGAACCGAACCAAACGATCCTGTGTTGTTCACAGTGAAAGTGCCGCCTTCCATGTCACTTTGCTTCAGTTTGCCTTGTCTGACCTTGAAAGCAAGTTCATGAATTTCCTTGGCGATTCCCTTAATCGTTTTCTCATCCGCATCTTTAATCACTGGGACAAAAAGAGCGTCATCTGTCGCAACAGCAATGGAGACATTGATCGCTTTCTTTTGAACAATTTTATCACCAGCCCACATGCTGTTCATTTCAGGGAATTCCTTTAAGGCCTGAGCCACTGCTTTGACAAAGAACGCAAAGAACGTCAAATTAAAGCCTTCTTTTGCTTTGAATTGATCTTTTAGCTGATTTCTTCTTGTCACAAGGTTTGTCACATCCACTTCCATCATCGTCCAGGCATGTGGAATTTCATGCTTGCTTCTTAGCATGTTTGCGGCAATCGCCTGTCTAATCGGAGTGACCGGCAGTTCAACATCTCCAGGCATTGAAGGGATGGAAGGAGCTGCTTTTGCTTGTGACGGCTTTGCAGGTTCTGTTTGACCCGTACCTTCACTCACAGGTGCTGCCGTTTCTTGTGCGACTCCACTTTCGATAAGCTTCAGCAAATCTTTTCTTGTGATTCTGCCGCCAGCTCCCGTTCCATGAACAGCCGCTAAATCAATTCCGTGCTCATCTGCTAAACGCAGGACTGCCGGAGAGTATCGTTTCTTTTGACTCTGATCCACATTTGTTTGGTCAGGTTCTGGTGCTTCATCTTGCGCAGGCGCCTCTTCTGTTTTCGCACTCTGCTGCGCACTGCCTTCTACTTCAATTTCACAAAACACTTCTCCTACTTGAAGTGTATCACCCTCTGCAGCCGCTAGTTTAGTGATTGTTCCTGTATAGGATGACGGAACTTCTGCATTTACTTTATCTGTCATGACTTCCGCAATCGGATCGTATTTATTCACATGATCGCCAGGTGAAACGAGCCATTTGCTAATGGTTCCTTCTGTTACACTTTCACCAAGCTGAGGCATTTTCATTTGTTCAGTTGCCACTTTGAAACCCTCCTCTTTCTTAAAACGCCGCTAGTTCTCTCATTTCAGCTTCTACCTTATCCGGATTAACCATGAAGAATTTCTCCATTGTCGGTGCATAAGGCATTGCAGGGATATCAGGTCCTGCTAGACGTTTAATTGGCGCATCTAAATCAAACAAGCAGTGCTCTGAAATGATGGCCGCTACTTCACTCATGATGCTTCCTTCTTTTGTATCTTCTGTTAACAAGAGTACTTTCCCTGTTTTTGATGCCGCTTCAATAATCGCTTCTTGATCAAGCGGGTACACTGTACGTAAATCGAGAATATGAGCAGAAATTCCGTCCTTCGCAAGGCGCTCTGCTGCTTGGAGGGCAAAATGAACACAAAGGCCATATGTAATGACCGTAATGTCATCGCCTTCTCGTTTCACATCCGCTTTTCCAATAGGGAGCGTATAATCCTCTTCAGGCACTTCTCCTTTAATGAGACGGTATGCACGTTTGTGTTCAAAGAACAATACAGGATCTGGATCACGCACTGCGGCTTTTAACAACCCTTTGACATCATAAGGTGTAGAAGGCATCACAATCTTTAAGCCTGGCTGATTGGCAAAAATGGCTTCGACCGATTGTGAATGATAAAGCGCCCCGTGTACGCCGCCCCCGTAAGGAGCACGAATGACCATTGGGCAGCTCCAATCATTATTGGAACGATATCTAATTTTTGCAGCCTCTGAAATGATTTGGTTGATGGCTGGCATAATAAAATCCGCAAATTGCATCTCTGCGATCGGACGCATTCCATACATAGCAGCCCCAATACCTACACCTGCAATCGCTGATTCGGCAAGAGGTGTATCCATGACGCGCGCTTCTCCAAATTGCTCGTAAAGACCCGCTGTTGCTTTAAATACGCCGCCTTTTTTCCCGACATCCTCTCCGAGCACAAACACTTTCGGATCTCGCTCCATTTCTTCTTTCATCGCTAGTGTAATAGCGTCTATATATGACATAACAGGCATTTTTCTTCCCCTTACTCCGCATACACGTAACGAAGTGCGCTTTCTGCATCGGCATAAGCTGCATTTTCCGCTTCATCAGTGGCTTCGTTTACGATTTGCATGATTTCTTTGGTCATGTCTTCTTTCATTTCAGAAGTCATGACATTTCCTTCGATTAAGTACGTTTCATATTGAATGAGCGGATCTTTCTTTCTAGCTTCGAGCACTTCTTCTTTTTCTCGATAGCTAGAATCATCGTCATCACTTGAATGCGCAGTTAACCGGTAAGAAATGGTTTCGATCAATGTTGGGCCTTCGCCTCTTGCCGCACGGTCTCTCGCTTCTTTGACCGCTGCATACACTTCAAGCGGATCATTTCCATCAACCGTCACACCTGGCATTCCGTACCCTATTGCACGATCTGAAATACGCTCACATGCCACTTGTTTGTCATACGGGACAGAAATCGCATACTTATTGTTTTCACACATGAAAATAACAGGCAGCTTATGCACTGCAGCAAAGTTGGCGCCTTCGTGAAAGTCTCCTTGGTTTGAAGAGCCTTCACCGAACGTGACAAAGCTAACAAAATTCTTTTGCTCTAGACGCCCGGCAAGTGCGATGCCAACCGCATGAGGAACCTGTGTTGTCACAGGCGATGATCCAGTCACAATTCGGTTTGATCTTTGCCCAAAATGACCTGGCATCTGTCTCCCGCCTGAGTTTGGATCGTCTTTTTTCGCAAAACCAGACATCATTAAATCTTTCGCCGTCATCCCGAATGCAAGGACAACCCCCATATCACGGTAATAAGGTAAAACGTAATCCTCTTCCCTATTGAGGGCAAAAGCGGCACCGACTTGCTGCGCTTCCTGTCCTTGACAAGAGATGACGAATGGAATTTTTCCAGAACGGTTTAAAAGCCACATCCGTTCATCAATTTTTCTTGCTAAAAGCATGGTTCTATATATGTCAATCGCTTGTTCATCTGATAATCCTAATTCCTGATGACGCATGTTACTCATCATGTTTCCCTCCTTGATTAAAAATGGATCGCCTTTCCGTCAACAGCCAGTGCTGCCTCGCCAATTGCCTCTGACAAGGTTGGATGCGGGTGGATCGTCTGTCCCACTTCCCACGGAGTTGCATCTAATACTTTGGCTAATCCAGCTTCAGATATCATATCTGTTACATGAGGACCAATCATATGAATCCCTAAGATATCATCTGTCTTTTGGTCAGCAATGATTTTGACAAATCCATCAGACTCTCCAAATACAAGCGCTTTTCCGATGGCCATAAAGGGAAACTTCCCAATCTTGACTTCGTAGCCTTGCTCTTTTGCCGCCTGTTCAGTCAGTCCAACGCTAGCGGTTTCTGGGTGAGAGTACACACATTTAGACACGAGCGTTTCATCAAGCGGCTTTGGATCTTGACCAGCCATATGTTCTACTGCAATCATGCCTTCATGTGATGCGACATGCGCCAGCTGAAGACCGCCAATGACATCACCTATTGCGTAAATATGCGACTCTTTGGTTTGGTAATGCTCATTCACGACAATGCCATGATTTTCTGTCTGGATGTCCGTGTTTTCAAGACCTATGCTTTCCACGTTTGGCACTCGGCCAACTGAAAGAAGCAGTTTCTCTGCTTCAAACGACTGAGTGTCTCCACCTTGTTCCACTTGGATCTTGACCAGATTCTCATGCTTTTCTGCAGTATCTGGCAGAACCTTCGCATTTGTCACTAAGGTGATGCCCTTTTTCGTTAAAAGCTTTTCCATTTCTTTAGAAATATCTTGATCCTCTGTTGGCAAAATGCGATCTGCAAATTCGATCACTGTGACTTTTACGCCAAAATCGTTAAGCATGGAAGCCCATTCGATCCCAATCACGCCTCCGCCGACAATCAGCATGGACTGAGGGAGTTCTTGCAGTTCAAGTGCTTCGTCTGATGTAAGGATGTGTGTTCCATCCGCTTCAAGTCCGGGCAGGACGCGCGGTCTTGATCCAGTCGCAATGATGACCTGCTTAGGAATCAGCATTTCATTTTCATCGCCATTCGCCATTTCTACCGAGATGGTGCCTGGCATTGGCGAAAAAATCGAAGGGCCTAAGATACGGCCTATTCCTTCGTATACATCAATTTTCCCTTGTTTCATTAAATGTTTGACGCCGCCTGCTAATTTGTCGACAATCTCTGTTTTTCTTTTTTGTACGCTTGCAAATTGTAAGGCAATTCCGCTTGCTTCAACGCCAAAATCAGCGGCACGTTTGACCGTTTGATAGACTTCTGCACTTCTAAGCAGCGCTTTAGATGGGATACAGCCTTTATGAAGACATGTTCCACCGAGCTTTGATTTTTCTACGACTGCTGTTTTCAATCCAAGTTGAGAGGCACGAATGGCCGCTACATAGCCGCCTGTGCCTCCACCAAGAATGACGAGGTCATATTCAGTTGCCATGACTTGTCACTCCTTTCTCCGCCTTTTGATCATTTGGGTATTCTTTTGGTGATTCTTCTTCTTTTAAAATGCGAAGCGCCCCTTCTGCTAAGGATTGCAATTCATTTTCACCTGGGTACACAACAACATCTGAAATCCAGTCAATGTATCCTCTAATGCTTGACGTAATTTGTTTGCTGTAGGCAAGGCCGCCTGTTAACACAATGACGTCTACAGCTCCTTTTAAGACCGCACTAGCCGCACCAATTTCTTTGGCAATTTGATAGCACATCGCTTCATAAATAAGCGCCGCACGCTCATCG
Source organism: Bacillus sp. FS02 (assembly GCF_024398395.1). Lineage (NCBI taxonomy): Bacteria > Bacillati > Bacillota > Bacilli > Caryophanales > Bacillaceae > Bacillus > Bacillus sp. FS02. The sequence goes on along the minus strand of NZ_CP074101.1, from coordinate 3,449,277 downwards.
CCTGATTCAATCATTCGCTCTACTTTTACTGCATCTGTCGTGCCAAGATAGCCCGCAAGACCGCCTTCGCCAATAATGCGTTTGAGCATTTCCTCTTGCGAATATTCACCAGAAAAGCATAAATTAACAAGGTCACCTGTTGGGAGAGTACCTGCCCGCTCTGGGCTGAAAGGACCCTCACCATGAAGACCGTTATTCACATCAATGACTTTTCCTTTTTGATGTACACCAATCGTAATTCCGCCGCCCATATGGGTAATGATCATGTTCAAATCTTCATAACGTTTTCCAAACGAAGCAGCCGTTTTTCTTGCGACTGCTTTTTGATTTAACGCATGAAAAATGCTTTTCCGCTCAATTGTTGGCAGTCCTGAAATACGAGCAATTGGCTGTAGTTCATCTACGACTACGGGATCAACAATAAAAGCTGGGATGTTAAGACCAAGTGCAATTTCTCGGGCAATGATTCCGCCTAGATTAGAGGCGTGCTGGCCAGCATACCCTTCTTTTAGATCTTCAACCATTTGCTCATTTACTTCATATGTGCCACCTTCAATCGGGCGAAGCAGACCACCGCGTGCGCAAACTGCATCAAACTTTGAGATGTTCATCCCCTGTTCATGCAGTGTTTTTAAAATGGTTTCTTTACGGAATGAAAATTGATCAATGATATGAGGAAACTGCTTGATTTCCTCATCTGTATGTCTTAATGTCGTTTCAAAAATAGATCGTTCATTATGAAACACACCGATTTTTGTTGAGGTAGAGCCAGGATTAATCGTGAGTATACGCCATTCTTTTGTCAGCAAAAACAAAACCTCCGTTTCAACTCATTCATCCATTTAGCGACGACTTAAAATATGTTGACCATTTTGCAGGAATTGGCTTCTTGATTTGCGCATTCTTTCAATTCGCTCTTCAGCCAATCGGTCTGCCGCTTTATAAGTTGGAATGGCATCACGGTTAGAGATTTCAATCACTCGCTCAATGTTTTGGTAAATGCCTTCTACTTTTTTCATTGCACGATCGGCATTATAGCCATAAAGCTCATCTGCAACGTTAATCACACCGCCTGCATTGATCACATAATCCGGTGCGTACACAATGCCCATTTCATGAATAAGATCTCCATGATGTGTTTCTCTCAGCTGGTTATTCGCTGCACCTGCAATGACTTTTGCCTTTAATTTAGGAATCGTCACATCGTTAATGGTTGCACCGAGTGCACATGGTGCGTAAATATCACATTCTTGATCATAAATATCATCAGGGTCTACCGCTTTTGCACCGAAGTCTTCTACAGCTCGCTGAACTGAGTCTTTGTTGATATCAGTAACGATAAGCTGTGCGCCTTCTTCATGCAGGTGTTTACATAGGTTGTAAGCCACGTTTCCAACACCTTGAACGGCAATTGTTTTTCCTTCTAATGAATCTGTACCGAATGCTGCTTTTGCAGCTGCTTTCATGCCTTTATATACACCGTAAGCAGTCACTGGAGATGGGTTTCCTGAAGAACCAAATGCAGGAGAGATGCCTGTGACAAAGTCTGTTTCTTCATGGATAAGATCCATATCTTCTACCGTTGTACCGACATCTTCAGCGGTGATATAACGGCCATTTAATCCTTGAATGTAACGGCCAAAAGCACGGAACATTTCTTCATTCTTGTCTTTTCTCGGATCGCCAATGATGACCGTTTTACCGCCGCCAAGGTTAAGCCCTGCCGCCGCATTTTTATAAGTCATACCTCTTGCAAGACGCAAGGCATCTTCGATCGCTGCTTCTTCATTTTCATATGTCCACATTCTTGTTCCGCCGAGTGCTGGCCCAAGTGTTGTATCATGAATGGCAATGATGGCTTTTAAACCAGACTGTTCATCCTGACAAAATACAAGCTGTTCATAATCGTATTGTTCCATATATTTAAAAAGTTCCATTTTCTATTCCTCCTAATACTTTCACTTAATTTGATGTACAGATGGCAAGTGCAATTGAATAGAGCTTGCTTTCAGCTGAATCAGACCGGCTTGTTAAAGCAATCGGTGCTTTCGCTCCTGCCACCACAGCTCCCACTTTTGCATGAGCAAAGTAGATGAGAGATTTATAAAGAATGTTACCTGCTTCAATGGTTGGCACAAGCAAAATATCTGCATGACCAGCCACATCACTCGTAATATTTTTATGAGAAGCTGCCGTTTGAGAAATGGCATTATCTAAAGCAAGCGGCCCATCAATCAGACAGCCAGAAATTTGACCTCTTCGATTCATTTGCGCAAGGCTTGCAGCTGTGAGCGTCGAATCCATCGCTGGGTTTACGACTTCTACCGCTGATAATACCGCCACTTTGGGCATATCATTTCCGACAGCTTGTGCGACTTGAACGGAATTCACCGTAATTTCTTTCAGCATATTTAAATCAGGCGCAATGTTCATCGCAGAGTCCGTTACATAGATAAAACGGTCAAAGCCTGGTACTTCGAAAGCTGCAACATGTGAAAGGACACTCGCTGTCCGAAGCCCATACTCTTTATTTAGGACAGCTTTTAACAGTACGGCTGTCGGGACATGACCCTTCATGAGAATATCTGCATGATTTTCACTTACTGCCTGAACGGCAATTTTGGCAGATTCTTCGGGTGAATCTGAATGAATAATATCTATCCAGTCTTCATTGATCTCATGCTGTTTGACTAGCTCCTTTAGGTTGCGTTTGTTTCCAACCAGCAGGAAGCGAGCGACTTTTCGTTCGATTGCCATTTTGATGGCATGAAGCACTTCTTCGTCTTCTGCATGAGCCACAGCCGCTGTTTTATTCTGCAACTGCGAGGCTTTAATAATCAGATCGTCAAGCTTCATACTTGCCCACCTTTCCTTGTGCTCGGTTCCTCTTTTTATATGCAAGTTCCGTGCCAGCTTGAAATGTGTGAAAAATAAGCCTTTCCGCAAAGAAATTATGCAATTTCTTGCAGGTTACGTGCATGTTACTGCATGCTATCTTTTGCAAGATGATACTTATCCATTTTATAGTAAAGATTTCGAATGCTGATCCCTAACGTTTTCGCTGTTTTTGTGCGATTGAATTGATGTTTTTCAAGGGTTTGTTTGATCAGCTGCGCTTCAAATGCTTCTACAGCCTCTGAGAGCGTCTCCCCTCAAATTGACTAACAGCCAGTTCCTGCTGCTCTTTTTCCTCATGCTCGTCTGACTCCATGAAGGCGATATGCGCTTCATCGATCCATTCTTCTTGCGGATTCAAAAAGATCATCGCTCGTCCAAGCACATTTTCAAGCTCTCTCACGTTGCCTGGCCAGCTATATGATCGAAGTCTATGAAGCGCACGATCTGTTAAGCCGCTGACGTTTCGCCCATAGTCTAAATTGATCTTCTGGATGAGGCGTTTACTTAATGATTCAATATCTTCGAGACGCTGTCTGAGCGGTGGGATCGATATCGGGTATCTATTCATTCGATAATATAAATCCTCTCTGAACTTCCCTTCTGCCATCGCCTTTTCAATATTGACATTTGTCGCTGTGATCACACGCACATCGACCGGTATCGCTTTCGTTCCGCCTACCCGAACAATTTCTTTTTCTTGCATGACACGCAGCAATTTCGCTTGTGTACTTGGCGTCATTTCACCGATTTCATCTAAAAAGATGCTGCCTTGATTGGCTTCTTCAAACAGCCCTTTTTTCCCGCCTCGCCTTGCACCAGAAAACGCTCCTTCCTCGTAGCCAAACAGTTCTGACTCTAAAAGAGTTTCTGATAAGGCAGCACAGTTGACACGGACAAAGCGGTTGTACTTGCGATCACTTTCATTGTGAATGGCATGCGCAAACAGCTCTTTCCCAGTACCTGATTCTCCTCGGAGTAAAATGGTTGCCGGCGTTTTTGCACCCAGCTTTGCCTGCTCAAGCGCGACAAGCATTTGTTCACTTTCTCCAATAATGTCTTCAAATGTGTACTTTGCTTCAAGTGTTCGGATGAGCTGTCTTGCTTTATTTAATTCATTCGTCAATGATTGAATTTCGGATACATCGTGAATGACCCCGACACTGCCTTTTAGAATGCCGTCAACAATAACAGGTGCTACATTGACGATGACATCTTTTTTGTTTGGACCAACCTTCATTCTGACACCTCGAACAGGTCTTCTTGTTTCAAGCACCTTTAAGTGCATGCTTTCCCCTTCGGAAATATCAGCTCCTGCTGGTTTCCCCACGACCTCTTTATCCGATAAACCGGTCATTTTCGTATAAGCACGGTTGATCAAAATACCTTTCCCCTGCTCATCGACAACCGATATGGCTTCATCTGATGATTGAATAATCGCCTCAAGCATCGTTCTTACTTCTTTGAGGTTCGTTACTTCCTCCGCAAGCTCCACCGCATCTGTTATGTCTTTAAAGATCGATAAAGCACCTAACATTCTCCCCGCGTCATCAATAATCGGCAGACGGGTGGTCACAATTTGAATTTGCTGATTCAAAAATTGCTTTTGGTTAAATTCCGGCTCCCTTGACCTTAATATATCGGGAAGTTTCGTGTTCGGAATCACTTCTCGAATGTGACGGCCAATCGCATCCTTTTGCGAACACCCCACCATTTTGGCAGCCGATCGATTAAACAGGACCACTTCTTCATCCATATTAATAAAAATCATGCCATCATTCGTTGCATTAAAAATGCGGTCATGTTTATAGGTTTGTTCCTTCAATATTTGAATAAGCTGTTGTTTCTCTGCCATTAATTCTGACATGACATATGCCATCGAGCTTGGCACAATCACAGCATGCTCTGGTTTTTGTTCAATTAGTTCCTTCAGTACAGCAGAACTGCCTGTGGTTTCAATGATGATATCAATGTCATCTTTTATGTATTCTTTCCAATCCGTCGTCGTCTCAATTCCATTCTTTTTCGCTTCATCCATCCCCGGTGCCTCGAGATCAAGGTCGGCGATCGCAATGATTTGAACCGTATTTGTTTTCAGCAATGTTTCAAGCAGTGCTGATCCACCTTGTCCTGCACCGACAATCAAGACTCTCTGCATCCCGTTACCCCTTTATATGAAAAATTTTGCACACCATATTTTTCCGTTGCAAAAAATTGCACAACACCTATATTACCACGTTTTCCTTTCTTGACAAAATATTTTTTGAATTAGACAATGGAAGTAAATGACGTTTAAGGGGACATTTGATGGGGAGAATACTGGCATTAGTGATTATTTTAATACCTGGAGCCTTTGCAGCACTTGGCATTAAGCTGCTGCGTGACACTGTTTTCGGCATCATCATTGCACCATTTCCATATTTATGGCTGCAAGGAATTGCAGGGTTGTTATTTTTAGGGGAGGTCTTTATGTTGTTGCAGGATTTATTTTATATAGAGACCGTAAACGAAATAAAGTAACAACTCGTTTTAAGCAAAGGTAATCATGAAAAAGACCCGCTGTTGATAGCAGGTCTTTATTTCATTTCTTCTCTTATTTTGACGGCTCGATCAGGAAAATCAGTAAAGATTCCATCAACACCCAAGGTCAACATATTTTTTATTTGCTTCTCACTGTTTACAGTAAACGGTCTGATCACTTGTTGGTCCGCATGGAGAGCGGATACAACTTCTTTTGTCACCCCAGCACCCTTTATATTCGGATGGTACCCCTTTGCCGGGATTGTTTTTAAATACATCTCCGGCTGATGAATCACATCCATCGTGAGGACCGCCAGTTCAATGTGCGGCATCAGCTTGTGAAAAAGAGCTAAGCTGCCGTGATGAAATGATGAGACAAGCACTCGATCCTCTATTTGAAAGTGCTCAATTTGCTCTTTTACTTTTTCTTCAATCCCTGGATATCGATAAATAGAGTTTTTTAATTCAATGTTGATCATAAAGGATGATCTCTGCGTCACTAACTCTAATACTTCTTCTAAAAGAGGAATGGTGACCGCACCCGTTTCTTCATAGAAAGAATGACTGGCATCTCCTCTTTTTAACTCTTCATATGTATAGTCTTTCACTAACCCTTTCATATTGGTCGTTCGGTTCAGTTTTTCATCGTGAATAACAGCCAGCCTGCCGTCTTTGGTGAGCTGAACATCAAGCTCAATTCCATCCGCTCCAGAATGGAGTGCGTGCTCAAAGGCAATCATCGTGTTCTCTGGATAGTTTCCTTTAAAGCCTCTATGCGCAAAAATTTTCGTCATATGCCACCTCTAAATATGATGATTACCTATATTATGACGTGTCTTTTTTCGTTTTGCCAGTTTGAGCACATAAAAAAACCTCTTCTAATAAGAGAGAAGAGGTTGACAGGTAAATTCGATCACGTAATCGCTCTGATGGCTTGCTCTGTCGTCTCTGCGTCAAGAGCAAAAAGGGAAGAAACAACTGCGACTGCTGTAACGATTGTTACACCTAACAACAACTTTTTCATAAGATAACCTCCACTTTCTTTTGAAGTATTTGCGCATCGAATTTCTTTTCAAGAAAACGAATGGCATTTTGATAATCATTTCGTTCCTTGAAGTATTTCGATATTTGTTCAGACAAATCCTCAAGCTCCACATATAATCTATTTTTTTCTATGTAGTCTAATTTTTCAGAGAATACGTCTGCTGCTCCACTATTTTCGCACATCAAATCCAAAATTTCAAATTTTACTATATATTCATTATTTTGGATATCGCAGCTATATTGAATCCCCTCTTTAATATATTCTTTCGCCTCATGATCTCCTAAATGAACTAAGGCATTTGCGAGAACATATAAAGATTGGATGAAATAATGGCTATTGTCGCGATGAATTTGAATGCTCATCCCTTTTTTGGCGTATTGCGCACTTTTTTCATAATCAGGTTTTGCGTAATAAAGAACCGCTAAATTGTGATAGCACTTCCCAATCAGCACTTCATTGTTAATGCGCTTACTTTTCTCAAGTGCCTCTTGGTACTTTTCCTCAGCTTCATCAAACTGTAGTAAATCAATACAGTTGCTCGCATGTAAGATCAAGCTGTCAATCGCCTGTGCGGTATATTCTTCATGCGCTTTAAATGTATCAATGGCTTTTTTAATATGATTAATGGAAATGAAATTTTGCTTCAGTTCGTAATAAATGGAAGCGACTTTATGATGAAAAGTTCCGACTTCAAGATCTTCATTCACACGTTTTAGCCGCTGCTCAGCAATCTTATAAAAACTAATCGCCTCATCATATTTTTTGACATAGGCAGCATATTGGCCTTTATAAAAGTAAAAATAAAAATTAATAATGTCATCTGCTTTTTCATCCAGCGTTCCGACACTTTTCATAATCTTATTGGCTTTTTCAATATTTCCAAGTAACATTTCATGTCTGCCGTCGACTAGCTGATAATAAAGAAGAACTTCTCGATCCTCATCTGTATTTTTTAGCAAATTCTGAATTTTCTCTTTATAGACAGCAGATTTTTCTAGGTCATTCTGAGAAATGACCCTCGTCCACTTGCTAATTTCGTTCGCAACCTCAGCAGAGTGGATTTTCAGCTTTCCCATAACCTCACCCTCTTCTTTTCATTATTATAGCATAGTAAAAGAATGTGAAAATTATTAAATTCGACAATGGGAATATTCAGTTCAAATGGCACAATCTCTAAGAAGCCAGTGACTTTAAAACGCCAACCAATCAGGTCAATAGAAATAGAACTTTCGATCTCATTTACTTTATTTACTAATTACATAAGACCTTTTCCTCTCATCCTTTTTCTTACGAATGAGCGTTTTCTTCTTCTATAAGCCAATTGATTAGCGTAGCTGATTACCACTATTTTATGTCCTATTCATTTCTTTCATGCTTTATTTTTCATTTTATTCTGAAAATAAAGCGACCCGTTTGTCCAATTTAAACATTAAAGATGATTTTATCAACATAACCATTTTTTAGCAATATTTTACAAAAATAAAAAAACGCCTCATTGAAGAAACGTTTTTTTATGGACGTTGATTTTAGCTTGCTCTATGCTCTAAACGCAGACGATCAGCCACCATCGCAATAAATTCTGAATTGGTCGGTTTGGCTTTTGACATGCTGACTGTGTAGCCAAAGAGTGACGAAATGGAGTCAATATTCCCTCTGCTCCAAGCCACTTCAATGGCATGACGAATCGCTCGTTCTACCCTGCTGGCTGTCGTGTTAAATTTCTTTGCAATGTCTGGGTACAATACTTTTGTAATACTGCCGAGTAGTTCAATATCATTGTACACCATCGAAATGGCTTCTCTTAAGTATAAATAGCCTTTAATATGAGCTGGCACGCCAATCTCATGAATAATCGTCGTAATGCTCGCATCTAAGTTCTTACGTTTCGGTTCAGGTTTGCTGCGAAGGACACTGTTTTGGATAGATGAAGATCGATGGCTGACTTGTGTGCCGTTTCCACTGACTTGACGAATATGACCTACGAGGTTTTCCATATCGAATGGTTTCAAAATGAAATAGGATGCGCCCAAATCGACTGCTTTTTTCGTTACGTCTTCTTGTCCGAAAGCCGTCAGCATAATGACACTTGGCTGTTTAGTCATTTCATTGTTTTCACGGAGGCGTTCCAGTACAGCAAGACCGTCTAAATGAGGCATGATAATATCTAAGAGGAGAACGTCGGGCTCTTTATCTTTAAATAATGTCAGACATTCCTGACCATTATACGCCACGCCAAGTACTTCCATATCTTCCTGTCCCTCAATATACTCTGTCAAAAGGCCAACAAGTTCTCGATTGTCATCAGCTACACACACTTTAATTTTCTCCACGTTCTTTCCTCCCCAATGTCGATTCCTTAGTCTTTTGCATTTCTCTTCTGAGTGTTCAATTCGACAAAACCATGCTATCCCCTTTAAAAAAGTTTAATTTTCCGAATAATAGAGCATTATCTAGCTTTTTCTACGTTTTTCTTAATGAATCGACGATTATTGCAATTTGACAACACACTGTTTTCCATTTTGTCGAAAAATCTCTTTTTCCTTATTTTATAACATGATGGAAGAGAAAGAAAGGGTAGAAAAAAACTGCCGGAAGATTCGCGGCAGTTTTTCATCAGCTTGCTTTTTTGTTTTTTTGATAAAGGTCAATTCCTGCTTCTGACAGCATCCATTCAATGTGTACGCCGTATCCGCTTGTCGGGTCATTGACGAACACGTGAGTGACCGCTCCAATGACTTTGCCATTTTGGATGATCGGACTACCGCTCATTCCTTGAACGATCCCGCCCGTTTTGCTTAATAAGCGTTCATCTGTTACTTTAAGCACCATTCCTTTTGTTGCCGGGAATTTTTGTGGTGTTGTGCTGACGATTTTAATATCAAATTTCTCTACTTTATCATGGTCCACGACCGTTAATATTTCGGCTGGACCTTCTTTTACTTCATTTGATAATGCGACTGGAAGTGGTTTGTCTGCTACATGATTTTCAAGTTTTTCGGTTAACGTACCAAATATACCGAATGGACTGTTACGTGAAATATCACCTATCGTTTTTCTTTCGGAAGAAAACCTGGCCAATTTTTCTCCAGGGTTGCCTCCTGTCCCTTTTTCAATGGATGTGACAGTTGATCTGACAATTTCACCATTGTCGACCACGATTGGTTTTTTTGTATCCATGTCAGAAATCACATGCCCAAGGGCGCCATATTTTTTAGAAGATGGTTCAAAGAAGGTCATCGTCCCGATTCCTGCTGCGGAGTCACGAATATAAAGACCAATTCGATAAGTACCTTCACTTGAATCTTTAGCGGGTGTTAATGTCGTTTGAAAGGTTTTATGGTCTCTTTTTATGAGTAAATGAAGGGTTTCCCCCGTTTTTCCGGCTTTCTGAATAAATGGGGTGAGGTCATTCATCTTCTCCATTTTCTGACCATTGATCTCAATGATCATATCCCCTGATTGAATGCCTGCAGCTTCACCTGGTGATTTTTTGCCGTCTGCTGTTGTGATTTGATGAAAACCGACAACGAGAACTCCGACAGAGTGGAGTTTGACGCCAATGGATTGTCCTCCAGGAATGACTTTTAATTCGGGAAGAACATCGACTTTTGTTTTCTTAATAGGAAATCCTTTAAAATCATAAACAATTTCGGCTTTTCCCGCCTTTTGTCCCGTTACTTCAAGTTGATTCTTTTTCTCTGAAAGACTAAAGGCTGATGAAGAAGCATTGGCTGACGCTTCAATGGATGTATCAATCGAATGCTTCTCGTGTTCAAATACTGCGACAGTTGTTGGAATGCTGATATATTCCTTCACTATGCTCATAAACCCTGTACTTATTAAAGAAACAAGGAGAATCACACCAATGGCTTTTCTCATCTTTTCGGGCATTCATTTTTCACTCTCCTCGCTCCTTACCCACACCAGAACATTAATGTTTTGGCTACATCTTTACTTTTGCCTTCTTAGCGAGGATTTATAACCGACACCTTTAGAAAATGATTGGATAAATTGATAAAAGAAAAAGACAATTTCATGCGTATATACGGCGAATATGAGACAATATAAAAAAGGCAGCTGTTGTTTCAGCTACCCTGTCGTTTTGACATCATTTGCTTGGTGCAGTAATTCTTTTGCATGCTGTTTTGTGAGCTCAGTGACTTCTACACCAGCAATCATTCGGCCAATTTCACTCACTTTTTCATCATCACTGAGTGGTTTGACGTTCGTCATTGTTCTGCCAGCTTTAGCGCGTTTAGAAATAAAAAGATGTGTATCAGCCATTGCTGCGACTTGCGGCAGATGGGTAATACAGAGTACTTGTGAGCCTGCTGCTACTTTATAAATTTTTTCAGCAATGGCTTGTGCGACTCTGCCGCTAACGCCCGTATCCACTTCATCAAATATAATGGACGTCACTTCTTGTTTCGCTGAGAAAATACTTTTCACTGCCAGCATGACACGTGAAATTTCTCCTCCAGATGCTACTTTTGACAAAGATTTCATCGGTTCACCCGGATTTGTTGAAATGACAAATTGCGCTTGATCTATGCCGTTTTTCCCGAGCTGTACGGGTTTTCCATCTAAAAGCGGGCAGTCCGTACTGCCAAAAGGTGCATATCGAATCGAAAAAGCGGTATCAAAAGAAGACTTCTCCATATATAAATCCTTCAATTCAGCTTGAATGTGCTTCGCCAGTTTTTTCGCCCATTTTTTACGGAGCTCTGACACGTTAAGCGCTTCAAGCAATGCATCCCGGCTTATCGCATCAAGTTTGTTTTTAAGTGTCTGCAAATGGCTGTCTCGATTTTGGATTTGGTCTATCTCCTCTTCAATCTTAGCCGCATATTCTAAAATTTCCTCAACGGTTGTGCCGTATTTTCGCTTCAGCTGCTTCATCTCATTTAGTCTAGACTCAATAAAATCAAGACGGGCTGGGTCAAATTCTAATTGATCAAGCATGCTGCGCATTTGAAAAGTAGAATCTTCTAATAAATAATAGGAGTTTGACACTTGCTCAGAGAGCTTTTTCAGATCGTCGTTGATCTCAGAAACTTGCTCAAGCTCGCTTGAAGCCATCCCAACCCAATCAAGTCCTCCCTGCTCATTACGCAGAGCATTATATGCGTTTTGAAGTGAGGAAAAGATTTTTTCAAAATTGCTGATTTGATGACGTTCCTCTTGAAGCTTCTCATCTTCCCCAGGCTCTAATTGTGCCGCTTCAATCTCTTCCAGCTGAAATTGCAATAAGTCTAACCGGTGAACCATTTCCTGTTCATTTTCAGACAGCTGTTTGAGTTTTTGCGCCGTCTTCATATATTGATCATACGCTTCTTGATACTGCGAGAGAGCAGGTGCAATTTCTTCTGCTCCAAATTGATCAAGCAAATGTAAATGATTTTCATCTTCCATTAACAGCTGATTATCGTGCTGTCCATGTATATCAAGCAAAAGCCGGCCAACTTCTCTTAAAAGCGAGATGGTGACAAGCTTACCATTAATGCGGCAAATGCTTTTCCCGCTTTGATTGATATCACGGCGAAGAATCATCATTTCATCAGATGCATCAATTCCTTGCTCCTCGCAAAGAGCAAATACAGGATGATCTGCTGGTACAAGAAAAAGACCTTCCAGCTCTGCTTTTTTTTCACCATAACGGACAAATTCGGATGATCCTCTTCCCCCTACGAGAAGTGAGACAGCGTCAATCATGATTGATTTTCCGGCACCTGTTTCCCCTGTTAGAACTGTGAGTCCTTTTTCAAACGAAACCGTTAACTCCTCAATGATTGCAAAGTTTTTAATGGTTAGTTCTGCTAACACTCATTTGACACCTCTTTTTGTAAACCTGATCTCTTTATAGAAGTTCTAAAATTTTAGACGAAACGGTATCCGTATCATCTGGCGTGCGGCAAATGATTAAGATGGTATCATCCCCACAAATGGTTCCCATAATTTCTTCCCAATCTAAATTATCCATTAAAGCACCGATGGCTTGAGCGTTCCCAGGCATTGTTTTTAGAACGATTAAATGACTGGCAGCATCCATTTTAATAAATGCGTCCATTAAGGAACGCTTTAATTTTGATAGCGGGTTAAACCGCTGATCTGCAGGAAGGCTGTATTTATATGTTCCGTTATTTGTTGGCACTTTGACTAAATGCAGTTCTTTGATATCTCTTGATACGGTCGCCTGTGTGATGTTATATCCATCCGCTTTCAAAATATCGACTAATTCGTCTTGTGTTTCGATTTCTTGGCTTGCGATAATTTCTCTAATCTTAATATGTCTTTGACCTTTGTTCATTTTGACCCCCCTAGACGTTAGAATCTCAGTTTGTCTTTACGTTCTATGTTATATGATGCACACTTCAAAAAACAAGCATTACGTGAGAAACGGTCAATTCTGATCTTTTGACCATGTAAAAAGGAATAATAGCGAGCTATTATTCCTTTCAGCATGTAGACAAACCCTCGCATTCTTTGTCAGTCCTGCGCTCTGGTGCTCACGAATGCCAAATTCGCTCCGCGCCAGTACTCGTCCTTCCTAGGGCTGCAAAGGTTTTCTATCACGCTGAAAAGAAGACAAAGGGCTAAAATCAAGTTCATTTTAGCCCTTTGTCAACAATCTAAAAGGAATAATAGCGAGCTATTATTCCTTTTGTTTCAATAATTCATGTGTCAGCCGGCTCAGGACTGTTTTTCTTTTCTTTCAATACGGCATGGGCTTCTTTGACGACTTTTTCAAGTTCAGATACTGGAAGTGCCGTATTCTCTTCTTGATCGGGATGCAGGACCAAGTGGAGGAGAAATTCGATATTTCCATCTCCGCCTGTAATGGGTGAAAACGAAACATCCTTTACATCATAGCCTTCTTTTGCAGCAAATTGATTCATTTCTTCTAGCACACCAAGATGTACAGAAGGTTCTCGCACAATGCCTTTTTTTCCAACAAGCTCTCTGCCCGCTTCAAACTGCGGCTTCACTAGCGCAATACAGTCGCCGCCTGGGATAAGAATATGCTTTAATGCGGGCAGAATGAGTTTGAGCGAGATAAATGATACATCAATAGATGCAACCTCTGGTAATCCTTCGGTGAAATCTGCCGGAACAGAATGGCGGAAGTTGGTGCGTTCCATGACGATCACCCGATCATCCTGTCGTAATTTCCACGCAAGCTGATTGTAGCCAACATCCACAGCATAGGATTTGACTGCTCCATTTTGGAGTGCGCAATCTGTAAATCCCCCTGTTGATGAGCCGATATCAATTAAAAGCTTTCCTTCAACGGTTAAATCAAATTCTTGAAGTGCCTTTTCGAGCTTTAGCCCACCTCGGCTGACATATTTCAGCGGATTCCCCTTCACAGTCAGCGGGGTATCACGAGCGATTTTTTCTCCTGGCTTATCCAAACGGTTTTCATTTGAATAAACGATCCCTGCCATAATGGCGCGTTTTGCTTTCTCTCTCGTTTCCATTAGTCCTTGTTCGACTAATAAAACGTCAAGTCGTTCTTTCTTTGATGTCATGATCCAATTCCTTTTCTTGGTGCTGCGGGAAGCAGGTCACGTAACGTTTCAGCAACCTGCGTTTTCGTCAGTCCAATTTCCTCAAGTAGCGCATCGACACTTCCATGCTCAATAAATTCATCTGGAATGCCCATACGTTCTACTTTTATATGAGACGCTTTTTTGTCGTGAATATATTCTAATACGCTGCTGCCAAATCCACCTTGAAGCACCGCTTCTTCTATTGTTAAAATTGGCAAACCTTCAGACAGTATCTCATTTAACATGCCTTCATCAAGAGGCTTAATGAAACGTGCATTGACAACACGGATTGATTTACCTTCTTTTTGCAGTTCTTCTGCTGCCTGCAGCGCCATTTTAATGGTTGTACCGAATGTTAAAATGACAGCATCTTTCCCGGGACGAAGAACTTCCCAAGAACCAATTGGGATGGTTTTCAGCTGTTCATCCATTTTGACGCCTAGTCCATTTCCACGCGGGAAGCGCATGGCGATTGGACCATCATCATATTGAATGGCTGTGTTGACCATATGCTGTCCTTCATTTTCATCCTTTGGCATCATGAGAACCATATTCGGCATATGACGCATGAAAGCAATGTCAAACACACCTTGATGTGTTTCTCCATCTGCACCGACAAGACCTGCACGGTCAATTCCAATGAACACATTGAGATTTTGACGGCAAATATCATGCAGCACTTGATCATAGGCTCTTTGAAGGAACGTTGAATAAATCGCTAAAAATGGCTTCATGTCCTGTGTAGCAAGTCCGGCTGCCATTGTTGCAGCGTGCTGCTCTGCAATTCCAACATCAAACATTCGCTCAGGGAATTCTTTTGCAAATCCTTCAAGCTTTGAGCCAACGGGCATTGCAGGTGTAATCGCGACAATCCGCTCATCTTCCCGTGCAAGCTTTCTGACGGTTTCACTGACGAGACCACTCCATGACGGTGCAGCTGCTGTCGGTTTTACAAAGTCACCTGTGTCGATTTTGTATGGGCCTGTTCCGTGCCATGTGCCGATCTTATCAGATTCGGCCGGCTTATAGCCTTTTCCTTTTTTCGTGATGACATGAAGGAGAACCGGGCCTTTTGTTTTCTTTGCGTATTCAAGATTCTCAAACAAATCTTCATAGGAATGTCCATCTACTGGTCCTAAGTAAGTAAAGCCCATTTCCTCAAAGAACATACCAGAAACAAGCAAATATTTCAGACTGTCCTTGATACGTTCTGCTGTTGCAGCAAGCTTCCCACCTACTGCTGGGATACGCTTGAATAAATATTCAAGCTCGTCCTTTACCCATTGGTATTTACCAGCTGTACGTAGTCTGCCAAGCATTGTATGGATCGCACCAACGTTTGGCGCAATACTCATTTCATTGTCGTTTAAGATCACAATCATGTCTTTTTTTTCATCCCCGATATGGTTCAGTGCTTCTAACGCCATACCGCCGGTTAGTGCACCATCGCCGATAATCGGGAGAATGTATTCATCTGTTCCTTTAATGTCACGCGCTGCCGCCATTCCCATTGCACCAGATAATGAGGTTGAACTGTGTCCAGTCTCCCAAACATCATGTTCACTTTCATTTCGTTTGGGGAAACCGCAGAGCCCTTTATATTGACGAAGCGTATCAAACTCGGCGCCTCTTCCAGTTAACAGCTTGTGAACGTAAGACTGATGTCCAACATCCCAAAGAAATTTGTCTTTCGGGCTGTCAAATACTTTGTGAAGTGCAACAGTAAGTTCAACGACACCAAGGTTTGGACCAATGTGCCCACCAGAGTTCGCTAACGACTCAATTAAAAACGTGCGAATGTCCGCACTCAGCTCCTCTAATTCTGCATTTGACATTCCTTTTAGAAACGTTGGATTTTTTATTGATAAAAGATCCAATCAGGATCAACTCGCTTTCAACAAAATTTCTATCTACATATATAATGCCTTATTCCTATGAAAACCAATTCAGGAATAAGAGTTGTCTCATCATGATAAACTGTTTACAGTTTACCACAATTGCTCGAGGACCCTCAAATCTAGGCTGTTTTTAGTGATCTCGTGAGGCAATCAGATCGCATAAATCATGCAGCAAGTTTTGCTCCAACTCAAGATTTGAGACAATTTCTTTCGCACGAGTGATATGTTCATCCAGCTTTTCTTTTGCTCCTGAAAGCGTTAATAAAGAAGGATATGTCGACTTTTCATTTGCTGTATCGGAGCCAATCCGCTTTCCTATTTTCTCTTCGCTGCCTTCAAGATCTAAAATATCATCACGGATTTGAAAAGCAATGCCAATATGATAGCTGAATTCTCTCAGCTTTTCGATCTCATCATCAGGTGCACCTGCCAGTATCGCACCAGCAACCACACTAAAGGTGAGTAGCTTTCCTGTTTTGCGGGCATGAATCGATTCTAATTCAGAAAGAGGGATTTGTTTCTGTTCTGCTTCCATATCATCAAATTGCCCGCCAACCATTCCGAGTGCACCTGCTGATGTAACAAGTTCATCGATGATTCGAAGCTTTTGATCAGCAGGTACATCGTCAGATAATTGCGATGTGATCAGACGGAAGCTTTCAGTGAGCAGCGCATCACCTGCAAGAACGGCAGTTGCCTCGCCGTATACTTTATGGTTGGTCGGCTTTCCTCTGCGCAGATCATCATCGTCCATACAAGGAAGATCATCATGTATCAACGAATACGTATGAATCATTTCCACTGCACAGCCTACTGGTATACCGTCTTCTTCCTTTTTCCCATACGCATTTAAAAGAGCAAGAACAAGCACAGGACGCAGTCTTTTTCCGCCAGCCTTCAGAGAATAAAGCATAGAAGATTTCAGCTCTTCTGGAATAGACAATTCCTGCACATATGTAAATAAATAATCTTCAATTGCTTGTTTTCGTGTTGTTAAAAATTCGTTTAAGTTACTTGTCACCAGCATCTGCCTCCTTCACAGAAAAAGGAGCCAGTTCACCGTCCTCTTTCAAAATGAAATCCATTTGCTTTTCAACATGCTGTAATTTTTCATGGCAAAGTTTTGAGAGTGTCATACCCTCTTGGAAATAGTGGATGGCTTGTTCAAGCGGTACATCGCCTTCTTCGAGCTTTCCCACAATCTCTTCAAGTCCTTTCATGGCCTCTTCAAATGTCATTTGTTCTTCTTTTTGTTTATTTGATTCTGTCATGATGATTGCCCTCCTTCTCAATAACCTCACAAATCAGACGTCCATCCTTCATTGTAATCGTCAGTTGATCCTTCGTTTCTACTTGATTCACACTTTTAATGAGCTCATCTTCTTTATAGGCTAAACTATAGCCTCTTTCCATGACTTGAAGCGGATTTAATGCATTTAGTTTACCAAGAACCGATTGGAACTGCGAATGAATTGTTTTCATTTGCACATTCATGCTCCGAACGAGCTGTTCTGTTTCATTGGCGTGACGTTTTTTCGCCTGAAGCAGCTGCTCTTTTGGATGAAGCGGCTTCAGTCTATATGTTTGGCGGTCAAGTTGACTGCGTTTTTGTTCCATTTGTCTTGTCAGCTGTTTTTGAAAACGATCAAATACCATATCGAATTGCTGCTCTTTTTGCTCTTGTAATCGTTTTGGAAAACGGAAAGCATAGGAGGATTGAAGTGCCACAAGACGGTCTTTTGCTTGTGACGTTCGATTTTTTACCGCTCTTGTTAACCGAATGTCGATTGATTTGATTCGTTCGATTAAGTCGGAAGTGCTTGGAACAGCTAGTTCTGCTGCTCCTGTTGGTGTGGGTGCTCTCATGTCTGCAGTGAAATCACTAATGGTAAAGTCTGTTTCGTGCCCAACCGCAGAAATGATTGGAATGTCTGATGCGAAGATCGCTCTTGCGACTGCTTCTTCATTAAAGGCCCAAAGTTCTTCAATCGATCCTCCGCCTCTCCCGACAATCAAGACATCACAAAGCTGTTTTTCATTGGCTTCTTTAATCCGTTCCACAATCGAACGCGGAGCATTTTCTCCTTGGACTAATGCCGGAAGCACAATGATCTTGGCCTGCTGATAGCGCCGATTGATCGTGGTAATGACATCTCGAACAGCTGCTCCTGTTGGGGATGTAATAACACCAACAACCTCTGGAAATTCAGGAATTGTTTTTTTATAGCGCTCATCAAATAAGCCTTCACTTGCTAGTTTCTTCTTCAGCTCTTCATAGGCAAGATGAAGAGCACCAACACCATCAGGCTGCATTTCTTTTGCATATAATTGATAGCTTCCGCTCGGTTCGTAGACTTGAATTCCGCCTCGTACGAACACTTTCATCCCGCTCTTTGGTGAAAAAGGCAGCTTGGACGCGGAGCGCTGGAACATGACGGCTTGCATACGTGCATTTTCGTCCTTTAAGGTGAAATAAACATGCCCTCTTGAATGAATCTTCACATTTGATAACTCACCTTTGATCCAAATATCTTCTAAATGAGGGTCAACATCAAATTTTCTTTTTATGTATTTTGTAAGGGCTGTGACCGTCACAAAGGCTTTTTCACTCATGACGTATTCCTCCTCTTCAAAAACGCACATTCATCCACCGGCAGCACGCAGGTGGATGAATGGATCAAGCTTATGATAATGTACGTTTTGCTGATTTAACCGTATTGTGTGCAAGCATCGTAATTGTCATTGGACCCACTCCGCCAGGGACTGGTGTGATGTATGAAGCTTTTTCTTTTGCTGCTTCAAAGTCAACGTCCCCTACAAGTTTCCCTGTTTCTAGACGATTGACTCCTACATCAATGACAATAGCGCCTTCTTTAATTTGGTCAGCTTTAATAAAGTTTGCTCGACCGACGGCAACAACTAAAATGTCCGCTTTTAACGTATGTTCTGAAATGTTCGCCGTTCTTGAATGACAGTAGGTGACGGTTGCATTTTCGTTTAATAGCAATTGTCCAACTGGTTTGCCGACGATATTGCTTCGTCCTACAACGACCACTTCTTTGCCAGAGAGATCCACACCTGTTTTGTTCAATAATTCAACAATACCTGCTGGTGTGCAAGGGAGGAATGTGTCTTCTCCAAGTAGCATTTTCCCGATATTTAGCGGATGAAAACCATCTACGTCTTTCTCTGGTGAAATTCGTTCAATGACGGCTTTTTCAGAAATATGTTTTGGCAGTGGAAGCTGAACAAGAATTCCGTGGAATTGATCATTTGCATTGTACTGATCAATCATCTTTAGCAATTCCTCTTCTGTTAAAGAAGCATCTAAATGATCAAGCTGGAAATGCATGCCCATGGCTTCTGCTGCTTTTTTCTTCCCGCGTACGTAAGAAAGTGAAGCCGGATCATCACCGATTAGAATAACGGCAAGACCAGGTGTGACTCCTTTTTGTTTTAGCTCTTCTACTTCTTTTGCTAATTGTTCACGCTTTTCTTTTGCTGTTTCTTTCCCATCGATGATTGTTGCTGTCATGTCGAATCCTCCTATTACTGCTTTAGGTCGTTTTTAATGTTTGAAAGTACACCATTTACAAATTTCGGCGCCTTATCGTCACCGAACAATTTAGCAAGTTCAATGGCTTCATTCATTGAAACACTCACCGGGATATCTTCTTGATATACCATTTCGTACACAGACAGCCTTAAAATGGCTCTGTCTACGTTCGCAATACGATCAAGTTTCCAATTCACAAGATGCTGTGAAATCATGTCATCGAGTTTGTCCTTTTGTTCGAGCACACCGAAAACCAGTTCCTCGAAAAAAGGATCTGATTCTTGTTCATCCAGCGCATGTGTAATGGCCTCTTTCGGATCAATATTGCTGACATCAATTTGAAATAATGTTTGTAGCGCCTTTTCTCTTGCAGTTCTTCTTTTCATTATTTACTCCTTTAACCACTTTATCCGCTTGTCGTTAAGCCATACAGAGATCATAACATATTTTGACCGCAGTCGCACCAAGATCCATGCGAGCTGTGACGAAAAACGAATCACTCCATGCGTGACGTAATCATCATGTGGAATTTTCCCAAAAATGGGCTTTAAAAAACCAAAGAGGCAATGCCTCCTTGGTTTCACTTCAACCATTTTTACATTTCTTGATCAACTTCAGCTTCAGCTGTTTTTGTATCAAATTGAATGCCGACGACATGAATGTTGATTTCATTAATCGTTAAGGCCGTCATGTTTAAAAGGGTTTGACGGATATTTTCTTGAACAGCAGTGGATACCTTTGGAATGGATAGGCCAAATTCAACCACACAATACACATCAATTGTGATGCCTTCATCAGAGACATCTACTTTCACACCTTTACGGTGATTTTTCTTCCCAAAGCGTTCTGCCACATCAGCAGCGAAGTTGCCGCGCATTTCCGCAATTCCTTCGACCTCTGATGCAGCGATCCCAGCAATGACTTCAATCACTTCTGGCGCAATTTGCACTTTTCCCAATTGATCTTCATCAAGGTTCATTTCAAGCAAATTGTTTTCTGACACGATCATTCACCTCCGAAAGCTGTTATTATTTCATAATTTGATACGTTTCTAAAAACTTCGTATTAAAATTACCGCTCACAAATGTTTCGTGCTCTAGTAATCTGAGGTGGAATGGAATCGTTGTGTAGACTCCTTCAATGACGAATTCTTGAAGCGCACGTTTCATTCTTGCTATTGCTTCTTCTCTCGTTTTACCATATGTGATCACTTTCGCAATCATACTATCGTAATATGGCGGAATCACATAACCAGGATAAGCGGCAGAATCAATACGTACTCCTAAACCGCCTGGCGGAAGGTACATTTTAATTTCACCAGCAGAAGGCATGAAGTTTTTCTCAGGGTTCTCTGCGTTAATACGACATTCAATCGCCCAGCCTTCGTATACGACATCCTCTTGCGTAAGGGAAAGCTTTTCACCTGAAGCTACTTTGATCTGTTCTTTGATCAAATCAACACCAGTGACCATTTCCGTTACAGGATGCTCTACTTGGATACGTGTATTCATTTCCATGAAGTAAAACTTCTCTTCATTATAATCGTAAATGAATTCAACCGTTCCGGCACCTGTGTATTCAACAGCTTCGGCTGCTTTTACGGCAGCTTCACCCATTTGCTCACGAATATCTGCATTTAGTGCAGGTGATGGCGTTTCTTCCAGAAGCTTTTGCATTCTTCTTTGGATAGAACAATCACGTTCACCTAAGTGAATGGTATTCCCATGCTGATCAGCAAGGACTTGAATTTCAACGTGTCTAAAGTCTTCAATGAATTTCTCCAAATAGACACCTGGGTTCCCGAAGTTTTGTGCTGCTTCCTGCTGCGTGATGGTGACACCGTTAATGAGCTCTTCTTCTGTGCGAGCCACACGGATACCTTTACCACCGCCCCCTGCAGTTGCTTTAATAATGACAGGATACCCAATACCAGCTGCTGTTGAAACAGCATCATCAAGATCTTTTACAATTCCTTGAGAACCAGGGACAATTGGAACACCAGCTTGCTTCATTGTTTCTCTTGCCACATCTTTCGTTCCCATTTTGGAAATTGCTGACGCAGTTGGTCCAACAAAGATGACATTACATTCCTCGCAAAGCTCTGCAAAGTCTGCATTTTCAGCAAGGAAACCATATCCTGGATGGATGGCATCTGTACCTGTTAGTTTTGCCACACTGACAATATTTGTTACATTTAAATAACTATCTTTTGAAGCAGTCGGTCCGATGCAATATGCTTCATCAGCCATTTGAACATGCAGCGCATCACGATCCGCTTCAGAAAATACCGCAACTGTTTCAATTCCAAGCTCTTTACAAGCACGGATGATTCTAACTGCGATTTCTCCTCTGTTTGCAATTAATAGCTTTTTAATCATGATCGTACTCCTTACTCTGCTTTCACTAGAAAGAGGGGTTGTCCGAATTCTACAAGCTGACCGTTTTCAGCTAATACTTCGACGATTTCGCCTTTTACTTCTGCTTCGATTTCATTAAACAGTTTCATCGCTTCAACGATACATACAACTGAGTTTTCCTTCACTTTAGAACCTGTTGTCACATATGGATCTGCTTCTGGTGAAGAAGAAGCGTAAAATGTGCCAACCATTGGGGATGTGATTTTATGCAGGTTTTCAGACGCGGCTTTCTCTTGTGCAGGGGCTTCGGTCTGAGCTGGAGCTTGTGCTTTAGGAGCTTGTTGAGCTGGAGCTGCTTGGACAGGAGCCACTGGTGCTTGTGCCGCAACTTGCTGAACGACTTCTTTATTTTTCTTTAACTTGATTTTTGCACCTTCGTTTTCGTACGTAAATTCATCAATTGTTGATTCGTCAATTAATTTAATTAGTTCATGAATCTCTTCAATTTTTAACATGGATTTGCACCCCTATGTATGGATTTATCTTTTTTTATAGGCTAGTACTAAAAGTACATACTATAACCATCTTACAGGAGGATTTCGTTGAATTCAACTATTAATGTGATGAGACACCTCGCACAAGCACCTGAAAAAGGGCGTCAACCCGCATGAAAAAACGCCCTTTTCAGAAAAGGGCGCTTGTGCATTTTTTATTGATTCGATGGCTCAAAAGTGACGGCTACGTTATCAAGCCCTCTCATTTCTTTTGTGACCAAATCAATAATATCTGCTGCTTGGGACTTTGATTTTTTATCAGAACGAACCGTGATGTTCACTTTATCTCCTTCTGCACTGACGAGCGCATCTTTATATCCTTTTGTTTTGATTAATGTCTCCAGCTGACGCTCTGTTCCTTCTGCCTCACTAAGTGCTGTCATTTGATCATAAGCTTCACTTTTCTCTTGCGCTGTTGCATCATCGCTAGACACGATTTCGTTATACTCTTCACGCTGCTTGCTGCGCTTATCTTCCAGTTCAAGTCTGTAGGTTGTGAAAAGTTCATCGTCGGTCTGCTCTGAAACAGCCTTTCCTTCTTCTCCACTTGTTTCAACATCTTCTTGTTTCGCATTGGTTTCTTTGTCAGTTGATTTCTCTTCTGCGTTCTTTTCGGTTCCTTTGTCAGTCCCTTTTTCTGGCTCAGCCTTTTTCTCTTCCATTCCTTTTGATTTTGTATCTTCTACTGTCACAGCATTCTCACCTTGTGGAGACATGATATAGTACACACTTAATACGACAACTAAACTTAGCATCGTTAATAGCCAAACCGTTTGTTTTTTTAACATCATTCCGAATCCTCCTTGATTTTTTTAGGGGCAACAGCCACTCTATGGCTCGGTACATCAAGCACTCGTGTAACCGCTTCAATGATGGTTTTCTTTATTTGAACGTTGTCTACTCCTTGAGCAACAACGAGGACACCTCGAATGTCTGGCTTTTTCGTTTGGACAACAACAGGTGTTTCTTCATTGCCATTTTTAATAATGACAATCTCTTCTTCTTTTGTTTGATCCGTGACACTTCGCACGCCGCCTTCTTTGTCTGTTTCCTCGGTCGTAGTGCTTTTATTGGATTTGTTTTTTTCAAACACTTTTAAAGAAGTTGCGTCTACATTTACCACAATGGATACATCCTCAACACCAATGATCGTTTCTAAAATCTCTTTTAGCTGATTTTCGTATTCTTGTTCAACATCCTCTATCGAGTTGTTTGACTTACCTGAAGAGGATGGTTTGAACACCGCCTGCTCTTCTGAGGATGTTTTTTTAGACGCAGGAACAGCAGCCTCTTGTTTGCTTGATGGCGGTGACAGAATCTGACTGACTAACATGAATGACACGCCGATGATGAAGACAAGCAGTAAGTAATGGTGCTTCGTTAATTTTGGTTTCCCTTCACCTTTTTCAGGTGCTTGGAACATTGATTTCAGTTTTTGTCTCCAGTCTTTGTTATTCATGATCTGCTGCGTCACCTCCCTCAATGTTCAGCGCAATGTGTTCAGGCCGTGTATTCCATACATCTGCAAGCGTCTCTTTCACCCTCGCCATCTCTTTTGCTGACGCCCCGGCGCTTTCCTCCTTTTGCCTGGAGAGATCAATGTCGACCTTTGCCACCGTTTCTACAGCATCACCTGTGAGCGGGACAAGGACTGCTTTGATGCGAAATTGATCTGCCTCCATATTCTGATCAAGGTGCTCCTCATCTGCCAACACTTCTACGTGTTTCATTTCATAGCTCTCCTTCTCCAGTGGCTCCTTTGCGCTTTTTTCTAGTTGGACAGCCATTTGCTTTAAAATATATGCACGCTGTGAAGCTTGTATTTCTTTTTTTTCTAAATTCATCTGATTTTTTATTTCTTCTGATTGCGCTTGGTCCTTCCCTTTCATGATTTCTGAGAAAATTTGGTCAGGATCTGCCCGGAATAACGCAAAGATCGGATTGAGCATCACCACAATTAACAGTAAGCTGACGACCATTTTTGCATACTTCTGCATGCTTGAATTGGGAAGCAAAAGATCAATCACAATCGCAAATAAAATAAATAGAATAATACTTGTGATCCATTCTGTGAGAAAACTCAAATGGTGTCCCCTCCTTACTTCATCATCATGGTGAGGTTGCCAGCTGTGATGATAACGGTAATGCTTAAAAAGAACATAAGCGATACAACAGCTAATGCAGCAAATATATAAAGAACACTTTTTGAAATGACATCAAGGCAGCTAATAATCGGCCCGCCCCCTAAAGGCTGAAGAATCGCAGCGGCCAATTTATAAATCAGAGCGAGCGACAGCACTTTAATCGCTGGGAAAGCCGCAATTGAAATCAAAATGGCGACGCCTACAAGGCCAACCGTATTTTTCAGCAGCACAGAGGCGCTGATAACGGTATCTGTCGCATCAGTAAACATTCTGCCAAGGACAGGGATGAAATTTCCGGTAATAAACTTGGCTGTGCGAAGAGCGATGCCATCCGTGATAGCAGCAGATGCCCCCTGTACAGAAATGACGCCGAGGAATACAGTTAAAAAAACAGCGAGCCCGCCAATGGCGACATTTCTTAACAGCTGGGCAAGCTGGGTCACTTTGTATTGTTCGGTCAGCGTACTGACAATGCTCAATATCGCTGATAAAAAAATAAGCGGAAGAACGACATATTGAATAAAAACACCGCTCGTGTTCATTAAAAACAAAATCACAGGATGAAAGAATCCGGCTGAGACAAGCCCGCCTGATGAGGCAATAAGTGCTAATAAAAGAGGAATAAGAGCAAGAATAAAACTAGTCATCGTTTGAATGGCTTCTGTTGCATAAGAGATCGCAACATGAAAACTGTTTAATGCAATAATGATAAGCACCATATAAACAAGAGCGTATGCAACTTTACTAACAGTGCTTTGCTCAAACGCATTTTGCAAAAGCTGCAAAAGCGAACAAAAGATGGTGAGTAATATAAGTGTACCTAAGAGCTTTCCATTGGCAATCAGCTCATGAAACAGATAATGAACAAAAGCCTTCAGCCACGTTTGGGGAGACAGCTCTTTATCGCCATCGATCATTTCCTTCACTGTACCTTTTTGGCTTTCAGGCAGAAAGCCGCCATACTCGTCCAATATCGTTTCCCAAAAGTCACTGATAGAATGAAGCTCTAAGGCATCAGCCTGTCCACCCGCAACTTCTTCTGCGACCGGTTCTTCACTTGATAAAGGCACACTTTCTTCTGCACCTGCATACGGAACAATCATCCAAAAGAACATCATAAACCCTAGCACAGCTGTCACCCGTTTCATCATCATCACCTCTTTTCCATCAAGTCATGGACGGGATCATACCTAGGATCGTCTCAATGATGACCGTTAAAATCGGTACCGCCATGACCAAAATAAGAATTTTGCCGCCAAGCTCTATTTTTGAAGCGATGGCGCCTTGTCCCGCATCCTTTGTGAGCTGGGCACCAAATTCTGCAATATAGGCAATGCCAATGATTTTCAAAATGGTTTCAACGTATTTCATATTGACGCCTGCACTTGCTGCAATTTTTTCAATCATGGAGATAATGGCATAGATTTGATCGATTAAATAAAGGAAAATGACACACCCAGTAAACACAACAAGCATAAAGGCGAAGGTTGGCTTTTGTTCTTTGACGATTAATGCTAGAAAAGTAGCGATTAAACCAAGTCCAACAATTTGAATAATTTCGATTTGTAAGCCCTCCCCTATCCTTGAAATAGAAATACGGCTTTAATCTTCTTAAACAAATCATCCACAATGGTAGCAACCATAAATAAAATGTAGATAAATCCAAGCAGTGTCACCCACTGTGCGTACTCTTTTTTCCCCATTTGATCTAAAATCGTATGGAGAAAAGCCACGACGATACCCACTCCCGCAATTTGGAAAATGACGTTTACATCAACGCCCATGCTCTCGACTCCCTTCCTCTCACATCAATAACAGAATCAGTAGTAAACCACTTAGAAAACCAAGACTTCTCACCATTTTTTCATTTTTTGCTTGGGCAACTTCAGCTTCTTTTTCCTCTGATTCCAAATGGCCTAAAGCTAGCTTGATATATTTTTGCTGAGCCGTCACATCATGCTGACCAAGGGTTTCTCCAAAGTGCTTCAGCGCCTCATATTCGCCTTTTTTTAATACGGTTTTTTTCCATACATCCTCTAGACTTTCATTCCATGCATGCCTCGCAGAAAAGGTTCCAACGTTGAGTTTTTCTGCAAATTGTTCAAATAGCCGATTCACAGGCGGTCCTACTTGGGACGCAATTTGGTCAGCGGCTCTAGCTAAAGGTGTTTGACCATACATAATTTCAGCTTCAAGAGATTGGAGTGCAAACCGGAGCTGGCGGATTTGCTTTGGCCGATCACTGTACCGCTTCGCAAACTCGAATCCTCCCCATGTCGTAGCCGCAACAATGAAAATAGCACCAATAAGCTTTAACATACGTCCACTCCCCGCCTCCTCTTCAGCTCTTGTCCCTCTTGGTCAAATATCCGTCCGATTGTGCCAGGCCCTTTTTCTCTATTTAATTCCACATATCGATCAAACACACGAAGCTGCCATAACGGTTCAAATGATGGCCGTTTAGATAAGTCTTCAAGAGAATACCCATGAGCTGAGACGATAATGGTGACTCCAGCATGGATTGCTTCTAGCAGTGCCTGTACATCTTCACTTTTTCCGATTTCATCGACAATGATGACTTCTGGGCTCATGGACCTGATCATCATCATTAACCCTTCAGCCTTTGGGCACGCATCAAGTACATCAATCCGGTGTCCAAAAGAATGCTGCGGCACTCCTCTTATACAACCTGCGATTTCAGATCGTTCATCTACAATCCCTGTTTTTCTAGGAGAAATGGTTGTTGTTCCTGTACTGACAAGACGTGCTAGATCACGCAGCAATGTCGTTTTCCCGGTTTGCGGCGGACCTATAATCAGTGTGTTACACCAATGTTTTTCATATAAATAAGGGAGAAACGGCAGAGCAATTCCGATCTTCTCTTTTGCGATGCGAATATTAAATGAAGAAATATCTCTTAAGCCTTTGACGAATCCATTTTCGACGATGACCTTTCCAGCAAGCCCAACCCGATGTCCGCCAGATATGGTGATATAGCCCTGTTTTAACTCTTCCTCAAGTGTGTACATGCTGTAATTACTGAGCCTGCCTAATAGCTGAGCCGCCTCTTCACCTGTTGTATGATAGGAAAGAAAGCGTGGTTTTCCACCTTGCATCAGCTCAATCGGGCGATCGGTGCGAATGCGGATTTCTTCTATTTGCGCCCACTCTGCTTCTTTTAACATGCTGAGTTCTTGTCCAATTGAGTGCGGGAGAATATCCAACAAACTCCGCAACGAATTCCCCTCCTTTTTTTCTTCTCTAAAATGTATGATGTATGCCGTTAATTATGCCAAGCCATTTCACTTATAAATTCCAACAAGAATAAATACGACACCAATGAAAATAAACACAAGCTTCGCATAGGATAACTGCCCTGCAATTTGATAGATTCCAATCGTCATCGTGATAATAAAAATGAGCGGCCCGATGATCGCTAATATACTATTGATGACAACCGCTTTACGCACATCATTAGTCACTAAAATGAGGATGGCGGCCGTCAGTTCAATCGCGGCAGATAAAAACCTCATCCCTGCCATGGCAGCAACTGATGGGTGTATACCCGGGAGAAATTGTTTCATATAGAACCTCCAGCTTTTTTTACACTATATGCTTCACTAGCTAGAAGTAGTCTTGTTTTTCAAAAGGAAGAGAGATGGATGAGAGAATAGAGTAAGGGGTGTCATAACGAGGCGTCCTATTTTTCAAATAAAAAAAGACTGTAAACACGAGGTTTACAGTCTCTCTGTTCATTACGCTCTTGAAACGTATGAACCGTCAGATGTATTGATCACTAGTTTATCACCTTGGTTCACAAAGAAAGGAACGTTCACGATTAAACCAGTTTCTGTTTTTGCAGGTTTTGATCCACCTGATGTCGTATCACCTTTAATACCAGGCTCTGTTTCTACTACTTCTAGTTCTACAGTGTTTGGAAGTTCTACTCCAAGTGTTTCATCACCGTACATGACGATTTGAACCGACATATTTTCAAGCAAATATTTCAGCTCATCTTTGATTTGCGCTTCGCTTAGTTCAAGTTGTTCGTATGAACTTGTATCCATGAATACATGCTGATCGCCATTTGCATATAAATATTGCATTGTTTTTGTTTCAATTTGCGCTTTCGCTACTTTTTCACCTGCACGGAATGTTTTCTCTTGAATCGCACCTGTACGCAGGTTACGCAGTTTCGAACGGACAAACGCTGCGCCTTTTCCTGGTTTTACGTGTTGGAAATCCACTACACGCCAAATACCGCCGTCCACTTCAATTGTCAGGCCTGTACGAAAATCGTTTACTGAAATCATTTTGTCATCCTCCTACATTTCACCATCATAATATGATAAGTTCTTTCGGTGAGTGGGTCAATCGTTTATTGCCGTCAGCTGTCAGGACAATATCATCCTCAATTCTCACGCCGCCGACATCCGGCAAGTAAATGCCTGGTTCAACTGTCACAACCATTCCCTCTTCTAACACGACATCTGAGCGCGAGGAAAGGCCAGGTGCTTCATGTACTTCCATACCAAGACCATGTCCAGTCGAATGCCCGAAGTATTGACCGTAGCCATACTTTTCAATGATGTCTCGTGTGATGCGATCAGCTTCTTTTCCTGTTAAGCCTGGCTTGATTTTATCCACACCAGCGTTTTCTGCTTCTAATACGATATGATAAATTTCCTTTAATTTGTCGCTTGGTGTTCCTACAGCAATGGTTCTTGTCATGTCTGAACAATAGCCTTTATAATAGGCACCGAAATCCAGTGTCACCAAGTCGCCAGATTCAATCACCTTTTCGCTCGCTCTCCCGTGTGGCAGGCTTGAACGAACGCCAGAGGCAACAATCATATCGAATGAAGATCCTTCTGCCCCTTCTTTTCTCATGAAAAATTCAAGCTCGTTCATGACCGCAATTTCTGTCAGGCCCGGCTTGATGTACGTGAGAATATGATCAAAGGCATGATCTGCAATCTTCGCAGCTTCCTCTAATATCTTAATCTCTTCATTAGACTTAATCAAGCGCAACTTTTCAACTGATTCTGAGACTGGAACAAGCTCGATACCGCTTGCTTTCCCCGAGTACTGCTGGTAGGTGGCAAATGTCATATGGTTTTGTTCAAAACCAAGACGTTTCACCCCAAATTCGTTTGCCGTTTGGACAGCAGTTTCCACAATGTTTCCTTTATGTTCAATGATGTCATAGCCCTTTACTTGATCCTTTGCTTGCTCCGTGTAACGAAAATCCGTAATAAAGGCGGCTCGATCCTTTGAAACGATGGCAAGACCGGCTGATCCAGTAAAACTCGTCATATAATGTAAATTAAAGCTGCTCGTAATCACTAAACCATCTATGTCTAATTCGGCTAAAAGTTTTCTTAGTTTTTCAAGTTTCATGATACTGCTCCCCCTTCACTGACTAAATAACGAATCGCCAATTTATATCCTTCTAAACCAAGTCCAACGATTTGACCTTGACATACTGGAGCAAGAACCGAATGATGGCGGAATTCCTCTCTCTTATGAACATTTGTGATATGTACTTCGATGACAGGTAACGTAATACTTGCAATGGCATCTCTCAGTGCATAGCTATAGTGGGTAAAAGCACCCGGGTTAAACACGACGCCATCGTACTGATCTTCTGCTTCATGGAGCGCATCGACCAAATCTCCCTCGTGATTCGATTGAAAGAACGTCAATTGAATATTTGCTCTTTCTGCAAACTGAAACAAATCCGTTTCTAAATCTGTTAATGTTTTACTTCCATAAACTCCTGGCTCTCTCTTGCCGAGCCTATTTAAGTTGGGCCCATTCAGCACTAGAAAATGAGGCATATGACCACTCCTTCACCCTAATTCACTCTATATCGATGTCTGTTTCTTTTTCCTTAGAAACCTTTCGTTTCCAAAAATAATTTTATCATATGAAAGGTGGATTTACACTTTATTCTGTCTTTTTCCCGAGTGCTCTTGCAAGCTTCTGACTCGTTAATTCATTGTATTCAAATGAAATACTGTATCCGACAAACATGCCATATAAAATATATAGGCAAAATGTCGTCACAATGGTGCTTTGCTGCAAATCTTGCACTTGCTTCACATCGGGGAATATAGGATTAAATACATAAAAAACAAGCAGCCACAAAACCCCTCCATAAATCAGTCCCATCCAAAAACCTTTTATCCGTTTGAGCAGTCCATAATAAATAAAGGCTGCCCCAATAGATAAAATCCCTAAAAGAACAATACTCATAAATGTACCAAGTCCGCCTTTTTTCCATTCACCAAGCACAAATGGCTGCAACAGCATATTTGGACTCACCTCTGAAAAATGAAACATATGGGTCAGAAATCCGATAAAGCCCCAAAAAACTCCGCCGACAAAACCTGTGGCTGCTGCCCTTGCCACCATTGAAGACATTTGTACTGATTGATTTTTTTCTTCTTGGTTTTTCTTTTCATCACGTTTCATATGAACACCTCCAGCAAGTAGTATGTCCAAAATGTCATGAAAAAAAAGGATTTCCGTGCGAGAGTGTAAAATTTTTATAACAGGGTATACTGGCTAAAAAGAGGTAGATAGAATTCTAGTAGATAATCGACCTGTGAGCTAGTGATTTCCCCTCTTTTCCTGTACAATAAAGGTATAAGGAAATGCATGTAAATTACAGGAAACAGGCAGGTTGATGAAATATGTCCAATCAAACAAAACCTCCAGCATATGGAGGGCAGGCAGTTGTGGAAGGTGTGATGTTCGGAGGTAAAAAGAACTATGTGACAGCGATCCGGCGTAAGGATCAGACCATTGAGTTTTTAAAGCTTCCCCGGACCTCCAATAAACGAACCGCCTTTCTTAAGAAAATCCCTTTTGTCAGGGGTGTTGCTGCACTTGTTGAAGCAAGCGCAAACGGCAGTAAGCACTTAAACTTCTCCAGCGAGCGCTATGACTTAGATCCTTCTGAAGATCATTCTCTTGAAAAAGAACAAAAAAGCTCGAAATTATCAATGATCTTTGGCATTGCTGTGATCGGAGTTCTCTCTCTTCTTTTTAGTAAATTTGTCTTTACTTTAGTGCCTGTCTTTTTAGCCGAACTTGTGCGTCCGGTGTTTTCTGGAAACTTCGCACAAATTGCAGTGGAAACATTCTTTAAATTGATCCTGTTATTAGGCTATATTTACTTTATTTCCATGACCCCTTTAATTAAAAGGGTATTTCAATATCATGGGGCAGAACATAAAGTCATAAACTGCTATGAACAGAATCTTGACATCACAGTGGAAAATGTTCAAAGCCAATCTCGCCTGCATTATCGATGCGGCAGCAGCTTTATTTTATTCACTGTCATTGTCGGCATGTTCGTCTATTTACTCGTACCGACAGATCCTTTATGGGTGAGAGTTCTGAATCGCTTGGCGCTTATTCCGGTTGTTCTGGGCATTTCATTTGAAGTGCTTCAGCTCACAAACAAACTCCGTGACGTGCCAGTGCTTAAAGTGCTTGGCTATCCTGGCCTTTGGCTGCAATTGCTCACAACAAAAGAACCCTCTGATGATCAAGTCGAGGTAGCCATTGCAAGTTTTAATGAACTTCTTCGTTTAGAGGAAGCATCTGCGAAACAAGCATCAGATTCTGCTCATCAAGTGATCTAGTTTATAAATCCGGTAAATTCTTTCGGAGGTGGACAGTTATGAATCGCCGAGTACATCCTGCTTTTACCATTATTTTCGCTTTAGGTGTTTTGGGATTTGTGTATTTACTCACAACGAATCCAGGCAGACTCTTTACGATGCTGCTATCAGTTGTGATCATTGGAGCGGTTCTATTTTTCTTATTTAGATGGCTGATGAATCGAAGAACTGGAACAGAAGGAAATCTTTATCGTAAAGCAGTCAAACAATCAAAACGTCGCTACCAGCAGCCTAAACCAAAAACGAAAAGCCAGATGAAAAACCGGGTCACTCATTTGCGAAGCGTGCCGACTGACCACAAGTCTAAGCCCGTCCTTCTCAAAAAGAAAAGCCAAACACATTTGACAGTCATTGAAGGCAAGAAAAACAAAAAGAAAAATCGCGCCTTATTTTAAAATGTCCAGCTCTTTAAAAATTGCTCGGCCTTCTGTCTGCCTAGATCGACGAGCGCCTTTTTCTTTTCTGTCATCAGCTGAAAATCAGTGGCAATGATGTGTTCTACAGGAATAAAAATAATATGACGTTCGTGTTTTGTGGCAATATGTCTTTCGTCATGAGCACCACGCATCGTTTCAAATAGAGCGCCAAACAGTTCAAACGCATTGCGGATGGAATGTTGAGGGCGTTCTTTTTCGTTTGGGGTTAATGTGACACCGACAAACGGTCTTTTTTTCTCTTCAGCAAAAAGCCAAATCGGAAAGTTGCTGAGCACGCCGCCATCCACTATGGTACAAATTCCTTTTGAAGACCTCAGTTTGACAGGTTCGAAAAAATACGGCAAACTGCAGCTCATCCGAATGGCTCTGGCGACAGAAAACCGCTCTGGATTTAACCCATAGGAAGGAAGGTCATCTGGAAGGACAAGGATTTTGCCATTTGTTAAATCAGAAGCAACGATTTTGAGCGTATCTTTTTTCAGATCTCCGAATACGGTGACGCCTTTTCGTTTTAACACGTCTGTCAGCCATTTTTCTAGACGGTCACCTTTGTAAAGGCCAAGACGCCAATAAATAGACACCCACCTGAGCATTTTAAACGGGATGAATTGACACCTTCGGTCAAGCAATTGATGCTCATCCATTTCGTCTAACAGCTCCCGAATCTCCTGACTCGTAAAACCCGCTGCGATGAGTGAAGCAATGATTGCTCCCGCACTCGTTCCAGCGAGACGGACAAATTGAAATCCTCTTGCTTCAAGCGCTTCATAGGCGCCTGCAAGTGCTGCACCTTTAATGCCTCCACCTGAGAACACACCATCTATCTTCATCAAGGAGCCCCCTTTTCTGTCACACTATTAATAGTGTAGGAGCATTTGCCTTTCATTAGAACTATATTCAAAAAGGACACCCATGCTAAGGGTGTCCTTTCAGCGTGTAGACAAACCCTCGCATTCGGTGTCAGTCCTGCGCTCCGGTGCTTACGAATGTCAAATTCGCTCCGCTCCGATGCTCGTCCTTCCTAGACTGCAAAGGTTTTCTTTCACGCTGAAAAGAAGACAAAGAGCTAAAATAAAGTACATTTTACCCCTTTGTCAACAATTTAAAAGGACACCCTTCGACAGGTGTCCTTTTTCTTAAGATTCTTGATTTGTTTGTTCGTTTTTCTTTTGAATCGCTTTCAGCTGAACGGATCGCTCATCGTTTTCTTCAAAGAATTGGACAAGGTCGCCGATGCGGTCAATGCTGTTCCAGCTGAGATGATGCTCAATACCTTCTACATCATCATAAATTTTCTCTTCATCTACACCAATGATTCTTAAAAATTGCTCTAGCAGTTCATGTCTGTATACGAGACGTTTTCCAATTTTTTTGCCTTTCGGGGTTAAAATTAGACCACGATATTTCTCATAAATGAGGTATTCATCTTTATCTAGCTTCTGAACCATTTTTGTTACAGAGGAGGGATGGACAGCGAGGGCTTCTGCAATATCAGATACTCTTGCATATCCTTTTTCTTCTATCAGCATATAAATTTGTTCAATATAATCTTCCATACTAGGTGTAGTCATAAAACCCCTCCAAAATGCACCTTTACTTAATAATCATAACAATTCTACACCATCGCCCATTAAAAAACAAGAAGAGTCCTTCGTCTTAACGCTTGTAATTCCAATCATCTGTGGCGTATTTCGTTTTGGCGAGGTGATGAACAAATGCCAACTCTTCATCTGTCAGCTCATAAGGCACAAGCTCGATATTTAATCCTTTTTCAAACCCTCGTTTAAATGCAACACGCGCATCGTCTATCGTACATGTTCGATCTGAAATTTCATTGATCGCCACCGCTTTGTTTTTAAAGCTGCGCTGCATCCGCTCTCTCACCCGGTCATTTGGATACAGAAATAAATCAAACAATTTATCCTCATCAAGATCAATTAAAATCGAGCCATGCTGGAGGATCACACCTTTTTGCCTTGTTTGCGCACTGCCTGCTACTTTTCTGCCTTCTACAACAAGCTCGTACCATGAAGGCGCATCAAAACATACAGACGATCTTGGATTTTTTAAGCTTTCTTTTTCTTTTTCTGTACGAGGAATGGCAAAATACGCATCGAGTCCCAGTTCTTTAAAGCCCTCTAAAATCCCTTCTGAAATGACGCGGTATGCCTCTGTCACCGTCGCCGGCATCTCTGGGTGCTCTTCTGACACGATGACACTGTAGGTCAATTCCTGATCATGAAG
This sequence comes from Bacillus sp. FS02, assembly GCF_024398395.1. Taxonomy (NCBI): domain Bacteria; kingdom Bacillati; phylum Bacillota; class Bacilli; order Caryophanales; family Bacillaceae; genus Bacillus; species Bacillus sp. FS02. Next base: position 3,414,383 of record NZ_CP074101.1, on the reverse strand, counting down.
AACGCCGCGGCCTCCTGTAGGCCTGCGAACAAATCCAAGACCATAGCGCTCAACCGCTTCCATGTTGATTTCTTTTTCAACATGTTGAAAATATCCAACAGATAATGTCGCTGGATTCCAACCATAAAAACGGATCACAGGCGGGATCAGCTTCTCGCTATGCCAATAAAGCAAGGCTTCGTCCATTGCCATGTTAAAGGCAGGGTCTTGGTTTCCTGTATCAATGAAACACCATTTCTCTTTTTGCATATAAAATCCCTTCTCTTTTACGTAGTCAATGTTAGATAATGGTGGTGACCACCGATTTTCTCTCTTCATCAGTCTATCAAATAGGGAAGGAATTGAAAATAATTCTTACCATTTATGATGACAAGTTTCTTTTGCTTTACTATAATAGTATTTGTCTAAAACGTACCATCAGACAGGTGACTGTGCTGATGCTCAAGAAGGAGTCGAGTCGTATTGCCAATATTCAACTATATCGTCCTCTCACTTTGTGGACTTTTCGTTCTTTATTCCATCGGCAGTTACATTTATCAGCAGCGCATAATGAAAACGCTGACGGAAGCAGAATTTATCAAAGGTTACCGCAAAGCCCAACTCATTGATGTGAGAGAACCAAATGAGTTTGAAGGTGGACATATTTTAGGCGCAAGAAACATTCCCCTTTCACAATTAAAGCAGCGCAAAAATGAAATACGCCCTGACAAGCCTGTTTATCTCTATTGCCAAAATAATTTGAGAAGCGGAAAGGCTGCTCAAACGTTACGTAAAAATGGCTGTCGTGAGATTTATAATTTAAAGGGCGGCTTTAAAAAATGGGGCGGCCGCATTAAAACAAAGAACTAACAAAAAAGACTCTGGGAGCTATTGCCCCATGAGTCTTTTTATTTTCTTTCAAAAACTAGCACTGGATTCCGTGCTGCCTTTGTTTCATCCATTCGTTTCACAACGGTTGTATGTGGTGCTTCCTGTACGATTTCTGGGTTCTCTTCCGCTTCTTTTGCGATTTGAATCATCGCTTCAATAAATGCATCGAGGGTTTCTTTTGATTCTGTTTCAGTTGGTTCAATCATGATACATTCCTCTACATTTAGCGGGAAGTAAATCGTTGGCGGATGATAGCCAAAATCAAGTAATCGTTTGGCAATATCAAGTGTCCGCACACCTAGTTTCTTTTGGCGTTTACCTGAAAGGACAAATTCATGCTTACAATGGCGGTCAAATGGCAGATCATAATGAGCACATAAGCGGCGCATCATATAGTTTGCATTCAACACCGCATGATCAGTTACAGCCTTTAAGCCGTCTGGTCCCATAGAGCGGATATACGCATACGCTCTGACATTGATACCAAAGTTCCCATAGAACGGTTTCACACGGCCGATGGATTCTGGACGATCGTAATCAAAGAAATAACGACCTTCTTTCTTCACAAGCACTGGCTTTGGCAAATATGGAATCAAATCCTTTTTCACGCCAACTGGACCTGAACCAGGGCCTCCTCCTCCGTGTGGACCTGTAAAGGTTTTATGAAGATTTAAGTGAACCACATCAAATCCCATATCCCCCGGTCTTGCTCTGCTTAATACGGCATTTAAGTTCGCTCCATCATAATAGAGCTTCCCGCCTGCTCCGTGGACGATTTCAGCCATTTCTAAAATATTTTCTTCAAAAAGGCCAAGTGTATTTGGATTTGTGAGCATGAGAGCCGCCGTTTCTTCATTGACAACACGGCGCAGGTCGTCTAAATCGACAAGCCCATGTTCATTAGATGCCACCGTAATCGTTTCAAATCCAGCCACTGTTGCAGATGCGGGATTTGTTCCATGAGCAGAATCAGGCACGATGACTTTTGTTCGTTTATGATCTCCTCTTGCTTCATGGTATGCACGAATCATCATGAGCCCCGTCCATTCGCCATGTGCTCCTGCCGCAGGCTGTAATGTCACGGCGTCCATTCCTGTAATTTCTTCTAAATGGTCGCCTAAATCATAAAGTAACTCTAATGCACCTTGCACAGTGTCTGCCTCTTGAAGTGGATGCACATGCGAGAAGCCTGCAAGACGTGCCACCTTTTCGTTAATCTTTGGATTATATTTCATCGTACAAGAGCCTAGAGGATAAAAGCCAGAATCGACCCCGTGATTACGCCTAGATAATGCTGTGTAGTGACGCATAATATCCAGCTCAGAAACCTCTGGCAGCTCCGCATCTTCATGGCGGATATACGTTTCATCAAATAAATCTGGGAGCTTCTCCTCAGGTACGTCTAAATCAGGCAGGCTGTAACCAATTCTTCCTTCTTTGGATAATTCAAAAATAAGCGGCTGATCTTGTTTATTCATGACGATCCCCCAATTCCTTGATGAACGTATCAATTTCTTCTTTTGTTCTTAGTTCTGTCACAGCGACGAGCATATGCTGCTGAAGCTCTGGATAATCCCGTCCCAAGTCATATCCGCCGATGATTCCTTTTTCAAGTAATCGTTTATTGGCTTCTTTCACAGGTTCATTCAGTTTCAACACAAATTCATTAAAATGAGCGCCCTCTATTTCAGCCTGTAACCCGTGTTTTTCTGCCTGCGTCTTGGCATAATGGGCTTTTTGTACGTTTTGATAGGCAATGTCTTTGATACCTGTTTTTCCAAGCGCCGTCATCGCAACAGAAGCGGCTAACGCATTTAATGCTTGGTTTGAACAAATATTTGAAGTCGCTTTGTCTCTTCGGATATGCTGCTCGCGCGCTTGAAGGGTCAGCACAAATCCTCGCACACCGTTCTCGTCTTCTGTTTGTCCGACTAAACGCCCCGGCACTTTCCGCATTAATTTTTTCGTCACAGCGAAATATCCACAATGAGGTCCGCCAAATGCAGCTGGAATGCCAAATGGCTGCGCATCACCAACGACAATATCTGCCCCAAGCTTTCCTGGAGGTGTCAGTAAACCAAGTGCAAGCGGGTTACTTGAGACGATGAACAGACTTTTCCCTTTATGTGCAATCGGTTCAATGTCTTTTAACGGTTCGACAACACCGAAGAAGTTTGGGTATTGTACAAGGACCGCTGCTGTTTCCTCGCAGACGGCTTCTTCTAATGCAGCTAGATCGGTCTGACCTTTTCGCGCAGGTACCTCGACGACTTCAATATGCTGTCCTTTCGCATATGTTTTCAGCACCGCTCTTGATTCAGGATGAACCGTCTCAGATACCACAATCTTTTTCTTTTTTGTATGTCCTGCAGCCAGCATCGCCGCTTCAGCTAATGCCGTTCCGCCATCATACATCGAGGAGTTGGCAAGATCCATACCGGTCAGCTCAGCAATCATTGTTTGAAATTCAAAGATTGCTTGCAATTCACCTTGAGAAATTTCAGGCTGATAAGGTGTGTACGCTGTATAAAATTCAGAACGTGAAATCACATGATCGACAATCACAGGCTGGTAATGATCATACACACCAGCACCTAAAAACGAGGCATAAGCCACTGTATCTTTATTTTTTGCAGCAAGACGAGACAATTCCCGCACTAGCTCTGTTTCTGATGCGGCTTCTTTAATGTTGTACGCACCTTTGAATCTGACTTTCTCTGGGATATCTGAGAAAAGCTCATCAATTGACTGAACACCGATGACATCCAGCATTTCTTTTTGATCTTGCTCTGTTTGCGGCAAATACCTGTGCTTCATCCTCTATTCCTCCTCGTTATTTGGCTCTTTTATAAAATGGTGTGGCGACAATTTTGGCTTTTAGACGTTTTTTGCGAACTTGCACTTCCACTTCTGTCCCAAGCTGCGCCTCTGATGTTTCAATCAAGGCAAGCCCAATATTTTTCTTTAATGTTGGAGATTGTGTACCGGTTGTGACTAAACCAATCTGCTTATCTCCTGAGAAGACTGGATAGTCTGTCCGCGGAATCCCCTTATCTATCATTTCAATCCCGACAAGCTTTCGCTTTGGTCCTTCTTCTTTTTGTTTTTTAAGTGCATCTTTTCCGATAAAATCTGCTTCTTTATCCGTTTTAACAGCAAAACCAATGCCGCCTTCTAAAGGAGAAATATCCTTCGTGAGCTCTTGGCCATAAAGCGGAAGTCTTGCTTCAAATCTTAAGGTGTCACGTGCACCGAGCCCACATGGGATCAGTCCTTTCGGCTGTCCGGCTTCTAATAAAGCGGTCCAAAGGTGAACAGCATCTTTTGACTGGCAGTAGATTTCAAAGCCATCTTCTCCTGTGTAGCCGGTTCTTGAAACAAGCACCTCTTTTTGCGCAATGATTGCTTTTGATAAAAACGTAAATGGCTTCAGTGATGTTACCTCTTCATCCGCAACATCTTTGATGATGTCAGCAGCATGAGGTCCTTGAAGGGCTAACAAGGCGGTTTGATCAGAGACATTTTTAATCGAAACATCTTCCTCACCTTGATGTTTCAGCAGCCACTCCACATCTTTTTCGATATTTGAAGCATTGATCACAAGCAAATAGTTGTTCTTTTCTTTTTGGTAGACAAGCAGATCATCCACCGTTCCGCCATCTTCATAACACATGGCTGTATATAGTGCCTTACCGTCTGTCAGCTTTGACAGATCATTGGTTAATAACCTTTGTAAAAAAGGAAGGGCTCCCTGACCTGTGACTTCCACCTCACCCATGTGAGACACGTCAAACAGCCCTGCTTTTGTTCGAACAGCTTCATGTTCTTCTTTAATGGAAGAAAATTGGACAGGTAATTCCCAGCCCCCGAAGTCAATGGTTTTTGCGCCAAACGTTTCATACGCATGAAAAAGCGGTGTTCGTTTCAACATCAATCGTTTCCCCCTTTTTTCTTACAGTGCACATTACAAGCTGAATTTTCAGAAAAAAATCACAGCAAAAAAGGACAGAGCGCTCCCTTTTATCAAAAAGAAGTCTCTGTCCTTGCACCTGAAAGTTTACAGCACAACATCATTGTGCGTTTTCCCCTTTGGTGGTTTGCTAAAAATCGCTGCGCAAACACTCTCCAGAGTTGCGTCCGGTAAGAGTACTTTTGCCTGAGAGATTCACTGAACCAATTCAGCTTGCTCCTTCGGCGCCTGTCAGTGCAAAATAACCGCTAGGTCTCTCCCCATACCATCATCCGCTCATATTCTTCACCTTTATTGGACATACTATCAAAATGGGTGACTTATTCTCTAGATCACTTACCAACATCCTACCATTAGAAATGGATGAAGAGCAACAGAAAAATCATTAACATTTTTAAAATAATTATTCATTATCGTTCGCTTTTATTGATATATAACATCTTTTAAATCGCTATCAAAAAATGAAGCGTTTAAAAACAGAACGATTTTATCATCACTCTACCAGAAAGGCAGGCGGTCACATTGAATATTCAAACGATCTTTGATCAAAAATGGGCAAGTGAATTTCAAAAGCGGCTTACAGCAGACGGTCCCTGGGCGAATTGGGATATGTACCGTTTAGCAGCACAGGTACAAAAAGTGACAGCCATTGATTCATTTGAAGGACTGCAAGCACCTGCGCACCTGCCTGCATTTACTCCTTTAAAACACCAGCTCGAAGTCGCTAGAAGAGTCGTAGAAGAGATGAATGGGAAAGCCATTTTAGCAGATGAAGTGGGTCTTGGAAAAACCGTTGAAGCAGGACTGATTATCAAAGAATACATGATTCGCGGACTTGCCAAGAAGATTCTCATTCTCGTACCCGCCTCCCTTGTGTCCCAATGGGTACAAGAACTGCGGACAAAATTTTATATAGATGCTGTCGAGCAAAAAAAGAGCTATGTGTGGGAGCAGTGCGATGTTGTGGTTTCCTCAATTGATACAGCCAAAAGACAGCCGCATCGAGACACGATCTTATCCATCTCCTACGATATGGTCATTATTGATGAAGCACACAAACTGAAAAACAATAAAACGAAAAACTATGAGTTTGTGAGAAATTTGAATAAAAAGTTCTGCCTACTGCTCACAGCCACACCTATCCAAAATCGGATAGGAGAAATTTTTAATCTCGTCTCTCTGTTGAAGCCAGGCCATTTAGGTAATGAAACACAATTTAAAGACCTCTTTGCCAAAAAAGACCTTCAACTTGAAGACCATGACCGGCTAAAACAGTTAGTCAATAAAGTCATGATTCGGAACCGGAGACAAGACACTGGCATCGAGTGGTCAAAGCGTCATGTGAAGACAATTTCTATTGATTTCTCCCCGACAGAACAAGCACTATATGATGAAATTTGTCAGTTAAAAGAAAACCCTTCCTATACGAAGCACATGTTTTCAATTATGACCTTAGAACGAGAATGCTGTTCGAGTCGTGAGGCCGTCTATATGACCATTAAAAAAATGCAAGAAGAGGAAAAACACATTCTAGGTGCTTCTGCGATGATGCACATCATGGAGAAAATTAACCAGGTAGAACAAAATTCTAAAGCACTTGAAGTCGTTAAACTCATTCAGCAATTAAATGAAAAAGTCATTATCTTCACTGAATACCGCGCGACACAAATTTATTTACAATGGTTTCTCCAGCAAAACGGCATCAGTTCGGTTCCTTTTCGAGGCGGGTTTAAACGGAGTAAAAAAGACTGGATGAAAGATTTATTTAGAGAGCGGGCGCAAGTGCTCATCGCAACAGAAGCAGGCGGCGAGGGGATCAACCTTCAATTTTGCAACCAAATCATCAACTACGACCTTCCGTGGAACCCAATGCGCTTGGAACAAAGAATTGGACGTATTCACCGGCTCGGTCAAGAGCGGGATGTCCACATTTACAATATGGCAACTAGCGGGACAGTCGAAGAACATATTTTAAAACTTTTATATGAAAAAATTCAGCTGTTTGAAAACGTCATTGGCGATCTAGATGATATTTTAACCCGAATTGATATCCAAGATGCTGAAACAGAATTGCATCAAATTCTCTTCCAGCACGAGTCTGACGTAGATATGAAAAAGAAATTAACCCAATTTGCTTCCTATTTAACAGAAGCACAAACACCGCTTTTAGAAGAAAGACAGCAAGGTTCATAAAGGAGAGTTGACCAATGGAGCAGCGCGAGATTCACACATTTCTTCTCCGTTTCTTTCAGGCAAATCAATGCGACATACTTGAAGAAAGTGCAGGGCACATGACCGTACAGCTGACAATCGAAATGGATAAATTGATCATGAACCGTCCTTTTTATTGGCATTGGCTCGAAAAAACGGGAGGCGTACCTGAGCCGCGGCAATTGACTTTGATCACCGATCAAAAAAAAGCTGATGACTCGGTCGAAGGAGAATTTGTCCACTTCGGCTCCCCTCGTTTATTCCAAATATTCGAGGTTGTGAAACAGCAAGGCCGTTTTATTCGGCTGTACGAAAAAGTCAGACCGCTCACAAACAGCCAGATCGCACTGGAGCCGTGGCTTGGTCTCAATGTCAAAATATCCTATCTGGCAGACCGTAAAAAAGACAAACTGCTGTCTCTTGGACTTCATCTAATACGCGGAGAAGTCATCGAACAATTTCAAGAGAAGCTAGAAGCACGTGAGCTATCGTCTCAAATTCCTGATTATTGCTTCACAATGAGTACGATGATTAAGCCAGAGAGCGGCGTCAAACGGCTTTACAGCCTGATGGAACGTTATGCCAATGAAGAGCCGGATGATTGGGCGGTAAGAGCTGTTCAAAAGTGGAAAGAAGACTCGGAACTTTTAAACCAATTTTATGAAGGGACTTCAGACACATCTGTAGAATATGAAATAGAAAGACAAGCACTTAAAACTTTATACGAACCAAAAATCAGTCTTACGATTGAAAATGGCGGACTTTTTTACTTACAGCAAAAAAGAGGGGGCTGACTTAGCATGTCTCCCTCCCTTTCATGTGATATCAAATTTTCGATCAATCAAAAGCAACGTTTGTCTGTTTGTATTGGGCGGAAACATGACGCAAGCAATCTATGAGGTCTTATCACCTGTGTTTTTCCATTTCATGCGTTAAGTGCCTGAAATACACGATTCAGTATTTTAGGAGGGTATTTGTATGGAAAAGAAAACGAAGTTATTAGACAGTGAATGGGTTCAATTATTACGCGAAGCGCGCAAAGCAGGACTAACAGTAGAAGAAGTCCGTCATTTTCTCAAATCACGCGAAAAGTCCTCTGAGTCTCCCCCTATGGCAAGAAGTCATTCTATCAAACCTTTCTGAATGTGCTATAATATCGAAAGGAAGGTGATGACATTGATTGGCCAGCGTATTAAACAATACCGCAATGAAAAAGGCTACTCACTATCAGAACTGGCCGAAAAGGCTGGGGTAGCGAAGTCTTATTTAAGTTCAATAGAAAGAAACTTGCAAACAAACCCCTCCATTCAATTTCTTGAAAAAGTCTCCGCTGTTCTGGACGTCTCGGTTCATACACTGTTAAACGAAAATGATGAAACCGAATACGATGGTCAATTAGATAGTGAATGGGAAAAACTAGTTCGAGATGCAATGACATCAGGGGTTTCGAAAAAGCAATTTCGTGAATTTTTAGATTATCAAATCTGGAAAAAAAAGCAAGAAGAGGAGTAATGCGCATATTTTAGCGCATACTCCTCCAATTGCTATGCAGATCTTGTTATCAGTCTAAAGACTGACTTTATTTTTTATCTTCGCTGTGTGCTTTTTCGTTTTCTTTCACGTAACCTTTTTCATCCGTATGCTTTTTTGGATTGATCGTTAAACCATTCCACTGAGTCGCTTCGAAGGAAAGATCAACTTGAATCGCATCGCCTTGGTATTTATTTTGGATATAGTTACCCGCTTTATCCTTCGTCTGGTCATTGACAAATTCAATGATCATTTCCATTTTATCGTAATCAAACGGATTCTTTGGAATGCCGTCATACTCTGGAGCTGTTGACCCATCAACGGTGGCAACATTAATTTTACCACTTTCATGTAAAAACTTCTCATCGACGGCATGACGAAGCTTTTCAAATGCGGTCTGATCCTGCTTTGACGTTAATAGATGCAGGTCAAGCAGGTTTGCATGGTCTAAAATAATATTTTTCGGGTATCCATTCCCACCTTCGGCTCCAACCGTTAGAACACTCACCTGAAATTGGCTGAGGAATTCTTCAGCTGTATTCTTCCCGCCATTTTTCGCTGATGTTCCATCTTGAAATTGGCTGTAATCAAGACTCATCAGGACTTGATTAATTGCAAGAGACCCTTTATTTTCAAAATTAAATTCCTTCTTTATACGGTCACCGGGTTTTATGTTCGCAAGGTTGATGGCGCCGGAATTCTCTTTTGCAGATAGATTCAGCTCTCCTGTAGAGTAGACCGCGTTTGCCGTCTCAACATCATTAAATGCAGCCCACGTTCCCCTCCAATTAAAGCAAGACCTAATGCTCCCGATAAAACACCTAAACGAATTGATTTTTTCATTGCCATGATTGAACCCCCTAATAAATTGTTTTATTGAAACCTGATTTAGGTTACAAACGAAAATTTATGCTTGTTCCTCTGACATATGTAACTCAGCCGTATGTCTTCGATGTTTGGCAGCACCAACAAAATGAATGGTTGAATAAACAAGCAGCATCACCCCTGGAATGATGAGCAAAAGAGCGGTCCCAGCAGAAGTTCCTGCATACGAAAGAAGCTTTCCTGCATAAGGAATGTTCACTCCCGTATACTGCGCAGTCACTTGATTCGCTTTGACCAGCGTGCCGTCTTGATACATATTGTGGTCTCCTTTTGTCTCAAAGGCTTTATTTACTCCTTTTCCTTTCACCCCAACAATGCGGTGAGTCACAAAGGATTGGTCTTGCTTCGTTTGAAACGTAATAATATCCCCTTTTTTGAGTGTTTCAGGTGAGGTGACATGTTTCACGACAATCAATGAACCAGTCGAAAATTCCGGTTCCATTGATCCAGATAATACTTGCTTGAACTCATAACCAAAAATCTGAGGATCTCCTCCTGTTGTTCTTGATGACAACACGACAATAATACACACAATCATCATCGTGAAGACCAGCGCGTAAAGAATACTCCCAGACATTTTCATCCATTTTTTCATAACCTTTCTCCCCTTTGCATATCATGTTTCATTCAGCAGGCAAACCCTATTTAGGACGCCTTTTCTTGACAGTTCGAAAGCTGCATATGTTGAGACGTAAAGAATGGCTTTTCAGAACCACCAAATCCTTTAGGATAATAGATTTTAAACACATAGATTCCATTTGTTTTTGCTTTAACTGACGTGACAGTCGTCGTTTCTTCTGATGAGAGGGACTGTATAGCACCTTTTTCAATAACATGGCCATCTTGTAATGGCATCTGAACACCCTCTACTTTATGTAGTTCCCACTTCCATTCAGAGTGCGCGATGGGTTGTCCAATATTTTTTAGTGACATGCTCAGCTTTTGAGGCGCACAGACTGTCCCCTCAATAATCGTTTGATCGATCAGTTTCAAATGACTTCTATCCCATTTCTTTGGCTGGCAATGCTGATCTGTCTCTTCGAAATTTTCACATGTTTCCATGACAAAATTCGAATGCTCGACATCGTTAAAAGAAGCATTAGTAGACGTAATAAAAAAAGAAGTGAAAATCAAACAAATAGCACAAAATAGTACAAAGAGCGGCTGTTTCATTGATTCTTTCAACTCCTTGAACAATTGTTCTTTAAAAAGAACGATTACACTCAGTATAAGGAATTACCTATAAAATCCAAAACGTCAAATTAGTCCATTTTGTTCTTAAACAAGAACATTACCGAGAAAATTCTTCCATTTTCTCATTCTTTCGCCATATTCAATATTTTTTTCTGTGACATTTGTACTTCTTAAAAATTTACATAAAAGTGCAGGATTTGGTCAGGATAATAATTGGTGAGGTGATGTTAGTTGAAATATGGAAGAATCATGATCATGCTCAGTTTACTGTTAAGCCCTTCGATCCAAAGCGCCCATCTAGCGGAGGCAAAAGGAATCACTGCTGCCGCAGATCAATGGGAAACAAGGGCAGTCAAAGAAGCAAAAAAACGGTATCCGTTAGCACATGTTTTATTCAAACAAAAAGTGTGGGATCGGCACCGGGAGAAAGAATCCGTGAAGCAATATCATATTACGTTGAAAGATCAGGCCAAAGAATTTGGGGTATATGTCACCATTTCCTATAACCCATACTCGAACAAGGTCAATAAAGTCATTGTTGTCGAAGAATACAGCTAAAATGACATTAAAAAAAACCGCCTTCTGGCGGCTTTTTACTTTTTTCGATGACGTTTTTTTAGCATCATTGAGAAGCCAAAAGGCAGAACACCAAATAAACGCTGAGAAAATGGTGGTTTTGTCTCCATTTTTTCCTGTTTATGTTCTTTCCGCTCATCACGTGGTGTATTCATGTATTTAATGATTTCCTGCGTCATATATTTTACGTAATCATTTGTCTTCAACGAACACTCACCTCTTCTTCCTTAAAGTGTTACCAAGAAGAGTATCGTTTTATACACTCGCTAATAAGTGCTGATCCATTGATTGATTTCTCCTGTCTCCTTATTCATCTCTAGTTCCCGCTCGTCAGTTACACCACCATTTGTTTCGATGTTAACCAAGAGGCGGACTATCTTTTTTCTGTGATCGCACCCAATTCGCTTCAATGTCACTCGGCCTTCTTCTGTGACAATTGGGCTCAATCGCTGATCACAAATCCGATTTAATTTATTTGCGGCTTCATTTAGACCCATTCGAAATAACTGCTGTTTTTGATAAAAAGAAATTGTGAGCTCTGCACTTTTCAACTCTTTTTGAAACCCAATGGTCATTGAGCCTAGAATCAATAAAAATAAAAGAATGACAGCAAGTACGTGAGGATAAATAAACCCGTCTTCTCTTTTCACGTTTTAGGAATCACTCCTTTGTAAGTGAAAAAAACAGCTTCATGTACTTGACCAAATACATCTGTGACTTGGAGAGTGGTGGTTTGCTCTTTTGTTCTTACATGGAATTGTTTCACCTTTTGTAATAAAGGAAGATGACCTGCCTGATCCGTTCGTTTACGAAGCATCTCTTGATACGGCTCAATCGTCACCACTCGCCCTTGACTTGAAATATACTCCAGAGCTGTTCCATTTTTCACCGCTCTTACAGCGACAGCACAATTTAGATCCTCCTCTAATTGCAGGACCGTTTGTTTCCACTCCAATTGTGAAAACTTATTGATTTCTGCAAACGGATGAGCTTTTTCAGTAATTGATAAAAGCAGCATGCAGCCAAAAGAAAGCAGCAAAAATAGCTGCAATTGCCATATTGCTTGTGCGAGTGTAAAGCCTTGTTCATCGCTCCAAATGCCAAAAGCAAATCGTCTGCTTTTTTTGTACTTTGTATGAAACACATCCCTTCTCCTGACCCCAAATGAATTCATATGTGATCTCGCCTCGTTTCTTTGTACTTGTTTTCTTTTGACCTTCTATAAAAGCTTTATTCATATACTCATGTAAAATTTGATAAGCTTCCAGTTTGGCTCTTAATTCTTCTTTCCCTATTGTCAGTTTTTCAAAGGATGGCACGAGCACAAGAGCAGCAAATAGAAAGAGCTGGCAAGAAAGGAGCATCTCAAACGTACTAAATCCTTTATTGTTTCTGAACATGAATCCGCCCGCTCCCTAAGTAAATCGTGAGTTTATATATTTGACTGCCAAATTGAACAATGAGAGAACCACCGCTATTTGGATGTCCGTTTTTATTAAAGTGAAGACCTTGTTGAAATGTGGATTGCTTGATGATGCCTTTTTTGTGTAGGTTAGAAGCAATGATCTGCTCACTATTCTGCTCGATGACTTGATAAGATACATTAGTTGGGTGAAACTCAACAGTCACTCGTGTTTTTTTAATAAATGCAGTATAAGATGCCAATTGAAGATCTTGTTTTAGCAAGTTCACTTGCTTTTTTGCTTCAGCACTTTCTAATACATTGGGCACTTTTCCACCTATTATCGATAATAAGATAGAGAAAATCATGACGATCAAGAGCTGCTCAATGAGTGTAAATCCTTTCTCCTGGAAAAGCGATTTATTCATTTTTCACATCCCCGTTTTGAATGAAAATTGCCTTTCCATTCGGACAAGTTAATCCTTTTTTGACATAGCCTTCTTTTTCTAATTCAGCTAAAGATGGCGTCTTGCCGTCATGCTCTAATTCATATGCCATTACCTGTGTACTCACCATTGATTTCAGCCCTTCACAGCCCTTTGCTTGAATGCTTTGATGATGCCGAGTGATATTTGGAATGGTGATCAATAAAAGAATGGAGATCACAAGCATGACAATTAACATTTCTAACAGTGTAAATCCTTTATCATTCATGCCTTAGTCCTCCTTTTCACACTTGTTCCATTAATTGATACATTGGTAAAAGAATAGATAAATACACAATGAGTATAAGAAATGCTGTTAAGCCATAGATGACAGGCTGCAGCCATGAAACCCATTTTTCAATTTTCAATTCTGCATTCTCTAAAAGAAATTGACTATATGTGTACATTTCTCTTGCTAGCATCCCACTTGCTTCCCCATGCTTAATGACAGCTGCAAAATGCCTTTCGAAAAAAGGAGACCGGCTTATTTGATGTTCCATACTCTCACCTTTTCTTAACTCTCCTATCATTTGTTCAGACATTTCTTGAAGGAAGGGTAAATAGGTCTGCTGTTTAAAAGCTTGCAAACTTTCGTAAATCGATAACCCAGCTTGGAGAAGTCCACTTAGCTGAAGAGAAAAAAGATACGTATGCATCAGCTGTACCCCTTTAAATACCACTGGCAGCCTGCTGATGACTTTCAATTTCTCAAGGGTCGATTTTTTCTTAAAAAAGAGCTCATAATATCCAAAAAGACAGATACATATACAACCGATCATGAGCAGCGAAGCGTGTAGGAATTGGAAGAGGCCAAACATCCCTTGAATGAGCCATGACATGCTTGTATTCATAGATGAATATAATAAAGTAAATTGAGGGACGATCATTTGCTGAACAATGATGAGCACAACAAAAACCGTAAACATAAGAAAAATCGGATATCGTAACATACGCTTGAATGTGTCTACCTGCATGGTTTTTTTCTCTAGAAAACGGGCGCTTTGTTCAAGAGCTCGCGCTAGGCTGCCATGTTTCTCTGAAAAACAAAGAATAGCGACGACTTCCCGCTGAAAATGAAGTCGCTCAAGTACAACGTAAAAAGGCTCCCCTTCAAGCAGCCACTGAATGCCTGGCGTTAATCGCTGCTGCTGTTTTTTTGATAACTGAATATTCACCATCGTTAGTGCATCAACCAATGTATATCCGGCTTGAATCAATTGAGCCAGTTTCGATAAGAATTCAGCTTGTTCTTTTTTAGACCAGGCTTTAGAGGCTCGCTTCTTCATAAACCCATCGATGATATGTGCTTTTTGATAAATAGCCGAGTGCCACTCCTTTCCGAATTAATCTTTGCAGTGTTTCGTATGACGAATGAGCGTATTCTCCTTTTGCCTCTTTGATACACTCACCAAGCTCCTTTCCGTAAAGCAATTCAAATACATTTGTTCGTCTGACTGGCCGATTTAGTTTGCAATAAAGCTCACACGTTTCGCCGCAAAATGGACATGCGAGTTCGATTAACCGCTGAGCAGCAATGGCAACCATTGTTTGTTCGAGTTCATTCATCGTCACTCCAAATTCCAGCATTCGATAAAGAGCTCCTTTTGCATTTTTTGCATGTAGTGTGCTCATGACTAAATGACCTGTCAAAGCTGCTCTAATAGCTGTTCTGGCTGTTTCCGCATCTCTTATTTCTCCAAGCACAATCATATCTGGATCATGTCTTAAAATAGCGCGTAAACCTGCCGCATAGGTGATACCAGCTTTTTCATTTACTTGAACCTGCAGCACTTCTTCATTTCTTGTTTCCACAGGATCTTCAAGGGTAATAATATTTCGATTAAAATGTTTTTTGGCAAACTGAATCAATGAATAAAGTGTTGTCGTTTTCCCTGAATTTGTTGGTCCAGTAAATAAAATGAGCCCATGCGAATGATTCAGAAACGATAATAATCTCGCTGAAGCCTTCGGGAACAGTGACAAATACTTTGTTTTCGGCACATGATCCTGCGGTAAAATCCGAATCACTAGACTTTCATCATTTACAGTCGGTAGTGTAGAGAGCCGAACAAACACTTGACCGCGTCTTAGCATCACAGCCAATGACCCATTTTGTGGTCTCCTTCTTTCACCAATATCCATAGAAGATAAAAATTTGAAATGAGCAATGAGCCGCTCTCCGCTCTTTTTGTCAATGATCCGCTGCTGAATGAGGTCAGCGTCTACACGAAAAGAGACTGAAGCTTCCTTTTCTCTCGGAACAATATGCACATCAGATGCTCTCATGCGGCATGCCTCTTCTAGCAGCTCTTGTCCCAAATATTCAATACCATACAAGTGGTTCACTCCTTTCAGTGACCCCATTGTATGATGGTAGAACGTACCTGACAAAAGCGTATTTTATGATTTTCATGACTGAAAAGATGTGAAAATGTTCAATTTGAGGTGTATTTCATCTATAAATAACAGAAGCGCACATCAAAAAACTTGACTTTCACAACAACGGGTTCCGTTCAGAGGAGAAAATAAAAAAGAAGTGCTATTGGCACCTCTTTTTATGATCATTTCATTTGGTTCTTTCATTATGGATGATCTGTTACAAGGAGGTGTCTCCAAATTTAATCCTCCTTAATAGGTTACTGATTTGAAGATAAAGAATATCCTTTCGTGTCTGATTTATGGATAAAAAAAAGAGACCAAATCTGTATGCGAATTGGTCATCTCATTCATATGCTCATTATCTTGTTTCTCCTTGTCAACGGACCCGTTACTTTTACTAGTAACATTTTTTGGTTCACGTTGCTTCTTGCTGTTCTTCAAAGATACGAAAGCCTCTTTTTTCTAAAGCTTTTGCAAGGCTGTGTTCAGTATTTACTTTTGAGAAATCAATGCCCAGTTTCACTACAGTTTGAGCGATTTCTGGGCGAATGCCTGATATAATCGTCTCAATTCCTAGCAACTTCGCACTATCAACCACTTTAAACAGCTGATAAGCAACCATCGTATCAACAACGGGAACGCCAGATATATCAATAAATAAATGGGTTAGACGCAGTCTAGATGCCTGTTCTAGCACTGATTCCAAAATGATTTTTGCCCTGTACGTATCAATTTCACCAATCAGCGGCAAAATACCGATCTCTTTTGAAACTGGAATAACAGGCGCACTAAGCTCTTGAATCATTTCTCTTTGTGCATTAAGCTGATTGATCGTCACGCGGTCATACTCTTCTGATAAACGCGCAATCATGTCATCAAACGTGGCGTGAAAATGCTGATTCCAATCGCACACATCTTTGAGTGTCACTTCAAGCTCTGTTTGTTGTGTAAAGGTCTCAATTCTGGAACAAAAAATGTGGCGGAACACCTTAAATTGTCCGATGATTTCATATAAAGGTACTTCATGAACAGCTCGATCGCGGGCAATATCAACTGACCACTTTTTTAGATGGTCTTCTACTTTATCTGATAGCGTGACTAACGTTGCTGCAATCGTTTGGATAAATGCTGTGTTTTGTTCTTTCAGCTTCTTTTCTGTCTCCTCTGAAGCATGTTTGGAATATAATGAGCCTTCTTCTGTTCTTGTTTTCAGCCATTCTTCGGTCATGACAGGGGCTTCTTTAAGAATAAATTCATATAATTGCTCAGATTTTTTATTTTTCATTTCTGTCGTTCGCTCCTTTTTCACTTACAACTAGTGACAACCAACTTTTTATGTATAAATGACCGCAGATGGTGAACAATAGCATTACACGTTTCATATTGGGCTATAGCCAAGTGGTAAGGCAATGGACTTTGACTCCGTGATCGTTGGTTCGAACCCAGCTAGCCCAGTTCAGCACAAAAACGAAGACGGCTGAAACATCATTCAGCTGATCTTCGTTTTTGATTAGGAAACCGATTGATGAATCGCTTTCTTTTTTGAAATTTTCATGAGTTCCCCTGGATTATAGCCGACCACTAATTTATTTCCATCAATGATGATGGGTCTCCGGAGCAGCTTTGGTTTTTCAATGAGAAGCTGAAGTACCTCATTCACTTTTAGATCATTAATATTTAAGTTTAAGCTTTTAAAAGCTTGGCTTCGAGTAGCTAAAATTTCATCCATTCCTTCTGTTGTTAAGGAAAGGATTTTTTTCAATTCGTCTAGAGTTGGCGTTTCTCTGAAAAGGTGACGCTCTTTAAAATCAATTTGATTCGCCTTTAACCAATGTTTTGTTTTGCGGCAAGACGTGCAGCTTGGGTATGAATAAAAAGTAATGTCACTCATTAGTCTTCCTCCTTAGGTCGTTAACCTTTTCTCTTATGGACTAAGTACCCTCATAAATTTAGGCATAAACACTTTTTCATCACTTTTTCAAAAAAATTTTTTCTAACGAAAGAATGAATGTTCACACGTTGTCAAAAATGTAAATGTTTACATAACAAGTGATCATCAGCTATAATATGAATCAAAGGGGTTTTTTAAGGGGAGGGAAAGAAATGAATCGCATGTTCCGCGTTCTTGGGTTTTGGACGGGTATTTTTGCTGTCATGTTCTATTTAGGACATATGAAAGATGCATCCTTGCTGTTCTTCGGTCAAACCGTTCTTTTTGTATTTTTATCCTACTTGAATTTATCCGAAAGAATGTATATTTACATTTTCGGAGCGTACTTGACGATTTTCTTTGCCGGATTTACATATTATTCGATTTTCATCATGGTTCCCGGTACCGGACATTAATAGAAAAAAGCATCTCTTTTGAAAGAGATGCTTTTTTCGTGCGTGCGATTATAAAGAAAACCCATTGATAAACGGATTTTGCTCCTGTTCTGTAAGCACAGTTGTTTCCTCGCCATGTCCACTTAACACAAGAGTTGATTCTGGCAATGACAACAATTTGTCATGTATCGATTGAAGTAGCACGTCTTGATTACCGCCCGTTAAATCAGTTCTCCCGATACCGCCTTGGAATAAAGTATCACCAGAAATCACAAATCCCTCTTCCGCTGAATAGTAAGACACACTGCCAGGTGAATGACCTGGTGTGTGGAACATTTCTAATGTAAACGATCCAATTTGAAGAGGTCCTTCTGACGTAATCAATTGTTCCGCTTCTTTGACCGTAATTCCGTTACCAATTAGTCGAGCTGAACCGTTTAGCTGAGCATTTGTCAGCCATTCTTTTTCCTTTTCATGGACATAAAGCGGAATTCCCCATTCTTGACGCACCTCATCTGCTGCACCAATATGATCAAAATGGGCATGTGTCAGTAAGACTGCAAGTGGTTTCAGCTGTTTTTCTTTCACATAAGAAATTAGCTTTTGCGCTTCGCCGCCTGGATCAAAAATTAAACATTCTCCCTGTTCATTTTTCCAAATATATGCGTTCGCTTGCACATAGCCTAGCGGCATTCTTCTCCAATTCATTTTCATCACCTACTACTTTTTTCATTCTTTTTTATTATGAAGGCTATTCAATAAAAATTCAAACAATCGTCAACTTGAATGTACTCGACAAGCTTTATGAAAACGGTTAAAATGAAAAGAAAGGAAATCAAGGGGATTGATGACAAAGGGGGACTTTCATATGATGCTCGTCATTATTTTTGGTCTAGTCACGATTTTAGCCGCTCTCGGCATCTATCGCTCACTCAAAAAAGTGAACGTACTGGCCATTGCTTTCGCTGGCGCCACATTTTTGGTTTTTGGATGGTTTACCGTCATGACCATCATCTATAGCGGTTATCCAACTGCACATTAAAAGCCTGCAATAAGCAGGCTTTTTCTATTGATTCAAATGTTTATTCACGCTTTCTAATTTGCTTGAAAGGGTGGTCGTTTGATCTCTTCTGTCATCTATGCGGATATTGGTTGCTACTCGGTGTAAACCCTTTTCAAATGGAGCCTCATGAATACGCTGAATGACCTCAAATAAAACGGATAGCTCCCCTTCAATTAAAGTATTCATTGGTGTGAGCTGATATTTGATTTTCCCTTCTTGTTGAAAGCCCTCTAACAGTCTTTGTACGTCTGCTACATATGCACTCACGCTTGGTGTCTCAGTGCCTATTGGAATGATGGTGACATCTGCTATCGCCATGGTTCTTGCTCCTTTCAATGACATCCTATTTCTTTCTCGTTATCATTGTAACCCATCGTGATTCAAAAATGCCATGATCATGTGGCGTTTAAGCTTGGTTTGTCCCGTTCTATCGTCAAATCTGCTCTCTCTACCTTCCCAATATTTGTGAAAAGGAGCAAGCATATACCTGAAATAGCCTCTATCAGTCCTCCTGCTGCAATGACATAACCTGAACCGAATAACGTCGCCATATAACCACCAATGAGAGCGCCTAACGGTATCATTAAATACGAGATCATGTTAATAATCGCATACACTTGCGGCTGATCCTCCGCTTTTACTGACAATTGAATCATCGTATGTTCAGGTACATTGACTGCACTGATGGCTGCACCTAAGGCAAATGCAGATATAAACACAAGTGGTAATAAAGCATTCATCCCTGTAATGAAAAATGCAATTCCATCAACGATCCCTGCCCCGATAAACAACAGACCGTATCGATTCACTTTCACCTTTGTTAAAATGAATCCCATCAAAAATGCACCTAATGCCGTGGTCACTTTGATGAATGAATATACTACTGGTCCACTATGTAAATCTTCTGTTAAATAAATAACCGACAATGCCTCCCACGGTGCCGCAGCAAAATTGGAGCAGACACAAAAAATGGCTAATGGAAACAAAATATGATGACTTTTCACAAGTGAAAATCCCCTTATTAATCGTTTTCCGTATGATAATCCTTTTTTTCCTTTATCCATGATCGCTTCCGTTTTATATGTAATCAGCAAAACCAGCAAAGCGGACATGAGGTAAAGAGGAATAATCACAAGCATTGTATATCCTACCCCTACAAATGCAATCATGACACCACAAATCGTCACAGTCACAAGCCTGACCACATGACTGGCTGATTGAATGGTTGCATTCGCCTTTTGTATCACATCTTCATGCACAAGCTTTGGAATAATAGACACCGAAGCTGGTTCATAGGAACCACCAGTCGCTGAATGCAGCAACATACCGCCAATGATGAGTGCTAAAGGAGAAAAATCATAAAAATAACTCACCACAATCACAAGTATAATCGCCGCCCGAGTTAAATCAGCAAAGCACATCCAAAATTTCAATTGATGCGGCTTCATCATTGGGGTAATAAACGGCCCAATAATGGCTTGAGGGACAAAACTAACGGCAATAAAAAATGCTGTTCCAATTGCTCCTTTTCCCCCTAGCACTAAAAGCCACAAAATGGTGTTAAAAGATAAACTATCAGCAGTAATTTTACACATTTTAGAAACAAATAGATAAGTAAAATTCCGTTTCCACAGGCTTTGAGCATTCAATCATCGACATCTCCCTAATTCATATCCTTTTTTTTACATCCACTCTTTCACAATAGCTTACAGGGATGCTCTCGTCAATCACATCAGCACGGTTTTTATTGACCATAAGAAATTGATTGGTTTGAACGTATTAAAAGATTGTTGACAAAGGGCGAAAATGAACTTGATTTTAGCCCTTTGTCTTCTTTTCAGCGTGATAAAAAACCTTTGCAGCCCTAGGAAGGACGAGTACTGGTGCGGAGCGAATTTCACCTTCGTGAGCACTGGCACGCAGGACTGACAAAGAATGCGAGGGTTTGTCTACACGCTGAAAGCACCAATTAGGTGCTTTTAATACTTACATGCTTCCCACAATAACCGCTTTGTTTTTTCATAGATCGAATCAAATTGACTCATAGAAAGCGGGTTCTTACCTCGCCCAAGTTCCACCGTATAGCCCTCACTTTTACATTGATAAATAAACCAATCTCGATAACCTGCATAGCTATCAAGATATTGAATCGCTTTGTAACCACTCACCCGTTCTAACCGTTCGACCGTCTCTTTTGAAATGGCCGGTTCGTGGCCAAGAAAACCCCAGTATATCTCTTCTCCTTGTGTATGAAGGGCAATTAGCCGGTCAAAGCGTTTTCGTAAGGCGAGATGTGCCATTGCTTTCGCTTCTGGTTCTGTTAACGGCTGATGCCCTGGGAAATCCCTATAAGACGGAGCTTTCGGCTTATTACGATAATATTCGATTTCCCAATAAGCAGGAAATTGATTGTTTAGATCAATTCCTCGAATATTCGCCTTCCATTCTCGATAATCGGAAAATCCACCATTTAGCGGCGCGAACTCCTCACCGCACAGCCCTAAAGATTCTGGACCATTGCGAACCAAATCAACACCGTCTGGATTTACCATCGGGACAATAGACAAAGCAGTAGTCTGCAATATACGAACCGCTTCATGATGTCTTGCTTGCACTGGGTCAGAGGCCGCTAAACAAAGTGATTTAAGCCATTTTAATAAAACAGAGGTCGTGATCCATTCATTTGCATGAAAAGAGGCATTAACATGTATGGAATGTAAATGTTGTACAGGCTCCGTACGGATTTCATAAATGGGCGTATCAAGCACTGATTGACCAATCACACTCATCTGAAGAAAAGGAAAAACAGCTTTTAAATATTGAAGCTCTCCTTCTAAGTGAGTGCTATCATATTCAAATGTTCCGCTGATCCAATCATCTGATTGCTGGAGCCGGTAAGGCGCAATGAAGCTTTTCACATCACCTACCGATTGAAATGAATGGGTCCCTTCTGGAAGTCTATACCCCGGTAAAAGGAGGTGCTCCGTATTTGACTGATTGGACAAATAGAAAGCTTCTTTCCCTATACCAAGCTGCTTTGCCACATCCTCCTTCCTTGCTTCACCCAGATGCCATTCAATTGTGCCAAACGACTTTTTCATTTACATCCCTCCCCTCTCACACTATATGAACCAGTAAGTAAAAAAAGAAAACCTCTGCATGTAAATAGCAGAGGTTTTCTTTTAAATTAAGACGCCTTTTTTAGCTCAGTGTCATCTTCTTTTTTAGATGGTGAATGGTCCGAGTTGTTTCGGTCATAAAATCTAAGGAGATCTCCATAGATAATTTGATCAGAGAATTGAAGCTCCTGCTTTGCCTTTTCTTCATAAGACTGACAACCAGACTCATCTTCTCTCGGCTCACCCGTTTCTTTGTTGTAGCACACACCAGCTGTGAAAACACTGTCCTTCGTAATAAAACTTCCATCTCGAAGCACTGTGAAGTCATTTGTATCTTTTGATAATAGGTCATGACCAAATTGAATTTGCTTACTTGTATCGATTCCTAGAAGGTTCATGACTGTTGGACGGATATCCACTTGGCCGCCAACTGTATCAATCTCTTTTGGATGTTTATCCGTGATACCAGGAATGTGTACAACAAATGGTACTTTTTGAAGCTGAACTTCTTCAAAAGGTGTAATGTCTTTGTTTAAGAATTGTCCCATTGCTTCGTTATGGTTTTCAGAAATCCCGTAGTGATCCCCATATAACACAAAAATGGAGTTATCGTATAACCCTGCTTCCTTCATTTTTTTAAAGAAAAGCTTGAGTGCCTCATCTTGATAACGCACTGTAGGGAAGTATTTGTTCAACGTTTTGCTCTTTGAGTCATATTCATCAATGAGCTTATCTTCTTCATCTAAGTCGAATGGAAAATGGTTCGTTAATGTAATCAATCTCGTATAGAACGGCTGCGGGATCGTTTTCATTAAATCCACTGACTGCTCAAAAAACGGACCATCTTTTAGTCCCCAGCCAACTGAATTTTCTTCATTTACATCGAATGATTTAATATCAAAAAATTTGTCGTAGCCAAAGCTGTCATAGATCAGGTCACGGTTCCAGAAACTTTTGTTATTCGCATGAATAACAGAAGAATGATAGCCTTCCTCTTTTAACAACTCAGGTGCGGCTTTGAACTCGTTGCTTGGATTTGTGAAAAATACAGCTCCTCTTCCAAGCGGATAGAGTGAATTATCAACAATAAACTCGGAGTCGGATGTTTTTCCTTGACCCGTTTGATGATAGAAATTACTGAAATTGTAGCTTTTCTTGATCAATTTGTTTAAGAACGGCGTGATCTCTTTCCCATTTAATTTTTCATTGATCACAAAGCTCTGGGTAGACTCAAGCGATACTAAAATGACATTTCGTCCTTTTGCTTGACCAAACGTCTTTTCATTACGGTCTGTTTGATTTGCGCTTACATAGTTTTCAATTTCCGTTAAGCTATTGCTGTCGGCAAGTGCTCGCTGAGCGGATTGCTTCGATTGCAGAACCCCATCATAAATATGGAAGTTATATAAGCTGATGTTTTTCACTAGCATCTCACGGTCAAATGAACGAGTTAACAGCTCTGGTCTTTCTGTTTCAGCCAGACCAAGGTTAAAGAAGAAAGTGGCTGCCACAAATAAATAATAAGCTGCACGTCCCTTACGTGAAATCATTACATCTGTTCTAAAGGAAGGCTGTTTTTTATAGAGCCAAATTAAAATGATGATATCAACAAACATCAGAAAATCAACTGGTTCAATTAAAGAGGTAATACTTGACCCGAGGTCACCCATATTGTTTGTTTGAAATAGGACGGGGATGGTTAGAAAATCACTGTAGAATCGATAAAATACAATGTTAGCTAACAAAATAAATGTCAGAACAAAACTCGTCACGATGATATATCGATTGCGATTTTTTTCTTTAAAGAATAAACCGATACCGAAGATAAACAAGAGAAAGCTAAGCGGATTAATAAACAGGATAAATTCCTGCATGAAATTTTCAATTTTGATATTAAAGCTAGATTTATAGATAACATAGGTTTTCACCCACATTAACAAAGTCGCAATCAGTAAAAATGACATCGCCTTTAATCTTTTCTTTCGCATTGTAACCTCCTTATGCTAAAAACGCACTCAGGTTAGGGACATCCCCAATTATTGGTGCTTCTTCAAAAATAACTAAAGTATATCTTATCCTGTCTATGCTGGAAAATCAATGTCTTTTTCCCCATGACAAACTTATGAATATGCTAAACATTCAATTTCATGCCTATCTATCGCTGATTTTAATAAAAATGACATCATTATGACATTTTTGTTCAAGACAGCCACTTGTTTTTTGCCATCCATGCACCGCCGATCACGCCTGCATCGTTTCCTAGTGAGGCAATCACCACTTCAACATCCTCAGCACATGGCGGGAAGGCATGATGTTTGACGACACGCTCTACTTTACTGCGAAGAAGCTCGCCCGCTTTAGATACACCGCCGCCAATGACGATTTTTGTTGGGTTTAAGGCACTGGCTAGATTCGCAAGGACCAGACCAAGATGGGTTGTTACTTCATCTACGACACGCATCCCAAGTTCGTCTCCGTTTTCTGCTGCCTCAAATACATCCTTTGCAGACAGCGAAGTAAGTGAGCCAAGTGATGATGTATGGCTCTTTGTTTGTAATGTATCCTTTGCGATTCGGACGATACCTGTAGCAGACGCAATGGTTTCAATACAGCCTGTTCTCCCGCAGTTACATGGTGCTCCTTGAAATGGAACGGCACAAATATGACCAATTTCTCCACCAGCACCTGTTTCGCCTTGAACCACTTCTCCATTGACAATAATACCGCCGCCAACCCCTGTGCCCAGTGTAACCATCAGGATGTTTTTGGCGCCATCACCTGCACCCTTCCACATTTCACCGAGTGCAGCAATGTTTGCATCATTTTCAATGACAGATGGAAGTCCTGTCTCTGCCTCTAAATGGTCTTTCAAGGGATAGTTTGTCCAGCCCAGATTCGTTGTTTTATAGACAATTCCGGATACTTTATCCACTGGTCCAGGTGCCCCATACCGATCCCAATTAGGGCTGATTTCGGCATGCTGATCTCAACTAGTTTATGGTCAATTGACTTGGCAATGTCGACTGTAATTGTCTGCCCAGATTTATCCGTAGGAATCTCCCACTTATGCTGAATTTCACCATAAAGATTAATAAACGCAAGCTTAATTGTCGTACCGCCAAGATCAACTCCTACAAACCAATCCCCTGTCATATGTCCTCCACCTTCACATTGTTTTTCGATTTAATTTGGCTAGTTCCATTTGAAGGATGGTCATTGCGTTTGACCATTCAGTTCGATCGATGATGCCCGATGTGTACATTTCCTTCAATTCATCTGCCATAAATTCTAATTCCACTTCACGATCTCCGAAATACACGTAATTTCCAAATCTCATGAGCAGCTGCTGTACATCATATAACGTTTTCATTATTTTCACCATTTCTCTAAATCAACAGATAGGATAAGCGTATTCATAAATACGCTTTCAGTCAAGTCATTCAACGTGTTTGAGTGTTTTCAATATATTGTTTCAACTTTAAAAATTGGTCATTTTGCGGATCTTGTTTTAATGCTTTTTTGATGAATTCGTCTGCTTCCGCTGTCTCGCCTTTTTCTACATACAACAACGATAAGTGATACAATTTATTCGGCTCATTTGGATCTTTTTCAAGCGACTTTTGCAAATACTCAATGGCCTTGTCAAGATGTCCAAGCTGCGCTTCGGAAAGCGCATATATATGAAGTGCTTCAGCTGAGGCATCCTTTTGCTTTACATATTCCTCTAGACGCTGACTTGCTTCGCTATAGTGCTTTTCATCAAATAAACTCGCTGCCTCGCTAGTTGCCGCCGCTTCTTTTTGATCGTCTGAATGAAACCCTGTATACAATCCAAAGCCGCCAATAAGGAGGAGAAGAAGACTAGCAAGAAGCATTTTGACAGGCTGAAACTGTTTAGGAAGACGGACCGCTAAAGCGGCTAAAAATCCCCCAGCGAGCCCCCAAGATGCCCTGCATTATCAATCCCTGATACAGTGAAACCTATCCCTAAGTTGATGAGGATAATCACGATAATATTTGTCCCCATCGTACGAAAGAAGAGCTTCCGGTTAGAAATCGCTAAATATAACAATGCGCCTAAACAGCCAAAGATCGCACCTGATGCTCCTGCTGCGATGGCTGTATTAAACACAAAGCTTGCTATGGAGCCAAAGATGCCGGAAATTAAATAAATGAGCAAAAATCTTCCTGAACCATAAATTCTCTCAACAGCCGCTCCAACGGACCAAAGAGCAAATGTATTAAAGAGTAAATGCGTCAAACCAATGTGTAAAAACATAGGTG
The DNA here is from genome assembly GCF_024398395.1 of Bacillus sp. FS02. Lineage (NCBI taxonomy): Bacteria > Bacillati > Bacillota > Bacilli > Caryophanales > Bacillaceae > Bacillus > Bacillus sp. FS02. Next base: position 3,388,090 of record NZ_CP074101.1, on the reverse strand, counting down.
TCACAAAACGCCACCATTCACCCTCTAAAATCAGCATATTATTTTTCGCACCAAATGCTGTTAAAGTGGCTGTATTGGTACTTCCACCAGATAATTCAAGTAAAAGAAACATCACCACTTGAACTGCGATTAACAAGTAGGTAAAAATCGGTCTGCCATTTTGAAAAACAGCCCGTTCTCGTTCACGCTGCTTTTCCTGATCTTGAAATGCCTGAAGCACGTTCATTTTAAGCTGCATCACATCTTCGGCTGTATCTGCTATCGCCTCTTCTACATCAATCGAAAGTGATGTATTCAGCCATTTTTGCAGCTCGTGTCCATCGTTTTGAAGGGTTTCTTCATTCAGTAAAACAGGTGTCACCGTCACCTTTTGCTGTTTTTGCGGTTGACCGTTTATGTCTTCCCAATCATCTACTGGATGATCAGCTGTAAATTGTAGCTGCAGGAGATGGAGAGAACGTTTACGCATGGCTTCTCTCAACTGATTCATCCGAAAGGCCTGCTCTTCCATATCTCGAACGATCTCCTGTCTAAAATTCACATCTCTTCTATAGAGACGGATGAGATCATATCCTGAGTTTCGTGGTGCTTCAAAAAAGATTTCATCTTCTGGGTACGGACTTTGAATCATCTCGTATCCTTTTTGTCTGAGTTCATCAATCACTCGCCAAAATAGACTATCTATGACATTCATTCATTCGCGCTCCATTTTTTACATTATTATAGCAAGAATTACTCTTATACGCATTTCTCAACAAAAAAATCCCGGCTTTTGCGGGATTAGAATGCTTGGCGAATAAATTTCGTCCGAAAATATGGGATTTTCATCAGCCATTTAATAAAAAAGTGACGCACTTGGTTTTGACCTAAGATCAAATTCATGAGCCGATAACGATTTTGCACAAGAACGAATGCAAACAGTGTGAACACAATGCTCCAAATCATTTTATTCATCATATTCCCTCCTATGTTCGTATCGTGGCTTAAATAGGATTTGTTTATGCATGAACCATCATTTTTATCGCTGACAATGGCCTCTTTTATTAGTCAGTTTTCACAGCCTAATCCCTTGTTCTTTTGATTGAATATAAAACTCTTCTCCATACTCTGTGTGAAGATAAGCTACATCAAATTGTTGAAGATCAATCAAATCCTTGAACGTATGAGGCAGCTTACCATTCCACTCTAACTCTTCGATCTTGTGCGGGAAGTTGTGATCGTTTGGATTTGGTGTATGGATATATACTGCGTCAAATGCAGGATCTTGTTCGTAAATACAAATCCATGTTTGATATGGCTTTTCAAAACCTTCAAGCAGCTTGAGTGTTCTATTGTACAAGGCGACATGAGCTTTAATATGCTCTCTTCTTATTTTCAAGCTATTTTTCCCAACACCCCAAAAATCAAGATGGGTATGAAAAAAATCGAACCAATAATCATGATCAAGTTGTAAGTCAAAAGTATTCACTTCGACCAACGCATCAAACCAAACAGTCTCAACACAAAAAAGCCCGTTCTTACGCATAAGCAGCGGACTTTTACTTTTGATAAAATGTGCCTTTCTCACTGACCATGATAGATACTGGTATGTCATGCGGTTCAGCTGGAAGATGGTCTACTTGCTGAACAGAGAGGCAAAGAGCAAGCGTGGTTCCATGATAATCAGCTAAATACCGGTCATAATAGCCGCCTCCGTAACCGATACGGTAGCCGCGCTGATCGAAGCACACCCCAGGAACAATGATCAAATCAATGGCTTCTTTATGTACAACTGTAGACTCAAGAGGGTCTGGCTCCAATAGTCCAAAGTAGCTGGATGTCATCTTTGTTTCAGGTGTATATTCATAAAACACCATCTCTTTTGTTTTCGGAAAACAGGTGGGAATACAAACTGTTTTTCCTTCTTCCCACGCTTTTTCAATCAGAGGCATTGTCGGTATTTCTTTTCCCCTAGACATAGTCAAAGCAATCGTTTTCGCCTGTTTCCATTCTGACAGCTGCAGCACGTGTTCATGAAGTAGAGAAGCGTGGCGATTGAACTCTTCAGCGCTTATCTGATCAAGCATGGCCAATGTTTGAAGGCGGAGCTCCTTTTTCATACAGGTTCATCTCCCATCATAAAAAAACAGCAGGAAAATTCCCTGCTGCTTACTTTGTTTCACGATGTAAAGTTTGTTTTTTATCACGTGAGCAATACTTTTTGAATTCAACGCGATCTGGATTGTTTCGCTTATTCTTTTTAGTAATATAGTTACGCTCACCGCATTCAGTGCAAGCTAGAGTAATATTTACGCGCATGTTTTTCCCTCCAAACTAAAATCAATTCACATTCAGACCTAACTATAATACCACTTCTAGCTAAGGAATGCTAGAATGTTTTTTCACCAATTTCATTTTTCAATGCATTCCACCCGCATCCTGATCCATATTGTCTGGTCATGTGATGAAAAATCGCCTTCTCCCCTATAAAAACACGTTCTTTGTCGTACTGTATACATGAGAACCCCTTCTTTGTTCCACAGCTTTTTTTCATCTGATCCGTCTTCTTTTATTTTAACAGCGGGCAAGGTTTTCATACTTGGTTTCCCTATAAAAAGAAAAATGATGAAAAAAAGGTGATTTTTTCAGCAATTCCTTTTGAAACTAGCTTTTTTATGGTATAAAAAAGAAGGGTCGAAAACTGTCTGAAACAATCATGAGAGCCTTTTTTGGCTTTCAGCATTAAAATATGAATAAAAGGTGATGAAACATGGAAATTGCAATTATCGGATTGCTTGTTGTCAGTATTGTACTGATCGCATTCTCATATTTTCAAAGAGAGCCGATTAAAGAAGTCGAACAGGAACTTGAAACACTTCAACTATCTGCAATGCAAGAAATCTATAAACTGAAAAAGAAAATGAAGGTTCTTGAAGAAGAATTGCTTGAAACAAACATCGTTGTCCGCAAGCATTCAGAAATTGATCCATCTATTGCAAGACAAATCATTTCAAAGCACCAAAATGGCATGTCTCCTGAGGCCATTGCGCGCGCTGAGCATGTATCTGTAGAAGATGTGAACATGATCATTAAAGACAACGAGAGGGTGCTTGTATGACGAAAAAAAGCATCCAAACGTTTGCAGCAGGTATGATTCTTGCAACTGGTGTTCTGGCGATCGTCTTTTTCCTTACTGGAAAAGATGAAGCGGCAGCTGATTCTACAACAAAAGAAACCCTCGCAGCGAAAGTGACAGACACTGACGTGAAAAATTACTTAGACTCTAAAAAAGAAGTCTCCGTCAGCCGTGAAACATATCAACAACTTCTTGATTATAAAGAAAAAGCGCTGAAAGCAAGTGAAGACGGCGATTCTCAGAACGATAAACAAACAACGGACAAGCCAAAAGGCAAAACGGTTAAATTCGTGATTAAAAACGGTATGAGCACAAGTGATGTTTCAGACATGCTTGAAAAGGACGGAATCATCAACTCGTCTAAAGATTTTAATGATTACGTGATAGACGCAGGCTACCATAAAGAAATTCGTGCCGGCAAATTCAATTTAAAAACAGGTATGACATTCAAACAAATTGTCAAAGCCTTAACAAAATAACATCAAAAACCCCCTGGCGGCATTGACCTCCAGGGGTTTTTGATTATCCAAATCGTCCTGATATATAATCATTTGTTCTTTGATCATTTGGCTCTGAAAACATCACATTCGTATCATTGACCTCAACAAGCTCGCCCATCAAGAAGAACGCTGTTCGGTCGGATACCCTTGCCGCTTGCTGCATATTATGCGTCACAATGGCAATCGTATATTTTTCTTTCAGTTTCATGATTAATTCTTCAATCTTTAATGTTGAAACGGGATCAAGCGCAGATGTTGGTTCATCCATTAATAGAATATCTGGGCTTGTGGCAATGGCTCTTGCGATACAAAGACGCTGCTGCTGACCGCCGGAAAGACCTAATGCAGGCGCACTTAATCGATCTTTCACTTCATCCCAAAGGGCAACATCACGAAGCGCTTTTTCAGCGATTTCTTTCAATTGCTGCTTGCTCTTCACTCCGTGAATTCTTGGTCCATAGACGACATTATCAAAAATAGATTGAGGGAATGGGTTTCCTTTTTGAAAGACCATCCCGACGTTTTTACGCAGTTCCACTAGATCGACACGGCCTTTTAAAATATTGTCACCGTTATACATCATATCCCCGGTGATTTTAACACCTGGCACTGTTTTGACCATGAGATTTAAGGTCTTTATAAATGTTGACTTTCCGCAGCCGGACGGGCCGATAATCGCTGTGACCTCATGCTCTTTAATGTCTAAATCAATATGCTTCAGTGCGTGATGCTGTCCGTACCAAAGGTTCATATCATTCACACGAAACACTTCTTTTTTGGCTGTTTTAGTTGCTACTGCATTCATCAAAATCCACCCGCCTTATCCGAATCGACCATTAATATAGTCTTCTGTTTTTTGCTGCGCAGGACGTGTAAAGATACGTTCAGTCGCATCGTATTCCACTAGATCACCGTTCAGGAAAAAGGCTGTATGATCAGATACACGTAACGCTTGTTGCATATTGTGTGTGACAATGACAATCGAATAATCATGTTTCAATTCCGATAATAGCTCTTCAATTTTTGCATTTGAGATCGGGTCTAAGGCAGAAGCCGGTTCATCTAATAAAAGCACGCTAGGTTTCATCGCAAGGGTACGTGCAATACAGAGACGCTGCTGCTGGCCACCTGATAATGATAAGGCAGAGCGGTGCAAACGATCTTTGACCTCATCCCATAGCGCTGCCTTTGTTAAGCTTTCTTCTACCGCATCATCAAGCACTGATTTTCTTTTTTCACCCGCATATTTTAGCGCATGCGTAATGTTGTTGTAGATAGATTTAGGAAATGGATTTGGCTTTTGGAAGACCATCCCGATTTCTCTTCTTAAATTCACCACATTAATACGGTCATCCAAAATATTTAACCCTTCGTACATGATCGCCCCTTCACTTCGTGCACCTGGAATTAGGTCGTTCATGCGGTTAATACTGCGTAAAAAAGTCGATTTTCCGCACCCTGATGGGCCGATTAATGCAGTGATTGCATTTTTTTCAATTTCAAATGAAATTTGATTGACCGCTCTTTTTTCACCATAATAAATACTTAAATCCTGCACCTGTAGAATCTGTTCCGCTTGAAGTGGAGCCTTTTTTGCTGCAATCTCTTTTTTTTCTGCTAGCATTTGAACCATATCCCCTTCACACCTCTCACTATTTATTTTGACGTAAGCTTCTTATGAATAAATGAACCAAGCCATCTAGCTGCTAAGTTGAATACTAATACAGAGAGCACAAGTACGGCTGATGCACCATTTGCAATGGCCTCTGCATCTGGAATAATCCCCTGTGTATTGACGTTCCATATATGAACGGCTAATGTTTCTGCCGGTCTAAAAATATTCAGTGGTGACGTATCGGAGAAAGGACTCCAGTTTGTAAAATCAAGACGCGGTGTTGAAAGACCTGCTGTGAAAAGAAGAGCAGCCGCCTCACCGAAAACTCTTCCCGATGCTAAAATCGCTCCTGTAATAATGGATGGAATCGCACCTGGGATCAGAACCGTCTTCACTGTATGCCACTTTGTCACACCGAGCGCAAGCGATGCTTCCTTTTGATCCTTCGGTACAGATCGAAGTGCATCTTCTGTCACCCTGACCATCACTGGCAGATTAAAGACAGTCAGCGCAAGGGCTCCTCCGATGATCGTATAGCCCCATCCTGTTAAATTAACAAACATCAGCAAACCAAACATACCGATGACGATCGATGGCAGAGACGATAACACTTCAATACATGTACGAATAAAATCAGTCACTTTGTTTTGAGGTGCATATTCTGCCATGTACACCCCACCGCCCACGCCAAGAGGCACAGTAAACAGCATCGTAATAAATAGAATGTAAAACGAGTTAAACAGCTGATCCCTGATACCGCCGCCAGAGCCAATCGCACTTGAGCGGGTAGTCAAAAAGTCAAAATTTAATTCTTTGGCACCGTTGAAGATGATATAAGAAAACAAGCCAACAAGTATCGCCGTAATAATGACGGCACATAATCCAAAAACGATTGTGGCAAAACGATCGGTCATTTTGCTATTCATTAAATCTTCCTCCTAGATGACAAGTATCTGATAATGAGTATGAACATAAATGATACAACTAGAAGGACAAGTCCCATTGACCAAAGTGTATTGTTTTCAACACTTCCATACGTTGTATGTCCCATGTTTAACGTAATAATGGTAGTTAATGTACCAGCTGTGTCCATAATACTTTCTGGTAGATTACGCGTGTTTCCAATGACCATCTGAACGGCAAGGGCTTCTCCAAATGCTCTTGCCATTCCAAGCACGACCGCTGTCATTAATGTCGGAAGCGCTGCCGGTACAAGAACACGTCTGATCGTTTGCCATCTTGTTGCGCCTAATGCATACGATCCCTCACGTAAACTTTTTGGAAGTGAAGCCATTGCATCAGTTGCAATGGATGTAACAGTCGGCAGAATCATAATAGACAGGACAATCGTTCCTGCTAAAACACTGTGCCCTGAACCGCTTAACTTGAAGTGTCCAATAAACGGCACCAATACTGTAAGACCTATGAATCCGTAAACAACGGATGGAATCCCTACAAGCAGTTCAATCACTGGCTGGAGAATTTTTCGTCCCCATGCAGGTGCAATTTCTGTCATAAAGATCGCTCCTGCGATGCCTAGCGGTGCTGCTATGAGTGCTGATAGAAGCGTGACAGCGATTGATCCAAAGATAAACGGAAATGCGCCGTATTGCGGATTTTCTGCTGTAGGGTTCCAATTGATACTGGTTAAGAACTCAATTGGGCTTACACCATTTACGATGAAAGATTGTAAACCCTTAATACCAAGGAAGATTGTGATGGCAATTGATACAGCAATCATTAAGAATGCGCAAAACTTCACCAAAATACTTCCTCTTACTTCATCCATTTGCCTATTTTTTTTCGAGCTGATCAGTCGATCGCTCGCTTCTGTATGTTCTATCTGTTTCATCTTTTTCTACACTCCTATGAATGTCATAAAAGGAAAAGTGAAAAGCTCCACTTTTCCTTCATCATCAATTCAAGACCTTTTACTTATCTGTTTGTTTGCCTGTTGCGTCTCTTTCTACTTTCATATTAGAGACTGAGATGTAGCCTTGGTCTTTAACGATTTCTTTTTGTACTTCGTCACTCATCAAGTAATCTAAAAATTGTTTTGCTAAACCTTCTGGCTCACCTTTTGTATAAGAGTGCTCGTATGCCCAAATTGTATATTTACCGCTTTCTACATTGCTTTCTTCTGGTTTCACACCATCAATGCTAAGCGGTGTAATTTTGTCATCTGTTAAATAAGAGAATGCTAGGTACCCAATCGCACCTGGTGTTTCTGCAATCAACTTTTTCACTGTATTTGAAGAATCCTCTGTGATTCCTTCTGCAGGTGTCGCGCCGTCAAGTGCATATTTCACAAATGTTGCACGAGTTCCTGATGAGTCAGGTCTGTTCACAAGTGTGATTTTTTGGTCTTTCCCGCCAAGCTCTTTCCAGTTTTTGATTTTACCAGTGAAGATTTTTTTCAATTCGTCCTTTGTGATGTCTTTGACACCAACTTCAGGGTTAACAGCTGCAGCCATTCCAACAACTGCTACTTTGTGGTCTTTTAAAGCTTTTGCGTCGATTCCGTCTTTCTCTTCTGCGAATACATCTGAGTTCCCAATTTGTACAGATCCTTCTGATACTTGAGAAAGTCCTGTTCCTGAACCGCCGGCTTGTACTTGAATATCGGCTTTTGGATGTTTATCCATGAATTTTTCTGCTGCCGCAAGAACTAAAGGCTGCATCGCAGATGATCCTGAGATGGTAATGGAACCTGATGCCTCATCTTTGTTTGAAGCATTTCCTTTACTGTCTTTTGAATCTCCGCTTGAGCTGCTGTTTCCGCATGCTGTGACGAATGCTAACAATGCGATAGTAAGGAAAGTAAGCAGCCATAATTTGTTCTTTTTCATTTCAAGAATACCCCCTGAATAATTTGTCCTACGAGTAATACATTAAAGGTTCTTTATTAATTTCGTTTAAATGGAATGTTAAGGTTTTGTAAATGTCGAAGATTTGTAGAGAAATTGCGGGGTTTTTTATGATTTTTGTCAATTTAAATCGAAAAGTTTGAAGAAAATATAAAAAAACGCCCACAAAAAGTGAGCGTTTTTACCTAGAAAAGGTCTAGTTATTTGTTTCTGCTTCATTTTCAATTTTGTTTTTGTTCTTCGCTTGTGTATCATTGCTTTCCTGTTTTGATTTCAGTTCAAAGTACTTGTCTAATACTTGTTCACCAATATCATTTGTAATCGGATAGCGCTGGTTGTAATCTTGATACACCCAAGGCACGACAACTGAAATCGCTACTTCTGGATTATCAGCAGGCGCATACGCAACAAGTGTTGTGTTATACGTTGGTGTGCCGCGTTTGCTTTTAATCGGACCGTCATAGAATGATTGAGCGGTCCCTGTTTTGCCAGCTGGATTGTATTTTTTGTTGCCAAAGTTCGAATATGCTGTCCCTCTTGGGTTCTGCATCACAAGCTTGAATCCCTGCTGTACGCGTTTGATCTCATCACTTGTCATATCGAGCTTATTCAGTACATCCGGCTTGACGGACTCCGTTACAGCCCCAATGCCTCTTTGCGGATCTGGCTCTCTCACTTCTTTTACGAGCTGAGGACGTAAACGATAGCCGCCATTGGCAATCGTTGAAACGTATTGCGCCATTTGCAGCGGTGTAAACGTGTCATATTGTCCAATCGCATAGTCAAGTAAAAGACCGGATTGTGTAGACGTTCCACGATAGCCAGTTGCTTCGTTTGGCAGGTCAATACCTGTCTCCACTCCAAGACCAAATTTACTAAAATTGTAACGGAACGTATCAAACGCCTTTGTATCAATTGGGAGCGGCTGATTCTTACGATATTCCCCTTTCCCAATTGCAATCGCTGTTTTAAACATATACACGTTTGATGAACGTTCTAGTGCGGTTAAATCATTAATGAGTCCCATATTTTGATAGGATTTTTTCGGCGGTGACTGAGCGATATAGAGCGGTTCATCGTATTGGGTGCTTCCAATATGAAGGACGCCTGTTTTATAACCTGTCAGCACAGTTGCCCCTTTTACTGCTGATCCCATCGCATATGATGATGTCATCGTTCCTAGTGCATAGTCATCAAATTTGTATGTCCCATTCTTATTGGTAATCTGTTTACCCGCAATCGAGAGCACTTCCCCATTTCTCGGGTCCATCATGACAACAAACGCACGATCAAGAAGTTCTGTGCCGCCTCTTTGCTTCGCACTTTTCAAGTTCTTTTCGATGATTTTTTCCACCGCTTTTTGCAGCTGAATATCAATCGTCAGCACAAGGTCTTTCCCGCTCTTTCCTTCTGTTAACACTTTAGAGCTTGTGACATTGCCTTCTTTATCTGTTGTACTTTGTTCTTTTTCTTTTTGACCTTGCAGGACATCTTCATATTGATATTCAAGATAGCTTTTTCCTACACGATCATTTCGGCTGTAGCCGAGTGATAGATAATGTTCAAGCAGTGACGACGGAAGACCTTCATCACTTGAAGACACACTGCCGAGCATACTGCGGAGAAGTCCTTTATAAGGATAGCTGCGTGACCAGTCTGTTGTGACATCTACACCTGGCAACTCGTCCAAATGCTCAGAGACGTAAGCAATTTCACTTGGTTTAACGTCTTCATTTTTTATGAATTGAGGCGTAAGTGCATAGCCTGCATCCATTTGTCTTTTAATCGCAAGCACTTGCAAATCTTTTTTCGTCAGTTGATTTAATTCCTTGTCTGTGATGCGTTTCAGCTGGAGCTCGTATAGTTTATCATCAGAGACCTTATCGTCACCCTTTAAATCGGATTCCTTTTGAACAAGCTTTTTCGCTTCATTCGGATGGGTTAAGATCCAGAAATCTTTTTTATCACGATCTGTGATTTTCTTCGTACTTACGTGAATCATATCCGCTAATTTTGTTGCCACTTTGAGCCGCTCTTCTTGTGAAGTCGTCGAGGTTCTCGTATATGTAATGGCATTTAGCGCTTTATTGCTGACAATCGTGTTATAGTTTCGATCATAAATTTTTCCGCGCGGAGCAGATGAGCTGACATTCACGTCTTCTTGTTTTTCTGCCTGCTTTTTATAATCTTCTCCATTCACAATCTGCACAAAACCGAGTCTGACCACAACACCGGTAAAAATAATGAACGCAGCTAAAAATAATAAATTCAGCCGGATCGGAAGTGTTTTGCGCCCTTCCTTCGCGTCTTTTTTGTTTTTCTTGTTTCTCATCACATCACCTTTTCTATCAAGAAAGAAATGGCACCCCTTTTTGTGTATAAAAGGTGCCATCATCATTTTAGCGGTTTTTCTATCATTTATCTAGAAATTTGATGTTCCATTGGTAAGAAATTTTACCTTTCTCCCTTCATAAGGTTCGTTTGAGAAACAGGCTTTTGACCGTCAGCCTCTTCTATATCAGCTGTTTTCTCTTTTAAATGAATGTCCTTTACAAAATAATAAATAAGGGTGTGCCCCGCTCCGAGTACGACAAGTGAAGCAGGAATCCCAAGCCGATCGCCCAGTAAGGTGACAGATAAAAGAAAAAAGACAATCGAACAAATACGCCCTGCATTTAAAAATAGTTCTCTGACGACAATATATTCAATTCGGGCTTTTCTTGCATATCTGGCATGACCGATGACATCGTAAGTTAAAGAGACATACGGAACAAGCAGAAGCGGGTAGCCGATCGCAATGGCTACTGCGTACATAAGCAGTGATACATAGGACAAGTGAAAGACGATTAAAAATAAAGCGCCGTATAAAATAAGCCCGCCAAACATAATCGCTTTTTTGCGCCATTTTTTCTTAATCAAACGAGTAGCAAAAAAATAGGCAAAAAAGGCAACACCTGAATTGACTAGACCAAATGTGCCTAAAGCAAGCTCACTGTTTGTTGCAATAAACACAAAGACACTGATTAAAAAGACAAACACGCCTTCACGGAGCCCCTGAAAAAAGTGAGCAGTTGTGATCTTACGCCAATTCTCGTCCGCATGGCGCTCTTTCCAAATTTGCTTAATGATAAATTTTCCTTTTGATTGTCTCCTCTTGAGGAAAAAACTCATCACAACCGCTAGTGAAAACAAAAAAAGCGATAAAGTGAAAATCACTGTATAGCCTGTATCATCCGTTAATTGAGAAATCACAATTCCTGCAATGAGCGGCCCGATCATACCGGCTGTAGAGGTAAGCACTCCTAAAAATCCATTAAAGAAATCCCTTGTTTCAGGTTCAGTGATCTCAAAAGTGAGCACGTTAAAGGCAAGCCAGTAAAAACCATAGCCGATTCCAAGCACACTGCCTAATAACACGAGCCGAGCTGCCGCTTGCTCTCCTGCCATGAGAACAATTAAGTAAAAAGCGGCTAAGAAGATGACACCGAAACGAAGGACAAATGCACGATCTATTTTTTTAGCGAGCCGTCCAGCAAATAAAAAGGTAATGGGCTGAAGGACAACAATCGCCAAGTTATAAATCGCAAGGTCTGTAAATCGCCCAGACTGTTTCCATAAATACACGTTCACAAACGTATTCGAAAGCGCAATCGCAAGTGCGTATAATCCGCCAATCGTGAGGAGGAGCAATAAATCTCTTGTGACATCCATGTCCCCGAACATTTTCTTTAATCTGCTCATATCATTCATTCTCCTTTTCTACACAATAGTCTGTCTCATCAAAAGGCAGATATGTAAAAAAAGGAGGGAAAATATAAAAAGACCCGCTCTCAGAGAGAAGCAGGTCTTTTCAAATCAAATCATTTATTTAGCTTCGCTGTAAAGGCGAGCCACTTCATCCCAGTTCACAACATTCCAGAATGCTGAAATGTAATCAGGACGACGGTTTTGGTAGTTTAGGTAGTAAGCATGCTCCCAAACGTCTAGTCCTAGGATTGGTGTTTTTCCTTCAGTTAAAGGAGAATCTTGGTTTGGTGTGCTTGTGATTTCAAGTTTGCCATTGTTCACAACAAGCCATGCCCAACCAGAACCAAAGCGTCCTGCAGCTGCTGCAGCGAAATCAGATTTGAATTTTTCAAATCCGCCTAATTCTTTTTCGATCGCATCTGCAAGTTCACCAGTTGGTGCGCCGCCACCGTTTGGTGAAAGAAGCGTCCAGAATAATGAGTGGTTCGCATGTCCTCCGCCATTGTTACGTACAGCTGTACGAATGTTTTCAGGCACAGAGTTCAAGTTAGCCACTAGCTCTTCAATTGATTGATCTTCAAGAGCTGATACACCTTCGATTGCTTTGTTTAAGTTTGTTACATAAGTGTTATGGTGTTTTGTGTGGTGAATCGTCATTGTTTCCTTGTCGATATGTGGTTCTAATGCATCGTAAGCATATGGTAATTCTGGAAGTTTAAAAGCCATGGTTAAATTCCTCCTTAGAAATGTATGTACTGAAATGCTTCCTTAGTAAGCAAGCAATTCACCCTAATCAAAGAGTATCAAAAGAAACGGCTTGTTTCAACGTTATTGCTCATGATCTGAAACATTTCAGTGTTTATTTTGTATTTAACCCTTCTGAAAGAGTGTTAAACACCGATTTTCCATTTAGCGAAGCACATAAAACAAAAAGATTCCCAGCATCAGTGCTTGAATCAACCCTTTTGCAAATACGCCTGACACAAAACCAATTAATGAGCCAAGCCCCACTTTCACACTTGTCTTCAGATCTTTTTGATGAACGAGCAGCTCTGCGATGACACTGCCGATAAATGGACCAATGATAATTCCAGCAATCGGAATCACAAAAGGACCGGCTAAAAGCCCAATGGTACTTCCCCAAATGGCCGCCCGGCTGCCACCAAAGCGTTTCACTCCAATCAGGTTGGAGACATAATCCGCGGCAAATAACACAGCTGTAAACATAGCTTGAATGAGCCAAAAGGTGAGCGTCAATTTCTCAAAGCTAAAAAAGAGCCCATATAAAATAAACCCAAGAACCATGAAAACCACACTAGGAATGATTGGATAGACAAGTCCCACAAACGCAATGATAAATGCACAGCCGATCAAAATCCAATACAGCACGTCCAATCCGCTGCCGCCTCCTTTTTATATGCTGTATACATTATGCCTCATTCCTTCTATCTTAACCAGCAATGAAGGCCGTACTTGTACTGGATGGATAGACATTGATACAATGTGAGAAATAGAAAAGAATGTAGGAAGTGAATCGGTTGAACGTATTTAGTTTATTGTTAAAAGGAATTTATTCACCAAAAGATATTGCCAGAGCACGTTTTACTGGGATTGGAAAGGCCATTTTATTCATCTTTATCCTTTCGATCATCGCAGCTGTCCCCCAGGGCTATCATATGAGCCAAGAGATTTCAAATGCGATGTCAGGATTTCAGCATGTGATTAAAAAAGATTTACCCGACTTTTCCATTGAAAAAGGAACGCTTCAAGCGGACCAAAGCACGCCGATCGAAAAAGAAGAAAACGGCATCACGATTATCTTTGATCCCGCTGAAAAAATAAAATCAAGTGAGCTTGAATCAAAACAAACAGCCATTGCGTTATTAAAAGAAAAAGCAGTGATTGCCATTGATGGACAAATGACAGATATTCCATACCAGCTGCTTGGCGGAACACTCACAAAAGATGAACTTGCCAGCGTCACAAACCAGAATCAAGCGATCATTATCCCTGTCATTTGTGTCCTGCTGTACCTATCTACTGCTGCTCTCATGTTCATCAGCGCAACATTCCTAGCCATGCTTGGCACATTTATTAAACGAATGCAGCAAAAAGAGCTGTCCTTTCAAATGCTTTGGAAGCTCTCTGCCTATTCACTCACATTAACAACCGTCTTTTTCGCCATCATGAGTGCATTAAACACGCCGGTTGCGAACTCATTTTTATTAAATTGGGTGATTAACTTTATTTTCTTATATCTTGTCGTTAAAGAAATACCTGCAAAAAAATAAGCTCCCTCATTTTGGGGAGCTTTTTTATTTGTTTTGACCCTATGACTCATCTGGATGGATGATCGCAAACATATAGTGATCCTCCCACTTATCATTGATCTTTACTTTTTTACGATGAAGTCCCTCATTTTCAAACCCTGTCTTCTCAAGCACACGAATGGAACCAATGTTAGATGGTTTTACGCCAGCCTCTATGCGGTGAAGGTACAGTTCATAAAAGGCATAATCGATAATCAAACGAATCGCCTCTGTCATATACCCCTTCCCGCCTTGCCTTTCATCGAGCACATATCCAAGCAAAGCCCCTTGAATCGGTCCTCTTTCAACAGAATGGAGTGAAATCGTTCCAATTAATGCATCTGTTTCATTTAAGAAAATACCGTGCATATAGGCTTCATCTTTTGCACGCCTTTGCATACTGCGGTTAATCCGTTCCTTTTGACGAGGTACAGTAAAAAAATCATCCTGAACCAAAGGTGTAAATTGCTGAAAATAGGTGCGATTCTCTCGTTCAAGTGTTAATAGAGCTTCTGCATCACTTTCTGTTAGTGTTCTTACATATATATGCTGACTGATTTTCTTCATATACTCTCCCCCTTTTTTTATTTTATCATAATAAAGAAAGCGCTTCGGCTTATCAAAGATTTTTCCGATTACAAGTCATAATAGAACTCACTAGAACCACCCTTCCCTAGCTTTTTCACTCTTTTTGTTCTATCAACTCAGGGACAAACATACACTGAAGTAAACTCTTAAAAGCGGTGAGTAAAATGCGGCGAATTATTTTTTTACTAGTCAGTTTGTTTGTCCTCTTTATTATCTTTTTTGATTTAAAAAATGGAACGATCCCCGTTCAGGAAGGCCCTGCTGTTCCCGCCAGCGCCCTTCAAACAGCTGAAAAACAGGCATATAAAACTGTCACTGTTAAACAAGGACAAACCGTCGTCTCTATCGTACATACAAGTAAGCCATTAGATGAAGTGATCGAAGACTTTGAAGCACTGAATCAAGGCGTCAAAGCGAACGAAATTCGGGCAGGCAGCACATACAAGTTTCCGGTCTATAAGAGATAAAACGTTAATTCCTTGTCATTCATACGAAGAGACTGTTACAATATGAGATGTAAAACACGTCGTACACTGCAAACGAATTGCATGTACACTAAGGAGCGATTGACAAGTGAGTGAAGTCACACATCGTACAAAAACGCGTCCCGTCAAAGTGGGACCTTTAACTATAGGTGGAAACAATGAAGTCGTCATTCAAAGTATGGCGACAACCAAAACACATGATGTCGAAGCGACAGTAGCTGAAATTAAACGTTTAGAAGAAGCTGGCTGTCAAATCGTGCGTGTCGCATGCCCAGATGAGCGTGCAGCAAATGCGATTGCGGACATTAAAAAACAAATCAACATTCCCCTTGTTGTCGACATTCATTTTGACTACAAGCTTGCACTGAAAGCGATTGAAGCAGGTGCAGACAAAATTCGTATCAACCCAGGAAACATCGGAAGACGAGAAAAAGTCGAAGCTGTTGTGAAAGCGGCAAAAGAAAAAGGCATTCCAATTCGTATTGGGGTAAACGCCGGTTCACTCGAGAAAAAGATTCTTGATAAATACGGCTATCCAACAGCAGATGGTATGGTTGAAAGTGCACTGCATCACATTAAAATTTTAGAAGACCTAGACTTTCATGACATCATTGTCAGTATGAAAGCATCTGATGTAAACCTTGCGATTGAGGCATACGAAAAAGCAGCAAAAGCCTTTGATTATCCTCTTCATCTTGGGATTACAGAATCAGGTACGTTATTTGCAGGTACGGTCAAAAGTGCTGCTGGTCTTGGCGCAATCTTGAATATGGGGATTGGTAACACACTCCGTATTTCATTAAGTGCTGACCCGGTCGAAGAGGTCAAAGTGGCACGTGAATTATTAAAATCATTTGGCCTTGCATCAAATGCAGCAACACTCATCTCTTGTCCAACTTGTGGACGAATTGAAATTGACCTCATTAGCATTGCAAATGAAGTCGAAGAATATATTTCTAAAATTAAAGCACCGATTAAAGTAGCTGTTCTCGGATGTGCTGTAAACGGTCCGGGTGAAGCGCGTGAAGCTGATATCGGCATCGCTGGCGCTAGAGGTGAAGGCCTTTTATTCCGCAAAGGTGAAATCGTTCGGAAAGTGCCAGAAGAAACAATGGTCGAAGAACTGAAAAAAGAAATCGATAAAATCGCTGAAGAACATTATGCAAAAATGGAAGCTGAAAAAGCAAAACAAGCGAACGCATAACAAAGAACGCCTGACATCACTGTCAGGCGTTTTTCTGTTCCTGTCCTGTTAAAAGAACGGGGTGATAAAGATGCCGAGGATGACGGAAACGATTCCGATCCCGATTGACCACGCGCCAAGCGCATGTGCTCCTTTTCTTCTTGCAATATAACCAACGACGATTGCCGCTACCCCTAATAGCACCGGCAAGACAAATAATGAGATAATCGCAATCGCGAGTGCTGTATAGCCTATCCCCTTACTGCCTGAATCGTCACCTACATGGTCACGTTCTCTTCTGTCTTCACGATCTCTTGATGCTTGATATGGCTCTGCAATTTCAGCAGCTGTTTCCTCTAAATAGCCATCATCATTACTAAAGTGTGTGTCGATTTCACGATCATTTCTTCTGAAATCTTCGTCTCTTTCCATGATCAATTCCCCCTTTTGGTTAATAGAAAGGAGCTTTTTTAGTATGAGCAAAAATGTCTGTTTCATGTTTGCTAAAACTTGCTGGAATTGTGAATTGATTATGTTACACTTTAAGAGGATAAATATGAGGAGTGTGGGCATGTTACGTTTAGGAATTGATATCGATGGCACAGTCACGGCGCAGGACACCTTTGTCCCCTACTTAAATGAGTCGTTTCAATGTGACATCACACTAGATGATATGACGGAATATGATTTGACGAAGCTTTTAAAGATTTCAAATGAAGAATTTTGGGGCTGGATGAATGAGTATGAGCCTCTTATTTATAAACAGGCAAAGCCTGCCGAGGGTGCAAAAGAAATCCTCAATCAAATGAAACATCATCATCAATTGATTTATATCACAGCCAGAAGGCAGCATCACTCAGACATCACCTACAAATGGTTTGAGGAGAATCATGTCCATTACGACGATATCGAGCTTGTTGGCGGACATCATAAGGTGGAAGCTGTTCAAAAACATAAGATCGATGTGTTTTTTGAAGATCACCATGGCAATGCCACAATGATTGCAAAAGAAGCTGACATTCCAGTGATTCTGTTTAACTCACCGTATAATCAAATGCCAATTGATGAACGGATCATTCGCGTTAATAACTGGCAAGAAGCATCCCAATGGATCAAACAGTATGAAAAGCGTCTGCAAACTGCTTACTAAAACAGATCAAAAGCCGATACGTTTAATGTATCGGCTTTTTGATTGTACGATGATGTCCTTCTTTTATTAAAAAATGATAAAGTGCACCCTTCATACCTGCCTGATTGAAGTAATAGCACGTTTCCAGTGTCACCTGTATGTTTTTCCATGCATGCAAAGTATGTAAATGTTTCTCAATGTTTGGAATCAAATCGGGCCTTGCACTCACGCCCCCGCCAATGAGGATTTTCTCTGGATTGAGAACTGTTGCCACATTGTAAATGCCAATTGCGATTCGTTTGTACCACTGATCGATCATCTTCTCAATGGCCGGATCATGCTTGGCTTTTTCAAAGATTTCTTGACCGTCGATTTGCTGACTTTGTGGAATTCCTTGCTGCTCTTTGTAGCTTCGTATCAATCCAGCTGTCGAAGCACTGCTGTTGAGTGTGGTAAACTGACCGTTTTCTGTTTCTGTCAGCATCATGCCAAATTCACCGCCGCGAAAAGAGGCACCGCGCACAAGCTCGCCACCAGCAAAAATACCACCGCCGACACCAGTCCCAAGCGTCATACATATAAAGCTGTCACACTCTTTCGCATGACCACTAAATTTTTCAGCCAGAGCTGCACAGTTCGCATCATTTTCTACTTCTACACGAAGTGATGTTTTTTCTTCCAAAAGTGTTTTGACATTTTGGCCATTTAAAGCAATAATCGCTCCTGCAAATTCCGTATAACCCGTTTGACTGTCAACAAACCCCGGAAGACTCATCGCAATCCCTTTGATATCCCAAGTCCTTTGATACTCTTTCACCACGTTCTCCATGTCCTCTAAAAACCGCTTAAGCTGCCGGCAGTTTGTTTCGTAGTCGCCGCTCGTGATCAGCTCACCATTTCGATTCATGACCCCGTGCTTTGTTTTTGTCCCGCCTACATCGAATACGATATAATACGCCACTTTTGACCCCTCCCCCTATTTCTAAAGACTCAAATCTGCTTCTATAGATGATCTGTTGTTCTCATTTTAATGAAACAGCTATCCTTTGTAAAACGTTTTCAACATGACAAAACAAAAAGCCAGCCCATCGGCTGGCTTCTTTCATGAATGAACTTCTTTCGGTTCGCAAGAAGGACACCTTCCGTAAATTTCAAATTTATGTCCGCTAATGTGATAATCCTCTAGATCAGCATCAAGCTTGTCCATAGGGCAAGCGTCAATTTCCTTTGTTTTACCACACGTCAAACAAATAAAGTGATGATGATGGTGGGAAAACGAACATTTAAAACGGAACAGTTTCTCCCCTGATAATTCCGTTGTCTCTAATATCCCAAGATCTTCATATAAAGACAGGTTTCGATAAATCGTATCAAAACTAAGCCCTGGGTAATCTTCACTTAATGCTGTTAATACATTTTTAGCGGTCAAGTATTTATCAGAATCAGAAAACAATTGAAGCATATCTTCACGTTTGCTTGTATATTTATAGCCTTTTTCCTTTAATAAATCAAGCGCTTCTTGTACGTTCATGATGATTCCCCCTTCTGAATTTCCCAATACTAATACACCCGATTAAAATCAAAATAGACAGCATCACAATGGTTCCACCCGGCGCTAAATCAAGATAATAACTTAAAATCAAGCCGACCATGACAGACAATTCCCCAAATAAGATGGAAAGGAAAATCGCCTGTTTAAACCCTTTGGCAATCCGAATACTTGCCGCAACAGGCAGTGTCATGAGTGCCGACACTAGGAGTGTACCGACAATACGCATCGATGCTGCGATGACAAGTGCAACAACTAAAATAAAAATAAAATGAATCCACTTCGCTGAAATACCAGAAGCCTTCGCATGTTCTTCATCAAAAGAAAGCAAAAACAATTCTTTATACAAGAGCACAACCACTAATACAACAACAAGTGAGATCCCAACAATAATCCAAAGATCGAGCCTTGAAACCGCACTGACACTTCCAAACAAATAGCTGAACAAATCTGTATTAAAACCATTTGCAAGTGAAATGAAAATAACAGAGATCCCAATACCACCTGATAAAATAATGGGAATCGCCAGCTCCTGATAATGTTTATACACAGAGCGCAGACGTTCAATAAACAATGAGCCAGCCACAGAAAAAGCCATTCCTAAGTAAAGCGGGCTAACCCCTGTCAAAAGTCCAAATTTTTTATCAAGGAATAAACTTGCCGCTATCCCAGCAAGTGACACGTGACTAAGCGCATCTGCGATGAGAGAGAGCCTTCTCACGACAATAAATACACCAAGTAAGGGCGCAATAAAGCCGATCAGCATCCCTGCGATAAACGCATTTTGTAAAAATTCATAATGAAAAAATGGAAATAGCATTATTCATGTCCCCCATGATGGTGATGATCGTGATAAATCACTTGAATGTCATGCCCGTAAAACTGAGAAAGCGCCTGATCATCCATCGAATCAAACGTTTCCGCATCTCCATGAAAATGAAGTGTCTGATTTAAACAAGCCACATGCGTGACTTTGTCAGAAACGGTTCCTACGTCATGTGTAACGAGAATTAAAGACATTCCTTTTTCTTTGTTCAATGTTTCTAACAGCTGATAAAAGCCCTCTACTGTTCTTTGGTCTACACCCACAGTCGGCTCATCTAAAATGAGCAGCTTCGGCTGACTGACGAGCGCACGGGCAATAAATGTACGCTGCTGCTGACCGCCTGAAAGCTCACCAATGTTTTGGTGTTTTAAGTCTTGTATGCCAACTGAGCGTATGGCCTCATCTACTTGAAGCTTATCTTGCTTAGTCATGCGTTTGAATAAACCAATCTTCGCCGTTAAACCACTTGCCACGACCTCGTATACAGAAGCAGGAAACCCTGTATTAAAGCTATTCGCCTTTTGAGAAACAAATCCAATTTGATCCCAGTCTTTAAATTTTTGAGCAGGTGTGCCAAAGAGCTTCAATTCTCCCTGCTGTGGTTTAATCAAGCCAAGCAGGCATTTTAATAAGGTTGTTTTACCAGATCCATTCGGTCCAACAAGTGCTAGAAAGTTTCCTTCCTCTACTGTTAAATGAATGTGATCGATGACATTTCGCTGTCCATATGAATACGAAATATCCTTCATTTCAATAATTGGCTTTGCCATAAATCTTTCCACCTTTAATCCAATATAAAAAGAATGATTACGATTTATACAACAAAAAGAAAATGGCAAAAGCCATTTTCTTTGTCCATACATACATTTCATTATATAAAAGAAAGATAAAAAAGTAAAATAAAAGCTAATGAATGGCTGTTTTGAATTTACCGCCTTTTGTTTCATGCGTATCCATAATCGTAATAAAGGCTTGACCATCAATTTCAAACACGATAGATTTCAGCTTCGTAATTTCAAGTCTTGTCACGACGGCGTAAATGACATCTTTTTCTTCATCGGTATAGCCGCCTTTTCCTCTAAGTTTGGTGGTTCCCCTGCCGAGACGATGAAGGATCGCATCTGAAATTTCATCATAATAATCCGAAACGATAATGACAGCTTTTGTTTCATCTAGTCCTTGAATGACAGCATCAATTGTTTTCATTGCCAAATAATATGTCATGACAGAATACATAGCTTGCTCCGGTCCGAAGACAAAGCCCGCCCAAATAAAAATGAACACATTGACGATCATGACAAACTCACCGACGGAGAAAGGAATTTTTTTCGTCAGAAGAATTCCTAAGATTTCCGTTCCGTCCATTGAGCCTCCATTCCGTATCACAAGCCCAACGCCAAACCCGAGTAACAGCCCCCCAAATACAGTAGCTAAAATCGGCTGCGTCGTAAATGCCTCTACATGATGAAGTGAAGATTCAATCACGGCCAAGCTGACAATCCCAATCACAGTGGAAACCAAAAAGGTTTTCCCAATATGTTTGTATCCTGATATCATAAATGGAATATTTAAAATGACAACAATCGTCGCGAAATTAATGAATGGGTTATCCGTAAAAAGATAATCCAAAATAAGCGAAATACCGATGATGCCTCCATCAATAATATTGTTTGGCACTAAAAATAATTCAATGCTGACTGCTGCACATGCAGCTCCTACTAGAATCAGAAAAATTCTCAAAATAAAATGAGGCACTGATTCCTTTTTATGCTGTTTACTATTTGCCATACGTTCTCCCTTCTACACATGTTTAGTTTTCAATGAACATTTTATTCACTTTACTATTTTATCATTTCACAGAGTAAAATAAAATTTTTTGCACATTTTCCGTTTTCGCCCATACATTGATACAGAGGGGAGGAATGGAATTGATTTTAATTCAAAAAATTGTGTTACAGCGTCTGAATCAGATCACAGCAAATGATTTGTTAAGGTATGCGAAACAGTATGGGGTCAGCTTAACATCCAATCAGGCTGCTGAGGTCGCCAAACTCATGAATGGGAAAAACGTCAATATTTTTAATGATGCAGAGCGCAACCGGCTGCTTAAGCAAGTGGAAGCGATTACGTCTAAACAGACAGCACAGACCGTCAATGATCTGTTTAATCAATTCACAAATTAGGCAAAAAAGGGCCGCATTTAGCGGCACCTCATCACATTGCATGCACTTTTTATTGACCCGTAATCTTATCTAGTAAACCTTCATCAAATTGCTTTTCTTTCAGCATCGCAATTTCGAATTTGTAAGGTGGTTTCTTGTTCTTTTTATCTTCACCTACATAAGGCGTTTCTAGAATCTTCGGCACATCTTGAAGCTGTGGATGATGAACGATATAGCTCAGGGCATCAAAACCAATTTCTCCAAAACCGATATTTTCATGTCGGTCTTTTCTTGCGCCTTGTACATTTTTACTATCATTAATATGAAGAACTTTGATTCGGTCGATCCCGACAATTCGATCAAATTCTTCTAATACTCCATCAAAATCACTCACAATGGGATAACCTGCATCGTGCGTGTGACACGTATCAAAGCAAACAGAAAGTGCTTCGTTATGTGTCACACCGTCAATAATTTGGGCAAGCTCTTCAAAGCTTCTTCCGCACTCTGATCCTTTTCCCGCCATTGTTTCCAGCGCAATTTGAACCTCCTGCCCCTTCACAATGACTTCATTGAGACCTTCAATGATTTTTTGAATTCCAGCATCTGCACCTGCTCCGACATGCGCACCTGGATGAAGAACAATTTGTCTTGCACCTAGCGCTTCTGTACGCTCTATCTCAGAGCGAAGGAAGTCCACTCCAAGCTCAAATGTCGCTGGATTCACTGTGTTCCCAATATTGATAATATACGGTGCATGAACGACGATATCTGTCATACCATGCTCTTTCATATGCGCTTGTCCAGCTTCAATATTGAGATCTTCAATTTTTTTACGGCGCGTATTTTGCGGTGCACCTGTATAAATCATAAAAGTATTTGAACCATAAGAGGCAGCTTCCTCACTCGCTGCAAGAAGCATATGTTTTCCGCTCATGGATACATGTGATCCAATCTTCAACAATGTGTCCCCCTACTTTCCGTTACGCTTTGACTTTCTACGTTCTTGTCTTTTGATCTTATCCATCTCACGTGTCATTTTCTTTTTATATCCAGGTTTGACGGCTTTCGGTTTTCTGACAAGGCGTTTTGCTTTTTCTTCAATTTCATTTGGTGCTTTTTTACGTCTTTGACGCTTCAAACGATCATCTGCATCTCGCCATTCGCCATGAACAATTGTTTTGTTTTCAAACACAACACCCATTTTTTCAATTTGAACGAGTGCATCCTCATCAGCGAGATCATAAATGGTCATTGCAATGCCAGATGAACCAGCGCGAGCCGTTCTTCCCACACGGTGAACATAAAAATCAAGATCGGATGGGAGCTCATAGTTAATCACGTGGCTGACGCCCTTAATATCAATCCCGCGGGCAGCAAGATCAGATGCCACAATATATGTGAACTCCAAATCTTCAATTTGTTTCATCACTTTTTTACGTTCACGAGGCGTTAAACCGCCATGAAGCACCCCAATTTTCATTCCTTTTTCCTGTAGGAATGAGGCAATTTCATCAACAGTTGATTTTGTATTGGCAAAGATGATTCCTAAATAAGGCTGTACATTCGTCACCATTTCATGAAGTAATTTTAATTTATCACGTTGTTTAGATGGAACTAAAATATGCTGAATGTTTTCAGCCGTAATGCGTTTCGGTTCAACATGTGCATATTTCGGATTATCCATATATTTTTTGAGGAAAGGTTTTAATTTTTCTGGAATAGTTGCTGAGAACACGAGCATTTGCAACTGTTCTGGCATTTGTGAACCAATACGATCCACATCTTCTAAAAAGCCCATATCTAGCATAAGGTCAGCTTCATCAATGACAAGAGATGTTGCTTTGTACACATTCAGCGCTTGCTCATGAATAAGATCAGCAATACGTCCAGGAGTGCCGACCACTAAGTGCGGCTGATTCTTTAGCTTTTGAATGGATTTCTGCTTGTCCGTTCCGCCAATGTAAAGCTTTGCCTTGATTTCTTCTTCTGGAGTCGTATTTTTTAAGATCGTTTGTGCTTCTTTAAAAATTTGATTCGCTAATTCTCGTGTTGGTGCAGTAATGACCACTTGTACTTGCTCTTTGCTTGGATCAATTGAATGAATAAGCGGCAATAAATACGCATGGGTTTTCCCTGTCCCTGTTTGAGACTGTCCAATCACGCTTTCACCTTTTAAAACAGCAGGGATAATTCTTTTTTGAATATCAGTCGGCTCATAAAAGCCCAGTTCATGAATAGCATCTATAATAAAAGACTTTAATTCATATGTCGTAAATTTCGTTTCTTTCATGTTTTCACTCCTTAAGGCAATGCCTTTTTGCTCATCTCCTCATTATAGCTGATTTTCAGCAAAAAAACCATGTCCGCTTTTCTCACAGGAAACCAAATGATACTTCCCTGCATAACCTATGAAGAGAAAGAGAATGCAGTAAGGGAGGTACAAGTATGTTAGGGCAAAGGCCTATGGGCGATTTTCAGCCGCATCGTCCCTCACGCCGGCACCTTGGAAATGGCGGTCAGCCCGGGATTTTTCAACGGAGACAGCAGGCTCCGATCGAACAGCCTTTTCAAGGGCAAGGCAACCAATTTCAACAAATGATGCCTCGCGGCGGTCTACGCGGGATGGGTGGCATTCCTGGAGGCGAAAGCCGAGCACTAGGCGGCGGCGCCGGAATTAAGGGCATGCTGGCAAAATTTCTTCCTGGAGCTGGAGGAGCAGGGATCTCTGGAGCTGGAGGTGGTGCGGGATTACAAGGAATCCAGAGCTTCGCAAACCCTGCGAACCTTTCAAGCATGTTAGGAAATGTTCAAAAAGTACTCGGAATGGCGCAGCAATTCACGCCTATGATTCAGCAATATGGTCCTTTAGTCAGAAATTTGCCTGCCATGATTAAACTCTATAGCCAGCTTGGCAGTGCGGATGATGATGAAACAAATACGAATGATGCAGACGAAGAACCAAAAGAAATCACTGCAGAAACAGACGTTCCGCACGAACAAGCAGCACCGGTTGATGATGAAATAGAAGAAGGAAAAGAAGAAGAACCAGAGGACATCCTTGTCAAAAAAGGGACTGTACACACATCAGCTGCTCCTGAAGCAAAACCGAAAAAAAGATCGGGCAGTTCCATTCCGAAACTATATGTCTAGTGATCTTTTATAGGCGAAGTGTTTCCCATGTATAACAATCTTTGATATATGCGCTTACTTTGGCTATAATGAAGGAAGAGAATGATCAAAAGCCGTTTTTCACGGCTTTTTATATTGTTCTTCTCTAGCAGCACTTCCCTACAGGAGGACGAATAAATGAATGTAATTAAAATTTCGCCGCGTGGCTATTGCTATGGCGTTGTAGATGCAATGGTCATTGCTAAAAATGCCGCACTTGATAAAAACTTGCCACGCCCAATTTATATATTAGGTATGATTGTGCACAACAAACATGTCACAGATGCCTTCGAAGAAGATGGAATTTACACACTGGACGGACCAAACCGTCTAGATATTTTAAAACAGGTTGAAAGTGGCACAGTGATTTTCACCGCTCACGGCGTATCTCCTGAAGTCCGTCAAATTGCAGAAGAAAAAGGCCTTGTCGCCATTGATGCGACGTGTCCAGATGTCACGAAAACACATGAACTCATTTCAGAAAAAACAGCTGATGGATATGACATTATTTATATCGGGAAAAAGGGGCACCCTGAGCCAGAAGGAGCCGTCGGTGTTGCACCTGACAAAGTGCACCTTGTCGAAACAGAAGCTGATATTAAAGCGCTCGATTTAACGTCAGATAAACTACTCATCACCAATCAGACGACAATGTCTCAGTGGGATGTTCATGATCTGATGGAGCTCATTAAAGAAAAATATCCTCACGTCGAGTACCATCAAGAAATCTGCCTTGCGACACAGGTACGTCAGGAAGCTGTGTCACAGCAAGCAGGCCAAGCCGATCTGACCATTGTGGTCGGCGATCCAAAAAGCAATAACTCAAATCGTCTGGCGCAAGTGTCAATGGAGATTGCAGGAACGCAGGCTTACCGAATTGGTGATCTCAGTGAGTTAAAGCTTGAATGGCTCCAAGGTGTAAAAACAGTTGCCGTTACTGCAGGTGCTTCCACACCAACACCTATTACAAAAGAAGTCATTCGTTTCTTAGAAAACTATGAACCTGATGATGAATCGACATGGAAAATTGAACGGACGGTTCCTCTTTCTAAGATATTACCTCGCGTGAAAACAAAGAAATAAAAAAACGTCAGAGCTGCTATGCTCTGACGTTTTTATTTACACAAATTGAAACGGATTTGTGTTTGATTCTGATACAAAGAATTGCACATCATATTTTTTATCTGTACATAGCGATTCTAGCTTTGTCTTCACGCCCTCTTTCATGATCTTTTCTGCGTAATGACCTGGGTCCACTACATTCAGTCCGAGCATCATGGCATCGTGAGCGACATGGAAATAAAGGTCGCCAGTCACGTACACATCTGCACCCATTCTTTTCGCTTGATGGATATATTTATTTCCGTCTCCTCCAAGCACAGCTACTTTTTTCACGACCGCTTCCTGATCTCCTACAAAACGCGCTCCATTCACATCTAACTTCGTTTTCACAAATTGAGTGAAGTCTTTAAGTGTCATAGGTTCTTTTAATTCTCCAATACGCCCAAGGCCTTTTTGAATAGGAGGAAGATCTGTCGTGTGTACACTGTAAGCCACTTCTTCATAAGGGTGTGCTTTGATCATTTCACGAATCACTTGTTTTTCAATACTCGCTGGGAAAATGGTTTCGATTCGTACTTCTTTCACAAATTCCAATTTACCCGTCTCACCAATAAATGGCACAGCTTCTTCTGATGGCAGAAAACTGCCTGTCCCTTCATTTGAAAAAGCGCAATGACTGTAGTTGCCAATATGGCCAGCTCCCGCATTTCCTAAAGCCGTCCTGATGGCCTCTTCAAATTCCACTGGGACATACAAGGCTAGCTGCTTAATTGGATCTTCGTATGTTGGAACTAGCACTTTTGTTTCCCCGAGCTCTAAAGCGTCTGCAAGCAAGTCATTGACTCCTCCATCAGCCACGTCCAGGTTTGTATGTGCTACATACACCGCAATATCATGTTTGATGCATTTCTCAATGATCCGTCCTGCCGGCTGATCTGTCGCCACATGTTTTAATGGACGGAAAATTGGCGGATGGTGGGCAATAATGAGATCCACCTTCCGCTCAATTGCCTCATCTACCACATTTTCTAATACATCTAAGGTGATCATGACATTGGTCACTTTTTTATTCAGCGTTCCAATCTGGAGCCCAATTTTATCACCTTCCACCGCATATGCCTTTGGTGAGAATTGCTCAAATAATTGGATGATTTCATGCCCGTTCACTGTTTTAGCCAACAGTCAAAACCTCCTTTAGCATTTTTATTTTCGCATTCAGCTCTTTGAGACGTTCTTTGTTCTCTTCCGTCGGCGCTGCTTGTTGAATCTGGCCTTCTATATGCTCCATGTGCTGAAGCTCATTCATCCATTTGCGCCTGAAGACATCATTTTGCTCTTTGGCAAGAAACGGACCAACGAGCATGCCTGTTTCAATCGACATGCCTTCATAGGCTTTATCTTTGTCACCAGTTTCGGCAATGATGATTTCGTATATTTTGCCATCCTCTTCTAAAATCACTTCATCCATCAATTCATACCCCTCTTGATAGAGCCATAAACGAATATGGTGAGCATGAATATTAGGCTGAAGAATAAGCCGCTCCTGCCCTGTGAGCTTGTGTTTACCTTCATTTAGAATGCATGCAATGAGTGCCCCGCCCATTCCTGCAATTGTAACAGCATTCACCTCGCCTTTTTCAATCACTTCAAGGCCATTTCCTTTTCTGACTGAAATCTGCTCATCTAATTCAAGCCTATGTACTTGCTGCTTCGCAGATTGAAGCGGTCCATCAGTAATTTCACCAGCAATGGCTTTCAATGCTTTATGATGTAATATCGCATAACATGGCAAATAGGCATGATCTGAGCCAATATCAGCAAAGACCGCCTCTTTTGGTAAAAAGTCTGCGACTCTTTTTAATCGTTTTGACAAATTCATTTCATTCATCCATATCACTACTTTTCTTTAATGTTCATACTTGTCTATCTTATATAAATTATGGACTTTTTAAAAGTCGTTTTCAAATGAAAAAAGCTCTTCTGATGAAAAAGAGCTTTTTGCGCTTTATTATTTAATTTTGGATACCCATTCTGACATTTCATCGAGCTTTTCATTCGGGATTAGCCCACCCGGCATCCCATTCCCGCCTTCTTGAATTTTCTTCTTGATGTCTGCTACTTCAAGCTTGTCGCCAACACCTTTTAATGCAGGACCAGCGCCACCTTCGTAGTTTTCCCCATGACAGCTAATACAGTTCTGCTTATACAATTCTTCCGGCGTCGCATTTGCGGTCTCTTCTTGCTTTTGCTCTTTGCCCCAGAGGCAATTTTGTCTTCATCTTTCAGCCCCTTCATTGATAAGAAAAAAGTGAGTCCAATACCTAAAATGGCAATCAATAAGAATGGTATAAGTGGATTCCGTTTCATTTCTTTCATCCTCCCCTTTGTGAAAAACCCCTTTGAGACTATGCAAACAATTCTAATTCTACTTTAATTTTACAAAAAGTAAACGAATTATGATACAAAACTTTGGTCAAGTTCACAGATTAGACAAAAATGATTCAAAATGAGAAAAGAAGCCTTCAGCACATTTAGATGTATTTTTTATACATCTTTTCTCTAAGAACGTTGCAAATTCATTTGTTATTCAGTAAAATATAATCAGGTCAAAAAAGCGTTTTCATTTTGATGAAGAAAGAACGGATCTCTCTCAAGATCCGTCCGGTTTCTATTCTAAGAAGTCTTTTAATCGTTTACTTCTGCTTGGGTGTCTTAATTTACGAAGAGCTTTCGCTTCAATTTGGCGAATACGCTCTCTTGTTACGCCAAAAACCTTTCCTACCTCTTCTAATGTGCGTGTTCTTCCGTCATCTAGTCCGAAACGCAGTCTCAGCACATTTTCTTCACGGTCCGTTAGCGTATCTAATACATCTTCAAGCTGCTCTTTTAAGAGCTCATAGGCAGCATGGTCTGATGGAGAAGTCGCCTCTTGGTCTTCGATAAAATCACCAAGATGCGAGTCATCTTCCTCACCAATAGGTGTTTCTAAAGATACTGGCTCTTGCGCAATTTTAAGAATTTCTCTTACTTTCTCTGGTGTTAAATCCATGTCTTCCGCAATTTCTTCTGGCGTTGGTTCTCTACCTAGATCTTGTAGAAGCTGTCTTTGGACACGGATTAATTTATTAATGGTTTCCACCATATGAACCGGGATCCGGATTGTTCTCGCCTGATCGGCAATCGCACGTGTGATCGCCTGTCTAATCCACCAAGTCGCATATGTTGAGAATTTGTATCCTTTGCGGTAATCAAACTTCTCAACCGCCTTCATGAGCCCCATGTTTCCTTCTTGAATTAAGTCAAGGAACAGCATACCACGACCAACATAACGTTTCGCAATGCTGACAACAAGACGAAGGTTCGCTTCCGCTAATCTTCTTTTTGATTCCTCATCGCCTTCTTCAATCTTTTGAGCATACGTAATCTCTTCTTTCGCAGATAGCAAATTGACGCGCCCGATCTCTTTTAAGTACATACGAACAGGATCATTAATTTTGACACCTGGTGGTACGCTTAAATCATTCAGGTCAAATTCCTCTTCTGCCTTAGCCAGCTGCTGAACATTTGGGTCTTCAGTCTCTTCGTTTTCACTGATGAGTTCTACACCCTGTTCGCCTAAGTATTCATAGTATTCATCCATCTGGTCTGATTCAATTTCAAAGCTAGACATACGCTCTGCAATTTCTTCGTATGTTAAAACGCCCCGTTTTTTACCCGTTTCAGTGAGCTTATCTCTCACCTGTTCAAAGGTTAATTCAGTTTCAGTTTCGTGGGCTTGTTTATCAGCCATTATGGATCCCTCCTTCCAAAGCTTGCAACGAATTCTAAAGTAACTTGCGATTTGCTTCTGCTCTGCCTTTCTCTCTCTATCAAACAGAATGAGCAAATAGGAATAAAATAAATAATGATGAAGGCAAGATGCTTGCGGTCTTATGCTCCTCCCATTAAAGGATTCATTGCCAGCCGTAAGTCTTGTCATAAATAGTAGACGTATTACTTCAGCGAACGGTTCAACTGAATAATTTCTTTTGCAAGTGTTGCCGCTTTGAAGAAATCTTTTTGCCTCTCCGCCTCTGCACGTTCTAGTTCTTTTTCCTTTATCATTGACAAATTCCGATGATTCAACACTTTTTTTACATAATCACTTAATTCAGCTTCACTTAGTTCGTCTCCAACTTGAATCATGAAAATATCCGTCAGGAGCTGATTGATCACATCATCTTCTATACGGTTCATCAGATGCTGCGGGGTCGGCTCCTTGCCTTCTTCATACAATGCATAAATGTATGTTGCCAGCGCTCTGTGCGAATCTATATTAAATTCAAACCCTATCCTATCAAGCACTTTTCGGATCACGTCATCATTTTTCAACATATGTGCAAGGAGCATTCGCTCTGCGTTTTCATATGCCGGCCTTAGACGTTTTCGTCTTACCTGTGTTGACAGATGTGCACGCCGCTTTTCAAGCCCATTTTCTTCTTGCGAGCTCTTGGCCTCTTGTCGCTGCTGCTTTTCAAAAAGCTCCAATTGCTCCTTTAATGAGTCAAGTGAAATGGAGAACTCCCCGGCCAGCTGCTTCATGTAAATCTCTTGTTCCAAGGAACCGTTTAATCGGCTGATTTCTCGGAGAACCTGCTTCATGTAAGTCAGGCGGTCTCCTTCGTCAGACAAATTCTTTCCTCTTCGGAAAAAATTCATCTTAAATGTCATTAATGTCACACTTGCATCTATGATGTCATTCCTAAATTTCTCGCCGCCATATTTACGAATGTAATCATCTGGATCAAGTCCATCTGGTATCATGGCAACGCGAACTTTACATCCTCTTTTTCCAAGCAAATCTGATGCTTTCATGGTCGCTTCATACCCGGCCGTGTCAGAGTCATAACATAAAATGATCTCTTCTACGTTCCGCCTAAGAAGCTTTACGTGCTCTTCTGTTAAAGACGTACCCATTGTTGCAACACTTTCGCCAACACCACTTGTGACAGCCGAGATGACGTCAGCAAATCCTTCGAAAAGGACTGCACGTTCGCGTTTTCTAATATGCATACGAGCGTCATGAAAGTGATAAAGCAGCTTACTTTTATGAAAAAGTGGCGTTTCAGGACTATTCATATACTTTGGCTGCTGATCACCAAGTGATCTTCCAGAAAAAGCGACGACCGTCCCGTGATGATCATGAATCGGAAACATGACACGATCTCTAAAGCGGTCAAAAAAACCTGTGCCGTTTTCTCGTTGAATCAAAAGACCAGCCTTCTCCATCATCGCAGGATCAAACCCTCGTTTTTCTAAAAACTTGGTCACGAAATCCCACGAGTCGAGAGCATACCCGATCTCGAACTTGGCAATTGTTTCATCCGTAAAGCCCCTGGACCTTAAATAATCGAGTGCGTTTTGACCTTCCTTTGTATTTACCAGCAAATGGTGGTAAAATTTCTTAAGAAGCTCATGCGCCTCAATCATTTTATGATCTGCTGTATCCTCTTGCTGTGAGGAACTGATCTGCGCATTCGCTACATGATCCGGCAAATCAATATGGTACTTATCAGCAACATGTGAAACGGCTTCAATAAATGAGTAGCCTTCCATTTGTCTGAGGAACGAAAATACATTGCCTCCTGCACCACAGCCAAAACAATGGAAGATTTGCTTATCTGCTGAAACAGAGAATGAAGGAGTATTTTCACCATGGAATGGACAAAGACCGAAATAATTCCGACCTTGTTTTCTAAGCTGTACGTATTCTCCAATCACTTCGACAATGTCTGCGTTTTTTTGGATTTGCTCCAAAAGTTCATCTGGTATACGTTTGCTCATCCTAATAACACTCCGTCGTACATTATTCGCCTTTTAATTCAAAAATCCTTCATGATTCGACAGGATTTTTTGTAGTTGGGCAATAAATCGCTTTTTATCCTCTTCTAAAAGCTTTTTGGGACCTTTTCCGTATACACCTTTTCTTCGCTGTTTACTGGAAACATGCCTGCGTTCCAAATCAAAATCAATTGTTTCGTTTGTGTACATTCGTCCTCTTTCAGACAGAACAATGACTTGTCTTGGAAGCAGTAAGGAGGCCAGACCAATATCCTGGGTGACAACAATATCGTGCTTGACAGCTAAGTTCGCAATGACTAAATCTGCTGCTTCCTTATGTGTATCAACAAACCGCCAATCTTCAAGTGGTGATCGTTTGGTTTGAAAATGCTCATATGAAGCAATGAAAGTCACAGGTACTTGAAATTGAGATGCGACAGAAAGGATTTCGTCTTTTACAGGACAAGCATCTGCATCGACATAAATCGTCCTTTCTTTTTTACGTTCATTCAGGTGACTAATTCTCCATCCCTCCACCTTATTCCTGCTTTAGAGAAGCAAAAAGACCATACTTTTCCCCCATAAAGCAATCAACAGTAAAACTCATTTTGTCGAAAAGTTATGTTCAGAATCACTTGACTTCTGCCAATATTAGTTTATTCGTTCTTGACTTAACTTAAACCTAAAATCAATCATTTTATCACAATTTTTTATTATAATACAAATGCAGCAAATATGCTATTGTTTTTGTTTACCCGTTTCCCACCATAGGAAAAACCCAGGAGGAGCATCCTGAGTTTATTCGGAACCTCTTTTGGTCAGCATTTGATGAATGACATTTGCTGTCTCCTCAACTGCTTTATTCGATACATCAACAACTTGACAGTTAATGCGGTCAACCACTTTTTCAAAATATTCTAGTTCCTCTTTAATCCGTTCGATATTCGCATAAATGGCACGGTCATTTAAACCGAGTGATTTTAAACGTTCTTTACGGATATGATTTAGTTTGTCTGGACTAATTTTTAGGCCGATGCATTTTTTTGGATCAACTGAGAATAACTCCTCTGGCGGATCAACTTCAGGAACAATCGGAACGTTTGCTACCTTCAAGCGTTTATGTGCTAAGTATTGAGAAAGTGGTGTCTTAGACGTACGCGATACACCAATCAGCACAATATCAGCCTTTAGAATACCTCTTGGGTCCCGGCCATCATCATATTTCACAGCGAACTCAATGGCTTCTACCTTTTTAAAATAGTCCTCATCTAATTGACGTACACGACCTGGCTCATGTTTCGCTTCATTTCCATATGCCGTCTCCATTTTATCAATAAGTGGACCGATAATGTCATAGTACACGACGCCATTCGCTTCTGCTTCTTCAATTAAGAATTGGCGCATTTCTGGCACAACAAGAGTAAAGCAAACGATTCCATTATCTGCTTTCGCCAATGAAATCACTTCTTTAATCGTACCGACATCCTCTACATATGGGATTCTTCTAATATTTGAATGGTCGGATGAGCCGCCATCAAATTGGCTAAGTGCCGCTTTGACCACGAGCTCTGCCGTTTCTCCGACTGAATCTGATACAACAAAAATTACACGATTACTCATAACATCCCTCGCAGTCTTCTGTAATTAGATAATTTCGTTCTCTGATAAGCTAACAAGTATTTTCGTCATGTTTGTTTTCGTAATTCTGCCGACCACTTCAAAGCCTTTATCCGTATCTTTTATAACAGGAAGTGCATCTATTTGTTTTTCAATCAAGTGCTTGGCCACATCCATAATAAAATCTTCTTTGCGGCAAACGGTAATGTTCGGCATTCTTGTCATAATAATATGGACAGGTATAGATGGAAGTTCTTGTTTCCCAATACTTGCTCGAAGGAGGTCTTTTCTTGATAACACGCCTGTTAAAATAGAGTGATCGTCCACAACGAATAATGTGCCCACATCCTCTAAAAACATCGTACAAATCGCATCATAAACCGAAACATTCTCGTGTATCACGACCGGAATGGACTGAAAATCTTTCACTTGAAGTTTTTTCAGCTTATCTGCCAGAAGCTGCGTGCCTGTTTTGCCTGTAAAAAAGTAGCCGACCCTTGGTCTTGCTTCTAAAAAGCCAGACATCGTTAAAATGGCTAAATCCGGTCTGAGGGTAGCCCTTGTTAAGTTCAGCCGATCGGCGATATGCTCTCCAGTGATCGGACCATTCTCTTTGACAATCTGTAAAATCTGCTCTTGCCGTTTATTTAACTCGATTGTACTCACCACCTTTAAATAGAGAGAGCGAATCCTTACTTTATGTATATCAATTTCATAACTCATCATATTATAGCGCATCTTCGTCCGAATGAAACAAAAATCCACTCAAAAACCGTGAATTAAATGAGTAAAAAACGATTGCCCTTCGAAAAAGGCAACCGTTCTTAGGTATTTATTTTACAATTAAATTGTTCATATTCGCAAATGATTGAATGACTTTTGCAAGTTTGACCATTTGTGCCAAACGATTTTGTTTCAGTTTTTCATCATCGGCATGAACCATTGTATGGTCGAAATAATGAACAATTGGTGCCTTTAACGTATCTAACGCTTCAAGTGCTGAATGGTACTGTCCACTTGCCATATGCTCGTTGACGGCTTTTTCCGCTTGCTGATACGCTTCAAATAGCTTTTGTTCGTGTTCATTTTCAAACAGTTCAGGCTGAATCTGTGCGTCTTCCCCTTTTTTACTGATTGAAATGACGCGGCCTAGTGCCTCAGCCGTTTCTTTGAAACTTTCCTGTTTCACGCTCTCCTCAAGAACAGCTGCTTTTTTCACAACTGCATATGGTTCAATATTTTCAACATCAAGGACTGCTTCCACCACGTCATGACGGATATGTTCTGCTTGGAGAACATATTTCAAACGGTGTGTTAAAAATTCAATGAGAGCCGCTTCATGTTTTGTCTCTACTTGAGCTAGTGCTAAAAGCTCTTTAAATGAAAGATTCCATTGGCGGTCAAGCAGGATTTGAACGATACCGCTCGCTTGTCTTCTTAATCCATAAGGATCTTGAGAGCCCGTTGGAATGACATCAATTGAGAAGAATGAACAAATAGAATCTAGCTTATCCGCCACTGCAACAATCGCCCCAATAAGTGTTGACGGCGCATCGTCACCGGCAAAACGCGGCATATAGTGCTCGTTGATACTCTTTGCCACTTCTTCATGCTC
Organism: Bacillus sp. FS02; assembly: GCF_024398395.1. Classification (NCBI taxonomy): domain Bacteria; kingdom Bacillati; phylum Bacillota; class Bacilli; order Caryophanales; family Bacillaceae; genus Bacillus; species Bacillus sp. FS02. Next base: position 3,352,730 of record NZ_CP074101.1, on the reverse strand, counting down.
GCCAAGTGCTCTAGCATATTTTTCACCCATGATTCCTTGCAGTTCTGGGAATTCATAGACCATCTGAGTCACAAGATCAAATTTAGAAATACTGGCTGCTCTTGCAGCGCGTTTAGACGTTTCTTCATCTGCTCCCACATGACTAGCAAGGCGGACGGCAATGTCTGTTACTCTTTTCAGCTTGTCGCCAATCGTGCCAAGTTTCTCATGGAATACGACTTTATCAAGCTTTTGAATGTTGTCTTCAATGACGAGTTTTTCGTCTTCTTTATAGAAAAATGCCGCATCTAATAAACGTGCACGAAGAACCTTTTCGTTCCCTCTTGCCACATTTTCAAGTGCCTCACTGTTTCCATTTCTGACCGTAATAAAGTGCGGCAGTAATTCCCCTTGTTCATTTTTCACAGGGAAATAACGCTGATGCTCTTTCATTGTCGTAACAAGCACTTCTTCCGGTAGCGCAAGAAATTCTTCTTCAAAAGAACCAAATAGAACGGTTGGATATTCAACGAGATCGTTCACTTCTTCTAGAAGCTCGGGATCAACTGGAATGACCCAGCCTTTTTCGGAAGAAAGGGCATGTAATTGCTCAGTAATTAATTGTTTTCTTTTATCTGAATCTACAATGACAAATTGATCTCTTAATGTTTGCTCATAAGAAGCTGGTGTGTCAATGCTGGCTGTTGTCCCTAGGAAACGATGTCCTCTAGTCTCCCGTCCGCTTTTCACTCCTGCAATTTCGACAGGAATGATCTCTTGACCAAATAAACAAACAATCCATTTAATTGGACGGATATAGCGTAAATCCTCGCTTCCCCATCTCATGTTCTTTGGAAAACTCAATGAAGCGGCAATGTCCCCCAATGCTGGAAGAAGGTCTTTGACTTGCTTACCTTCTTGAAACTTTTGGACATGGACATAATCTACACCTTTGATGTCTTTGAAATACAGATCATCAGTTGAAGCGCCTTGTCCGCGGGCAAAACCTTCGGCAGCTTTTGTCCAATTGCCTTCAGCATCTTGAGCAATCTTTTTAGCCGGTCCTTTTGCTTCTTCTTTGATGTCCTCTTGTTTTTCTGCAACACCTTTAACGAGTACAGCTAGACGTCTTGGTGAATTAAATAAAGCAACGTCTTCGAATGAAATATTTTGCGCTACGAACCAAGCTTTTACTTTGTCACCTAGCTGCTTTGTGCTTTCTGGCATGAAACGAGCCGGCATCTCTTCTAAGCCGATTTCAAGTAATACATCTTGTTTATTCATGAGAAGCCGCCTCCTCTTTTAGCATAGGGAATCCTAGTTTTTCTCGTTCTTCGTAATATGTTTTGGCTACTTTTCTCGCTAACTGACGTACTCTTCCGATATAACCTGTTCGCTCAGTCACAGAAATCGCGCCTTTGGCATCAAGCAGGTTAAAGGTGTGAGAACATTTGAGTACATAATCATATGCCGGGTGAACAAGTCCTTTGTCCATTTGGCTATGTGCTTCTTTTTCATATGTTGTAAATAAATCGAACAGCATATCCGTATTAGATGTTTCAAACGTATACACAGAATGCTCGTATTCAGCCATTAAGAATAAATCTCTTACAGTAAAGCCATCTGTCCATTCAAGGTCAAACACATTTTCTTTGTCCTGAATGTAAGAAGCAAGGCGCTCAATTCCGTATGTGATTTCAACAGAAACTGGCTTACATTCTAAACCGCCGACTTGCTGGAAATACGTAAATTGCGTAATTTCCATTCCATCAAGCCAAACTTCCCAGCCAAGTCCTGCGCAGCCAAGAGATGGGTTTTCCCAGTTGTCTTCAACAAAACGAATATCATGTTTCAGCGGGTCAATGCCAAGCGCCTTCAATGATTCTAGATACAGTTCTTGAATATTGTCAGGTGATGGCTTAATGATCACTTGAAATTGATGATGTTGATACAATCTGTTTGGGTTTTCTCCATATCTGCCGTCAGCCGGGCGTCTTGAAGGTTCTACATAAGCTACCTTCCATGGCTCTGGCCCAATGCTTCTGAGGAACGTGTATGGACTCATCGTTCCAGCACCTTTTTCTGTGTCATATGCCTGCATTAATACGCAGCCTTCATTTGACCAATGCTTTTGCAGTGTCAAAATCATGTCTTGAATATTCAATGATCGCACCTCCATCTTTTTTACACCATCCGCTATGTATGGCGGTGGGGCCTAGAACCTTTTTGCAAAACACAAAAACTCCCGTCTCTATGCTCACAAGGTTCCTTGCAAACATAGGGACGAGAGTTTTTCCCGCGGTTCCACCCTATTTGCTGGTGTCGTAGCACCCAGCCGCTTTGTTTTACGTTGCTCAAGAATGCCTTTCGTTACGTGTCCATCCTTAGCTCACACCGCCCTAAGGTCGCTTTTATGGCTGATACGTAAGTACTTCTTTCTGTCAATGCAACATATTTGATCTTAGATGATCTTACAAAAAGTCACGAGAGATGTCAACTTTTGTTTTCACCGTCCATTAGCTTTTTCATGGATTCCATTTGATTCATGAATTTTTTTGATTTTAAATAAAGACCTGAATACTCTTCATAATAATGATCGAGCACTTGACGAATTTCTTGTTTCGTCTGTGGTTTCACGTCAACCTGACCAAGCCTTGATAAATCAAAATAATGAAACAAACGGAGCAGTCTTGCTGCTGCTGGGGATAAGGGCAGTTTATATGGATCTTTAGAAAAGCATTGCCTACAGATGAATCCGTTATCTCTAATTGAGAAATGGAACTGCCCTTCTTTTTGACCGCAGTGTACACATTGGTCCAGTTCAGGCTTCAACCCCATCACTGACAGCATTTTAACCTCTACGATAAATAAAATAATATCAGCATCTGTGCCTTCATTGAGATGGCGTAAAGATTGAAGAAGAAGTTCAAACAAGTAAGGGTTTGGCTTCTTTTCTTCTGTTCCTTTATCAAGTAATTCTGTCATATATGCGGCATATGCAGTCAGAAATAAATCTTCCCGAATGGTTCGCATGCTTTCCATCATTTCACCTTGCTGGAGCGTTCCAAGTCCTGTTGATGATTGGATCAGGAAGGTTCCGTATAAAAACGGCTGGCTTATGGCTGACAGGCGGCTGTTCGATTTCTTAGCGCCTCTTGCCATCACACCAATTTTCCCATGTTCTCTAGTGAGCAGCGTGACAATTTTGTTTGTTTCGCCATAATCTGTTGTTCTAAGGACGATTCCTTCACTTTTAATGAGCATTTGTCTACACTCCGAGCATTGGAGGGGGTCAAGAATTATAAGATTGGAAAATCAAGTCGTGCTATTTCTTCTTCAAGTACATCGGGTCTTTCCAGGTTCTCCTTTTCTAACTCTTTGAAAAGCAGATACGTGTCAACGCTTCCTGTTTGTGAAAATACGTTCCATGTAAAATTCAACATAAAAACCCCACCTTTCTTTATTAGAAGCAGCAACGCTACATCCAACATATTAATTTTATCTTGACCAGGCTACCTCCATTTCATGATAAACAATTTTTACTAATCGAACCGCACCATTGTCAGATCTACTAACAACTGTATCGGTTTTTAATATTCGTCTTCTCTAAATCCGAAATCACGAAGATGTGTGGATTTATTACGCCAGTCCTTCTGCACTTTTACCCAAAGCTCTAAATACACCTTTGAGCCTAAAAGTGCTTCAATGTCTCTGCGCGCTTTTTGTCCCACTTCTTTTAATAAGCTGCCGCGCTTACCAATCACAATCCCTTTTTGTGAATCACGTTCTACGACGATGGTCGCTGCAACATGAATCTTGCCGTTTTCATCTGGCTTGATCGATTCAATTGCAACCGCAATACTGTGAGGGATCTCTTCTCTCGTTAAATGCAGCACTTTTTCACGAATTAATTCAGAAATAATAAATCGCTCTGGGTGATCTGTTACTTGATCTGCCGGATAAAATTGAGGGCCTTCTGGAAGATAACCTTCAATTTGCTGAAGAAGCGTATCAATGTTGTTGCCTTCAAGTGCTGAAATTGGCACAATTTCCTTAAATGGGTAACGTGTGCGGTATTCATCAATTAAAAGGAACAGTTCATCCGGATGAATTTGGTCAATTTTATTGACGACAAGGAACACCGGTGTCGATGTTTGCTTTAGTCGTTCAATGATGAATTCATCACCTTTGCCATAGCCTTCCTGTGCGTTGATCATAAACAAGATCAGGTCGACTTCCTTGAGTGTATTTTGAGCCACCCTCATCATAAAATCGCCAAGTTTGTGCTTCGGTTTATGAATTCCTGGTGTATCGATAAAAATCGTTTGTGACGTGTTCGTTGTCAGAACACCCTGCACTTTGTTTCGAGTCGTTTGGGGCTTATCACTCATAATCGCAATCTTTTGTCCAATCACACGATTAAGAAAGGTCGATTTCCCTACATTTGGTCTTCCAATAATTGATACAAATCCTGATTTGAAGCTTTCGTTAGTCATTTAAATCCTCCGGTGAAAATGCGCCTGGCAATAGTTCGTTTACTGTCGTTTCGTATATATGTCCTTTTAAGTTCGTTAGAATCACTGGCATATCAGGTGCACATAGCTCTGAAATGACCTGTCTGCATGCGCCGCATGGTGAAACAGGCCGATCTGTATCAGCCACTACTGCAAGCATTTGAAAAGATGTGATGCCCTCTGAGTAAGCTTTAAAAAGTGCTGTTCTTTCCGCACAATTACACATACCATATGCTGCATTTTCAATATTGCAGCCGCCATACACTTTTCCGTCATGCGATAATAATGCTGCACCGACTTTGAATTTAGAATAGGGTACATATGCAAAATCTCTTGCTTTGACTGCTTCTGAAATCAACTCTTGTTTGTTCATTCTAGTTCCCACTTTCAGAAGAAATGGTACCACTGTCACATTTATATTTTACATAATTCACGTGACATTTTCACGCCCATTTCTAAAAATGTTAATAAATAGTAATATTGTTCTATTGCATGATCTTCGGTAAGAAGATGATCAACCCAATCATAACCGAAATGGCGGCGTAAACGCAAACAGCGCCTGCTGCGGCGTCCTTCGCTCTCTCAGCAAGAGGATGCTTCTCTTCTGTGAAAAGATCTACTGTATGTTCAATCGCTGTATTCACAAGTTCTAACGCAAACATCCCGCCACATAAAAGCAGAATGATCATCCATTCAACCGGATGAATGTGAAACCAAAAGCCGCAAATCACCACGATGATGGCTGCGACTGTGTGGAATCGAAAATTCCGTTCATTCAAGAAAGTTCGCCCTATTCCTCTAAATGCATAATAAAAACTCCGAAAAAAACGGACAAGCGGCGTTCGCTTCTTACGATGATCTCGAAAGGCCATAATCATCCAAAATTTTTGTCTGTTTGGCGAACATTTCTTTTTCATCTTCTTCTGTCATATGATCATAACCAAGCAAATGAAGAAAACCATGAATCGTTAAAAATCCTAGCTCTCTCATGAAGGAATGTCCATATTCCTCTGCTTGCTCTTTCGTTCGATCAACACTAATGATAATGTCACCTAGTACCGGCGGAATGTCATCAGCACCAATGATTTCAATTTCCCCTTCGCCTTCTTCCTCAAGTGCAAATGAAATCACATCTGTTGGTGCATCTTTTCCTCGGTATTCTTTATTAATTTGATGAATTTCCTCATTCGAAACGATCGACACTGATACTTCCGCTTGATCTTTTACCTCAAGGGCATCCGCAGCAAATTGAAGAAGCTTTTCCACTTCTTCAAGCTGCTCTTTCGTTACTTGTCCTGTTTCATCTATTAAATCGATTAACAATGTCATTTACTTCACCTTCTGCTTCGGGGCATCTGGATATTCAATCCGAGAATGGAAAATCCCCTTTAATGTTGTACAAATTGTTTGGCTAATAATATTTAATTCTTTAAATGTCAGATCACATTCACTAAATTGTCCATCCTGCATCTTATCTGAAATAATGCCTTTCACAAGCTTTTCAATCCGCTCAGGGTTTGGATTATGCATCGAACGAACCGCCGCTTCCACGCTGTCAGCTACAGAAATAATGGCCGCTTCTTTCGATTGCGGTTTTGGACCAGGATAACGAAATTCTTCTTCTGTCACCTGATCATCCCGTTCTTTTGCCTTATAGTAAAAGAACTTCAGCAGGGACTTTCCGTGATGCTGTTCTGCAATGTCCACAAGTTCCTCTGGAAACTTCTTTTCTCTCAGCATTTCAGCACCATCTGTCGTATGGGCAATAATAATATTCTTGCTCAGCTGAGGAGAAAGCTTGTCGTGTGGATTATCAATGTTCATTTGGTTTTCGATAAAGTATTGTGGTCTTTTCGTTTTTCCAATGTCATGATAATAAGCTCCAACCCTTGCTAACAATCCATTTGCACCGACTGCTTCACATGCAGCATCCGCTAAATTCGCCACCATGACACTATGATGATATGTACCTGGCGTCTCTGTTAAGATCTTTTTCAGCAGCGGATGATTCGGGTTCGATAATTCAATAAGCTTCATGGTCGAAAGAATGCCAAACATGCTCTCAAAGACTGGCATTAACCCAATAACCAAAATAGCCGATGCAAACCCTGACACAATCGCCATGATGAGGTTCACACCTATTTCAAGCCCTGATGGAGAAGAATTTTGAATCAGCATAATGGACAGCACAACAAGTACATTCACCAAAGCTACCCAAAGCCCCGCCTGCAAAATTTTTGATCTCGCATTATGTTTTCTCAAAAATAAAATCCCCGCCATCCCGCTTATTAAATAATAAGCACAGATGACATAGTTAAAGACGCCTGTTACTCCTTGATTAAACATCATACTGCCGCAAAGGGCAAATACAAGGCCGGAGAAGATCGCCAGCCGCTCATTGATCAGCAGCTTAATCAGCATCGTGCCAAGTGCCACAGGCACGACGTAGCCGATGGTTGTATATTTGGTTTCCTGGAAGAGACTGAATACTTCCATGATGATTAAAATAATGGTGAAAATAAGCGAGTACAGCAGTAACGATTTATTCTTATGGACGAGCGACTTTTTCCTCGATTCCAGTGAGTGGACAATCGCCGCTAAGAAGAGACCAATTAAGATGATAAGACCGCTTACAGGCTTAAACAAATTGGAGCTGTTTAAAAGGCCGGTCAGTTCTAATTTGCGATACACTTCGCGGTCAATGAGCTCTCCTTCTTCCACTAAAATTTGCCCTTGCTTAATTTGAACCGGCTGGATATTATCAGCTGCTTCTTGTCTTTTCTTCTCTGTTGCGACCGGGTCAAATACATAGTTTGGAATAATCGCAAATTCACCAATTTCTTTCGCTGCATTTAAATATTTTGACGGAATCGAATTGTTTTCAAGCTCTGCTTTCACTTGTTTCTTTTCATCTTGCAGCTTAGAAGCTGTGATTTCTTTACTCATGAGAGAATTGACCACTGTGATGATGGAATCTTTTGTAAAAGAAAGATTTTCGTCACTTGCTTGGAGCAGCGCTTTAATCGATTGATCCGAAACAGCTTCCTGCATATCGGTTGTGAGTTTCTCTTTTACACGCTTCACCATCTCTTGATCTGTTGGCGGGTTCTCTTTGTCATCAGCTGCTGCTTTCTTCTCTTCTTTAATGGCTTCAAAGAGGGATGAAATGAGGTCAACACGATTATCAGAATACGCTTTTTTGAGTGTATATTGGTCTTCCACTTGATCCGTTGCTTCTTGTTTCTTTTCTTCTGTTGCTTCTTGGTCATCAACGGTAGACGGAGAATAGATGGTCTGTTCGCTCACTGAAAACAAATCTAGGTCGAGCGATTCAGGCTTTACATGGAAGAAGAGCACCACAAACAGGATGGCCGCTAAACCAGCGTATAGCAGTACGTTTAAATAGCGTGAGCGCTCCATTTTCTGAGGTTCTTTTTTAGACAGCAGCCTTTTGCGCTTACTGCCTTTCTGATTCTTTCTCAAGGAAAGTACCTCCTTTTTTACTTTAAACCACGATCGAAACAAAATGACCCGATTAAGGCGATCGGGTCACTCAGTTCATTTTTGCTTTTCGTATGCTCCAATGATCTTCGCCACAAGCGGGTGTCTGACCACATCTGTCTGATCTAATTCAATGAATGAGATACCCTTGATCTCAGCAAGCATGTCCTTTGCAGCTGCAAGGCCTGACTGCATACCTTTAGGCAAATCAATTTGTGTAATATCTCCTGTAATGACCATTTTAGAACCAAAGCCTAGTCTCGTCAAAAACATTTTCATTTGAGCTGGCGTTGTATTCTGCGCTTCATCTAAAATCACAAATGCATCATCAAGCGTCCGCCCTCTCATATAGGCAAGAGGGGCAATTTCAATCACTCCGCGCTCAATTAAACGTTCCGTATGATCACTACCAAGCACATCGTGCAAAGCATCATATAGCGGTCTTAAATAAGGATCGACTTTTTCTTTTAAATCTCCTGGCAAAAAGCCAAGACTTTCTCCTGCTTCAACAGCTGGCCTTGTCAGGATAATCCGTTTGACATGTCCATTTTTCAGGGCATGTACGGCGTTGACCACTGCCAAATACGTTTTACCTGTACCAGCAGGTCCAATCCCAAAGACCAGATCATCTTTTTTCATTGCCGCAGCATATTCACGCTGGCCGATCGTTTTGACTCTGATCGACTTTCCTTTGGCATTTTTCGTAATTTCATCTTCATACATATTTTCAAAATAATTGAGCTTGTCTTTTTGCGCCATTTTAATGGCATAGACGACATCCCGTTCAGAAATCTCAATTCCTTTACGAATGAGATGTAAGAGAGATGTAATCAAACGGCTCACAGTATCTCTTGATGCTTCCTGACCAGAAACATACACTTTCTCTCCACGTGTGATAATGGAGACATTCAGCTCGTTTTCCATCAGTTTCAGATAAGCATCTTGATTGCCAAATAAAGCAATGGCTTCGTTTGGGCTATCCAATTTTTGTTGAATCTCAAGTAAATGTTCTGTCATTCTCTAGTCTCCCTGAACAATAGGTGTTGGTTGAACAATATCTTCTATTACTTGGTAAAGGATGATTAACTTAACTTTACCATTCCCTGTTGTCTCGTGCAAAACTTTTTCACTTTTCACCTCACCTGTTTGACCTAGCTTTTCTTCTAATTCTTTTTTACCCATTTTAATCCCTGCTTGAACCGCTTCTTTATTTGTGTATTCTCGATTTATTTTTTCACTTTCTCGTGTGATTTCCTTTTCATAGGAGAACGGCAATTGCATATTCAAAAAATGAAGCGGGTGAACTTCTGTTTCTGTTTTCGGCTGCTGAAAATCATCTTTTTTAAAGGAAAATCCCCAAAATGGGATGGAGCCTCCAAACAAGGAGAGCTTGTGCTTTGTCTTCATTTTACCCGTAAAGACATCAAAAGATGTTCGGAGAGGGACAGAAACTTCAGATCGGTACCATGTTTCACCATAGATTTTCGCTTTAGCTCCGACCGTTTTTTTCTGATCTTCACTCCCAATTAAACCTGAGACGAGCATCTGCCCTTTTTTCACATGCTCATCGACCTGGGCAAGCGGTTCCCCCTTTTCTACATACATTCTCGTGATGACCGCCTTTTTCTTGGCAACGATGTGCTGAGGACTTGTATATTTCTCCTTTTCAGGTTCATTTTTTTCGACCACTTTCATTTGAAACGTCGTTCCGTTCAGTTCAACTCCGACCCATGTAATGCTCTGAATATTGGTCGTCAATGATTTTTGTATTTTTTCAGGGGTCCCCATGAGAAACTGAAACCGCCCTTTTTGTACCCCTATTTCGTCCAGATGCTTTCTCATTTGGTGTTCTGTTTCTGGATTCGCACCTTTAATCTCAATTTTCCACACCATATTTGAAAGAGCCAATATCGTCACTAGGAAAAAAGCCATCCCGAGGGTGAAGCCAATATTTCTTCTCGACCATAGAAGAAGAAACGGGAACCCTTTCTTTTGATGAAACGAACATTTCACCTCATGATGTCTGCGCACTTTTCTAAAGGCATGTACATCTGAGAGGCGAATAAATAAGCGCACGCTGTCTTGACGGCGGCTCACTTGAAAAATTGTGATCCCCTGTCTCGTGCACTCATTGATCAGCCGCTCAATACCGCTTCCTCTTATCTCCACTTCCACTCTGCCAATAAAATAGGCAAACCATTTGTTCTTCACGTTTCTCCCCTCCGTCAGTTAAGAATCAATATAACGGACCTCATCGATTTTCCCCTCTAATAAGATCTCTTCTGGCAAAATCGTTTTAATCACAAAGTCTTTTCCTGAAATAATGCACTGTCCTTGCTTGAGCATCAGCCTTACCTCTTGATCACTGAAAAGTAAAAGCCCTTTATGGTTCTCTATGTAAATATGGAGTCTGCCAACCATCGTAATACGGGGAAGATCCATCATCACGTCCGGAGGGATTTCAAGTGTTCTTGTCAGCCATGCTTTAAGTTGATTTTTTCTTTTTCCCATTCAATAAGAACCCCTTCCCACCTCATGTGTATGAGATCAAACTGAAAGATGGTGAGACTGATGAGAAAGTCTCTATATCATCCTATTCCTCAGCGGTTCATATCATGCTAATGAATCCCGTAAAACAGCCGTTTCATCATTTTGACTAAGAAAAGTCTCCATTACACAACAAAAAAGCCCCCTTAAGGATGAGGGGGCTTACTTCTTTATCTTTTATATGGTCGTTTCATCGTTCGATGCGGCTTTTTCGCACGAGGCTCTCCAAATACTTCACCAAGGATCATCCCTTGAACGACCGTATCTTGGTTGAGTTTCTCAATCATTTTCGGCTTCATTCCAACAGATGCTGCCTTTGGCCTTGTAAGTTCTCTTTCAAGCGATTGAAACTCTTTATTCAGCTCGCTTTTTCTTTCTTCCATTTCGGCAAGTGTAGCTGTATAACGATCCTGTAAGGACTGTGAACCTTGTTTCTTCATCCCGCCATGATCATGTACATCGCCAAAATCGTCCAACTGGTCTGTTTTGACCGGGGCTGCTCGTGTTTGTTCTGCCTTCTTTTGAGGAGCCGGCTTTTGCTGCCGGTTATTTTGTTCCTTCTCCTCTTGTTTGCCGATTTTCCCAAAGACCGCAGAGATAATACCGATGATAATCGCTATTAGTAACGGATTTTCAAATAGAATGTCCAATGGGCTCCCTCCTTAAAGCGTGAGAGGATGCTTATTTGTTTTCATTATCAGATGGACCTTTTGTCATTTTGCCAAATGAATCTCTCATATCCGTATCAGCATCGATATTCTTAATGTTCATGTAGTCCATAACTCCAATATTACCTTCACGTAGTGCTTCGGCCATTGCAAGTGGTACTTCAGCCTCTGCTTCTACTACTTTCGCGCGCATTTCTTCAACTCTCGCACGCATTTCTTGTTCTTGTGCAACAGCCATCGCGCGGCGTTCTTCTGCTTTCGCCTGTGCAATGTTTTTGTCGGCTTCTGCTTGGTCTGTCTGCAGGATCGCCCCGATATTCTTACCGATATCAACATCTGCGATATCAATCGAGAGAATTTCAAATGCTGTACCTGAATCTAATCCTTTACCAAGAACCGTTTGAGAAATCATATCAGGATTTTCAAGAACCTTTTTATGATTATCTGATGAACCGATTGTCGAAACAATCCCTTCACCTACACGAGCAATGATCGTTTCTTCCCCTGCACCACCGACAAGTCTGTCAATGTTTGCACGAACTGTAATACGTGCTTTTGCTTTTACTTCAATCCCGTCCATCGCAACACCTGAGATAAATGGTGTTTCAATGACTTTAGGGTTTACACTCATTTGGACAGCTTCAAGTACGTCACGGCCTGCTAGGTCGATTGCCGCACAGCGAGCAAAGTTCAATTCGATATTCGCACGCTGAGCTGCGATCAGTGCGTTGACAACTCGGTCTACGTTACCACCTGCAAGATAGTGGCTTTCTAATTGGTTAATCGTCGCATCAAGACCTGCTTTATGCGCTTTGATGAGCGGGTTGACCACTCGGTTTGGAATCACTCGGCGAAGCCTCATTCCTACAAGTGTAAAAATGCTCACTCTTACGCCAGCCGCTAGGGCAGAAATCCACAGCATCACCGGTACAAAGGTGAAGAAGATCGATAGAACGATCAAACCTGCTGCGATAATCACAAATAATAGTAAAGTAGATGGATCCATTTTATTCCTCCTATAAAATCAGTATATCTATACTTTCCTCACGACAATGCGTGAGCCTTCCGCTTTCACAATTTTTACTTGTTCATCCTTATCGATAAAAGCACCTTCTGACACAACATCAATGCGCTCGTCACCGAATACAATCGTACCAGATGGACGAAGTGCTGTTGCTGTCACTGCGATTTGTCCTACAAGATCATCTCTTGTTTCATTTGAGACATAACCACTTTCTTTATTGGTTGAATCGGTTAAAATGAACTTTTTAAAAAATTTCATACGTTTCCCCAACACCTTTGTCAATAAAATAACTGCTATGATTGAAACAGCAGTGGCAATCAAGATGGAAATCGCCATTTCTGTAAAGCTTCCAGCTGCTAAAAATAAGCTGACAACGACACAGATTAGTCCAATGACACCCACGATTCCCCCTGGCAAAAATAATTCCAGAATGATCAACACAATCCCTGCCAAAAACAGGAACAATGTCTCATATCCTGCAAAACCTGCCACGAGATGACCATAAAAGAATAGAAGAAGCGCTGTGACTCCCATGGTGCCTGGGACCCCAAAGCCGGGAGAATATAATTCAACAATTAACCCTAAGCTCGCGATGGATAAAAGGATAGGAATGACGATCGGATGCGTGAGAAAACGCGCAACCTTTTCAGCAAAGCTCACTTCATCGTATTGAACAGAAGCATCTGCTAAGTTCAGCTTCTGAAGCAAGTCATCCAAATTTTTCGCTTCTCCTTCTGCATAACCGAACTGAAGTGCCCGATCTGTGTTAAAGGTCAGCAATTCTCCTTTTGGTGCACCAGCTTCTTTTGCGTCTATATCTACATCTGCCATCGCAAGAGCATATTTTGGATCACGCCCCTGCTTTTCAGCAGCGTCACTCATTTCAGCAAGCCATAGAGATTCAGATTTTTGATCGGCAGCGTTGCCTTCACCATCAATAATCGCAGCAGCCCCCATCTTTCCATTTGGGGTCATATAAATTTGATCGGCATTTAAGGCAATGAATGCCCCGGCTGAAAGCGCTCTATGATTCACAAACGCTGTCACTGGGATATCGGATGCACGAATGGTATCGGCTATTTCAAGCGCCGCATCGACTGCACCACCTGGTGTATTGATGTCGAGAATGATGTGCTTCGCCCGTTCCGACTTTGCCTGCTCAAATGATCGTTCAATGAATTTAGAAAGTCCTTTTTCTACTGTATCTTCAATTGGGATAACATGAACTTTCTGATCTGCTGATTTCGCGGTCAATTGAACCCCTAATAACAAGCATATTATAAAACAACTGAAGAGAGCAATAGAAATTTTCATTTTTTTCATCTATTTGGTGATCCCCCCTCTCTTTCTTTCATTTTACCGTTCCTTTACATACGTTACAAATGTATCATAGGTTTCATTTTTATATGACAGGTTTATGGAGGCATAAAAAAAGTACCCTTCTAACATGAGAAGGATACTTTTTTATTGAGACAGTTGCTCGCTGACAAGTCTGTTAATCACAGCACCATCAGCTTTACCTTTTACTTTTGGCATAATAGCGCTCATCACTTTACCCATATCAGCTTTCGATGAAGCACCGGTTTCGGCGATTGTTTCTTTCACAACCGCCTGCAGTTCTTCTTCAGAAAGCTGTTCAGGTAAATAAACGTCTAAAATGTCAATCTCTTTTTGAACTTTATCTACTAAATCTAAGCGATTAGCTTTCGAAAATTCATGGAGGGAGTCTTTACGTTGCTTAATCTCGCGGGAAAGGACGGTTAGTTCCTCATCTCCGGTCAAACTGTCTTTCTTAAGCTTTATTGCTTCATTTTGCAGTGAAGCCTTTACCATACGAATGACAAGAAGCTTGTCTTTCTCTCGGTTTTTCATAAAAAGCTTCATATCAGAATTTAATTGCTCAAGAAGACTCATAAAATCCACCCTCTTTAGAATTTACGTTTTCTAGCAGCTTCAGACTTTTTCTTACGCTTTACGCTAGGCTTTTCATAAAATTCACGCTTTCTTGCTTCTTGCAATGTTCCAGTTTTGGATACACTGCGTTTAAAGCGACGAAGAGCATCTTCAAGCGATTCGTTTTTTCTAACGACCGTTTTTGACATTCTCTTTCCCTCCCTCCGAATACACCAATCGACTGCATTAAAAAAAGATATACATGCAAAACATGTACCTAGACATTATAATATAAGCCTAGGTTGAGGTCAACTAAGTGATTTGGAAATATATTTTCGTCATGAGCAGGTAGACAAGTCCATATATTCATTGGTAAGAGGAGGACTTTTCTATGATGGCGATCATTTATTTTTGTGCACTTATTTTCATTTTTTTATGGGCAATGGGTTTGCTTAGGAAAGGATTAATGACGCTCACGTCGTCTCGTATTGAGAAATCTCTTCTTCTCTTTACAGATCATCCAGTCAAAGCATTCTTGGTCAGTATTGTGTTTACAGGGGTTCTTCAAAGCAGTTCGGCGTTTATGGTCATCGTTATCGGCTTTGTAAGTACAGGCATTCTCACGTTTAAAAAATCCATACCCATGATTTTTGGAACGAATATCGGCTCAACATTTACGACAGAATTTATTGCCATTAAGATGGACGTGTTTATGTGGGTTCTGATTGCAGCTGGTCTTTTATGTATCATTTTGGGCAGGAAGTCTTTTCGATATGCAGGAAAAAGTTTATTTGGGCTTGGCATGATCTTTTTTTGTATTCAAGGTTTTTCAAAAATTGCAGGGATGATGACCAGTCAGCCAGAGACACTACGTTTCCTTGAAATGATGCAGCACTCCGATTGGACAGCTCTTCTCTCTGGTACAGTGCTCACGGCGATTGTTCATTCAAGTTCTGTATGTATCGGTATTTTGATGGGATTTATGAATGAAGGGACTGTCGCTCTAAAAGAAGGCATCAGCTTTGTTTTAGGATCCAATATCGGAACATGTATTACTGCCGTGATGGCTGCTATCTCTGGCGGTTATGCAGCCCGTCAAACCGCGTATGCACACGTCGTGTTTAATGTTCTAGGTGTTCTTTTATGTCTTCCTTTTCTCACCTTTATCACAGAGTTTGTTGTACTTTTAGCAAGCTCTCCTGCCCAGCAGATTGCGCACTTTAGTCTGCTGTTTAATGTTGCAAGTTCTCTCCTCTTTTTCCCGTTCATCCGCCCTTTTTACGCCTTGATTTTGTTCCTTCTTCCGAATCGGTCAACATAAAAGAAACCGGCTTGCCTAATGGCTGCCGGTTTTTCATTCATTATGAGGTCATTCTCACTTGATCCGTCTGCACGTCATCACTTATACGTACGAATTGTCCTTCGTTATAAGGATAACCTGCTTTCGTAATCTTCACTTTCACCAAACGGCCGATCATGTCCTCTGTTCCTTCAAATACGACCTTCATGTAGTTATCAGTATATCCTACATACAGATTGTGCGTTCCGTCTTGTTCTTTGAAGGATTCTTCTGGAATAATCTCTAAGACGTCGCCTTCATATGCCGATGCATATTCTTTCGCAAGCTGATCAGAAAGAGCAATGAGGCGGTGAACGCGTTCGTTTTTCACATTCTCATCTACTTGATCTTCCATTCTTGCAGCAGGCGTACCTGTCCGTTTGCTGTAAGGGAACACATGGAGCTCAGAGAATTGATGGTCTTTGACAAAATTGTATGTTTCCATAAATTCTTCTTCTGTTTCTCCTGGGAATCCAACGATCACATCTGAAGTGACAGCAAGACCTGGCAATGCTTTTTTGAGCTTCATTAAACGCTCTGCAAAGAATTCCATTGTGTATTTACGGCGCATTCTTTTCAGTACAGTATTAGAGCCAGATTGAAGCGGAATGTGCAAGTGTCTCACAATTTTATCTGACTGATCGAGCACTTCAATCACTTCGTCTGTAATTTGACTTGCTTCAATGGATGAAATGCGGATTCGTTTTAATCCCGCCACACGTTCATCTAATTCTTTCAGAAGCTTAGCAAAGTTATAATCCTTTAAATCTTCACCGTATCCACCTGTATGAATACCTGTTAATACAATTTCTTTGTAGCCAGCATCGACAAGCTGCTGCGCTTGATTGATGACTTCTTCTGGATCGCGAGAACGCAGTAATCCGCGAGCCCAAGGGATAATGCAGAATGTACAGAAATTGTTACAGCCTTCTTGGATTTTTAATGAAGCACGTGTTCTGTCAGTAAACGCAGGAACATCTAGTTCTTCAAAGACCCGTGCTTTCATGATATTGCCAACTCCATTGATCGGCTGTCTTTCTCTTCTGTATTCTTCAATATAACCAAGCAGTTTATGTCTGTCTTGTGTGCCAACCACAATATCAACACCAGGAATCGCCATAATTTCTGCCGGAGACGTTTGTGCGTAACAGCCTGTTACACAAATGACACCATCCGGATTATGACGAATGGCTCTTCTAATGACTTGGCGGCTTTTTTTATCGCCTGTATTGGTGACGGTACATGTATTAATGACATATACGTCTGCTTTTGATTCATAATCTTTTCTTTCATAGCCAGCTTCTTTAAACAGTTGCCAGATGGCTTCTGTTTCGTAGTGATTGACCTTACAGCCAAGTGTATGGAACGCTACTGTTCCCATCATGATTCACCTCTTAATAACTCTGTTTGATAAGATATAGCAGAAAGCGCGTAAAGAGGAGCTGTTTCTGTTCTTAAAATGCGTGGTCCAAGCCCGCAAATGACTGCACCATGCGCTTCAAGTTCTTCAATCTCCTTTTCTGCTAAACCGCCTTCTGGACCAAAAACCACTAATAAGGTTTGTCCGCCCTTCATCTGTTGGAGCACCGTTTGAAACCGGCTTTGCTCGCCTTCTTTCGATGATTCTTCGTATGCAACGACACATTTATCGAATTCACCGGCCAGTTGAATCAGCTCTTTAAATGTTGATACTGGATGAACGCGCGGAATGATATTCCGGTAAGACTGCTCGGCAGCTTCTTTCGCAATTTTTTCCCAGCGATCTCGTTTTTTCAATGACTTTTTTTGGTCAAGTTTTGTAATCGAACGAGCCGCTTGAAACGGAATAAAAGCACTTGCGCCAAGCTCGGTGCCTTTTTGGATAATCCATTCAAGCTTATCCCCTTTTGGCAGACCGCTTGCAATCGTCACCTTGATCGGAAGTTCTCGATTCTGATTCGTCCAGCCTTCCAAGTGACAAATCACTTCTTCCTTTGTTATTGTATCAATTTTACTGAGCGCTTCAAAGCCGTCTGTCGTTAAGCAAAGGATGTCTTCTCCTGCTTTCATCCGCATGACGTTTGCAAGGTGATGAACATCTTCACCCTTTATGACGATGTGTCCCTTTTCCGTCACTTCTTCTTTTGTGAGGTCGATAAAATATCGTTGCATACGTGTCCTGACACCTACTCGCTTTATTTTTTCGCTATAATGCTGACCCAATCTTCCATTGACAGCACTTCAACAATCTCAAAACCGGCTTCTTCTAAAGCCGTTTTGACTTGTAATTTCTTTTGTCCGATAATGCCTGATGTAATAAAGTAACCGTCTTTCTTCAATAGATCATACGCTTGATCTGTAAAGCGCATGATGACCTCTGCAAGGATATTGGCCACAATCACATCGCGTTCACCTGAAATCCCATCAAGTAAATTATTTTGTTTTACCGTTACTTGCTCGCTCACACCATTTAATTCGATGTTCTGCTTTGCACTTTCCACTGCAACGGTGTCGAGATCAAATGCATGAATGTCTTTTGCACCGAGCATTGCAGCAGCAACACTTAAAATGCCAGATCCTGTTCCAACGTCAATCACCGTGTCGTTTTCCTTCACATAGCGCTCAAGCGCCTGAATGCAAAGAACCGTTGTTGGATGTGTACCGGTTCCAAATGCCATTCCAGGGTCCATTTCGATGATCAATTCATCAGAATGAACAGGTGTGTACTCTTCCCATGTTGGGACGATGGTAAATTTCTCAGAGATTTTCACAGGATGATAGTATTTCTTCCATGCAGTCGCCCATTCTTCTTCGTTTACTTCACAAATTGACAGTGTATTTCGTCCAAGGTCAATATCATATAGAAGAAGATTGTTGATGGCTTCTTTGATCTCATCTACCGTTTCCATCAAAAAGCTATTCATCGGAAGGTAGGCTTTGACGATAACCCCTTCCTCAGGATAATCATTCGGATCGAGCTGGTAGATCTCACCGTATACATTTTCACGTTCCTTGACTAAATCAAGCGGGTCCTCAATCACGACACCACTTGCACCTGCTTCATGCAAAATATTGGTGATCGGTTCCACCGCTTCATTTGTTGTATGGACGCTAATTTCTGACCACTTCAATACTACCAACTCCTTATCCGTCTTACTCGCCTTTAAATGCGCGTTTCACCTTATCGAAAAAGCTCATTTCTTGTTCGTCCGGTTTATTTCCGCTCACTTCAGCAAATTTTCTAATGATATCTTTTTGATTTTCAGTTAAATTCGTCGGTGTTACGACGCGTACAACGATATGCTGATCGCCTTGACCATAACCGCGTACATTTTTTACACCTTTTCCTTTGAGTCTAAACTTCGTACCCGTTTGTGTGCCCGCAGGAACTTTTAATTTGACTTTCCCATGTAATGTCGGCACTTCAATTTCATCACCTAGTGCAGCCTGCGCAAAGGTAAGCGGCATTTCGCAGTAGATGTCATCTCCATCTCGTTCGAAGAATTCATGCGCCCTCACATGGAAAACAACAAATAGATCGCCTGGAGGTCCTCCATTTACACCTGGTTCACCTTGACCAGATACTCTAAGCTGCTGACCATCGTCCACACCTGCTGGGATCGTCACATTGATTTTCTTACGCTTACGCACTTTACCAGATCCACCACATGTTGAACACTTATGTTCAATTTGTTTACCAGTTCCGCTACAGTAGTTACATACTCTGCGGTTGACTACTTTACCAAATGGCGTGGATTGCTCGACATTTAGTTGACCTGATCCGCCGCAATGTGAGCATGTCTTCGCCTGTGTTCCAGGTTTTGCACCTGATCCATGACACGTTTCACATGATTCCTCGCGGGGAATCTCGATCGTTGCTTCTTTCCCAAATGCCGCTTCTTCAAATGAAAGGGTCATTGTATATTGAAGGTCCGCTCCTTGACGCGGTGCATTTGGATCTCTTCTTCTGGCTCCGCCGCCAAAAATACTAGAGAAGATGTCATCAAAGCCGCCGAAGCCGCCAAAGTCTCCTCCACCGCCAAATCCGCCTCCACCAAATCCTTGGTTTGGATCGGTGTGACCGAACTGGTCATAATGTGAACGTTTTTGATCGTCAGAAAGGGTTTCATAGGCTTCTTTTACTTCTTTGAATTTATCATCTGAGCCAGCTTCTTTATTAATATCAGGGTGATACTTTTTTGAAAGCTTGCGGTATGCCTTTTTGATTTCGTCCTTTGAGGCGCTCTTACTCACGCCAAGCACTTCATAGTAATCACGCTTACTCATCTCTTCACACTCCCGATTTTCTCACATAAATACGATTGTATCATTTTAAATTGATCTTTTTCAATTCCTTTTCATCGTTGAAAAGAAAAAAGTCAAAGTCAAGAGATCCTGACTTTGACTTTCTAACGAGTACGTTTCAGCAGTCTTTTTCAAAAGTAAAGGTGATTATTTTTTCTCTTGATCGTCGTTTACTTCTTCGTATTCTGCATCCACTACATTGTCATCTGCTTTTTGAGCACCTTCAGCGCCTTCTTGCTGAGCTTGTGCTTGTTTTGTAGCTTCTTCATAGAGCTTTGTCGTTAATTCTTGAACGATTGTTTGTAGCTCATCTTTTTTCGCTTTGATGTCTTCAAGCTCGCCTTTTTCGATCGCAGCTTTTAGCGCATCTTTTGCATCATTCGCTTTTTTCACTTGCTCTTCATCGATTTTGCCTTCAAGATCTTTTAATGTTTTTTCTGTTGTAAACACTAATTGATCTGCTTCATTGCGCACTTCGATTTCTTCTTTTTTCTTTGCATCTGCTTCAGCATTTTCTTCTGCTTCTTTGACCATTTTTTCGATCTCATCATCAGAAAGACCTGAAGAAGATTTGATTGTGATGTTTTGCTCTTTGCCTGTACCCATATCTTTCGCACGTACGTTGACAATACCGTTTTTATCGATATCAAAAGATACTTCGATTTGTGGTACGCCGCGTGGTGCTGGCGGGATATCAGTCAATTGGAAACGACCTAATGTTTTGTTGTCTGCTGCCATTGGACGCTCACCTTGTAAGACGTGAATGTCTACAGCAGTTTGGTTGTCAGCAGCCGTTGAGAATACTTGAGATTTACTTGTTGGAATGGTTGTATTACGTTCAATCAGCTTTGTGAATACGCCGCCCATTGTTTCAATTCCTAAAGAAAGTGGTGTGACGTCAAGAAGAACAACGTCTTTGACATCTCCTGTGATAACTCCACCTTGAATTGCCGCACCAAGTGCAACCACTTCATCAGGGTTTACGCCTTTATGAGGCTCTTTACCTGTTTCTTTTTTGATTGCTTCTTGTACTGCAGGAATACGAGTTGATCCACCAACAAGGATGACTTTATCAATCTCGCTAGCAGATAGACCAGCATCTTTCAGTGATTGACGTACAGGTGTCATTGTACGCTCTACAAGGTCTGCAGAAAGCTCTTCGAATTTAGCACGCGTTAGCGTTAATTCTAGGTGAAGAGGACCTGCATCTCCAGCTGTGATAAATGGCAGTGAGATTTGTGTAGAAGATACACCAGAAAGATCTTTTTTCGCTTTTTCAGCAGCATCTTTTAAACGCTGAAGCGCCATTTTATCTTTAGAAAGATCAATGCCGTTTTCTTTTTTGAATTCAGCCACTAGATGATCGATGATGACTTGGTCAAAATCGTCTCCACCTAGACGGTTGTCCCCAGCAGTTGAACGTACTTCAAAGACGCCGTCTCCAAGCTCAAGGACTGATACGTCAAATGTACCGCCACCAAGGTCATATACAAGGATCGTTTGATCTTCATCTGTTTTATCTAAACCATAAGCAAGTGCAGCTGCTGTTGGTTCGTTGATGATACGTTCTACTTCAAGACCAGCAATTTTACCAGCATCTTTTGTTGCTTGGCGCTCTGCGTCGTTGAAGTAAGCAGGAACTGTAATAACCGCTTTGGTTACTTCTTCGCCAAGATAAGCTTCAGCGTAAGATTTAAGGTGTTGAAGGATGATTGCAGAGATTTCCTGCGGCGTGTAGTTCTTGCCCTCAACTTCTACTTTATAATCTGTACCCATATGTCTTTTAACAGACATGATGGTGTTTGGGTTTGTAATTGATTGACGTTTCGCTACTTCACCTACTTGGCGCTCTCCATTTTTAAAAGCGACAACAGATGGTGTTGTACGTGCTCCTTCAGCGTTTGCAATAACTTTTGGCTCGCCGCCTTCGAGTACTGCAACGCATGAGTTTGTTGTTCCTAAGTCAATACCAATGATTTTACTCATATTCGATGACCTCCCATTATGTAGTTATTGATTTACTTTTACCATTGATGGACGAATAACTCGGTCTTTGAGTTTATAGCCCTTTTGCAATTCTTCTACAACGATGTTTGAATCGTAGTTTTCATCTTCAACTTGCATGACGGCTTGATGAAGGTTTGGATCGAACTCTTTGCCGACAGCTTCAATTGGTTCAACGCCTTCATTTTTCAACGCTTCTACCAGCTGGCGGTAAACCATTTGCATACCTTCTAACAAACTTTTCGTCTGCTCATTGTCTGGATCGATTCCAAGCGCTCTTTCAAAGTTGTCGAGAGCTGGGAGAAGGTCGCTGACAACATGTTGAGAACGATATTTTTGCACGGTCTCCACTTCAGTTCGAGCACGGCGTTTATAGTTTTCAAAATCTGCTTGAACACGCAGAATTTTGTTTTCTTTTTCATCTAGAAGCTGCTGCAATTCATCAATCTTCTCTTGGAAGGCAGACTGTTCATCATGCTTTACTTCCTCAGTTTCTGCTTGAACTGCTTCTTCTTGTGCTTCAACCTCTGCTGCTTGCTCAGGTGTCTGTTTTTCTTCTGACATTGTGTTCACCTCCCTCAAAAGATTCAATTATACGAAGGGGCTGTGCCCCACCTTTTATCACCCTACTCATCATACAAATTGGAAAGTGCGTTTGACAAGTCTTTTGATACATGATGCAAAAGACTAACGACTCGCCCGTAATCCATACGGGTTGGACCAATGACAGCGATGGAGCCGAGTGATTTTTGATCAATCGCATAAGTTGCTGTGATTAAACTGCAGTTCTCCATTGCTTCCAAATTGTTTTCTGAACCGATTTTAATGGTGATTCCTTGCTGATTTGGATGAAACAGCTGCATGACATCATTCTTTTGTTCAATCAGCATCATGAGTGAACGAATGCGGTCAATGTCATGAAACTCTGGCTGGTTCAACATATTAATCTTCCCGCCAAAGAAAAGTTTTGATTCATTTTGTGTTGAAGTGAATGTATTACCAAGCGCATCTAAAATATGATCATAGTCTTTTAAATGCGTGCGAAGGAGCATCACTACTTCTTTATACATCCTGTCCTTCAGCTGATCCATCGGGACTCCGGCTAAGCGGCTGTTTAAAATATTCATCAGCTTCTCAATATCGGAGACATCAAGATGCTCAGAGAAGGTAATGGTTTTGTTTTCAACATGCCCGCTGTCTGTAATCATAATCGCTACTGCTTTATTAGGCTGCACAGGGACAAGCTGAATTTGCTTCAATCGATTTTCACTTAGCTTTGGACCAAGGACAATCGATGTGTAGTTTGTGAGATCTGATAAAATTTCCGCCGATTTTTGAACAGTTTTTTCCAGCTCAAAAATTTTCTCCTGAAATACTGACTGGATGAGCACAAGCTCTTTAGATGACAGTTTTCGCGGAGAGAGCAAATGATCTACATAATAACGATATCCTTTTTCGGAAGGAATTCTTCCTGATGAAGAATGGGTCTTTTCAATAAAACCGAGTTCCTCCAAATCAGCCATTTCGTTTCTAATCGTCGCAGAGCTGAATGTAATATCTTCTTTTTTGGAAAGAGTCCTTGATCCAACTGGCTGCGCCGAACGAATAAAGTCATTAATAATGACTTGTAGAATCAAAAGCTGACGATTTGTTAACATCATCATCACCCCTGTTAGCACTCTCTTTCAACGAGTGCTAATTGTATAAACAAAATTACCAAACTCAAATTAAAATGTCAATTATAACTCACCGAGAAACGCTTGAAATACTTCATTCCCTAACAATTTTCCTTTTCTTGTTAAACGAATGCCAATCTCATCCTGTTCAATGAGACCTTTTTCTGCTAATTCTTCAAGAATGGCGGGAAAGAGTGCTTCTGGTGATGCTCCAAATTTCGCTTGAAAGTGAGCACTTTTCACGCCTTCAATTTTCCGCAAACCTAAGAACATTTCTTCTTCAATCTGTTCTGCTTTTGTCACCTGATGCGTTTCCTTATATGGAAACCCTGTTTGTTCAATGAGCTCTAAGTAGTGCTTCACTGGTCCAGCGTTCACATTACGGACGCCATCTACATACCCGTGCGCTCCTGCGCCAAAACCAAAGTAATCTTCGTTGCTCCAATAGGTGAGGTTATGCTGGCTTTCAAAACCTGGTTTGGCGTAATTGCTAATCTCATATTGTTTGAGTCCATGCCGCTCCATTTCATCCATGACGAGCTCATACATTTCAGCCTCACGTTCTTGCGGTGGTAAATGCAGTTTCCCTTTTTGCATCAAATTGTAAAAGACCGTCTTTGGCTCGACAATCAGCGAATAAACCGAATAATGTTCTGCACCTAATGAAAAAGCGGTCTCTAGTGAATGCATGACATGATGCTTCTCTTGATGAGGCAAACCAAACATCAGATCAAGACTAATGTTGTCAAACCCAACTGCTCTTGCTCGCTCGAAAGATGTGAGAACATCTTTCTTTTGATGAACCCGTCCGATTTTTTTGAGCAGGTCATCTTCAAATGTTTGAACACCAAAGCTCAGCCGATTAACGCCAGCTGATTTTAAGACATTCAATTTCTCAAGCGATAGTTCGTCTGGGTTTGCTTCTACTGCAAACTCGATTAAGTTTTTGGTTGGTTTTAATACGCGGTGAATGCTGTCCATAAGCTGATCTAACTGGCTGGTTGTCAGTGATGTCGGTGTTCCCCCGCCAATAAAGATCGTCTTTAGTTCTTGCTCCCCTTTTTGATCGATCGTGTGCTGCATTTCTTTTTCAAGAGCGGCTAAGTATTCATCGACCGGCTGGGTTTTAATGAAAAATTTATTAAAATCACAATAGTGACAAATGTGCTCACAAAATGGAATGTGAATGTATGCTGCTTTCAATTATTGACACCTTCTTTACAGGTAAAGAGCCGCAGTTTATCGCTGCGGCCTCTTCGTTTGTTTTCGACTATAAACGTCAAGGCGAGCATTGTAAAGCAGGTTGCCTTGAGGATGTTATTTTTTCGGTGTGCTGTCGTCCATTTTCAGCACGGCCATAAATGCTTCTTGTGGGACTTCTACAGAACCCACTTGCTTCATGCGCTTTTTCCCTTCTTTTTGCTTCTCAAGAAGCTTTCTTTTCCGGGAAATATCTCCACCATAACACTTCGCTAGTACGTTCTTGCGCATTGCTTTAATGGTAGACCGTGCAACAATCTTTTGACCGATCGCTGCCTGAACTGGTACTTCAAAGTGCTGGCGCGGAATCAGTTCTTTCAGCTTTTCTACAATGATCTTTCCGCGTTCATATGCATAATCGCGGTGAACAATAAAGGAAAGCGCATCGATTTTTTCGCCATTAAGCATGATATCCATTTTCACTAGAGTGGATGGGCGATAGCCGATCAGCTCGTAATCAAAGGATGCATACCCTTTTGTATTGGACTTTAATTGATCAAAGAATTCGTATACGATCTCTGCCAGAGGAATTTCGTACACAATACTTACACGGTTTGCATCAAGATATTGCATATCAATGAAATTGCCGCGCTTTCCTTGGCAAAGCTCCATCACAGAACCAACATAATCATTTGGCACCATCATTGTTGCCTTCACGTATGGCTCTTCAATTCGCTCAATCTTTTGCGGATCAGGCAAATTGGATGGGTTATCTACGACGATTTTTTCTCCGTCTGTCATATACACATCGTAAATAACACTTGGCGCTGTCGTAATAAGGTCGATTTTAAATTCACGTTCAATCCGTTCTTGGATGATTTCCATATGAAGCATGCCAAGGAAGCCGCAGCGGAAGCCGAAGCCAAGTGCTTGGGATGTCTCTGCCTCATATTGAAGTGAAGAATCATTTAATTCAAGCTTTTCTAACGCTTCACGCAAGTCGTTATATTTCGCTGTGTCAATTGGATAAAGGCCGCAGTACACCATTGGGTTCAGCTTTCTATATCCAGGCAGAGCTTCTTTCGCAGGGTTTACCGCACTTGTGATCGTATCCCCTACTCGTGTATCACCAACGTTTTTAATGGCAGCTGTTAAATAGCCAACATCTCCAACAGTGAGTTCGTCTGTTGGCATTGCTTTCGGTGTAAATACGCCGACTTCAAGCACTTCAAATTCTTTGCCTGTCGCCATCATCTTGATTTTTTGACCCGGTTTGACGGTTCCTTCGACAATTCGTATGTAAGCAATGACGCCACGATACGCATCGTAGAGAGAATCAAAAATGAGGGCTTGAAGTGGTGCTTCCGGATCTCCAGCTGGTGCCGGCACCTTTTCGACGATTTGTTCTAAAATATCCTCGATCCCGATGCCCGCCTTAGCAGAG
Source organism: Bacillus sp. FS02 (assembly GCF_024398395.1). Taxonomy (NCBI): domain Bacteria; kingdom Bacillati; phylum Bacillota; class Bacilli; order Caryophanales; family Bacillaceae; genus Bacillus; species Bacillus sp. FS02. Next base: position 3,326,657 of record NZ_CP074101.1, on the reverse strand, counting down.
GTAAGAACAGCTTCAGATGCATCCAACCCGATGACATCTTCAATTTCTTGTCTTACACGTTCAGGTTCTGCACTCGGCAGATCAATTTTGTTAATGATCGGCAGGATTTCTAAGTTGTTATCAAGAGCTAAATAAACGTTCGCTAGTGTCTGTGCTTCAATGCCTTGTGCTGCATCCACCACAAGAATTGCACCTTCACAGGCAGCTAGGCTTCGAGATACCTCATAGGTGAAGTCGACATGCCCTGGTGTATCAATCAGGTGCATAATATATTCTTCTCCATCCTTTGCCTGATATTTCAGCTGGACAGAGTTTAATTTGATCGTAATGCCGCGTTCACGCTCTAAGTCCATGGAATCAAGTAATTGTTCTTTCATTTCTCGTTGCGTAATCGCCGCTGTTTTTTCCAAAATACGGTCAGCCAATGTGGATTTCCCATGGTCAATATGGGCGATAATGGAGAAATTTCGAATTCTTGATTGCCGTTCTAATCGTTTTTCTTTATCTGTCACAATCTATCACTCCTACTATAAAACGCGGGTTGCGCTAGGTTAGATTATATCAATAGGGCTGTAAAGATTCAATCGAAATCAAGAAAAGCCGCTCATCGGTTAGCGGCTTTTGCGAAAAGGTGTGATATCTTATGAAATAACATCCAACATGATGCTTACTACAGTTTATTTACCATTCACCCAATCATAAAGTGTACGGGCTGCATGCGTCATACCATCTGATAATGCTTTTCCGGCCTTAGAGAAGGCATTAAAGCTCTCCATTTCTTCTAGCTGCTTTTGTTTTTCTGCTAAGTCTTTTTGTGTGACAGCTGTTCCGAGGATAGAGGCTTCTTTTTCTTGATCATCATTCATTTGGAGAGTGAAGGCCCCTTTTAATTGCGGATCATGATACCCTTTCATTTGAAGCATGCCATTATTGGCTTGCTGCATTCCTAAAAAGACACCGAATAGCAATACGAGCGATAAAATAATGGTTTTTCCGATAAATGAGCCCATGTCCTCCACCACCTTAAGACCGTTTTTTCTCATCCTTTGCTTTGCCGTCTACCTTTTCTGCGTCCCAGAAAATTTCACTGAACACATCAGCTGCTGCATTGGATGCGTTTTTCAGTTCTTCCATATTATTATCCACACCGCCAAATTCTAATAGGAGGGCTTTGTCAGATAAATCTTGATTATAGATTCCATTATCACCAATTTCTCCTTTGGCAAACACACCGACACTAAGTCCTTTATATTTTTTCTCCATCAAATGGTGGAACTCTGTCGCCAGCTTTAAGTTTTTCTCATAGCTTTGATTTTTCTTCCCTACAACAAAAGCGATTCTCGCATATTTCTTGCCTTTGATTTCTACTGTCGTATCTTTCTTTCTTCTTGAATCCCGATGAATATCGATTAAGTAATCTAGGTCATCATTTTTAGCGAGAGCTTCTTTTACAACCAATCTGGATTCATTATATGATTGAGGATACTTCAATCCTTTTTTCAGCAGTCTTTTTTCAATTTCTGTTTTATCCACTGTGTTGCCGATTCCTTGCTGATCGAGCGCTTTACCAAACATCTCCCCAACAAGGGTGACGTTCACTTTTGAGTGGCGCGCATTGTTTGGGTTTGTTTCTCCTTTTAAAAATGGTAAATATGATTCCGTATTATGTGTGTGATAAATGTATACAGCTTTTCGTTTTCCTGTCGACTGGTTCGGCTCTTTTGCAGGCGTTTTCGGTTCATCTTCATCAAGCTTGTCCAGCTCAGCTAGATTTGCTTCTTTTTCATCTTTGATGACTTCACTTGGAGGCGGCGATTCCATTGGCATATTCGTATAGTCTGTACCTTCACCTGCTAGGATGATTTTTGTATCAAAATGTTCAAAGCCTGGCAGCTCTCTTCCTAGAAAACTGCGGGGGTCTTCTAAATTGATACTTGTGGCAAGTTTGAGTGACAGCCCGGAGAAATGAAATCCTTTTTGATCTTCAGGGACTGCTGAGGAAAAATATTGATTTTCCATCCCCATTAGAGTTGCAAAGAATGCCCCTGACAGCTCATCTGCCACACCATATAATGATGCTTGAGGCCTAAGCTCAGGTTTTAAAGACGTCAAAGCCCCTGACATGACAAACACAACCACCAGAGAGACAATAAACAAAAAAATACTCTTCACTACTTTTGTTCCATTAATCGCAACGACCAACTGTCGAGGACGGCGAGGTCTTTTTTTCATGATTTACTCCCTCCAGCACGCTTTCTAGTAATTACACTATGAGCGAGCTAGAGAAAGTAGAACTGTTTAATGATTATAAGAACCCATGTTGTCTTGAGAGATTTTTTGATGAAGTGCTGTATTTAACCCATTGGCGAGGACGTTCGCCATGTCATCAATGAATGTATCCACTTCCTTCGGTGTGACCATTAGATTTTGTCCCAGCGGCGCAAGCACTTCATGGATCAACTGTCTTTTTTCTTCTTCAGGAAGCGTTCCGACGATTCCTAAAAAGGATTGACGCGTTTCATCATCTGGCAAATCTTCTTCATTCAGCACTTTTTTCTTCCCAAATGTCAGACCCGCTGGTACTAAAGATCGGGAAGGTCTATCATCTTTCAGTTCTCTACCAAAATGCTTTAACACGTAATCAATCGTGTCACTTGCGATCGTGACTGCATCGACCACTGTCGGTACACCAATGGCAATGACTGGAATCCCCAAGGTCTCTTTGCTTAATTCTTTTCGTTTATTTCCGACACCCGATCCTGGATGTATACCTGTATCAGAAATTTGAATTGTCGTATTCACCCGTTCTACTGCACGTGCAGCCAGTGCATCGATGGCGATCACAAAATCTGGTTTAGATCGTTCAATGACACCTTGTATAATGTCACTTGTTTCTATACCAGTCAGCCCCATGACCCCAGGCGATAATGAAGACACTGGGCGATAGCCTTCCTGCACATTCTCAGGCTGTAATTCAAATAAATGGCGTGTCACCAGCAAATTTTCAACTGTGAGCGGCCCTAAAGCATCCGGCGTGACATTCCAGTTTCCGAGTCCTACGACAAGACAGCTCGCATCCGCCTGAATGCCGTGATCTTTTAAAAATTGAGCAAAATGATGGGCAAAAACTTCAACCACTTTTTCTTGCATCTCAGAGTCTTTCTCCCGAATTCCTTGCGCCTCAAGCGTCAAGTATGTCCCTGCCTTTTTTCCGGTCAACTCTTCTCCTTCTGTCGTAATCTCCACAGTGCGGATGCGGATGCCGTGCTCTTCCTTCTCCTTCTCAACAATTCCTTGAATACCGTCCTTTTTGACCACATTCGGATCGTTCTCTTGTTCTAGTATCTCTTTTGTTTCAACGGCCAAATCGGTCCGGATTTGATAAGCGCTTAAATCAAGTTTCTGTTTCTTCATGAAAAGGCTCCTTCCATCAAGTAATTAACAGTAGTCTTTCCATCTCGTTCAAGAAACATTCGAGCGCTTCATCAATGAAAAATACTTTACATTTATATTGCATTCTAAAGGTGTGTTTGATAGAATACAATTTGTTCTATTGTGAAGATTTAACCTTAAGACAATTGTGTTTAGGTTGTATCTTAGGAGGTGAAACACATGCCAAATATTAAATCAGCGATCAAACGTACAAAAACGAATAACGAACGCCGTGCACACAACGCAACAATCAAGTCTGCGATGCGTACTGCGATTAAACAAGTTGAAGTTTCTGTAGCTAACAACGATGCTGAGCAAGCAAAAGCTGCTCTTTCTTCTGCTGCAAAACGCATTGACAAAGCCGTTAAAACTGGTCTTGTACACAAAAACGCAGCTGCGCGTTACAAATCAAGACTTGCGAAACAAGTAAACGGACTTTCTGCATAATGTTTGCAACGCCTCAGTGATGAGGCACCTGTTTAACTGTACGTCCGTCCTGACCGGCCGAGCCTAAGGACAGACTGGCAATTATACATCTAAACAAAAACGACCCTCTTTTGAGAAGGTCGTTTTTTTATGTTCAAGCCCCTAATAACCGAAGCAGGAACAATTCTAATAATAGCTGCTTGTCCTTTTTACCCGTTTTCATTTCATAATCAATCGTGGAGAGCTCTTTGACGATGTACTTGAGCTCTTCTTCTGAAAACAGTCTTGCTTGATCCATTGCAAGTTTGACCCGAAATGGGTGGACTTTCAGGTTTGACGCAATTTGTTTTTGCCCGTATCCCTGCTGAGCAAAGTACTTTGTCTGCAATATCAACCGAAATTGATTTGAAATGAGTGCCAATATTTTAATGGGTTCCTCATTTTGCTTTAGGAGGTCATAAAACATTTGCATCGCTTCAGACCGGCGCCTGTTCACGATTTGGTTAATCAGTTCGAAAATATTCTGTTCCAAACTTCGTGCAACGAGCTGATTGACATCCGCCAGCTCAATTTCCTCTCGCTGCCCAATATATGTACTTAGCTTTCGAACCTCTTGAAAAAGTGAGGACAGGCTCCCGCCACATAACATGACAAGCTGTTCTGCCGCTTCAACCGAGATTGTTTTTCCTTCTGTTTTCACCAGCGTGATGGTGAAATCTGTTGTTTCTTTCGGATTTAACTCTTTCGCCTCAACTACAGCCGCTTTCTTTTTTAACAATTTGGTGATTTTCTTACGTTCGTCCAGTTTTTCATATGGGGCCAATAACACGAGAATCGTGTAGGGTGCTGGCTTTTCTAAATAAGCTTCTAACACAGAAAGCTGATGCTCGATCTTTTCTTTTTTCTTTTCTGCAGTGAGGAAATAAGGGTTCTTGATCACAACGAGACGCCGCTCTCCCATAAACGGAAATGTTTCTGCGTCCGTCACAGCCTGCTCAAGCGGCACCTCTTCCATATCGAAGACAGAGTAATTAAAATCCTTTGTTTCTTCGTCGACGACAGCTTGTCTCAATTTTGCAGCTGTCTCTTGAAGTAAATACGTTTCTTTTCCATATAAGCAATAAACGGGGTGAATATCCCCTTTTTTTAAATTGTTCCATACTTCAAAGACCATTCGCTTAAATCCCTCTCTTTCACTTCCTCCTCTATCCTAAAGTGTGTAGAGACATTAGTAAAGAGGAAGCTGAAAGTGCCGCCTCCTCATTTATAGTAAACGTCTCACGTAAGCTCCCGGGTCAGCTTACAGTCAGACGATATTCACAAAATGATCATGAAAATGGAAAACGGTTACTTTACCTTCTAGCAATTCCAAATGAGTTCAAGTATACTAAAAATAGCCAGGAGGGATGAAAATGAATGAATTTGAAAAGAATGTTCAAAGCAAGCGGAATGATGTGACCGACTCAGCTGTTGGTTTTATCGTCACATTCGGATTTTTCGCCTCAATGTTTATTTTGGCAACTGTGATACACCTCGTTGGATCTTAACTACATGAATGCAAGATGACTGCCGTTTTGGCAGTTTTTTTATTGATTTTGTAAGATATCATATGGAGGATGAGCGTAAAATGTTCCATCCTCTTCAAGAAATTCATAGGTCACACTTCCATCGATATCTGTACGATACACCCTTGTTTGATGATCATTTAATTTTTTCAAAACTTCTTGATGAGGATGCAGATACCGATTTCGTTCACCTGCTGAAATCAGTGCATATGACGGATTCAAATGCTGAAGCCATTCTTCACTTGTTGATCCTTTACTCCCGTGATGCCCAACCTTCAAGACATCCGCTCGTAGCTTGGGGTAAGCTTGAATGATGTCTCGTTCCCCTTCTTGTTCAAGATCCCCAGTCAGCATAAAACGCTTGCCGCCAAGCGTAAAGGTGAGGACCAGTGAATCATTATTTTTACTCGTCACCTGGTCACGAGCTGGATGCAGAACGTCAAATTTTTGTCCTCCAATTCTCAGCTGATCCCCTCTTTCCAACTCATCTACAGGAATCCGTTGATCAGCCGCTTCCTTTAAAAGCTGCGCATCCTCTGGATTTCGAGCAAAGCCTTTTGGGATTGCAAGGCGTTTGACTTTATTTCGCTTTATTAACCGCATCGCTTCTCCCATGTGATCTTGATCTGCGTGGGTAAGGATGAGGACATCAAGTTTTGCTATGCCTTTAGAATGCAGAAATGGAATAAGGGTTTGATCCCCAATTGTAGATACTTTACGTCTTTTTTTCCATGGCTCTTCTTCAAAAGAAAGCCTGCCTCCTGTATCAACTAATATATGCCCGGTTCGATAAGGTAGCTGAATAAACAAACTATCCCCTTGTCCTACATCTAACATCGTGACCTCTCCTTTTTGAAGAAAATTCGGCGTGAAATAGTGTACAGCCAGCACACAAACGAGAATCAAAATCGGCACAAGATAAGATTTGATAGAAGTTTTACATTCCATCACAATGAATAGAAAAACAATGGAGGAAACCTCTAGGAGCACATGCCACCATGTCGATTTCATAAAAATGAGAGTAAGACTATCGTAAGCAGCCATGTGTGCAGACAATTGATGACTAAACTGGATCACCCAATCAAGCAGCTGAAACAGTGTTTGTCCAAGCGGAAGATAAATGATAGATAAAAGAAAAAAGAATAAGGACAGAGGCATGACAACCATTGTATAAAAAGGAACAAACATCATATTTAAAGGAACACTCAGCAAGGAAAATTGTTGAAAATAATATAAAAGAACAGGAAGCGAAGCAAGCTGTGCAATCAAGGAAATGAGAAATAACTGCATCACCGAACTTTTTGCTTTTGATAAAATACTAGTGGATAGCAAAATAAATAAGGTCACCACAAATGACAGCTGAAAACCGACATCAAATATATAAAGTGGTTGAATGGCTAATAAAAGCAAGAACGCTGCACTTAACACGACCGCAGAAGGCTGTTTCATTTCTTTTGGCAGGCTTGTGATGACTAAATAAATTCCAGCCATGAGACAGGCTCTTAACACAGACGGTGCAGCACCTGTTAAACAAGCATAAACCGGCAAAAAGGATAATAAAAAAATACGCGCTGTCTCTCTTGTCACGCCAGCACGGAGTAGACACCAAAATAAACAAGCGAGCAATGTTTGAACATGAAGTCCTGAAATGGCTAATAAATGAATGATGCCAAGCATTTGATAATCTCTTAATGTATCAGGGTCTATTAAATCACGATCGCCAAAAATAAGTGCCTGCACAATCCCAACAGAATTCTTCGGAACGTGATCTTCTAGAAATTTCAACCCCTTCTGCCTAATAGATGAAAGGTCATGTGAAGGGCTGTCATGTTTCGTGCAGCTTTTCATAGACTGCGTTAAGAAAATAGCATCAATGCCTTTTGTTTTTAGAAATTGATCATATTGAAAGCCATTCGGTATGGTTGCTTGTTTAGGCAACCGCATCTCACCTGTCATATGACAGCTCATACCTGGCCCAACATCTTTTAGCGCTTCTTTTTCACGCTCCGTTTGAATCGTATAAAATGCCGCTAGTCGACGATTCTCTGATGAAACAGTCGCTGAAAAGCGATTGCCATCTATTTTCGGGATCGTTTCAATCACAACCGAATGAGAAAATGCTTTTTCTTGCATGGGATGATCCGTTTCAAAAAACTGATGCACCATAAAAATGAGCATATAGATCGTTCCACACAAACTGACCATTAAAAAGAGCTGGGTTGTTTTTTTCAGCAGACTGAAAAGAAGAAATACTAGAAGAAAAAGGAGAAAATACAAATGAAGATGATATGCGGCCAGAGCAATTCCAGCAGCTGCTGAAATCGCCCCGAACGGCAAATACTTAAACATAGGAAGTAAATAATTGATTCGCCTTTTCATGCATTTGACGAATTTCTGTTTCGCTACGTCCTGATTCACTTAGTTTGCCTATTAAATCCGCAACAAAGGCTAATTTTTCTTGGTTTTTTAAGTCAATAATCATCTCATCTAGTTCAACCTGTTCTGTTTGAACTCCGGCTTGTTCGAATAAATCAACAGCATATGGATGATTTTTATAATCCTTCGCATAATACACTGTTCGAATACCTGCTTGAATAATCGCTTTACAGCACTGCAAACAAGGAAAATGCGTCACATATATTTCAGCATCAGCCGTTGGTGCACCAAATTTGGCACATTGTAAAATAGCGTTCATCTCCGCATGGATTGTACGAACGCAGTGATGATCTATCACATAGCATCCTACATCTGCACAATGCACGTCACCGGCAATGGATCCATTATATCCACCTGCGATGATGCGCTTGTCTCTTACGATCGTTGCCCCAACAGCTAGCCGCTCACAGGTGCTTCGCAAGGCAAGCAAATGGCTTTGAGCCATAAAATATTGATTCCATGAAATTCTCTCCACGAGCTGATCCCTCCAGAATGATGGTTGGTATTAAGTGTACATGCCTTTCTTCTATACCGTCAATTCTACTTGACCGTCAGTTGATTTTTCAGCCGTTCAATGGTCTTCTCTCCAAAACCCGAAATATTCCGTAAATCTTCAATTTGCTGAAATTCTCCATGTTCTTCTCTATACGCAATGATGGCTTCCGCTTTGGCTGGACCTATTCCGTTAATGGTCTGCAATTCCGCTGCATCAGCTTGATTGACATTCACCCCTTGACTCTTTTCATTTCCCGGCGGCGTATCAGCCGCTGCTGTTTGTCCCTGCTTGTCAGCCTCCCCCTTCTTTCGTACATAAATCATCATACTATCCTCTAATTTTGCTGCTTGATTGATGTCAACTGTATCTGCCTTGCTCGTAAAACCACCTGCTCTTTTAATGGCTTCTTCAACTCTGTCCTCAGCCATAAATGCATAAACGCCCGGCTTCCGTACAGCTCCTTTGACCTCTACTACGATGGATGTTGGCTCTTTTTCTGCACTCTCTTGTTTTTCTTCTAATGTGACTTGCGTTTCATGTTGTTCTTTCAATACACCTAGCTCGGCGCTGCCTTTCTCTTTTCCTGCTAAAAAGAAGAAACAGATGATGACGAGGATAATGATTCCCGCTATCAGATAAAGACTGTATTTTTTCAACGAAATGAGCTGCTTCACTTGTTCACGCTTCTTTCAATCATATTTTCACGCTGCTTCACATACTGTTTAGAAGATAACAGATCCTATGCGTCTAAGGAGGGAGAACGTTTGAATATAGGGTTAATCGGTACAGGAAACATGGGTACCATACTTACTGAGGCATTTATTGAATCAAAAGCAGTCAATCCCTCATCCATCACCATTACAAATCGGACCATCGAAAAAGCGTTCAATATAAAAAAGAATCACCCAGAGGTCGAAGTGACGAAACAGCTTTCAGGAGCTGTAACAGATAAAGATTTCATCTTTGTTTGTGTCAAACCACTTGATATTTATCCGCTTTTAAAAGAACTGAGCCCACTTTTAAAAGAACAGCAAACCATTGTCATCATTACTAGTCCGGTTCATCCTGAACAGCTTCAAGACATTGTTCCTTGTCAAACAGCCAGACTGATCCCAAGCATCACCAACCGCGCGTTATCAGGCGCATCACTTTTAACATTTGGTTCATCATGCAATGTCACGACAAAAGCAGCGCTCAGACAACTCGCTTGCCGCATTTCAACACCAATCGAAATTCATCATTCAATCACACGGGCAGCCTCAGATATTGTCAGCTGCGGTCCTGCCTTTATTAGCTTTCTTGTTCAGAAAATGATTGAAGCCGCTGTTGAAGAAACGGATATTTCAAAAGAAGAAGCCACCACCTTATCAGAAGATATGCTTGTAGGACTTGGCCGTTTGATTGAAAAAAGGGTGTATACCCTGCCTACACTGCAAGAGAAGGTGTGTGTAAAAGGCGGCGTCACCGGCGAGGGTATTAAAGCACTTGAAGCAGGTGTTCAAGATATGTTCCATCAGCTTTTCCAGAACACTCATGACAAGTTCGATGAGGATGTAGAAGCGGTTGCGCATCAATACCCGCCGAGTGTGTTTACTGATGATCTCAGAAATTAAACATGTTCGCAACAAGCGAAAAAAGGGTTTTAAAAAACCATCGTTCCATTAAACGATGGTTTTTGGTTTCTTCGCTGAAATAAAATATCTTTCTGCACATTCTTGAGGTGCTTCATTTGTAAAATCAGCGGTCACTTCAATCTGTTCAAAGCCAGCGGACTCAAGGAACGCTGCATATGTCTCAAAAGGAAATGTACGCTGTTCGTGCGTTTCATCATAACGCTCATACACGTCTCCGTCTTTTACAAAAAAGCTTAAATCATGAATGACCGAATATGGATGATCTCCTTGATCACTCTGCCAAATATAGCTGATCTCTTCATCTTGATCGGCATAAGTAGAGCCAGGAAATACCTCTTCCATTTTATAAGGGGTATGAACATCAAACAATAAAACCCCACCTGCCTCTAAAAGCTGAAACATGTTTTTAAAGGTTTTTTTGACGTCATTTTCGTTTTTTAGATAATTCAAAGAATCACAGCAAATAACCGCTGCTTGAAAAGTTTGTTCAAACCCCTCGAGCTCTCTCATATCTTGATGTAAAAATTGAATAGACTGCTTATGAGCCTGTGCTTTTTGCTGCGCAAATGCCAGCATCTCTTCACTTAGGTCAATTCCTGTGACCATGTGGCCTTTTGCAGCTAACCGAAGAGAGATCTCTCCAGTTCCACAACCTACATCGATAATCGCACTATTTGGCTTGATATACCGCTGTATCCACTGAACCCATTCATCATAAGGGGCATGTGTCATGAGCTCATCATACACACCTGCAAACCCTTGATAAATCATGAGTTAATGCCAAGCGAAAGCGTTTCTCTCGGCGCATCTCCCCAAAGCTTCTCTAAGTTATAGTATCCTCTTTCCTCTTTGTGGAACACATGAGCAATGACATCTCCTAGATCAATCAAGACCCATCTTGCTTCGTCAAAGCCCTCCATCTTTTTAACTTCGATGCCGCCTTCTTCTGCAAGGTGTTTCACTTCTCTTGCAATGGCCTGTACTTGTTTGTCAGAATTCCCGTGACAAATGAGAAAATAATCTGCAACAAGTGAGATCCCTTGCATATTCAGGGCAATAATATCCTCTGCCCGTTTATCATCGCACGCTCCAGCTGCGATGTTTAAAATTGATGATGCATCCATCAAAATTCCTCCTTAGTTGTTCTTTTGCACAAGTGAGTTATAAGTAGCAAGTGTATCTGGGAAAACTGGCTGATTCTTTTTCATTAAAAAGCTGACGGTGTTTTTTAAAGATTGAATCAAGGCAAGATCCAAATCCTGCTCTGCTAACTCTCTTACTTCCTCTACACCAGGAAAATGGCGTCCTGGCTCTATATAGTCGGCGACATAAATAACTTTTTCAAGCAATGTCATGTTCGGTCTGCCGGATGTATGGAATTCAATGGCTGTTAAAATATCTCGGTCGTCAATTCCAACTTCTTTTTTGACCAAATAGGCACCAACTGGGGCATGCCAAAGCTCAGGTGAATATTTAAGCAATAGAGGGTTCATCTGTTCTTGCTGGATGATGCCCTTCATTTCTTCTTTCGGTCTAAATTTAGCATAATCGTGGAAAATAGCCGCAACCTCTGCTTTTTCCACATCTGCACCAAAATGTTCAGCTAATGAAATGGCCGTCTCCATGACCCCAATTGTATGTGTATATCTATGCTCTGTTAACTGCTGTTTGACACAGTTTAACGCTTCTTCACGATTCATATAAATGATGCTCCTTTATATAACACTCAACAGCTTTCGGAATCAAATAATCAACAGGTTTCCCCTGCTTCATTCGCTGCCTAATCAATGTCGATGATACATCAAAAGCCGGAACATCTGCAAACAAAAGAGGATACGCCGTACTTCCTTCATAACCTGGTCTTTTCATCCCAATAAAGGTGATCATCTGAAGCAAATCATCGATTCTGTGCCATTTCGGCAAATACTCGACCATGTCCGCTCCAATCATAAAAAAGAACTCATCTTCAGGATGGCGCTTCTTCAACAGCTCAACCGTATCTACTGTATAAGATGGGCCCTCCCGCTCCATTTCAATAAGCTCAACTCGAAAATGAGGATTTGTCTGAATCGCTTTTTCCACCATTTTTATGCGGTGATGACTCTCTGCTCGTTTTCGGCCCGTTTTATGAGGGGGCTTGTGATTTGGGATAAACCAAATTTCATCAAGCCCTACTTGGAAACGCACCTCACTTGCCATCAGCAAATGCCCATTGTGCGGGGGATCAAACGTACCGCCGAACAATCCTATTTTTTTCATATCATATCCACCTTTACGGCAGCTTAATTTGTTTATTTTCCTTTGATTCCTTATAAAGGACAATCACATTTCCGATCGTTTGAACGAGTTCAGCTTTTGCACCTTTTACAAGTGCTTTTGCAACCTCTGTTTTGTCCTCGTCGCAGTTTTGCAATACGCTGACTTTCAAAAGTTCTCTTGCTTCAAGCGCCTCGGAAATTTGCTTGACCATATTGTCATTTACCCCGCCTTTTCCAACTTGAAAAATAGGTGATAAATGATGTGCTTGCGCACGTAAAAAACGTTTTTGTTTACCTTTTAACATGGTGTTCCTCCTAATTTCTCTATGACAATTGACTTCATTTTTCGGGCGTCAGGTGTAATGCCCGTCCACAGTTCAAAGGCTCTTACCGCCTGACCAACAAACATGCCGACGCCATCGACTGTTTTCAAACCTAACCCGGCTGCTTCGCTTAGCAGCTTTGTTTCTATTGGATTATACACAATATCACAAACGACCGCTGTTTTTTTTGCGTTCGCTAAAGAAATTGGGGTTTCTTCAACATTCGGATACATACCAATTGAGGTCGTATGGATGATGACATCATATTCCCCAAGCCGCTCTTCTGCTGTATTTAATGCAATGGCACGAGATGTGATTTTCCCATCGGCACTTTCAATTAAAGCCTCAGCTTTTTCAATGGTGCGGTTGGCGATATCAAATTGTTTCGGTGCATACTCAGCAATTGTCGTGTAAATCGCTCTTGCTGCTCCACCAGCACCAAGCAGGAGAAATGACAGCTCTGATAACGGCTGATCCAACGCTTCAAGCAATGAATGAAGAAAGCCTTCTCCATCTGTATTGTACCCAACGAGCTGATCTCCTTCGAGACGCACCGTATTGACGGCACCAAGGCGTTCAGCTGTCACATCAATTTTGTCGAGGTACTTCATGATTTCTACCTTGTGCGGAACAGTGACGTTAATGCCGCTGATTCCTAACGCTTTCATGCCGCTAATCGCATCTTTCAGGTCATCATTTTCTACTTGAAAGCCATGGTAATGTCCATCAATTCCAGCATCCTTTAATGCTGCATTATGAATATCCGGAGACATTGAATGGCCAACAGGGTTACCGATTACTCCGTATAAAGGTTTCAAGGTCTCTCCCCCTCTGAACATTTAAATTAACGAACGTCTCATAAACACGTGCACGCCTTTTGGCGCATACACTTTGATTTGTTTCCCAGCATCATTTGCCGTCACCCAGCCTAATCCTGAAAAGACAATGTCCATTTTTGGCTGATCGATGGTGAAAGTGTGCGGAACGAGCGGCGGGAAATCTTCCATGCCCTCTTTTGATGGCGGTGAAAGCAGTTCACCTGCATGCTTTTCATATAAGTCATCTGCATTCTCCATCTTCGTCCTATGAATGTTGAGTTCATTTGGCATATAGCAGACAAAGGATGTTCTGCCGCCTTTTACATAATCAAATCGAGCCAGTCCGCCAAAGTAAAGCGTTTGAGCTTCATTTAACTGGAACGTTCTCGGTTTCAATTCTTTTTTGGGCGTTAAAATCTTTAAGTCATTTTTGCCGACATAGTGCGCCATTTGATGGCGGTTGATGATCCCCGGTGTATCGAATAAAGCAGACCCGTCATCAAGCGGGATTTCAATCGCATCAAGTGTTGTCCCTGGGTATTGGGATGTGGTGATCACATTCTCTTCTCCAGACACCTCTTTGATAATGCGGTTAATAAATGTTGATTTCCCAACATTTGTACAGCCGACAACATAGACATTTCTACCCTCACGGTAATGATCAATGGCCTCCATGACCTCAGGCACACCTTGTCCTCTGCTCGCACTGATTAAAAACACATCGATCGGATTGAGCCCATTTTCTTTTGCTTCCCGCTTCATCCATTGAACAAGACGGTCTTTTTTCACGGATTTCGGTAAAATATCTACCTTGTTGCCGACAAGTAAAATGGGATTACCACCAACAATACGGCTCAGTCCATTAATCCAGCTTCCGTTAAAGTCAAAAATATCAACGACCTTGACGATCAGAGAATCAGTCTCGCCAATGCTGTGTAAAATATTTAAAAAGTCGTCTTCTGTTAAAGATACATCCTGAATTTCATTGTAGTTCTTTAACCTAAAACAGCGCTGACAGATCACATCTTCTTTCAATAGAGATGCTGCCGGCGCATATCCTAATTGATCTTTATCTTCCGTCTGAATGGCTACACCGCAGCCAATACAAACAACCTTTTCCATTATTACTCTTCCTCCCACTGAATGTGGCCCTTACGCTTTAAGGCTCCTAAAATTCTGCGTTCAATCTGCCTGTTAAACTTCGTGAAAAATCCGTCCGATGCCGCAACAGGTACAACCAAAATGGTATGGAAGCCATGCCTGTTTCCGCCAAGCACATCTGTCATAAGCTGATCGCCAATGACAACCACATCTTCTTTCTTCAATTGCATATCAGCGACGGCCTTATTAAAGGCTCTTCCCATCGGTTTTCTCGCTTTATAAATAAACGGGATATGAACCGGCTCAGAAAAAAGCTTGACCCTTTTTTCATTATTGTTCGATACAATCGTCACCTGTATCCCGTGATCTTTCATCTCTTGAAACCATTCAATTAAACGCGGGGTCGCACTTGGACGATCCCATTCTACTAGTGTGTTATCTAAATCTGTAATAATTCCTTTTACATTTCGTTCTTTTAGTTTTTGCGGTGAAATGTGGAAAATACTTTTCACAAATTCATCCGGTAAGAAATACTTCTTTAGCACAATTTGCACCCTTTCTTCCATTGGTTTTTCAGCGATTGTGTCGAATCAAATCACAATTTGTCTGTCTATCGAATACAACGAAAAAGTTTTCGACATATGATGAGGACCTTCAACAGGTGTGGATAATTTTACACACATTATCCACCTATATTTCATCACGCTTTCATTCAATTATAAACACTCTACCCACAAGTTATCCACTTAACCATGTGGATAACAGAACGATTGTTCTTGTTTCCCATTCATGGTAGATTAAAGGTACTTCAAAGACATTCGATCAACCTATGATGATATGTCTTTTCCTCAAGTTTTATGCCAACTTTTTCAGGGGAGGTGTTTTTCCCATCATATGGGTTTCTAGTATGAAAAAGCTGTCAGATGATTTACTTATAGAATCGTATTATAAAGCAAATGAAATGAACTTAAATCGCGACTTCATTGAATTAATTGAGACAGAAATGAAAAGACGTTCGCTCGGGCATATGCTCTCTGTTTCCTCTTAATTCCATATATCCAGGAACCATGCCTCCCGAGCACTCTCCTTTTTAAACTCAGGTGACTGATATTATATCACTTGCGCTATAGGCTTACTACTATTTTCCGTAAAAAACACCCCTTCTGATCAAAGAAGAGGTGTCTTATTTGCAAGGCTGTTCATTCCAAAACCATAACCCTCCACCTACGACCAAAATGACGACAAGGAACACAACAAGAAAAGCGTAACCGATTCCTGCTCCTTGAGCTGGATAAGGCGAACACGCAGGGTAAGGATAAGGACATCCCCACATATCAGTTACCTCCTTCTAGGAAGATATACTGTTAGACTATGCGAGATGGATCGTCTTGTTTAGGCAGATGGCCTGCTTTTAAAAATGTTTAATGACATCACGCTCTTTGATTTCGTTATAAATGATTCTTGCCCCTTTTGGTGTCATATGATTGCCAGAAGGGTCAATGAGGCCAGACTGAATCAAGGCGTTGTCACTATCTTCACCCGCTTCTCGGATGAACGCTTTCCAATTGTCGACAAGCGGCACCTGCTGTTTTTCAGCTACTTGTCTTGTGATGTCATTGTATGAGTTTTGCCAAGCTCTCGCCCCGCCTCTCTCAGCAAAATAAGATGACTTATATCTAGAATAATAATACAAGCCCTTTTTGCCTCCTTCGACTACAGGCACGCACGTCATGAGGATCGGGGTAATTCCCTCTTTCCTACTTTCAGAAATGAAGTAGGATAAGTTTTCCTTAAATCGTTTTTTGGTCACACGGGGATGTTTCCCGTCAAGAATCGCCGCATCATTTGTACCGAACATGATGAGGACGTAAGTTGGTTTTGGTTTTAAAATATCCTGCTCAAAGCGCAGCTTCGCATCTTCTGTTGTCTGCCCGCCAATCCCAGCATTCTGCACCTTGATTTGGCCGCGCTCGACATTTTTCATGAGATTCACCCATTTTTCAGATGTGGGATAATCTCGAAAATCCCAGTTCGATCCTCTTGTGTTACTGTCGCCAAATGCAATCACACTTTCCTGTGCTGGTTTTGAGCACCCAGCCGCAACACATAACAGGATGAAAAGGAAAACAAATTTCTTCACAACATTCACCTCCAAAAGCCCTCTTCATATAGTAAACGACAAGACTTTTGGTTTCAATGAATGACTGTTTCTTATTGTAATTGAACCGGCAGATAATCTCTGTCATGGTGCAGTAGTTCGCTTACTTTCACAAACTCATAGCCCCTTTTCTTTAGTTCAGGTACGACTTGTTTCAGCGCTTCTACTGTCTGCTTACGATTTCCTCCGCCATCATGTAAAAGGATGATATCACCGCCCTGAATATTCTCAATAATACGGCTGGCAATTTTGTGTGCACCTGGCCTTGACCAGTCCTTCGGATCTTGCGTAAAGGACCACATCACGACATCGTATCCTTGCTTAGAAAGAATGCGGAATGACTTCATCGTCAAGCGCCCGCCCGGAGGACGAAATAATAAGGGTCCGCCAGGCTGGAGAGAAGCGATATGAGCCGCTGATTCTTTTAATTCTCGCTTGATTTCTTTCGATGACAAAAGGTCAAAATACGTATGGTTCATCGTGTGATTGCCAAGCTCATTTCCTTCGCTCACAATCCGCTCTGCGAGGAGGGGATATGCATGAATACGGCTTCCGATGACAAAAAAGCTGGCATTCACTTCATGCTCTCTCAGTACATCTAGTATTTGATTTGTGTATACCGGATGAGGCCCATCGTCAAAGGTTAACGCAATCTTTTTCCGTTCCTCTCTCATGTCCCAAAAGGCTCGTCCCGTTTTTTCTAGGTCGATTCTTTTTAATGTACGCGCCTCTATGTTATCAGGAACAAAAGCGCATAATACCAATATACATAACAAGATATGCAACCCTTTCATCAGACCGCCTCCACAGAACATCATTACACATTAAATTGCCCGCTTTCTGATGAATTCATTCAAGTTTCGTGATCGTCTACGCTTCTTTTTCACATAAAAAAAGCCGGCCCATTAGGCCCGCTTTTTGTCTCACGTTTGGTTTCTCTCTTCAACTGTCGAACGTTGCTTAGAATTCATACAGACACTCTCCTTCTTGGATTTGATTTTGAGCCCATAGCAATTTTTGATAATACTGGTTGGATTTCTGGTATTGTTGAGAGGTTTCTAAGGCTGTCGCAATTTCTAGTGAGATATCCTCTATATAAGAGTATAGGCTAAGTTTTTCCAAATAATCAATGGTTTTTTGCAGTTGTTCTTCATTGATTTCCTGAACATATAAAGCATCCAGATACTCAAACATATGACAGAACAGCTGGTCTTCATGCTTCTTTGCGGCCAATTTCCCATCCTCTAATATGCGCCTTGCTTCAGTCTGCTCATTTTGTCTAAAAAGCAGCTTGGCCAGTGTATAAAGTGTATGAGGCAGCGTGGGAAGCAGCTCTTTTTTGGCGAGGTCTGCCGATTCGGTTAAATATCGTTCTGCTTCTTCTCGATAACCTAACTCCCCATAACATTTCCCTAAATTATAGAGTGCTGAGCTATAAATGCGCGGGTGGTCAATTTCGGATGCGAGTTGTTTCGCCTTTTTCAAGTGAGGCAGTGCTCGATCTTTACGTTTTAAATCTTGATAATTTCCCGAGATGACAAAGAGGCACTGAATAATGCGAATGGAATATGCATCATGCTGATCGTATATTTCAAGCGCTTTTAAAATATGGTGCATGGAGACATGCGTTTGTTTCATTATATAGTAGGCTTCTGCTACTTTAAAATGAAACTCGGCCTGCTCAATATCATCAAATACCATAGATAGCTGTTTTTCTGCCATGCGATAATATTTGACGGCCTCCAAATATTCTTTTTGACTAAACTCATGCATGCCACGAAAAAATGCATGGTAATAATGCAGCATATCAGATAACTCATGATTGGAATTTTCGATTTTATCGACAAGGTTAGATACTGAGAAAGGTTGATATTTTGAAGGGTGTATATAGTCGAGCATAATTTGGTGCCGAAAACACATGAGCTGATAATAAATCAGTAAATGCTGGTCCTCTTCCATACGTTCAATTTCCGCTTCTACTTCCGCTTTCAAGATTTCCGCATCTGGAACACTGAACTGCCGTATCATTCGATACCATTCATTAATTTTCATACCGACATGTGAAGAAAGAACCTTCCCCATGTTCCGAAAAAACCCCTTCCTTTTCGGTCTAATATTACATATTTTAGCACGCTTCTAGACCGCCAAGCACCGCAAAGAAACCGCAAACATATGAGAGGTGCAGCAAAAACATACGCACAGAAGCACGTTTCTTTCAAATAAGATGATTTTTTCATCGTACAGACACAGACAATCCTTCCTTCACATACATTTGAGGATATAGGCAGCGGCCTAAACATGGTGGAGGTGAAAATCGTGGCAGGAGTATTTACAGCGATGGGATTGATGGTCAAAGAATTGGTGTTTTTAGTGTCCTATGTCAAAAACAATGCCTTTCCACAACCCCTTTCGGGAGATGATGAGAAAAAATACTTAGCCCTCATGGCAGAGGGCGATGAACACGCAAGAAACATGCTGATTGAACATAACCTTCGGCTCGTCGCCCATATTGTCAAGAAATTTGAAAATACCGGGGAAGACGCTGAAGACCTCATCTCCATCGGGACGATCGGACTCATTAAAGCCATCGAAAGCTATTCCTCTGGAAAAGGAACAAAGCTGGCAACTTATGCGGCGCGGTGTATTGAAAATGAAATTCTCATGCACTTACGCGCACTCAAAAAAACAAAAAAGGACGTCTCTCTGCATGACCCCATCGGTCAAGATAAAGAAGGCAACGAAATTTCATTAATTGACGTCTTAAAATCAGAAAATGAAGACGTGATTGATACCATTCAGCTCAACATGGAGCTTGAAAAAGTAAAAGAATATATCGACATTCTCGACGGCCGAGAAAAAGAAGTGATCGTCGGCCGATTCGGTTTGGACTTAAAGAAAGAGAAAACGCAGCGAGAAATAGCCAAGGAGCTCGGGATATCGCGGAGCTATGTGTCACGGATAGAGAAACGCGCGCTGATGAAGATGTTTCATGAGTTTTACCGGGCGGAGAAGGAGAAACGGAAGCGGGAGAAGGGGAAGTGATTTGAATTTTGTAAAAGAACCCTTCATGTTAGTGTGATAAAAAACAGACCATATGAGGTCTGTTTTTTATTTTTGCTCTATACTACTTTCCATCTGAATTTGGTTATAAGAATAGTTTCTAATCAATTGCCAATTAAATATCTAATTTATTTTCTAGTTTATACGCTTGATAAGCTTTATAACAAACTGCATCTAAGACTCTAAATCAGCTATATTTTAGAGATTATAAACCTGATTATGATACATTGAAAAAATGGCTAATTATTTTAATCAGTTGAGGAGATGTAGAAAAAGATATTAAACCCTGAAACAAAACTTTTCTTTAAAGATATAAAAGATGCAACCGATGATAAGATTGAGGAATTGTTTCAGTTTTGGTTGAATCTGATGTTTCCAAAATTAAGAGTATCAGACTTGTATTAGATTCACCATTCGACGAACATTTAAATAATGTTGCCGAAAAAAAGAATTAACAGTTGATTTAAAATAAATGCTCATTAAGAGTATTTATTTTTTACCCACATTCAGAACATACGTTCTTATTTTAAAGGAGTTGCTTAAGTTGGAACGCATTTTGCCAAAAAACACAACACACTTAGATGACTGGATCGAAGCATTCTATCATCAAATCAACATTAAAAATCCATCAGAACTTGATCTATTAGACATCGCCTACCGCTCCAATTTAAAAGTCGAATTCTTAAACATCAGCAGCCGGTACTATGCTGGAACTATTATCATTGATAATCGCCTTAGCCCTCAAGAACAGTGGCAAGATTTTGGTCATGAACTTTGTCATGCGCTTAGACATGAAGGAAATCAATTAATCATGCCCCCACTGTTTAGAGAGCTGCAGGAAATGCAGGCGAAGCGTTTTGCATATAAGTTTTGTATTCCCACTTTTATGCTTAGAAAAATAAAAGCTATTCAACCATATAATAATTTCACAAATGAAATAGCATCTCTTTTCAATGTTACATATAAATTCGCTACCGAACGCTTTGTGACTTTAAACCCATGCTATAAGTCATGAATTATTTCGTCTAATTTTGTCGAAAATCATCACTTCAACATTTTTTGTATTATAATGTTTCCTGTATTACTAAAATGTGTATATAGAAGGGTGTAGACAAATGAAAAAAGCTAAACTAATTTTATTCTTATGCTTTATGGCAGTTCTAACTGCTTGTGGTAACACTAACAGCTCAACTGAGCCGGCAAAAAAAGAAGAAACGAGTAAAGAGGCTTCAAAAGAATCAACACAAAAAGAGAATAAACCAACATCAGGACTTCTAACCAAAATTGGCCAATGGGATAAAGATAAAAATGGTTCAACACTAACTTTGAAAAAGATAAATAACAAACAAAAAGAAATAGATTTAAGTCCTATTAAGATGAAAATACACGATGTTAAAGTATTTGAATACAGTAATTTAGGTGAACAAGATAAAGAGCTTCTTTCTTATAATAATTTTGAAAAAGATAAATATCATAGAATACAAATCACTTATACGACTGAAAACACTTCCGATAAAGATGTTTTGTTTTCTGGTGTTGATGTTATTACCACTAATACAAAGAAACAAATCGAAGTCTATAAGACTAATTTGACTACGGATACAGGTGTTGGTTCTTTGTATGGTAAAGTCGAAAATGAAGGTATGGTTGTAGTTCCTTTACTGGTAGATGATGTTTCGGATTTGAGTTCAATCACACTTCACTTAAGTGATGTTTATCTAAATGACGAACCTGAATTATTGCATGATGGGGCAAAAGTGAAATTCGATTTTTAAATTCTGCACTCCCCTCTTGACATTAATAATGAAATCCTTATGCATTTACGCGCACTCAAAAAAACAAAAAAGGACGTCTCTTTGCATGACCCATCGGTCAGGATAAAGAAGGAAATGAAATTTCATTAATTGACGTCTTAAAATCAGAAAATGAAGACGTGATCGATACCATTCAGCTCAACATGGAGGTTGAAAAAGTAAAAGAATATATCGACATTCTCGACGGCCGGGAAAAAGAAGTCATCGTCGGCCGATTCGGTTTGGACTTAAAGAAAGAGAAAACGCAGCGGGAAATAGCCAAGGAGCTCGGCATATCAAGGAGTTATGTATCTCGGATAGAGAAACGCGCGCTGATGAAGATGTTTCATGAGTTTTACCGGGCGGAGAAGGAGAAACGGAAGCGGGAGAAGGGGAAGTGATTTGAAAGATATAAAAAAATCCATTCATTTTGGGTTGATAAAAAAACAGACCACATTAGGTCTGTTTTTTATTTTGACCATTCTTTGTTTCTTATATAAGACTGACCCTTATTAGATTTAAAAATACTCTAAAGGCTAAGAAATATCTGTTCACTCCATTGACTTCAATATCCCGTTTTCTTTTAAAAAACGCTCAAACAACTGATTTCCTTCATCTTCAATTTTGTCATCTTCAATGGAATACTCCCCAATCAACAGCCCTAAATCTTCATATTTTTCATAATGCTTTAAAAGCGTGATCCCATACCATGTATGATCAAAAAATAATAGCCATTTTCCTGTGTCTAAACTCTTAAAAAACATCCCTTCAATATCAACACCCTGTTCATAATAGCCAACATGTAGGTGCATCGTATCGTCTAAACTATGCATTTCATCCCCCTTAACACGTGTCTATCTGGTTCCCTCGTAAAAAATTTATAGATTTTGCTGAAAATCAATCGTCCTCAACTCCACCCATTCAACACTATCAGGATTTTGTTTTTAGAAAATGTTGAACGATTTCATAGGCTTGATGTCGATCGACGTAGCTGCATGAAGGTACATACAATGGTGCGCCTGCAACGACATGCTTGATTGTTTCTATCTTCTCTTCTTTTTTAAAAGGAACCAAAAAACCTGGATATCTCATAAGAAAAAAGCCATAAGGTTCATGATAAAAGAAAACAAGACTTTCCGTTTCCCAATCTTCATCCACTTCAATAGAAGATTCTCCATTCCCTTGTTTCCAATAGTCTTCATCCTTATGGAAGAAGATTTCTTTCATCCATTCTTCTCCCGGATTTTCCACTGGAGCACCGGTTGGTCCATAATACAAAAACATTCCATTCTCTCCTTCGACAACTATTGATTTCTCGTTCTCTTTCCTTCAAATGTGTAAAATGGATAAGTAAATGATGATTTATTCTGAAAGAATGCTTCTTAAATTCAATATTTTTTAATAGACCATTCATATTCAATTACTAAACTCCATTAATCTAAATTCTCCTTATTATGTTTCAACTCTTTATAAATAAATTAAATAAGTTTAAAGTTTTCATTTAACCAACTATAAAAATCTTAAACTCCTATGAAAAAACTTTAATTCTTTACTTTCAGACCGATTATAAAATTAAAGATACATTATCAATATTAAACAATATTTTTATTCTGAACAAAGGGGAATGACATGTACGATTTTTTCTTATTTATATTTTTTGTTAGCCTTATTTCCATAATAATTATTATTATATTGACCCTCATTGAAAGGACCAAAGAAAAAAATGAATTTGAAAAATTAAGCAAATCAGGAATCGATCAAATAGATGCTATGACAGGAAGAGAATTT
Organism: Bacillus sp. FS02; assembly: GCF_024398395.1. NCBI lineage: Bacteria > Bacillati > Bacillota > Bacilli > Caryophanales > Bacillaceae > Bacillus > Bacillus sp. FS02. The sequence continues at coordinate 3,303,369 of NZ_CP074101.1, read as the reverse complement.
GAAATCTATTTAAGCGTTCTATTTAGGAACCTAGGTTATAAAGTAAAATTAACTAAAGCTTCTGGTGACTACGGTGCTGATCTAATCTTGAAAAAATCTGGTTTGAGTATTGTAGTTCAAGCTAAAAGGTATAAAAAAAAAGTGGGGGTGAAATCTGTACAAGAAATCACTTCAGCAAGGTTTTATTATTCATCTGAATCATCATGGGTAGTTACTAATAATTATTTTACATCTCCAGCAATCGAATTAGCTGAAAAAACAGATGTTAAATTATTTGATAGAGATGATCTTGTTAACTTAATTTTAAAGTCAAAAGAATCAAACGAAAAAATAATTATTACCTATTGAATATTAACTAGATTAACTCTAAGAGGCATATATAATGGATCTAATTACTTCTTAAACAGAAAACAATTTCTATGTTCCGAAATTGTTTTCTCAATTAATTATCAATAAATTATTTTTTCTGTTCTTCCTTCCACTGCTCAAGCTCAGACACCGTCAATAATTGATATCCTTGTTTGGTGAGTTCTTTGATAATCGTGACGGCTGCGTTTGCTGAGGTGTCATAGATGTCGTGCATTAAGACCGTTTCACCGCTAGATGCATGGGCTAGAATGTAGTCCGCGACGTATTGGCTGTTTCGATATTTCCAGTCTTCAGGATCCACATCCCAAAGGGTCACTTTCATGTGAAGAGCTTCGTTGATTTGCCCGTTTGTCCCGCCATATGGCGGTCTAAAATGAGTCGGTGTGAACCCGCTCGCTTTTTCAATGATTTGTTGCGTGTCTTCTACTTGTTTGACCGCTTGTTTTAAGGGAAGTCTTGTGAGCAAAGGGTGGTTATAGGAGTGGTTTCCAATTTCATTTCCACCCTTTCTGATTTCACTTAACATATCGGGATAATACTGAACCCTGCTGCCTAATACAAAAAATGTAGCATGTCCTTTGTTCTCTTTTAATGCTGTTAAAATTTTTGAGGTCGTTGATGGATTGGGCCCATCATCAAATGTGAGTGCAATGGCTTTTTGATTTGGATGAAATGTGGATGGTTTTGGCAATTTCACAATCTTTCTTGTTGGAATCGGTTCTTTTTTCTCGTTTTTGTTCAATTCTTTCTTAATATATTCAGGTTTTAATATTCCTTTCAGCAGTGTTTTCTTAATCGCTAACACTTGAGGGCCTTGATGATTTGGAGCGATTTGTCCTCTTGGAAAGTAGAATTCAATAAAACGATCTTTGATGGCAAAATACTGATAGTTCTTCGCCTCAGGAGACGTTCCCCGTTTGAGCAGCGGCTGATTTTCAGCTAGCGTTCGATCTTTTTTTAATTCCTCAAAAGTCATATGAGATAATTTTTGAAAATTATCCTTCTTTGATAGAAAGATATCGTTGATTGATAAAAATGTCTGTTTCTTGAAATCAAAGTTCATCACCTTCGTTTGATTGACGCCTTGCTTTCCGCCCTTCACTTCATATGTATTGAATCTGATTGCGACGGTTTGCTTGGCATAATGAATGATCTCATAATCGATGTTTAACTCGTATCGTTTCTCTTCATTGACATCACTCGCTTGACTAAACGATGTTTTAAACTTTTCTAACGCGGTCTCTGCAAATCTTTTGATCTCCTGATCTAGTTTTTCTTGATGAAACAGCGGATAGTTGACAGCATATCTCATGAATTTCCCGTCATTCACAAGTGTGACAATTTCAACTTGTTTGTAGCTCGCATCTTGTTCTACTTTTTTTCTCTCTGTCCCGCTTGCTTGCTGGTTATGATAAAACGCAGCGATACCGATGACGATCGCAAGTATACACAGGACGAGACTGATCTTCCCTTTCATTGACACAATGATTCTCCTCTCGTGATACCGTCATGTCTAGATGGCGTGTGTTTGTAGGATAGACTTTCCGCAGCCCCTTTTTAGTTTGCAAAAAACACATTTGTCACATTTTCGACATATTTTACGAGAGACATATAAAAAGGGCTTGATTGCTCAGCCCTTATTTTTGCATATACAGTTGGAATAACTTTGTTTCTTCATCAATAGAGCGTGCCTGGTCAAAAGCTGCTCTGACTGTCTTTGAGTTGTTCACCAGCTCATACAGCATGGTGAGAACAAAAATAAATGACGCATTTCCATCAATGTAGTCATCGGGCGCTGTATAGGATATCGCCCCTGTTTCTAAAAAAGCTTCTGCCACCTTTTTTTCGCCTAGTGTACAGCCTGTACATATAATGTGGACTCCATTTAACGAAGCATACCGCTTTATGTCATCCGCACCAAAAGCAGCACCTCTCGGCTCACCCTCTTCGTATACATCTTCTCCTAACTCCGGCATGAGAAACGCTCCTTCTTCTCCGTGAAAGGATAAAAGAATGAAATCCGTCTCGCCTCTATTCCTCCCGGATAAAACATTAATCAGGTCATTCGGTCTGCCTATCCAATGCATATCGACTTTTGCGCCAAAGTTTTCAAGTGCTGCACGAAGCGCAAAGGATTCCAGCTCACTATTTGGTCCGGCTGCCAATGTGATGCGCATGACTGGCTGGCTCATTTATATCCCCTCCAAACGATGATAAACATAGCATCATTTTTTCCTCATCTACATATGCACCATTTATTTTTAGTGCTTTTTCCTCTACCGCATACGACTTAAATCCAACAGACATGTAAAGATATTTGGCTGGGTCATTTGTTGTGACCACTGTTAAATATATTTGTTCGATGTCTTTTTTTTCGCGTGCAAAAGAAAGTAATTTTGTCAGGAGCGCCTTCCCTATTCCTTTTCCGCGTCCATTAGCCGTTACATACATCGCTGCCACATTGGCACGGTGCTTTAATTTCTGCAAGGTTTCTTGTATGAGTGTAACCGAGCCGACCAGCTGACCTTGATGAAAGGCACCGAATGTCCACATAGATTGTGTAGAGGCAAAACGAGCCTTATATTTATTCTTCGTATCTAGCTTCTCTTCCTCGTAACTCATAGCAAAACTCTCTGGATTTAATCGGAGTGCTTCTAATCTCAAGTTCGCATATTCTTGAGCATCTTCTGGTGTTAACAATCGAATATTCAGAAAATCGCCTCCATCAGAATGAATTGATACTTCCAATTTTATCTTGAAAGAAGCTTTTGATCAAAGAATATTGGTTCATTTACATATAGCACATTTCTTATAGACTTTTAGGCTCTCTTTCGTTTTTGTGAAAACAAGGTCATTTTGATCATGTTCACTCGATATTTCCTATCCAAAACGATTCTTTTCTCACTTATCTTTTCACTTATTTTATATTAACCTATAACTAATTCATGAAAAAAAAAGAAAAAAAAGGATTGATATGAACAAAAACATATCATAAGATAGAATAGTAATAAAAAGACAAAAAAGGGAGGAATTTGATATGACAGAAACAAGAAATGAAATCAAACTACATGTTCTTTTTGGTGCTTTAGCAGTAGGATTCCTTATGCTAGCTCTTTTTTCCTTCTCGCTACAAGTACTGCCAGTTGCTGATCTAGCAAAAGAATTTGGTATTCCAGGCAGTGTTGCCGCTGTAGTTCTTAATGTGGTTGAAGCGGGTGGAGCTGTCACTACAATTGTCTCCATTTTAACTGCTGTAGGTTCAGGCGGTCTTTCTCTTATTGCTGCGGCTGGTAAAGAGACAATTCGTCAATACCTTAAAAACGAAATTAAGAAAAAAGGCCGTAAAGCCGTTATCGCTTGGTAATTTATTTAACGACTCAATAGAAGGAGACTCTGTTCTCCTTCTATTTAAATTTTTGTGCAGGTGAGAAGATGTTATATCCATTATTATCACTACTTCTATCCATTAGACTGGAGCAACAGTATTCTAATATCGCTCAGTTCGTTATACGAAAAATTCCATTTCTCAAGTCGTTTTCTTCAAAACAGTACATATTTTTTTCTTGTATTCTTGATATCATATTCGGATGCATGATTGTATTCGTGATTTCTTCATTTCTTTACTCCCCCGTCTATCAAATAGAATGGGAAAGTGCTTTTGTGATGTTTTTATTTTTATTTTCTATCGTCAAAGGAATTGAATCTTATAGAAGAACTCATCTTCTTCCTTTTAAAGAATTGATACAGCTAGCACCTGTTTCCTCTAGACAACTTTTTCAAACGCTTCTGTTTTCTGAATTGATTTGGCTTGTGTTTACGAGTTTGAGCACTTATTTGATCTATTTTTTGTTCCAATATGATATTGTTCAAACACACGATCTGGCATTCTGGTTAAAACATGTCAATGTGATGCTGACAAGTATCTTCCTATTTATCATCAGCAATAAGATATTCGGTGCTTATATTTATAACATCGTCGTAAAAAAAATCGGGGCCATTCGTGTCCTCTTTTTTGCAAGCATCGCTTTGCTTTTTTTCTTTTTCGGAAGGGTTCTCATATTAAACATCATTTTCCCTTTTTATCACACCTTCCAGCAACTATTTCAATCGATCTCATCGCTTGCAGAGGATTCGTTTTGGATCACTCTTTCAAACAAGCTGATCTCTTTATATCAACATGATCTTCAGCAAATGCATCATGCTTTATTTTCAGATGGCTCTGTTTTTCTACAATTTCAAGCCCTTTTTAATTCACCTATTACATTGATTGTTGTGATACTAGGTAGTGCGCTTGTCATGAGAAGTCCTGTTCGATGGATTCCAACGGAAAAAGATCAAGACCAAAGCTCAAAGCATTTTCGGGATTTATTTTATTGGTACTTTCAAGTACTGCATAAAATTCAGGGTTCGCTGTTTAGACAAAATGTGTTGATCCAAAAAGACATCAAGCTGCTGAAAGAAAAAAGGTGGCTCTTATCTAAAGAATTTTTTAATTATATGTTCATGTCATATGAAGCCTTCTTTTATATTGGTGTTTTTACCGGATTGATCTCGATCATCGATCATCAAGCCTTGCAAATTCAGCTGCTATTCACACTCAATATTATGATACTAGCGAATCAATCTTATGAGATGAGAATGCTGACACCTTCTATTTTCACTTTAAGTGCTGAAAAAAAGAACATTTGGCTTTACGAGCTTTCTCAAATATCTCTATTGCAGTTTTTCTTATCAAAAATCCAGTTATTTTATTGTTTATTTTCCATACCAGCACTCTGTTTACTATTCATTAATCTATCTATCATGACTGTGTATCAACTGTTTCATGTTCAGATGCTCATTCAACTGGTGGCATTAGGGATTGGCTTTTTCATTTTTCCTTTAATCCAACTGTACTTGTTTCCATTCACAACGAAATTCAATTTTATTCATGAGCATGAAATAGGGACAACAAATGAGGAACTAGAGATCATCGATAAAGGTCAGGCATTTGCCAGAAACTTTCTTGTGCTGCCTTTTATGTACTATTTGATTTTGACCTCTTTTCTCCCTATTTTGCAGCAGTCCTCAGGGCTCGTAAACGTGCTGTTCGCTATATATTTTGCGATCGTTTCAGTGATTTGCTGGATATTATGCCGCAAGACCATTTATAAAGGAATTGAGTATGTTGAAAAAAATAAGATATTTTCTATCGGAGAATAGATTGATTCTACGTCTCGGCTATCTTTACGCCGGTGTATTTATTGCAGCTTTGCTCATTGGAAGTCTCCTTCCTTATGATCAGATTCCTTATTTAAAAAAGGATGAAGACATGTTTTTTCTCTCTATTTTTTCAAACAATTTACAGGTTGGGCTTGCCATACTAGGTATCGGCGCTTTTACTGGCGGCATTATGTCTGCTGGCATTCTTTTTTATAATGGCTATATCATCGGAAAACTCATTCAGTTTTTGATAGCCCATCATGAAGTGAAGCAGTTATTCACTGGCCTCATGCCGCATGCTTTTGTTGAGATTCTTGGTTTGATCCTCTTTTCAATCGTCAGTGCTTTTCCATTCATTTATCTTTACCGGTTTATGAAAGGTAAGGCCATTGATGTAAGAAAGCTGACTCGTACTGTGGTTCAGTTAATCTTTTCCGCTGTAGTGCTCTTGTTGATTGCCTCTCTTTTAGAGGAATATGTTAGCCATGTACATCTATCTTAAAAGAAAGGAGAATGTGGTTCTATGGAGCTACTTCTACGCCCTAAACAATTTTTCAATCAACATCAATCGATCAAAACCATTGTAGGTCTTGTCTTACTATCTTTATTTGTTTCAACTGTTTTTTTAACATTTTTTATCATTGATTTGTTAGTAGAGGAGCCTTTATCTGCTGGAAAACAATTAGCCAGCATTGTGTTTATCTTTTTACTGACAATCCCGCTTTATTTCATATTAAATTTTCTCGGTACTGTCGTGACTTCGATTTATATGTACTTTTTTCATAAAACGTTTATTTTGCGCAAAATGTATTTTGTCATCTTGCTTTATAATGCGTTGCTTCTATTAGTGAATAGCGCAGCAATCTATTGTGTGATGGTACTCGATTTAGATCATTATTTTATCTTCATCCAAGCGGTTTCTTTTTTGATCAACTTGTACCTTTTACGCATCCTATATGATGGGATCATTTATTATGCTGAAGGATCAAAAAAAGCCGCCCTTGCGACCGTCATCTTGTATATGCTGGTGACCACTGTTTTTGTTATTGGAGGATTTATCAATGGCTAGTTTGCAAGTGTCTCAGCTATCTTTTCGTTATGAAACAACTGAAGAAAGCTCTCCCCTCCTTGATCAAGTATCCTTTCATCTGAAAGAAGGTGATCGTGCTTGTATTATCGGGAAAAACGGCAGCGGTAAATCGACACTTTTAAAGATCATCGCAGGTCTGCTTCCTTCAGTATCCGAAACGATTTTACTCAACGAACAGCATCATCCTGGGTCAGCTCTTTATAAAGGGTTGGTCGCGTACATCCCAGATAAGCCTTTGGTTTATGATGCGCTGACTGGTATCGAGCATATGAATCTTATACAGTCGCTATGGAAAATGAATCAGTCAGAAAAAGAGGTATACAAAAAGACCTTTCTCTCGCTTTGTGATGTATTTGATTTAACTCATGCACTTAAGATGCCTGTCAAACAATATTCACTAGGTATGAGATATAAGCTTTTCTTTAATTGTATGGCGGCCAGATCACCAGAGCTAATCATTCTTGATGAACCTTTTACATCTCTTGATGAGGCATCTCAAATGCAGTCTATTTCTTTATTAAAAGAAGAATTCTCTGATCAATGTGTTTTATTTACAAGCCATCAGCGCTACCTTTATTCAGAATTAGGAAATCGTTTTTTCGAGCTTGATCACGGACAACTAAATGAAATAGAGCGTTGAACATACAAAAGGCATCCCATCACAGGATGCCTCACTTCTTTTTACCATTAGACTACCACTTACAGCGTTTGACCGGGCGGCAGCAAGGATTCTTGATATCACTGCCACAGTCATATTCTTCCACAATATACTCATTTCGAGTAGATTGCGTCACAGGGTAGTAGTTTTCAATTCTTTTGATGTTTTTATTGACGTTTGTGATATGAGTTGGATGAATTTTTCTGATCGTTTGTACATTTGTTGTCGTGTTGACAATTTGACGTGTAGGGGATACAACCGTTTCAACTTCTCCATGATTCCCTCTGCGAGGCCCAAAGAAAAAATTGTCTAATCGATTCCGGCTCATCTCAACACCCCTTCAAGTTGTCTTTCACTTACACTCTATCGTATGTCAGAGGCACGATTAGTGATTAGATGCTTGTCTATTTTTGATAAAATCCGCTGGTGATCTAGTAGTCTCACCCTTTACAATAGGACAATTTTAACATATTATACAAATGATCTCTTGTGAAGGAAAGGACATTCATTGATGAAAACAAGACATAAGCTTTTTTCATTTTTCATTCTGCTTGTCGTGATGATCACCCTTCCCTTGCTGTCGCCTATGGTTTTTACAAATGCGACTGAAAGAGGAGCGATACGGCATGCCATTTATCAAGAAGGCTACCCTTACCAAAGCTATTTTGCTATTTTGCAAAAAAAGGACGATGTAGACCCTCAATATGGTCAGCTGTATGATGTGTATTGGCAGGCTTGGAAAAGTGAGACGGGAATGACGCCTTCCGTCTGTTATTCAAAAAAGGTAGAAGACCATGAATATAAGGTAAGCTGCGGAACTGCACCGTAACATTTTTCAATAACTTTAAAATAAGAGGTGAACGATTTGATCAACACAACACAAACCATCGAACGAAACAAACTGGACATTGCACTTGAACTGACGCAATTGCATTTGAATCGATATGAAGCAAATCATCCTGATCAGCTGAGTGAAATTTATGCGAAATATTATGCGCTTCTTGAAGTGCTGGACGTATCCTCACCTGATCAATTAATGGATTTACTGCCAGATGAACTGAAACAAATACTTGATTAAAAAAGCCATCTATCCACACAGGATAGATGGTTTCCTTTAGACTCGTGCAGCCATATCGGTTTCGATTTGTTCTAAGCTTCTTCCTTTTGTTTCGACTAAGACAAAGCGCGTGAACAACAGGCCAATTAAGCAGATGACCCCAAATGAGGAGAAAATCACGCCAAAGCTGAATTGGTCAGCTAAGATAGGGAAAACAAGGCCAACTGCTAATGATCCCGTCCAGTTAAAGGCAGAGGAAATACCTGCTCCAATACCCCTGACAGAAAGTGGGAAAATTTCACCGATGATAATCCATGTGATCGGTGCCCATGAGAAGGCATAGCACAAAATAAAGCAGCAAAGTGAAATCAATGTGACCCAGTTTAATATGCCTTCACTCACTCCGAGCGCACCTAATGCCGCTGGTGCAAAGAAAGACAGGGCCATCCCCGTTCCCCCAACTGTGAGAATCGTTCGGCGGTCGAACCGGTCGACGAATTGTAAAAAGATCACGGTCGTCACAACAAATATGACTCCAACAATGACGGTAAAACCTGCGGCAACTTGCGGAGCAAGACCTACATTTCTTGCGATACTCGTTGCATAATACACAATGGAGTTCGCACCCTGTATTTGCTGGAGTGTCGCCATTCCGACCCCAATAAAGAGAGCCATACGGAATTTCTTTTGAAATAATTCACGAATGCCTGAGCGTTCTTCTTTTGCCACTTCTAAAATTTCTTGCATTTCTGCTTCAATCTCTTCACGTGATGAACGAAGTGATCCTAATACTTCACGTGCCTTATGAGCCATTCCGTGTTTAATTAAATATCTAGGAGATTCAGGAAGTTTCAGCATGCCAATATAAAGCACGATCGCAAATAAAGCAGCACTTCCCAGCATCCAGCGCCAGCTGTCTGGAATTGGTTCAAACACAAATGCGACGATATAGCTAAGCAATAATCCACTCACAATCATCAGCTGATTCAGGCCGGACAATTTCCCGCGAATTTTAGCTGGCGCGATTTCAGACATGTAAGCAGGCACGAGCGATGAGGCTGTCCCTACAGCTGTTCCTAAGAAAATCCGGGCAATGGTTAATGAGATTTCTTCTGGTGCAATGGCTGAGCCAAGCGCACCGACAAAAAAGATAATCGATGACACCAAAATGAGCTTTCTGCGGCCAAACTTATCCCCCATCAGACCGCTTAAAATGGAACCAATGATCGCCCCGCCCATTAATGAAGAAACGACGATGCCAAGCCATAACGGGCTGAGCTGAAATTCTTCCTGAATGTGCCCTTCTGCCCCTGCGATAATACCAATATCATATCCAAATAAGATACCTGCAAAGGACCCGAAAAAGAAGATAAATTTACTTGATACTTTTTTCTCCAAGTGGATGACCCCCTCACTTAATAAACCGCTTTCATTTCTCCCTGCCATTCTACCTTTCACAGTAGAATGCATTTCACCCTTCTTTATAAAACCACATATTCTGCATTCACAAGCTTTGCAAAATGAACAATTTGATCAACCGTTAAATTGAGAGATACGACTGTATGATGACCTCCGCCGTGCTTAATCCATGCTTTGATGCCATCTTGAAAGTTCGGTTTGATTTTCCAGAGGACTCGTGCTACCGGTAATTGAGGTGCTGCTTCCTGCGGCTCAAAGGCTTCCACTTCTTGAATCAGCCATTTGAAATGTGTTCCAAAATCAGCAATGGAGACAACAACGCCCTCGCCTGCTTTTCCATCAAACACAAGACGTGCTGGGTCTTCCCGGTTTCCAATGCCTAGCGGAGACACGACAATGACAGGTTTTGTATGTGCAAGCGCTGGATCTACTTCTAGCATATGAGATTGCAGCACTGCTTCCTGACCAGCAGTCATTTCATATGTGTAATCTTCCATAAAACCAGTCGATTGATGATGGCTCATCACCTTTAATAAACGATCCAGTGCGGCGGTTTTCCAATCCCCTTCACCCGCAAAGCCATATCCCTTTGCCATCAGCCTCTGAACGGCTAAACCCGGAAGCTGCTTCATGCCATGTAAATCTTCAAAGTTTGTCGTAAAGGCATTGTAGCCGCCTTCATCTAAAAAACGTTTGATGGCAATTTCATATCGTGCCTGCACTTTCACACTTTGTTCCCATTCTTCTGTCGAATAGCTCCCATAATCCACGTCATATAACGTTAAGTACTCAGCAAACAGAGCATCAACTTCTGCTTCTTCCACAGCATTTACATAGTTCACAAGATCGCCAATTCCAAAGTAATCAACGGTCCATCCCAGCTGGATCTGCGCTTCAATTTTATCTCCTTCTGTCACCGCAACGTGGCGCATATTGTCACCAAACCGAGCCACTTTAATGTGGAAGCTCTCATGATAGGCAGCCGCAACGTCCATCCAATCAGCGATTTGCTGCTTCACCTCCTGCTTCGACCAATGACCTGCAACGATTTGGTTTTGCTTATTTAAACGTGCATTGATATAGCCGTACTCTCTGTCTCCATGTGCCGATTGATGGAGATTCATATAGTCCATATCAATCGTGTCCCACGGAATGTTTTCATAGTATTGCGTGACGAGATGCAAAAGAGGCTTTTGCAAAAGAGACGTACCACGTATCCACATTTTTGCTGGAGAAAACGTATGCATCCAAGTCATCACACCGATGACCTCATCACGATAGTTGACCTCTTTCATCAGCTGTGTGATTTGATCCGCACTGACCGCCAGTTCCTGCAGAATAATTGGATAAGGCAGCAAACCGCTCTCATTTAAGGCATCTGTTATCTTTTGCGCATCTGCCTTCACTTGCTTCAGTGCCTCGTCCCCATATAAGTGCTGTGACCCGACGACAAACCAACATTCTTTCTTCTGACTTGTTAACATAGAAATCCCTCTTTTCTTTATCTTGAAGGTTTTTGTCCGTAATACGCATGTGTTCCATGTTTTCTTAAATAATGTTTATCTAAAATCACCTGCGGAAGAGGCTCCGCATATTCGTTCAATTGCTTTGCAAACAGGTTCATTTTCGCTACTTCATCTAAAATGACACTGTTCGTTACCGCACTTTTCGCATCTTTTCCCCACGTAAAGGGACCATGACCTTGTAGCAAAATACCAGGAACCGCCATGATATCTATCTGTCTTTTCTCAAACGTTTCAATGATCAAGTGTCCTGTTTCCACCTCATACCCGCGATTCACCTCTTCTTCTGTGAGAAATCGAGCGCACGGAACAGGTCCGTAAAATGTATCTGCATGTGTTGTGCCCATTGCTGGTAAATCAAGTCCAGCTTGCGCCCATACCGTTGCCCACATTGAATGGCTATGTGAAATGCCGCCAATTTCCTCAAAGTGTTTGTAAAGAACAGCATGTGTGGCAGTATCGGAAGAAGGATTGAATTCTCCCTCGACCACTTGACCGTCAAAATCGACCACGACCATGTCTTTTGCTGATAATTTGTCATACGCTATGCCGCTCGGCTTAATGACAAACAGTCCACTGTCACGATCGCACGCACTGACATTGCCCCATGTAAATTTCACAAGTCCGTACTTTGGTAGATCTAGATTCGCTTGAAACACTTCTTCTTTTAACCGCTCTAACATACAGGTGCCGCTCCTTTCTGTGGCGTCAAATGTTCTACTGCCGCTTTTTCTATCGGGAGTCCTTTTTGATAGCGCTTTATAAATGCCTCAAAACCTTTAACATCCAGTGGATCAGGATCAATAAGCTCTTCTAATGTATGGGCAAATACTTGATGCTTGAGAAAATGGCTCAGTGTTTGCTGCTGGTGATTGAGCATATATGAAGCAAGGACAGCCATACCAAACGCCCCGCCTTCTCCCGCAGTTGATACGACGGATACAGGTGTCCCGAGTGCAGCAGCGACCATTTTTTGCCCAACTATCGGTGTTTTAAATAAACCGCCATGTCCTAGTAAGCGATCAATCTTGACTTGTTCATGTGCTTTTAACCGATCCATCCCAATTTTCATTGCGCCAAATGCAGAGAAGAGATGCGTCCGAATGAAATTAGCAAGGGTAAACCGGCTTTGAGGAGATCTAACAAAAAGAGGTCTTCCTTCTTTTAGTCTCGTAATATTTTCACCAGAATAATAGCCATAGCTTAAAAGCCCGCCCCCATCATGATCTGCTTCTAAAGCTTGATTTAATAGGGTTTCGTACATTCTTTCTGTTTCAACTGGCTGACCCATTGCTTCAAACGCTTCTCTGAATAGATTCATCCAAGCGTTAAGGTCACTTGTACAATTGTTGGCATGAACCATCGCGACTGGCAGGCCATCTGGTGTCGTGACAAGATCCACTTCTGGGTACACACCTTTTAGATGATGCTCTAACACAATCATGGCAAATACAGATGTCCCAACTGAAATATTCCCAGTTCTCTTTTCCACACTGTTTGTTGCGACCATTCCCGTTCCTGCATCACCCTCTGGTGGGCAAAAAGGGATACCTGGCTGCAACTGTTTGCCTTGGTCTAAAATCGCTGCTCCAGCTGCTGTTAACACACCAGCTTCTTCGCCTGCTAAATAGATGCGCGGCAAAAGATGACGAAGCTTCCACGGATAGCCTTTTTCTGCAATCAATGCTTCAAATTGATGAAGCATCACTTCGTTGTAATCCTTCGTTTTTTCATCAATGGGGAACATTCCCGACGCATCGCCAATTCCGATGGCCTGCTTCCCTGTTAGCAGCCAGTGAATGTAGCCGGACAAAGTGGTCACATACTCTAACCGGGACAGATGTTTTTCCTCTCCTAATATCGCTTGATATAAGTGAGCAATGCTCCATCTTTCTGGAATATGAAATTGGAATACATCCGTTAGCTTTTGACTCGCCTCGGTCGTTGTTCCATTCCGCCACGTTCGAAACGGGACGAGGACTTCTCCTGTATGATGACAGGCGACATAGCCATGCATCATCGCAGATATCCCGATGGAGCCAATGGTTTGAATCGTCACCCCATACAATTGTGCAGCCTGTTCTTTCATCTGACGGTATGCCACTTGAAGACCTGTAATGATCTCAATTAAGTTGTACGTCCATATTCCTTCTTGAAGAGAACTTTCCCATTCAAATGCACCTTGCGCAATTGGCTGAAACTCTTCATCTATTAAAATCGCTTTAATTCGTGTGGAACCAAATTCAATGCCCAAAGATGTCCTGCCTTCTCTAATGACTTTGGCCGTCTTTTCACGATTCATTTTGTTCACCTCCAAGATGATAGCGGTTTCAAATATCTTTTTCGTTTGATTCACCTTTACCTGTGCACAAAAATAATATAATATTTGTCCGTACATATGTCAATAATAAATATAGTTGTGCATACATAATTAGACAAAAACTTTCATGTTCTCTAAGGATTAGACGGTAGACACTGCAAGCGCCTGTTTTTGATTGAGCAACCATGTTAAAATATGTCCATACAAGTTCTTCTCAACCCGAGTAGAGGATCAACTGTGAAAGAAGTGAAACGATGAAAAAGAAGTACCAGATCATTATAGATGATATAAAAAGCAAAATACTGACAGGGGATTACCGGATCGGGGAGCGTATTCCAACCGAATCAAGCTTACAAGAGATGTATCAAGTAAGCAGACATACGGTGCGAAAAGCCATCTTGGAATTATCGAGTGAAGGTTTTTTAAGAAGTGAAAAAGGCTCAGGCACATTTGTCACCAATCAATATCAAACAAAACCTGCTGGACATGCTCATATGAAAACGATTGGCGTCATCACCACATACATATCCGATTACATTTTCCCGTCGATCATTCGGGGCATCGAAAGCCGATTAAATGAAGAGAACTATTCTTTGTTACTGGCGAGTACAAATAACGATGTGGAGCAGGAGAAAAAAGCGCTTGAAACGATGCTGTCCTTTGGTGTGGACGGATTAATTGTCGAACCGACAAAAAGCAACTTATATAATCCAAACATTTCGTACTACCTATCCTTTAAAGAACAGGATGTACCGCTTATTATGATCAATGCCTACTATGAGCAGTTAGAGGTTCCCTTCCTTTGTTTGGATGATGTGAAGTCCAGCTATTTAGCAACAAAGGAGCTGATCACCTCTGGACATCAGCACATTGGACTGATTTCAAAAACAGATGATTTACAAGGAAAATATCGAATGAAAGGCTATATTCAGGCACTTGGTGAAGCGAAGCTCAATTTCCTACCAGAGCATGTTCTTTTTTTCGATACAGAATCGAAGCAGTATTTGGGGGATCATATCAAAACCTTTTTACAAGCACACCAGCATGAGCTAACCGCCCTTGTTTGCTATAACGATGAAGTCGGGTTAGAAGTAGCAAATGTATGTAGTGAAATGGGTTTATCTATTCCAGATGATCTTTCCATTATTGGACAGGATAACTCGTATATTGCCCAAAAAAATGCCCATGTGAAACTGACAACGCTGACACACCCTCAAGAGCAAATGGGACGAGATGCGGCAGACTGGATGATTAAAAAAGTACAAGGGAAAAAGAATCTCCCTGATCAAACATTTTATGAGCCTGAACTCGTTCCTGGTGAAACGATTAAAGCGCTGAACGCAAGAAAAAATGAGCCCTCTTCATAGGAGGCTCATTTGGCTTTAGGCTCTTGTTCAAGCATATTCATCACGTCATAGGCAATTCGGTCGGGAGAATCTTGTGTGATACGATTGCGATAGTTAGACAAGACGACCACTCCTGTTTTTGAATGCGGGCGGAAGCCCATGAAGCTGGAGAAACCAGAAGTTGCACCATTATGGCAAATCAATCCCGTATCATCTATGACCCACCCAAGTCCCATTGACATGTTTTTCCCTATCTTCACCTTTGGCTCGTGGGTCATTTTCCATGGAGAAACGACGTCTGCATTCATATGTGCAGAGAGAAATGAAAGCAAATCCGTGATCGTCGAACGAATCGCACCAGCCCCTTGATAGTCATGCATCTGAAGCGGAGGAACCTCTTTTCCATTCTCTTGATGACCGAGGATCATCTTCTCTTTGACGTCCCCCTTGATCGTAATCAAGGTGTTCGATAGTTTCAGCTCATCCACGATATATTCAGTCAGCAGCTCTTCATATGTTTTGTGAAGAGACCATCCCATGATCAACCCGAGGAGTCCCATCCCTACATTGGAGTAACGAGATGGGTATTCCTTTCGCTCATTCCATTTTTTCGAGTGTAACACTTTCATTAATTCATCAAGGGAGTATTGACAGTACATATCTCTTCTCACTTTTGGAAGGAACCTTAGTTGTAAATCTCTGAGAAAACGATGTGAAGGAAGTCCAGACGTATGGGTTGCCAGCTGTTCCAATTGGATAGGGTGATTCTTTCTTATTTCGGGACAATACAGTGAAATGGAATCGTCTAGCTTCATCTGCCCTTTTTGAATCATGCTTGCTAATATACTTGTCGTAAAGACTTTTGAAATAGAGCCGATTTCAAAAATGACCTCCTCAGGCTGCACGCGCTGCTGTATGGGGTGATCTCCGAAATGAAAAACGTGTCTTTCTCCTTGATGAATCAGTCCGATCACAAGCAGTGCCTGTTTCTTTTTCTCCGTATAAGAAGAGGCAATTCGCTGTACTTCTTGTTTGAGCATCATCAATGGATCATCATCCTTCCCCTTCATTTTGATCTACAATCAATTGATCAAGCTTTGTATAAATGGATGTCAATGTGTTGATCTCTTCGAGGCTTAATTTTGAATAGTATTTTTCAATGATCGCAAGTTCTATCTTTCTCATATTCTCCAAGTACGTCTTTGCCTTTTCAGAAAGTTCAACGTGCAATTCCCGACGATTTTGCGGGTTGATGCTGCGGCGAACCCATTCTTTTTTTTCAAGCGTGTTTAACAACTGGCTCACAGCACTTTGGGTGATACCTAGTTGCTGAGCAATCTGAATAGGTGAGCTCCCCCTTTTCGCTCTACGAAATCAAGGACAATGTGCTGTTTATCAGTTAACTCATCTACAAATAACTCTTCAAACTCTAATCGGAGCTTTTGATGGATGCGCGCTTCGATTTGGTTTAATTCTTGGATCATCGTTGTTTTGGATGTCACTGTCATCACCTTCATAATTAAGATAACTTAAGTATAAAGGTATGTTAATTATTAATCAACAAAAATCCCTATCTTTTATCAAAGATAGGGAAAATGCCGATTATAATTCTTCTTTAGGTGAAGGTACTGCACATACGCCATCTGCACATGCTTCTTCAAATGAAGCATCAGCCGCTTTCTCCGTTTGCACTGCCTCTTCTGTCCAAGCCGTTTCAAGGGCACGAAGGAACGTATCTGCTGGCTGTGCACCAGCAACCGAATATTTGTCATTGATCAAGAAAAAAGGCACAGCAGAAATCCCGAGCTGTCTTGCTTCTTTTTCGTCTTCTCGCACAGCGTCTGCAAATTCTTGCCCGTCTAGAACCTTTTGTACTTCGTTCTGATCAAGGCCTGCTTTTTCTGCGATATCTAAAAGGGTTTGACGATCACCAACATGCTTTCCATCTGTAAAATACGCTTGAAACAGCTCACTCATGACGAGATCGCCTTTTCCCATTTTTCCAGCATATTGTGCAAGCTGGTGGGCATCAAAGGTGTTTGTCAAAACGAGTGGATCGAATTGAAAATCGATTCCTTTCTCCTTGCCCGCCTGTTTCACCTGTTCATTCATTGCGATGGCCCGGCTACGGCTCATGCCATATTTTTTGACAAGCATATCATGCACATCATAATCCACTGCAACAGGTGCATTCGGATCAAGCTCAAAGCTTTTAAACTCTACTTCTACCTGTTCTTTATGAGGGAATTGCTCAAGCGCTGTTTCCAACTGTTTTTTTCCTATATAACAAAAAGGACAGGCGATATCTGACCAAATTTGCACTTTCATCTTCATCTTCCTTCCGTTGCTTACGTTTTTTCTTTCAAGATGTAACTATTATAGTTACATCTTATCGTTTATGTCAAGTGATCCTTCTTTTTAAGTACCATTTATTAAAAAAACCTTTCCTTCAAAAAAGGAAAGGTTTTCATCACGGCTATTCTAAGTTCGCATGGTGACCGTACATTTTATGGGTGTCGAGCTCTTTCATTTCCATCAATCTCAAGATGATCGCATCGTACATAAGAAGCAAAGTTTGCTCAAATAATGAGCCCATCGGCTGAATCGTATGATGGTTTCCTTCATGTTGATCCTTTGGCGCACCTGACAGTAAGATGACTTCATCCGATAGATCAGCTATAGGTGACTCAGCTGAAAGTGTGAACGACGCTACGCTTCCGCCAATCGCCCTTGCCTTTTTCGCGAGCACAAGCAGCGTCTCTGTTCGGCCAGAACCGCTCCCTACAATCAATAAATCCTCAGATGTAAAAGCAGGCGTATTCGTTTCACCGATCACATAAGCTTCGACACCAATATGCGTGAGTCTCATCGCAAACGATTTTCCCATCAAACCAGACCTGCCAGCCCCTGCGACGAAGACCTTTCGAGCCGCTAAAATGCTTTTGACAAGCTGCTCTGCTTGTTCGTCTTGAATCGCGGGCGAGTGCTCAGAAAGCTCGCTTAGAATCGCTCTCACATAGTCACTTGTTTTCATGATTGTGCAATCAACTGCTTCATTTGCGCAGCCACTTCTGCTTTATTGTCTTGGCTCGCAATGCCGCCGCCGACAATAATCAAATCTGGATTTAATTTGACGACTTCAGGTAACGTATCAAGCTTAATACCGCCTGCAATCGCTGTTTTTGCCTGTTTGACCACTTGTTTAATGGTCATGAGGTCAGCAAATGAGTTTTGACCAACCGCTTGCAGGTCATAACCTGTGTGCACACAAATATAATCTACCCCAAGCTCATCAAGCTCTTTCGCGCGGCCGGCGATATCTTTGATACCAATCATATCGACTAAAATTTGTTTCCCTCTTGCTTTTGCTTCCTTTACCGCTCCTTGAATGGACATATCTTCTGCCGCCGCAAGAATGGTCACAATATCCGCTCCAGCCTCGGATGCCTGCTGCACTTCATACCCGGCAGCATCCATAATTTTGAGATCCGCCAGCACACGTAAATTCGGAAACGCCTGTTTAACTTCTTTTACAGCACGAAGTCCTTCGTTGATCACAACAGGTGTCCCAATTTCCACCACATCAATAGACGCTTCTACTTCTTTGATCAGCTCGATCGCTTCTGGTATATTCACTAAATCTAAGGCTAATTGTAATTTCATGAACGTTCACTCCCGTTTTTTCATCTCATCTTCAAGAGCTCCGTGAATAGGGCTTCTTGAACGATGAAATGAGTATAACAACAGGATGGAAGCAATCCAAGTACGCACTTTTTTTTTACATACTATACTTTTTCGCATATGGTTACAAAAAAGACACTGTCTTTTCGACCAGTATCTAAACGTACTGACAAATCCTCGCATTCGGTGTCAAGTCTGTGTTGTGATGCCGCTCCAGTACTCGTCCTTCCTAGACTGCAAAGGTTTTCAAGTCACGCTGAAAAGAAAACAAAGAGCTAAAATAAAATGATTTTAGCTCTTTGTCTACATCTATCGTCTTTCTATTTATCATCCTTTAAAAAATTGCTGTCGAGATATTGTTTTCCCCAATCATACATCGCCTCTAAAATTGGCATTAAGCTTTCTCCAAGTTCTGTGAGAGAGTACTCAACCTTTGGCGGAACGACGGGATAAACCTCCCGGTGCACAATGTGATCTTCCTCTAATTCTCTTAGCTGATTGACAAGCATTCTTTGCGTAATCCCAGGCATTAACGACTTTAACTCACCAAACCGTTTTGTCCCTTCTCTGCCAAGGTGCCATAAGATCAGCATTTTCCACTTCCCGCCAATAATATTCAGCGTCAGCTCTTTTTCGCAATTGAACACTTTATTTTCCATTCTTGATGACAACGACATACACTCCTTTAATCTCAAACCACTTTATCATATACTGCGGCAAAATGGATTGCCCTAGCATACAGTCTTTATTATTGATTTTGTTTTTTGACGAAAGCCATCACAGCCTTTGTCATCTCTTGCGCTTCTTTTGGCGCTCTGTCAGATCCAAACCATTTATTTAAATCACTGTGGCTCAGCGAATGAACCCGAAACACAAACCGTGAGCCTTTCTCATGATTCAGTTTTTCTGCAAATCGGTACACCTCAGGATTTTCCCAGCCTGTGACCAAATAAACAGGCGGTACATTCGTTTGATTCATATAAGTGACCGGTGATGCTTTTGTCCAGTTTTCCTCTTGTTTGCCAAAGACTTTTTTGTACGATGGAATGGCTTGTATAAATTGATTGATGTTTAACGGTCCATCTAAAATCACGATAGAATTGATCGTTTTTGGCGACAGCCCCACACGTTTTAAGTAAGTCGAATCTGTAGCAACCAATGCCGTCAAATGACCGCCCGCTGAGTGACCCATGACATTGATTTTTGACGAATCGATTTGATATTCATCTGCATGATCCTTGACCCATTTAATAGCGCTTGCCGTATCATCTGCCATCTGCTCGAAGTTGGCATCAGGGTGAAGCCTGTAATTCATTGAAACAAACACATACCCTTGACCCGTAAAATAATCGGCCTTTGAAGCGACTCTATTCTTATCGCCGCCTGTCCAGCCGCCGCCATGGAGATAGATCATGACTGGATGCTTCTTCTTTTTGTCTTCATCTTTTCCCTTTGGCATATATATATCCAGTGTTTGCTGTTTGTTTTGTGTGTCTGCATAATGGATGTTCGTCGTCGGCTTAGGCTGGTTGAAACGGAACACAAAGAATGCGCATACCAATAATCCAGCGATGACCGCCGCAAATAAGAGCCATTTCATGATTCGATTCAATGTCATTGCACCTTTCTGTGTTGGGATGGGGAAGTATGATTCGCACATATGTAGAGCGACTAGCCCGATTCATTTGATACGACTTGTATGACTTGAACCGTTTGACAGTAAAAAGAAAAATACTGTTCTTCATAATCTTCGACAAAGTAATTCAAATATTCCCAGCCTCTATCCAAAAGTTGAATGTTCAAAAAAAGATAGGAATCGTTTGTTAACTCCAAATCTTTGATTTGAACAGAAGAGACGTTGGTAAATTTCAGATGAATGTCTGCTTTATGGGTTGCAGATTCGTATGGGATGTGTAGATGAATACAGTTGATCAAGTCGTAATGTTCATTATACTCTTTAAAGTAGTGAAATTCATTGATTTGCTTTAGATGGTTGATATTGAAATCAGGGATTTGTTTCTGGATTTTTTCATTTAAAAACCATGTCATCGTTTATCCTCCAAGAGGTTATTGTATAAATGCAATGATTCGTTTTCTTGTTTCTTCATAGTACTGGATATAGGAATGTAATAAAGGATACGATTCAAGGATGTGTTGAAACGATTTGATTTGAGGGTATTGCTCTTCAAATGACTGACGCAGCACGTTTAACTGTTTTTTCGGTATTCGTTTATGATCGACCACATAACTTAAGCTGCCTGCAACAAGTGAAAAAAACATATAAAAATCATCTGAGTACATACCGGTTTCTTCTTCAAAAGAGACGATTTCATCTGGATAAGATGAATCTAATAAGTATTGATAACGTTGTTTTAAATCATCGAATAAACCTTGTTTATCACGGCTGATTCTCATGGTTTTTCCCCAATCTCTCATTATTTTTAATTCTTATTTAGACGCTAATGAGATCTTCCTATACACTGCAAATAAATTCTTGTGAATCGAAACATACGTTTTTCGATTCTATTGCGAGTAACATCCCATTGATGTTAAATAGAAAATTTGCATTTGAATCAAATTCTTCAAGAAGTACATTTTTAAGGTTCCCTATCCCATTAGGATGGTAACTACATTCAAAAATTTGCCAATTCATCTCTTCTTGTATCAATTCTTCAAATCTATCATTACCTTCACCCCCATTATAATAAAGACTCGCCACATTCATAAATCGTATTTCATGTTGAGTAACTTTATTTAATTCTGATACTTTTACGCTCAGTACTAATTCTTTATGAAACAAATCAAATGTGACTCCAAGTACATTACAACCACCATCTAGATAATCGATCCATTTTTGTACACTATTAAACATCTCATTCACTCTCCTATTTTTTCAGGATGAACTCTATTCTTATCGTGTCACGGAGTTTGTAAATATTCTTCAAATGAAATAAAGTCCGCTTTTTTTCGAAATTCGCTTAAGATTTTCTGATCTCCTGTAAAAATAACATCTGTCGAATCAAAAAATCCGATTTCAAACACGGCTTGAGGGATAACGGGTGTATAATTCACGTTCCAATATCGTTCATTATCTTCAATTTGAGGTATTGAAATAATATTTAAATGATCTATATGACGAGGCAATGCGCTCAAAACAGCGAAAATAAAAGAATAAGAATAGTCATGTAAGAATTTTTTGAAATGTTCACCCTTCAGAAATAAAAAATCCGTATAATCCGGCATGACTTCTGAATGAGATTGATTATTCCGATCATGAAGCATTGGGAGTGTCACATCACTTATGACCCAATGATACTCTTCTACGTTTAAATTGATTTTCTTTATTAATTCATTTACTTCGAATAGATTTTCCTCTTTTGCTAATACGATTCTCATTACTTGCTCCACCTCACCGATTTAAAACATCAGACGAAACTAAAAATATTCCACAGTATCAAAATCTGACCATAATCTCCAGTCAGTGTTCGTGTTTATATTTACAATGCATGTTGGATCTTGATAGATCAAACTCTTCGCAACCGATTGAAAAAAAGGAGATTGACTAGGGAGTTGGCTATGCGTTTCTGGATGAAACCATGATTCAGTTGTGTAGAGCGGTTGATCATATACATGCTGAACGATGTCAAATTGTTCTTGATCTGTCATCCATAAACTATCCAGCAAATCTTGATGTTTGGCCATTTCTCTTAACAAAGTAATCCATTCATTTTCCTCTGTTACATCAGCTTGGCATGACTCTGGTATTTGAACATGAAAATAGTCTCCATTTAATCTAATTCGTAAAGGATGCTTTGTGAACCCATGTTCTATCTCATCATCATCTATTATTTCATGATGATGATCCACGAAATCAAAAAGCTCATCCAGTAGAAAATTGATTGATCCATTCTTCAAATCATGACCAATCGCAAAAAAATCAATAGACGGTCCTACCTTCGATAAACCGAATAATTGAATCGTGATCAGCCAATTTTCCTCTCTAGTAAATAGAGAAAGCTTCCCTTTGGCAAAATCAAAGTTCCCATTATCTAATAATGGAAACTCTTTATTTAGAAAAGACTCATCTAGTATAGATAACACATTGTCTATTTGATTCATGTCTTCCTCCTTATGAAGTTATTTCATTCTACGTTTGTATAATTTCGAATCAGTTCTTTTCTAAAATCATCAGGAAGTTTTTGATTCGGAAATACAACTGAAATCCAGCCTAATACAATCTCATCTAAAATTCTCCACGTTTTTAACAATTGTTTATTCATTTGTTCTAATTGAAGAATCGCTAGTACTCCTATCTCATAACCTCTGTCGCCATAAATGATCCATTTCGCAGAAGGGGAAACCCATATCACACGTGAAGCAATATCCATTATGCTATCATTTACACTCTCTATCGGATAATCCGTTAAGAGATCGAGGTAATCACTTGGTGTGAGGTTTAACGGTACTTTCACCCAAGGATAATAACCAAAATCATGATAATAATCATCCATGCTCTTCTGCTCATCTAATACAGCCATGAGTATATAGTCATCATGATGATTCAAAGCTAAACCTTTTAACATTTCCCAGCTATCATCTGATAACAGCCAATGGAATTCTTCGAATAAATAATGAGGGGGTTTTGTTTTCAACACTTGATCAGGGAATGTCTTCGTACTGTGAATGAGCGAATGAACAAACGATAGAACATGTTCAAGTTCTTTTGGATCGGATATAAACAAATCTTTCACTTTATGCTCCTTTCATATCTTCGGGTAAGTTTATCATCAGTCATTGATACTCCATTTCACCGCTTGTAACATGACGCATAATGAGAGAGCATTTGAGTGTAATAATCATTGAATGTTTTTTGATCCTTCAATAATCCTTCAAACCAATTTGCTAAAACAGGGTGATCCATTGGTTTCCACCCTTCTTTTAATAACCTATTTTTCACAGAATCTTTTGTTGATACCATTCCTATGATACAAATTTCCATATCTCTATCTGCCCAAATCGCCCACTGCAAAGAATGAGCTAACCAGACAACTATATTCGAATTCGTGATTATATTATCCGCTATGGAACCTTTTGGGTGCATCCATAGTGCATTTACATAATCCTCACCTGAAATGTTCACACTCGCTTTCAGCCAATGATAATAACCAAATTCCTTCAAATAATAATCAATTGGATCTGGTTGAAGGACTGCAGTCAAAAATTCTCTATCTTGTGTAACAGTTGATAACTCTTTTATGGTTGGTAAAATATCATCACTCAATGCCCAATCAAACTCTTGAAACAAAAAACAATCAAATGTCTTACGAAAAACTTGTTGTGGCAGCTCTTTATTTGTTTCAAACACATGGTCTACTAAATTCTGATAGAATTTGAACTCTTTTTCTGAACGAATAAATAAGTCTTCAAGCCGTTTCAAACAACTACCTCCACTCTTGTCGAACTAGTAGTTTTTTAATTCTTCCTCTATATCTTCTTTTAATGTTTGAATTTCAATTGACACCGAATTATTTCGATTATAGAAAATGGACGGATTGATTCCATCTGCTAACATTCCCGGCAGCCACTCTTCTATAAAATCGTCTAAATCAATCATTTCTGGCACTGTTTTTTCCCATTGGTCGATCGCACAATAAGCGGCATGTTCCTCTGTCGGCCAAAAATGAAGCTGCGGTACACGATGTTCATCCTCTGACATCACCCACCCCTTCTCGTTTCTTAATGACCAAACCTCTTCAAAATCAACAATCTTTTTGATGAAATAGTCATAACGCTTTTTCGCAGGTAATTGGACGGTGGTTTCTAATTCTTTCGGATGCATGGACATTGCGTCACTCCTTTTATTTATAAATGGGCTTAATCATAAGAATTTAGCAAGCTCATATATAGGAACTATTTGTATTCTTCTAACCAGTCATTCAAATCCTCTACAGGATGTAAGTAAGAATTAGGTGAATCTTTCAAATCAATTCCACTTAAAAGAATCAGCATATCCCAAACTTGATCATCGTCTATTTCTGGATCGTCTGCAGAAACGTAAATTTCAGCCCAATCAGACACTTGTTCTCTTGTGATCGTCCCCTTTAAGACATTTCGTATTTTATTTAAACAGTCTAGCATTTTTGGTTCAGCCATTTATTACACCATTCCTTTCTCAAAACTCATTTTACGCTGTAAACTGCCTATATTTCATATTTAATAATATCCTCCATTGACATACCTTTAAAATATAATGAAAGAATGCTTATAATAGTGTATTCGCCAAGCATACCAATCGGGTTAAATATCATTTTAGCCGTTTTTGGGTCAGCAACCTCTAAGTCCATAACAGGTGCATTGTGACCTTCTTTCCCCTTGCTTACGTAATAATTTCCATCTCGGTATTCCACGAATTTCAGATTTTGAAGATCCTCTTCTTTTATAAAATCTTGATTTATTTTTGTGATGACTTTCCATGAACCATTTAAAAAGCCTGTCAGACCTGTATTTGCAACGAATAGTCCTTTCTCTTTTTTTATCAATTGTTTTAACTCATTTTTTTCTATTCTTTCATCAACAAACAAATCATAGTATTGGATTAAAATATCATCATATTGATTTTTCCCCTCACCCGAAATGATCAAAGCATAGCTCAATTTCCCAACTTCTTTTAATGGGAGTTCAAATATAGCTCCTGGTTCTACTTTACTTAAAGTTTTTACTTTTTTAGTTGTTATTTTAATATCCGTTACTTCTTTGTCGTTTAAATCATCAAAATAGTGACTACCTCCATTGTTTAAAGCCATCATAATTGTCAAAAGCATCTCATCAATCGTTGGCTTTCTCTTCAAATGTTCCTCAGTCATTTCATAGAATTGTTCAATCGCTTCTTCAAAAATATCTAATCCATCATCACCAATTATGATGTTCTTTTTCTTATGTACTTCTTCCCAAAAGCCCATTTAGAATACCCCCTTTATATATTGTGTTCTTTATGTTATTCTCATTTTGCTTTATCACGATAAACGTATACTTGTATAAACTGTTTTATGTGCACGTTTGAAAAGTGCCACTTCATGATCCGTTAACCACTTAAGCTCTCTCATATGATAGGAAATTTCTTCTAAATAAGTATCGGTTTTTGCAATTAATTTTTTATCTAAGATATTTCTTTTATTGTCTTCAACTACAAGATAAAGAGTAAACTGTTTTAAATCTAATTCGATAAGTGGGTAAGCTTTTCTTTTTTTATCGGGACTTAGTTTTGTTCTCCCTTTAATCTCCGCTTTATATTCCTTCTCTTTCATTTTCTTAAATGTCGCTTTGACTAGCTGACTGTCCCAATTTTTCAGTTCACACAGATAGAGTATCGCTTTTTCCAAAGTATCTGCTAAGATCTTTTTCTTATTTGTTGCATTTTCAAATTCACTGTAACGGAAGGGTACTTCCAGCTCGTACGTATTTTTTAAAAATAAGATGTCTGGTTCATCTTTTAAAGTACTAATTAATTTGTAGTCTTTAAAAGACCCACATATCAAAACAATAGGCTCACAATCTTTCGTTTGAAATTTCTTTTCTAATTCGTATAAAAACATTTCAGTCATACAAAGGGATTGGCTGGCTAAGTTCCCATGATCGTCATCTGACATTAATTGTATATTTTTCAAATGCACTTCTTGTAAGCCTCCTAATAAGATTGTGAATGTTTGCTCACTCTTTTTTCAAAACTTGCTTTCTTAGGTGTAAATGCTCTATCTCATTCCCATTAAAATGCCCTTTCTTCCCTTCTAAATATAGCTAGTTTAAAATATTAGCTCCTTAGAATTTGAAGAATTTCTGTTGCTTCTTTGTACAATTCATTAACTAGTTGTATAATAATTCCTCGCAAATCCACTTCATTTTCAAATGCAATTAAATATCCTTTTTTGCTGATCAGATTATTTGATACACAATCCCAGATATCCAGATGGTCTATACAATAACCTTCATCTCCCTCATCACCATCATGAAACTCTTCGCCATTTAGATAATCTACTGAAAAATATATGGATGAATGATAACCTGCTTTAAAACAATCTGAAACATGAACTTCTCTCCCGCTAAATTTCTTCCCATATCCGAATCGTCCAAATGCAGCATTGATTGTTAACCCTAAATCTCTAAAATCTATTTGTTTTTCATTCACTATATTCAAAGCGATTTTTGTTATTTCTTTTTCGATATCTGCGATAAATTCTTTGGTCAAAGTATTCAATTTAATTTTTTTCAAATTTTTCACCTCTTGCATTGCCTATAGTTGTTAAGATAATGATTACTATTTCACTTCAATATATTTCTATAAATATACCATACTTTCAAACTAATCCATATATCATCAACTTATCTATATATCCCTTTTTCACACATAAAAAAGCACCCTAAACGGATGCTTCTACCAAATGATATTTTTTCAAAATACGATAGGTGATTTCTTTTGCTTCTAGTCCGGTGCCTTCTATATTTGTGGTGAAGATGTAGGTTTTGTTTTCATGTTTGATGAAGCCTGCGTACCAGCCGATTCCTGATCCGGAGCCTGTTTTTCCGTATAGCGTGGTGTGTTTCTCTTCTTCTTGTATCATCATTCGCTTGACGGTTCTCATAACCGATAGGTCAAATGGGAGACTTTCTTCATATAGCTGTTTAAGGAAATGAACTTGTTCTACTGGAGAAATGCGTAATGTACTGCTTAGCCAAAATTGATCGATTCTGCCAGATATGTCTTGATTCCCATAATGAATGGCTTTTATCCAATGGCTCATCCGTTCTTCCCCGATGTCACGCGCCATGGCTTGATAATACCAGACGACTGAATCTCTCATGCCAGAGCCCAGTGTATGGTCCTTATTCCAGTTATCAATCTCTCTTTTTACTCCGTCCCAATATTTGATGTCGTATTCATCTTTAACTGCGCCAGTTTGAAGTCCGATTAAGGCATTTGCTATTTTAAACGTTGATTGTGGTGCAAAGCGCTTGTTCGCTCTTTTTTTGTTATACACCCATGGTGATTTTTCTTTTACTTCTTGAATCACAAATGTGCCTTCCCGATCTTTCAAAAATTCATCTACTGACCACGATGGTGATGTTCCTTCGCTTGATGAAGGTTGGCCGATAAAAAGTGCCATCAGCATAATAGTGGAAAATAGCCATTTTATATGCTTCTTCAAAAAAACCGCTCCTTTTCCCATGATTTGTATCGATTTTAGCATGTTGAGCGATAAGACATAAGGTACGCTTGTCCTCTTTTCTGCCAAATAAAAAAAGCCGGTTTTATCCGGCTTTCTGTTTATTGTACGTTCAATTTTTTCTCTTCTATCGCTTGCTTTGCAATTTTCGAAATCGTCATATCGTCCATTGGTGGGTTATGAAGGCCAGCACGAATGTCTCGATAGTAACGTTGAAGCGGGCAGCTAAGGCTTAAGCTTTTTGCACCGACTAAACGCATGGCTTTATCGACCACTTGCAGACTATGATTGACGACTGTATGCTTCACAGCACCGAATTCATTGATTAACAGCTCTCTTTTCTCTGGCTGCTCATACAATGTTGTCGTTGAATAGATGACATGGCGTGCTTGCTTTAGTAGTAAATCAATTTCGCCAATCAGTGTTTGGACATTTGGCAGTTCGCTAATTGTTCCGCTAATACTGTTCGGTGAATGGGTGATGGCATACTGAACAGCATAGTCTCTTGCCGCTTGCGCAATCCCTAAATAACAGGAAGGGATATGTGCGATCCAAGGATTCAGCATACCGCCCCGAGGTCCTTTTTGCACTTCAACCAACATGTCATCTGGGACTTCCACTTGATCTAGAATTAAATCATGGCTCTCTGTTCCTCTCATGCCAACAACATCCCACGTTTCTTCTATAGAAACACCTTTTGTATCACGGTGAATTAAGAAGAAGCCCATCGCTTCTTTTTCTTCGATCCATACACCGACGAGAAAGTATGTGAGTGCTGGTGACATCGTTGTGAATGTTTTCCGGCCATTGATCACCCAATGATCTCCTGATTTCGTTGCAGTTGTTCCAGGTTTGCCTCCTCTTGTTGGACTCCCTGTCTGCGCCTCACTGACGGCCCGGTTCACAAGAGCCCCATTTTTGATTTCTTCAGCAAAAAATTGCAGCTGCTTCTCATTCCATAGTTTCTTTTCATAAATTTCACCAACAACTCCTTGGTGCCAACCGATCGATAAGGCAGTTGCTCCATCCATACTTCCTAGTGTTTCTTGAAAAAGGACCATATCCTTTACAGATTGACCCCCGCCCCCGTACTCAACAGGCAGAGACAACGTTGTATAGCCCAGTTCTACTAATGATTCGATATTCTGTTTAGGAAAATAGGCACCCTCATCATGTTCTTTTGCAGACTGTTCGATCGTTTCACGAAGGGATTCTAGTTGATTCAGCCAATTTTTTTGAAAATCTGTATCGACAAATAATGCTTTAGACAAAACGTATCCAACTCCTCTGTTTCTCGCAATCTATCATATCCGATTTATCCAATAGGTATTATTAAAACACACTTTACTTATAGGATTTAATGTGTTAAATTTTATCAATATTAAGTACATATGTCAAAGGAACGTGATGCTTTTATGATTTCTGCTATTAATCTACATAAATCCTATGGGTCAACTCATGTGTTAAAAGGAATTGATTTCACCGTACAAGAAGGTGAAGTGGTCGCCATTATTGGACCGAGCGGATCAGGAAAAACAACCCTTCTCCGCAGTTTAAACAGCCTTGATATCCCAGACAAAGGAACGCTGACAGTTGGAGAAGCCACGATTCAATTTGAACAATATCGAAAAAAAGATCTTCTAAAACTCAGACAGCAATCGTCTATGGTGTTTCAGCATTATCACTTGTTTCAAAATAAACGAGCACTTGAAAACATCACAGAAGGATTGATTGTGTCTCAAAACATGTCTAAAAAAGAGGCGGAAAAAATCGGAGAGCAATTGTTAACGCGAATTGGGCTGCTTCATAAAAAAGATGCGTTTCCAAGTGAATTATCCGGCGGTCAACAGCAGCGGATTGGGATTGCTCGTGCTCTTGCCATGAATCCTGCGGTGCTTTTGTTTGATGAACCAACGTCCGCACTAGACCCAGAGATGGTCGGAGAAATCCTTGAAATGATGAAAGATATTGCGAGCCAAGGCATGACGATGGTCATTGTGACGCATGAAATCTCGTTTGCAAAAGATGTAGCGGATACAGTGATCTTTATGGCAGATGGGGAAATCGTTGAAAAAGGCTCACCAGAAGACGTCCTGATGAAGCCTCAGCATGAACGGACGAAACAATTTTTATCAAGAATTCATCGCGGGATGTGGCAAGGATTGGAGGAAGACAGATGAAGCGCAAGACTTTATTCACCGCCGCTAGTATCCTTCTGTTTCTCCTCTCTCTCATTGGCTGCAGCAGTGTGAAAACGACAACAGATGATGGCAGACAAATTGTCAAAGTCGCACTAAGCGCAGAAGTCAATCCGCCTTTTTTAGCCACAAATGACCGCAACGAACCGATTGGCTATAACATCGATTATTTAAATGAAGTCGAGAAACGTTTGCCACACATTCATTTTGATTATATCTTCGGCGAGGAAGAATCCAATTTAATTGGGATCGGCGCTGGGAAATTTGAAATGGCGGCTAATTGGTTTTTTAGTAATCCTGAACGTGAAAAACGCTTTCTTTATCCTAAGGTTCCATACGGCTATTCGATGACAGGTTTAATTGTGAATGAATCAGAGCAAGATATTCAATCTCTAGACGATATGACATCAAAAAAGCTCGCTCCCGTCAGTCCTAGCGGCGGCCTTCGTTCCATATTAAATCAATATAATGAAGAAAATGATCGGAAAATTCCGCTCACGACCATTGAAAGCCCTTCAAACGAACTCAATTTAAAACGAGTCGAAAGTGGACGGTCCGATGCGGCTTTTATGAATATTTCGACCTTTGATACGATTCAAAAACATCTTCACCTGAAAGTCAAAGTGGGCGGCATTGTCTCAAAGGAACCTATTTATCTTGTCTTACAGCCTAGTCAAAAGAAACTAGCATCACAATTGGACCGAGTGACACAAGAGATGATAGAAGACGGAACATTACCTGACCTTGCGAAGAAATGGTTTGGCGTTGATTTCTTTCAAGATATTGACTATATATCAGAGCAAGGCTATCAATATGAAGAAAGGAAGGAAGTGCCATGACGTTTACAGCTGGAGATTGGTTAAGAATCTTTTTACAGGTGGTTGATCGCCTGCCACTCACATTTCTGATGATTGTGGTGTCATTGTTTTTTGCCATCATCATCGGATTGCTGTTTGCTTGCATTCGAATCAAACAAATTCCAGTGCTGAAACAATTGGCGGTCATTTATTTGTCATTTACACGAAGTACACCGCTCATTGTTCAGTTATTCCTCATTTATTTTGGCCTGCCTCAGCTTTTACTCATGGCGGGAATTCAAATCAATCATTGGGATCGTGTGTTATTTGTGATGATCACATTCTCGTTACATACGGGCGCTTATTTATCTGAAGTCTTTCGCAGTGCATATTCCTCTGTTGGGAAAGATCAGCTTGAAGCAGCTTACATTGTTGGGATGACAGATACGCAGGCATTAATGAGGATCATTATTCCGCAAGCCTTTCTCATTGCACTTCCGAACCTCGGAAATTACACCATTGATCTCGTGAAAGATACCGCCATTGCATTTACAATCGGACTCATTGATATGATGGGACAGGTCAAAATCATACTAGGTAATAACTACGGGATAGGGATGTTTGAAGTGTACGTCATCATTGCAATTGTGTATTGGCTGATTTGCATCAGTATTGAACTGATCACGATGCTACTGGAAAGAAAATTTGTGAAAGGCCGCACCAGCCTGTCACGCTAAGGAGGCGATTTGATGCAAACCATTGATATATCATTTGCGATTGACCAAATACCACATATTCTAAAAGGCGTTCCCTTTACCTTATTGATTGCACTTGTTTCTATGGCTGTGAGCCTTTTGATTGGATCTATTTTTGCTTTCATTCGCCTCTTTCGTATCCCTGTGCTCCGCCAGCTGGTCACGCTCTATGTCTCATTTTTTAGAGGAACACCTCTCATTGTTCAGTTGTTTGCTTTCTTTTATGGCATTCCATTTGTTCTGACCAAAATGAATAGCACTTTTGGGTTGACCTTTCACCCGGATATGGTCTCCCCGCTTACCGTTGCCCTTATCACCTTCAGCCTGCATTCAGCCGCACATTTAACAGAAGTGGTCCGCAGCGCACTCCTTGCGGTAGACAGAGGGCAGCTTGAAGCGGCGAAAATCGTTGGCATGACCACCAGACAGGCGATGATGCGCATTATTTTACCGCAAGCGTTTGTGGTTGCCCTGCCAAACCTAGGGAATCAGCTCATTCAGCTGTTAAAAGCCACATCCCTTTCGTTTACAATTGGTGTACTGGAAATCATGGGGATCTCTCGCATCATTGCAAATGACGGCTACAAATTTTTAGAAACGTATCTCGTCTCTGCTTTGATCTATTGGATGCTTAGTATTTTCTTAGAACTCGCTTTTGCTTTGTTAGAGAAACGAGTCAGCGTGTACGGAAAATCTCTTGGACGTTAAAAAAGTCGATCAGGCACAAACCCTGATCGACTTTTTTATTCTCCTTTTTTCGGTGTGTTATATAGTTCTTTCGGTGCTGGTTTGAGTTTAGGCGCAGAGCCGAACACGACAGGAGCAGAAATATATCTGAATTCTCCCTTTCCATCCATACTTCGGCCATGTGCCCATCTGCCTTCTTTGCTTTCTTCTCCTCTTGAGAAGTTAAACAAATCATAGGATACTTGCTGTTTTTCCAGTGAGCGCGGGAAGGTGGTTGGAACAACGACATCCCCTTCTCGTTCTTCTAATTCCTTAATTGCAGCCAGCCACATATTTTGATGATATGTATCACGAGCAATGAGAAAGGAGAGCATATCCTTCACTCCGCGGTCATCGGTCATTTCATAAAGCCGTGTAACCTGAAGTCTGCCTTGTGACTCCGCATTCAAATTTGCCCGGAAGTCAGCCATTAAATTTCCGCTTGCAATGATATATTTTGCATTCCACGGATACCCTTGACTATCTGCTGCCATTGCCCCTAAGCCTGCAACAATTGCATGTTGAGGATTCATTCCGCCCATGACGGCTGCAAGTGCTGGATCACTTTGATACGCTTCTTCTTGTTCTTTAACTGGGGCATTATCAAGTAATCGAGCAATCATCGTTGCCAGCATTTCGACATGACCGATTTCCTCCGTTCCAATGTCATGGAGCAAATCTTTATATTTTTGATCCGCTCGGCAGTTAAACCCTTGAAATAAATATTGCATCATCACGCTGATTTCTCCATATTGACCGCCTAACACCTCTTGTAATTTTTTCGCATAAAGAGGGTCCGGCTTAGAGGGCTTTGCTTCATATTGCAGTTCTTTAATGTGATAAAACATGATGTCATATCCTTTATTTACAAACACCTTTGCACTTATCACTATTCAGCCGATCCCCTCTTTATGAAAAATCGCATGCTCTTATAAAAAAAAGAGAACGGCATCTGCCATTCTCTTTATCGTCCTACTTATTCAGCACTGACTAAAATTTTCACTTGATCTTTTTCATTGATTAATGCATGGAAGCCATCTTCGATCACATCGTCCAGCTTGATTTTTTTCGTGACGAGTGTGTCTGCAGAGAAATAGCCTTTTCTCATTAAGTTTAATACAGATGGGAAAACATCTCTGTAGCCGATGATTCCTTTGACTGTACGTTCTTTAATGACAATGTCATTCGGCATAATTTCTGCGCCTTTTTCCCAAATGCTTACAATGACTGTTTCACCTGAAATTCTAGTTGATTGGATTGCTTGCTTCAATACAACAGGTACACCTGTCACTTCAAAAGAAACATCGACTCCACCATTTGTACGGCGTGCGATTTCTTGAACAACATCTTCATACTGAGAAGGATCTACAATGATCGCTCCAAGTTCTTTTGCTTTTTCTTGGCGCTCTTTTGATAATTCCACTGCATAAATGTCAGTAGCACCAGCTGCTTTTAATGCTTCAATGACAAGTAAACCGATTGGTCCACAGCCAAACACAGCTGCTGTATCCCCAGCTTGCACTTTACTAGAACGAACCGCATATAAAGCAACTGCAGAAGGTTCAACAAGTGCACCTTGCTCATATGAAATTTCGTCTGGTAACAAATGAAGTAATTCTTCATCGACAGATACATATTCAGAGAATCCTCCACCGCCACCAGCAAGTCCTAAAAAGCCCATGTTTTCATCTAAGTTGTAAGCACCTTGGTGCCCGTGAGTTGCAAAAATAGGTTCAACAACCACTCGATCGCCTACTTTGTAATTACTCACGCCTTCTCCAACTTCTACAATTTCACCAGAGAACTCGTGTCCCAGTGTAATGGGTGCTTTTTCTTTTGTAAGTGGATGAGGTTCGTTCACAGGAATGAAGATCGGCCCGCCTAAATATTCATGTAAATCACTACCACAAATGCCGCACCATTTTACTTTCAGTTTCACTTTTCCTGGAGCAACTGTTGGTTCGTCAATTTCCTCTAGTCGAATGTCTTTTTGATCGTGCCAGCGTAGTGCTTTCATTTGTAAGACTCCTTTTCTCATCAATTTAATTAACTTACTTAAATAATGATAACATAATTTTTTTAATTTTCTAAGTAAGATGCACTATTTTTTTGACAGTCAATGGACGAAAAATGACAAAACATAGCAACAGACAAATAAGAAGCATACATAGGCAGCCAATTATGACAGAAGTACGTATCGATAAAACATGCGCCAATGCGCCGCATATTCCTGTCATCATCATCGTCAGAACTGCTTCACATAACGCATAAAAACTTGCCACTCTCCCCATGACCTCTACCGGGATATTCGTTTGATAAAAAGTCATAAAACCAGTGTTTGCAAATGCTAAAAAGAAAGCGAGAACAAAAAAGCCAGCTGCTGCGATAGTCAATGTGCTTGAAAAAGCATAGATCAAGTATCCAAAAGCCACAAACAAACTCCCCGCACCAAGCATCACTGAAATAGGCAGCCTTTCGACAATGACCGTATTGAGACATGCCCCTAAGATAATCCCTGCTCCAGCTACACTGACAAGAAACCCATATTCGGTATTGGACAACATCAGCACTTCCTTTGCAAAAGCTGCTTCAAGTGAGTCAATTGCAGTCGGCAGCACCGTGATGGCAGCACTAAATAATAAATACACGGCCATCACTTGACGGGATGTGAGACTGAAATGAAAGACAAGTTTTGCATCTTCCTTTAATACCGAGAGAGAAAAACCCTTTTGTGCCCCGTCTGCTTTTGACAAAATCGGTAAACACATCGTCAAAACAGCAGATATCAAAAGGCAGATTGCATTTACATAAATTGAAAGGACTGGTGTACCAATGAGAAAAAGCAGCCCTGCTACGGCGGGTCCGAGTAAAAATCCACCAGACTGAAGCAAAGATCGAATGGCATTAAACCGTTTTCGTTTATCCGCCGGGATTAGTGCTGTCATATACACCATCGAAGCTGGATGAAACATGGCTTGTGCCATATGAATGAGAAATAGCATCACATATACGATCAATAAGTGGCCTGAAAATAAGGCAAAGGGTAAACAAGCAATCAGAACGGCCCGGCATAGATCTAGACTGATCATGACATTCCGCTGATTCAGTCTATCTACTAAACTACCAGACCAGCTATTTGTTAAAAGAGCCGAGACAGGTCTTAACATATAGACGGCTGTTACAGCAAGAACGGAGCCCGTTTCCTGAAAAATCAGCAGATGGAGAGCAATCATATAAATCCATTCTCCTATGTTCGCAATACCAATCGCTCCAAGTAACATGCTCATATCCCGCCAATGTTTTTTCATCGTGGTGCCCTCCTTTTTGTCATAAAAAAATCCCGCCCCCAAGACATTTCTGTCTTGAGGACGGGATTGACTCCGCGTTGCCACCTCAGTTCATTCACCTGTTACCAGATGAACCTTAGCAGGTTATCGCTAACCCATCTCTATAACGGGAGAATGCCGCTGCACCACCATCACAATGAATCCGGTGCAGAGCTAAGAGGCTTGGTTCTGTAACGCTTCCCAGCTCCTTCTCAGCTTCACGGAGTTCTCTGTGTGAGGCAGCCATTACATACTCTTCTCTATTTGCGCTTTATCTTTTTTTCATCACGATCTTCAGCTGAGTTGTTCTATATTGTACTGCGTCTCCGTCAAGGCGTCAATGTTTTTTCATGTTAATCCGCATAAATCATTTTTCTAGTCATGCCGCCATCAACAACCAAATCGGTTCCAGTCACAAATTGATTGTCTTCATCTGTTAAATAAAAACAAGCTTTGACAATATCCTTTGGCGTTCCTACTCGATTGGAAAGGTGCTGCTGATGGTCAATTTCTCGCAAATTTTTCTCATCCTTCGTTTCAATCCACCCAGGGGAAATGCTGTTTACTGTTATGTGATCCTGACTAAAAGAAGCAGCCAGCGCATGAGTAAGTGCTGATATCCCGCCTTTTGATGCAGCATACGCTTCTGTATGAGGCTCTGACATGGTCGCACGGGTAGATGAAATATTCACAATGGAACCGCCGTTTGGATTCTCTTTGATATAACGTGCCGCTTCCCTTGCACATAGAAAAGCACCTCGTAGGTTTGTATGCAGCACATGATCAAACTCATCAACCGTTAGCTCATAAGGCGATTTTGTACACATAACCCCTGCATTATTGATGAGAATATCGATCGTTTGATAACGAGCCACAGCAGCCGACATGATGTCTTGAATATCCTTCTCTTGTTTCACATCCGTCTTTTTAAAAAAAGCCTCAAAGGACTCCTTTTTCAGCTGATCTTCCAAGCGCTTGCCCTTCTCTTCGTCAATATCCGCAAGCACAACACGCGCCCCTTCTTTCGCATAGCCATACGCAATCGACTCACCAATTCCATTGGCTGCGCCAGTGATGACAACTGTTTTATTGTGAAAGTTCATCGTTTATCCTATCCTTTCTCTCATGAGATGTTGTCGTCTATCATACCACTCATGTATACATGATACCTAGTCAAATGGGACATAGAAAAACCACCACCTAAATCTTACATTAGGAGGGTGGTATATTTGTAATTCTCCATATTGACGACATAGTCGTTTGCTTCTTGTGTAAAGTCTGGGAAAGTTTGTGTTTATCATTCAGTCATTCTATTCGGCTCTTTTTCTGTATGACTATAATTAAAAAGCAGCCTTTAGTATATCTAAGTAGTCCGCTTTCGTAACGGCACGAACATTGCTTTTTGTAGAGTTATTTTGTTCTGCTAGTTCAGCCATTTTTTCAAAATCTTCTACTTTTACATAAGATAATTCTTTTAGTGATGGAATACCTAAATTCTTTGTGAATGTATACATACCATCCATTAATTTTTGAATCGCAACATCATCTGCATCCGTTTTATCTGCAAAGCCCATGATGTTTGCAAGCTCTATGTGCAATGATTTGTTTTCAGCTGCATTAAATTGTATGACATAAGGTAAAAACACAGCATTTGCGATACCATGAGGCGTATCATAAAGACTGCCGAGCGCTTCGGCTAAACAATGCACAGCTGCTACATCAGCGGAACCGAAGCATAAGCCAGCGAGTAAACTACCTTCCTGCATTTTGTATCTTGCTTCTAAATCAGACCCGTCTTCATACGCCTTCGGTAAATAGGTCACAATGGTTTTCATTGCGCTTGCTCCCATCGCCTTAGATATAGGGTTTGTTTCTTTACATGTATAGCCTTCAATCGCATGGACCAGTGCATCAACACCTGTTGCCGCTGTTATACTTTTTGGCACAGTAGAAGTAAGAGCAGGATCCAAAATCGCAATAGTTGGTCGAAGCAAGGCATGTTTTAAGGTGATTTTTTTATGTGAAGCAGCTAACGTAATCACAGATGAACGGGTCACCTCAGAGCCAGTTCCAGCCGTGGTTGGAATACAAATTAAGGGTGATACATTTGTATACGCCTTCTTCCCTGCTATATACTCTTCAGGATTACCGCCATTTGGACCTAATAAAGCAATGGCTTTTGCCGTATCCATTGGGCTGCCTCCGCCAATCGCAATAACCGCTGATGCTTGTACTTTTCTAAAGAGCTCTGCACCCGTTAGACATTCATGATCTCTTGGGTTTGGAGATACTTGATCAAAGACGACAACGGAATAACCAGCTTCTTGCAAATATGCTTCAATAGGCGTCACCAATCCTGCGCTTTTTACACCAGGGTCAGTCACAATCATAATTGTAGCACTAGGCAAAACAATGTCCTCTACAATAGAGGCAATATCTTTAGATTTTCCAGTCCCCATGATCATTTTCGTATGACAATCATATTCAAAATTTATCATTGATTTTCTACCCCTTCATTTGTTGATTTAATCGCTTGTTTTTCTGCTCCCCACCATTCTATTCCTTTTAAACCTGGAATGGTAGAAGCGTAAAAAACAGGGTTTTTTCCTATCTTTCTTTGTCCCATGTAATCATTTAGAGCCGCAAAAGCAAATTTGCCTAAAATCGCAATGGCAACCAAGTTAACAA
Source organism: Bacillus sp. FS02 (assembly GCF_024398395.1). Lineage (NCBI taxonomy): Bacteria > Bacillati > Bacillota > Bacilli > Caryophanales > Bacillaceae > Bacillus > Bacillus sp. FS02. The sequence continues at coordinate 3,264,996 of NZ_CP074101.1, read as the reverse complement.
TAGCCATAATCGCCATCGACAAGTCCGCTAACGTCCAAACGATTTGTAAGTTGGCGAGAGCACCAAACATGATCATCATTAAAACAGTGATTCGATACACGAATAGCGCGGTTACACTGTGATGAATAAAACCGATATTGGCTTCACCGTAATAGTAGCCACCTACAATGGAGCTAAATGCAAAAGTAAAGATCGCAAATGCTAAGAAAATACTAGCCCAAGAACCGAAATGCTGCGCCATTGCAGCTTGAGTAATTTCAATACCTGACAAATCACCTGCTGTTTCTACTGTTGATAGCATAATAATAAATGCTGTACAACTACAAACAACTAATGTATCAAAAAATACGCCTAATAATTGAACAAACCCTTGTTTTACTGGGTGTGAAACATGGGCAGCAGCTGCTGCATTTGGCGCACTTCCCATTCCTGCTTCATTGGAAAATAAACCGCGTTTGACACCGTTCATTATTGCAGCGCCGATTCCGCCTCCAACCATTTGCTCTAATCCAAACGCACTTTTCATAATACTTGCTAATGCTGCGGGTACATCAGCGATATTTGTGACAATCACATAAAGTGCTAAGATAATATAAAACGAGGACATGATTGGCACAATGATTTGGGTAAAGCGGGCAATTCTCTTTACACCACCAAAAATGATGAGAGCCGTAAGAATGGTTACGAATACCCCCATGCCAATTGGACTGATACCAAATGAATATCGAAAGGCATTTGTGATGGTGTTCGTTTGTACTGCATTAAAAATCAAGCCAAAACTAAGAATAACAGAAAAGGCAAAGATCCTACTTGGCCATTTCAGTCCAAATTGCTTTTGTATATAATAGCCTGGCCCCCCTTTAAAACCATCACTTGTTCTCACTTTATATATTTGAGCGAGTGTGCTTTCGACAAATGCAGAAGCTCCCCCTAAAACTGCTGCAAACCACATCCAAAAAATAGCTCCAGGACCACCAACTGTGATGGCAATAGCAACACCTGCCATATTTCCAGTTCCAATCCTCGTCGCTGCTCCGATAAAGAAAGCTTGCATTGAAGAAATGTCTTGACTCCCTTTTATTTTTGGAGCTTTTTCAAAAATAGAACGGAAGATCTCTTTTAGTAAGACAATTTGCATAAACTTCATTCTCATCGTAAAGTAGATTCCAATCCCTATTAACATAACGACTAAAATATATGTCCATAAAAAGTCATTTATTGAATTGACAATCGTTTCAAACAAAGCCATCCCCTATAAAATCTGAACATTCTAAATAATGAAAGCGCCTACTTTTATCATAGTAAAAATGTTATGATCTATCTATAGAAGTTTTCTGATTGCATCAATCGGCTCATCCGATTTAGGAGGGATTGACGTTGGAAATAAAGCAACTGATGATGTTCCAAACAGCATCAAAAGTTTTAAACTTTACAAAAACAGCACAAATACTTGGCTATGCTCAATCTAGTATCACGGCAAATATCGCTGCATTAGAAGAAGAGTTAGGAACCCCTCTTTTTGAAAGGCTTGGAAAAAGGGTAATTTTAACAGAAGCTGGTATGAAGTTTCAAGATTATACGGATAAGATTTTAGGTTTAACAGGAGAAGCATTAGAGGCTGTTGGCGGGATGAGTGAGCCAAGCGGCATTTTGAGAATATGTGCATCTGAAACACAATGTACCTATCGACTTCCTCATATTTTAACGGACTTTCAAACAACGTATCCTAAAGTAGAACTAATTTTCCGTCCCGGAATAGCTGAAAAGGATGTTTTAAATCTATTACTAGAAGGACAAATTGATGTCGCCCTATTATCAATGAATCCTGTCGTATCCTCACATTTAATTGTAAAAGAATTAAAAGATGAACCGATGGCCATTGTATGCTGTCCAACAAATCCATTGAGCAAAAAACAAAAAGTATATCCTATCGATTTAGACGAGCAAAGATTGTTGTTAACTGAAGACTGCGATTATCGTTATGCCTTCGAACACTCTTTGACACAGGCAGGAGCAAAACCGAGAAGTAAACTAGAACTAGCAGATGTAGAAGCCATAAAAAAATGTGTAATGGCTGGTCTAGGAATTGCTGTACTTCCCGAAATTTCTATAAAAAGAGAAATAACAGAAGGCCATATGATTAAAATCAATTGGATGGGACCCTGTCTCACAACGAAAATCCAACTATTCTGGCATAAAAATAAATGGATGTCTCCTGCTTTGAAGGCGTTTGTTGATTTAACAGAGGATTATATCCTTCTCAATGGGTAGTGTGAAATATTTATTTGGGCAGCCTTCCATTTCTTTCACCATTAAATATTAACGAGTTATCCAATCATTTAAAGTAAATCACATGTATACAAAAAGCCCTCTACATAGCTATAGAGGGCTTTTTAGAAGAACAAAGGATTAATAGGATCTGATACTCTTCAAACCAATGATCATAAAGACCACCGTAAAAGCAATTAAAACCGTCGCATCTAATAATAAGATAGAAAGATTAACATTGCCGCTCATGATCTCACCAAAACCAGACATCATCCATGTTTGCGGTATAGTCAAAGAAATCTTCTTCATAATGTCTGGAACGATATCTAGAGGCCAATAAATACCACCCAGCATGCACGATCCTACAATGACAATTGCACTAAAGATTTCAGCTTGTTTTTTCGTTTGAGATAAAGTAGCTATCATAAATCCTAAACTTACGACAAGGCCTATAACAAATGATCCGAACAATAAAATAAGAAATAGGTTGCCTAAGTAGACATTAAAGAAAATAGATAAGATGGTCAAAAGAACACCTAATTGTATCCATCCAAGAAGGAAATATGCCATTAAATAGCCCAGAAGTACATATATTTTATGGATGGGACTCGAAAGCAATCTTTGCCATGTATAATTTTTATACTCCAAATGTATAGAGGACAAAGAGCTTGAAATCGCAAACATCATAAACATAATGGTAAAGCCAAGCGGTATTATATTTGGGTGCTGGCTTGCTTGACCATCTTGATTTTTTTCAACCAACGAAATGGTGCCAGATTCATTTAACTTATTCAATGTAGTGGTGAGAGAAGCACTTCTCTGATCTTTCACACCGTAATTGATCTGATAAATGATCGCTGCTGCCTCTTTTAAATAGGGAGATAAGACTGCATATTCCTCAGTTTTCTTATAAACTGTCACATCAAAAATCTCTTTATTTTCTTTTAAATGGGACTCTAATTGATCAGAGACTTTAACCGACGCAATTACCTTTTCATCAGATACTAATTCTTCCGCTTCAATTTCAGACGCCTTTATCCAAAGAAATGTCGTGTTCTTTTTGAGCATTTTTAATATTTCCTGATTGAGTTCGTCTTGTTGAGGATTTTGAACAAAAGCAACTGTGGGTTTCTTTGTATCTGATGCCGTGCTGCCAAAGATAAAACTAAATATGATTGGCATAACAAATAAAAAAATGAGAGCCAATGGAGACTTTAATGTTTCTTTTAACTTTAACGTGATAATGGCTAATATTTTATGCATAGCGATGCTTCCTTTCAAAAGACATTCTTAATAAAGCAATGATGAAGAAAGCTAGTCCCATCCCACAGCTAAGTAATAATCCGCTTTGAATTTCACTAAAATCAGCACCTGCCATACTTTTCAAAAACATTTGAAGTGCAAGAGAATTAGGTAAAAAATAGCTGATATTCATCAACCATTGTGGGAATAAGTATAAGGGCACCATACTCCCACCTAAAGCAGCTAACACTTGAGTTCCTAAAATCCCCACACTGTTAAACGTTTTTTCTCTATTGATAAAAGAACCAATCAGCACCCCTAAACCCGCAGCATTTAATATAAAACTAAATCCGATCATAACAACAGTAAAAGGCTCTCCCCAATTCACCTTAAAGACAAAACTAGTAAATAAAATAATGACCGCAAGTTGAATCATACTCATTAAAAAAATGCCCAATAACTTTCCAATGATATAACTAGTGTTGCTTAACTTTGATACTAGTAGTCTTTTATAGACTTCTTCTTCTTTTTCCTCTATCATACTGCTAACCAAGAAAACAACAGTCATTAATAAAAAAAGCACACCCATCCCGCCTGCGTAGTATTGGAAGGATGTAATCGGCTGGCTGTTGATATGAATATTCCTTTCGTTCACTAGTTCTTTTTTCAGTTGATCAGACACGATCTCCACTTCTTTACCTTGATTCAACGGCATCAGAATACGATTCATATGATAATTTTGAAAGAATTGCAAAACCACATTTTCTAGGACCATTTCCTGTAAGCTTGAATTAGGTCCTTTCAAAATATTCAATTGCACATGATCGTGATTTAATATGCTTTTTTCAAAATTCGGCTTGATGATTATACCCATTGTAATGTCTCTACTATTTAATTCTTTCTCTAGCTGATTTTTCGAGGTGACCTTCACTTCAAATATGTCACTGAGTTCACTCTTAGACAATGTTGAAAGAAACATTTTACTTGTAGCGGACTTATCTTGATCTGTTATTCCTACTCGAAATGAATTGATCCTAATTTCGCTATCTTTCTTCATGTTGTCTCCAAATGCTGCACCTAATATAGCAATTAATATGATAGGCATAAAAAAAAGTGTAAAAAAGCTTTTCTTATCCCTAAAAAACAATAATAGATCTTTCAGTATAACCCAAATGCTCATATGCTCACCTCTATTCGGTCTAGTCTCGTAATTTCTTACCTGTGAAATACAAGAATACATTTTCTAAATTTGGTTCTACAACTTCTGCTGAAATTAATTGAACATTTAATGCGGTTACACCTTGAATAAGTTGACTTAGTAAATGCTGAGGATTGTCATCAAATAATTTGATTTGATTTCCCTGCACCATAAAGTCATTCAGTGGGTGATATTCATTTATATATTGGCACACTCGCTCCATATCCTTTTGTCCTTGTTCACATTTAATCGTAAAAATGATTTCTCTTTTTTCTCCAACAAGCTCAGCCAATTCACTTAAATCACCTACCTTAATGAAAGAACCTTGATCCATAATAGCTATTTTTTCACATAGATATTCGACTTCCTCCATGTAATGACTCGTATAAATAATCGTCATTCCTTCACTATTTAGCGTTTTAACTGTTTCTAATATATGATTTCTGGATTGCGGGTCTATACCCACTGTAGGCTCATCCATTATTAATAGTTTTGGCCGATGCAAAATCGCACATCCGATATTCACTCTTCTTTTCATCCCTCCTGAGAATACTTTCACCTTATCATTCGCTCTATTGCCCAGACCAATTAATTCAAGGATTTCTTGTACTCTGCTTTTTAATTCTTCTCCTTTAAGTCCATACATTTTCCCCCAAAACGTTAAATTTTCTTTTGCTGACATATCTAAATATAAAGCGATCTCTTGCGGAACAATGCCAATCAATTGCTGTGCATGCTTTGTTGTTTCTTTATGTAGATCAATGCCTCCAATCGTAACAGTCCCGCTCGTTGCATGTATAAGTCCTGTCATGATACCGATTAAGGTTGATTTCCCTGCACCATTAGGGCCCAACAGTCCAAATGATTCACCTTGTTTTAAGTGGAAGCTAACCCCTTTTAATACTTGTTTACCTTCATAATTTTTGATGATGTTTTGTACTTTTAGCAATCGCAATCTCTCCTCTATTCTTCCTATCTATCAAAATCCTGTCCAATCATTGCCAACCGTTTTATGGTATGTCTTTCAACTAAAGATCATTTTTTCCAATTTACTCATTTTACCACGTTATGAAATATAGAAGAACAGTATAGGTCTTTTTATATTTATAAACAAAAAAACTTACAGGAAAAATCCTGTAAGTTTTTTTCGATGGATCATTATTTAGAAATCATGCCATGCGGGTCAATCACAAATTTCTTCGCCACACCCGAATCAAAATCGCTATATCCTTTAGGGGCTTGATCAAGGGAAATGACGGTTGCATTAACGGCTTTGGCGATTTGTGCTCTTCCGCTTAAAATAGATTTCATCAAGCTGCGGTGATATTGCATGACAGGGTTTGGCCTGTCACAAAGGTATGGGCTTTGGCCCAGCCAAGTCCAATTCGCACTTTCAGAGATCCAACTTTTGCATCTTCATCCACAGCACCTGGATCTTCTGTGACGTAAAGTCCTGGAATTCCAAGCTTACCGCCAACTTTGGTAATATCCATAATTGTATTTAAAACGGTGGCTGGTGCTTCTCCTTGATCTCCATGACCTGAAGCTTCAAAGCCGACACAATCGACCGCACAGTCGACTTCTGGCTCTCCAAGGATGTTTGTCATTTGTTCACCGATTCGATCATGTTTTCGTAAATTAATCGTTTCGCAGCCAAAGCTTCTCGCCTGCTCGAGCCTTTGTTCATTGAGATCGCCGACGATGACAGCAGAAGCGCCAAGGAGCTGAGCGGAATGCGCTGCTGCAAGACCTACTGGCCCTGCACCAGCAATATAGACAGTAGAGCCTGGTTTTACGCCAGCCGAATACGCACCATGAAAACCTGTCGGGAAAATATCGGAAAGCATTGTCAAATCAAGTATTTTCTCCATCGCCTGATCTTTGTCCGGAAATTTAAGCAGCTGGAAATCAGCATATGGCACCATGACGTACTCTGATTGGCCGCCAACCCATCCGCCCATATCTACATAACCATAAGCTGAGCCAGGTCGATCGGGGTTCACATTTAAACACACATGGGTTTTTTGTTCCTTACACATGACGCAACGGCCACAGGCAATATTAAACGGAACTGATACGAGATCACCCTTTTGGATAAACTCTACATCTCGTCCAACTTCAACGACTTCACCAGTAATTTCATGACCAAGGACAAGTCCTTCAGGCGCAGTTGTGCGCCCTCTTACCATATGCTGGTCGCTCCCGCAAATGTTTGTTGTCACTACTTTTAAAATGACGCCATGCTCACACTTACGTCCAACATTGGCTTTAGGTACACCAGGGCCATCCCTTAAAACCAAATCAGGGTATCCAATATCCTCAACTGCTACATTTCCTGCTCCTTTGTAAACGACACCTTTGTTTCCCGACATGTTTTCATTCCTCCCTTTTTGTTTAAAAATGAAGTCTCTCCAAAATTCTCTCTTTCTCGGGCTTTTTCCTTCTTTTAACCGCACATTGACTCAAAAAATAAGTGACAAATGTCTATCTAGGAGAGAAAAATGTATTTTCCAGTCAAATAAAAAAGAAAATATTGAAAAAAAAGCTAAACATTTGCAGAACATTGTCGATATAAGGAATAAGCCAGACAGGTATCCTTAATCGACAAACAAATTCCTTATATATACTATCATTCCTTACACACCTGGCTGGCCCCTACATATGAAATGAATGCAAAAGACTCTTCTTGTGAAGAGTCTTTTTTATTGATGAATGATCAATTCCCACATGCAAAAAAGGCCCTTCTGGCGAAGAGCCTTTTTTTGAGTGCTTGTTCATTACCTGGGAAATATTTTCATCATTTTAAGGCTTTGATACAGATGTATGTATCATAATGGTAAACAGAGACGTCTCTAAAGTGATACGCTGAAAAAAGACAGCTGATGTCTTCTTCACTGTACGTTGAAAGAGACTGTGAGCGTTTTTGTTCCTTCATTAGTTCCTGCTTTTGAAAAGATAAGAATACTTCTCCATCCACTTGAAGAACACGATATACCTCTTTCATGACTTGTTCGATATCTGGCAAGTAATAGATGGTCTGCACTGTGAACAATTTATTGAATGATCTGTCTTCAAAAGGTAATTGCTCAGCTTTTCCAAGTGTGATAACGGCTTTTTCCTGCTCGACAAGTCTCTTATGTTTTCTTTTCGCGTATTTTACCATATGACGCGAAGCATCGATTCCATATACTTTTCCTCGGTCAAGTTTTTCCGCTACTTTAGATAATGTCATACCTCTTCCAGTACCAATTTCTAAAATCCGGTCGTTTTCTTGTATATTTAAGAGTTGAATCGTCCATTGATTGATATTATGATGATTTTTTTCCATATAGCGGGCAACCCATTTTGAGAACAAGCCCTTTGGTTCCCTCATTTGTTTTCCAATCCAGCTTTGAATCAATGTCAACACCTGCTTTGCACCAGTAAATAAAACTATTTACGAATTTTCTTACTTTTCATATCGGCTCTCTCCTAACAAAAGTTAAGACCTAGTCCTAATTTCTTTGTCTTTTATTAGACGGCACCTTTTCTGAAAATGTTTCGCACGTAATGAAAAATATTTAAACAAATAGGCATTTTCATTAATTGTGCTCAGATTGATTTCGTTTTCCGCATGAGCTGCATATTTTATGAATGTATCTTGATTAGATAAAGGTGGTGCTAGATTATGGGCTTTGGCGGTTATTCTGGAGGCTACTGCGGTGGCTACGGTGGCGGTTTTGCAGGCGGATTCGCATTGCTTGTTGTACTGTTCATTTTGTTAATCATCATCGGTGCAAGCTGGATTTGCTAATGTAAAAGGAGCAGGAAACGATAACGTTTCCTGCTCCTTTTCTTTAATACCAATAAGTTGGATAATTGTACATATAGCGTCTGAGCATTTCTTCTTGCTCTCTTTGCATTCTGTATGGATTGCCGTACCCGTGCTTTAAAGAATGCGGAATAGACGCATACCCGTGCCCCACTGACGGAAACCTCATATATGGTGACATCGACATTCATTGATCACCTCACAATCTCCTTTTACGGTTATCATATGTGCAGGTGATCAATGTGGAGCGTGTCTAAACCTGGTCCTTCTCCCTTGTATAACAATCAAGCATTGCAAGCATCATAAACATGTCAATCTCCTCCTTTTCATGTTTTTATTGTCCTTTTTAGTTCATGTACTTTAGTTGTTTCTGCTTCATTTCTTCATAAAATGTTTCGACTTGTTGTTCATAAAGAACGGTTTCAATGTCCTTGAATTTACGTTGGATCGTCAATGTGATAAAAAATAAATGGATTGTCATATACGCTCACCTCCCTTCAGTTCGCAGCACGCGAAATAGCCCGCAGATCTTCTTTATCAGTTGACCTGCGGGCACACAAAAATGCAGATCAAAAGACAGTGTCTTCTAACCTGCGATGGATGATACGTGAAATCCTCGTTTACTTAAACAGTTTTGTAGCGTGAACCGTAAAAGGTAAAGGAAGGACACGAGCTCTTCCACAGGCTGATGACATGATGAAATTGGTTGTTGAATTGATCACAAGTAGATACGAATAACATATTCTTCAGCCTCCTTTACGTTTTTTATTACTTTGTAAGTATATCCAGCAAGCACCATTTTGTAAACCTGTTTTTAGTAAATTAGATGATTTTTGTGTGTTTGACTAAATTTCTACAGTGATTCTTGTCCAATTATCCAGTGCAATTAAAAAAAGTCTCCTCAACACATGAGGAAACTTCAGACTGTTGACAAAGGGCTAAAATGAACTTGATTTTAGCCCTTTGTCTTCTTTTCAGCGTGATAGAAAACCTTTGAATTCTAGGAAGGACGAGTACCGGCGCGGAGCGAATTTGACATTCGTGAGCACCGGCACGCAGGACTGACAAAGAATGCGAGGGTTTGTCTACACGCTGAAAGTCTCCTCATCATATGAGGAGACTTTTTGCTTAATCTTCATCTAGTTCTTGTAGCTTTTTTTGAAAAAAGATCGCACGTTTCACGCAAAGGAAAGCAGCCAATAGGAAAACACAATCAACTGCCAGCATCAGCATTTTTGGTAATGCTTCTATGTGCTGATTCGGTAAAATCGTACCAATATATAAAAAGGTGCTGACAGCAAGCAAAATAAAAGCGTATTGCTTGTAATCTGTCACTAAACCATCCCACTTTTTCTTCACTTGTTTCACCTTCCCGTTATCAATGTCTATTGATAGCTTACCATAGTGAGAGAAAGCGAGGGGCATGTAAATCTATCCATTCGTTACTGCGTCGAGCCCTTGTTCAATATCATGTAATAAGTCATCAATATCCTCAATACCGACAGAAATACGGATTAAACCATCTGTGATACCAAGCTCTTCTCTGCGCTCTTTTGGAATAGATGCATGGGTCATGCGAGCAGGAACAGAGATTAAACTTTCAACCGCCCCTAGGCTTTCTGCGATTGTAAACAATTTCAATTGGCTTAAAAACACGTCGACATTTTCTTCTTTTCCAATATCAAAAGAAATCATACCGCCAAAGCCTGTTGCTTGAGTTTTTGCAAGCTCATGACCTGGGTGAGCGCTTAAACCTGGGTAATAGACACGTGTAATCGCAGGATGCTGTTCTAAAAACTCAGCGATTTTCTGCGCGTTTTGTTGATGTGCTTCCATTCTTAGTCCGAGCGTTTTCATCCCTCGTATTAGAAGCCACGCATCTTGCGGTCCAAGAATACCGCCTGTAGAGTTTTGAACAAAGTGCAGTTCTTCACCAAGCTCTTCAGTAGCTGTCACGACAAGTCCGCCCACCACATCACTATGGCCGCCTAAATATTTTGTGGCACTGTGCAAGACAATGTCAGCCCCATATGAAATCGGCTTTTGGAAATATGGGGTAAAAAACGTATTATCGACAATCATCAAGATGCCAGCTTCTTTTGTGATCCGGCTTATGGCTTGTAGATCGGTCATTTTCAGCAATGGATTGGTTGGTGATTCAATATAGACGGCTTTTGTTTCTGGTAAAATCGCTTTTTTCACCGCTTCAGGATCACTTGTGTCTACAAATGTGGCTTTAATGCCAATCCGGTTGAGCACCTTTGTCATCACACGATAGGTTCCGCCGTACACGTCGTCAGTCAGTACGATATGATCTCCGCTGTTAAACAGCATCATCACAGCTGTAATTGCAGCCATCCCTGAACCGAATGCATAGCCGTTTGCCCCTCCTTCAAGATCACGAATGACTGTTTCCAGTGCTGTTCTTGTTGGATTCGCAGTTCTGGAATATTCATATCCAGTGTGCTCGCCTGCTTTAGGCTGCTTATAGGTGCTGACTTGGTAAATGGGAACAGACACGGCTCCTGTTTTTTCATCACCAGTGATTCCACTATGAATCATCATTGTTTTTGGCTTCATTTTATTTTCCTCCCTCATAAATACCTTTACTTAGATAACGTTCACTGCTATCAGGAAAAATAGTGACGATCACCGTCCCAGGTGATGCCTTTTTCGCTTCCTCTAAAGCGGCAAATAGAGCGGCTCCAGACGAGCTTCCGATCAGAACACCTTCCTTTTCAGCTGCTTCTTTCACCATTCGGAAAGCATCATCGTCACTGACGGTATAAATCTCGTCAAATAAAGTCGATTCCATATAATCTGGAATAAATTCAAGGCCAATTCCTTCCGTTCTATGCGGTCCCGGCTTTCCGCCATTTAAAATAGATCCTTCTGGTTCCACGATCACTGTTTTTAGCGCTTCTTTTTGCTCTTTTAAATAGGCAGCACAGCCTTGAAACGTTCCGCCAGAGCCCGCTCCTGCTACAAACACGTCTATGTTTCCCTGGAGGTCGGACCATATTTCTGGCCCGAGCGTTTTATAGTAAGTCAATGGATTTACTTGGTTTTTAAATTGTAAGACACAATACGCATTGTCAAGGCTTGCCTCTAGTTCAAGGGCTCGATCAATCGCACCCTTCATCCCATCTTTTCTTGGTGTATGAATAATCTCTGCACCAAGCGCCTTCATGAGCTGTTGTTTCTCTTGACTAAAATGTTCTGGTACACAGAAGATCGGATGCAATTGATGTTTTCTTGCACTTAGCGCAAGCCCGATGCCTGTGTTTCCTGCAGTTGCTTCAATAATGGTTCCGCCTGGGCGCAGTTTGCCCGATGCCAGCGCTTCTTTAATCAGCATATCACCTAAGCGATCCTTAATACTTCCGCCTGGGTTCATCATTTCAAGTTTTGCATAAACATCAACACCTGCCGGCACACCCATCCCTGACAGTTTTAAAAGCGGTGTGTGGCCAATTAATTCCGTAATATCATGTATGACAACCATATAAATCCCTTCCTTTGTATGGAAAAGAAGGGGAAACCCCTTCTTTTATTGTGTTTGCTTTATCATACGCAGGACAAGGTCTGTTGAGTGAATCGCTGCTTGCTCTAGAAATTGATCAAAAGAGATATTGGATTCTTTCCCAGCAATATCTGACAACGCTCGAACGACCACAAATGGCGTTTCAAATAGATGGCAAACTTGCGCAACTGCTGCTGCCTCCATTTCCACTGCATACAGCTCTGGAAATTTCTCTCTCACAAACGCGACACGACCAGGATCATCCATAAATGAATCTCCTGTTGCAATCGTTCCTTTTGCCACTTGAATATGATCGATTTCTGAAGCAGATTCCTCTGCCAGCTTCACAAGCTGATCATCTGCGATGAATGCAGCTGGTAATCCTGGCACTTGTCCATATTCGTAATTAAAGATCGTCACGTCCACATCATGATGTCTAACATCAGTAGAGATGACAATATCACCTACATTTAATGAGTGATGGAAACCGCCAGCTGATCCTGTATTGATCACATAATCTGGCTGAAAGCGGTCAAGCAGAAGTGTTGTGCTGACCGCTGCATTCACTTTTCCAATCCCTGATTTTAATAAAATCACTTCTTTATCTTCATAAACACCTGTTGTAAATTCACACCCAGCGATGTTTTCTTGTGTGGCATTCTTTAGTTGGTCTCTTAAAATCGTCACTTCTTCTTCCATTGCACCTATTACTGCGATTTTCAAATCAAAAACATCCTTTCATTCCCTTTTCTTCGCTTCTACGATCCACACAAAATCATTCATTTGATGAAAAGATGTGCTAAAACCTTCTTCTTCAAAGATTTGCTTTAACACACCTATGGATGGATAATATTCCGTTTCTAAATCCTCTGCAAGCTGATCGAACCCAGCGGCTTTCGCTTTGTTCGTTGCAGCTTGATGTGCTGCTTGATTTTGAAACATTGTATCAGCAAAGACTATTTTACCACCTGAGGGAAGGATGTTGCCATAGGTGTGGATGGCTTGTTTTTTTTCTTCGTCCGTTAAATGATGGAAAGCATATGAACTGACGATCGTATCAGGCTCAAAAGGTGGGGCTGGAAACGATAAAAAATCTCCGTCATGAAATACATTTGGTATTCCTTTTTGAAGAGCCGCTTTCTTCATGGCCTCTGAAGGTTCAACGCCAAACACTTTCTTATCTGCTTGAAGCAGTGCCGCCGTTAGGTTTCCTGTGCCGCTTCCAAACTCAATGACATGTTGACCTGCACGGCGAGTAATCTCTTTTAGAATGGCCGGATACCGGCGAAACACTTCTTTATACTGCTCGTCATGACCACTTACAGTGTCATCATAAGATTCAGCCCAATGATCAAATAAAGAAAGAAACTCACGTCCCATTTTTCTTTCCCTCCACTTTATCTATTTATTCCTATCCGTATAGTATGTTTTATTCCGTCGAACAGTTCCTATCCTACCACATCTTCTGATTCTTTCCTACTAAAAAATACTGAGTGGGGTAGAAAAATATTTGCCCTTTTGAATGGGAGAGATTATGATGAATCTAGAGCATGGAGGGATGAATGAAATGGATTTTCAACTGGATTTTTTAAAGGACAAAATTGAATTTTTTGAAGCAACGTCTTTAAAAGAACTTGAACAAAAGATCCAAAAACAAATTGAACATAATCAGGCGATCTTGCTGACTGTTCATTCTGTGAGTCATCAAACGACTGTCATTGATGATAAGATTTTGTATACAGCAGTTGTTCATTTTAAAGCGAATGTCTCATAAAAAAGATCAGCGTGTAGGCAGTCAGGTCTGTGCGCCGGTGCTAGTCCTTCCTAGACTGCAAAGGTTTTCTATCACGCTGAAAAGAAGAAAAAGGCTAAAATGAAGTTCATTTTAGCCTTTTTGCATGCATCTTTTTTATTTTATTTTAATTTTTCAACCTTCACAGGTTTCCAGCCTTTTTCGTCCACCCACGTAATTTCTACACGGTAGCGTTCACCTGTTGATTTATCACGGATGGTTCCTTTTGCATCTTGAGGTCCTCCGTTATTTCCTAACCAAATAACAGTCATTTGATCTTCTGAGATCCCTGTCGCATAGGACATGGCTTTGATCATTTCTTTCCAGTCTTTTGAGTTAGCATCATAGGTTGCTGTATGTGATCCCGATTGCTCTGTTCCTACAGGCTCCCAGTTATCGTTTTCATATGTTTTGTCTACGTCACTTGTTTTACCGCCATCTGTTTCTGTGGCATCTTTTAACGCATCTTTGTTTGGCTCTTCTTCATCATCTGTTTTCTTTGTATCGTCTTTTTTGTCAGATGAATCGTCTTTTTTCCCATCCGCATCATCGGATGTATCTTTCTTTTGATCTTTCACATCTTCTTCTGAGTTTTGTTTATTTTCACTCGATGCAGGTGCTGTTTTGGATGGTTCGTCTGCTACATTTGTATCTTTCGGTTTATTAAAAATTAACAAACTCGATGCGACAACCAAAATAAGCACCACAACGATACCAATTAATATGTTAAGCACCATATTCGCCTTTCTGCGCTTATCACGATGTTCAAATCGAGAATTTCTACTCAAAATCTCTGCACTCCTTTGCCTCTGTTCCCTAAGTCGTTACTATTCTAACATGACATGAAGGGATGTTCTATGTCTGTTTCTTTTCAATTTCATTGACCTTTTTTACAATATCATAAAACGCTTCATTTGTCTTAGCCCGGCCACTTGCCTCATCAAGGTGAACAACGACGAGAGCGTATTTTGGTTTTTCTGCCGGAAAGTATCCGGCAAACCACTTGTGATAAAGTGGATTCCCCTGTTTATCTTTGCTGCCGGTTTGGGCAGTGCCTGATTTCCCTGCTATATGGAACGGCAGGTCTTGAAATCTTCTTCCTGTTCCTTTGTCAGACGTCACCACCTGCCTTAAGTACTTTTGCAAGGTTTGAGCTGTATAGCGGTCAATACTGTCACCATCAGGTCGTTTGTTTTGAAAGGATAGCATCGTTGTTCCGTTTTGATACATCACTTTATCTGCAATCCTCACTTCTTTTCGTTCTCCACCCCTTGCAATCGTTGCCATCATATTGGCAATTTGTAAGGGGGTTGTTTTGACATTTTTTTGACCAATCGCCGTTTGCGCAATGGCTTTTTTGACATGCTTGTCTCTTTTATCTCCCCACACACTGCCTGTTTCTTCACGATCAAACTGTTTGAATTGTTGCTTATGGTATACATCCCCTTCCCAGCCGGCTCGATCCACAAGCCCAAGCTTTGAAGCTGTCTTTTCAAGGATTTGATCATCTGTTTGGATGAGCTGCTCAGCGAGTGTCGCAAATGTATAATTACAGCTTTGCGCAAAGCTTTCAGACAGATTCAGTACTTCCTGCTTTCCTTCTGGCTCTCCATATAAATTCTTTCGACAATCATACATCGTTTGTGGCTGGTTCAAGTTTTTTTCAATCGCTGCGGCAAGTACGACCGTTTTAAATACAGAACCAGGAGCCATTGCGGTCAGCATGTAATTTCTTGCCTCATGCCGGTTTTTGCTGGTCACATTTGGAACACTCGCCATCGCTAGCACACTGCTATTTTGAATGTCGAGCAGAACCGCTCCGCCTTTTTCAACACCTTGTGCTTTGAGAACATTCTCCATTTCCCTCTGCATGTCTTCGTCCATGGTTGTCTGCACTTGCAGCGGATAAAATGAATGAGCTTCTGCTGTATATTTGACGTCCATCCCAAACAAAGGGTTTCCCCTTCCGTCCACATGATATAACAATTTTGTGTCTTGCTCTGGTAATAGAAATTCGTCAAATGTACTTTCCAAACCGAATGTACCGATCTCAGTGCGGATTGAAAGCTCTTTTTTGTCCGGATAACGTTTTCTCAAGAGTTCTGGATTCTCGCTTGTGAAACCTAATGTGTGGAGGGCAAGTCTTTTTTTGTCCTTCTCTTTCATATATACGCCGTAAACACCTGAATATTTCATATCATTGATGTCTTTCAGCTTTTTTTTCGTGATATCATCTTTTAAAATGAGTGGTTTCTTCGTTTCTGTCAGCTGGCTCTTCAATTCATCTTCTTCCATCTCAAGTATAGAAGCGGTTTGCTTTAAGTGAGGGAGGTCATATTGCAGGAAAGGAAATATGATGACCGCAGGCTCTTCTTTTGTGAGAAGTGCCTCGCCGTTTCGATCTAAAAATTCACCGCGTCCGTCTGAAATGACTACTTCTTCTGTCCGCTGCCTGACACTTTCTTGGATCAAATTAATATCAAGCTTTGAAAAAGATTCTGTGAAAAACAACTGAATTTCCGCTAGTCTAAATAGGAGACCGAGCAATAAGATAAAAATAATGACACCTGTCCATTGGATTCTTCTTGTTTTCAGCATAAAAACACCTCGTCCCTATTGTGGACGAGGTGTTGATCGTATAAACGTAATTATGAAATTTTTACAATTTGGACGAACATTTCTCCGCCAGGTGTTTGAACCGTGACTTTGTCGTCTACTTGTTTGCCTAAAAGGCTTTTTGCAATTGGAGAATCGTTTGAAATTTTGCCTTCAAACGGATCAGCTTCTGCACTTCCTACAATCGTATAAGACTCTTCTTCACCGTCCGGTAATTCAACGAATGTCACCGTTTTACCGAGTGAAACAATATTTGAGTTACCTTCATCTTCAATAATTTTGGCATTACGAATCATATTATCAAGCGTTGTAATACGACCTTCTACAAACGCTTGCTCTTCTTTAGCAGAATCATATTCCGAGTTTTCAGAGAGGTCTCCAAAACTTCTAGCGATTTTAATACGCTCTACAACCTCTTTACGTTTAACCGTTTTCAAATATTCAAGCTCTTCTTCTAATTTGCGCTTTCCTTCTTCTGTCATTGGAAATACTTTCTCTTGTGCCATGAATCATTCACTCCTTCTATTAATCCTCATCATACAAGCTTTCTGCATGTGAGTGACGACTGAAATATACAAGAATGAGGACATATTCCGGCCCTCATTCCTTCTGTCCCATATTCGTAAAAGTCCATCTTACATGGCGTCCCTTTTAGATGCAACTATTATGCCTTTTTATTAGGCAGGAACAGCAGCGGTCTCATGATGATGTATTATCTTCATCGCACAAACTGTGGAAAGGCACAGGAAGCTCCTGTACCTCGTTCGGCCATTTCGATCATATGTAGAAGAATAGCTTATCCATTCTCCATCTTCCAATACATAATATGGTCAGTGTACGATATGTCTATGCTATATTATTACAAAATTGCATTTTGATCAAGAATTGTTTGAAAATTTGTGATGATTTGTTTGTCGTTTTTTTAATATACTTTTACAAAGCAGGAATAACTGAAACTTTCAGCATCCCATCGTGATTTTCCTGTCTTCATTTCGCAGCATTGTTTTCCTATCATATCAAATCTTTTATTCAGAGGGCTGTTTCTTACAATGCTCACCGATGATTTCGGACTAGCCATTACTAAAGTATTGACTACAAAAGCATGATGTTGAAAAGACCTTTACGTCGTAAAGGTCTTTGTTCTTCTCCACCATTTACTCTCCGCGGTTTTGAAGAATCGTTTGAATTTTTGTCACCATGAGATCAATGGCCACATGATTTTGACCGCCTTCTGGGATGATGATATCCGCGTATCGTTTTGACGGTTCAATGAATTGATTGTGCATCGGTCTGACGACAGATACATATTGTTCAATCACGGAATCAATCGATCTGCCTCTTTCTTTCGTATCACGTAAAATACGGCGAATGATCCGA
Organism: Bacillus sp. FS02; assembly: GCF_024398395.1. Classification (NCBI taxonomy): domain Bacteria; kingdom Bacillati; phylum Bacillota; class Bacilli; order Caryophanales; family Bacillaceae; genus Bacillus; species Bacillus sp. FS02. The sequence goes on along the minus strand of NZ_CP074101.1, from coordinate 3,247,169 downwards.
AGATCTGCATCAGTATCCACATACAGTTTAATATCCATTAAGTTTCTTAGACGTTCGTTTTCAAGAGCAAAGATTCCTTCAACGATGATGACATCTTTGGGTTCAACATGTACCGTCTCTTCTGAACGTGTGTTTAGTTTAAAATCATAAATCGGTTTTTCAATGGACTCGTACTTTAGCAGCGCTTCTACATGCTCAATCATCAGGTCATTGTCAAATGCAAGCGGATGATCATAATTGGTCAGCAGGCGCTCTTCAAATGGCATATGACTTTGATTTTTATAATATAAATCTTGCTGAAGCATGAGGATTGAATGTCCTTTAAATTTTTCGTAAATGGAATTGGTGACGCTCGTTTTACCTGAACCCGAGCCGCCAGCGATTCCAATCACCACTGGTTTTTTCCCCATGTGCCGGTTATTTCCCCTTTCTCATCATGTTGCTAGGGTATACTTTTTGATCAAGCTTAAATTTCACAATTTGCAGTGGATGACGAGCGGCATCGATTTCGTTCCCTTTTTCGTCCCAAATCGTCTCAATCTTACATGTGAAATTTTCGATTTCTGGACCGAAAAATTCAACTGCGTCGCCAGCTTTAAAGAAATTACGCTGCTGTAATGTGACAATTTGTTCTTGTTCATCATAATGAAGTACAAGACCGACGAAATCAAAGGTCGTTTTCTTTCCATGAATGCCAAACATTTGTTCATCCGTTCCTGGTACACCTTCAAAAAAGGCAGGAGCCGTGTCACGATTGGCACATTTGTCTAATTCATCGAGCCATTCTTGTTGAATGACGAAATTGTCTGGATCCGCACAGTAAGCATCAATGACTTTACGATAGACACTGACAACTGTTGCTACATAATGAATGGACTTCATTCGTCCTTCAATCTTTAAGCTGTCAATTCCCATTTCGATCATTTGCGGTATGGATTCGATGAGTTTTAAATCTTTTGGACTCATCGCAAATGGTGCATCTTCTTCACCGAATAAAGGCGCTTCCTCAGAGCCTTCTAGTTTATATAGGTCATAATCCCAGCGGCAAGATTGGCAGCAGCCTCCGCGGTTTGAATCTCTCGCTGTCATATGGTTACTGAGCACGCAGCGGCCAGAATAAGCAATACACATCGCCCCGTGAATGAACGTTTCGATTTCAATATCCACTTTTTCTTTCATTTCTTTAATCTCTAGAGCGCTTGTTTCACGTGCAAGGACCACACGCTCAAGCCCTTCTTCCTTCCAAAACTGCACCGCTTTCCAATTTGAAAGAGATTGCTGTGTGCTCAAGTGAACTTCAAGCTTTGGAGCTACTCGTTTGCATGTTTCGATGATGAGTGGATCAGCGACAATAATTCCCGCTACACCCGCTCCTTCAATCCCTTGAAGATATTCTTCCAGCCCGTCCATGTTTTCGTTGTGGGCGAAAATATTCGTTGTCACATAAATGCGAGCACCGTATTTGTTCGCAAATGCGACACCTTCTGCCATTTCTTCGATTGAAAAGTTATCTGCATTTGAACGAAGTCCAAATTCTTTCCCACCAATAAAAACAGCGTCTGCTCCATAATGCACAGCAATTTTTAGTTTTTCTAAGTTTCCTGCTGGCGCTAGCAGTTCTGGTTTTTTTGTAATGACACGTTTTCCATCGATCACTTCAGAAATTCCATCTTTTAAAAGTGCCATTTCCTCTGCCTCCTTTTATCTTAATAAACCGTTTCTTTAAAGAAAAATCCTGTATCGATTGAGCGGTTGACAGGCTGGATCTCTTCAATACGCTCCACCCATTCATCTTTTTGATCTTCATAGGCTTCCTTATCAGTCACTAGTAAATCAATGGCTTTTCGATAGAGGGATGTCACCTCTGTCATATAAGAAAGTGACTTTAAAATTCCGTCAATTTTAAATGAGTCAATGCCTGCGTCGACAAATTCTTCTAATTCATCAATCATACATACATCATTTGGACTCATAATGTGTGTGCCATTTTCATCCTCAAAAATAGGATATTTGTTTTGACGCTCCTCGTCGTGAAGGAATAGACCTTCTTCCATATTTCTGCCTTCCACGTCCATTTGTTTGCCTTGATATTCAAAATAGTTGCCAACAAGTGTCCGTTTCGATTGGAACATACAGGTCATGCCGTGGACTTGAATTTCAATCTCCACTTCGGCGTTTTCTTTGATATCAATCACACTGTCCATATTGAGTTCTTTGGCAAGAACAGCACGTGTTGCGCCTTTTCTGCCCCAGTAGTTACAAGTGTAATAGTTTGTCCCAGTTGTTTCTGTACTCCAGTGCAGATTCAAGTTGACACCTGTTTCTTTTGCGGCCATGATCACTGCCGGATCTCCAAAAACGACACCATCCACGTTTAACCCATCGAGAAAGGTTAAATAATCTCCAAGCAGTGCCACACGGTCATTATGAAAAATCGCATTCATGGCGACATATACTTTTTTGTGATGTGCATGTGCGAGTTGAACCGTTTGTTTCACATCTTCTCTTGAAAACTCACCTGCAAGACGGATTCCATATGTTTGTTCACCTATTAAAAATGCGTCAGCACCCGCTTCAATGAGCGGCAGTACATCCGACACCTTGCTTGGCGTCACAAGCAATTCTGGTTTTTTCATGATTGGTCACCTCTTTTTGTACTAATGGCGATCCCATCTCCAACTGGAATGATACACGTTTGGTAGTCAGGATTTGACATCAGCCATTGATTGTATCGATCAATTTTGCCTATTAATTGTTTTTTTCGTTTATCTTCAATTTCTTCTTCATAATTTGTCGCAACTAAGCCTTTAAATAATACGTTGTCTGTAATAATCATTCCGTCATCGGACAGCATCGGTTCAAACAGCTCAAAAAAGCGTTGATACTGACCTTTTGCCGCATCAATGAAGATCACATCATAGGGCGCCATCGTCTGAACCGTTTTAGCTGATTCCATCGCATCGCCAAAAAACACGTGAATTCTATCTTTGAAATGTAATTCTTCAATATTCCGTGTCGCTTCCTCATAACGTTTTGCATTTCGCTCAATCGTATAGATTTCAGCATCTGGCAGAGCTTCTGCCATTCGAATCGCTGAATAGCCAATCGCTGTCCCAACCTCAAGAATCTTCTTCGGTTTTTTCAAAGAAAGCAGCTGCAATAACAGTTCAATGCTCACCTTTTCCATGATTGGCACATGATGCTCTTTCGCATACTCCTCTAATTGAGCGATGGCATCAGGACTCGGCTCAATTAAATCTTCAATATAATCATTTATTTGATCATCTTCGATTGTCATTATATGTCTAACTCCTTCATGACCTGAAAAAGAAGAGTCCTGCCTGCTGCAGCTCTCTTTCTCGTCAATCTTTCGTTCATCTAAGTAAAAACAACCCGATATATTTTACCACAAAGATGTGGTAATTGCGAACCTATAAAATGGATATAACAACGAAAAAAAACTGCAGGCAATTTCACCATTGTCTACAGTCTTTTTCCTCTCACATGGGCGTTAGTTGCTGCCTGTGATGTATTTCGCTTTTGCTTTGTTGTGCTCATTTAACGTTTTCGTAAAGACGACTTCGCCATTTTTCTTTGCTAGGAAGTAAACAAAATCTGTTTTCTCTGGATGGAGTGCTGCTTTCCAAGAAGATTCTCCAGCATTGGCAATAGGTCCAGGCGGCAGCCCTTTGTTTGTATACGTATTATATGGTGATTTTACTTTTAAATCTTTGTAATAAACACGGGATTTATGCTCGCCAAGCGCATAAAGAACGGTTGGATCTGTTTGAAGCGGCATATCCTTTTTCAACCGGTTATAAAACACACTTGAGATTTTTGACCGGTCTGTTTTTTCAGTTGCTTCCATTTCTATCAGGGATGCCATCGTTAGGACATCATGGATGGACATCTTTCTCTTTTTCATGTCCTTTTCGTACGTTTTCACATATTGATCTGTTTGTTTAATCATCGTGTCAATGATGGTTTCAAGTGATTCATCCTCACGATAAAACGGATACGTCGCCGGGAATAAATATCCCTCTAACGGATGCTTGACCTGTTTCCCGTTCACTTGTGATGTCACCGTTTTCGGGTACTTTTTCATCAATTTTTTAATAAAGGCTGGATCATCCAGCTTCGCTTCAACTTCTTTCGCTGAAAAATTCGTCTGGTTTGCAATAATGGCTGCAATATCAGACAACTGTTTCCCTTCAGGTATCACAAGCTGAAATGCGTAGTCTGTCCCACCAGATGTCAGCTTTTGAATCAGCTGATCCGCATCCATTGTTTGTTTGAGATGAAAATAGCCCGCTTTAAAGCCTGATGCTTTTTTGTACTTTGCATAGTAAGTGAAAATCGTGTCATTTGAAATCAGTTCATTTTCTTTTAAAATACTCGCAATTCCGCTGACAGATGTCCCATTTGGAATATGAATATTAATGGTTTGTTTGCTTTTTTGATCGACCGGCCCGAGTGCTGATTTTACATATAAAAAACCTGATAATGCTGCAATGATGATCACAGCAAGTACAGATAACAGGACGATCCCCATTTTTCGTTTAAAAAATGGTCGTTTCTTTTGTTCTGAAAACATGCATGGCCCTCCTCACATCTAGCTTTTATAGTACATGATTCGACGGAGTTCGGCAATTACTTGCTCATGCATGTCATGACAGAACTTTCCATAGTGTGGCTAAACCGACACCGCCTCCGCTGCCAATTGCAGCCATGACATAGCTTCCATTCGGTAAGGCGCGGGCTTCGTAAAACAGTCTCACCATCATAGCAGCTCCCGAGGCGCTATATGGATGCCCAAGACAAAGCGCACCGCCTTTTTTATTGATACGGTCATAAGGAATACCTAGTATCCGGGCAATGAGTACTACTTTGAGCGCAAACGCTTCATTGATTTCAAAAAGTGCAACATCTTCTATCTTCACCTGTTCTTTATGTAAAAGTTTCTTGATTGCATCAATTGGTGAAGCAGCAGGATAATGCGGGTCTATAGCGGTCACGGCACTCCCGATATACCGCAGCATAGGGCTGAAGCCTTTTGCCTCCGCTTCCGCTCTTTCCATCACAACGACGGCAGCTGCACCATCTGCTTCTTTACAGCTATTGGTCACAGTCACAGTACCTTTGCCTGGTAAAAAGACAGGTTTTGCCCGCTTTATCAAGCTTGCAATCGGTCTTATTTTAGCTGCCGCTTCATCTGTACTCATCCCGCTAATCGGAACAATTTCTTCTGAATACGTTCCTTGCTTGAATGCGGTTATACTTCGTTCCCAGCTTAAAAGTGCATAGTCATCTTGCTCTTGTCTCGCAACTGAAAATCTCGACGCCGTCAGCTCTGCCGCTTCCCCCATATGAGGGTCCCCTATCCACTCTGGAGAAAAGCGGGCCCTTTCTTTCATTGGTGACCGAGAAATGCTTTCCGTTCCACCAGCGATATATATTGATCCCTCCCCCGACTGAATCATGATGCACGCTGTTCTAATGGCTTCAAGACCGGAAGCACACTGCCTATCAATGGTCATACCCGGAATATGTAATGAAAGCCCTGCTTCTAACGAGGACAGACGGGCAATGTTGCCACCACCCCCGACGACATTGCCTAAAATGATGTCATCTGGCTTGGTCACGTTTGAAAAATGCTGGATCAAGGGCGCGGCTAGATGCTCTGGCTGGTAATCCTTCAACATTCCATTTTTCTCACCGAAGGGCGTCCGCTTCGCTTGTACGATCACGGCTTGCATGATAATTGTTCCTCCGCCCACTTTTTCATACTGGCACGAGCGATTTTCCCTCCTGATGTTTCGATCATTTTGTCCGTGACGAGCCATTTTTTTGGTACTTTGTATGCCGCTAATGTTTCTTTTACAGCTTGCCGAATGGTTTTTGTTTGCTGTACATTCTCAATAATGGCAACAGGGATTTCGCCCCAATATGGATCAGGAAGTCCAATCACGATTGACCGATTCACCTCTGGCTGTTCATTCAGCACACGCTCAATTTCCTCTGGAAAAATATTCAGTCCCCCATAGACAATCATGCCATTCTCGCGGCCGCTCATATACAAGTAACCATCTTCGTCGAGCCACCCCATGTCATATACGGTCAGCCACTCTTCGGGCGGCTTTTCATCTTGTAAATAGCCTGAAAAAGACATTGGGCTTTTCACATAAATTCTCCCTATTTCATTTGACTTGCAAACGGTTTGATCTGCCCTCCTGACTTCAACCTGAATAGAAGGAAAAGGTTTTCCGACAGAAGTAGGTTTTTGCAGAAAGTCATCAGAAGATAAATAGGAAACAAAACTCAATTCTGATGTTCCATAAAAATCAAAAAATGTGATGTGAGGATAGCGGTTGACGAGCTGTTTTTTTGAAGAGTTTCCCCAATCTGCACCAGAAGACAGGACAAGAAGCGGATTCTTTCCGAAAGCATCCATTTGCAGTAACGATTCTGTCATGGTCGGAACCGTATAAATAGCCGTGATGTCTCCTCTTTCTAAGATGTTTTTTGCTTTCTCTGGCACAAATTTTTCTAACAATGTCACGGTGCCCCCGAAATAAAGTGTGCTGATCGCGCCGTATAAAAAATGAGAGGATAAAAGTGTGCCCAAAATCAGTACATGATCTTGATGTGTGATCCCAAAGACGGATGTTGTCATTTGAAAGCTCTCGATCCATGACTGCTGGCGTCTTATAAAGGCTTTTGGCGATCCCGTTGATCCTGAAGTAAATCCCATATAAAAAGCAGGATCTTCCTCCGGTTCACCTTTGTTCGATTGAACGTTTATGCTGAGGCTGATTCTTTCTTTCCATTCAGATAAAGAGAGCACTGGCATGTCCAGCTTGTACTTTTCAATCCTTTTGATATATCGATCTTCCACAATGACAAGGTCCGCGTCGCTTAATAAGTTCTTTTCCGCGCATTCCTTGTCACTCCACCGCGGATCAAGAGGCACCGCTGTCCATCCTGCAGAAGCTGCGCCAGCAAATAGTTGAAGAAACGGAACACCATTTGATACTAAAAAAGCGACTCTTTTTTGCTGATGAGGCGTTTCTTTTAACCATTGTGCAGTTGACTGCACACGCTCATGCCATTCTTCATAAGTGATCTGCTCTTTTTCATCTATGATCGCCATCTGATCTGGCTTCACTTTTGCATGAGCCGCATAGCTTTCCGTTATTCTCATCAAACTGCTCGCCTCCCTCTATGTAAGTCCCTTTTTCGATATGACATCGCTTGAATGATTTTCACCGTGAAGACAGCACATATCCCTGCTTTGATCAGATCACCCGGTAAATAAATGACGCTGAACAGAGCTGCTTGCGTGATCTTTATATGCATCATCATGGCTTGAAAGGGAATTCCGCCTATATATAATATCCCGATACTGCATACCGCATAGATCAAAAATAGTCGTAAGGCCGTCACTTTCTTCAGCCGGTTCAGCCACAGGCTGATCATAAAGGCAGCCACTGGATAAGCAAGTAAAAAACCACCGCTTGGCCCAAAAAAGACCCCTATTCCGCCTCTTCCTCCAGATAAAAGAGGTGCGCCTGCTGCCACTATTAGAAGAAACAGAAGTAAACTAATCAGCGCTTGCTTTGGTTTTAACAGCCCTCCAGCAAGCAAAAGACCTGCGGTTTGCATTGTGATTGGTACAGGTGTAAACGCAAGAAAAATAGGCGGAATCAATCCTAACATCCCAATAACTGCTGTCATGAATGCCATTTGCATCATATCGTGAATTTTCAATTTTCATACCCCTCACTCGATGTTTTGATAAAAATAGCGTAAAAGGTCGAGCGATATATGTCAACTAAATTTAAAAAATAGTTTACATATAGAATGTAAAAAAAGACCTGTGAAGAAAGATCACAGAGATCATGTTCACAGGCCTTTTATTCGTTCTATTCTTCTTCGTCTTCTTGATCTAAGAACGTATTTAACGTTTCTTCAATCATGTCCCACTCTTCATCCGTTTCAATTGGCTCTAATTCGCCATCTTCACCGTCTTCATTTGGTGTGAAGCTTGATGCATGAATTTCAATTTCTTCGTTATCTTGTTCAGAAATTGGGTAGTAAAGAACATATGATTTGTTAAAATGGTCGCTTTCAAAAGTAAATAGTACTTCGCAAAGCTGCTCATTTCCATTATCATCAACGATTGTAATTTGCTTTTCTCCGTGTTCCATTTGATTCACCTCATTTTAATTTAAGCTGTCTAAATACCCTTGAAGGATCATAACAGCCGCCATTTTATCAATGACTTTTTTACGCTTTTGTCTGCTCACATCTGCAGAGATGAGCATTTTTTCTGCTGCCATCGTTGACAGACGCTCGTCCCAAAGCACAACAGGAACATTGTACGTGTTTTCTAACACTTTCGCAAATGATTGGCTGGCCTCGCCTCTTGGACCGACCGTACCGTTCATATTTTTTGGAAAACCAAGGACAATTTTATCCGTTCCATATTGCGAGACGATCTCAGACAGGCGGCTGAGACCAAAGTCTCCGCCTGCTTCATCAATTTTAATGGTTTCAATCCCTTGAGCTGTCCATCCCATTTCATCACTGATTGCCACACCAAGGGTTTTCGTGCCTAAATCTAAGCCTAAAATTCTCATGTTTTACGCCTCTTTATGTGTCTCTAAGTACGATTTAACCAATTCCTCAATTAATTCGTCTCGTTCTAGTTTACGAATTAGGTTGCGTGCATCCTGATGTCTTGGAATATAAGCAGGGTCGCCTGACAGCAAGTATCCGACAATTTGATTGATCGGGTTGTATCCTTTTTCTTGGAGTGCGTCATAAACTGTTATGAGCACTTCATTCACATTGGTTTCAGCTGAATCATCAGAGAAGTTAAACTTCATTGTCTTATCAAATGAACTCACTGCTTCTTGCACCTCTCTTCCAACATTCTACTAGCAAGCTTTTTTCTAACCGCTCATCTAATACCATTATTCTACACTACATTGACTGATTATAAAACGGATTTGACAGATTCTTCGACAGTTGCCAGTGCTTCTTCAAGCTTTTCTGGCTGTTTCCCGCCTGCTTGTGCCATATCTGGGCGTCCGCCTCCGCCTCCGCCGCAAATTTCAGCTGCCTGCTTCACAAGTTTTCCTGCATGAAGACCTTTTTCAATGACATCTTTTGTCACACCGGCTGAAATGTTGACTTTTCCATTTTGAACGGCACCAAGTACGATGACAGCTGAACCTAATTTCGCTTTTAATTCATCAACCATCGTTCTTAAATGGTTCATGTCTTTGGCGTTTACTTTTTCAGTTAACACGTTCACTCCGCCAACTTCGATGACTTTTTCTAAAATAGAGCCAGCTTCTGCTTGACTTAATTTCGCAAGAAGTGATTCATTTTCTCTTTGAACTTCTTTTAAATCAGCCTGCAAGGAAGCAATGCGTTTTGGTACATCTTTTGTATTTGATTTCAGTTCATTAGCTGCCTTTTCTAAAATCGCAAGCTGATCATTTAATTCCTCATAAGCACCTTTACCTGTTACAGCCTCAATACGGCGTGTTCCAGCACCAATACCCGATTCAGATGCAATTTTAAACAATCCGATCTCCGCAGTGTTTTGAACGTGACAGCCTCCGCATAACTCGATGCTGTAATCACCCACTTGCACCACACGGACAATATCGCCATACTTCTCGCCAAACAGCGCCATTGCGCCCATTTCTTTTGCTTCAGCAATTGGTTTCAGGTCAATGGCAACCGAAATGCCTTCCCAAATCTTTTCGTTGACGATTTTTTCAATTTGTGACAATTCTTCTTTTGTTACTTGTCCAAAGTGAGAAAAGTCAAAGCGAAGTCTGTTTTCATTCACAAGTGAACCCGCTTGGTTAACGTGGCTGCCCAATACATCTTTTAGCGCTTGGTGCAAAAGATGTGTCGCTGTGTGATTTTTCACAATGCCTTTTCGAAGCGCTGATTCGACTTCTGCAGTGACTTCAATGCCTTTTTGAACCGTACCACTTACGACGACTCCTTCGTGGACATGCTGGCCGTTTGGCGCCTTTTTCACATCTTTGATATCAATGATCGCTTCGGCACTTTTTAACGTTCCTTTATCCGCCACTTGTCCGCCGCTTTCCGCATAGAAAGGTGTTTCATCTAATAAAATTTGCACCGTTTCCCCTTCGTGAGCTTCTGTGACAATTTCACCGTTTTGAAGCAATTCGATAATACGAGCATCTGCAGTTAAATTTTCGTAGCCCACAAACGTACTTTCTGCTTTAATATCGCCTAAAGCCCCGCCTTGAACCTGCATACTACCTACATCTTGTCTGGCATTTCTTGCACGTTCACGCTGCTTCTCCATTTCTAGCTGGAAGCCTTCACGATCGACTGTCATGTTCTCATCTTCTGCATATTCTTCCGTGAGTTCGACCGGGAATCCATATGTGTCATAAAGCTTAAACACATCTTTACCGGAAATTTGTGAGCTGCCATTGTCTCGTTCTTTTTTGATCACTTCTGATAAAATGGCTAACCCTTCATTCAGTGTCTCATGGAAACGCTCTTCTTCATTTTTGATCACTTTTGCAATAAATTCTTCTTTTGCTTGAACATCTGGATAGAAATCCTTCATGATCTCCGCAACAACTGGAACTAGGTCATACATAAATGGACGGTGGATATGGATCGTTTTTGCATAACGCACAGCACGGCGCAGCAAACGTCTTAACACATAACCTCGGCCTTCATTAGAAGGAAGTGCTCCGTCACTGACGGCAAAGGCAACAGTACGAATATGGTCAGCAATGACTTTAAATGCTGTGTCTTTTTCTTTTGACTCCCCATAGCTTTCTCCAGAAATCGTTTCTACTGCACGAATAATCGGCATGAACAGGTCTGTATCAAAGTTCGTCGGTACGTTTTGAATCACAGAGACCATACGCTCAAGACCCATTCCTGTATCAATGTTTTTCTTCGGAAGCGGTGTATATGTACCATCTGGATTATGGTTAAATTCAGAAAAAACAAGATTCCATACTTCTAGATAACGTTCATTTTCTCCGCCTGGATATAATTCAGGGTCGTTCATGTCGTTGCCATATGCTTCGCCGCGATCATAGAAAATTTCTGTATTCGGACCACTTGGCCCCTCGCCAATATCCCAGAAGTTGCCCTCTAGACGAATAATTCGTTCCTCAGGGACACCCATTTTATCTCTCCAAAGAACATATGCTTCTTCATCCTCTGGATGTACCGTTACAGATAACAGATTCGGATCAAAGCCAATCCACTCGTCACTTGTGAGGAATTCCCAAGCCCATTCGATTGCCTCTTCTTTGAAATAGTCTCCAATAGAGAAGTTGCCCAGCATTTCAAAAAACGTATGATGGCGTGCTGTTTTCCCTACATTTTCAATGTCATTTGTACGAATTGATTTTTGTGCGTTGCAAATACGTGGATTCTCAGGCACGACGCGGCCATCGAAGTATTTCTTTAATGTTGCCACCCCGCTGTTAATCCATAAAAGTGTTGGATCGTCATGCGGTACGAGGGACGCACTCGGTTCGACAGCATGTCCTTTTTCTTTAAAAAAATCTAAAAACATTTGACGTACTTGAGCTGAAGTTAAAGTTTTCATCATAAATCCTCCCTTTTTTATTCTCAATCTTCACACAAACGAAAAAACATCCCGCCCTATGCAAGCAAAAAACTACTTACACAGGGACGAGATGCTCTCGCGGTACCACCCTGATTATAGACATATGCGTCTATCACCTTCACATCCGATAACGCCGGAAGAGAGCGGCAGTGTTTATCTGCACTCGGGACTAGCTTCTGTTAAAGGTCTGATAAGGCTTTTCTCAGCAAACAAAGCCTCTCTCTGCAACAGCTTTTTAACGTACTCGGGTCCGTCATTGAATTCAATATGTATGAATCGAAATTATTATAGACAACTCGGCTCGTCTTGTCAATGAACGCTTCGTCTCATGTGAATATATTGCACAATAATGACCCTCATAATGGCTGCGGACGGCACGGCTAAAATCATCCCAATCAAGCCAAACAGCTCACCTCCAGCGAGTAACACCAGCATGATTACGACAGGATGCATATGCAGGCTTCTCCCGACAATGATCGGACTCAGTACATTGCTTTCTAAAAATTGAAGCACGGCTACTGTAATTAGCACAATGATCACTGACTTCACTGAGATGGTAAAAGCGATGAAGACAGCTGGAATCGCTCCAATAATCGGGCCAAAATACGGAATAACATTCGTTGCGCCAATTAACATACCTAGTACAAGCGGATATGGAATATGGAACAGCCAAAGAACAATGGCGGCAGCACCTCCAATTAAAGAACAGACAAGCAATTGCCCTCTAATATAATCCCCAAGTGAGTCATCCACTGCTTTCACAAAGGCATGTCCCCTTTTTCGGAAGCTTGGCGGGGTTAAATACCATGCTGCCCGCTTCATCGTGTTCATATCTTTTACCATATAAAAGACAAGAAAAGGAATAAGTGCAGCAACTAAGGCGTAATCAAGCAGTACTTTACAGCTTAGAATCATCCGCTCTGCCCCATTTGCGGCATACGTCTCAGATTGGGCAATAAAACGATCCAGCCGTTCATGCAGTCCATCAGGCCAGTGACTTGTATGACGATGAACATGTGATAAAGCACCATTATACGTTTCGGCAAGCATGGGAATTTGCTCCGACAATTCATTTAACTGAGCGATTAAAACCGGTGCCCCTTTATACACAGCCAAACCAATGCCGCCAAAAAACAGCACATATATCAATAAGAGACTGATCGTCCTTGGCAAACCTCGCTTATGTAGTCTTTCAACAATTGGATAAAGAAGATAAGAAATAAAAATAGCGATAAGAAGCGGGATCAAAACCGCTTTAAGCAATAAAAAAATAGGCATCCATAACTCGTCGAGCTGAACCAAAATGAGTAAAGACGCAAGGACAAGCAGTACACCTGCAGCATATATTAGAAACTCGATCGGACGTTTCTTCACCTTTTTCACCTCTCTTCTTATTGTTTAACCAACTTCTGCAATTATCCATGTAAATAAAATTTGTCCTAACTTTGTTAAAAATGAATACACATGAAACATACGGCTCCATCCAAAGTCACTGTTTGCTGTAAAAATCTCGTTAGAAAATATTCCATTATTTTCTTGTTTTCGCCTCATTTATGCTAGAATCCGCTTTAGCTCAATCTTTAGAAGAGGAGGTTCTTCATGATCACATTCGAAGAAGTCAACAAGCATTACGGCCAGTTCCATGTACTTAAGGACATTAACCTACATATTCAAAAAGGTGAGGTTGTTGTGATCATCGGTCCTTCAGGGTCTGGAAAAAGCACGATGCTCAGGTGTATCAATCGTCTTGAAAGCATTGATGAAGGAAAAGTCCTTGTCAATCAAGTGTCTGTTCAGCATCCGAAAACCAACATCAATCTCATCAGGCAAAATATCGGGATGGTGTTTCAGCACTTCCATCTTTATCCGCATAAGACGGTGCTTGAAAACATTATGCTTGCGCCGATGAAGGTTAAAAAAGTGAGCAAAGAAGAAGCAAAGGAAACAGCTGAATTTTATTTAAATAAAGTTGGCATTCCTGAAAAAGCAGACACCTACCCTTCTAGACTCTCAGGAGGACAGCAGCAGCGTGTGGCAATCGCAAGGGGACTTGCAATGAAACCTGAGGTCATGCTTTTCGATGAACCAACATCAGCTCTTGATCCAGAGATGATCGGTGAGGTGCTAGATGTGATGAAACAGCTGGCAAGGGAAGGAATGACAATGGTCGTTGTCACACACGAGATGGGGTTTGCCCGTGAAGTCGCGGACCGCATTGTGTTTATTGATGAAGGAAGAATTCTTGAAGAATCTACACCAGCTGCCTTTTATGAAAAACCGCGCGAGAAACGCGCTCAGCTCTTTTTAAGCCGTATTTTAAATCACTAGGGGGAATGAATTTGATGAAAAAAATGAAACGCTTTGGCCTATTACTGTTGATGACTTGCTGTATGATCGCTCTCGCTGCCTGCGGCTCTGCCGAGAAAGGCTCAACCGATGCAAAACAAAGCAGCTCATTAGAAGCCATTAAGAAAGACAAAAAAATCGTTTTCGGTGTAAAAAACGATACTCGTTTATTTGGTCTAAAAAATCCTAGTAGCGGGGATATTGAAGGGTTTGATATTGATATCGCAAAAGCGATCACTAAAGAAATGCTCGGTGATGAAGGAAAAGCAGAATTCAAAGAAGTGACATCTAAAACAAGAATTCCTTTACTGCAAAAAGGAGATATTCATGCCATTGTTGCCACAATGACGATCACAGAAGAGCGTAAAAAAGAGGTCAATTTCTCAGATGTTTACTTTGAAGCAGGACAATCACTGCTTGTGAAAAAAGGCAGCGACATTCAATCGATTGATGATCTTAAAAAAGGTACGAAGGTGCTTGCAGTGAAAGGGTCCACTTCTTCTCAAAACATTCGCGAAAAGGCACCAGAAGCATCCGTTTTAGAATTTGAAAATTACCAAGAAGCCTTTACAGCCTTAAAATCAAATCAAGGGCAAGTTCTGACAACTGATAATGCAATTTTATTTGGCATGGCAGACGAAGATTCAAATTATGAAGTCGTTGGTGGAACATTTACCGATGAGCCTTATGGCATCGCTGTGAAAAAAGGCGATGAAGAATTGACAGAAGCCATTAATAAAGCGTTAAAGGCATTAAAAGACAATGGAGAGTATGACAAGATTCATAAAAAATGGATCAAAGAATAATCAATTGACTCGATCAACCTCAACACCCTCAGGAGAGCCGCTTGCCGGCTCCTCTGTTGATTAGGAAGGAAGTGAACTGATTGCTGCGGTTTTCCATTTTAACTGAGAACTTCCATCTTTATTTAGAAGGGTTTAAATATACGATTGGTGCAAGTGTCATTGCGTTGATTGGAAGCTTTTTCATCGGTACACTCATTGCAATTATGAGAATTGCGCCACTAAGGCCGCTCAACTGGTTAGGGACGGCTTACGTGGAATTTATTCGGAATATTCCGTTATTATTGATCACCTTTGTGTTCTTTTTTGGTTTACCGGTACTTGGCATTGTGGCAGATGGCTTTACAGCAGGAACCATTGCCCTCTCCATTTATACGTCTGCTTTTATCGCTGAAGCCATTCGTGCAGGTATACAAGCTGTACCGCTTGGACAAATGGAAGCAGCTAGAGCTTCTGGTCTGTCCTATGGCGGAACGATGCGATATATTATTCTGCCGCAGGCCATCAAAATTGTCATTCCACCACTTGGGAATCAATTTATCAACCTTGTGAAAAACTCGTCTATTTTAGGTGTCATTGCAGGGTTTGATCTGATGTACCAAGGAGACCTTATCGCTTCGAGAACGTTTGTGACATTTGATGTATACATCTTTGTTGCCATGTTCTATCTTCTATTGACCATTCCGCTTAGTCTAGGCGTTGGTTATTTAGAAAAAAGATTAGCCCGAAGCCACTAGAAAGGAGGAAACACAATGGATTTTATAGGTGCCTACCAGCCCGATCATCTCGCCTTTTTACTTGAAGGATTTGCTGTCACCTTAAAAGTGGCTTTTATCTCCATCATTTTAAGCTTTATCATCGGATTAGTCGTTGGCACATTGAGGTTCGCACAAATCCCTATTTTATCAAAGGTGCTTGCGGTCATTGTTGAAACCGTTCGGAACCTGCCGCTTTTGCTGATCATCTTTTTTACGTATTTCGCCCTGCCTGAAATCGGTATTAAGCTGAGCATTACGGCCTCTGCCATTGCGGCTTTAACCGTGTTTGAATCCGCCATGCTGTCAGAAATTATTCGTAGTGGATTAAAATCAATTGATAAAGGACAAATCGAAGCGGCCAGGTCCTCTGGTTTAACGTATATTCAAACGTTAAAAATGATTATCATGCCACAGGCGTTACGCCGAATGGTCCCGCCGATTGTCAGTCAATTTATTTCTCTTTTAAAAGATACATCGCTTGCCGTTGTGATTGCCCTTCCAGAGTTATTGCATCACGCGCAGATTTTAAATGGTCAAAGCCAATCTTATTTACTTCCTATTTTCCTCTTGGCGGCCATGATGTATTTTGTTGTTAACTTCAGCTTGTCCTTACTTGCACGGAGATTAGAGTACAGGCAGGCATAAAAAAAGGACATCCGCTCATGGTGGATGTCCCTTTTTGTTTAAAGCATTCGCATAACTCGTTTTCTCATCTTTTTCATATCCCGCTTAGATGGCATATCATATCGACTTGCAAAGTGATATGCGAGTGCACCTGCACCAAGCGTTAATAGTGAAGAAGTCATTTTGCCCATTCGAAATTCCCCCTTAACACTTATAGTTGAATTGAACGTTCATCGTCACTAAACAGGTCGTCTAAACTGCTTAGTGTACCGTCTTCCTCCACTTGGTGAGTAGATATTTTGCCTTTTGACAATGTCAATTCAATAAAACAGCCCCAGCAATAATATTGATTGACCCCAATTTTTCCGATGTCTTTACATTTGCAATTTGGGCAAATGAGCATATTCAGCACCTCTTTACGTTCGGTTTAGAACAAGTGCTTCCTTTTGAACGTCCATCAAGGTTCCGGCAGCATGTAGCTGCTTTCGAATCCCTGATAGCTCTGTAAAGAAGCCGTCCGAGAGTTCATATGCTACGATTGTGCCCGAATTCATGCAAAAGTATACATCTTCCAAAACACCTAATGTTTCACCATCTGGCGTATGGATCATTTTCTTTTTTAATTTCGAAAAGAAGAAGAAGGATGGGGCGGAGGCATCTATTTCGACTCCCTTCTGGCAGCTCACATATAGACCTTTGTCTGTCAGTTTGTCGCCAGCTGAGAATGGAATGAAAGCACAGTCTTTCTTTTTCCCATCTAATACATATCCTCCGCAGCTGCCGCCGGCTAAAAAGCAAATATCTTTGATCGCCCCAAGTGAATGAGACAGCTCGTCTGTATAGATCGTCAGTCCTTCAAGCTCTCGACATGTTCTCAAAATGTGATCAACCACCTTTTCGGAACAGTCTTATCGTGTGCGTTTCCTCTATGACTCATACGAAGAAATGGCTTCCATGAAGGAAGCCATCAGCGTGTAGACAAACCCTCGCATTCTTTGTCAGTCCTACGTGCTGGTGCTCACGGTTGTCAAATTCGCTCCGCGCCAGTACTCGTCCTTCTTAGGGCTGCAAAGGTTTTCTTTCACGCTGAAAAAAAACAAAGGGCTAAAATCAAGTTCATTTTAGCCCTTTGTTTAACAATATGATGGCTTCCATGGAAGCCATTTACTCTTGCATAAAATCAAACGGGGTGATTCCCTCCATGCCAATATTGGCATCGTGTACGCTGAAAGGAAGTTCTTTTTGGAGGGCTGCTAGCTCAGCATCCATGACTTCTTCCGTTTCAGTAAGACGCATAGTTAAAGACGTTTGTCTGAGGGAGTCTTCATTATTTTTCACGCCCCACTCTAATGCTGATTCCTCACCGCACAAAATTAAAAACTTTTTACTTCGTGTAATGGCCGTGTAAAGCAAATTTCTTCGAAGCATTCGATAATAACTTCTCACGACTGGCAGCACCACGATTGGGAATTCACTGCCCTGGGATTTATGAATCGAGCAACAATAAGCGTGTGTAAATTGATGAAAATCTTTTTTCGTAAACGTGATTTCATTTCCATCAAAGGAGATGACTGCCATATCTTCTTTTTCCGTGTTTTCTTTCGCATAAAAGATCGAGACAATTTCTCCAATATCTCCATTAAAAATGTTATTCTCGGGCTGATTGACAAGCTGAAGTACCTTATCACCTGTCCGGTAGACGACATCACCAAATGGAATTTCTCTTCCTTTTGGCTTTTTAGGATTCAAAATTTGCTGGAGCATTTTATTCAGTTCATTAATGCCTGCTTTTCCTTTATACATCGGGGCAAGTACTTGAATGTCCTTTGCTGAATAACCCTTTTGAGCAGCATTGCTGACCACTTTCTCGATGACTTCTTTCATTTGGTCACTAGAGCATTGAATAAAGGATCGATCCTTCGAGCGTGCAGTAATATCCTTTGGCAAAACACCATTTTTCATATCGTGCGCAAGCTCAACAATTGTTGAACCGTCTGCCTGCCGGTAAATATCAGTTAATGTAACTGCCGGTATAGCTTGTGACGCAAGCAGGTCTCTTAACACTTGACCAGGCCCGACAGATGGAAGTTGATGTTCGTCTCCAACCATAATGACTTGAATATGATCTGGGATCGCCTTAAACAAATGGTTCGCCAGCCAAATATCCAGCATACTCGATTCATCAATGATGACAAGCTTTCCTTCAATCGGCTGGTCTTCATCATGTGAGAAGCCTTCTGATCCATTCCAGCCTAGCAGCCGGTGAATGGTCACAGCAGGCAGTCCAGTGGATTCTGTCATTCGTTTCGCAGCACGTCCAGTTGGTGCGGCAAGCACGAACGGAAATGCTTCATCTTTTTTATAATCACCCGGGTCAAGAGATACGCCGTGAAGATCGCTGTAAAGCTCGACAATCCCTTTAATGACCGTCGTTTTCCCTGTACCCGGTCCGCCTGTTAAGAGCAGCATCGGGGACATGAGTGCCTTTTGAATGGCTTCTTTTTGAGTCGGTGCATACTGGACACCTAGCCGCTCCTCCAGTTCACCGAGTGCAAGCAGAAATTCTGATTCAGGAAATTGATCTGCATATTCCGTTTGAGCGACAATTTTTTGAATACGTTTTGCCACACTTTGCTCCGCATAAAAGAGCGACGGATGATAACAGCGATCATCTTCAATGATCATGTCTTTCCCTTCACCAAGTGCAATGATCTGATTGGCAACGTCCATTTCAGTCACTTTGTAGTCATTGCCGGTTTGATTCAGCAATTTACGGGTTTCGATGATCAGATCTTTCGTTTGTATGTACGTATGACCGTCTTGCAGGCTTGCTGTCTCAACGGTATACAAAAGGGCTGCACGAATGCGTTCTGGATCATTTCCAGATATCCCTGTTCTAGCGCCGAGTTCATCTGCTTTAATAAATCCAATCCCCTCGACGTCTTTGACGAGCTGATAAGGGTTTTCTTCAATTTTCTGCAACGTTTCACTCTCGTACGCTTGGTAAATCTTCATACTAAGCTGAGGACCAAAACCATATTGATTCAGGCTGATCATGATTTGCTCAAGCCCTTGATGCTCTTGAAGTGCGGCAGCCAGCTTATCTGCCTTCTTTTTTGACAGGCGAGGGACGTTATACAACACAGACGGATCACGCATAATTTGATGAAGCGTCTGATTGCCAAGCTTGCCGACGATTTCTTCCGCCGTCTTTTTCCCAATCCCTTCAAACAAGTCACTAGAGAGATAATGAATGATGCCTTGCTTTGTTGTAGGGACTTCCTTTTGAAAATGGGTGGCTTGAAACTGCTCACCAAACTTCGGATGACTTGTGACCTTGCCATAGAAGGTGTAGGTTTCCTCCTCATGCAGCGCTGGGAAGTACCCTGTGACAGATGCTGTTTTTTCCTCTAAATTCTCTGATGTTTCAATGACTTTTACTTTTAACACCGAGTATAAATTACTTTCGTTATGGAAAATAACAGCTTGAACCGTCCCTTTTAAAAACGGTTCGTCTTCAAGCTTCATTTGATCTGGATGTTCCTGCACAGGTCTTCCCTCCTTCCAGTTATTCTGCCTCTTGAATCAGCTTTTGCGCATGCAATGCAAGCATATGATCAGGCTGCACGTCAATGGCTTTTCCTAGCATTTCAAGCGCTTCGTCCTTTTTCTCTAAATACGCATACGCAACACCTGCATTATAAAAGGCGTCTGCATGCTGCGGATCTCGCGTAATCACTTCAGTAAAGACTGCGACCGCTTCCTCCAGCAGATGTTCATTCGCTAAGCACATGCCAAATTGAAATCTTGCTTCGTTATCTTCTTCGTTTAGCTCAACTGCACGCTGAAGATAAGGCATCGCAAGCTTTGGCTGCTCTAATTTCATCAGTGTCTGCCCTAACATATAAAACAAATCACTGTTTTCCATTCCAGCTTGTAGTGCTTGCTCAAAATAGTCTTTCGCTTTCATAAAGTCTTCTTTCATCGTGTAGACATTTCCTGCTCCGTAATAGGCTGCAGCTGCTGTATGATCAAGTTCAATGGCTTTTTGAAAGAAGTTCAAAGCACGTTCAAATTCATGAACACTTGAAAGTAAATTCGCAAAGTTAATATATGGAACCGGGTCCTTTGGGCTTTCTTCAATGGCTTTCGTAAAAGCTTCAGCTGCCTGTTCGATGTTCCCTTGATTTAAAGCTTCAATACCGATTTCGTTATGATTCATTCGCTCTCTTCATCCTTTCATTAAAAAACCTCAACAGCGACGTTGAGGTTTTTAACACATGTTACACATACGACAGCTTTTGGCCATCTTTAAAGACATCGTCAATGGTCCCGCCGCCAAGACATTCTTCGCCATCATAAAAAACAACAGCTTGTCCTGGAGTGACAGCACGGACGGGTTCATCAAAGATCACCATTGCTTCCTGCTCACCTGTCATTTTGACTTTTACATGATGGTCTTCTTGACGGTATCGGAATTTCGCTGTGCATGTGAGTTCACCGTTTTCACCGACAATATGAGGACGAGTCCAGCTGATGTTAACAGCTGAAATACTTTCAGAGTATAAAAGCGGATTGTGGAAGCCTTGTTCAACAAATAAGATATTTTTCTCTAAGTCCTTCCCAACAACGAACCACGGATCACCGCTTCCACCAATGCCAAGTCCTTGGCGTTGACCGATCGTGTAATACATCAGTCCATCATGTTCACCTTTTACTTCTCCGTCCATTGTCTGCATCACACCGGGCTGTGCAGGCAAATATTGGCTAAGGAACGTTTTAAAGTTTCTTTCCCCAATAAAGCAGATGCCCGTAGAATCTTTTTTCGTTGCTGTTGCGAGCTCTGCTTCTTTCGCTAATTCACGCACTCTTTTTTTCTCTAAATCGCCAATTGGGAACAACACTTTATCAAGTTGTTCTTGAGTCAGCTGATTCAAGAAATAAGTTTGGTCTTTGTTTGTATCAAGACCTCTTAGCATTTTCACTTCATCGCCGGTTCTGTCGACACGGGCATAGTGGCCTGTTGCCAAATAATCCGCTCCAAGCGACAATGCATGCTCAAGAAATGCTTTGAACTTAATTTCTTTGTTACACATGACATCTGGGTTCGGCGTTCTGCCTGCTTTATATTCATCAAGAAAATATTGAAACACTTTGTCCCAATACTGTTTCTCGAAATTCACTGCATAATATGGGATTCCAATCTGGTTACAAACACGAATGACATCCTCATAGTCCTCCGTTGCTGTACATACACCATTTTCATCTGTGTCATCCCAGTTTTTCATAAATATGCCGATTACATCATAGCCTTGCTCCTTTAACATGAGCGCAGCAACTGATGAATCGACGCCTCCGGACATACCGACCACAACTCTTGTGTCTTCAGGTCTTTTTGTCATCTTCATCAACTCCAATTTCAATGAAACAACGTGCGCGTTTCGTTCTTCAGGTGCCTAGCTGTTTCATTTTTCACACACGAACAAAAGGGGAGCATTTATTTGGCTAGGCGTTTCACGACAGCCGCTATCTTATGCGCCGCCTGCTTCACATGTTCCTCTTCATTTCCAAGACCGAAGCTTATTCTGACTGAGGATGTCAGCTCTTTTGCTTCTTCACCATACATGGCGCTTAATACGTGCGAAGGAAGGACAGATCCAGCCGTACATGCTGACCCGCTTGAAACAGCAATCCCTTCCATATCTAAGTTCACAAGTAACGATTCAATAGAAACACCCGGGAAGTGGACATTTAAAATATGCGGCAATGTCTCTTTCGGATGTCCATTGATAGAGAAATTGAGTGATTCCTCTTCGAATACTTGCAGCATCGCTTCTTTGAGCTTACCATAATGCACTGCTTTTTCTCTTCTATTTTGCTTTGTTAATTGAACTGCTTCTGCAAGTCCAATGATTCCCGCCACATTTTCAGTACCAGCACGGCGTTTTCTTTCTTGTTCTCCTCCGAATAGCTGCGGAGAGAGCTTCACACGTTCGTTGACGTATAAAAAGCCTGTTCCCATCGGACCATTTAGTTTATGGCCAGAAGCAGATAAGAGATCAATATGAAGATCTTGTACATCAATTGACACTGTTCCAAATGCCTGTACAGCGTCTGTATGAAAATGAGCAGCGTGATCATGCAAAAGTTGACCAATTTCTTTGATTGGCTGGATCACACCCGTTTCATTATTGCCATACATGATGGTCACAAGAATTGTATCGTCTCTTAGTGCTTGTTTTAATTGATCAAGATGAATCAATCCAGTGTGATCCACATCTAAATACGTCACATCAAAACCAAGCTTCTCTAAGCGTTCGCATGTATGCAGCACTGCATGATGCTCAGTTTTTGTTGTGATGATATGTTTTCCTTCATGCTGCCTTGCCATTGCAACACCTGTAATGGCCAAGTTGTCTGCCTCTGTTCCCCCGCTTGTGAGGATGATCTCCTGCTGCTTACAGTGTAATTCTCCTGCAATGACTTCCCTTGCTTCATCGAGCCACTTTCTTGCCTCGCGCCCATATGAATGAATACTAGAGGGATTGCCAAATATCTCTGTAAAGTAAGGCATCATCTTGTCCACAATTCGCTGATCCATCGGCGTTGTGGCTGCATGATCTAAATAGATACGTTCCATTTCCGGTACACCTCTGATCTAAATATAGAACATATACGCCTCTTGATCCTCGTCATCTTTATAACTTGCCAAGTCTTCAAGAGTTGTATTGTCTAGTACGTCTTTTACTGCATCACGAATACGAATCCAAAGTGCACGCTTTGCTGGCTCTTCGTTTTCGATCACTTCAACAGGACTAATAGGTCCTTCTAATACACGAATAATATCACCGGCTGTAATCTCGTTTGGCTCATGGGCAAGCACATAGCCGCCATACGCTCCGCGGATACTTTTCACAAGACGTGCATTGCGAAGTGGTGATACAAGCTGCTCTAAATAATGCTCAGACAAATCATTGTTTTGAGCGATTGATTTTAATGATGTAGGGCCTTCGCCATGTTTTTTGGCTAATTCGATCATGATCGTCAGACCATATCTGCCTTTAGTAGAAATTTTCAAGTTAAACACCTCTGCGTTTTCTATTTCTATGTCATCAATTATTTTTCTGATTTCATATACGCTTATATAGACCAAAAGCAATTATATCATACTTTTAGCCAACTTTCATTTGCGGGTTCTGAGCTCAAAACGAGGACGCATCCCTTTTCTATTTGAAGAAATTTCGGTACTCTATACAAACAAGACATTGCTTTAGGAGAGATAATCATGAAACCTTTAGCGTATCGGATGCGCCCAAGTCATATTGGAGACATTATTGGGCAGGAGCATCTCGTTGGAGAAGGTCAAATTATTAGACGAATGGTCGAGGCAGAACATTTGTCCTCGATGATTTTATACGGACCGCCGGGAATCGGCAAAACATCCATTGCAACTGCAATCGCTGGCAGTACAAGCATTGCCTTCCGTACATTGAATGCGGTGATTCATAACAAAAAAGATATGGAAGCTGTCGCCGCTGAAGCGAAAATGAGTGGTCAAGTCATCTTGATTTTAGACGAAGTCCACAGACTCGATAAAGGGAAGCAGGATTTCCTTCTTCCGTATTTAGAAAATGGCATGATTATTTTAATTGGCGCGACAACAGCTAATCCGTATCATGCGATCAACCCAGCCATCCGTAGCCGGACACAAATATTTGAGCTGAAGCCGCTGGAAACAGAGCAAATCAAAGCTGCATTATCTCGAGCTTTACAGGATGAACATCGCGGGCTTGGCGGTTATTCGGTCAAAGTTGATGAGGAGGCAATGAATCATTTTGCAAATGGATGCGGAGGAGATGTGCGTTCCGCTTTAAATGCGCTTGAACTAGCCGTCTTATCGACAAAAGCGGATGAATCTGGACAGATCACGATCACTCTAGCTGCAGCAGAAGAATGTTTACAAAAAAAGAGCTTCTCGCATGATAAAAACGGTGATGCCCATTATGATGTCCTCTCGGCTTTTCAAAAATCCATTAGAGGATCTGACGCAGATGCTGCGCTGCATTACCTTGCAAGACTCATTGAAGCGGGAGACCTTGAAAGCATTTCGAGACGATTACTTGTGATGGCTTATGAAGATATTGGCTTAGCCAGCCCGCAGGCAGGGCCACGTGTGTTAAGCGCTGTTCAAACAGCTGAGAGAGTTGGTTTCCCAGAAGCACGAATTCCACTCGCTAATGCCGTGATTGAACTGTGTCTTTCTCCAAAGTCAAACTCCGCTTACCAAGCGATTGATGCGGCACTGCATGATATTCGCACGGGGAAAATTGGTGAAATTCCCGTTCATTTAAAAGATGCCCACTATAAAGGGGCAGCAGCACTTGGAAGAGGCGCCGATTACTTATATCCGCACGATTATGAAAATGGCTGGGTGAAGCAGCAATATTTACCTGACCCGCTGAAAAACAAGCAATATTATGAACCAAAGCAAACTGGAAAATTTGAAGGTGCACTAAAGCAAGTGTACGAAAATTTAAGACGGCAAAAATAAAAAAAGCCCCCTGCTCTAAGCAGGCGGGCTGTTTATTTATCTTTCACACGTGTAATCGGAATGTCTTTTAACAGTTTCATAATGACATGACCACCCATGATCAGTCCAGCCACAGATGGAACAAAAGCATTGGATGATGGCGGCATTTGTGCCTTACGAATTTTCGCTTCATCATTTCCCACTTCTTTTCTCACATCTTCACGAATGACAATCGGACTTTCATCAGAGAAAATAACTTCAATTCCCTTACGAATGCCTTCCTTCCGCAGGCGTGTTCTAACGACTTTCGCAATTGGGTCTGTATGTGTTTTCGAGATGTCATCAATTTTAAAACGTGTCGGATCTGTTTTATTTGCAGCACCCATACTCGAAATAATGTTCACATCGCGTTTCAGGCACTCTTTCATTAAATGAATTTTATAATGAATTGTATCTGATGCATCAATGACATAATCAAGTGGATACTCAAAGAATTGTTCATATGTTTCTTCTGTATAGAACATTTTGAGCGCAACAACTTCACATTCTGGGTTAATGTCAGCAATTCTTGCCTGCATTAAGTCAACTTTAGGCTGACCAACCGTTGATAGCAAAGCTGGCAGCTGCCTATTTACATTTGTAATATCAATATCATCTTTATCAACAAGAACAATACGGCCAACACCTGAACGAGCAAGGGCTTCTACTGCAAAAGAACCTACGCCGCCTACTCCAAGCACTGCAACTGTACTGTTTTTTAATATATTTAAGCCTTCCTTGCCAATGGCAAGCTCGTTTCTTGAAAACTGATGTAACAAGTGCCTCACTCCACCTTTATTTAAAATGAATCGAAAGAATCATATCATATTCAGCGTTCTCCGTCATCCTTCTCAAATAGAAAAAAACACAAAAAAGTCCCGATCACGCCGCCAGCTTCTCCTTCGTTTTGAACCCCGCACCATGCAGGTGGGTGCTTTCTTCCTCACTTTATAAGTCCTCAGAAGAGGCATTTATGCAGAAAGGAAAGGCAAGCTCCCGTAGAAAAAAATGTTCGGTCAAAACTAGGTAACCACCGTACGTATCAGGACTTTATTTATTGGTTGATGAAAGCATATCATAGGCATGTCCCTTTTTCAAGCGTTTACATGCCTATAAACATGCGCCTATTTTACTGTTTTACTTTTGTTTTAATAGCCAAACTCAGTTCATCTAGCTGCGCTGCGCTTACAGTGCCAGGAGCATCTGTGAGAACACAGCTTGCACTTGCCGTTTTCGGAAACGCAATGGTATCTCTTAGGTTAGATCGGCCGGCAAGCAGCATCACTAAGCGGTCAAGTCCAAGCGCAATTCCGCCGTGCGGAGGCACACCATGCTCAAATGCATCAAGAAGGAAGCCGAACTGATCGTACGCTTCTTCTTTAGAAAAGCCAAGTAAACCAAACATTTTCTCTTGAATGTCCTTTTCAAAAATACGAATAGAACCTCCGCCAAGCTCATAGCCGTTCAGCACAAGATCATACGCTTGAGCTTTCATATCTTCTGGACTTGTTTCAATTAATTCAAGATCATCCCGAACTGGCATTGTGAAAGGATGATGGGCAGCATAGAAGCGGCCTTCTTCTTCATCCTTTTCAAGCAGCGGCCAGTCGACTACCCATAAGAAATTGAAGACAGACTCATCGATGAGTTTAAGCTCTTTGCCAAGTTTTAAACGAAGTGCGCCAAGCGCATCATGGACAACAGACGTTTTGTCAGCGACAAAAAGTAAAAGGTCGCCTTCTTCAACTTGAAGCTGTTCTTTTAATTCTGCTTGTTTTGACTCATCAAAGAATTTAGCGATTGGTCCTTTTAACTCTGTCCCTTCAGCTTTTAGCCAAGCGAGACCTTTTGCACCATAGTTCGCTGCAAATGCACCAAGTGCATCGATGTCTTTTCTTGAGTAGTTTGCTGCAGCCCCTTTGACATTAATCGCTTTGACAGCTCCGCCATTGTTTACAGCACCGCTGAAGACTTTGAAATCTGAGTCTTTTACCGTATCTGAAATGTTGACAAGCTTCATGTCAAATCGGGTATCCGGCTTGTCAGAACCATAGGAATTCATCGCTTCATCGTACGTCATACGAGGTAATGGCAATGTCAGGTTAACACCTTTGACATCTTTCATCACCTTTGCCATCATCTCTTCAGCAAGCGTCATGATGTCTTCTTGGCTCATAAAGGACATTTCAATATCGACTTGTGTAAATTCCGGCTGACGGTCAGCACGCAAGTCTTCATCTCTAAAGCAGCGAGCGATTTGATAGTAGCGGTCCATCCCAGACACCATGAGCAATTGCTTAAATAATTGCGGAGACTGCGGCAGCGCATAGAATTCTCCTTCGTGTACACGGCTTGGCACAAGATAGTCACGCGCACCTTCTGGCGTACTTTTTGTTAAAATTGGCGTTTCAATGTCTAGAAAGCCGTGATCATCTAAGAAATGGCGGAATGCTTTTGTGACTTCATGTCGCATTTTCATCGTTTCAAACATCGCAGGACGGCGAAGATCTAGGTAGCGGTATTTTAAGCGCACATCTTCTGATACCTCATCTGCTTGATCAGAAATCACAAATGGAGGCGTCTTGGCTTCATTTAAAACAGTGACTGTGTCGACTTGAATTTCAATTTTGCCTGTTTTTAAATTTGGGTTGATCGTGGCTTCTTCTCTTGCGACCACTGTCCCTTTAATATCAAGGACATATTCATTCCGAATCGATTCTGCTGTCTCAAGAGCCTCTTTTGATTGGTCTGGATGAAAGACAACTTGCACAATGCCTGTACGATCACGCAGGTCAATAAAGATTAATCCGCCAAGGTCACGACGTTTTTGTACCCATCCTTTTAATACAACGGTTTGACCGATTTGGTCTTCTGTTACTTCTCCACAATAAAAAGTTCTACCAAACACAAACATTCCACTCCTTCTTTACGCTTTCTGGTGGGCTTTCATCATTTGAATCAGCTCATCAAGCTTCACTTCAATTTGTTCACCCGTTGTCGTATCTTTTACGTTTACAATTTGCTGCGCTAGCTCATCTTCACCAAGAACTGCAATAAACTTGGCTTTCAAGCGGTCTGCCGCTTTAAATTGTGCTTTTAGCTTTTTCCCTGTATAGTCCATTTCACTTGAAATGCCTTCTTTTCTTAGGCGATTCAATAAGCCAACAGCATAATCTTTTGCTTGATCTCCTAATGCCGCAATATATAAATCAATGCCGTCTTGAACAGGAAGCTCGATCTTCTCTGCATCAATCGCTGATAGGAAACGTTCAATACTCATCGCAAAGCCGATACCTGGTGATTCAGGACCGCCAATTCCTTCAACAAGTCCATCATAACGGCCGCCGCCGGCTAATGTTGTGATCGCGCCAAAGCCTTCTGCATTACTCATGATCTCAAAGGCAGTGTGATTGTAATAATCAAGACCGCGCACTAAGTTCGGATCGACGACATATTCAATGCCTAGATCGGTTAAGTATTGTTTTACTTTTTCAAAATAAGTCCGTGATTCTTCATTTAAGTAATCTTGAATGGATGGTGCCGTTGCCATCAGTTCGTGATCGCGGTCCTTTTTACAATCAAGAATACGCAATGGATTTTGATGTAAACGAATTTGGCAGTCGTGACAGAATTCATCAATTCTTGGTTCAAAGTGCTCGACAAGTGCTTGACGGTAATCTGCACGGCTTTCTTTGTCACCAAGGCTGTTAATGACGAGTTTTAAGTTGGAAAGACCCGCTTTCTCATACACACTCATCGCTAATGAAATGACCTCTGCATCAATGGCAGGATCTTTTGAACCGATCGCTTCAATTCCGAATTGATAAAATTGACGATATCTTCCCGTTTGCGGACGCTCATAGCGGAACATTGGTCCAATGTAGTACAGCTTTGTAGGCTGTGCAGGCTGTGCAAACAGTTTATTTTCAACATAAGAACGGACAGTCGAAGCTGTTCCTTCTGGGCGAAGTGTGATGCTACGTCCTTTTTTGTCTTCAAATGTGTACATCTCTTTTTGAACGATATCTGTTGACTCGCCTACTCCTCGTGCAAACAGTTCCGTATGCTCAAAAATCGGTGTGCGGATTTCTTTGTATTGAAAGGCTGCACATGTATCTCTCGCAATTTGTTCAACATACTGCCAGCGTTCTGATTCTCCCGGTAAAATATCCTGTGTGCCTCTTGGAATATTAAAACTCATTTTTCGTCCTCCTACGACCATCATTCATTTTTTATGTGGACATATAAAAAACCCCCGCCTCTACTATGTGTATAGTAGGGACGAGAGTTATACCCGTGGTGCCACCCTAGTTGGAACATGATCTAGCCATGTTCCCGCTCAAATCCTTAACGCAGATTCACGTTCTCCGCCTAATGACTCATTTTTTGAGTGTTCAGCAGGAAACCTACAGAGTGTTCTTTCGTGATAAATGCCATGCGGATTCGCTTTCAGCCTAAGGCGATTCCTCTCTGCTCACGCAATTTACCCTACTATTCTCTATCATCAGTTCCACATTTTAAATTTTCAAGTGTGTTGATTTATATTATAATAAGGTCGGTGCTGCCACTCTGTCAACCCTTGCCGTGTCTCTTTTTCTTTTCCAGCTCTTCTTTTGACGTGCATCCGTATTCAGATGCCGTTTCTTCAAGGAAGCCTGGTTGATCCATTTCGTCGTGCTGCCAGCGGTCGATATCACGATGTCCATTATATTGCACTCGTCCTAATTTTCTGCTTAATCTCATGTTTGTACATCCTTTTATCACATTTTTATTTAGTATAAACAGATTGATTCAATTTTATTAGGGAAACTGCAAGGAATTCATCCATTACATAACGAATTAACATTCATCGGTTTTACAAGGGAGGGGAAAACACCGTTTTGAATCTGAAAACACACCATCACATGATGTTGCTGCTCACCTGTTTTGTCCTCATTGCCAACACTTGGCCAATGACACATGCGACGGCTCAAACAGATCAAGCTGTCGTTGCAACAGATGAAATCAATGTGCGAACCGGACCTGGTTTAAGCTACGGGATCGCAGCAGTTGTGAAACGAGGAGAAAGCTACCCGATTCTCACTGAACAAGGAGAATGGGTACAGATCGGTCTATCGAACGGACAAAAAGGCTGGGTCGTCTCATGGCTGATTACCAAGTCATCTGATGCACAAAAGCCTGCTAAGCAAAAGACGCAAGGTCAAAGTACGCAAGGAAGCAGTTCAATTACGTCAACAGCCTCTGACCTTCGCATTCGGACAGGCCCAGGGACTTCCTATCAAGTCATTGGCACTTTCCCGCAGGGCGCTTCCGCTAAAAAGCTGGACACAAGCGGCGAATGGACAAAAATATCGTACAAACAAGCGGAAGGCTGGGTCCACTCTGATTATATTTCTGGCGGACAAAACGCTTCTTCATCCAGTTCAGCTGAGCCCGCTCGTTCTAAACAGTCCGGCACAGTTGGCGTATCAAGCTTGAATGTTCGAAAATCGGCGGCACCAAACGCACAAGTGGCCGCTTCACTTTCCCGCAACACTCAAGTCACCATTTTACGGGAGCAAAATGGCTGGTATGAAATCGAAGCAAAAGGCGTTAAAGGCTGGGTTGCAAGTTATTATATTGTCTCAAACCAAGGAACAAGTGCAGCACCTGAAAAGAATTCATCCTCTTCGTCATCTCATCAGAAAGCGTACATCGTTTATGATGGAACGAATATTAGAAAAAGCGCTTCTACCTCTGCTGGAATTGCAGAAAGAGCAACAAAAGGAGCTGCTTATCAAATTGTTCGTACGCAAGGTGACTGGTACGAGGTGACATTATCAAACGGCGGAACAGGCTACGTGGCGAGCTGGGTCGTTCAAACAAAGAAAAATAGCAGCGAAGCACCAAGACCTCAGCAGGATTCATCGTCTGGCACTGGATCTTTAAAAGGCAAAACAATTGTTCTTGATCCTGGGCATGGCGGAAAAGACAGCGGCACGATCGGCGCAGACGGTGCATTTGAAAAGAATATCACGATCAAAACCGCTCATTTGCTGGCGGGTAAGTTAAGAGCTTCTGGAGCAAATGTCTATTTAACAAGAAGTGATGATACATTCATCAGCCTTCAATCGAGGGTTGCCACTTCACATTACCGAAATGCAGATGCATTTATTAGTCTTCATTATGATAGTTTTATGGACCCAAGTATCAGAGGGAGCACCGCATATTATTATCAGGCATCCAAAGATCAACGTCTGGCGACAAGCGTTCATACGGAAGTCGCAAAACGATCACAGATCCCTGATAAAGGAGTCAAATTTGGAGATTATTTTGTTTTAAGAGAAAACAAGCGCCCTTCCCTTTTATATGAACTCGGCTATTTAAGCAATCCTCAAGAAGAAGCGATCATTTATAGCGCCTCTTACCAAGAACGAGTGACAGAAGGAATGACAGAAGGATTAAAACAATATTTCCGATAGAAAAAAGAGGCCGCGCGCCTCTTTTTTGTTTGATCGCAAAAGAAAAAGACTCTAAACAAACTCTCAGCAAGAGTTTATCTACAGTCTAATGTCTTTCTATTCTTTGCTGTCCATCAACATGGTGACAGGCCCCGAATTGGTCAATGAGACGTCCATCATCGCCCCAAAACGTCCAGTTTCAACATGGATGCCTTTTTCTCTAAGCGTTTCATTGAAGCATTCGTAAAGTGAATTCGCCATATCCGGTTTGGCAGCTTTCATAAAGTTCGGCCGTCTGCCTTTTCTCGTATCACCGTAAAGGGTAAATTGAGACACAGACAGTACACTTCCTTTTACATCTAACAAAGAATGATTCATTTTCCCGTTTTCATCTTCAAAAATACGCAAGTGTGCGAGCTTTTCAGCTAAGTAATGCACATCTTCTTCTGTGTCTTCATGTGTAACCCCAACGAGCACCATATAGCCTTCATTGATGGCACCTGTGATCTCTTCTTCTACTTTCACAGATGCACTCGTCACACGCTGAACAACAAGCCTCATAGACGATATACTTCCTTTCTAATTCATAAATCGGCGAACAGAGTAAATGTCTTTGATTTGTTTGATGCGTTCTACCACTTTGTGCAAATGGTTAATATTTTGGATAAAGATCGCCATATGGATCGTCGCCACTTTGTTACGATCAGACTTACCAGAAACCGACGAGATGTTCGTTTTGGTTTCGTTGACTGCTTGAAGCACCTCATTAAGTAAGCCGCGTCTGTCATATCCTAATATTTCGATTTCCACATTGTATTCTTTACGGTTTCGAGCAGGCTGTTCATGCTCCCACTCAACCGGGATTAACCGTTCCTGCGCTTCTCCTGTCTTCACGTTCGGACAGTCATCACGGTGAACAGATACGCCACGGCCTTTTGTAATAAAGCCAACAATGCTATCACCAGGAACAGGATTACAACACTTAGATAAACGGACAAGCAAGTTATCAATGCCTTTCACTCGCACGCCAGCTTCCCGTTTTTTCCCGTGATATGGTTTTGACTCTACAGACACTTCTTGAACGGTTTTCTCTTGTTCTTCCTGATCTCTTTGTTTTCTTTCTTTTTCCGTTAAACGATTGGCGACTTGGAGTGCCGTAATTCCGTTATAACCGACAGCTGCATACATGTCCTCTTCATTTGAGAAATTAAACTTATCGGCCACTTTTTGCAGATTTTCAGCGGTCAAGATGTCTTTAACATCGAACTCAAGGTTTTTGATTTCTTTCTCCACAAGTTCTCGGCCTTTTTCGACATTTTCTTCACGGCGCTGTTTCTTGAAAAACTGTCTGATCTTGTGCTTCGCTTGGGAGGTTTGGGCAAGTTTGACCCAATCCTGGCTTGGTCCATAGCTATGCTTAGATGTCAGAATTTCAATAATGTCACCTGTTTTTAGCTTATGATCAAGTGTGACCATTTTACCGTTGACTTTGGCTCCGATTGTTTTATTCCCAATTTCCGAATGAATCCGGTATGAGAAATCAATTGGTACGGAACCAGACGGTAGCTCGATGACGTCTCCTTTTGGTGTAAATACAAACACCATATCAGAGAAAAGATCAATTTTTAACGATTCCATAAATTCTTCCGCATCTGTGGATTCATTTTGGAATTCAAGGATTTCTCTAAACCAAGACAGCTTCTTCTGGAAAACGGCTTCTTCCGTCGATTCTGCTGACTCTTTGCCTTCTTTATACGCCCAGTGTGCGGCAATTCCGTATTCAGCAATTTCGTGCATTTCCACTGTACGAATCTGAACTTCAAGCGGGTCCCCTTTTGGACCAATCACCGTTGTATGAAGAGACTGATACATGTTCGGCTTTGGCATCGCAATATAATCCTTAAATCTGCCTGGCATCGGCTTCCAGCATGTATGAATAATACCAAGTACCGCATAGCAGTCTTTAATGCTGTCAACCAAAATACGTACAGCCAGCAAATCATATATTTCATTAAATTGCTTATTTTGCATGACCATTTTTCGATAAATACTATAAATATGTTTCGGTCTGCCGGAGAATTCAGCCTTAATGTTCACCTCAGACACGCGGTCTTTTACTTCATTGACAACCTCGTCCAAGTATTCCTCACGTTCCGCTCGTTTGCGCTTCATGAGATTCACAATCCGGTAGTATTGCTGCGGATTTAAATAGCGGAGGGCTGTATCTTCAAGCTCCCACTTAATCTTTGAAATCCCTAATCTGTGCGCAAGCGGTGCAAAGATTTCAAGGGTTTCATTTGAAATTCTTCGCTGCTTTTCCTGCGGAAGGTGTTTGAGTGTTCTCATATTGTGAAGACGGTCTGCCAGCTTAATTAAGATGACGCGAATATCCTGCGCCATTGCAACAAACATTTTACGATGGTTTTCAGCCTGTTGTTCTTCTTGTGATTTATATTTAATCTTTCCGAGCTTTGTCACACCATCAACAAGCATGGCTACTTCTTCGTTAAAATGCTCTTTTAAATCTTCTAATGTCACATCCGTGTCTTCGACAACATCATGCAAGAAGCCGCCAGCAATGGTCGAAGGGTCCATTTCAAGATCAACAAGAATTCCCGCCACTTGAATAGGATGGATAATATAGGGCTCACCGGATTTCCGGTATTGCTCCTTGTGAGCATTTTCAGCATATTCGTATGCACGCTCTATAAATTGAATATGTTCAGCGGACAGGTATTCTCTTGCCTTATCAATGACCTGCTGCGCCGTTAAAACTTGTTCGTTCGCCATGGAATCACCTTTTTAAATGAAAACTGTATTGTAGTTTATTATCAAGAAAAATTCGATAGATGTAAAGAGAAGAAGTCCGCTAAAAGATTTTTGATAGGAAAAAAGCACCCTTCTTACTGAGTGCTTTTTGCGTAAAACTCCATTAGTATTGCATTAACGTCAAGATGTCGTAACCGTCAAGCTTCTTTCTGCCATCAAGATACGTCAGCTCAATTAAAAATGCAATCCCTGCCACAACGCCGCCTAATTCCTCAACCAGCTTGATGGATGCTTCAATCGTTCCACCTGTCGCAAGCAAATCATCTGTGATCAGTACACGCTGACCAGGACGAATTGCATCTTTATGAATCGTTAATACATCTTTACCGTATTCCAAACCGTAATCGACTTTGATGACTTCACGAGGAAGCTTTCCTTCTTTACGAACGGGGGCAAAACCTACACCAAGTGCGTATGCTACAGGGCAGCCAATAATGAATCCACGCGCTTCAGGTCCAACAATGAGATCAATGTCTCTTTCCTTCGCGTATTCAACGATTTGATCCGTTGCATAACGGTACACTTCGCCTTTATCCATTAACGTTGTAATATCTTTAAATTGTACACCTTCCTTTGGGTAGTCAGGTACAACTGTCACATATTGTTTTAAATCCATCTTTTCCTTTTCCTCCTCGTACGTCAAAGCACAGGTGAGACTTCGCTCATCATGCTATTCAGCCATTCCTTCAGCTCTTTGGCTGAGGAATATGTTAGTGTTTGATCGAGTTCCATCAATCGTTGTTTTGCTGTATAAGACGATGATGCGGTTAAATCTTTTTTAGGGGCATCACGCACTATTGACAGCACACCATTCTCTATTTTAACAAAACCGAGTTCAAAAAACACCTTTGTCATAAAAATGATTGTATCTTTTGTCCAACCTCTATGTTTGGCAAGCTCCATGCCTTGTTCTTTAATAGGAAAACTTCCCCGTTTGAACAAGAACCCATAAAACCATTTGAATTGATCACGGCTCGGGAATGAGGACATAAAGTGATCTTCTTTCCGCTGAAACACCGTATAAATTCTTGCTGGTTGTTGATTTTCTAAAAGCAGCTTGAGCAAGTGTTCATCGGCAGGAACATCGGCAAAGATCACATACTTTTCCTGCACATCAAACGTGGATACATTTTCTGCATCAATAAGGTGAATCGGAATATCCACCAGCTCCGATTGCTTTTTTGTTTCTTCGTCAAAACAGAAGACCATCGTTTTTGCTGGATCAAGTGTTGATACTTTCTTTTCCCAATCTTTTTTCCCGCGTAAATCAAACAGCTGCCATTCATCGACTCTAGCGTCTTTTAGCATGAGCTGAGGTTTCTTTCGGTTATTCCATTCATTAATCGAGACCTCGCCAACGACAGAGATTTGACTCCCTGGGACAAGTTCTTCTTTTAGTTTGCCTTGGTGAAAACCGACACAGTCGAGCAGCTTGTCTTCGTCTTTTAGTGACATTTTAATGTGATTTTGATTGGCCCCGATCGTTCGGATGTCTTCAAGCTGGGCGTCTTCAATCATAATGAACGGCTTAGGATTCTGCATGCCAAACGGGGACAGCAGTCCCACTTCTTCAATGGCTTGCACCGTCATTTCGTCCACTTTACATACTGCATCGACCCGTTGAATTGGAATAAAATCTTCTTCAGTCAACGTTTCATTTGCATATTGATTCAATCTTTCCCTAAGTAAAGGAACATCATCCGCTTGAAGTGTCATTCCTGCTGCCATCGGGTGTCCACCGAAATGCGGCAGGATGTCACGGCACTTGCTCAAATGGAAAAATAAATCAAAGCCAGGAATACTTCGGGCTGACCCTTTCGCCATCTGCGTTTCTTCCTCTATTCCAAGCACAATAGCCGGACGAGAAAATGTATCCGTCAATTTTGAGGCAACAATGCCGACAACGCCTGGATTCCAGCCAGCTTTTGCTACGACGATAGCAGACTGGTCAGCACCTGTCTCTTCGACCATTTGAATGGCTTCTTCCGTGATCGTACTCACAATTTTCTGCCGTTCTTTGTTCAATTCTTGTACAAAACGAGCGAGTTCTTCTGCTTCATCCATATCCTCAGTCATGAGAAGATGAACAGCCGGATCTGCCTGCTCAATTCGTCCAACAGCATTCAGCCTTGGCGCAATTTGAAAGCCGACCGTTTCCTCATTTGCTTCTTCAAGAGTGGCGCCTGCCTCTTTTAATAACGCTTTTAACCCAGGCCGTCTAGATTGACGAAGCTGCATCAGACCTTTTTTGGCAATCCATCTATTTTCATCATGCAGCGGGACAAGATCCGCAATTGTACCGATTGCAGCAAGATCTAATAATTCTACTGGGAGTTTACCGAGGAGTGCATGCGCCACTTTAAACGCAACACCGACACCCGCCAGCTCTTTAAATGGATACTCACACCCAGGCTGCTTAGGATGTACAATCGCAAGTGCCTCAGGCAGTTCCTCGCTTGGTTCATGGTGATCTGTGATGATCAGGTCTAATCCTATTTCTTTTGCAATACGTGCTTCATTTACAGCAGCGATCCCTGTATCCACGGTGATGACAAGCGATGCTCCTTGCTCTTTGATATATCGGAAAGCCTGTTCGTTTGGCCCATATCCTTCTTTAAATCGATCTGGAATATAAAAGTCTACCTTCGCAGATCGTTCTTTAAGTGTATGTAAAAGTACAGAAGTACTTGTCACACCATCTGCATCATAATCTCCGAAGATCACAATCGATTCCTGCTCTTCGATCGCTTTGTTGATGCGCTCTACTGCTTCTTTCATTCCTTTTAATAAGAATGGATCATGAAATTCGGCTTTTTGATCAAATAAAAAAGACCTCGCTTCTTCTACTTCTTCGAGTCCTCTTTGTACAAGAAGTGATGCAGTCAGCGCTGAAATATTCAGATTTTCAGAGAGTGATTTCACTTTTTCTTCGCTAGGATGTTCATATTCCCAACGCATTTTGGATAATAACATAAATTCACCCTCAACCACACTATTATACTAGAGTGGACTGAGGGGTTTCAATTTTTATTTTATGAAATTGTACTGGAAGATTATTTTTCCTTCCGGTCAAAAGACGCTGGCTGTTCTTTTAAAGGTGTGACATTCGTTTTCTTTTGAACGTCCTTGTCTACCTTTTTTGGAGAAGCAGTAGGGGCAGTCACAGTGGCCGCACGTTCAGCTTTTAATGCTTTTAATTCACGTTTCAGTTTCACAATTTGGAAAATCCCCGCAAAAGCCACAATGAGTCCGCCCATCAGAACAGAACCGATAATGACAAGGATCAGCGGCCATTCAGCCGTTCCAAATAAGTAGTCTACCTGTACAGGCCGCACGTTAATAACAGCAAATACTGAGACAATTAATACGAAAATAAATGCGAGTATGATGGTCCATTGTTGTTTATTCATCTACAAATCCCCCAAGCTTTTTCTTTTATTCTTCCCTCTTTCTTGTCCTTTTTAAACACCGAAAGAACATGGCGGAAGGTTTTCTATCAGCATGGGCGTTTAGCTGCTGAGTTTTTCTTTAATGAGGCTCTTTAATTCTTTTCTTTCTCCAGAGATGACAAGGGTGTCTCCTTCTTCAATCACCGTATCTGGTCCTGGATTTAAAATTTTCTCATGTGATTTTCTCACAATGGCGATGACTGTTACTTGATAGTTTTGGCGAACACTCAGGTCTCCGATCGTCTGGTTAACAGCCGGTGCGTTCTTTTCAATCTTAAACCATTCAATGATAAGTTCATCAATGGCCACCTCCACTGTCTCAAGCGCTTTAGGTTTATAGACCATGCCGCCTAAAATAGCCGAGATTTGTCTTGCTTCTTCATCGCTAAGCAAGATACCAGAAATACATTCTTCGTGATCATCTTCTTGAAAATGATACATCTCTCTTCTGCCGTCATCATGTGTGATAATGGCAAGCTTCTCATTATTTCTTGTGATCATTTCGGCTTTGTGACCGATACCTGGCAGTTCAGTTTCCCGAACCTTCATAACAGCCCCTCCAATGAATAAAAGCCAAATGCCCAAACGGACACTTGCTTTCTATACTGATCTAAACGTATGTCATTATAGCAGAAGACCATTTCAAGATCAATGAAACCCGAAATGTTTTTACATATCATCTTATTGTTGTGACGATGACAAGTATGATGCATGAAAAAAAGACTGCCAAGCTGGCAGTCTTTCTTGTTTAAATATCTTGTTCTGTGTCGATTTTAGCCGGCTTTTTCAGCTCACGACCTTTCCATATCAGCCAAATTTGTGCCGCAATGTAAAGGGATGAATACACCCCTGTTAATAGTCCGACAAGTAAGGCGATGGAGAAGTTTGTAATAGATGCTGAACCGAAAATGAGAAGTGCAATCACCACAACAAGTACGGTGAGCACGGTGTTCACAGAACGCGTAAAGGTTTGCTGTAAACTTAAATTCACAATGTACGATAAATCTTCGATCGTTTTCGGTTTGCGTTTCTTCATTTGCTCACGCACCCTGTCGAAGGTGACAATCGTGTCATTGATTGAGTACCCAATGACCGTGAGTATCGCTGCAATGAAGGTGACATCCACCTCTAAACGCGTAATGCTAAAGAAGGCAACGATAAAGAATGCGTCGTATAGAAGAGAGACAATCGCTGCAATCGCCATTTTATACTCAAATCGGATAGATACATATAAGATAATCCCGATCGAAGCAATGATGACAGCGTATAATGCGTTACGTGCCAGCTCTTTTCCAACCGTCGGAGACACTGTACTTACGTTAGGCTCCGTTCCATATTTATCTTTGAAGTAATCTTTCACTTCAGCGATTTTTTCTTTATTCGGAACACCGACAAATCGAGCTGCTGCTTGATTTTCTTTTTGACCCGATAACACAACACTGTCTGTCTCAAGGTCTAGCTTTTTAAAATCTTGCTCCACCTGTTCTGTTGACAGTTTATGGTCACTTTGAATATCAACTCTAGTACCACTTGCAAAGTCAATACCTGCATTGAGCTTGAAGATCGACAGCACAATGATTCCAGCAATGGTAATGGCTGCTGAGAAAATCATAAAGCCTTTACGTTTGCTGACGAAATCCCATTTATCAAATGGTGTTTTCGGTTCAGTATTTTCAGTTGTTTCATGAATATCAATAATGTCTTTCTGACGAACCCCAAACCAGCCTTTTCTGCGGTCGAGATAACGGCTTTCTACAAGTAATCCAAGAAGGAATCTTGATAGGAAGACAGCCGTGATAAAGCTTGTCAAAATCGATAGGATAAGCATGGTTGCAAATCCTTTGACAGAGCTTGTTCCAAAGAAGAACAGAACCCCTCCGGCAATAATACTTGTTAAGTTTGCATCAAAGATCGTGGCAAATGATCTGCGGTTACCCGATCTGAAAGCAGAACGGACAGATTTACCGAGCTTGAGCTCTTCTTTAATCCGCTCATACGTAATAATGTTGGCATCGACAGCCATCCCTACCCCAAGAATCAATGCAGCGATTCCAGGCAGTGTCATGACCGCACCCATCCAGTCAAAGACTTGCAGTGTGATATAGATATAAGCTGACAGTGTAATGACAGCAACAAGACCTGGTAATCGGTAATAAAACAGCATGAATAAGAAGATAAATGCGATTCCTACAATTCCTGCGAAGACTGTTTCGTTTAGTGCTTGCTCACCAAACTGTGCACTCACAGATGTTGAATATTTTTCGGTTAATTTTACTGGCAATGCGCCGGCATTTAAAATGCTCGCAAGGTCTTTTGCCTCTTGAACCGTAAAGTTTCCTTCGATTTGTACGTCACTGCTGTTAATTTCTTGGTTTACATTCGGCGCAGATACATACTTATGATTTGATTTAGAGACTTCTTTTTTGAAGGAATCTCCCTTATGATAATCAAGCCAAATGACAAGCTGATTGTTTGGTGCCATCGCCGCTACTTTTTTTGTCACGTCACCAAACTTTTTCGCATCCTTTAGTTTGACCGTCACGATCGGCTCATTCGTTTGATTGAATGTTTGTTTTGCACCATTTTCAACAAGATCAGATCCGTTTAGAAGCTCTTTGTCATTCGTATCTCTGAAGGAAAGCTGTGCTTCAGTCGATAGAATCTCCCGTGCTCTGTTTTGATCTTTTACACCCGCAAGCTGTACGCGGATACGGTTGTTTCCTTCAATCGAAATGTTCGGCTCACTGACCCCAAGCACGTTGGCTCTTCGGTTTAAAGCCTCTACTGTACTGACGAGAACACCATTTGTGATCTTGTCTTCTTTTTTCACTGGGTGTACATCATACAGAACTTCAAATCCACCCTGTAAGTCCAGCCCTAGCGTCATATCTTTCGCAACGGGCTTCGTTAATAAGCCCACACCAGTTCCGATTAACAGAACCACTAAGAAAAACGCAAGTATGCGCCCTTTTTTCATTATGTATTTCCTCCTTAAACACCTGAATCCATTTAGATGGCTTATTTCAACAGTTCGTCCAGCATATTCTTGCCATCTTCACTGTCCAAAAAAGCAGACGTTTTAAACGACTGAACGGTTGCATAGTTCATAAATTCGCCAATTTTCACAGATAAAATATCTGCAACCATTTCATGAATCGGATACTCTTGTTTTTTCTTCCACTTCTTATTCTCTAAGTATGACCATAATTCCTCTAAATCTACATCTTTATAGCCCAAAACGATGAATTCTTCAAGCTTACTGAACAGAAAAGGCTTTAAATGGTCTTTGTATATAGCAGCCGGATGTTGTGTCAATGTGAGGCTCCCCCTTTTCAGTTTTTTATCGAGAGACTTGTCATGCTTGGACGATATACACGCATATCTTATTGTATATGATTCTATGTCGTTTGAGAAGGCAGGTGATCTGTGATTTGACGAAGCAAACGTTTTTAAAAGGGACGATTATTTTAATTTTAGCAGGTTTTATTACAAGAATATTGGGTTTTGTCAATCGAATTGTGATTGCAAGGTTCATTGGTGAAGAAGGCGTAGGGCTTTATATGATGGCAGCGCCTACCTTTTTTCTCGCCGTGACGCTAACTCAATTCGGACTTCCTGTTGCGATTAGTAAGCTAGTCGCAGAAGCAGAAGCCCGTGGTGACAAACAGAAAACAAAACGCATTCTAGTGATGTCCCTTGCGATAACAGGAACACTCAGCCTGATTTTCACGCCGCTCTTTTTATGGTTTGCCCCTATTATGGCGGAAAATATGCTGACAGATCCTAGAACGGTCTATCCTCTGCTTGCCATTACACCAGTCGTACCCGTTATTGCGATCTCTAGTGTGTTAAGGGGCTATTTCCAAGGAAGACAGCAAATGAGCCCGCTTGCGATGTCACAAGTACTAGAACAGGTCGCAAGAATTTCACTCGTGGCAGTATGTACAACAGCGTTCCTGCCTTATGGAATTGAATATGCAGCAGCAGGCGCCATGATTTCATCTGTCATTGGGGAAATGATTTCACTTGCTTACTTACTGATTGCCTTTCGTTATAAAAAGACCATCCGTATCCGAAAACGTTTTTTCAAGGCAATTCATGATGGGAAGGATACGTTTAAACAGCTCATGAGTATTGCCCTGCCAACGACAGGCAGCCGTTTCATCGGCAATATCTCGTGGTTTTTAGAACCGATTGTCGTCGCGCAAAGCCTTGCGATTGCCGGTTATGCAGCTGTGGAAGCAACAAGGCAGTACGGAGAATTGACAGGACTTGCGCTCACCCTTTTGACACTTCCTAGTTTTATCACGTATTCTCTCTCCACCGCACTAGTTCCAGCGATTAGTGAGGGGATGGAACAGAACAAACGCAAAACGGTCGAATACCGGCTCAAGCAGGCGATGCGCCTTTGTTTATTAAGCGGGGCATTTCATGTATTATCCTTTTTGTGTATGCAGAAAATTTAACCCTCTTCATGTATGGTTCATCTCATGCCGCTGTCTATGTAAAATTCATGGCCCCCTTCTTTTTGCTCTATTACTTTCAAGGGCCGCTGCAGGCTGTCCTTCAAGCATTAAATTTAGCGGGGGCAGCGATGACCAACAGTTTGATAGGAGCTGTTGTGAAAACAGGTATGATCTTTGTTCTTGCTTCACAGCCAAGCTTTGGCATTATGGGCGCAGCGCTTGCGATACTCATCGGCATCGTCCTTGTCACATTGCTCCATGCGGCAACTGTCGGTAAAGTGCTGCCTATTCATTTACCATTAAAAGAATATGGACTTTGCGTCCTTGTGATCATCGGTACTGGGGCAGTCAGTTTATGGATGAAACATCAAGCGAGCGGACTCTTTTCCGCCCCTTTGGAGCTTGTCATGATGATCTTTTTGACGTGCGTGCTGTATGTCATTCTATTAATCTGGCTTGGGCTAGTGAAACGAGAAGAGCTACGCCGCATCCCCTTTATTGGGAAGCTGCTGTAGCTCATTCTTTCTTGATCACTTCATCTTTCAAATCAATATAAAAATCCTTCTGATTAAAGCTACAGTAGGAGATCTGCTCGATGTCATGATAGCCTCTTTTGGCAAGCTCCTTTATCAGCCACTGTTCATCATGGTTGATCTGCTTGAGATGATCATGCTGAACCACACCGTCTGCAATAAGAGGGAGCTCAAGCGCTGCATGTTTGCGCTTGTTTTCTTTTTCAACAACGGCGAGCTTCCCTGAAGGCTCTAAGATGGCATATGAGACATCCTGGATACTATCGATGTTATTTTCTCTTAATTGAATCAGCAAATCATCAAAA
The DNA here is from genome assembly GCF_024398395.1 of Bacillus sp. FS02. NCBI lineage: Bacteria > Bacillati > Bacillota > Bacilli > Caryophanales > Bacillaceae > Bacillus > Bacillus sp. FS02. Next base: position 3,204,391 of record NZ_CP074101.1, on the reverse strand, counting down.
TTGTATCGCTGTTTTCTCATCGCACCCTCATCTATTTTTCCGTTGATGATGAGCAGGGCTGGCTTACCGTCGAGAAAACGCCGGACACCTTGAAATTTTAATGACAAATAGGCAAGGGTGATTTGAATGAAGGTTAACAGCAGGATCGGCCATACTGTATGTAACATGTGATCCTCAACTTCTTCTATGGCGAGCACCGCAATTTCAGCGATCATCATAAAAATAACAAGATCTAAAATACTCAGTTCCCCAATCTCCCTTTTGCCCATTAAACGAAAGATAAACCAAATGAGAAAATATAAAATGATCGTTCTCATGGAGATAATTAAGATGTCCTGCATATGATGTAACCCCTCCTTCTCCACCATAGCTTGTGTCAAAACACTTTATTTATGTAGAAAAGAAAGCCTCGGTTTTTATCACGAGAAACATGTCTATTTTTTCTTCTCCGTGAATACATTTTAGTAAAAGACAAGCTTCGGTCAATTGGAGAGGAGACGAATCACATGCAGGAAACGAAACAAATAGGAAAAGGCATTTTATCTGGCTTAATTGCTATTTTTGTCGTGATGATTGTCACAAGCTTACTTGTATCACTGATGCTTACCTTCACAAGTATGCAGGAATCATCGTTTAAATGGATGATCATGATCTTGTCCTTTGCGGCACTTTTTCTAGGAGGAATGATTTCTGGAGGGAAAGCAAAGGAACGGGGCTGGCTCATTGGCGCCATGACCTCTTTTATCTTTTCACTCACTGTTTTTTTATTTCAATATTTAGGGTTTGGAGAAACCTTTTCACCAGAACAATTCATCTATCATGCAGCCTTTTTGGGAATTTGTATGCTAGGGGGAATGATTGGCGTTAATCTTCGGGGTAAATAAAAAAAGAGCGAATGATATCGCTCTTTTTTTATCGCTATGTATTGGAGGATTAACCTTTGTCAGCTAATTCTCTAATAGCACGTCGGTCGAAAGTTAAACGGTTGTTTTCGCTTGTTTTGATGACTACTTTTGATTCATCAATGTAGTCGATTTCACCGTGTAAACCACCGATTGTGACGATTTTATCGCCTTTTGATAAAGATTGCTGCATCTGACGCACAGCTTTTTGTTGCTTTTGCTGTGGACGGATTAACAAGAAGTAAAGCACAGCAAACATGACAACAATCATAATGATTGAACCCATACCACCATCCATTCTATCTCACCCCTTTCTAAAGCATTGTAAAGCTTTTCGTTTATGCGTTAAAAGTTTTTCGCATTCGGTTTGTTAAAGCCATAACGCTCAAAAAACTCTTCTCTAAAATCACCTAAACGATCCTCACGGATAGCTTCTCTCACTTGCTCCATTAATTTTAACAGAAAATGAAGATTATGATAAGTTGTTAATCGAATTCCGAACGTCTCATTTGTACGGATTAAATGTCTAATATAAGCGCGTGTGTAGTTTTTACATGTGTAGCAGTCACAATTTTCATCGATTGGTCTGAAATCACGCTCATATTTAGCATTTTTCACAACAAGGCGTCCTTCACTTGTCATGAGCGTACCGTTTCTTGCAATTCGCGTCGGCAGTACACAGTCAAACATATCGACACCGCGAATCGCGCCGTCAATTAATGAATCTGGTGAGCCAACACCCATTAAGTACCTTGGCTTGTCATCCGGTAAAAATGGCGTTGTGAACTCCAGCACACGGTTCATCACATCTTTAGGTTCACCAACAGATAAACCTCCAATGGCGTAGCCTGGGAAATCAAGTGAAACAAGATCTTTTGCACTTTGTTTACGAAGCTCTTCGTATTCTCCGCCCTGCACAATGCCAAACAGCCCTTGATCCTCTGGACGCTGGTGCGCTGTTAAGCAGCGCTCTGCCCATCTGCTTGTCCGCTCTACAGACCGTTTCATATAATCGTACTCTGCTGGGTACGGAGGGCATTCGTCAAATGCCATCATAATATCTGAGCCGAGCGCATTTTGAATCTCCATCGCTTTTTCAGGAGAAAGGAACAACTTATCTCCATTTAAGTGATTACGGAAGTGAACGCCTTCTTCTTCAATTTTTCTAAATTCACTTAAAGAAAACACTTGGAAACCGCCTGAATCTGTTAGAATCGCTCGATTCCAGTTCATAAATTTGTGCAGGCCGCCTGCTTCTTTGACAATGTCATGCCCCGGGCGCAGCCATAGATGATACGTATTGCTTAAAATGATGCCTGCTTCCATTGCTTTTAACTCTTCAGGCGCCATTGTTTTCACTGTAGCCAGTGTACCAACTGGCATAAATACAGGTGTTTCAAAGGAGCCGTGCGGTGTATGAACGCGTCCAAGACGTGCACCTGTTTGTTTGCATGATTTAATGAACTCATAACGTATCGGTAATTGCGACAAAAATGAGCCCTCCTGTCTTTGTTGTATGATGTTATTGAATCAGCATGGCATCGCCAAAACTGAAGAATCGATATTCCTCTTTTACAGCCTCATTGTACGCTTTTAGGACGTGTTCTCGTCCAGCTAATGCACTGACAAGCATAATTAAAGACGATTTCGGCAAGTGGAAATTCGTGATCATGCCATCAATTGCCTTAAATGTGTAGCCTGGGTAAATAAAAATCGACGTCCAGCCGCTTGACGCTTTGAATTCACCATCATAAGTACTTGCAATGGTTTCAAGCGTTCTTGTCGAAGTTGTTCCGACTGAAATAATCCGTCCGCCTTCTTTGCGCACGCGATTAAGTTCTTCTGCCGTTTCTTCATTCATTTCGTAAAACTCTGCGTGCATTTCATGTTCTTCAATGCGTTCAGCACTGACCGGTCGAAATGTGCCAAGCCCTACATGGAGCGTAATAAACGCAATATGCACTCCTTTTGCTTTCAGTGCATCCAGCAGTTCATTTGTAAAGTGAAGACCGGCAGTAGGCGCAGCAGCCGAACCAACCTCTTTGGAATAAACGGTTTGATAACGCTCACGATCGTCAAGCTGCTCTTTAATGTACGGAGGCAGTGGCATTTCACCTAAGGATTCAAGTACTTCATAAAAAATGCCTGTATACTGAAACTCAACTTTTCTTCCGCCATGTTCCAGTTCTTCTGTACATACCGCTTTTAATCGTCCATCACCAAATGTAATGACTGTTCCGTTTTTCACACGTTTTGCTGGTTTCACGAGCGTTTCCCATTTGTCTCCTTCTTCTTGTTTCAAAAGAAGCAGCTCCACTTTAGCACCCGTATCCTCTTTCGTTCCAAACAGACGTGCAGGCAATACACGTGTATTGTTTAAAACGAGACAATCACCCTTTTGAAAGTAATCTGTGATTTGCGAGAATGTATCATGTGTGATGTCACCTGTTTGTTTATTTAAGACCATCAGTCTTGATGCATCTCGTTTTTCAAGCGGCACTTGTGCAATCAATCTTTCTGGTAAATCAAAATCAAATAGTTCTAACTTCATTTCCTTCACCTATTCTGTAGTTAACTAGTTAACGTTATTTCATCCGTCCGAAGACATTGAGTAAAATGGTTAGGACGATGCTAATGACAATGCATGTAATCACAGGAAAAAAGAACGTTACGTTCCCTTTTTTCACGAAAATATCGCCTGGAAGTTTCCCAACCAATTGAAACACTAAACCTGCGGCAAAAAGGACACCACCTAAAATCATCAACATTTTAGGGAATTCAGTCACGAATCGGAACCTCCATATGAAAATGTTCATACGCTTCTCTTGTGACGACCCGCCCTCTTGGTGTTCTTTGCAGAAAACCAATTTGCAGTAAATACGGTTCGTACACATCTTCAATCGTATGTGATTCTTCTCCAATTGTCGCTGAGATCGTATCAAGTCCAACAGGACCGCCTCTAAATTTTTCAATCATACTTAAAAGCAGTTTATGATCGATATGATCAAGTCCGAGTCTGTCAACTTGCAGACGCTCAAGAGCATCTTCTGCAATGTCTTGTGTGATCGCATGATTTCCAAGCACCTGCGCAAAATCTCTTACTCTTCTGAGCAGACGATTGGCGACCCTCGGTGTGCCTCTAGATCTTCTTGCAATCTCTTCAGCTGAACGAATGTCGATCCCAATCTCAAACAGCTCGGCTGTTCTTGCTACAATGTGAGCCAAATCTCTTTGCTCATAGTATTCCAATCTTGCATGAACCCCAAACCTATCACGAAGCGGCGCTGTTAAAAGCCCAACACGGGTTGTAGCACCTACAAGCGTAAATGGCGGTAAATCAAGCCGCACAGAGCGTGCTGTATCTCCTTTTCCAATCACGATATCTAGACAAAAGTCCTCCATCGCTGGATATAGCACTTCCTCTATTGAACGCTGCAAGCGATGAATTTCATCAATAAACAGAACATCGCCAGGTTCAAGAGATGTTAAGATCGCCGCCAAATCGCCAGGGCGTTCAATCGCTGGTCCAGACGTTGTACGCAGCTGAACATTCATTTCATTGGCAATGATCGACGCAAGCGTTGTTTTCCCAAGTCCCGGCGGCCCATATAAAAGAACGTGATCCAGCGTTTCCTGCCTCATTCGGGCAGCTTCAATAAATACGCTGAGATTATCCTTTACTTTCTGCTGGCCAATATATTGACTAAGCGTCTGTGGACGCAGACTTTGCTCAATGGCTGATTCATGGTTGTCTGCTTCAGTTGAGACGAGCCGTTCATCCATGAGACATCACCCTATTTCAACATTTTTTGTAAAGCTTTTTTCACATATTGATCGGTTGTAAGATTCTTCTCTTCTTTTAATAAAGGAAGAACCTTTTTGATTTCACGATCACCATACCCAAGGACACTTAAGGCTTCAACCGCTTCATCTAAAGCGCTTTGCTGCGTTTCAATCTGGATATGATCCTCGTGGTTAAATAAGTTTCCTATCATTTCAGGCACCACATCTGCGAGCTTCCCTTTCAGATCTAGAATGATCTGACGTGCTGTTTTTTTGCCAACACCCGGGAATTTAATGAGGAAAGCTTCATCCTCTCGTTCGATCGCTGAAATGACAGCGCCAGGATCACCGGAAGCAAGAATCGCAAGCGCACCCTTCGGTCCAATCCCTGTGACATTTAACAGTTTTGTGAACAACGCTTTTTCTTCTCGTGTTTGGAATCCATATAACGAAAAAGCGTCTTCCTTTATGTAATGATACGTATAAATCGTTTCTTGTTTTGTTACTCGATAGATAAACGGATTTGGGGTATAGACTTGATATCCCACTCCGCCGTTTTCAATGACAACATATTGCGGGCACACATAATCAATGGTCCCTTTTACAAACTCTATCACCGTTTTCACCTCTTTGACTGTTCTCCATTGTAACATAAATCGAAGAGAAAACCGTAATAAAAGTTAACATACGTTCGCTCAGCCTTTTTTCATCGTCAACCCATGAAAAAGAGCTTGCGGTCTTCACACCAGCAAGCTGTCATACGATTAAAACGATTGTTCATTTCGGTAAGGTTTCATGACTTCAAGCACATGCTCAAATTCATCTTTTGTTCGAAACGGAATGCCTTGTGCAAGCTGCTGCTCTACATGACTTTCCAAGCGGGACGTATCAATTTGAAAAAAGAGATGAATAGGCTCCGCCCACCCGTCAGGCCTTCCATGAAACGTAGAAATCACGCCGTCTTCTGATAATCCGATATATCCATTTGCTTTACTCAAAGGCGATATATCGTCAATTTGCTTTCTAAAAAGGGCAAAATCCTCTCGCTGTTCTACCAATGTCCAGCCCTTATACTTGGCCCAAAATGTGTCTTTGTCTTCTAATGATGCCCGCTGTCTTTCAATACTTACATCGCCGTCTAGATAGACCTTTTCAAGCTGAACGTTGATGGTTTTTGACTCTTTTTGCAAGTGTTCTGCTGCTTCCATATCAACAGCGAAAAAGAGTACACTTGTCATGATAAGCCCTGTAACGAAATACTTTATTTTCACTTTCACTATTTACACCTCTTTAGAACATAAGATCGATGCATGACATATGTAGTTTGACCCATTTTGCTCCACATTAACCAAATCGATGTCTTGACACATATTGAGCGTCTTTCGTTGTATCCTTCGTGCGTAAATGTTATGTTTTATACAATCCATTGCTCTACCGAATCACATGGTTTTTTCATCATTCGTTTTTCAGCCGCATAAACTGAAACCAAAGAAGGTGAAGTCAATGTCAGATGTCAAAAGATTAGCCGAATCGATTCAGTATCAAGAAGAAAAGCGTTTTAATAAGCTCGTCTTTAAACCGGCTGAGCTTGAGCTGTGCGGCAAAGGAAGAAGTGCCTATGTATTTTCATACAAAAAAGACGGCAAAAAAATGGCGTTAAAAGTCTTTTTTCCTTCTTATCGAAACATCGCCCGCAAAGAGGCTGCAATTTATGAAAAACTTTCCGGCTCCTCCTATTATCCTGAGATTTACGAGTCTGGGGATCAGTATATTTTAATGGAATATATTAAAGGTTATACTTTCTATGAATGCCTGACAAAAGGAATTCCGATCAAAAAACAAATGATTGAACAAGTAGATGATGCATTGGAAGAAGCACGCGCGAAAGGTTTAAATCCTTCTGATATTCATCTGCGGAATTTAATTTTAACAAAGGATGGCCGCGTCAGGGTCATTGACGTCGCCCGCTTCACGCAAACGAAAACATGTCATCAATGGGATGATTTAAAAGCTGCATACGCCTATTATCAAAAACCTTTTTTCCCTAAAAAAGCGCCGCGTCTATGGCTTGAAGTGATTGCCTATTTGTATAAGAAAAACTGGCTGTCTCGAGGTCAGCTGAACAATCGAAATGATTTTACTGCATAATGAAAGCCGCTCGAAAAGAGCGGCTTTCAGATTGTTGACAAAGGGCTAAAATGTACTTTATTTTAGCTCTTTGTCTTCTTTTCAGCGTGATAGAAAACCTTTGCAGTCCTAGGAATGACGAGTACCGGCGCGGAGCGAATTTGACATTCGTGAGCACCGGCACGCAGGACTGACACCGAATGCGAGGGTTTGTCTACACGCTGAAAGCCGCTCTCTTTGAGCGGCTTTCTGTTTTATTCTGTTTCTACATGGATACTATTCACATTTAATAGGTTAATGATTTCATTATTCAGCTTAAACCAATGATTGGCTTCCTCAATTTTTTTATACACATCATAGGTAGCTGGACGTTTCAGCTCGAAATCGAGCACTTCCCCATTGTTCATATGAAATGTTACCTTAAATACTTTCATCATAAGATCACCTTCCACTCTGTCTTGTTCACTAACCAAATCGGTCAGCTCTTTTCATTCATTCTCTATTCAATCCGTTTCCCCTGCTTCTTTCCTTCTAAACACAAGAAGTTTAAATTTTGTTTAAATTCGCACAACATATCTATCTAGATACGCTTCAAAAGAAGTATATTGAATGAAAAGGAGGCTGTCTTTATGAAACAAAAGAAAAAACGAACATCTCCAGAGAGACAAACAGTTCTATTTCATTTAACAGATGCCCTCATCCCAAGTGTTGAAACGATGGCGATTGCAGTAAAAGCATTTTTCCACCTCGTGAGAAAAGCCATTTCAGCCGTTTTATAAAACCCCGCACTAGAGGAGTGCGAGGTTTTTTTTAGGATTGATAGATTTGGCTGCCTTGATTGATAAACTCTTTTGCCTTCTTCTCCATCTCTCTTTTCACTTCTTCTGATTGGTTGCGGATATCATGGGATATTTTCATACTGCAAAACTTTGGTCCACACATGGAACAGAAATGAGCGGTTTTAGCACCTTCAGCAGGCAATGTTTCATCATGGAATGCCAGCGCTCGTTCTGGGTCAAGTGACAGATGAAATTGATCCCGCCATCTGAATTCAAATCTCGCTTTTGATAAGGCATCATCACGCTTTTGAGCAGCAGGATGTCCTTTTGCTACATCAGCTGCATGTGCGGCGATTTTATAGGCGATGACGCCTTCTCTTACATCTTCTTTGTTCGGCAGACCTAAATGCTCTTTTGGTGTCACATAGCACAGCATGGCTGTTCCGTACCAGCCGATCATCGCCGCACCGATCGCGGATGTAATATGATCATATCCCGGTGCAATATCTGTTGTTAGAGGACCTAACGTATAAAAAGGTGCCTCTTTGCATATCTCCATCTGCTTATCGACATTCTCTTTGATTTTATCCATAGGAACATGACCAGGTCCTTCAATCATGACCTGTACATCATGTTTCCAAGCGATCTCTGTCAATTCCCCTAACGTTTCCAGCTCTGCAAACTGCGCTTCGTCATTTGCGTCCGCAATGGATCCAGGTCTGAGCCCGTCCCCAAGCGAAAAGGCAATGTCATATGTTTTCATGATTTCACAAATTTCTTCAAAATGGGTATACAGAAAGTTCTCTTGATGATGAGCGAGACACCATCTTGCCATAATGGCTCCGCCTCTTGAAACAATTCCTGTGACACGGTCGACTGTGAGCGGAATATACCTTAACAGGACGCCCGCATGAATGGTGAAGTAGTCAACCCCTTGCTCTGCCTGTTCAATTAATGTGTCTCGGTATACTTCCCACGTCAAATTTTCTGCGATTCCATTCACTTTTTCAAGTGCCTGATAAATTGGGACCGTTCCTACTGGGACTGGGCAATTGCGGATAATCCATTCTCTCGTTGTATGAATGTCCTTTCCTGTAGACAGGTCCATCATCGTATCTGCCCCCCATCTAATTGCCCATGTCATCTTCTCCACCTCTTCTTCAATGGACGACGTCACAGCTGAATTGCCAATATTCGCATTAATTTTCACGTGAAAATTCTTTCCGATGATCATCGGCTCACTTTCAGGATGGTTGATATTCGCTGGAATGACCGCTCTCCCACTAGCCACTTCCTCTCTAACAAACTCAGGACTTAGCTGTTCTCTCAAAGCGATAAACTCCATTTCAGGCGTAATGATGCCCTTTTTTGCATAATGCATTTGCGTCACACAAGCACCTTGTTTCCCGCGGAGCGGCACATGATGAAAATCTGTATGGGCAGCTTGAAAGGATTCTTTCCCATTCAAGCGATATCCATTATCTTCTGGCTTTACTTGACGCCCTTCATAGCTTTCAGTATCTTCTCTTTCTTTAATCCATGCTGATCTCAGGCGCTTTAATCCCTTTGTGACATCAATATGAGCCTCCGCATCTGTATACGGTCCACTTGTATCGTACACACGAATCGGTTCATTTTCGATATCACCTGCTTGTGTCACTGTATTTGTGAGCACGATTTCTCTTTTTGGCACCAAAATGTCAGGTCTTGAGCCTTGTTCATATACCTTTCGACTGCCTTCAAAGTTTGATAATAAAGATTGCGTTGATGGAACATTTGTCTTTTCATTCATTTGCTGTTCTCTCCTTCTTTTCGTGTGACCGGTCAGGATGGAATCAGCACCAGCAAAAAACCAGATTCTATGTAAAGAACCTGGTTTCGTCGTCAGAAAAAAACATGTATGCCATTCATATGGCACATGTATCATCTTCAACTTCCCCACGCTGGTACGAGCCAGATCAGGTCCAAAGGGTTAAGAAGCTTGTCTTCTCTCTCAGCCCGCATTTCCGGGCACCCCTAGTCACTTATATTGATTTCCACAACAGTGTAGCATAGCTGAGAAATGAAAAAAAGAAGTTTTAGGAAAATAGTTCCTTTCCCCTACAATGAATACACGATCTTCACGATATACATCTTTCTATACACGATTTATCTCTCTCATTTCGATTAAATAAGAAATAATCATTGATCCTTTTCTCCTAATATGTATAATTAATCTAAACGGAGAATTTTTATACAAACATGATTCAAAGGAAGTTCTAGTCGATTGCAAACATTTCTTACATTTATCGTCGTTGGATTCTCAATTGCTCTACCTGTTGGAGCGATCACGGTTGAAATGACAAAGCAGGGATTAAAAAACGGATTCTTTCATGGATTAACTGTAGGCGCTGGTGGTATGACCATCGATATATTGCTCATCTTGGCTTTATATGCTGGATTTGCTCAATTTTTATCTTTGCCCTTTATCCAAATTCCGCTCTGGCTGATCGGTGCCATCTTTTTAATGATTCTTGCCTACGATTCGATTAAAAATGCGGATCAAGACATCCATTTAGCAGGAGAAAAAGTGAATAAATCATTCGCTAAAACATACCGAAATGGGCTGCTCGTCGCGGTATCACCTGGAAACCTTGTGTTCTGGGTATCTGTGTTTGGTGCTGTACTGGCAGATGCTTATACGAATACAAATTCATCTGAATTTATATTGGCTGCTGCGGGTATTTTGGCAGGGATTCTTCTTCATGACATCGGTCTTCTCACGATTGTTTCCCTAACAAGAAAAGTAATGAATCGAACAATGATTAAGTGGACATCCATTGTTGCCGGTATTTTATTACTTGGATTTGGCTGTTATTTCTTTTATGAATTTTATATTGGTATCAAAGTTTATTTTTAAAGAAAGGCTAAAGTTCGTCATGAACTTTAGCCTTTTTTATTCCAGCTTAACGGGTCATGCCTGTCTGACCTGTTTCAAATTGCGTTTTTCTCATATCTCTGAAGCGTGTAAATGCGCCTTCGTCTTTAATGACTTGGACAGCTCTTCCATCTGCATAACGAGTCGCTGCTTCTTCTACTTGTGATACACCCTCTGATGTCAAGCGCCCATCTGTTTTAAGAGCAATATACACATTTTCATCCGTCACCATGACTTGTGAGTCTGTCACATGGTTCATTTTGTTCACTCGGTTGGCGATTTTTCTTGAACGCTGGATGTTCTCTTGTTTATCGTAGCCAGAGAACGACATTTGGTTATGATAGTTCATATCTCCATGACTGTAGCGTCCATCTCCACCAGTCAGTGGCATTCTCACTTGATCCTGTGTAGGGCGTGAACGATCATCAACATTCGTTGTATTTCTTCCGTTCATTCCCTCCATAAGCTCAGAAACCGGTCCTTGATGATCTTGGTTGTTGTCTGTTGCCTGTTGATTGGAGTGGTATCCAACTGGCTGGCCAGATTGATTATGACGTGTATCTACACCCGCATTGTTATTTGTACCACATGCCGTTAATCCAATAGGTAGAAGCACTAAGGCGATTGTTTTTTGCCATTTTTGTCTCAAACGAAAAACCCCCTGTACAAATTGAATCTCATGAGCGCAAAACAGGCTCTGTTTTAGCATGTACAGTTGAGGACAAAAACAAGCTGTCAGTTATAAACAAAAAAAGGAACGATTGAGATCGTCCCTTGTGTCATTAATCTTCTTCGTCTTCTTCTGGTCTTGCAAAAACAGATGGGTTTTGATAAGACTGCTGCATATAAGGCTGTGCTGGATAAGCACCCATTTGACCATATGGAACAGGGTTTGGATAATGTCCAGGCCATGGTTGATGATGCTTCATCCCATCATCGCATCCGCAGTCTTCCTTGCCATATGCTTCATTTGGAGCGTTTGGATAAAAGCCTTGATTGGCATTCGCATTCGCTCCTGCATTTGGATGCATATGGTGGTGCCAGTGATGCCCATCGTTTGCATGATGCTCGTGATTTTCACCGTAATAAGCTGGTGCTTGATACGCAGGGTAATACGGCTGAGCCGCCGGATAAGGGTACGGCATCATGTGATGGTGATAATACGGCTGTACTGGATAACAAAGGCCTGATCCCGGTAAAATAGGAGAAGCGGGTACCATTTGCTGCGGATATGGATACATTGCTGGCATGTAATGACCATAACCATAATAAGGATCATATGATTCTTGATGATGGTGGTGATGCTCTTTATTTTCAGCCATGCCCCCTACTGCTGCCCCTCCAACATTCGGCATTTGCGGGAAATTAGGAAGGTTTGGGTAATTACTATGCTCCATATCTTTTCCCTCCTCTTTTTGATGTGGGATATGAATGAATGGATCATATCCCTTTGCCACTTCATCTTTGAAATGATCCTTATTTTCATGATGAAAATGGTCCTTGTGATCTTTATGATCCTTTTTCTCATGAACATGATCTTTCTTTTCATGAACGTAATCTTTTTTCTCATGATGTTCTTTTTTGGGAGGAGGCGTGAATGGCTGGTAGAGATTCGTCTGATAATAGTTTACATCAACTTGTGGAAAAACTGGCTGTTCAATCTTTGGTACTGGTGGCACATAAGGTACCGGTTCATTCGGCTTTTCCTTCGGCTTCGTATCTTGAACTTGCACGACATCCTTTGGCTTTTCTTTTACATACGGGTGTTCTTTTGCTTTTGGCATTTCTTTTGCTTTGTGATGATCGGTTTTTACAGGAACACCACTAGATGGAATTTTGATTTTCATTCCTGGCATAATCAAATCTGGATTACTGAGCTGCGAATTTAATTTTTTCAATTCTTGAAAGTCGACTCCGTACTTCTTTGAAATTTTCCAAAGGGAGTCTCCTTTTTGCACAATATGAATTTTCAACGTTTTCCCCTCCTATGCAAAACGTGAACGTAGCGGTTATGTCAGAAGTACAATATGTTTCAACATAAATTTATGCCTATTTACAAGCCGATATGATAAAAACTTGTTTTCTGATAGGAGGGGACACTTCATTATTTAATGGTGAGCATCTTATTTAAAGCGAGCAATGCCTCTTTTGTCGTCTCTTCATTCACTTGAATCAAACCGACCGGCTCCCCTTTTTCAATGCTTTCAAGTGACCATAGTAGATGAGGCAGATCAATACGGTTCATTGTCAAACATGGACACATATCTGGATTGAGGGATTCGATTTGTTTGTCAGGGTGCTGGTCAATGATGCGTTTCACTAAATTCATTTCTGTTCCAATGGCCCACTTACTTCCTGCTGGTGCCTGCTTGATCGTATCAATAATAAATTTCGTTGAACCAGCTAGATCAGATGCCTTTACGACTTCATGCGTACACTCTGGATGAACAAGAATCTGTATGTCACGGTCACGTTTTCTCGTTTGTTCAATATTCTCAATGGTAAATTTCTCATGAACAGAGCAATGACCTTTCCATAAAATCATTTTGATTCGATGAAGCGGTTGGTCGGTGATGAGCTTTTCTTCTATTTGATCCCAGACAGCCATTTCCTCTAGCGGAATCCCTAAATCATAGGCCGTGTTACGCCCTAAATGCTGATCAGGTAGAAAAAGAATCCGCTCTTTTTGGGTCAGCGCCCACTCCAATACTTTTTTAGCGTTTGAAGATGTGACAGTCGATCCGCCATGCTTGCCGACAAATGCTTTAATATCAGCCGTTGAGTTTACATAAGTCAGCGGAAGGATCGTATCTCCAAACAGCTCAGTGAGCTGATCCCACGCCCTGTCTGTTTGTTTCATATTCGCCATATCTGCCATTGAACAACCTGCTCTCATATCTGGCAAAAAGACGTGCTGATTCTTTTTTGATAGCATATCGGCCGTTTCTGCCATAAAATGAACCCCGCAAAATACAATGTATTCTGCTTCGTGATTGTCAGCAGCAATTTGTGCAAGCTGCAATGAATCACCTGTCACATCAGCAAATTGGATGACTTCATCTTTTTGATAATGATGACCCGGTATAAAAAGCTTTGATCCAAAGGCGCGTTTAATCTCTAATACTTTCTCTTTCATTTCATCATAAGTGCGCTGTTTATATTCATCTGGCATCATGGCTGTATGCTGTGCTGCTAACACATCAAGCATGGACATGAGTCGTTCCCCCTTTATGGCTGAATTCCATATTCATACTAAAATCGAATGATGGAGCAGAATGTGTGAGGAATCCAAGTGAAATAAGGTCTACACCTGTCCCCGGTAGTTAGCCACATTCTCTAACGTGATGCCGCCTGATGCCTCTGTCAATATGGTTTCAGGGTCATTTGTTTAAAGCGCTTCACTTCGTCTGGAGAGCAGTTGTCAAACATGATGACATCTGCTTTGGCTTCAATGGCTTCCATCAGCTGTGCTTCTGATTCAATTTCCACTTCAATTTTCACCATGTGACCGGCGTATGCTCTTGCTTTCTCCACAGCTTCCCTGATAGAACCACAAGCCGCAATATGATTATCTTTAATCATCACCCCATCGGATAAGCCGAAACGATGATTCTTTCCGCCTCCGACTTTTACTGCGTACTTCTCCAGCATGCGCAAACCGGGTGTCGTCTTTCTCGTATCACATATCGTAATAGATGGATCAGCTAATCGCTCTACTGCTTCATTCGTTAGTGTAGCAATCCCTGTCATTCTTTGCAGGATATTCAACACCACCCGCTCCCCTTTCAGCAAGTCGTTGACGGGGCCTGTTATTTGTGCCAGTACAGCCCCTTCATGAATCCAATCACCTTCCTGGAAAAACAGCTCAGTTTGAACTTGTTCATTCAGCAGTTTGTATCCCATATCAATGACTTGTGTCCCGGCCAATACGCCTGATTGTTTCGCCATGATGTAAGCTGTTCCTTTCTTGTCTCCAAAGATGGCATCAGCGGATACATCTCCAAACCCAATATCTTCTTTTAAAAAATGAGTGAGCATTTGCTTTAACTGTAAACGTTCCATTTGGCACCAATCCTTTCATTTTTTACGATGTAAATATGGCCCTGTTCATGTACAATCTGTTTTGCTCGCCACGAAGCATCGTGCCGATTAGGATAATCTGTGCGATAATGACCACCCTTGCTTTCTGTTCGGAGTAATGCGGATTTGACAAGGCATATGGATAAAGCCCATTGATTCGTTATTTCGATCTGTTCATTTGTGATATTCTTCACATTGATTTGCTGAAAAGAGACTTGTTCTAAATGATCGAGCAAAGTCTGTAAGCCTTTCTCATCTCTCACAATTGCGGCATATGCTGTCATCCATTTTCTGAGCTGAGCCAGTGACACCGTTGGGACAGACCATACTTCTTGAATGGAAGGAGCAAGGTTTTTATCTTGCCGGGCTTGCAACCGCTCAATATACCGTGCTGCGTTGTTTCCTAAAACGAGACCTTCTAAGAGCGAATTACTTGCCAATCGATTGGCGCCGTGTAAACCTGTACAAGCTGCTTCACCAATGGCAAAAAGTGATGGAACTGTTGTTTCTCCATGTTCATTCACCTTAATTCCACCCATTAAAAAGTGCATACCGGGTGAAACTGGCAGCCTTCCGCTTGCCATATCAACTCCCGCACGCTGACACATTGAAGCAATCGCAGGAAAACGTGCAGAAAAATACGGAATATCACGGATGTTCAGATAAATGGAATGACCGAGTTGCTGCTCATGGAAAATGGTCCTTGCCACCACATCTCTAGGCGCTAAATCGCTCTGCGGGTGAATTCCTTCCATGATCCGCCTGCCTGATTCATCTTCTAAATAGGCGCCCTCTCCCCTGACTGCCTCTGATACGAGACCGATCGCTTTACCTGAAGTGGTCAAAAGGGTCGGATGGAATTGCACAAATTCGAGATCTACTAGCTGTGCCCCTGCGCGATAGGCCATCATCAGACCGTCTCCTGTCACAGACGGATCATTTGTGTTTGTTTCATATAAGGACCCACAGCCGCCAGTGGATAATACAACTGCATCTGCGGTCATTGTATGTACATGACCTTTTTCGTCTTTCCACACGACACCGGTACATACCCCTTCATGAACTAATAGATCCATGACATGATGGTTTTCATATACATGAATGTGTGAGCCGAGCTTCCCTTTCAAAAACTGCACGAGGGTTTTTCCTGTTTGATCTCCCCCTGCATGCAGAATACGATGGGTCGTATGGGCTCCCTCTTTACCTAACTGCGGAATTCCCGTTTCATCTCGATCAAATGGGCAACCCTCTTCTACGAGCTTCTTTACAAGATCTTTTCCATGACGGACGATCTCCTGTACAGTTTTGTCATCATTGTGACCACACCCCGCAGCTAAAGTGTCTTGCACATGCTGATCGACAGAATCATGTGAAGAAAAGGCTGCAGCAATTCCCCCTTGTGCGAGCATGGAATTACTAGAGGAAAATTGTTTTTTTGTCATCATAATGACTTGGCAGTTCTCTGAGATCGTATTCACAAAGGAAAGAGCCGCAATGCCTGACCCCACCACAATGACTTTTTTGATAGATGACACAATTGCCCCTCCTGTCATTTACACCTGTCTTGACACATATCATTACACAACACTACAATAAATACAAGAAAAAATTTTCACACAGGAGATGGATGGATTTGATTTATTTAGATTATGCAGCTTCTACACCTGTTTCTGAGGAATCACTGCATGTATTTCAGCAGTTGAGCAAAGAATGTTACGGAAATGCGAGCAGCCTGCATGATGCAGGAGGAAGAGCAAATGAAATCTTGGCTTATAGCAGACAATCACTTGCAGCGATTCTAGGGGCGAACCTGATAGTATTTACTTTACAAGTGGCGGAACTGAATCCAATATCCTCGCGATTCAATCGATCATAAATGGGCTACCTCCACATAAACAGCATGTCATTACCACATCAGTAGAGCACCCTTCCGTTCATCATGCGGTTAATGCCTTGCAGCGTCTCGGTGTGAAGGTGACGATCATAGAACCGAATCAAGAAGGAATTATCACAAAGGAGATTCTCAAACAGGCTCTATTGCCTGAAACCGGACTAGTATCCATCCAGCATGCCAACTCAGAAACTGGGATTATTCAGCCATTAGCTGAATTAGCAACGCTCTTAAAAGAAAGAGATATTCTTTTTCATACAGATGCAGTGCAGACATTCGGAAAAATGCATGTGTCGATTAAAGAACTTGGAGTTGATGCCCTCTCCATTTCGAGTCATAAAGTGTATGCACCTAAGGGCGCCGGTGCTGTCTATATGGGAGCACATGTCCCTTGGAAGCCTATATATCAACATACTGTTCAGGAAAATGGTCTACGCCCAGGGACAGTGAACGTGCCATGCATCGGTGCTTTTGTAGCTGCGAGCGAGCAAATCATGCTGAAAATAGATCAACAGCAACAGCTAGATATTCAGCTTCGTGATTATTTTCTTCAGCAGCTAAAAAAAAGGCAGCTGCCTGTCCGCATGCTGCAAGAAAGTGACCAGCGCCGCACGCTGCCTCATATTATTGGTTGTTTTTTTGAAGGGTTTGAAGGACAATATGTAATGTTAGCTTGTAACCGGCATGGGATTTGTATATCCACAGGAAGTGCGTGCGCTTCTGGTTATCACCACCCTTCCCCTGCTGTGAAGGCATTACATGTATCAGATCGTGATGCCCTTCAATTCATTCGACTATCATTTGGACGAGGATCATCAAAGGATGACATCGATCAGCTTTTGCATACATTTGAGAGCTTGCAAAAGGAGAAGAAAGGAGCATAAAACGTGGAACAAGAGAGAAAACTCATTGGCGAAGATAGAAGAAACGCCATTTTAAAGTGGCTACAAGAGACTGATACACCACTCACCGGAAGTTTTTTAGCTAAAAAAGCCGCTGTCTCACGACAAGTCATTGTACAAGATATTTCATTACTCAAAGCAAAAAACGAACCCATTATTGCCACAAGCCAAGGCTATGTGTATATGGCGCAGCATACACCGGAAACTGAAATTGAACAGATTATCGCTTGCAAGCACGATCCTCATCGTACAGAAGAGGAGCTGACACTGATTGTAGACTACGGTGTAACGGTGAAAGACGTGATCATTGAGCACCCTGTCTACGGGGAGCTGACGGCCTCTATTCGAGTGAGTACGCGCAAACAAGTGGCTGACTTCGTTCATCATATTTCTAATACGGGCGCCTCCTACTTATCAGAGCTGACAGACGGCGTACACTTACATACCCTTACTTCATACAGCCAAAAGCAGCTTGACCAAGCCATTCAAGCGCTTGATGACGCTGGATTTCTCATTAAAGACTAAAAAAATAGTGTCCCCAAGAGGACACTATTTTTCATTCGTTAATTCATATGTTTGATAGCTGCCGAGTAGTTTCACTTCACAGCCAATTGCTTCTAATTCTTGAATGGCGCCAGGGACAAGTACATCATCCATCTCTTTTTCGATATCAATGATAAATAAATAGTGTCCAAGGCCTGTTTTTGTCGGACGCGATTCAATTTTGGACAAATTGAGATTCCGCCATGAAAAAGCTGATAACACACGGTGCAATGCACCTGACTGATCATCCTTTGGCAGGCTGACAACAATGGTCGTTTTTGGCTTTGAAGAAAAACCAGAATTCATTGGGAACGATGCCTTCGCCTCTTTATGTAAAATGACAAAACGTGTATGATTGTGCGGATAATCATGAATGTCTTTTTTCGCAATCGTCAATCCGTACGTTTTTGCGGCGATTTCATTCGCAATCGCACCAACAGCTTCATCTGGATGCTCACTGATGTATTTCGCTGCATAGCCTGTTGATTCCACTGGCCGATGCGGGATATTAGGAAACTGTCTCTTCAAAAATTGATGACACTGCGCAATGGCGTGCGGATGTGACTGAATCACATCTAATGTCTCCCAGCTCTCCGCTCTCGATGGATGGACAAGCAGGTGCTGGCGAATCGGTGCTGTCATTTCGCCCACAATGGACAAAGCGTCCTCATGAATTAAATAATCAATCGTTAAGTTCACAGATCCTTCGAGTGCATTTTCAAGTGGAACGACCGCCAAATCTACTTCTCCCTTTGACACGGCATCCATACATTGCGGAATGGTTGCATAAGCCCGCTGCTCTGCATCTTTTGGAAAACAAGAACAGACAGCCAAATGAGTAAATGTGGCCTCTGGTCCAAAGTAACCTACCGTTAATTGCTTCATCTGCTATGATCTCTCCTTTTACGCCCCAGAACCTAGAATTTCAACTTTTTCGACAAATTCAAGTTTTCTTAATTGATTCATGACTGTATTAATATCATCTGCCATGCCGGCCGTACTGATCGACAGGGTAACATTCGCTCTTCCTTGCAACGGAATCGTTTGGTGAATGGATAACACATTACAGCCAGAGTCAGCCACAATTTGCAGCAGCCTAGACAGAGCCCCAGACCGATCCTCCAGGTGGAAAAACAATGTGATGATCTGCTCTTTGACCATCGTATAAAATGGAAAAACAGCATCTCGATATTTATAAAAAGCACTGCGGCTTAAATCCGCTTTTTGAACAGCATCGGCAACTGAATCCGCTTTTTTGCGATCGAGAAGCTTTTTGACTTCAAGCGTTTTTCGCATCGCATCCGGAAGTACATCCTCTCTTACTAAATAGAACGTTTCTTCTTTCACCTGTTTTCTCCCCTTTTAAAAACGGGAGAGCCCATGAACTGGACCCTCCTTTTGATCAATCGATAAATTCAAATTCAAATTCAAGCAGACGAATGATGTCTCCATCTTTTGCACCACGTTCACGCAGGGCATCATCAACGCCCATTCCGCGCAGCTGTCTAGAGAATCGTTTCACTGACTCGTCTCTTGAGAAATCTGTCATCTTAAACAGTCGCTCAAGTGCTTTACCAGTTAAGACAAACGTACCATCAGGATCTCTTGAGATCTCAAATGCTGCTTCTCCTTCATCAAACTTGTACATCACACGGTTATCAGAGAGCTCTTCTTCATTGTAGAGCGGGAATTCCGGTGTTGTTTCAAGCTGATTGGCGATTTCAAATAAGAGCTCACGAAGCCCTTCTCTTGTGATCGCACTAATTGGGAACACTTTATAGTCATCTGTTAATTTTTCTTTAAATGCCGCTAGATTGTCAGCTGCATCCGGCATGTCCATTTTGTTCGCTACAATGATTTGCGGACGCTCTGTCAATCTCATATTGTATTGCTCAAGCTCTTCGTTAATCGTCACGTAATCTTCGTATGGGTCACGCCCCTCAAGTCCAGACATATCAATGACATGGACAATGACACGTGTACGTTCAATGTGGCGTAAAAATTGATGACCTAAGCCAACACCTTCGTGCGCTCCTTCGATCAGTCCTGGCAGATCCGCCATGACAAAGCTTCGGTTATCGTCTGTTTCAACCACTCCGAGGTTTGGCACAAGCGTTGTAAAATGATAATCCGCAATTTTTGGTTTCGCAGAAGAGACAATCGAAAGCAGCGTTGACTTCCCGACACTTGGGAAACCAACAAGTCCAACATCTGCAAGTACTTTTAATTCTAAGATGACGTCACGTTCTTTACCTGGCTCACCGTTTTCAGACAGCTGTGGTGCAGGGTTTGCTGGTGTTGCGAAGCGTGAATTTCCACGTCCTCCACGTCCACCTTTGGCAATCACAGCCCGCTGTCCATGCTCTGTCAAGTCAGCTAGTACTTGTTCCGTCTCAGCATCTGTCACAACTGTACCCGGCGGAACTTTAACAATCATTTCTTCCGCATTTCGGCCATGCTGGTTTTTACTCATTCCATGCTCACCGCGGTCCGCCTTGAAATGACGCTTATAACGAAAGTCCATTAACGTTCTGAGTCCTTCGTCTACTTCAAATACTACATCTGCACCATTTCCGCCGTCGCCGCCTGCTGGCCCGCCTTTTGGCACATATTTTTCACGACGGAACGCCACCATACCGTTTCCGCCGTCACCGCCTTTAACATACACTTTAACCTGATCTACAAACATAACTTCCTCCGTTTCTCTGCATCACATATCTCGTTCTTGCCTCAAACAAAGCTCAATCATGGACTCATGATTCGTCACATGAAATTGCGTTATACTCATACATGGATAGTTTGCGTCATGAAACGCATTTAACGCATCCAAACTTGTTAATTTTCCTTTGAAATCAAAATATAAGATCACATCATTCTCTTCATGATCCGTTTGGAAAGTGACCGTTAAATGATTTTCAGTTTTTTGGCAAACTGATTGATCGAATATCGAAAACAACTCCCGTGATACCGTTAGCAGCTGCGATTCATATGCTGATAAGTCTCGGGTTTCACCAAGCACTTCATATTCTAGGGTGATAAAATGCGACTCCCAATTAAAGGTTAGAAAGTAATAGGCCAATTGGGGAATTTTTAAATTTGAGAGTTTGGATTCATGCTGTGCTTCAATGACCATTTCTTCTATTATTTCGAACACTCGGTCATATTTTTCTAATGTCAAGTTGCCTTTGATTAACTGCAATTTATTCATCCAGTCGTGTCTTGAACGACTAAGCAGATAGATCAATTCATTTGTTAATGCAACGTGAGTTAATTTTTCATTTTCTTTACTTGGTATCTCTTCCATTATCGCACTCCCAATCGTTTGGTCTCTCTTTTAGGAGTCTTATCATCAATATGTCTCCCTGAATTATAACAGAGAAGACAGCATAGAAAAACACTAGTTATGTGAGGAAAGGTTGTTTTTTCTGATCGTATAGGAGAAAATGAGGCAAAGTCAGCAAACGTTCTTTGATATTTATGGAGTGCATCTTCTTTTATCATCTTCGGTACTGCTTGTAAAAGTGAAAAAAACTCCAGTCAATGACCGGAGTTTTTAGCAATTATTGTGCCGCAGGATATACGCTCACTTTTTTACGGTCACGACCGAAACGTTCGAATTTAACTGTTCCGTCGATTTTAGCGAAAAGAGTGTCGTCGCCTCCGCGTCCAACGTTTTCACCTGGATAGATTTTCGTTCCACGTTGACGATAAAGGATAGAACCACCAGTTACGAATTGACCATCAGCACGTTTAGCGCCTAAACGTTTAGACTCAGAGTCACGTCCGTTCTTTGTAGAACCTACCCCTTTTTTAGATGCGAAAAATTGAAGATCTAATCTAAGCATGAAGTTCACCTCCTATTTTTTTGTAGATATTCTCACATAATCGTGATAATCTCGTTCAATTGTTTCTAAGGAAACGACCATGCCTTCTAAAAGCAACTGGGCTTTTTCAAAGGTGACTGGATCTGTATCAGCTGGCAGTTCAAAAGAGAAATACCCGCCTTCATCTCCAATATCAAGCAGTGGATCCATTCCTGTCAGTGCAATAATTGAATTGACTGACCCGAAAACAACAGCAGATACACCTGCACAAACGAGATCCTGACCTTTTTCAGCAAACTCGGCATGTCCAGTCATCTGAAAAGACGTAATGCTTTCATCTGCTGGCGACCGAGTAATGGTTGCTTTGATCATATCACTCACACGCCTTAAGCGTTGATTTTTTCGATAACAACTTTAGTGTAAGGTTGACGATGACCTTGTTTCTTGTGGTTGTTTTTCTTCGGTTTGTACTTGAACACAGTAATTTTCTTACCGCGACCTTGTTTTTCAACTTTAGCCGTTACTGTTGCTCCAGCAACTGAAGGGTTACCCACTTTGACAGTGTCTCCGCCGACAAACAATACGTTTTCGAAAGTAACTGTTTCACCTGCTTCAGCAGCTAGTTTTTCAACATAAACAGTTTGACCTTCTTCAACTTTTACTTGTTTACCACCAGTTTCGATAATTGCGTACATCTCTGCACCTCCTAATAAACTCAGACTCGCCGAATACAGGGGGCCAATAGGCACTTTACACCTGCTCCGCGCGGTTGTAGCACGGGTGCTACATATCCATAACATTAAAAAATATATCAAATTAGACGCTGAATGTCAATGTATTTTCACCATTAGTACGGCAAAAGAAGATCTTCCATGGAAGAGGTGGTTCTTCGATCTGAAAAATAAGCATGGAGCAATTCATTTTCATCGAGCTGGCTCATTTTCACACCATTCCGTTCGATAATAATGGGATGCTTACAGCCCCTTTGGAATCGCGCCATCACTTCATATATTTTCTCCTCAGCACTGGCTCTCAGCGGAATGAGTTTCTCTACCTTTTGCTCTTTTTTACCGTAATAACGTTCTAGTAAAAAACGTACCCTAATATAATGCCGCTGCCGGTGCTCCATCACAAGCGAGTAGGCTAAAAAAGTGAGCAGGATCCAGCCGTTGAATTGCAGCGGAGCAAAACAGAGTAACCCTGCTGTCAAAAGACCGAAAAAAATGAGAGATCCTTTTATTGCAAGGGCATGTGCCTGTTGGAAAGGGTAAAAAACAGATAAGAGCAAAAAGAATAATTTCCCGCCATCAAGCGGCCAAATGGGCAAAAGGTTCACTAGAAAAATTGCTACATTATAAAAAGTAAACATCGTAAAGACGTCATATGAGATAAGTGAGGCTTCCATGAGAAGCCAGGCGACGAGCTGGAGCGGGACATGCTGAAGCGGTCCGCATAAAATGACCGCCAGCTCTTCTTTTAGCGGACGGTTCCCGTGCTCTTCTACTTCTACCGCCCCGCCAAATGGCAGTAAAAAAATCCGCCGAATCCGCCAGTGATAATAACAAGCAGCCGCTGCATGTCCAAGCTCATGGACACAGACGATGATGAGCAGACAAAGCAGCGGCTTAATTTGACCTGATAGCAAGGCAAATGCCATGACTATCCAAAGGAGCGGGTGAACATGGACCTTTGTCAGCATGAGCAGCCATCTATTCAAAGGTCATCACCTGAATGGGATCAATAAACTGTTCATTTTGCTTAATGGCAAAGTAATATGTCCCCTTGCCTTGTTCATCAAGCGCAATTTGACCAATTTTTTCCCCTTTATCGACAAAATCGTATAAAGCCACATCAGCTTCTTTTAGTTGGCCGTACCAGCTGTAGCTGTTATCTGCATGCTGCACCACGACTGTGAGCCCCGTATCACTTTTCTTTTTCACTTCTACGACATAGCCTTCTTTCATACTATCGATGGCTTCAGCAGATGTTTCAACTTTGACTCCGGCACCATTTTGCGTGAAGGATTCCTGTACTTTTCCAGAGGCAGGGACAGCCAGTTCTTGATTGGCTTGTACGTCCTTTTGCCCTTCTTTTCTATCGGTTAAAAAGGCAAGTGGGTTTCCGACAGTTTTCTCAAACCACCGGTTGGCGGCGGCAAATTGAAAATCTTGTTCAAAGGTTTGACTGATCATCGGCTTCAGCTGCTGAAAAGGCCCCGCCTGCCCTTTAAATGAAATAGCGGCAATCAGTACAAGAGAGGCAGAAAGTAAACATTTAAGCACAAACGTATTTGAATGAAATAACGGATGGCGAAATTTTTTCGTTTGGTGAGACGTTGACTCGTAGGAAGCCGAGCCAGAATGCTTTTCTTCTTCTGTTAACATGACCCATGGCGGAATATCATCTTTCTTCTTGAAAGCTGCCTTCTTAGGGGCAGCAGCTGGCTGCTTCATTTTGCGGCGCTGCGCTATTTTCTTTCGATACTCGTCCACTCTTTTCATAAGATCACCCTTTACATACAAACAGTTTGTACATTTTATGTGGCGACCTCATATGATATGCAACAAAAAGACCGATTCTCATCGAATCGGTCTCATCTCACGTGAATCATTATGCTCTTACACCGAAAAATGCTTTCAGCTTTGCAAACATCCCTTTGTTTTCTTCTTCAAAGGATTGAAGAGGAACAGATTCACCTAGTACGCGGCGAGCAATATTGCGATACGCAATGGAAACTTTATTTTTAGCATCCATGACAATCGGTTCACCATTGTTTGAAGCCTTAATGACATCATCATCATCGGCTACAATGCCGAGAAGATCAATTGATAAATGATGGACAACTTCATCCACATCCATCGAATCGCCATTTTTCGCCATGTGTGTACGAATGCGGTTCACAATCAAACGAGGCGGTTCAATATCCTCTTGTTCTAGCAAGCCGATAATTCGGTCTGCATCTCTCACAGCTGAAATTTCAGGTGTCGTGACCACAATCGCTTTGTCAGCACCTGATACAGCATTTTTAAAGCCTTGCTCAATTCCAGCAGGGCAATCAATGACAACATAATCAAAGTCTTGTTTCAATGATTGAATTAATTCTTTGATCTGCTCCGGCTCTACCGCCGTTTTATCGCTTGTTTGAGCAGCAGGTAAAAGATACAAAAGATCCTCGAACCGCTTATCCTTCACAAGCGCTTGGTGAATCTTGCATCTTCCTTCTACTACATCGACTAGATCATAAATAATGCGGTTTTCAAGCCCCATCACGACATCTAAATTCCGAAGGCCGATGTCGGTATCAACTAGACACACTTTTTTCCCTTGAATTGCTAGTGCTGTGCCTAAGTTTGCAGATGTTGTTGTTTTGCCAACGCCGCCTTTTCCTGAGGTAATCACAATAGCCTCGCCCAATTTCACATTCCTCCCTCAAGCCTTGTCAGATTAGGTCTTATATGAGCCAATTGCTGCAGGCGTTCAATGATCATATTGCCATCTATATCTAAATAAGCACATTCCATTTCATTTCCATCTTCTTTTTGATCCGGTGCACGGTTAAACACTTGTGCGATGCGAAGCTGGGTTGGAATCATATGAGATGCCGCAATCACAGCTTGTTTGTTTCCATTACATCCAGCATGCGCTACACCTTTTAATGCACCGAGCACAAAAATATTCCCCCCTGCACGAATGGTTCCGCCAGGGTTGACATCTCCTATTAATAAAAGATCCCCTTCGACATAAAGCACCTGTCCAGAGCGTACAATTTTTGCTACAGAAGTAATCTCAGCCTCTGCTTTTAAACGTCTCGCCTCTTCAGTTGACATGACGTCACTTTCAATAGAGTGAATGACGAGATGTTCATTTTCAGACACCGCTTCAGTTAAACGCGCCTCTTGATCCTCTGTTAAATATCGAAAACCAAGTTTAATATGCACATTGACTTTATGTCCTTCTCTTCCGTCTGTATATTGCTCAAGTAAAAGAACCTCTCGCAAGCCAGAAAGAAGGTCTTCAAACGAACAGTCATCATTTAACTGTAATGTTAATCCGTTTTTTGTACCTTTTATTGTCACATACTGCTGTTTTTGAGTTTTCAAGATGCTCACCTCAACAACATACTCATTTCGCCGTAATTGGACAAACTCCTGCTTTTATTCGTCGATCAGTCCTTGTTTCACATTGATGAAAAAGAGCCTAAGCGGCACAACAAGTATGAGAGACGCAGCAGTATTTAAAAGAATCGTTGGAATAAAGCGTTCGATGACATACGTATTAAAAGGCATAATACCTGGTTGAATCGTCGCTTGAACGCCGTACACATAAAACTCCATCACTGCAACAGCAATCATCGATAGAAAGACAACGACTAACATATTCGTTTGGAGGACTTTGAAGGCTTTTGCTAACAAATAGCAGAGCGCACCAAAGCCAAACATATGAACACCAAGTATACCTGTATACGAAATATCATATAAAAGTCCAAAGATAAATCCATAAATCACACCATATTTTTGATTCACAAAAGCTGTCATAAATACAAGTGCGAGTAAGATGAAATGAGGTGCTAAAATTTGATTGTCTGAAACAAATGGGAGCTTCACTAAATCGACAAAAATACTGTCAAATACGAAAATAAACAACATGACGAAAGCAAGAAGGACACGTTTCACGAGCCTTCCTCCTTCGTTAATTGAGATGCATCTGCCGTACTTGTGCTGCGATTCACAACAATCACGCGGTCTAAATTATTGAGTTCAGCAGCTGGTTCTACATAAATAATTTTTGTCAGTCCGTAATGGTCCGGCTCAATTTCGCTTACCTTCCCAATCGTCAAGCCCTGCGGGAATACGCCCCCTGCTCCAGATGTTTCAACAAGATCTCCTTTTTTGACATCCCCATCAGCATCGGATTTTAAAATGTTCATTGTCAGCATTTTTTTCTTGCTGTCATAACCGTTAATAATTCCATTGAGTTCTTCTTTGCCCTTTTTTGCAAAAATTTTCGTTGAAATTCTATTATTTTGATCTGTAGAGCTTAGCAACCTTACAGTCGACGTAAAATTGTTGAGCTTATCACTTTCAATTTTCCCAATTAACGCACCACTCTCATTGGTGACCGCCATATCTTTTTCAACGCCTTGTTTTTTCCCTTTATCAATCATGACAAAACTATCCCAAAGGGACGGGTTTCTCGCAATGACTGTTGAAAGAATGGGCGTGTAATCACGAATAGAGTTCACATATCCGAGCTGCTTGCGAAGCTTTTTGTTCTCATCTTCTAGTTCTTGAAGTTTCGCCTCATATTGGGTTTGTCCATCAAGTTTTTTTCGAAGACGCTCGTTTTCATCATATGTGTTCTTTAAATCTTGTACGTTCCCATAAATACCGGCAATAAATTGTGATGGTTTATGAAAGACACCTTGAAAAAAGCCTGTCGTATCCCCCACTAATTTTTCCGGCCATGAAGCACCTCTGCCGCTTTTCACTGAAAAACCAATCATGGCCACCAGTACGATGACACAGACAAGGAGCAACATTAATCTTTTATTCATAAAAAACTGCGGCATGTCTTACACCTCTTTATTTACGCCCAATTATCGATTATCTTTAGATTTTCCTTTGAACAAGTGAATATGTTCTAGTGCTTTCCCTGTTCCGATCGCCACACAGTCAAGCGGATCTTCAGCAATAATGACCGGCATTTTTGTTTCATCACTAATGACTTTGTCAAGATTACGTAGCAATGCACCGCCGCCTGTTAACACAATTCCACGGTCCATAATATCTGCTGCTAGCTCAGGTGGCGTTTTTTCAAGTGTCATTTTGACCGCATCGACAATTGTTTCCACCGTATCGCGAAGCGCTTTTGCAATTTCTTCTGCCGTAATAGAGATCGTTTTTGGCAGACCTGTTAAAAGGTCACGGCCGCGAATGTCCATCTCATCATGTACGTCAGGCTGCGCAGAACCGATTTCCATTTTAATTGCTTCTGACGTGCGATCACCAATCATAAGATTATACGTTTTACGAATGTAGCTGCTGATCGCATCATCCATCTCGTCTCCTGCAACACGGATCGATTGAGATGTCACAATACCGCCAAGTGAAATAATGGCTACTTCTGTTGTACCGCCGCCAATATCTACAACCATGCTTCCAGTTGGCTCCCATACAGGAAGGTTAGCACCGATTGCCGCAGCAAATGGCTCTTCAATAGGGTATGCGTCACGAGCACCAGCTTGTCTTGTTGCATCAATGACTGCACGCTCTTCTACTGCTGTAATACCAGATGGTACACACACCATCACGTACGGTTTACGAGCAAAAAGCCCTTTACCTTTTAATGCTTGATTAATGTAATATTTCATCATTGTTGCTGTCGTCTCGTAGTCTGCAATGACTCCGTCTTTCATTGGGCGCAGTGCCACAACATTACCAGGTGTACGACCGATCATGTTTCTAGCGTCATTTCCAACCGCCACTATAGACTTCGTATCAGTTTCCAAAGCTACGACCGAAGGTTCTCTCACAACAATGCCTTTTCCTTTAATAAAAACAAGCGTATTCGCTGTTCCAAGATCTATTCCAAGGTCTTTTGTACCAATTCCAAACATATGTATGTATCTTCCTTTCTTAAACCAAAATTCCCTTTAGGGAAAAACTCATAAACTCTATTATATCGTAAAACATTGAAAAAAAAAGTGTTACAAATACCCTTTTTCCTTCAAACTCACAAATTTTTGATCACCGATCACTAGATGATCAAGCAGCTGTATTCCAATCAGCTTCCCACATTCAAAAAGTCGCTGTGTGACTTCAATATCTTCCCTGCTGGGCGTCGGATCTCCAGATGGATGGTTGTGCACACATATAAATGAAGCGGCCGAACGTTTAAAGGCCTCTTTAAAAATTTCGCGCGGGTGAACAATCGACGAATTTAGACTTCCGATAAACACAGTATGTTTATGAAGAACTTGATTTTTGGTATTGAGATAAAGACAAACGAAATTCTCCTGCGTCAAAAATCTCATATCTTCCATCACAAAATTCGCACCATCCTCCGGCGTGCGGATCACATAACGATTGTCCGTCGTTTGATGGTGTAATCTAGTGCCGAGTTCTAAAGCAGCTAAAAGAGAGATCGCCTTCGCTTTTCCAACTCCTCGAATCTTTGACAATTCTTCAATCGAAGCTTCCTTCACAGAACGAAGACCACCAAATGTTTGTAAAAGTCTTGCGGACACTTGAAGAACTGATTCCTTTTTTGTGCCTGTTCTCAAAAGAATCGCGACAAGTTCATGGTTTGATAAGCTGCTTGGGCCATATTTGACAAATCGTTCGCGCGGCTTTTCATCATGAGGAAAATGCTTCAGCAGCATAGGGAAATGATTCAAGATCTACACTCCTTTTTTGATTCCTTCCCGTCATCAAAAAGGGGTGATACCAAATGTTTCAAGCACTCTGACTGTTTTAGCAATAGGGAGTCCTACAACGGAAAAATAATCACCGTCTATTTTTTGTACAAACAGGGCACCTTTTCCTTGAATGCCGTAGCTTCCAGCTTTATCAAGAGGCTCACCGGTTTCAATATAGCGGTCTATTTCATCTTGTGTAAGCGGCCAAAATGTCACGTCTGTCTGTTCATAAAATGTTTCTTTTCTATTCTCTGATTGAATCGTGACACCAGTCAAGACTTGATGTGTCTTACCTGACAATAATTGAAGCATTGAGGCTGCATCTTCCTTGTCTTTTGGCTTTCCAAGACATTTGCCATCAATTGCAACAATTGTATCTGCACCAATGATCACAGCTTTGGGATGTATTTTTTGAATATCATTTGCTTTTTGTTCTGCCAACCATTGGACGTTCTCAGCAGGAGAAAGGTTTCGATTTATTTCTTCTTTTAAATCACTTGCTTGAATGTCATAAGAAAACCCTGCTAAATCAAGCAATTCTTTTCTTCTAGGTGATTGAGATGCGAGTATTAACTGGTTCATGTTTGTTCATCCTTTCAGGGTTTAGCCTAAGAGGTAAGATACCCATTCATCCTATCAAATGAATATCTTACCGACAATTGACGAAAATGCAATTTTCATGTTCCTCCATCATTATGTTGGAAGCAAAAGAAAAAAACTAGTCATTTTTTGACTAGTTTGGCTGTTAAAAACATGATTTTACGTATTTAGTTGATCTAATAGCGCTTGCTGAGATTTCCAGCCATTTTCAGCAGATGGGTCATTTAAAAGCTGTACAGCTTTCAGCAAACTGCTTTTAGCTGGTGCATCGGTTGTTTTGGCATTTTCGAGTTCAGAAATCAGCTGAGTGACTTCTTTTTGATCCACATCATCTCCTGCAATCATCTTAGAGGATAAGACAGATGCCTTCTCTATTAAACCTGTCAGCTCATCCGGCACTTGAAACGAGAGCTCTTTTCCTCCCCATGCTTCAAAGTGCTGATCGATCAATTTTTTCCCAACGGCACTTGTCATCCCTTGTTCTGTGGCAAGTCCGGCAATCACATAATATCCATCATCCATTGATACCTTTTTACCTGCATATCCTGCCTCTTTTAAACTGTCAACTAAGTCATCTGCTCCTTTTTCAGAAGAAAACTTTCCAGCCTGCACCACAAAGGTTGAAAAATGACCTGATGCACTTTTTTCACCTTCATTGTCCTTTGACGTATCTGCAAGATCAGCCGGTGGTGCATCTCCCCCAGCTTTCGCCGAAGGCCCGCTTCCAGATGCTGAGACGCTGATATGATCGCCTCCTGATGGATTGGCAGACCCATCTTTACTTAAACTTAATGCAAATACACCGAGGCCTGTCCCTAGAACGACTGCAAACACAATCGTTGTCATCACTCGTTTGAAGGGACCGCGGTTTTTACTGAACTTCTGGTCAAAAGAACCTTTTTTCTTTTGATAAGGTGTGACGACCTTTGGATCCGAATGGTAAATGTGATCAGCTGCATCGTCCCATTGAAAATCTTCTTCTTTCGGTTTGGCCGGTTCCTCCTCGGAAGCGGCTGTCTCCTGTTCCGACTGCCTCTTTTCCTCCCAGTTCGAAAACGTCACTTGATCCTCTTGCTGTTTTTGAGGTTGATGCTCTTCTCCATGCAGCATTTCTTCCTTGCCATTAATATTGACCTTTAACCCTTGTTTTTTTGCCTGCCTTTTTTTCACTGTCATTCCCCGCTTTCTGACATTGTTTGTAAGAAAGACCTTTCTGTCCAATGAAATAGCGCGAATGTAACCCGTCCTTCTTTCTGTTTCACACTTTAACATAGCCAATAAAAAAAAGAACAAGACTTTTGTCGGCAGGTTCAAAAAGTGTTCGCCAATTTTCTCATCCAAAAAAATCACCAATTGGGTTTAACAGATCACCACAAAAAAGATAAAACCAGAAAGAACAAGCGATGGCAGGAACAAAAGGAAAGGGTTCATTTGCCTTGTAAGAAAACACCTTAGCGTAAACCATTCCCGTGACAGACGAAAGAAAAAGAATGATCAGAAACGGCTTAAATCCGAAGCAAAATGCAAGCACACCAAATAGTTTGACATCCGCTCCCCCCATACTATTTGGCTTGAAATGTTCTAAACTATAAAATAAAAGAAGACAAATAAGAAGGGATGCCGCTCCTTCCCACCAAATAAAAAGTGGTTCTAGCATGCGGTATATGACGAAAAGAGGAAAAAAGAAGAGAAAGAGCTCGTTGGGTACTCTCATATAAAAAAGATCGCTCACGACAGCAATCACGAATAAACTACATAGACTCACAAGAAAAAGGCCCTCAAAAGAGAAACCAGCATGTCTATAAACGAGTAAAAAAAGGACGCCTGTCAACAGCTCAACCAGTGGATAAAGCAAAGAGAGCCGGGTTCCACAATGCTTACATGACCCTTTCAATACAATATAAGAAACAAGCGGGAGCATGTCGTGAAAAGAAAGCGGCTCTTTACAAGCTCCGCAGTGTGAACGAGGAAAAAGAATAGACCGCTTCATTGGAAGCCTCTCACCAACTAGATGAAAAAATGACCCCATGACCATGCCTGTGAAAAACATAAAAAAATCAATCAAATTAGGTGACTCCTTCCGTAAATAGAATAGACCGGATTGTACCATAGCGATTCACCTTTGATCACCTTGCGAAAAAGTGATTTTCCCCCTCTCCTACATATCAAAAGAAAAAAGACGCACACTGCATAGAAGCAATGTGCGTCTTTTCCTTACTGTAAAATACGACTTCGTACATCTGAGATAAAATAAAGGGAACCTGTCACCAGAATCATTGCTGAAGGGTCATCTCTTTTCTTCTGAATGAAGTCAAGCACTGCACGAGGGTCTTCATCAAACGATTTTGCTTCTAAATGACTGCAATCATAAAGCTTTTCCGCTGACTCAGCTCTTGGAAAGTCAAAGGAAACAAAATGAATCGATGAACTAATCCTTTCAAGCTTCTCGATCATTTGTTTGTAAGGTTTATCTTTTAACGCACTAAAACATACATGAACCTGTTTACTAGAAAAATGAGCTTGTACAGTTTCGATTAAACGGTCCATTCCTTCTTCGTTATGAGCACCATCTAAATAAACAAGAGGCTCATCTTGGATCTTTTCAAATCTTCCAGCCCACACCGCTTGCCGAATTCCTTCATACACTTGCTCATCTAGCACATGGATATATCCTTCTTGCTCCAGCCATTCGATCATTAGAACGGCAAGGGAGGCGTTCTGCATTTGATGCGTTCCGATTAACCCTGTCTCTAGCTGCGAGTACTCCCTTTTTGGGGTAGTGAATGTGAAACGTTCACCTGTTTCTGTCGGCTGCTGGTCCTTAAAGGTACAAGTATCATATAACGAGATAAACGGCGCATTCTTTTCTTCGGCTTTGTGTTGAATCACAGTAAGAGCATCCGCTTGATGAACGGCCGTGATCATCGGAATCCCAGTTTTAATAATGCCAGCTTTTTCTGCTGCAATCTGATCAAGTGTGTCGCCTAAAATGGCCATATGATCGTGACCAATCGACGTAATTGCTGTTAAGATGGGCGCTGCCACATTTGTAGAATCAAGTCTTCCGCCAAGCCCTGTTTCCAAGAGGACAAAGTCTACTTGGTGCACATGGGCAAAATAAGCAAACGCACATGCTGTAATGATCTCAAACTCTGTTGCTGCACCAAGCTCTGTATCATCTAATTCATCAACTAAAGGCTTGATTTCGTTCACCAAACTCAGCCACTCTTCGTCCAAAATCGGCTCCCCATTAACACTAATTCGTTCATTGAACGTTAAAATAAATGGTGAGGTGAAGGTTCCAACTGAATAGCCCGCTGACTGTAAAATGGATCGAGTAAATGCAATCGTTGATCCTTTTCCATTTGTTCCAGCTACATGCACCGCTTTTATTTTTTGTTCAGGATGGTCTAGTCTGTCCATCAGCCATTTCATTCGTTCAAGTCCCGGTTTGACACCGAAAGCGAGTCTGCTATGAATCCATTCAATGGCTTCATGATAGGTTGTAAACAATGTCATCTCTCATTTCATACGAAATTTTCAAAAAAGACGACTCCAATTCATTAGGAGCCGTCTTTTCACTCTTATGCTTTCAGCTCTTCAATACGCTTTTGAACAGCTTCGCGTTTTGCGACATAATCACGTTCTTTCGCACGCTCTTCTTCTACGACACTTTCAGGCGCTTTTTTCATAAAGCCTTCATTGCCAAGCTTTTTCTGAACTCGTTCCACTTCTTTTGTCAGTTTATCAAGCTCTTTTTGCAGACGGGCAATTTCTTCGTCTAAATTGATTAAACCTTCAAGCGGAAGAATGAGCTCTGCTCCAGAAATAACTGCTGTCATCGCTTTATCACTAGCAGGAACATCCGTGCCAATTTCAAGCACACTTGGATTCGTGAAGCGCTCAATATATGAACGGTTCTTCTCTAAACGTTCCTGTACATCAGATGTGGATGCTTTGATATATAGCTCGACTTGTTTGCTCATTGGTGTGTTGACTTCACTGCGAATGTTACGAACAGAACGAATCAGTTCAACAAGCAGCTTCATGTCAGCAGAAGCCTGTTCGTTTGAAAGCTCAGGCTTCACTTCAGGCCATTTCGCAACCGTAATAGACTCACCTTCGTGAGGCAGATGCTGCCAGATTTCTTCTGTTAAGAACGGCATAAACGGATGTAGAAGTCTCATCGTTTGATCTAATACATACGCAAGGATCGAACGAGTCGTTTTCTTCGCCGCTTCATCTTCTCCATAAAGCGGAAGTTTCGCCATTTCAATGTACCAATCACAGAAATCATCCCAAATGAAGTTGTATAAATGTCTGCCCACTTCACCAAATTCATACTTATCAGCAAGCTGTGTGACACTTTCAATTGTTTCATTTAAGCGTGTTAAAATCCATTGATCAGCAACTGATTTTTCTCCTGTCAAATCAAGCTCATCATACGTTAAACCATCCATATTCATGAGAGCAAAACGGGATGCGTTCCAAATTTTGTTCGCAAAGTTCCAAGTGGATTCAACCTTTTCAAAGCTAAAACGTAAATCTTGACCTGGAGAGCTTCCAGTCGCTAAGAAATATCTCAGTGAATCCGCACCGTATTTGTCGATGACCTCCATTGGATCAATTCCGTTGCCAAGTGACTTACTCATTTTACGCCCTTGTTCATCGCGAATAAGACCGTGAATGAGGACGTCTTTAAACGGTTTTTCTCCTGTGAATTCAAGACCTTGGAAGATCATGCGAGAGACCCAGAAGAAAATGATGTCATAGCCTGTAACAAGCAGGTTTGTTGGATAGTAGCGCTTGAAGTCTTCACTATCTGCATCCGGCCAGCCCATTGTAGAGAAAGGCCAAAGCGCTGAACTAAACCATGTATCAAGCACATCGTTATCCTGTTCCCAGTTCTCTATATCTTCTGGCGCTTCTAGTCCAACGTATACCTCTTTCGTTTCTTTATGGTACCAAGCTGGAATGCGGTGTCCCCACCATAGCTGACGAGAAATACACCAGTCACGGATATTTTCCATCCAGTGTAAATACGTCTTTTCAAATCGGTCTGGAACAAATTGAACTTGCTCATCACCTTTTTGCAGATTGATGGCTTCATCTGCGAGCGGCTGCATTTTCACAAACCATTGTGTTGATAAATATGGCTCCACTACAGCGCCACTGCGCTCACTGTGACCAACTGAATGCATGTGGTCCTCAATTTTGAACAAAATGCCTTCTTCTTGAAGATCTTTCACAAGCTGTTTACGACATTCGAAGCGGTCCATTCCTTTGTATTGAAGTGCGTTTCCATTCATTGTGCCATCTTCATTCATCACAAGAATGCGCTCTAGGTTATGACGGTTTCCAAGCTCGAAGTCATTCGGGTCATGAGCCGGCGTAATTTTTACAGCTCCTGATCCAAATTCCATATCGACATAGTCATCCCCGACGATTGGAATCTCTCGGCCTGTAATTGGTAAAACAACTGTTTTCCCAATCAAATGCTGATAGCGTTCATCTTCAGGATGTACAGCGACTGCCGTATCTCCCAGCATCGTTTCAGGTCTTGTTGTCGCAATTTCAATCGAACCTGATCCATCTGCAAGCGGATATCTCAAGTGATAAAACGCACCTTGCACATCCTTGTAGATGACTTCAATATCAGAAAGGGCCGTTTTTGTTGCTGGGTCCCAGTTAATAATGTATTCTCCGCGATAGATCAATCCTTTTTCATACAATTGAACAAACACTTGGCGGACCGCTTTATTCAAGCCTTCATCTAATGTGAAACGCTCACGCGAATAGTCTAGACCTAGACCCATTTTCGCCCACTGGCTGCGAATAAAATCGGCATACTCTTCTTTCCACTTCCACGTTTCTTCTACAAATTTTTCACGTCCGAGATCATAGCGGCTCACGCCTTCTTCGCGAAGCTTTGCCTCTACCTTTGCTTGTGTTGCAATACCCGCATGGTCCATTCCTGGCAGCCATAAAACATCATAGCCCTGCATCCGTTTCATACGAGTCACGATGTCTTGAAGGGTTGAATCCCAAGCATGCCCTAAGTGTAATTTTCCTGTCACGTTTGGTGGAGGAATGACGACTGTATATGGATCTTTCGTTTTGTCATTTTGTGCTTCGAAGAATTTCCCTTCAAGCCAGTACGTATAGCGGTCTTTTTCAATCGCATTTGGATCGTACTTTGTTGGCATTTCTTGATTATTTGTTTCCATTTGTGTTACCTCCACATTTTTTCGGCTGATGAAACATAAAAAAAAGCCTTCTCATCCTTATAAAAGGACGAAAAAGCTTTTTCGCGGTACCACCTTTTTTCACGAAACACTTAGACGTGTCCCGTACTCTCTAAAGGATAACGGGGATCTCCCGAATTTCTCTACTACATGTTTCAAGAAATTAAGCTCACAGGCGACCTTCCAAACAAGTGCATCCTAGAAAACCTTTCAGCTATTGGTTTCCCTCTCTTTAGGGTCTTGCTCGTACTCTTCCTGATCCACGCTTACGATATATCACGTTCATCAGCTTATACTCATCTTTTATTAATATTACTAAATGCCTTTTGTTTTCGTCAATCATCTTTTCCGCTTTTCTTCTTCTTTATACAAATTGGGCAGGCACCCTTTGCTTTATTGCCCATATGATAATAACAAAATAAAGAAGGAGGGCGTTTTATTTTGAAAAAGATCAATCCTTACACACTCCCCCCATGGCTTAGACAAATTCGGGCAGTTGCCTCCCAAGTCGTTCTCCCGATTGCCATATTTCAAGGCTTTCGCACGATCATTTTTCCCACAACATTTGACGTCCTCATCTTAGGAATTCTCATATTTCTCGCCTGTGCCTTTCATCTTGATTGGTTTTAAGAGAGCTGAAAGCTGCAGGCTCACTCTTATGTAACGATTACCCCATATTAGACATTTGACAGCAAACAACCTCGTCACTCTTCTGATGACGAGGCATTTTGTTCTTCTTCAAGGCGTCTAGCTTGCTCAATTTCGTGTATTTTCATGACGATCGGCTCAGAATTTTTCATTTGCCAATACGCCCTTAACAGCTCCTGACAACTTTCCATCTCATCCTGTCCGCCTGCTTCATAGGCTTTCACCGTATCAAACAAACCCTGCGGATAAGCGAGGTAGCTCAAGAACAAATGAATCTCTTCCTCACGAAGTTTATTTCCCTTTTGATACGTATAAAACAAAGATGTGCATTCAGGACAAGGAGTAGGGTAGGTTTTGAATGTGCGATAGTAAAAGGTCAAAAGGTCATAAATGGGGGCTGCCTTTTTGGACCGCTCAAAATTGGTGAAATGTCCTGTACCTACATCATTGTACAAAAAGTGATGGATCGACAATTGCCCATGGTTTAACACAATACGTGTCGTCTCTTGGTCTTTCATTTCCTCATGCCAATCCTCTAAACGTTCAAGTGCAAATTCACTTGCAGACATCGCTTCTGAAAAATACATAGCAGCAGCCAGCTCAAATGGCGACATATACCATGTTTGTTCTGCCCGCTCGATAAATCGTTCATACATGTCTTTCTCTGTTTCCCATTTGCTTTTCATTTGGGTGTAGTGAGCCTCTATTTCCTGCTCAGTAATGTCCATCATGACTTCTGTTCGTTTATGAAGTCTTGCAATCTCTTGAAATAAATATTCATGTTTATCGTCCTGCTCTTCTCTCTTTTCATTCGTCAGCCATGGCATAAGGTAATACGTGTACTGGCTTTCTCGTTGATTTGAGAAAAAGGAACCGCTCTTCGTGCGATAAATCGGCACAAAGGAGCGATAGCCTTTTGATTCTAGTTCAAGCATTTGCTCTGTAAATTGCATTTGTCGATGGGGTTTTACTCGCTTTAGTGCAAATACGCCCTGCTTTGTATACACTCTAACGACAGCTGGACTGACAGGTTCGATATATTCAGCCTCAAGCCCATATTCGTATAGGACAGATTGGATTTCATCCACGTTCTCTCACCACATTTTCTCGGTCCATCATCTCATACTATGCATTGCTTTTTTGATATTCAGGAATATAAAGAATCTGCCCTTCTTCAAGCTCTGCATCCACCGACAATGAATTCGTTCGAAGGAGCTGCTGCACATTCAACTGATATCGCTCACAAATACGATCGACCGTATCTTCTTGCTGAACTATACATATTTTCATGCGAGAAAAATCTTCCTCCTCCTGCTTAGCGAACAGCTTCGTTAAATAAAGAGAATTCTCACTGCCAGACGCTTCTCTCTGGTCATGTTCAAACTCCTCAGCTTCTTGAGCTGATTCATACACCTTTGGTGCTTCACGTTCATATAATCGTTCGAACTGATAGCTGTCATCCCGCTCTTCCTGTGTCTGTTCCATCTGATAAGCAGGTGATTCAAAGGCTGGATAAGCTGGCGGCTCTTCTTCTTCCTTGCTCTCTGCTTCAGGGTCTTTCCTCACTTCCACCTCAAAGAACGTATCATCCCGCTCCTCTTCTTCTAACAGCTTAGGCGGGTCAAAGAATGGCGGCTCTTGAACTTGAGCTTCTGGGAAGGAACGATACCCAAGCGCCACGGCTTCTTCTTCCTCATTTTCCTCCTCTTCTTCTGTTTCTTCCACCATCACCGTCTCGATGTCTATTTCATCCTCTTCTTGTTCAGTTCGCGCTTCATGTTGCAAAGCGGCCTGCTGTTCTGCATTTTCTTCATGCTCTTCATATTCAGACTGCGCCTGATATTCATAAGTGACATCGCCATATTCCTCTTCAGCACGATGGACAAATTCATATGGCTCTCCTACAAGCGGTTCAGGCGTTCCTTCATCTAACAGACCTTCAATGGCCAAATCAGCCTGAATCGTGAGCAAACGACTTTCTGTCAGCTGGTAATCAAATGCATCAATAAACACAAATACATCATTTAAATGACTAATTTTGTTCTTGGGGATCGTGATATCCACCGGAAATTGATGCAGCAGCTCAGCCGTTCCGTCCTCTCTTACCTTCACCTCATCAGCCTGCCTGTATGATGCATAGGAACTGGATTCACCCATTAGCTCCTCTTGATTTATGTTGTATTCTCCTGTTAGCTCGAGTGAACCTCTAATGGAAACATAATCATTCACTTCTTGAACGAGAATGTCAGGATCGAGAGAAATTGACAGTAGCTCACTGACTTCCTGTCCGCTTTTGAAATAAATGGACTCTTCTACCGAAAACTGTAATCGATTGTTTTGAGACAAGTCGGTGTCCTCCTTTCATCTAATCCTTCAAAATAAAATTAGATGTCAATACAGGTGTATGAAGGAGGCGGTGAAAATATGATTGGTTTTATGCAAAGCAAAAAGCCGATATGTCTCCATATCGGCTCAGCGTGTAGACAAACCCTCGCATTCGGTGTCAGTCCTGCGCGCTGGTGCTCACGAATGTCAAATTCGCTCCGCTCCGGTGCTCGTCCTTCCTAGACTGCAAAGGTTTTCTTTCACGCTGAAAAGAAGACAAAGGGCTAAAATAAAGTTCATTTTAACCCTTTGTCAACGATCTAAGCCGATATGTCTCCATTTCGGCTTTTGGTTACTGAGCTAATTTTTGAAATACCTTTTCAACTGTCTCAATTGTATACTCGATGTCTTCATCCGTATGAGTAGTTGAGAGGAACAGCCCTTCGAATTGTGAAGGTGGAAGGAAGATGCCGTGATCAGCCATTTCCTTGTAGAATTCAGCGAATAGAGCGAGGTCAGCTGTTTTCGCTGTATCGTAATTGACGACTTGTTCGTTTGTAAAGAAGAATCCGATCATGGAACCGGCACGGTTAAATGTTAATGGAATCCCATGTGCTTTCGCCGCTTTTGAAATGCCTTCTTCCAAACGATCTCCTTTGCGTCTAAACTCTTCATAAGACTCAGGTGTCAGCTGTTTTAATGTTTCAAGACCTGCTGTCATCGCAAGCGGGTTACCGGATAACGTTCCTGCTTGATAAATCGGGCCGCTTGGCGCAATTTGTCTCATAATGTCCGCTCTACCGCCATAAGCACCAACTGGCAGGCCGCCTCCGATGACTTTACCAAGACATGTCAGATCAGGCGTAATGCCAAAATAGCCTTGGGCACAATGATAATCCACACGGAAGCCTGTCATGACCTCATCAAAAATGAGTAAAGAGCCATATTGTTCGGTGATGTCTCTCAATCCTTGCAAGAAACCTTCCTGCGGAGGGACAACCCCCATATTTCCTGCAACTGGTTCTACAATGACACCTGCAATGTCGTCTCCAAATTCTTCAAAAGCGACTTTGATGCTTTCTAAATCATTGTATGGAACGGTGATCGTATTGCTTGCTGTACCTTCAGGGACACCAGGGCTATCCGGAAGTCCAAGCGTTGCCACACCCGAACCAGCTTTAATAAGCAAAGAATCACCGTGGCCATGATAACAGCCTTCAAATTTCACAATTTTGTTTCTGCCTGTAAAACCACGTGCTAGACGAAGCGCACTCATCGTCGCCTCTGTTCCAGAGCTGACCATACGAATGACCTCAATAGAAGGAACTCGTTCTGATACAAGCTTAGCTAATTCATTTTCAACTAAAGTAGAAGCACCGAAGCTTGTACCATGTTCAGCTACTCGCTGAATGCTTTCAACCACACGGTCATTCGTATGCCCTAAAATAAGCGGTCCCCACGATAAGACATAATCAATATATTCATTTCCGTCAATATCGTATATTTTTGCGCCTTTTCCTCGTTCCATAAAAATCGGGTCTGTATTGACTGATTTAAATGCGCGCACAGGGCTGTTCACACCACCCGGCATTAACTGCTGCGCTTCTTTAAATGCTTGCTTTGACTTTTCATAGCTACGTCCCATTTCAACGTCCTCCTGTCTATCCGTTCTTTATTCTGAGAGCCATTTTGCTGCATCTTTTGCATGATACGTAATGATTAATTCTGCGCCTGCACGTTTCATGCTAGTCAGCATTTCAAGAACAAGCTCTTTTTCAGAAATCCACCCATTTTGAGCTGCTGCTTTCACCATTGCATACTCTCCGCTCACATTGTACGCAACAACAGGAAGTGTAAATTCATTTTTCACATCACGCATGATATCTAAGTATGAAAGTGACGGCTTCACGATCAGGAAGTCAGCGCCTTCTTCTACATCAGACTGCGCTTCTCTCAGTGCTTCTAAGCGGTTTGCAGGGTCCATTTGATACGTTTTACGATCTCCAAACTGCGGTGTGCTATGCGCCGCATCACGAAACGGACCGTAAAAAGCACTTGCATATTTCACAGCATATGACATGACAGGCACATGAACAAAGCCGGCCTCATCAAGCGCCTCACGAATTGCGATAACAAAGCCATCCATCATGTTTGATGGAGCAATGATATCTGCACCTGCACGAGCCTGACTGACAGCGGTTTTCGCTAAGAGCTGAAGAGATTCATCATTTAAAATTTCTCCATCTTCAACGATTCCGCAATGTCCGTGATCTGTATATTGGCATAAGCAAGTATCAGCAATGACCACAAGCTCAGGGAAATGCTTTTTGATTTCAAGCGTTGCTCTTTGAACAATCCCATGATCGTGATAAGCTTCACTGCCTACATGGTCTTTATGGTCTGGTACCCCAAAAACAATGATAGATTTAATCCCAAGGTCAACAAGCTCTTGGACTTCTTCTTTCACAAGATCAACTGAAATGTGATAGACACCCGGCATTGAAGGGACTTCTTTCCGGACATTCTCTCCCTCTACAAAAAAGATGGGATAAATGAAATCAGAGGGTCTTAAAAATGTTTCTCTCACCAATTCTCTCATTCCTGCGCTTGTACGCAATCTGCGGTGTCTGTTAAATTTCATCATTGGTTCAACTTCCTTTCAGATAAACGGCACATCAAATCAAGCATCCCGTCTATCGTATAAGTATCTGGGGTTTCAGAAGAAATCCCGTATTGAAGCAGTGCCTCTTGTGTAAGAGGACCGATGCTCACAAAACATGTGTCTGATGCAGCTAATCTATCGATATCAGCCTCCATGGCGTGCATAAAAGAATGAACAGTGGAGGAGCTTGTAAATGTAATAAAATCAAATGATTGCTCCATCATTGCCGACTTGAGTGCGATAATTCCGTCCTCATCCTTCACTGTTTCATATATAATCCACTCTTTTACATCAATGCCAAGCGGAACGAGGGTATTCTTCACCACATCTCGTGACAGATGGCCTTTTGCTACAAAGACACATTCTTCTGGGTGTACATGATCAATTAAAGCATCTGCCAGTTCTTCTGCTATAAAACGTTCTGGAACCACATCCACTTTTAGGCCGTGCTGCATCAGATAGGCAGATGTTTTTTCACCTACGGCCGCCACTTTCAAGTGGGATAAGCTTTGATGTAATTGATGCTTCTCTATATAACTAAGAAAAAAAGACGCACCATTTACACTTGTAAACACAAGCCAATGGCTTGCTTCTAAATCTTCTAAAAATGCCTTCGCTTTTTCTTTTGTCAGCGTTGGTTCAAACCTGATAAGAGAGGTTAAAACAGCATGGCCGTTCAGCGCTTCAATTTTCTGCTGAAACGCACCCGCTTGACGTTCATTTCGAGTGACAAGCACCGTCTGTCCGTAAAGCGATTTGGCTATCGTCATTGGGAAGACAGATCCTTTTTCACCTTGTCGATCAAATCTTTTGCTCCCTTAACCGCCATTTGCTTCGCACATGCTGTTCCGATTGCCTCAGGGTCAGTACCTGTTACGGTTTCTCGAATAATCGTATGGCCGTCCGCAGATGCCACAAGACCTGTCAATTCAATTTCATCACGCTCATTCATCGTTGCGTAACCAGCGATCGGCACTTGACAGCTTCCATCCATTTGCTTAAGGAAGGCTCTTTCAGCAAGGACCGTTTTCTTTGTATACTCATTTGTGAATTGAGCTAACAGCTGCAAGAGCTCTTCGTCATCTCCCCGACATTCTATCGACAATGCGCCCTGCCCCACAGCAGGAAGGCAAGTATCAGGAGATAAAAATTCCGACACGACTTCTTGACTCCAGCCCATTCTAGACAATCCGGCAGCCGCTAGAATAATCGCATCATACTCTTCATTTTTCAGTTTTTCGAGTCTCGTATCAATGTTTCCACGGATCCATTTAATCTCAAGATCTGGTCTCTTCTGAAGAAGCTGGGCACTGCGCCGTAAGCTGCTCGTTCCCACAACCGCTCCCTTTGGTAGTTCATGAAGACGGAGATGATCCTTTGAAATCAACGCATCCCGCACATCTTCACGCTCAGGAATACAGCCGATGACTAAACCTTCCGGAAGAGAGGCCGGCATATCTTTCATGCTGTGTACTGCCATATCGATATCATGGTTCAGCATTGCTTGTTCAATCTCTTTAACAAACAGACCTTTTCCGCCAACCTTTGATAAGGTCACATCTAAAATTTGATCACCCTTTGTCACAATCTCTTTAATTTCAAAAGAATAAGAAGGGTTTAGTTCAGACAACTTTTGAATGACCCATTTTGTTTGTGTAATCGCAAGTTTGCTTCGTCTAGAACCTACTTTAATTGTACGCATTACGTCTTCCTCCCGACAATGCCCTTAAGACTCATCATTATTGAAACCAATGAAAGGTTGATAAGCTACCAAGCAGAAAATAATTGATCATCAGCACAAGAAATGAAGCGACATTCCATCGCGCCACGATTTTGCCCTGCATATTTCTCACCAGTCTAATGTATAAGTAAAAGCCGTATAAAAACAGCATAATAAACGAACCGAGCACCTTTGCATCTGTCCAGTACAACGTATCATACGAGATATATGCCCATATAATGCCAAGAATTAAACTAAGCAAGAGCATCGGCACGCCAATAATATTTAAGACATACGCCATGTGATCAAGCTTTGATAAGTCTTCAATTCTCAAAAGCCATTTTCCCCACTTTTTCTTTTTCAGCAAACGATATTGAAATAGATAGAGGAGTGAAAAAGCAAATGAAAGTGAAAAAGCGCCGTATGATAAAATGGCCATCGTAATATGAATGACGAGCAGCTCACTCGTCAGCTTTCCTGTCAGTTCGGCAGAATGAAGATCGGATGGTGTAAAGGTGTGAATCGCCATCATGGAAAAACCAATCACATTTGTAAAAAAGACAATAAATTCAACACGTAATACTTTTGTCAAAACAAGTGACAATGTCACAAGCACCCACGTATAAAAATATAACCCCTCTGCTACATTCAACACAGGGAATCGGTCTGTTTCCATCATAATATAAAACATGTAGACTGTTTGCAGCAGCCAGACAATAGAAAGCAACCAGAAAGCCATTTTTCCAGCCTTCCGGTTGTGTTGAAGAAAATCTATGAAATAGAACAAGACACTGAGTGCATAGATCAAGATCGTCGCTTCACCTAGTCTCGCTACAATGGATTCCATCATCGCCTAATCACTCACTGGCAACTGTAGCAAGGCCTTGTGCCATATTTGTTTTAAAACAGCTGAAATGCCCCTTGCTCCACCTGCATCGGCTCTGCCTTTTGCTCTTCATCTTCAACCTGTAAATCAAAGATTTCTTTAAAGAGTAAAAGTTTTTCCTCTGCATTCGGCTCCCCGGCAATTTCTTTGGCCTTTAAGATAGGATCTTTCAGCATTTGATTGATGATGCTTTTCGTATGTTTATTTAACAGCTTCATTTCACGATTTGTGAGGTTTGGAAGCTTTCGTTCGATGCTTTGCATCGTATCCGCTTGAATCGAGAGTGCTTTTTCTCTTAAAGCAGAAATCACAGGAACCACTCCGAGCGTATTAAGCCATTGCTTAAATTCCACAATTTCAGCTTCGATGAGAAGCTCCACCTCTTCAGCTACTGCACGGCGCTCTTTCAGGTTAGCTGCCACAATGCCCTCAAGATCATCAATGTCATACAAAAAAGCACCTTCTACTTCAGAAATAGCTGGATCTAAATCACGTGGTACTGCAATATCCACCATGAATAGAGGTCTGC
Organism: Bacillus sp. FS02; assembly: GCF_024398395.1. NCBI lineage: Bacteria > Bacillati > Bacillota > Bacilli > Caryophanales > Bacillaceae > Bacillus > Bacillus sp. FS02. The sequence continues at coordinate 3,159,611 of NZ_CP074101.1, read as the reverse complement.
CTTTTCTCTGTTTGTTCGCTTTTTCGACCATTTCTTTTGTAATCACAAATTGTTTAGCCCCAGTAGAGCTAATTAAAATATCCGCTTCAGATAAAGTTTTTTCTAATTGATTCAAGCTCTTAGGCTCTCCTGAAAAACGGCCGGCCAGTTCTTTGGCCTTTTCGAACGTTCGATTGATGACTGTTACCTGGCCAATTCCTTGACCTTGAAGGTTTTGAGCCGCCAGCTCGCCCATTTTACCCGCACCAAGAATAAGGACATGTTTATCAGAAAGACGTCCAAAGATTTTTTTGGCAAGTTCCACTGCCGCATAGCTGACAGATACAGCATTAGACGCAATATCTGTTTCCGCATGAGAGCGTTTCGCAACTGTTACCGCCTGCTTAAACAAATAATTGAAAACGGTACCAATGGTCTTCTCCTCTTGAGCGACTTTAAAGCTTGAGCGCACTTGACCGAGTATTTGTGTTTCACCAATGACCATAGAATCAAGTCCACAGGCAACTCGGAATAAATGCTCAACCGCTCCATCATTTTCATAAAACTTCAAATATGGAGAGACATCTTCTTTTTCTAAACCGAACCAATCTGCTAAAAATCTTTTTATATAAAACCGACCAGTATGAAGCTGATCTACAACTGCGTAGATCTCTGTTCGATTACATGTTGAGATGACGATATTCTCTAGAATGCTTTTTTCTTCTTTAAGCTTGGACATCGCTGTTCCGAGCTCGCTCGGTTCAAAGCTCAGCTGTTCCCGTATCTCAACAGGGGCTGTTTTATAATCTAAACCCACAACAAGAATATGCATAACTTCAGCTTGCACCCCCAACGCCCTGTCTAATTTATAATAATTACAATATAGAATTTATTATTTATAATGATTATAACATATATTCATTTTTAACTGGATAAAAATTGTGAACAGATTTCAAAAATGTTGTGATATAGTAGAAAAATGTTCGACATCGAATGCCATATCATCACTTCAAGCAATTTACCAGATTTGGCGCGTGCGGACAAATGATCTGCTTATAAGAAGGTGACATCTTTGAAGAAGAAATCTATTTTGCTGCCGCTCACTTTGCTGGCTGTAGCACTATATGCCATTCTCTCAGGAGATCAATTTGACATTTGGAAAGATCAGGAGAAATGGTATACACTTGTACTGCTTTTTGGCCTTGCTTTCTTATATCAAGGAAAGAAGGAGCAGGAAACCTCTCATGTGTTTATCGGTATGCTCATGACAGGCCTTGCGCTACACTTTATCCTTCAGCCGAAATTAGAACACTGGCCAGATACATTTACGATGATTGTGTTCATCATCGGCCTCGCACTTTTGATGAAATCATCACAGAAAAAGGAATATCAAATAGAAAGTGTTGTTCTCATCACACTCGGTCTATTCCTTTATTTCTTTCAACAAATTACGAAGCAACTTAGCACACTTTCCATCCCTACTTCCGGTTTTGAATTGTACTGGCCATATGTATTGATTGCCGTCAGTCTCCTCTTATTATTTTTAAAAAGGAAATAACTTATACAATAAAAAGGCATCTGCATATAGCAGATGCCTTTTTTTAGCTGTTAATCTTCGCAAGGATCGCATTCCAGGCTTCGTCTTTTCCCTTTTTTGTTTCAGAAGAGAAAAGGATTAATTCATCTGAAGGGTCAATGTCGAGTGTCTGTTTGACGACTTTCGCATGCTTTTCCCATTTGCCTTTTGGAATTTTATCGGCCTTTGTTGCAATAATGATCACAGGAACTCCATAATATTTAAGAAATTCATACATGTTCACATCATCTGCGGATGGCTTATGACGCAGATCCACAATTTGGACGACTGCTTTTAACTCTTCACGCATTGTAATATACGTTTCGATCATTCTCCCCCATGCTTCGCGCTCTGTTTTTGATACTTTGGCAAAGCCATAACCTGGGACGTCCACAAAATGGAGCATATCATTAATAATGTAAAAATTAAGCGTCTGGGTCTTTCCTGGTTTAGAAGACGTACGCGCTAAATTTTTCCGATTAATCAATGAGTTAATGAACGAGGACTTTCCAACATTTGATCGTCCAGCAAGTGCGATCTCAGGCAGTCCCCCGCTCGGGTACTGCTCTGGTTTCACCGCACTAATGACGATATCTGATTTTGTTACTTTCATCTTCCCTCTCCTACTAACGCTTTCTCAAGCACCTCATCTAAATGTGAAACCGGAATAAAAGTTAATCCTTCTCTCACACTTTCAGGAATATCATCAATATCCTTCTCATTGTCCTTTGGAAGAATAATCGTTTTCAGTCCTGCACGATGTGCGCCTAATGCTTTTTCTTTTAATCCGCCAATCGGAAGCACTCTTCCTCTTAACGTAATTTCTCCTGTCATGCCAACCTCTTTTGAAACAGGACGTCCTGTGAGTGCTGATACAAGAGCCGTCGCAATGGTAATACCAGCTGATGGCCCGTCCTTTGGAACCGCCCCCTCTGGAACATGGATATGAATATCGTGCTTTTCATTAAATTGAGGATCAATGTTCAGTTCATCTGCTTTTGAACGAATATAACTGAATGCCGCCTGCGCAGATTCTCTCATGACATCACCGAGCTTACCTGTTAGCAAAAGCTTGCCTTTACCCGGCGAGAGTGAGACCTCGATGGACAAGGTGTCTCCGCCAACTGTGGTATATGCAAGGCCTGTGACAACGCCGACCTGATCTGTCGTTTCCGCCTGACCATAACGGTAAAGTCTTTTTCCGAGGAATTCAGATAAGTTCTTTTCCGTCACTGTGATGCGTTTGCGGTCTTCAGCCACAATTGCTCTTGCTGCTTTTCGGCAGATCGCCGCAAGCTGACGCTCTAACCCGCGGACTCCTGCTTCTCTCGTGTAATAGCGAATCATATCGTAAATCGCTGCTTCACGAAGCTGCAAGTTCCCTTTCTTTAATCCGTGCTCCTTTAGCTGCTTCGGCAGAAGGTGATCTTTCACAATTTCTGCTTTTTCAACTTCCGTATACCCTGCAATCGTGATAATCTCCATTCTATCACGAAGTGGACCTGGAATGGTTGCTAAATTGTTGGCAGTTGCGATAAATAACACTTGAGACAAATCAAATGTCTCTTCAATATAGTGATCGCTAAAGTTATGATTTTGCTCTGGATCTAACACTTCAAGCATCGCAGAAGACGGATCTCCTCTAAAGTCAGAAGACATTTTATCAATTTCATCTAAAAGAAAGACCGGATTCATCGTGCCCGCCTTGCTCATCCCGCGAATGATACGGCCAGGCATCGCACCTACATAGGTTCTTCGATGACCACGGATCTCAGATTCATCACGTACACCGCCAAGAGAGATACGGATAAACTTTCGATCGAGTGATTTGGCAATGGATTTAGCAAGTGACGTCTTCCCTACCCCAGGAGGTCCTGCCAAGCAAAGAATCGGTCCCTTTAATGAATTTGTTAGTTTTTGAACAGCAAGATATTCGAGTACCCGCTCTTTTACTTTTTCAAGCCCGTGGTGCTCGTCATCTAAAATTTCGCTTGCAAGCTTTAAATCTAGACGATCTTCTGTATAAGTGCCCCACGGCAGATTGATCAACCAATCAATATAATTGCGAATGACAGAACTCTCAGCAGAGCTTGAAGGGATTTTTTCATAACGGTTCAGTTCTTTTAAAGCCGTTTCACGAACGGAATCTGGCATGCCGGACTCTTCAATTTTAGCCATAAGCGTACTGACTTCGCCTGTTTTCCCCTCTTTGTCTCCAAGCTCCTTTTGAATAGCTTTCATTTGTTCGCGCAAATAATATTCTTTTTGCGTTCGCTCCATTGAACGTTTGACACGCTGGCCAATTTTCTTTTCAATCTCTAGCACTTCTTTTTCATTGTGAATGAGACTGATGACCCGGTTCAACCGTTTTTTGACATCGACTGTTTCCAGCACTTCTTGCTTGTCTTTTAATTTCAAAGGCAGGTGGGAAGCGACGATATCCGCCATTCTTCCAGGTTCTTCAATATCCGTCACCGTTGCATATGTTTCAGCTGAGATTTTTTTTGAAATTTTTATGTACTGATCAAAATGATCTAACAAAGTGCGCATGAGTGCTTCTGCTTCTGCGTCCTTTAATTCTTCTTCTGTCAACTCTTTAATATCGACTGACGTATAGTCTTCTAGCTCCATGTAGGATTCGATCTGCGCTCGATTTAAGCCTTCGACGAGCACACGGATCGTTCCATTTGGCAGCTTCAGCATTTGTTTAATTTTTGTGTAGGTGCCGACTTTGAAAATTTCCTCTTCACCTGGTTCATCTATTGAAATTTCCCGCTGTGTTGCTAGAAAAATCATATGATCGTTCATCATGGCCTGTTCTAATGCTTGAACAGACTTTTCGCGCCCAACGTCCAAATGCAAGACCATTGTTGGATAAACAAGCAAGCCTCGCAGTGGAAGGAGCGGAACATTCTTTTTGATTTCATCTGCCATGTTGATAGACACCTCCGTCACTAGTATGAATCATTATAATATACCTGTTTCAGTCTTGTACAATGTAAAAGACTTGAGAAATGATGATCTTACCGTAGTATACCCTTTCTTTTTATCTTGAAAAAGAAAAAAAGATCTATTTCACTAAAAAATCCCCATATGAGATGGGGATTAAACAGATTTCCTTTTCATTTCTTCTTCTAGTCCATCTTTCTTCTCATCTGGCGGATTGACCAAACACTGATCCAGCACTTCTTGGAAGTGCTTCACAGGCACAATTGTCACCCCTTCAATCTCTTTTAAGATCGACTGCTGATTGTCATAAGGGATGATCACTGTTTTGACACCCGCTTGTTTGGCTGCCTTGATTTTTGGTATGACACCGCCAATCGGCTTCACCTGACCTTGTAATCCAATCTCACCGGTCATCGCCGTTAAATGATCAATCGGGATTTGATGAATGGCTGAGAAAATGGCTGTGGCCATCGCAATTCCAGCAGACGGCCCATCAATCGGGGCACCAGCCGGAAAATTAATGTGGATATCATATTCATTTGTTCGTATGCCTAAGTTTCGAAGCACGGTTAAGACATTTTCAACTGAGCCCTTCGCCATACTTTTCCGTCTGATCGATTTAGACTGATTGCCGATGCTTTCTTCTTCCGCAATACCTGTAATATTGATACTGCCTTTTTCAAGCGCTTTACAAATGTTCACTTCAATTTCAAGCAGAGCCCCGCTGTTCGGTCCATACACGGCAAGACCATTTACTACTCCTACCTTTGGCTTTTCCGGTACTTTTTGTTCATATCTTGGTGTCAGCTGGCTTGAATGAATGACCCATTCTACATCGGCAATCGTAATATCCTTTCGGTTTTCAGTTACAGCCATACCTGCGGCAATCTGTACCATGTTGACCGCTTCACGTCCATTTTTCACATAGGATGTTAACAGGTTCAGTCCTTCGTCACTTAATTCCTTCTGTATTTTCTCGACTGCTTTAGCTGCAACAATTTTCAGCTCATGCTGATCCAAATCCTTGAAGAAAATCTCCAAACATCTTGATCGAATAGCCGGCGGAATCTCGTCCGGTGTTCTTGTCGTGGCGCCAATCAGTCGAAAATCAGCGGGCAACCCATTTTGAAAAATATCATGGATGTGATTCGGGATTTGTGTATTTTCTTCACTATAATAAGCACTATCTAAAAACACTTTTCGATCTTCTAGCACTTTGAGCATTTTGTTCATTTGAATCGGATGTAGTTCTCCAATTTCATCGATAAAGAGAACGCCGCCATGAGCATGTGTGACGGCTCCTTGTTTCGGCTGCGGAATGCCTGCCTGTCCCATGGCCCCTGCTCCTTGATAAATGGGATCATGTACGGAACCAATTAAGGGTCTGCGATGCCTCGTTCATCAAATCTTGCCGTTGTGGCATCAAGCTCAACAAATACTGCATCTTTTTTAAATGGTGAATCAGCGTGACGCTTCGCCTCTTCCATCACTAGACGAGCAGCAGCTGTTTTTCCAACACCAGGCGGCCCGTAGACGATGACATGTTGCGGGTTCGGTCCACACAGGGCAGCTTTAAGTGCACGTATACCGTCTTCCTGCCCTACAATATCTTGAAACCCCTTTGGCCGGACTCTCTCTGATAAAGGTTCACTCAGTTTAATGGATCGCATCTTTCTGAGTGCTTCCATTTCTTTCTTTGATTCTTTATCGATCGTCACCTTTTGTGTGCGCTGATTTTTCAGTAAGTTCCAAAAGTACAACCCGATGACGATACCAAAGAACAGTTGTATGAATAATACGATTCCTGTCCAGCTCAATCGGTGCTCCCTCCTTCATCTATCGTTATGTATTGGTTTCTGTCTGCTAGTATTTCCTAGAGCTGGACGGAATAAACACAACTTCCACGATAAATAAAAAACTCCTGAATCAAAAGATTCAGGAGTCATCAAATGGGCTTATGCTGATGTTTTTGTATCTTTATTCACGACTGTACCGTCTTTTAAGACAAGACGTGGCGGCTCACCATCAGCAACCGTTTCACCAGTAATGACACATTTCTCAATATCATCACGAGATGGAAGATCAAACATCACATCAAGCATGATGCCTTCAATGATGGAGCGAAGACCACGAGCTCCTGTTTTACGCTCAATTGCTTTTTTCGCAATTTCGCTAAGAGCATCTTCTTCAAACTCAAGCTCAACATCATCAAGCTCAAGCATTTTTGTATATTGCTTAACGAGCGCATTTTTAGGCTTCGTCAAGATTTCTACAAGTGCTTTTTCATCTAACGGCTCTAGGCTTGCAATAACCGGAAGACGACCGATGAATTCTGGGATTAAACCGAAGCGAAGTAAGTCTTCTGGCAGAACTTTTGATAGAAGGACTTCTTTTTCAAGATCTTCAATTTTATTTTCCGCACCGAATCCAATCACTTTTTGACCTAGGCGGCGTTTGATGATTTGCTCAATGCCGTCAAAGGCTCCACCACAAATGAAGAGGATATTTGTTGTATCAATTTGAATGAATTCTTGATGAGGATGTTTACGTCCACCTTGAGGCGGTACACTAGCAACTGTTCCTTCAAGAATTTTCAAAAGGGCTTGCTGTACACCTTCCCCAGATACATCACGAGTGATAGAAGGGTTTTCTGATTTTCTTGCTACTTTATCGATCTCATCGATGTAGATAATGCCTTTTTCAGCTTTTTCTACATCATAATCTGCTGCTTGGATCAGCTTTAGTAAAATATTCTCTACGTCTTCCCCAACGTAACCTGCTTCTGTTAAAGACGTCGCATCTGCAATCGCAAATGGAACATTTAAAATACGTGCAAGTGTTTGAGCAAGTAATGTTTTACCGCTTCCTGTAGGTCCAATCATAGAAATGTTACTTTTCGAAAGCTCAACATCATCAATCTTACTGTTGGAATTAATCCGCTTGTAATGGTTATAAACCGCTACAGCTAAGGATTTCTTCGCATTCTCTTGTCCGATGACATATTCATCAAGAATTTCCCGGATTTCATGAGGTTTCGGAACATCCTTGAATTCAACTTCTTCCTCAGTACCGAGCTCTTCTTCAACTATTTCCGTGCAAAGCTCGATACATTCATCACATATATATACGCCAGGTCCTGCGACCAGTTTACGCACTTGATCTTGCGTTTTTCCGCAAAACGAGCATTTTAATTGACCTTTTTCCTCGTTGAATTTAAACATTCTTTCACCCCTTATTCTTCTTCACTTGCCTGTAGCTAACAGTCAGCTACCCTTCTGGGTCCAGTATGTATGCATTTTACCATACTTTCCTAAAAGACGGTAATGATGTGTTTGTAACACTGCACATTGAGATATGTATGACAGAAAGATGCGACTTACACTATCGTTTCCAAAAGAAGCGATGATAAGTCAAAAATTGTACAAAACAAGGCACGAGTCACTCGCGCCCTGTTTTATTATTATGCACCATATTAACGGTTTTCTACAAGAAAATCAATTGCTTTACGAACTTTTAAATCTTCTTTCATTGCTTCAGTAGAACCGATCGCTTGTTTGATATTTTCAATAGGCATGTTGTATGCTTCAGCCATTTTTGAAAGTTCTTCTTCCACTTCTTCATCAGACACTTGTAGGTCTTCTGCAGCAGCAATTGCTTCAAGAGTAAGATTAGATTTTACGCGTTTAGCAGCATCTTCTTTCATTTGCTCTTTTAGCGCATCTTCATCTTGTCCAGAGAACTGGAAGTAAAGCTCAAGGTTCATCCCTTGCATTTGAAGACGTTGTTCGAATTCTTTCATCATGCGGTCTAGCTCAGTGTCAACCATCGCTTGAGGAACGTCAACTTCCGCATTTTCAGAAGCTTTTGCTACTAGCTCTTCACGAAGTTTGCCTTCTGCTTCGTTTTCTTTTGCTTCTTCAAGACGTTTCTTCGTTTTTTCAGTTAATTCAGCAATCGTTTCAACTTCCTCATCAACATCTTTAGCGAACTCATCGTCAAGTGCTGGAAGTTCTTTTGCTTTGATTTCATGAATTTTCACTTTGAATACAGCTGGTTTACCTGCAAGGTCTTCAGCATGATATTCTTCAGGGAATGTCACTTCAACGTCTTTTTCTGCACCTGCTTCAAGACCAACCAATTGCTCTTCGAAACCAGGGATGAATGAACCAGAACCTACTTCAAGAGAGTAGTTCTCAGCTTTTCCGCCTTCGAATGCTTCTCCATCAACGAATCCTTCGAAATCTAGAACAACTGTATCGCCGTTTTCGATTGCGCCTTCTTCTTTGACAACAAGCTCAGCTTGACGGTTTTGCATAGCTTTTAACTCTTCTTGGACATCTTCATCAGATACAGATGTGTCGTCTTTTTCTACGTTAAGACCTTTGTAGTCACCAAGTTTTACTTCTGGCTTCACTGTTACTTTTGCAGTGAAGATTAAGCTTTCGCCTTTTTCGATTTTCTCAACATCGATTTCAGGGCGGTCAACCGGCTCGATACCAGCTTCGTCGATTGCTTTCGGATATTCAACTGGAAGAAGAATATCTAGTGCATCTTGATAAAGAGATTCTACTCCAAAACGCTGCTCGAAAAGACCACGTGGTACTTTCCCTTTACGGAATCCAGGGATTGATACTTGCTTAACTACTTTCTTAAATGCATCATCAAGTGCTTTGTTAAATGTTTCAGCGTCAACTTCTACTGTTAAGACACCTTCGTTACCTTCTTGTTTTTCCCATTTTACTGACATGTGTGTTTCCCTCCAAAAATCTATTCAGATTGTGCGTTGTTACATTCTAAAGCATCATAAAGACTTCGTCCAATCAAAAACCACGCACTCCGCTAAAGAAGCGGTCTTATGTATACAACATTTGACTTGATTATACATAACGTCTTTCAACCGTTGGAATCTTACAACCGCACGATATATGCACAAATACAACCATTATATTATAACATAACAAGTCCGTCTTTCAACTAAATCGACAAATTACAAATAAGAAATTTCTTCAATATCTTTCAGCATTGTACAAGCTTCTCTCAGCTCTCGTTCGTTAAAATCATACAATAAATGCAATTCTTCGAGGTCAATCTCGATACCATGCATTTCATAGCCGACTTTATGAAGTGCCGCAGCCCAAAGATTCGGATCCGTATATTTAGGAAGAAATGGATATAGCACAAATAAGTGCCGGCGCCATAACTCTTCAACTCCTTGGTAAAGGGTTGGGTTCTCATTGCCGAGTGTGTCATCGAGCTTTCGAAGGACTTGCTGAAGCAGTGGCATTTGCTCTGGCTTGACAGCCTCAGAAGGAACAAGCGTTAAAGAATCACCGAACTTCGTCACATGAACCGGCTTTGCCACATCATGATCTGACAGAAGTTGCAGGATCAATGATTTGACCAAAGGGTTTCCATCAGGCTTTTGTAGGATCGTATTTAATAGACCCATATGCGGCGTGATGTTTCGGTCTTTCAGCGAATGGATGAACTGCACCTGCTCTTCTGGCCGCTCGAGCATTTCATCTATATTGATTTCTCCGCTGCCTTCCTCGTCTTCGTCTAAAATCTCTTCTGGTGATTCAATCATCTTTCTGCTAAATTCAAGCAGTTTATAAAAATGCTCCGCGCTTTCTGCTGGAAGGTGATTTTCTTCAAGGACAGCCTCAATTGTTTGTTTGACTTCCTCGTACTCTTTCAGCTGAATTAAGATGGTCATATATACTTGAAGCACAGTGAAATAGTGTCCATATCCTTCATGTAGCATCTTTTCACAGACTCGCTTTGCATCCTGCAGCTCACCAAGCTCTAGAAAACAAATCGCCATACCGAGATGAATATCGGATTCTTCATCGTCATCATACGATTTCGCTTCTGAAAATAAGTGAAGCGCCTCTTGATACTGTTTATCTTTTAATGCTGCCATTCCTTTTTCAATCAGTCTTTCTTTCAGACCAGGAAACAAAATGACATTATCTTTCTTCTTGTCATGTTTCATGCTTACGTTCCTTTCGGGCGCATATTTTTTATCAGTTTACCAACGAAGGTTAGTAAACACAAGTAACGAGAGGTTTTCATGCAAAAAAGAAGCCGTCACACCACGGGGACGGCTTCTCGTTGTTTATGCACGCAGCCAGTTGCTACGTTTCTCTTCAAATGCCTGAATCTCATCTTCTAGTAACAATGTTAATGAAATCTCATCATAGCCATTCAGGAGCATTTCTCTCCAGTGTGGATCTACATCGAAAGGAGTAACATTCCCTTCATGGTCTTGAATCTGTTGTTTTTCCAGATCAACTGTCATTTCATATCCTTTGTTTTCATATGATGCAGCAAACGTTTTCCACACATCATAATCAAGGCGGATTGGAAGCATCCCGTTTTTAAAACAGTTTTGATGAAAAATATCGGCGAAAGATGGGGCAATGACAATTTTGAAACCATAATCATCAAGTGCCCAAGGCGCGTGTTCCCTTGATGACCCGCAGCCAAAGTTTTCGCCTGCGATCAAAATAGAGGCTCCTTCATAAATCGGCTGATTGAGCTCAAAATCTGGATTTGGACTGCCATCTGCTAAATATCGCCAATCAAAAAAGGCAAATCGGCCATATCCTGTTCGTTCGATTCTTTTCAAAAACTGTTTCGGAATGATTTGATCTGTATCTACATTTATACGGTTAAGCACAGCGGCTTTTCCTTTATGAGTGACTAAAGGCTCCATCTATGACACAACTCCTTACACGACTGTTTTCTCTTGATTAAACTTCCTGACATCGACAAATCGGCCATGTATGGCAGCCATTGCAGCCATTGCCGGGCTGACAAGATGCGTTCTTGCACCCTTCCCTTGACGTCCCTCAAAGTTACGGTTTGATGTAGATGCACAGCGTTCACCTTCTGGCACCACATCGTTATTCATGCTGAGACACATACTACAGCCAGATTCTCTCCATTCAAATCCTGCTTCTAGGAAAATTTCATGAAGACCTTCTTCTTCTGCTTGCAGTTTGACACTTTGTGAGCCAGGAACCACAATCGCTCTGACATGATCAGCTACTTTTTGTCCTTCAATCATAGAAGCGGCTTGGCGTAAATCAGTCATTCTTGAGTTCGTACATGAGCCAATAAACACATGCTCAATCGTAATATCTTCAATACGCTGATGCGGGTGAACCCCCATGTATTCATAAGCACGTTTTGCTTCTTTTTGGTCATCTTCTTGTGCAAAATCTTCAGGTCCTGGAATTGCCGCATCCACAGGGAGCACCATTCCTGGGTTAATTCCCCACGTGACCATTGGTGAAATATGATTTCCATCTAAAACAATGGTTTTATCATAGGTCGCACCCGGATCTGTTCTTAGTTCTTTCCATTCTTTGATCGCTGCTTCAAAATCTTCACCCTGCGGTGCGTATTTGCGTCCGCGGCAATATTCAAAGGTCACTTCATCAGGTGCGATCAATCCTGCTCTTGCGCCTGCTTCAATTGACATATTACAAACGGTCATCCGCTCATCCATTGACATGTTTCTGAATACTTCCCCAGTGTATTCAATGACATAACCTGAACCGAACTTCACGCCATGTGCACCAATGACTGCTAAAATGACATCTTTGGCTGTTACCCCTTTTTGAAGCGTTCCGTCTACTCTAATTTCTAGTGTCTTCGGACGCTGCTGCCAAAGTGTTTGTGTGGAAAGCACATGCTCAACCTCACTTGTGCCAATCCCAAAGGCAAGTGCACCAAATGCGCCATGAGTAGATGTATGACTATCTCCACACACGATTGTTTTCCCCGGAAGTGTTAAACCAAGCTCTGGTCCAACGACATGAACGATTCCTTGGTCTACACTGTGAAGGTCAGCTAGACGGACCCCAAATTCAGCACAGTTGCGCTCTAGAGCACTGACTTGCTTCTTCGCAATCTCATCTTTGATCACAAATCGATTCACAGTCGGAATGTTGTGATCCATCGTCGCAAATGTGTTTTGTGGTCTTCGCACCTTGCGCCCTTTTTGTCTTAATCCTTCAAATGCTTGAGGTGACGTCACCTCATGCACCAAGTGCAGATCAATATATAAAAGGTCTGGTTTTCCCTCGCCATTTTTGACAACATGCTGATCCCATATTTTTTCGATGATTGTTCGAGGCATAACCCTTTTTCCTCCCTCTACCTAATTCAACAAGATTTCTATTTATACAATGGTTTTCGCCCGTTGTTTGAGTGCATCTACAACGGCTTTCGTGATATCATCAGTCGTTTCATACGTTCCCTCTTTTGATGCTAGGTCCTTTGTTCGTTTGCCAGAGGCAAGGACGGCTTCCACAGCTGCTTCAATTGCGGCCGATTCTTCTTCTAAAGCAAAGGATGTTCTAAGCAAGCTGGCTGCTGACAATATAGTAGCCAGAGGGTTTGCGACATTTTGCCCCGCAATATCGGGTGCTGAACCATGAATCGGCTCATATAAATGAAGGCCGGTGCTTGATAAACTAGCAGATGGCAGCATGCCGAGTGAGCCAGTAATCATAGATGCTTCGTCACTTAAAATGTCACCAAACATATTCTCTGTCACGATGACATCAAATTGAGCGGGCTTATAAATCAGCTGCATCGCGGCATTATCGACGAGCATGTGCTCATATGCGACATCTGGATATTGTGATGCAACTTCTTCTACCGCATCCCGCCATAGTTTACTCGAAGCGAGAACATTTGCTTTATCCACAGACGTTACTTTTTTCCGTCTCGTTAACGCCATGTCGAACGCTTCTTTTAATACACGAACAATCTCTTCCTTTGTATAAAGAAGTGTATCAACCGCAGCTTCTTTTCCTTCATCATCCGTGTAGCGCTCACTTGGTTCGCCAAAGTAGAGGCCTCCAGTTAATTCACGAACGATGACGAAATCTACTCCGCTAATGTGATCTTGTTTTAACGGTGAAGCCTCACTCAAGCTATCAAATACTTTGACAGGACGGATGTTCGCAAATAAGTCCAGCTGCTTGCGAATGGAGAGCAAGCCTTTTTCTGGGCGAAGTTCTGGCGGGTTTTGATCCCACTTTGGTCCGCCAACGGCTCCTAATAAAATCGCATCTGCGCTTTTGCAAACTTCTACTGTTTCTTTAGGGAGCGGATTGTTTTTTTCATCTATCGCTATACCGCCAATGAGAGCTGTTTCGAATTCAAATTCGTGTTGAAATTGAGCCGCTGTCTCTTTCAGGACAGCGACGGCTGATGTGACGACTTCCGGTCCGATTCCATCGCCGGGCAAAAGTGCAATTTTCTTTTTCATGAGTCCCTTCCTCCTTTCTTATGAGATGGCGTGATGTTTCTCAATTTCTATTAGGTTTGATTTAAAGATTAAATGTCTATTCACTGCATTGACGTAAGCTTTAGCCGATGCTTCCAGCACATCTTGCGCTACACCGCGTCCTGCTGTTTCTTTTCCTTCTATTGAAACAGTGACATATACTTCCGCTAGTGCGTCTCTGCCTTTTCCATTTGATTGAATACGATAGTCTAGCAAATGAATTCTTTCCTCCATACAGCGCTCAAGCGTGTTGTACACAGCTTCTACACTGCCTGCACCTGTAGCTGCTTCTTGAATGACTTCCTGCGTTTCTTGATTTTTAAGAGAGACTGTTGCTGTCGGCATTTGCTCTGTCCCATAATGAACTTGAAGACTTTCAAATTCATAGCCAATTTTCCGGTCTGCTACTTTTTCTTCTAATATAATAGAGATCAAATCATCATCTGTGATTTCTTTCTTCTTCTCTGTTAAGTTCTTAAAAGTTTCGAAGAACTTATTGATTTCTTCTTCAGTCAATTTAAAGCCGAGTGTTTTTAAGCGGTCTTTAAACGCGTGTCTTCCGGAGTGTTTACCAAGGACAAGCACATCTGTTGTGACGCCTACAAGCTCTGGAGAGATAATTTCATAGGTTGTTTTTTCTTTGAGGAATCCATCTTGGTGAATACCTGATTCATGGGCAAATGCATTGTTTCCAACGACTGCTTTATTACGCGGTACAATCATACCTGAGTATTTGCTCACTACATCACTTGTGCGCTTAATTTCATTCAACTGAATGGTTGATTCGACTTGGTAAAAGTCTTTGCGAATATGAAGGGCAACTGCAATTTCTTCTAAAGCAGCATTTCCTGCGCGCTCTCCAATACCGTTGACAGCTGTTTCAATTTGATCTGCTCCGTTTTCAATGGCAGCAAGTGAGTTCGCTACAGCCATTCCTAAATCATCATGACAGTGTGCTGACAAGATGACTTGATCGATATTTGGAACGTGTTCCTTCATATATTTAAAGATATTTCCGTACTCTTTTGGTGCTAGGTATCCAACAGTGTCAGGTAAGTTAATGACACTTGCGCCTGCGTCGATCACTTTTTCTACAATTTCTGCTAGGAAAGAAAGATCTGTCCGGCATGCATCTTCTGCTGACCACTGAACAACTGGGAAGCGCTCTTTCGCATATTTCACCATTGAAACAGCTTGTTCAACCACTTCTTCTCGTGTTTTCTTTAGTTTATGCTTGAGGTGAATGTCAGAAGTCGCAATAAAGACGTGTATTCTTGGTTGAGCTCCATCTTTTAATGCGTCCCATGCAGCATCAATGTCACCTTTCACACATCGTGCAAGTCCTGCAACTGAACAGTTCTTAATCGTTCTTGCAATTTCTTGTACGCCTAAGAAATCCCCTCGGGATGAAGCGGGAAAACCCGCTTCAATGATATTAACCCCAAGGCGCTCAAGCTGCTTAGCAATGATTAGCTTTTCTTGTGCATTTAAGTTCACTCCTGGTGATTGCTCTCCATCTCGAAGTGTTGTGTCAAAAAAATTAATTTTTCGCACCGACGCTCACCGCTTCCTTTTTCTTTCCTTGTTTAACGAAAGGCATCATTTCACGAAGCTTTCTTCCGACGATTTCAATTTGGTGCTCATTTTCATTTGCATTGATCGCATTGAAACGTGGACGATTCACTTGGTTTTCAACAATCCATTCTTTCGCGAATGTTCCGTTTTGGATGTCAGTCAAGACTGCTTTCATTGATTCTTTTACTTTTGCATCCACAACGCGTGGTCCTGATACGAAGTCACCCCATTGCGCTGTATCAGAGATTGAATATCTCATACCTTCTAATCCTTCTTCATACATAAGGTCAACGATCAATTTCAGTTCATGCAGACACTCGAAGTATGCAAGCTCTGGCTGATAACCAGCTTCTGTTAATGTTTCAAAACCTGCTTTTACTAATGAAGTAAGACCTCCACAAAGAACTGCCTGCTCACCGAATAGATCCGTTTCTGTTTCTTCTTTAAATGTTGTTTCAAGAACGCCCGCTCTTGCTCCGCCGATTGCTTTTGCATAAGCAAGTGCTTTGTCTTTCGCTTGACCAGATACGTCTTGATAGATAGCAAATAGTGCAGGTACACCAGCGCCTTGCTCATATGTTCTTCTGACAAGATGTCCTGGACCTTTTGGAGCCACAAGATACACATCTACGTCACTTGGAGGAACAATTTGATGGAAGTGAACGTTGAATCCGTGTGCGAATACAAGAGAGTTGCCAGCTTCTAATTGATCTTTGATTTCTTCGTCATATACTTTCTTTTGCTGCTCATCTGGAAGTAATACCATGACGACATCTGCTTGTGCTGCTGCTTCTTTTACTGTGAATACTTGATGACCGTCTTCTTGTGCTTTTGTATAAGATCCGCCTTTTCTTACGCCGACAATGACATCTACGCCGCTCTCTTTTAAGTTCAATGCATGTGCATGACCTTGTGATCCGTAACCAATGATAGCTACCTTTTGACCGTTTAATACGTTTTCTTGAATATCACCGTTATAATATACTTTTACCATTTGACTCTCTCCTTTTGTTTAGACAATTGAAATTGTTTTATTTGTTTGCGGCTTTTGCTGATTATCTCTCGCAAAGGCCGTGGTGCCAGTTCTGGCGACTTCTTTAATGCCGTATGGCTTAAGTAGTTCAATGAGTGCTTCAATTTTTGAAGACTCACCTGTCACCTGAATGACGACACTCTCTCTGCTCACATCTACAATAGAAGCTCTAAAAGGTTCAATGACCCCAGTGATCTCCATTCTAGATGCTGGTGCAGATACGACTTTTATCAAAGCCAGCTCTCGCTGAACGATTGATTGGTTTGTAATATCCGTTACTTTGAGGACATCGATTTGTTTGTTCAGCTGTTTTGTCAGCTGTTCGATGTCTTTCTCCTGGTCTACATGGACGACGAACGTGATGCGTGATACATCTTGAATCTCAGAATGGCCGACCGTAATGCTTTCAATGTTGTAGTGTCTTTTCGTAAAAAGGCCTGTGATTCTGTTCAGTACGCCTGATCGATTTAATACAGTCAACACAATAATTCTTTTCAAGGTTTCACCCCCACCATCTCATGAAGTCCTTTCCCCGGTGCTACCATCGGGAATACTTTCTCATCTCTCGCTACATTGACATCGATGAAAACAGGCTCTCTAGACGTTAATGCTTCTTCTAGCTTTTCTTGCGCCTCTTCGTCTGATGAGATTCTGATCCCTTTAATGCCATAAGCTTCAGATAATTTAACGAAGTCTGGCTGCTCTGAAAATTTAGAATGTGAGTAGCGTTCTTCGTAAAAAATTTCTTGCCATTGTCTTACCATTCCAAGACTGTGATTATTGAGAACAATCACTTTCACTGGAAGGTTCAGCTCACGGATAACGGCAAGTTCTTGCAGGGTCATTTGGAAACCTCCGTCTCCTAAAATCGCCACAACCGTTGCCTCTTGATCAGCTAGCTGCGCGCCAATCGCTGCCGGTAAACCAAATCCCATTGTGCCAAGCCCACCAGATGTCACCCATTTATCGGCATTTTCAAATGGATAGAACTGTGCAGCCCACATTTGGTGCTGCCCAACATCGGTTGCCACAATGGCTTCACCTTTTGTAAATTGATGAATGTATTCGATCAGCTTTTGAGGCTTAAAGCCTTCAGCTTCGTTTTCGACATACCAGAGTGGATATTCTTCCTTCCACTGATTTAGCTGGCTCTTCCACTCGTCTGATTCACCTTGTTTCCCATCCTGCTTGATCAGTTCTTGAAGCACTAGCTTACTGTCACCAACAACTGGGATATGGGTGTGAATGTTTTTACCAATTTCCGCTGGGTCGATGTCAATGTGAGCCACCTTCGCATGCTTTGCAAAATGATTGAGGTTGCCGGTAACCCTGTCATCAAATCTCGCTCCGATTGAAATGAGTAAGTCACATTGATGTAGTGCCATGTTCGCTGCATATGTGCCGTGCATACCCGCCATTCCTAGGAAAAGAGGATGCTTTGCTGGGAATCCGCCAAGCCCAAGCAATGTATGAGCGACAGGGATTTGCTGCTGCTCTACATATTGCCTTAATTCTTCCGACGCTTTGCCATGAAGAACGCCAGCTCCTGCTAGAATAACTGGTTTCTTTGCTCTACTTACAGCTTCTACTAACTTGCGAATTTGCAAATAATTCGGCTCAATTTTCGGCTGATAACCAGGCAAATCGATTGGCTGATCGTATTCAAATGTTCCTTCAATACCAGCGACATCTTTTGGAATATCAATCAAGACTGGACCAGGTCTGCCGGTTGTTGCGATGTGAAATGCCTCTTTAATGACACCCGGTAACTCTTCTGGACGTCTCACTTGATAGCTGTGTTTTGTGATTGGCATTGTGATACCAAGTACATCTGCTTCTTGGAATGCATCTGATCCAATGACTGAGGTTGCCACCTGTCCAGTGAAGATAACCATAGGTAGTGAATCAATCATCGCATCTGCAATTCCTGTGACTAGGTTTGTTGCCCCCGGTCCTGATGTGGCAATAACAACGCCTGGTTTACCAGATACTCTTGCGTATCCCTCCGCTGCGTGAATCGCTCCTTGCTCATGTCTTGGCAGAACATGAAATAAACCAGAATCGTAAATTTTATCGTAGATTGGTAAAACGGCTCCGCCAGGATAACCAAAAATGACTTCTACTTTTTCTCTTTTGAGTGCTTCAATTAACATGAGTGCACCGTTCATCGTTTGTGGTGCATTTGATTTTTCCGTCTCCATTTGTACATTTGTCCCCATTTGATTTCCTCCTCTTTGTCTTGCTTCAGTCAAGTCCTTTCACCCTTTTCCATTCAAGATAGAGATATGAGACCATATAAAAAAGCCTTCTCACCCCACAATGACACTACTTTTCACTAGGTCAAAGGGGCGAAAAAGCTTTGTTTTTCGCGGTACCACCCTTGTTCACGGCAAATCATGCTGCCGTCTCATGGACATCTTTCATCCATTTTGGTAACGAGTGATGCAATGTCACTCGGTCTGCCCTACTATCATTTCAAGCAGACACTCAGAGGTGAGTTCACTTTAGAAAGTAACACCGGTTTCCAGCTAGCACCGGCTCTCTGTAGATACTGACTCTAAAGCTACTAGTCCTCTTCAACGTTTATCGATATCTATTTAGCTTGCGTGAATGTTCTCATCGGTAAAGACTACTTTTTCTCCTTCTTCAACGACTCGCTTGCGGAATTGTTCAAGAAGTTTGTTTGTGTGGAACCCTGGCTTTCCTTCGCCAATGATACGGCCGTCAACTTTTACAACAGCGATGACTTCGGCAGCGGTTCCTGTCAGGAAGACTTCTTCAGCTGTATACACATCATGTCTTGTGAAAGGTTCTTCTTTCACTTCGTAGCCTAAGTCTTCTGCAATCTCCATGATGGCATTTCTTGTGATGCCTTCAAGAGCGCCGATATAACCTGGCGGTGTATAGAGCTTACCTTTTTTATAAATAAACACATTGTCTGCAGAACCTTCTGCCACGTACCCTTGATCGTTCAGCATCAGCGCTTCACTCACACCGGCCATATGGGCTTCGATTCGGACAAGAATGTTATTCAAATAGTTTAATGATTTCACTTTTGGACTTAGTACGTCAGGACGATTTCGCCTTGTCGGTACTGTCACAATATCAATACCTGTTTCATATAGGTGCTTTGGAAAGATGGCCAGCGGCTCTACAATGATCACTGTGTTGGCTCTCCCGCAGTTGTTTGGATCTAAGCCAAGATCACCGGCTCCTCTTGAGACAACAAGGCGGATATAGGCATCTTTTAGGCCGTTCCTTTCAACTGTATGAATCATTTTTTCAGTGAGCTCCTCAAGTGAATATGGAATGTTCAGCATAATGGATCTAGCGGAATCATACAGGCGATCTAAGTGTTCTTTCATTCGAAAGATATTTCCGTTATATACACGTATTCCTTCGAACACACCGTCACCATATAAGAAGCCATGATCATAAACTGAAATTTTCGCATCCTCTTTTTTCACGAGTTCATCGTTTAAAAAGATCCACTGTTCCTTTTGGTCTTCCATCTTCAGTGAGCACCCTCTCTTTCAAACAAAAAGTAGTTGAATTTTCAGACACTTTATATTGAAGTGTCTCACGCTTACTCTGCGTGTCTGTTTGCTTTTGTTGAACCCATCTTACGCCGCTTTCCATACAGTGTCAACAGCATTTTTAAAATTATTAGACAATTTAGACTAATCAAAATAAAATGTATACGCTTACACCTTTGCTAGACAAGGAATGAAAAAACTTAAAATTTTTTGTATTTTTTCTTCAATTTATTTACTCTACATGAACGGTTTTCTTTTGAACAAGCTTTTGTAATATTTTTTCACACGGTTTTTGAAGAATATTGTGAGATTTCATTGCGTTTGTTTTTTCCTTCAGCATGCCTTTCTAAAGCGTTTTCCTATGAATTTGTGATAGAATGAGAGCATCTAATAGAAGGAGGGCAATACATGGCTAACATCAGAGGTTATATCGGAACGTATACAAAGGGAGACAGCAAAGGAATCTATTCTTTTACTTTAAATACGGACAAGCAGCAGATTGAACAAGTAGAAGTGGCTGCAGAACTTGAAAATCCTACATATTTAACTGTCTCAGATTCTCAAAAGTTTGTGTATGCTGTTGTGAAAGAAGGAGCACAGGGCGGTCTTGCTGCGTATCAAATTGATGCCGACACCGGCGCACTTCGTTTCATCAACCAAGAGCTTGCCGATGGGGCTTCTCCTTGTCACGTCAGCGTGGATAGCCAAACGAAAACGGCGTTTACGGCAAACTATCATAAAGGAACAGCAGAGATGTACGAAATTGATGCTGAAAACGGCTCAGTGATCCGCACGCTGTCACAGGCGCAACATGAAGGCACTGGACCAAACGAAGACCGTCAAGAAAAACCGCACACTCACTTTATGGGTTTGACACCTGATGAACAATTTGCAGTAGCTGTTGACCTTGGCACAGACGGAATTTATACGTATAAGAAAGAAAACGGCAAACTTGAGCTTGCCCATACATTTGAAACAAAACCAGGCAGCGGCCCTCGTCATATCACATTCCACCCAACGAAACCTGTGGCCTATGTCATGACAGAGCTCAGCTCAGAGGTCATTGTACTTCGTTACTTTGAAGATGGTCATTTCGAAGAGATCCAAACGATCGCAACCATTCCTAATGACTTCACAGAGAATAATCAAGGCAGCGCCATTCATGTGTCTTCTGACGGTCAATTTGTGTATGCAGGAAATCGTGGACATGACAGCATTGCCATTTTCAAAGCAGATCATGACGGCAAACTAAGCCTCGTTGAAATTGCTTCTTCTGAAGGAAATTGGCCTAGAGACTTTGTCCTTGATCCAACAGAAGAATTTCTCGTCGGCTCAAACCAAGAATCTAGCAACCTTGTGTTATACAAACGTGACAAAGAAACGGGACGACTCACTGTCTTACAATCAGACATCACCGTTCCGCATCCGGTTTGCGTGAAATTTTTAGGATAATGAAAAAAACCTCCGTTTAGGAGGCTATAGATTGTTGACAAAGGGCTAAAATGAACTTTATTTTAGCCCTTTGTCTTTTTTTCAGCGTAGTTGAAAACCCTTGAAGTCTAGGAAGAACGAGCACCGGAGCGGAGCGAATTTGACATTCGTGAGCACCGAAGCGCAGGACTGACAAAGAATGCGAGGGTTTGTCTACACGCTGAAGCCTCCGTTTAGGAGGCTTTTCTTTAAGCAGACGGCATACCGCCATCTTCAAGCTTTTGATCAATGAAAGACGTATCGCTTTTTTCACCGAACCATTTTCCAAGCCTGTCTTTCGCTTTCCCTTTGACATCGTCATCAATGTACATCGCGACTTGAAGCAGAGCAAATGTGATGGCGCCTAGATCATCTGTGTAGCCGATCCCCACCAATGTATCAGGGATCAGGTCAATCGGAAGGATAAAGTACCCTAGCGCCCCAATGATGAGGGTCTTCGCTTTAACCGGTACTTCGGGTTTTTGCAATGTATAATAAAGTAATAGCACAGCATAGACAAGAGAAACTCCAGCTTTTTGTGCCGTCTTTTTCAACTTTTCCCAAAAGGCTTGATCATTAAAATGCTTCTTTGAACGCTTTAATAGTTCTTTTTTCTCAGAACGATTCATCGTATCGCCTCCATATTCAGCATAGCCCTTCCACCTTATTTATACAAGAAATCCACTCATTCGACAAACAAAAAGCAGCAGAAAGCTGCTGCAATCTACTGCTCTTTGTAAAACTTTTCGATCGCCTTATCGATGTATACCCATCCTTTATACGACACATGAATCGTATCCTTAAAGAAATATGGATCATACTCATGCGAAGTCAAATCTGCGACTTCATACCCATTATCTCGAATTTGACGATTGATTTTTTGATAATAATCTGTACGCCCCTCTTTCGGAAAACCAGTGTAATCATACCATTTTCCGTTGACGGGAATCGTCACGAATAAAGGCTTCGCCCCTGCCTGTTTTAAAATATCCAGCATGATCTGGAAATCTTTATATTCAGGTGATGCTGCATAAGAATTGTCACGACGAGAATCCTTCATCTTTTTCATGATCGGCTTCAGCTTACGATCAAACAGTCTCTGATCAATATAAAACGGGTTGTCCCCTGCTTTTTCAGATCCTAAGACGCTCGCTTCTTTTTCAAGCTCAGTCCATGTTTTCCCTTTCACTGAAGGAGACGGACGATGCTTGCGCTCATGCCCAGACCCGATCGTATAGTACATGTCTTTCTTTTGAAGCATGCCATAATACATTTTTGCAATAGGAGAAATCGCGCCATAAGCGAATTTGTTCCCAGAAAGCTCTGCTTTAAAAAGCTCTGTGATGACCATGTCGTTCTTTACTGCCTTAAACTTCATGATCCTTTTGATGAGCTCTTTTTTCACAGCTGGATCAATTTCTTTATTATAAGCAAGATCAAGCGCCTGAAGCGCTGAATAGTTAGGAGCAAAGTGATTCTCGTCTGATCCCCCTTTGACAAACCACTGCGGGGACACGATAAACACAAGCTTTTTCCCTTTTAATTCATCCATATGCGCTGCAAAGTTCATGGCATGAATTAATGATTGCGATCCACCTTTTCCAACAAGATAAGGTGTAAACCCTTGAGGATTTTCATGAAAGAAATTCGAAGGGTGATATGGATCAAAACGTGATAGTTCAGAAGATCCATAGATCGGCAAATAAGTTGGATCTTTTAGCATTTCATCTTGTAAATAAAGCCCTTGGAACATCCCTGGATCTAATTCTGTGGCTGACTTTTGTAATTTGTCTTTTGGGATCAGATGTGAGAGCCATGCATTTGGTACAAGAAGAACACCAATGAATAGAACAGCCGCTAAAATAAGCGGCCCAAAAAAACGCTTTTTCATTACTTCATCTCTGCCAGCTGCTCAGCAATGTGATTCGGTGTATCCCACACATCACGATCAAACTCTGTAATCGGAACAGTAATTCCAAGTTGACTTTCAATTGCCATAAGTAGTTCTACTGTACCAAATGAATCTAAAAGACCTTCGTCAAAAATTGCAATCTCTGGATTTTCTTTCACAACGTCGTCCTGACAAACCTCTGCAATAATACCGTATACTTGATTTTTAAATTCCATAATTTTCTACTCCCTTAATCATTAATGATGAAATGGTTTTCCTGAAAAAATATAAAATCCGAAACAAATCACATGGAATGTAATAATGATCGACACAACCATTGTGACCTTATTATCCGGCCACCACTTGTGCTTTTTATTCCACTTCTCAAATAAATTGTAACCGGACATCACAACTGCATGGTATAGTCCGTAAATAATGTATTGAAGGGCGAGACCATGCCAAGCACCCATCAATAGAAAGAGGACAAAGTACCCAATATTTGATACAGCCATCCGGTTCTTGATCCACTTCTTCTTTGTCATAAAGAACACAAATCTCATAAACACATAATCTCTGAACCAAAAGGATAGCGACATGTGCCAGCGATTCCAGAAGTCTTTAATATTACGGCTGATAAACGGTTTATTAAAGTTTTCTGGTGATTTAATGCCCATGATATAACTCACACCTACAGCAAATGCTGTATATCCAGCAAAGTCAAAGAACAAATACATACTGTACGCATACATATACGTTAACTGTTGAACAAAGTGACTGCTGCTAATGTGATGAATATTCATGAGAATATACGTGTGAATGAGATAACCAATAATGAACTTATATAAGAACCCGATAAAAATTTTATGAATCCCTGCATATAGAAGGTCACTGTACGCTTCTTTTTCAGGCGGTGTATCCATATCCTTTTCAAACCGGCGGTAACGATCGATTGGACCTGATGAAATCGTCGGGAAAAAGACGATGAAATAAACCAAACGGTGAATCGGGATTTTCTTTTTAATCAAGCCGTCTCTTGTCTCGATAATTAACTGAACACCTTTAAATGTTAAGTACGAGATCCCCAAAAAGCTCAGCCAGTTCATTGGCGGCGGTTGATGCGGCTGATGAGTTAAAAAGAACGGTAAAATCTTTGATAGCACAAGCGGCAAAATCGATGCCACCACTGCCATATAGAAGACAGACGCCTTGTTCGCCTTCAACCGGTACGCAAGGTATAGGCGGATAATCAAGACTTGCCACACTGTAAACAAGAACAGCAGCAAAGCGCCATGTGCATCCTTTGAGAAAATAAGCGCAAGTGCCACAACCGTTGCAAACATGTTGTAGCCCTGCATTCTTTTGCCGCGAAGACCAAGAATCATCGTCGGCAAAAGAAGAATACCAATTAGAATGAAGAAAAAGAATGAACTAAACGGAATCATAGAAGAACCTCTTTCGCGATTCTTTTACGGTCAACCTTCCCGTTTGGCGTCATGTACAACTGCTCAAGATAGACAAACTTTCTTGGAATCATGTACGCAGGCAGTGAATCCGCCATTTCTTTCTTAATCGCACTTGTCAGCTGATATTCTTTTTCAAAGGAATGTTCAGTTGGGACAATGGCTGCAATTAAGTACTCCACATGCCCGTTTGGCTGGAATGGCACAATCACACAAGCATTGACATACGTTGTCTCGCTCACATGATATTCAATTTCTTCAAGCTCCATCCGGTATCCATGTAGCTTAATTTGATAGTCCAGACGACCGTGGCACGTAATCAAACCATCCTGCGCCACACCTGCATCACCTGTGCGGTAAGCAGGACGTCCTTCGTATTCAAAGAACACTTTATCCGTTAAGGCTTGTTCACCTAAGTAGCCTTTTGTGACGCTTGGCCCCACGATGACAATTTCCCCTTTTTCCCCATCAGGCAGTGTCTTGCCTTCTTCATCTAAAATGACGATATCTGTATCCGGTTTGGCATAACCGACTGGTAAAGAATCGTGCTGATCAAGAATCTCCTGCGTGACTCCAATCGATGTAATCGCAACAGTTGCTTCAGTTGGACCATACGTATTAAAGACCTGCGCCTTAGGAAAACGCTCAAGAAGCGCACTTGCTACAGCTACAGGAAGCGCCTCACCGCAGAACAAGAAAACTTTCAGCTCTGGTAAAAGCTCCCCTGTAAAGGATGGGTCCATTAAGCACATTTGCACAAAGGAAGGTGTGGATGTCCATACTTCAACGTCAGATTGACCAAGCGCTGCAAACATATCCTTCGGCTTATTCACAAGATCTTTCACTAAACAGTAAAGCGTGCCGCCTGATTGAAGCGCTGGATAGAGATCCATCACTGATAAGTCAAAAGAAAACGGTGCTTGATTTAAGAACGTGCGCCCCTCACCAATTGGGAAATCGCGGCACATCCACTCTGTAAAACTTTCTAAATTATTGGCTGTTACCTGAACGCCTTTCGGTTTTCCGGTACTGCCAGACGTATAAATAATGTAGAAAACATCATTTTGTTGAACCCACTGCGTGGATGGCGGTGCTTCTTTTTCAAGTGCTAAAAGCGATGCCGCACTCTTCACTTCAATGTGTTCTTCTACATCTAATACATTCTGCTCATTTGCACAAATCAATAGACTGGCTTTTGAGCTTTCAATGATTGAGACGATGCGCTCGACAGGTATTGAGATATCGACCGGAATATAAGGTCTGCCTGATTTCACACTGCCTAAGAAAGAAATCAGCATCTCTGGCTCCATATGACCGTAGACAATGACAGGTGCACTGTCAGTTGCGACTGTATCGATCGCACCAGCCATTTGGTCTGATAGACGCCAAAGCTCATCATATGTGATCGAAGCATGTTGAGAAACAAATGCTGGCTGTGTCGGTTTCGTTTGTTGGTATTCATGAATCGTGTGTAATAGTTTCATAGTTTAATCTCCAATTAAAAATCGTTGTAAATGAATGATCCCGTATTTGCTGTATGGAATCCGTAAATAAAGAACAATAATAGCAAAATAAGTAAGTAAAAGCTTGTATATCCTATCCATTTTACAGACTTATTTTCTGATAGCTTTTTGAATAGCATATTGATAACCTCTTTTCTTTTGACACTTATAAAGACGCATGGATCATCAAAAGAGTTTCATATCAAAACATAAAAATTTTAAGAATTGATGAAAAAAAGATGTCCAAAGTATGAACGTGTCTTCGGGCAAAGCTGTCTTATTGTAACAAAGATTTAATGTAATTGAAATGAAATGGAAGCTTAAATTTGCCTTAAAATTGATGAAAACTGTCGAACAAACGTAAAAGCCACCTAGTTTGACTAGATGGCTTTGATGTTATTTACTTTTTATATTTATTCACTTCGAACATGAGAATGTTGTTGAATACCACATAGTCCTTTTTACTTTCAAAAGGACCTTTGTTGTTGTCATGCTCGTCAATTTCATAAAACCCAGGACCTTCGCCAGCATCACGTTTTTTGTACCAGGATAGGAAGGCGTTGACTTCTTTCATTGAAAGGTCATACTCCTTTTGCAAACCATTGACCATTGTGATGATGAGAAGAGCATCGCCGTCTTCATCTGTTGTATCGTCTTTTGGTGGTGTGGTTGGTTCTGGGTCTTTGTCACCAGGTGGTTCAGTTTCAGTGTTTTTAAGACTCTTTAATGAGATAGATAAATTAGATTTGAAATTTGCTCTAGCGTTAGTAGGGGCACTTGAACTTTGTTCAACTCCTCCAATTACATAGAGTGTATCATCAACAAGTGCTGATACATGTCCCATTCGATAAGGTGCAGAAGTGTTAGGTATAGTTTTCGATTTCATAGCTTCTATATCAAAGAGTGTAACTCTAGAAGTTCCACCTGTTCTTATAATATAATCCTCAAAATTTAATGCATCATGATAAGGTGCAATTGCTCCCGATCCTAAAACTGTCCACTGATCTAATAATGGATCGTACTCAAACGTTTTTGGACCTATTAATTCTGATCCAGCTAAAACATAGAGTTTATTTTTTACAACCACAGCATTTCCAGCAGTAGCCTCATTGGTGAATTTTTTCTTTTTTGTCCATTCCTTTGTTTTTGTATCGTAACTAAATGTATTATTGTACCTCTCTGGCTTTAACGAACTATTATAACCAACAACATAGATTTTATTATCTATAACACCAGCGTATAAATTATATGCAGATATCTTCAATTCAAATGGAAGGTCTTCTGAATTCTCCCATGTATCCGTTTTGATATTATAAACTTCTACGCTATTTGTGGATCCTTGTTCTGTTCTACCACCCATTACATATATACGTTCATCTACTATTACACTGGCAGCACCCATACGGCCTGTTTTCATACCAGCTTTTTCTGACCATTTATCTAACTTCGGATCATATACATAAGTAGTATTAGAATATGCCTTACTTGGACCCGTTCCACCTATTACATAGATTTTCCCATCATATACTTCACTTACAGCTCCTACTCTTGCATCTGGTAGCTCTTCTCGTTTTTCCCATTCAAGCGTTTCTGCTTTTATTGATTGTAATGGATAACTTAATGCAGAAAATAATAAAATGAAAATAAAAAACCATTTTTTCAAGATAACCACACTCCTTCAATTTGTTTACACAACAAATATCGGATAGTTATTTATTTTTTTCATGTTTTTGTTACTTATATATATATTTATTACTTATTTACTTACTGCTTCCCCAATGCGCCTATAAATTTCCAAAATTAGACTTCCTCATTAGAATCAATTCATATTTTTGTATTCCTCCATCAAAAAAACCCATGATTCATGGGTTTCTTCTCAGTCCGTTATTAAAAAATCCGTCACAAGGCAAACAAGTTCCACGTTTTCATCCAGCCCTCAAAAGCTTTGATACACACTGTCCCCAAAACCAATAGAAAAGATCTCTAAATCAGGTTTCTCCTGAAAGCGCGTGACTAACTAGCTTCTTGTATCCTCATAACATTTCTCAAATTTCTCTTCAAGTGCATCATATATGTAATCATGTTCGGAAAGTATAAATCTCAAAGCATGCTCTTCTATAAAATACCCTTTTCCAGTATCAACTCTATAGCCAAAGAACTGCTCCCCTTGTCAATCACTGATTTGATTTTGTACACCCCAGAATTCCTCCTTACTCATTTCATATTCTCCTTCTACTATACACCTTAATTTTTTAAGTTAGAGAAAGAATGTTCTTTCTATTTAACATTAATCTCTGCGATGACTGAGCAGGAGATTCGTAAGGCTGTTAAGAAGCTTGTCTTAATTAATGTTGTATTAGAATGAGATACAGAGAAGAAAAAATGAAGGTTCATTAAAAAACGCCCTTCCAGTGGGAGGGGCTGTGTAATTAACTATTTTCTTTGGAGTATTTTTTTATCAATGATTCACTAATTCTGCTTACAATATAGATCGCAACCGCTAAAATTAGCATCAACGGAAACATACCTAAACGATTATCTGCAACATAAACAATGATCCCCACAATGATAGCTACTACGATTGCCGTTAAAAAATGCTTCACCGCCATCTCACCCCTTTGTTTAAATCATATACATTTTATTACATAAAAGTTGGAATTAAAACACTTTTTTGATTATAATGAAATAAATTACATTTTTTTACAGAAAGAAGGTTGATGAAAATCTTTAGATCTTTGTTTCTTGTTAGTTTGTCTTTGGTGTTAATGCTTTCTGTCAGCAGCACTCCTTTATTGGCGCAGCAGAATGAAGTGATTTCTAAAAATCAAATAAACTATGAACCTTCCCTATATGTTACTAATGAGAACTTATTAAACAATGAATTGGAAGCTCGAGCAAAATGGGACGGACAATTCTCATCTAATTACACTATACCTTCTTATGTAGTTGCATCAGCTGCCACCTATGGGATGTTTCATATTACAAGATACTTAACTGCAACTTTACAGCTTGGACCTGCTGCAGCTGCTGCGTTTGCTGGGATGGTATCTGGTTATGTCTCGGCAAAAGGTGAAATAAAATTAAAAGCAGTACAAAAGTATAGATGGCTTAAGAAGTATACTAAAGCTGAATACCAAGCAACCACAAAAATATATGTTAATGGCAAATACAAAACAACCACAACAAAAAAATGGATCTCGGAAGTAGATACTAACATCGATCGTGTTAAATAACAAAAAAGTCCCTTCATTATTATGGAAGGGCTTTTCAGTTTACTATTGTTACCTATCGTGATATTCAGATGCAGACGTGATATACACATGCTTTCAAGGTTGTTTAGTCTAGGCGTTTGTTTAAGTCTAGTTCCACTATGTGATGAACCATGTCAATAGGTATGACACGATCTTATTTTAAACAGCTCTGACAAAGGTAATTTTCTCGCATTAGAACAAGTTGTCTTGTCTGTTTCCATTCTCTTGATTTATAAAAACTTGTTGATTGTTTATCTCGAACATGATTGTTGTAATACTTCGCTTCCTGCTGCTTACCATCAGCATGAGCAGGACAATAACCATCCCTTGTTAACTCCCTGCACCCTCGCAGCTTACACTCTCTCAATGGTTTAGATGGCATCTGATTCACCAGCTTTTCTCTCATCTATCATTGCAAACAAAACAAAGGCATGAAGATGCCCCACTTTCTGCACAGCATAAAACTCCCTGTACTCCCTTTGATATGATGCTAGATAGGATCGAGCTTCTTCATAGGACAGAGTCTGGCTGACATATAGGAGACTGTCTATAGCTTGCCTATCCCTCACACCATAAGACCCAAGCATTCCTAACCCCCTGATGATCTCCCCATCTGCCCATATGCATCCCCTTTTATTAAGGGCTTTAAGACCGTTATACAATTGGTCTGTCCTTATTGCGTGTCCAATTGCTGTGTTAATGATTAGTTCCCTGAGTGAGTTGTCCACGTTGTGTCCCTCCCCAAAATAAAAAGCACCCCGAAGGATGCTTTTTCTACAATCAGATTTTTTATTTAGCTGCTTTCACCATATAAAGCTTCATACACTTCTTTCCAACGATCGGCTTCAAATAACTCTTTGGTAAAGAATTCTACAAACTGATAGTTATTTGAGTTTTGCGGTGTGATTTCATAAACTTCTTGTTCAAACGAACGGTGATCAACTTCTTCTCCATCACCAATTCTTTTCCTGTATAGATCCATTAAATCGTAAATCCTATCTTGCTGCGCTTTTGTTATTTCATATTCAAACATCAGCCTTGAGAAAGCGTCATTCCTAAAAAGCAATTCTTGTCTAAATTCAATCATTTGTAGTCTCTCTTCTAAACTATTCATGTTTTTCACCTCCCGTCTTTTTATCGTCAGGAAACGAACAGATGGAACTATTTGCAAACTTTGTCGAACGAAAAGCGCCCTCCGCAATGGAAGCCGCTCTCAATTTATCACCTAATACCATCATAACCGCTCTCAGACAAAACGCTTTGCCAAGATCGTGCCAAAAGTGTGCCATTATCATATCACTCTGGAGTTCTACCCAAAATTGCCTTTGTATCAATTATCATAATCCCATTTTCCGGATTTATATATTCGGCTGCCCTATTTTGCAAATAGTTTTTAACATATTCCTGTTCACTATGATTAAAATACTCTTTCAGGCGCTTGTGGAAAGCATATGATTCTATAATACTGTCCCCTTTAAAAAAAGTTTTAACAAATTTTTTTAATCTAAGTATAGTTCTTCTTTCTAGGTTTAACTGTTGTTCAATTGAGTTATAATCCTTGACTTTATTGTCAAACTTCGAAAATTCTGCATTTACCTTCTCTATAATTTCATCTACTTGTTCTTTTGGTATACCTTGCTGATTACTAACAAAGTCATTGATTATTTGATGTGTATAATTTTTATAATCATTTGCAGTATTTGTTACCACTAACTTTAATTCATCAAGCTCTTTAACAGCCTTTAACAACTCAGTTATATTTTCCTGTGAAAACTGTTGAGATTTTTTTAATTTCTCAGCGGCTTCTTTCATATCAATAATTGATTGTCTTTGACCAGCGACATCAACTAATGTCATTAAAATAGCTATAACCGCTAGAATTATAGAAATTCCTGTAGCCATAACGTTAACTTGATTTCCGGCATCTTTATTACCACCAAACGAAAAAACTAATATAAATGTAATGACTAAGAGCGCAATAATAGAAGTGTATACTAAATGTCCAATGCCTATTTTTTTATCTAACACCATAATTCCCCATTCTCTTTTTAAAAATATTATATAACTAGAATATAAATTTATCCACAACATCCACCAATTAACCATATCTATTATTGTGTCCAACTCAGGGAATCTTTGAAACCTTTTCCCCTCCTGTTTTCCAGACACCCCCTTAAAATGAGATGAACATTTTCTCATTATGGTTAATTGTTACAAATTGCAAAAAAAGACTCACTTTATTAAAGTTTAAGTGAGCCTAAGCGTATATTGTTTTAATACCTGTAGGGTATTCCTGATTTTTTAATTTTATCAAGCGGAATCTCAATTTCATTTAGTTTAAGGAATTTATGAAGCCCTTCCTGAGTGATATCCATATTGTTCTTAGGTCCAATTGTGACACCAGTAACTATTTGTTTATTAAACTCTCTTTCTATATAAGGAATAAAAGATCCATTTGATTTTCTGCATTGATACCCTTTGTCGTTCTTAGGTAAACGAAATGCAATTCTAAACTCTTCTTCTTGAGAAAAACATCTATCTTTAAAGAAAATAGAAAACCATGCTAAAGTTTCTAAAGCACTAATAACATCCTCTTTATCCTCAGCTCTTATTTCACCTGGAGTACCTGTATGAAGTAATAGCCCTAATATATCTGATAATAGTCTCTTCAATAAACTTTCCTGGTGCTCTCTTTCGTAAATAACATAATTACAATAACATTCAAATTGTTTAGTTAATGCGTTTACATCAAATTCGATATTGTAACCATCATTATTTGAATAATTTGACCACAATAAATTAGAATCTCGATTTATGCTAAATGAAAGAGTGTAATAATCGAATTTATTTATGCCATGAAAAACTCTTATAAGTTCTTTTTCGAAAATATCTGTGTATACGTTTACTTGTTCTTCGCTTAAACCTTTTTCTGTACACACAGTCTTAAAAATCTCTTCACTTAAGTTTAAGGTATATATCAATTCTGTTTTATCATTTAAAAAATCAGTATGAGAAGCCCAAAAAACCCCATGCCCATCCTTTTTACCACCAGTGAATATCCCTTCAAATCCATCAATATTTGTATAATGATATATTTTATCATGATTGTGTTTATCAAAGAGAGGGGCGATAAATTTCTCAAAGTAATTATTTAGTGATTCCGATTGGTCAATGTTTTTTTTTGTCAAAAATGTCACTCCAAATTAAGTTTTATCTATAATAATAACTGTTTTAGAAACTAAATCAATAAAAACCCATTTAATATTGGCTTTGTGTATCGTTATTAACAAATTTTAAAAATATATTTATAATCCAAAGTTGTCCATAGTTTTGTCCATTGTATCTTGTGTAATCCCGATATATCTCAATGTAATATCTGGGCTTGAGTGGTTAAACATCTCTTGTAACAAGGCCACATCCTTGAATTTCTTATAATGCCAGTAACCAAACGTTTTCCTTAGTGTATGTGTCCCTATGCTATCGAGGCCAACATACTCCGCTGCCTCTCTCAATATATTGTATGCACTGCTGCGGCTGATAGGCTTGTTTAGCCCCTCTCTGCTTCTAAATATATACTCTTGATCATCACGATCTTTAATATATTGATCTAGTGCTTTCCGAAGTGTCTTGTTTATCTTGATTCTTTTTTCTTTGCCTGTCTTCTTCTCCCTTAAAGACACATATTGTTTCTTAACATCTTTAACACGTAATTGAAGAAGATCAGATATTCTCAAGCCTAAATTGATTCCGGCCACAAAAAGTAGTAAGTTCCTTTTGTTCCGCTCTCCAAGATATTTAAAACGAGAACTAGGAAAAAACAAAAAATCCAGAAACATTGTTTTATCAATGTTTCTGGATTTTTAACGGTTTTAAATAAGTACGTCCCAGGAGAGATTCGAACTCCCGACCGACGGCTTAGAAGGCCGTTGCTCTATCCTGCTGAGCTACTTTATATATCGCTATTCGTTCACGTTCATGTATAACGGTCACTTTTCGAACTTAGACCGATTGACTTAATTCCTATTATATTTGCTTACACTTTATAATTCAAGCATTCATATGGTAGAAAACAACCCTATTGAAAAGGTAAAGGTATTTATTTAAAGGAGTGGTTTCATGAGAGATAACAAAGAATGTTGTCCATATTGCAATGCTGATTTGCAAGGAGAACCTATTCCTAAAGAATCGCAGAAAGTATATGGTTATGCCCATTTCACACGAAAAATTGGTATCAGTAGTATCAAAGATGATCGGATTATTAAATGGAAATGTCCTGACTGTAACAAAGAATGGGATAGAGATTGATTATTTGTCCAACAAAATCATAAATCAGATAAGGCTGGTTTTGATAATAAATAAAATCGATATTTCATTAAGATAATGAAGTATATGAATTTTGGATGTGGAGATGCACTAGCCTCCCTCATTCCCCGCCCAACACCCCCATGAAAATGTGATAATGTAGGGGGGCATAGCTGGTTGCACACACAATGTTTTAATCTTTTTTGATATATTTATCATCATGCCTTTAATATCCAAATCAAATAAAAAGAGAGTCCTTAGTTAGTAAGTCACTTTAACTTGCTTCATATTCTTTAACCATACGGTAAAATGTAGCCTTAGTCATATTCGATTTTTTCATTGCTTCAACTGCCGTGATACTTCCAGCTTTCCATTGCTTATAA
This sequence comes from Bacillus sp. FS02, assembly GCF_024398395.1. NCBI lineage: Bacteria > Bacillati > Bacillota > Bacilli > Caryophanales > Bacillaceae > Bacillus > Bacillus sp. FS02. Next base: position 3,125,397 of record NZ_CP074101.1, on the reverse strand, counting down.
GCCTCTTCAAATTCAGATGTAATAGAAGTTTTGGGTCTACCAAGGTGTTTACCCTGTGCTTTTCTGAAGCTATACCTTCAGCTTGGCGAATCTTAATCTTAGTTCTTTCTTCTTCAGCAACCCATGATAAAACTTGTAATACTAAATCAGCTACAAAAGAACCGATTTTGTCATTGTATTTACGTGTATCTAATAATGGCATATCAATTACAACAATATGTGCTTTGATGTTTTGTGTTATATCTTTCCACTCGTTTAGAATCATATCTTTGTTACGACCAAGTCTATCTAAGGAATGAATGTATAATGTATCTCCTTTACGCAAACGCATCTTTAAAGCTTGGTATTGAGGTCTGTTGAAGTCCTTACCGCTTTGCTTATCAATGTGAATATCTCGCTCATCAATTCCAAGAGCATACATACTTTCAAGTTGTCGTGCCTCATTTTGGTCTTTACTGCTTACTCGCACATATCCGAATTCTTTATTATCTATGATATACTCCACCTTATTATCTGATACCCTTATCTTACTGAGTATGTATCAAAAGGGTAATGATAATTATGATACGTATCATAATTGGATTTTATACCATATGAGACTATTAGAACCCTTATTCGACCGTTTCACAAAATGCGTTGCAGAAAGTGTACCTTTTGATACGTGTAGCTTATCGGATACAACTGACAAGAACAGCTATCTCTCCTTAAAGTACACTCAATGGGTTAAGACACCTCTTATCGAGGAAGTTATCGAAACGTATTAGTAAATCATTGGTTGACTCATCAATTTACCGTACTAAAATCCATCAATTATTTATGTCGTGTCGAATATTTACCGAGTGCTTGTTTGTGGATGAGGTTGGTTTCGTTTATCCACTAGAGTCTTATATTATGCCCTCAGATTCAGTTCTAAGACGCTTTTAAACGTCACCACTAGTATTAATGAGCGTCATCGGGCTGTATGTAAGAATATACATCATGGTAGCGTTTAGCGTGTTGTTGTAAGTTAGATCTATTGTGGAAGAATGTACTTAAGCTAATGGGGCGGGTTAGGTGGAAAATGAAATTACAAATTACCTATGTCGCTAAGACGTAGCGCAGGCACATTGTTGGGTTATTTTGTTTTCTTCTTTTAAATTGATAGTTGGATGCTACGATGTCATAAAAACTAAAGGTTCTTGTTCAACTAACGAGCGATTTTACTTCAGTTACAGCTGCCATTTTTCGGCGGCTTTTTATTATGGAATAACGGGGCAGTTACTTCAATATGAAAACCAATATGTTTCAGGCACAGAGTGGAATAATATGTTAATATGAAGAATAGACTATACGCTTAATAGAAAGGGTCACACATAGGAGAGTGAGAGTGAGTTGGAGATACAAGAAGCAGTTGAATTGTTTAGAGAGAACACCGATGAAAAGAACAGGACATGGGGACAAGATAGACCTAAAATCAACCGATTTATAGCCTTTGTTGGAGGGAATACAGATGCACAGGAAGCCATAAGTGAAAGTAATCTTGTAGGTTTTTTTGAAACACTGGATAGAAATCTAAGTGGATATTATTTTACCTTGAAAAAGTTCTATACATTTGTTCAAGGAAAAGTCTTAAGTTTGCCGATAAGCGAAAGAAAGGTGTTTCCGCTCGAAGTACCAAAGGATATGAACTTAGAAGGAAACAGTAGGAAACCAAAAGCCAACTACCTTCCGAAGGGATTTGACTTCTATCAACTGTTTAATGAGGATTTCTACGTGCATCTACATAACGAAACCGCTAGCCGAACCATTATGGCATGCATGGCAGTGGGGTTGGGAGCGGGCTACAATACACAGGACATTATAGACATGACCCTTGGGGACATTCAAGTGAATGGTGATACCATTCGAGTGAAGAATGTTTATGAGACCGAGAGCGTTCCGTGGATAGTGCTGACAGGGGAACTGGCGAAATTTATTAAGGGATACTATGACCTACGAATGAAGCATGCTAATTCATCATCTGAAGCTACAACTCAACTATTCTTTGAGAAGTATTGGAATGGCAGGGAGTTAGAAGTTGAGCCTGACATAGCGGGTGTAAAGTCGAATGGTGTAGTAGATAAGCCCTCCAAAATCATTGCCCTTATGACTTATATGCTAAGGTACATCTCTTTTAAAGTGGATATCGATCCACACTTATATCCTACTCACCTATATATAAATACGATACTTCATCAACTGATACAAACGGATGGTAAGGCATTAGAATCTATCATTCGAACTTTTGGGTGGGAGCGGACATTTGTGCGAGAGTCCTTCTACCAGTACGTTAAGTATCAGGAACTAAAAGAGTCCATAGGGTTCAATCCATTCGACTCGGATTCTCCTAGTGACTTCAATGCCGACCAAGATACGGAAAGCGAGGAACAAAGTGATTTTTTTCCCAAATCTTCATCGGATGACGACACTGAAACTGATGAAGATATTCTAATCATTGAGTTTTTAAAAAGAAGAAAGCGGGATACGAAGAGGGTAAGGGATTTAAAGAGGCGATATAGGAATTGCTGTCAAATCTGTGGGGAAGCACTAGTGGACATAAATGGCGTCGGATATTCCGAGGTGAATCATATTCAACCTCTGTCTAAACATAAGGGAGTGGATAGAGAGGTTAATATGATTGTACTTTGTCCGAACCATCACACGTTAATGGACATGGGAATTATTACGATAGACCCAAGGGACAGAGTGACTATCTTGCATGTGGATGAGAATAACTCTCTTCACCTAGCAAAATTGGTTATGGTAAATCATTTACTGTCTGAGAAGTGTGTCCAATATCACCATGATATTATCTTTAATTCTATGAAAGAAAAGATAAATAGAAGGTTGCAAGAAAAGACAATCAAGTCAATCTATGGGAGCATTAACTTTTGAAATACAACATATTGGTACGAAGTAGACGTATACTCGCTCTTTCATGATTTTAAGATATGTACATAGGTATTATATTTCCTTATCCGAATAACGGAAAGGTTAGTTGAAGAAAGATTCGTTATTCGGTCTGTTGAATTGTTAAAGATAACCTATCGAGGTGTTGAAATCACAGTTGTGTATGCATGTTGGACATTACTGCTGTTTGAAAGATTTTTCAGTTGTGAAAGGATGGTAGCCCTATGTTCATTCACTTCGATTTACAACCAGTAGGATAATCAAGTCTATCGAGCAAGCTAAGAAGAAATAAAAAAGGCTGGGGAGGAATTATCATGGCAAAAAAATTAAGCATCTACGATCAATTTGAAATAAGAGGCTATTGGTGGTTGCCCTCTAATCCTGAACATGTAATAGCTGGGATTTTAAACTTTGGCTTGGACGGGATAGATTTGAAGTTGTTTGGCACATTAACTAAGGGTTTCCCCTTTGAAGAGAAAACAGATAAATTTGATTTTATCCTTGGGCAGACTGAGGAAGGAAATATCACGCTTCATAACGGTTTTCAGACAAAAATGAAAATGTCTGGAATTACGTCCACCCAGCTAACCTTTAACCAGTTGCTGATTGGAAAACACTTTACCAATAAGAAGGAAATGCTGTTTCACTCTGCCTCCATTAATTATTCTTATCTGGAAGAATGGATGGGACATCATCCATTTTCAGAAGATTATATGGAGAAAGAAGGGATACTTACTAAGGCTGATATGACCTACACCTTTCCTCCTGTATTTGAAGCCATGGTAGACTCCATTGGTGCAACCATCAAGGCAGGTTATCATTTCAACACTAGCAGTGAGAAGTATAAAAAAAAGACATACGAACATACAAGTTCACTGGATATCATGCCTAATGAGGGACGGGGATTAGATTGGTACTTAGAAATTACAGGTGAACTACAGAACATGTTGACCCTGTTGATGAACCGCCCTGTTTATCCGAAACGCATTACTGCAAAGGGAGATCTAATCAATGGCAAAAGAGGATTAAGGGAAAAAATTGAAATTTTTATTCTTCCTATGCGTGAATTCCAGGAAAAGAAAATTCGTGCCACCGATCGTTATATCACTTACCACCTGATTAAAGATAACATTGCTGATGTACTCTCTAACTGGTTCTTGGACGAGGAGATGAAATCATCCCGAAGAATTTTCCTTCGTAATTTGTATAATGTAGGATCGGACTGGGAAAACGAATTTTTAGACTACGCCAAATCGATAGAGAGCTTTCACAGGGACACCTCTGGCGATGCAGGAAAGTTTATAACAGATGAAACGTACGAGCCGATTAAACAGCAGATGATTGAGGCAATTCCTAAAAACACGGATCAAAACTTAAAACAGAAACTTATTAGCACTCTAAAATATGCACATCACTTTGGCTTTCAGCGAAGAGTCAGGGAAACACTACTTAAGCTTGATTTGGATCTGCAAAATGTAATGTTTGAGGACACAAAGAAATTAAAAGCATTTGCAGGGGACATAACCAATACAAGAGATTATTATACTCACATCGGTGACGTACCAGAGTACTATTTTAAAGAGTGGGAGTTATATTTTGCCAACAAGCGTATGCACACAGTCCTCTTTTATCATTTATGCAAACGTCTCGGCATTGGCGATGATATCCTCCGATCTGTTATTCTTCAGAACGACTGGGTGGTCCAATGGCTAGAGAATGCCAAACAGGAACTGCAGAACTAATATATGACAAAGAGTCTACGTTTGGGTCAACGCAGGCTCTTTGTCTTGATTAGAATATTGAATCACAATCATAGCAAACTTCTTGTTAGAACTAGTATCCTTTTGCTTTGGGGATAAGGGGATTGTTTATTCTTCATAAAATCACAGTTTTATTAGTATAATCTATCTTGAATTCACACCCCGCACTCCAAAAATCCACCCAATACCATTTAGACCACTCCTCAGACACATTTTAGGAATGTTTAGTTTTGTATCATTCCACCGACTCATTAGCTATCTCAAAAGTAAAAGCCACCAATAAATCGGTGGCTCATTTTCACATTATTAACTATTTTAATCATGCAATTGTAATCATCTAATAGATTACCTACTCATAGCCCACTTTACAACAGCTACTTCTAAAACATCCAATCTAGGTAAAATTGAGCGATACCAATGACTTGCTTCATCTCCAGGTAGACACTTAGCAGCAGCTAAAAATGCCCTCCTTTGCCAATTAGGCAATTGCATTATACTTCTCTTCCTTGTCTTAAACCACGATTGTTGATTTGCTCGACCAAGCGCCAGTATTATTTTCCTTCTTGAAGTGTCATCAAAATATTCATTGTAAAATGTTGCCAATTTATCAATATTCCAACCTTGCCCATTGCTAAAAGTTTGAAATAACCACATTCTATGATACTCTAAATGACCAACAATTGAATCATCAAGTATGCTAATTAGCTTTTCACTTACTGACTCCTTTTGCGACTCATTTAAGTCTAATTCATTTAGATAAACAAAGATATGCTTAAAGGAAGTATATAATTTATCAATATTCTCTAGAACTAAATCTAACGCTTCTGTATTTTGCAATTGAGCCATCCTTCTCAAAACAAAGCCAACTATTTTGGAATCGGCACTTTCCGAGTCAATTTGTTCTTGAAGAATCGCCAATAGGTTTAAACTATCGATTTCTTCTTGCATATTTTCTGGCAGTATACTGTAGTCGATATCTCCGTAGGGGTTTTCTATCCCCATCACTTGAAGTATTTCTAGAAACTTATCAGATAATCTGTCAATTTCTACTGACTCTCTAGATTTTAAGTATTCACTTCTGAATTCATCTACAGGCACTATTCTAGTCTTGTGCTGTTGTAAAGTTAAACCATGATTTTCAAACAACATTTCCGCTAAAAGTGCTAACTGTTGATAAGCCTCTTTTTCACTAGAGCAAAATATTCTAAAATCATCAACATATCTACAAAAATCAACCCCCTCACTTAGTAATCCTTCATCTATATCATTAAGTGTAAGTTCGGCTAATAATCTTGATGAGTCCTGCCCAACAGGTATTCCGTAAGAAATGCTATAATTCCAATTGTTTAATAAACGTTTAATTGCAATGGCGTGATTAGTTTTAGTAGTACAAGAACTTAAAGCATTTTCCAATGGGTGCAAGTATAACCTAGGAAAAAAATCTGCTATATCTGCTACTACAACATATTTAATGTTTTCATCACCTATTAACTCATCAACTTTCTCCTCGCAATAATTCAAGAAACTTCCATAATGAATTTCAGAATCAAACATTTTTCCTTCATCATCTGGGTTAAATCTATAAGAAAAACTTACGTTCCTATCTACAGGAATTCTCTTTGATTCAATATCATGTCCAATCTCGTAAACTAAAGCTAGATACACCAAAGTATCCAATGGGTCTAACTGGGTCGATTGCCGAAAACCATATTGATGTTTTGGTGTAAGACTCCTTCTATAGTCCCTTACTTTCCACTGTAATATATCTTGATTTCTTAAGTACTCTTTAAGAGTTGTACCGTTAGGTAATTCTCTTGTCCTAATATCCCATAAATGCCTAATGGCTTCATATTCAAAAGGAAGTGGGAATATATCGGTATCACCATAATTCTCTATATGTTTCAATGCCCAGTCTAATGACTCTGTACTTAGCTTTAACAAATTATCTCCACCCAAAAAAGTAATAGTATAAATTTCGACAAAGTAAGTATAATATCCTCTTTAATTTTTAATCAATATACTTTTGTAGACAAAATAAAAGACGAGTTTCATTAAGTATTACTGTACAAAGTAAAAAGAGTATGACTAACATACCCTTCGATTATTAGCTTGTTTTCACACTAGCCAATAACATTCTCATATTCTCTTCTTCTTCTGCTTTCTTTTTTGCCTTATCATATTCATCTCGGCTTTTAAAGCCCTCAATTTGCCAAATTGTCCTATATGGGGAAATTTCAACTTGATTCTGTCGCTGCTCTTTAGGCTTTGCTTTCTGTTCTTTAACCAATTCGGTTTGAAATTTTCTTTCGTCCCTTTGATTGTATACTTCTCTTCCTTCTTGCTTCTCTTTCTTCTTCTTTTCCCTCCAAGCCTCTTTATAGTCAACTGGTGAAACTACACTATCACCCCTATCCAACCGCTCTGACAGCTCCTTAGAGCGTTTAATACGATATTCAGCTTCTTTAATAACATCACCATCTGCTAACCGTTTTAACATAAAGCCAGTTGGATTTTTTAATCCTATTTTTCTATCCATCACAATATGAAGAGATTTAACTATCACTTGAACTCCATGTTTTTCCTGATATTTTTGAAGATTAGATAATACTTGGTCATTAAATTCACCATCATACTTTTCGAAGGTATCTCTTATTTGTCTATCTAACTCAAGAAGCAGCTCAGGCTTTTTCATTGTAGCTTTAAATTTTTTAACATCTTGAACTGTATTCGTTTTAACACTTTGAGTATTGCCCTTTTTAATACTTATCTTTTTTGTGTTATTTGATATACACTCAGCAATAGCGTCATCAACATCCTGAGAATGCTGTGGTCTACTATAGATCTTCTTAACTTTCTCTTTTTCCATAATCAATATGTTACTGTACAGGAAGCCTTGTTCTTCCAAAGTCTTTGTATAGTTTTTTACAGATCTGTCTGAAACACCCGTCTCTTCAGAAATTGTTGCTATGTTTGGAAAACTTATCTTTCTATACCCGTTACCCTGATTAACAAATTTCATAATATATAGGAACTGTTTGAACATAGCAGCTTTCGTACCCTTCATCTTTATACTCATAAACCTCAATATTTCATCCGTGAAAACTTGGATAAACTGATCTTTAACTGATTCGGTTTCATTCACTCTAATGTAAAGCATATCAGAAGATTTGACTTTATTAATCTCAACATAGTTTTTAAAATCAATTGCATCATACACTGTAATAAGTTGTTGTTCTATTAAGTTAGTTAATGATTGTTCAATCTTACATACTAGTGACCTTCCTAAGTTCGTATATTCCATCAGTTGCTTTACTGATATTGAAATAAACCCTGCCTTATTCTCAAAAGTTTTTATAACTCCATAAAGATATAAATCCATCGAATCTCTTTTATATGCTTCTTTGTCAAATTTTACAAACGTTCCTTGGTTATCTTGTTCAAACATAAAGTATTTTTCCTCTTTTCGTGAATTTAAATAGTAGCGTCACTCCAAATCGTTAATCATAGAAAATCCAAGCAACCAGAACAGCAAGAAAGCGAAGCGACCAAAAAGCGAAGCGCCTCTTCTTATTATTTGTTTCTGTCTTATTTATTGTTTCTCTGTTATTAGTAGGCAAGTAGTGAGCGAATTTTTCACCTTTCATTCCTCAGCCTTAGGAATATTTTGTTCTATTTTTGCTGATCTTTTCCCTACAGTCAGGAACAAATTTGCTAATTTCTCTACTCATCTTTCATACAATATACATTGAATAACTTCGATTATTAATTGGAATCAGCTCTAATTTCATTATACAAATCGAGAAATCGAGAAATTAGATCTTGAACCGTCATAAAAAAGCTTACGTTTCTCATGATTAAATTTAAAACTCCATGTCAAGAACTTTTTTCGGAAAAAGATGATTTTTTTATACTTAATAGAATTGGCTTCGAGGAAACGCATTGTTTTATTGGGGAATATACATATAGACTTAATGAGGAATTCCGTGGTGCATTGGATACACCTTGAAAATATTGGTGAGGGTAAACTGTATTCATGGAGTAGCAGAAAAGTATATGCGTCTCGGATCGAACATTCTTACACTATGTTGGTGTGGATTAGGGCGCTGGTTGAAGTCTTACTTCCTACACTTAACTCTACTAATGGTATTTTTTCACAATCATTGATATAATAATACAACATTGGTTTATTATTCTATGCCCCTAGTTTTTTCTTCTTTTATCCGTAACATAGATTCGTAGAGAAAGACAAAGATGGAAAGGTGAAGATAAATGACAGGACAAAGCTTATATGCATATACAGATGAGTCAGGGAATTCAGGATTAAACTTATTTGATAAAGGGCAACCCTTTTTTTGGACAGGTACTATCATATCTCCTAATAATCTAGATATAGAAGCAAAGGAATTAGTTAATTTCTGTAAAGAAAAGCTAGGGGTTGAAGAACTCCACGCTAACGCTCTTGGTTTTGGAAAGATCGAAGAAGTTGCAAAAACCATTACAGAATTTATTATGTCTTCTAAGATTCGCTTTATTTTCACACGCATAGAAAAGGGGCATGTAGCACCAATGAAATTTGTAGATACCATCCTGGACAGCGGAGTAAATAACGCTGTTTCCCCCATGCATTATGGACAGCGTTCACTAAGGCTTACAATGGCTTTGGAATTGTCTAAACACATAAGTCCAGAAAACAGCAAAAAGTTTTGGACTATCTATGGTTCAGGTGATATCAAAGTATTTAAAGAAATTCTATCTAATGTACTGTGGAATATTGAAATGAAAACAACTGATTGGAGATTAAAGGAACTACTTTTAGATGCTATCAGTTGGGCTAAGAATAATCCCGAAAAGTTTCTTGAGGATAAAAAAAGCAATTTAGATTCTCCCAATATTATGGCATTTACTCAAATCCTAAACAGTATGCACAGCATCTATAAAGCAACTAATGCGCAAATTAAGACTTTTATCCATGATGAACAAAACCAATTCGCTAGATATTTAGAGGAAGCCTTTAGTTATTTCAGACGATTCTCCCCTTCAGTTGATCAATTTGCATGGATGACAGATATTAATGAAGTAGAGACGTTTTTAGAAGATGAAATTATCTTTCAAACATCCGACTCATCTAACGGACTACAGCTTGTTGATATCGCCCTTTGGCTGATGAAACAAAGAATTGACAAACCCGATAAAGAAATATTTGGAGAATGCAAAAATTTGACTAACGCTATAATTTTAAATGGTGATATCACTCAATTCAGCAGAGGACAGCTAATCTCTGATGTCTTTGAGACAATGCAAACAATCGCAAGAATTCCTCTTTCTTCAACAGATATACAAAGAGGGAGCGCTAATGTAGAGTATATTGAAGACATTAGAAAAAGTCGTTCTTTACTAAAAAGTTCTGAATCTTAATTCACCTCTTTTGAAGTCTTATAAGGTGAGCAAGTAGCTTTTTTGAAATGTATGCAAAATAAGAATTTTATATTTTATGTTTTGCCTGTCACATTTATGGAGAGTTTTATTACAAAACAACAAATAGAGGGAGAGAATCACTCAAAATTCAGAGTGGTTCTCTCCTTGTTCTGTCTCACCTTTAAATTGGAGAACTGCTTATAGATAAGTGCGTAAATTATTTGCTACTTCATCAACATCGAAATGCAAATACTTAGTTGTGACCGATATATCACTATGTCCCAGCGCTTTGGAGATTACAGCAACATTTGCTCCTTTGTCTAACAGAGACTTAGCAAACCCCCTTCTTAGTGCATGAGGGTTAATGTTTTTCAATCCGTACATACTAGCATATTTGTTTAGCCGCTTCTGAATGTTGTTATGCGTTGGAGATGTTGAGATAATATCACCGTACTTAGTAATAAACAACAGGCTGTTGCTCTTGCCATACCCTCTTCTAATGACTGCATTTTGCTTTATTAGTACTTGTAACAACTTTTTTAGCAGTTCATCAAAAGGCAATTTAATTTGTTGGTGATTTTTCATGACGCTGCCTTCTAAATTCAACACTTTGTTATCAAAGTCGATATGTCGTTCCTCAAGCTGAACCAATGTATTTATTCGGATACCTGTTTTAAACATTACTAGGACGGCTGTAGCGTCCCTTAGCTGGACGAAATTGCTTAGGTCTAATAAAGAGAGCAGAACATTAACATCATGCTCTGTAGCACCTTCTTTAACCTTTTGGTCTACCTTAATGTTTATGGTCTTCCAAAACTTCATCTCAATCCATCGATTGTCAAAACACCTGGAGAGAAAAGCTTTTAGGCATTTAAGACGTGTTAATTTGGTTTGATTGCTTACCTCCATACTATCCAACCATTGATAAATGCTGTTAGCTGTAATATTTCCAACATATTTTACATTAGTTACACTTTGAAAATGCTCTACATGCAGAACATAATCGCTTATGGTACGGCTTCTATTGCCACTTACCTTCATTTGCCTCGTAATAACATCTAGAGCCTTTGAAATCAAAATTGTATCACTATGATGCCCAGAACATTCCATTATTGGTTTAGATCTTGAATGGGTTAAAGTAGAAACAGGAAAATCTTCCAATAAACTTCTCACATCAACTTTTACATCAAATAAACCTTTTCTTTTGGTCATACAAAAAAACCTCCTATATCGTTAGTAAGTCGATATACGGTGTAATTTCTTACATGACCGTTATACTGACCGTTTCACTAAACGATATAAGAGGTTGATTTCACGGGTTTTCTTACCCGATTTTCTTACGTCCCAGGAGAGATTCGAACTCCCGACCGACGGCTTAGAAGGCCGTTGCTCTATCCTGCTGAGCTACTGGGACATGTTGTTATGTAGTGTGCTTTGGCGAATTACCTCAGCGACAAGATTTATTATATTACTATTGTTCTTTAAAGTCAACGGTTTTTCGAAAGTTTTTTCATAAGGGGCAAATGCTGCACCCTTATGAAATACCTTCCAATGTGACAGTGTTTTCGAGGTCTTGTATGACGTGACCTTCGTCCGTGAAAAACTGTACGTTTGCTTCGCTTCCATCTAGTGTCAGTATAGCATAGCTGCGCTCTTTGCGCACTCTTGGCAGGTGCACGCTGCCTGGGTTAATGAGGAGTTTTCCTCTTAGCAGTTCACTGCCTGGGATGTGCGAGTGGCCAAAGCAGATAATGTCTGCGCCTAGCTCTTCTGCACGGTAGTAGACTTGGAGCAAGGATTGTTTGATGCCATGCAGATGTCCGTGAGTGAGAAATAGTTTTCCGCCTCCGTCGAGTGGGAGCAGGAGCTCTTCTTCAAAATCGCCCATAAAGTCACAATTTCCTTTGACGACTTTGTATCCTTCGAGTGCTGGGTGGTTCGTTTCGAGTTCTGAATCTCCGCAGTGAATCATCATGTCCACTTCAGCCGCATGCCGTTTGGCAATGGTTTGAAGTTCGTCTGTGAGTCCATGACTGTCACTAATGATGAGTATCTTCATGGCTTCATTCCCCCTTATTCATTTGCGTCTAGCAGTGATGAAAGCTTTTGAAGCGCGACCGCTCGATGGCTGATCTTGTTTTTCTCCTCTGGTGACAACTCGGCCATCGTCTGGTCTTTGTCTTTGACGATGAAAATTGGGTCGTATCCGAAGCCGTTTTCGCCGATCGGTTCTTCGGCGATGAAGCCTTCTACTGATCCTTCTACCGTTTGAGTCTCTTTGCCCGGTATACTGACAGCCAGGGCACATCTAAATCTAGCAGTGCGGTCTTCTTTTTCGATGCCTTGCAGCTCACTTAGCACCTTTTCCACGTTCTCGGCATCGTCTTTATGCTCGCCCGCATACCTCGCTGAATAGACGCCAGGTTTTCCGCCAAGGTAATCAATCGACAGACCCGAGTCGTCTGCAATTACCATTTCACCTGCTTTGGCTTGAATGGCCTCGGCTTTGATGATCGCATTTTCTTCAAAGGTATGTCCTGTTTCTTCGATCTCTTCCGTAAATCCGATGTCCGCTAGTGTTTTGACCGTGAATCCTTTTGGCTCAAGAATGGCTTTGAATTCTTTCGCTTTGCCCGCATTGTGCGTTGCGATGATGGCAGTTTTCATCTTGATCAAACCCTTCTCTTTATTCGATAACTTCTCCTGTCACTGCTTTTTGCTTTTCAATTAATTCTTTGATGCCTTTTTCGGCTAAATCAAGCAGTCCGTTTAGTTGTTCTCTTGAGAATGTCGCTTCTTCGCCGGTGCCTTGAAGTTCAACAAAGCGTCCAGCACCTGTCATGATGACATTCATATCCACTTCAGCTGAAGAATCTTCTTCATAATTTAAATCTAACAGAAGTCCCTGTTTAGAATCAATTCCGACGGATATCGCGGCTAAATAATCAGTGATCGGATTTTCTTTCAAAACGCCTTCTGATTGAAGCTTTTGAATCGCTAGTGTCATGGCCACAAATGCACCTGTAATAGATGCTGTGCGTGTGCCGCCGTCTGCTTGAATGACATCACAATCAATCCAAATGGTGCGTTCACCAAGCTTTTCTAAGTCAACGACTGCGCGCAGAGCTCGTCCAATTAAACGCTGGATTTCCATTGTACGTCCTGTGACTTTTCCTTTAGATGATTCTCTTATCGTTCTTTGAGCCGTTGCTCTTGGAAGCATGCTATATTCTGCTGTAATCCAGCCTTTTCCTTCTCCTCTTAAAAAAGGAGGTACGCGGTCCTCGATAGATGCGTTACAAATCACCTTCGTATTTCCCGCTGAGATTAAGACAGAGCCTTCTGGGTGCGTAATATAGCCTGCCTGTATTTCAATTTTTCTTAATTCGTCGTATTGTCTTTCATCTAATCTCATGTTTTACCTCCGTTACAATATACATTCCGCGCGGGTGTCAGCGGGGTTCTCCTATTAACTTTGACAACCTCGATCCGTTCTAATCGCTTGGAATAAAAAAGAGGCAGCGAATGTGCATGCCTCTTTTTCTCCATTATATCAATGTGTGACGTTAAAAACTACCTGTATTCACTTGTTCTGGTCTTGAAACTGGCTTTGTGAGTTCTGTTCCTTTTTCGTTCACAAGCTCTGCCTTTCCGTTTACCTTCACTGACACGCTTTTCACATCTGGCAGCTCTGTTAATGTCAGCACAATGCTATCAAGAACTTTTTGTGAAATGACCTTTTTCTTTTCATCTGCACTGCCAAAAATGGATTCATTGAAATCTAGTGTCACATGACCGTCTTTTACTTTCGGGACATCATTCAGCTTCACATCTTGATCAAAGTCTGTCAGCAATTGGCTTGTTTTGCTTGGCCCAGAGACGAGCTCATCAATGGCTGCTGTAATTGGATCATCATCGTCTTTTGGTGCTCTTTTGGTCACCGGGACATAGTACGTCTGTTTGTCAGATTCAGCTAAATAGTAGACGGTCACAGGCTTTGTCGATGTCATATCAGCCGCAGCCTCGTGCTGAATATTAATGCCGTCCTCTCTGCTTAAATCATCTGAAATCGGTGTCCCATTCACAGGCATCTCTTTTAATTCATGGCCATTCATCTTTAATTTGACTTTCGCTACCGAATCAAACTGCGTTAATGTCCAAGTGACTGATTGTAAAATGCGCTGTTCGTCTTCTTTTTTATAGTTTTTGAATTCATTTGAGAAATCCACAACCGCAGTGCCATCTTTAATATCGACAGATACGCTCGTGTCCGCCGGCAGCACGGCTCTGAATCCATTTGGCATCAGGTTAGAAATCGGTCCCCCGTCTACGAGGTATTCAAGTGTTTGTTTCGCACTTCCTTCGTTTTTCGGCAGCGGAATGGATTGAGACACAACATATCCATTTTTATCAATTAAATATAATTCTCTCATGACTGTATCTGCTTGCTTCTCTTCTTTTCCTTCTTTCGCTGTTTGTTTCTCTTCTTTATTTTCTTTCACAAACGTGACATTTTGTGGTGGATCAATCTCTGTTTTCGCTTGGTCTGTTTGAAACAATCCGCATCCTGATAAAAGCATGGCTGACGCAATACACGTAACAGCTGCTGTAGTTCCTTTTTTCAGCATACTTCACCCTCCTCTAGTGGTTTGTACTAGTATGTATACGAGCTCCCCTAGAGGATTAGACCCTTTTCACAAAAAAATAACCCACTTCCATGAGAAGTAGGTTATTGCTGATATACGTGTTCAAGCGAAACCGTTTCGACCTTTCCTGGCAGGTAGCCGAACCAGTCTTGAGCGATGTTTTGAAAGTTTTGTTGCTGTCCTGTTGTATAAAAAGTATGAACAGGCTCTTCCTTCGAATCATTTAACAGCCCTTTATATGAAAGAATGGTGCTCGCTTCTCTCGCTGTCTCATCTCCTGATGAAATGATATTGACGCCACTGCCCATAAAGCGCTGAATCGGTTCTTTTAAAATCGGGTAGTGCGTGCAGCCAAGAATGAGCGTATCAATGCCTGTTTCTTTCATCGGTTCAAGAGAAGCTTTTACGACTTCATCTGCTGCATGATCTAAAAACGTACCACTTTCCACAAATGGCACAAGCAATGGACATGCCAGACTTTGAACAGTTAGTCCTGCTTTTAAAGAAAGCAGTGCTTCTTTATAGGCCTCACTTTTGATCGTATTGACTGTGCCGATGACGCCAATATGCTGATTGTTTGTCACCTTGATCGCTGTGCGGGCTCCGGGCTGGATCACACCAATGACCGGGATATCAAGTGTTGCTTTAATTTCATCAAGTGCTATCGCCGTCGCAGTGTTACACGCAATGACAAGCATTTTAATATGATGATGTCTTAATAGGTAGTGCGCCATTTCCCATGTATATTGAAGAACCTCTTCTTCTGCTCGAGGGCCGTATGGACATCGTTTTGTGTCGCCTACATAAATAATCTTTTCTTTTGGCAGTTGTCTCATGATTTCCTTCGCAACGGTTAAACCGCCTACGCCGGAATCAATCACGCCGATTGGTTGATCCAACAAAATCGCCTCATTTTCTTTTCATTTGCTGCTGTAGTTTCGTTAAAGATTGGTTGAAAACGATGGCTTCTTCTTCTGAGAAAGCCCCTAGAAGTTCACTGACGTATTCTTGGCGTTTGACAATCACTTCTTGAATGATCCGCTCACCTTCAGGCAATAAATGAATGCGAACCACGCGGCGGTCAGACGGATCTTTCACCCGTTCAACAAGTTCACTTTTTTCCATTCGATCAATTAAATCGGTTGTCGTGCTGCAAGCCAAATACATCTTTTGTGATAGCTCACCTATTGTCATATCTCCGAATTCATAAAGCCACTGAAGCCCTACAAATTGAGGAGGTGTAATCGTATATTGATTCAGGATTTCTCTGCCTTTTTGCTTAATGATTGCAGCAATATGGCGCAATGATTTTTCAATTTCTGCAACATGGCCTGACTCATTCGTTTCCATTTCATTGATACCTCACTATAGCATCTCACTTTGATTAAAACGTACATTCCTATTTTCCTCGTTTTTCAATGAAATTGCAAGAAGAGACTCATGGAAACCATATAGAAATAACCGGCTCCTCCCTGGTGCGGAAGGAAAACCGGCTGACGTTAGAGCTCTAGCTCACCCATACGCAGAAGCTCGACTACGGCCTGTGAACGACCTTTGACTCCTAGCTTTTGCATGGCATTCGAAATATGATTTCGAACAGTCTTTTCGCTAATAAAAAGCTCGCTTGCAATTTCTTTTGTTGTTTTATCTTGGACGAGCAATTCGAATACTTCTCTTTCTCTTTTGGTTAATAGCGGCTTGGATTGAAACTCTTTCTCCTTCAAGTATTGTAACCCTCCTTGCTAAGGTGAGAGCTCTAGTCTCTATAGAATGGGATTCTGTATAGTCGAGATATCATATGCCGGGTACTTGAGGTAGGTGACGTTAAAATCGAGAATTCCCGCAGATGAGCGTCCAATTTCCTCGCCTTCAAACCGCACAAAAAAGGACGAGTCCCCTATAGAGACATCGTCCTTGATCAAACAAGCTTTTAAAATATCGAAATGGCTCCTGTTAAAAGAGCAATAAGTGTTGTAAACAGGGCTGTGAGTACGGTCCATAGCAGTGCGTACTTTTGCAAATCACCGATATCTTTATTCAGCATACTCACAAGTAGTAATGTGGAAGCCACAAGCGGACTCAGTAAATGGACAGGCTGTCCGATAATAGAGGCGCGCGCAATTTCTACTGGATCAATTCCGTAAGCTGCGCCGGCTTCAGCTAAGATTGGCAGCACCCCGAAATAATACGCATCATTTGAAAGAACAAATGTAAATGGCATACTCGTCAAAGCGACAATGAGTGGAAAAAATGAGCTGTATGAATCCGGAATCATGTAAATGACCAAGTTAGCAATGGACTCCACCATTTTTGTTCCCGAAAAAATGCCTGTGAAAATTCCTGCTGCAAACACAAGGGTAATGACCGTTAAGGCATTTCCTGCATGCGATAAAATCCGCTCACGCTGATCTTCAACTTTTGGATAGTTGATCATAAGCGCAATGACAAAGCCAATGAGAAAGAGTACAGGAATCGGTACGATATCCAATACAAGTGTCACCATGACAGCAATCGTCAGGAAGAAGTTGACCCAAATCAAGTTTGGTCTCTTCATATCTGCAACGCCATCTTCAATTGATGCCGCCAATTCAGGAGAGATCGAGACCTCTTCTTTATACTGAATCTCGGCAACCCCAATGCGCTTCCGTTCTTTTTTTCCAAGAACATACGCTGTAAAAAGGATAAAAAGACCGCCCCCTATCATCGTCGGGAGTAATGGAATGAAGAATTCCGCTGCATCTAAACCAAGTGCAGCAATCGCACGAGTGGCTGGACCGCCCCAAGGCGTCATTCCGCTCATAATGCCTAGTGATAATAATGAAATCGTCCCTAAAATCAGTGGGTTCATCCCAATTCTTAAGAAAAGTGGCAGCATAGCTGATACGGTAATCATGTACGTTGTGGTCCCATCACCATCTAATGCAACAAGCATAGACAAAATCGCTACCCCAAAAGCAATTTTGACCGGATCGCCTTTCACAAGGCGTAAAATCAGTTTAATCAATGGGTCAAACAATCCAGCATCCAGCATGACACCGAAGAATAAGATGGCAAATAACAATAAAGCAGCAGATGGTGCAACGGTCTTGAGTCCATCAAGCATCATGTCCCCTAATCCGCTGTAAAATCCACCAATTAATGCAAAGATGATTGGCACAACGGTTAGAGCCACCACCGGATGCATACGTTTTGTCATAATAAGAAATGTAAAAGTCACGACCATCAAGATCCCTAAAATAGCTAGCACTTCATATCCCTCCATCCTCTTCTTTACACGATCCACAAGCGCCCCTTTTGCACTTGCGGCCCGAAATGTTAGCGCTTTCTATTTCAAGGATATAATAGCTTATTTTATAATGAAAATATCGATTTTTTCGTCTATTCAATAAATTTTTTTTATAATTAGCCTTGCTGACTTCTTAAAAACTCAATGAATGCTTTCACAACAGACAAATGAAGGGAATCCGGCTGGTACATGAGCCATGTATCTCTTAAAACAGGCTGTCCATCTTTATACGAAAGACCTTTTACAAATAGCTCATCACTTGGTCTGAGGCAAATTTCCGGGACAATGGCATAACCTAAACCATGCTTCACCATCTCTTTTGATGTATCTTGCCTGTCTGTCTCCATTGTCACAAGCGGAGGGATCGTGAATGTCTCCTGCCACCATCTGTTAATCAATCTTTTTAATGAACTATCCGTGTGATAGTCAATGAGCGGCAGCTTCGGAAGGTCCTTTAGCTGTATTTCTGATTTTGAAATGATACAAAGGCGTTCTTTATCAAGCAAAAATCGCTCTCCATTCCAGTCGTAATCTCCTCTTAAAATCCCTAAATGTACACTTGATGTACCTAATAAATCCATGACTTTTGTGCTCCATCCTGTGTTCACCATAAATTGAACATGTGGATACTGCTTAGAAAACTCTCTTAAAATTTCCGGCAGTTTATATTGAGCAAAGTTACTCGACACCCCTAACCTGATCGTTCCTTTGACCTTTTTTTGCATATTGAGCATGCCATCTTTCGTTTGCTGGAGCTGCTTGAGCATGTCATTTGCGTATTTAGCCAAGTATTCGCCCTCTGATGTAAATTCAATGCCTCGCTTTCTTTTAAAGAAAAGCTTCATGTCAAATTCCTCTTCAAGCTGTTTCAATCGATAACTTAAGGCAGGCTGCGATACAAATAATTTTTCTGCCGCTTTTGTGATGTTCTTCTCTTCATATAGCACCTTTAAAAACCGCCAATCTTTCTCATCCATTGTGTGCCCTCCTTTTGACCTTGTTATAAAAATATTTTATCGGTTTCTCTTAAAATAATGTATTTAACTTATTTCTTATTATACTTTACCATTTTGATTAGATAAATAGTAACTAAACAATTGAGGGTGAGAGCAATGAGAAAAGTTCCAATCACAATCATGCGAGGCGGTACAAGCAAAGGGGTCTTCATTCAAGCAAATGATGCACCTTACGAACACGATGAGCTCGAAGCATTTCTATTAGACATTATGGGCAGCCCTGACCGGCTGCAAGTTGATGGAATCGGGGGCGGTAATTCTTTAACAAGTAAGGTGGCCATTATCGATAAAGCCACTCGTCCAGATGTGGATGTGAACTATACGTTTGCACAAGTCAGCATCAATGAAAGATTTGTCGACTTTAAAGGAAACTGTGGGAATATCTCATCAGCAGTTGGACCGTATGCCATCATTAAAGGACTTGTCCAAGCAGTTGAGCCTGTCACAACGGTACGTATTCTGAATACCAACACGAATAAAATCATTGTGGCAGAGGTAGAAGTCGAGAACGGAGAAGTGAAATTTGAAGGACAGGCAGAAATTCCAGGAGTGAAAGGAACAGGTTCTCCCATTTATTTATCCTTTGAGAAACCTGAAGGCGCTGTCACAGGTAAAACCTTTCCGACTGGAAACAAAATGGATACGATCCAGACAAAGTTTGGAGAGATTCCGATCTCAATCGTTGACATTGCAAATCCAATCGCCTTTGTCCGTGCCAAAGATATTCAATTAAAAGGAACTGAATTGCCTGAGGAGTTTACAGACGAATTGCTGGATGATTTAGAAGAGATTCGTTCCATCGCTGTTGAAATGTGCCATTTTGCACCAAAAGAACTGGCCACATTACAGTCTCCAGCTGTTCCAAAGCTTGCGATCATCAGCGAGCCTGCTGATTATGTAGATACAAATGGAATATTGAGAAGAGCAGCAGATATGGACATCATTGTTCGGATGCTATCGATGCAAAGACCGCACCAAGCACTTGCCATTACCGGATCTGTCTGTGTGTCAGCCAGCTGTTTCATGGATCAAACGCTTCCGGCACAGCTGTTTCAAGGTCAAGATGATACACTTCGAATTGGTCATCCTGCTGGTATTATGCAAACTGAAATTGATATCTCACAAAATAGAGTGAAAGTCATTCGAACCGCAAGAGAAATCCTAGATGGAGTGGTCTTTACAAAAAAAGACTACATGGTTCAACCTCAAATAAAAAAAGAAGCATAAATGAGACGTCATCATGTCGACAAAGAGCTAAAATGAACTGATTTTAGCTCTTTGTCTTTTTTTCAGTGTGAAGATCTTAAAGCAATCCGTTCTAACATCGAATGCAACGGTTTTATACACACTCATCGAACGAGAAATTGTCTAATTGGGCGGTGCATCAATATCTCCTGCTGAATGGGCTTTTATATGTCCTTGATCATCTTTTAACTGAATATGACCATAACGATTCACACCACAGCAAATCCCTTCCTGCCATGTTTGCTTTTCACGATCTAGTGAAATACGAAGCGGTTGATTCAGCCGATATAATCGTTTGTTATAAAGGGCAGTGAGGGCTTCAAATCCTTCCATTTGCCAGCGTGCATGGTATTTTTCAAAGGCCGCTACCAAATCTTTCACTAGCTGGTCCGCTTTCACCTCAGTCAGTTCTGATAGGCAAACGGTTTTATACGGAACGTGCTCGGGCTTTGTCTCTACATTGATGCCCACACCGATGTAAATGGCGCTACGGTCTGCTTCAATTAATGTGCCAGATACTTTCGCTTCATTAATCAATAGATCATTTGGCCATTTGATCGCCAGCTGATCCTCTGCTCTCATGAGTGGTTTGAGTACATCATAAATCGCGAGTGCCGTCAGCGGGGCAATCGTTGATTGGGTGGAGATATCTACTGGCGGTTTTACTGTCATCGTGACAGCCACATTTCCTGTAGGCGTTTCCCACGGTCTGCCAAGCCTGCCTCTCCCTGCTGTCTGCTGCCGGGCATATACAGCAAATGAAGGGATTTCTCCTTGCTGAATGAGCCTTTTCGCTTCATTATTTGTACTATCAATGGTGTCGTATTGAAAAATCTTCATGTGCTCTCCTTTTGTTTCATCTTCATATGATCTTTTTATTATAACAAAATGAAACATGTGACCGTGATTCTTTAATGTCGCTGGGCCTGAAAAGTCTCTTTTTCCTCTTCTGTAAACGGTACAGGGGCACCGGTGTCTTTACTTATTTGCACCATCGTGACTGAGCCTGTAAAACACGGTTCTTGCTGTTCATTTTCTCCTAAATAATGAAGGATGAGAGAGCTTGATCCAACCTTTTCTGGCTTTACATACACACGCAGCCTCTCACCGATTTCCACTTGCTTGATGTAATCACATTGAAGGTTTGCCACGACCGTAATCGTCTCTCTCGCTCGCTTCATTCGTTTATCTACAATTCCCGTTTTTTGAAAGAAGGCAATCCGCGCCTCTTCAAAATACACAAACGGGGTGACATTGTTCATGTGACCAAACATATCCGTTTCTGAAAAACGGACGGTTGTTTCCACATAAAATCGAAACGATGCCCTCCACTCTTCAAACGGTTCTTCAATATATGACGGCAGCCTCATTTGATCCACTCCTTATTCGCAAACAAAACGCCTCTCCCGTATTGGAAGAGGCGTTTGTTATGTTTTTGCATCCAGCCTCTTGTAAACACTCATCATGATTGGCAAGGAGGACTGAATGTGATGTTATTCTGCGTGATCGCTTCCGAAGAAGTTACGGAAAGCTTGTAATGTTGTATCTCGGTTAAGTGCTGCAATTGATGTTGTGAGCGGGATTCCTTTCGGACAAGCCTGCACACAGTTTTGAGAGTTCCCGCAGTTTGCGAGACCGCCATCACCCATAATTTCTTCTAAACGGTCAGACTTATTCATTGCACCTGTCGGATGTGCGTTAAATAGACGAACTTGTGAAAGCGGTGCAGGGCCCATAAAGGAAGACTTATCATTCACGTTTGGACAAGCTTCAAGGCAGACACCACATGTCATACATTTTGAAAGCTCATACGCCCATTGACGCTTTTTCTCAGGCATTCTTGGTCCAGGTCCAAGATCATATGTGCCATCGATCGGCACCCATGCTTTGACTTTTTTCAATGAATTGAACATACGGCTTCGATCAACCTGCAAGTCTCTCACAACCGGGAACGTTTTCATCGGCTGAAGACGGATCGGCTGCTCTAACTTGTCAATCAGTGCAGTACATGATTGGCGAGGCGTTCCATTAATGACCATGGAACAAGCGCCACATACTTCTTCAAGACAGTTCATGTCCCAGTTGATCGCCGTTGTTTTTTCACCTTTTTTATTGACCGGATTACGTCTGATTTCCATGAGTGCAGAAATGACGTTCATATTCGGACGGTAAGGGATTTCGAATTCCTCATCATAAGGCTTGCCATCTGCTGTATCTTGACGTGTGATAATAAATTGAATCGTGTTTTTTTCACTCATCTTATTTCTCCACCTTTTTCTTCGAGTAATCTCGTTTACGAGGTGCAATTAACGATACATCGACGTCCTCATAGTGGAATGCAGGTTTTTGGTTCTTCCCTTTGAACGTAGCCATCGTTGTTTTTAGGAATTCTTCATCGTTTCTTTCTGGGAATTCCGGTTTATAGTGTGCGCCTCGGCTTTCATTCCGGTTGTAAGCCCCAATCGTAATGACGCGTGCCAGCTGAAGCATGTTGTCAAGCTGACGCGTGAAGGCAGCGCCTTGGTTGCTCCATGAAGCTGTATCGTTGATGTTAATATGCTTATAGCGCTCCATCAGTTCTTCAATCTTCTGATCTGTTTTTAAGAGCTTCTCGTTGTAACGAACCACTGTCACGTTGTCCGTCATCCATTCTCCAAGCTCTTTATGAAGCACATATGCATTTTCTGTGCCATCCATGCTAAGGATGTTGTCCCATTTCTCCTGCTCTTTCTTCACGGCACTGTCGAATGTTGCAGATGATAAATCTTCTGCAGACTTTTCAAGACCACTAATGTATTTCACAGCATTTGGTCCAGCAACCATTCCGCCGTAAATCGCAGAAAGCAATGAGTTTGCACCAAGTCTGTTTCCGCCGTGCATAGAGTAATCACATTCTCCGGCAGCAAACAAGCCTTTGATATTCGTCATTTGATCATAATCAACCCATAATCCGCCCATTGAATAATGAACAGCAGGGAAAATTTTCATTGGAAGCTTACGCGGGTCATCACCCATGAATTTTTCATATATTTCAATGATACCGCCAAGTTTAATATCAAGTTCTTTTGGATCTTTATGAGAAAGATCCAGATATACCATGTTCTCTCCGTTGATGCCAAGCTTTTGCTCGACACATACGTCGAAAATTTCACGCGTTGCAATGTCACGCGGTACAAGGTTCCCGTATGCTGGGTACTTTTCTTCAAGGAAGTACCAAGGTTTTCCGTCTTTATATGTCCAAACACGTCCACCTTCACCACGAGCCGATTCACTCATGAGACGCAGCTTGTCATCTCCTGGGATCGCTGTTGGGTGAATTTGAATGAATTCTCCATTAGCATAATGAGCACCTTGCTGATAAACGATCGATGCAGCTGATCCAGTATTAATCATGGAGTTCGTTGATTTACCGAATACGATACCAGGGCCTCCTGTTGCCATGATGACAGCATCTGAACGGAAGGATTCGATTTCCATTGTCGTCAAGTTCTGCGCGACAATGCCTCGGCATACTTCCTCGTCATCTAACACAGCACCAAGGAATTCCCAGCCTTCATATTTCGTCACAAGCCCTGCTACTTCATAGCGGCGAACCTGCTCATCTAGTGCATATAATAACTGCTGACCTGTTGTCGCACCAGCAAATGCTGTACGGTGGTGCTGTGTTCCCCCGAAACGGCGGAAGTCCAGTAATCCTTCTGGTGTTCTGTTAAACATTACACCCATACGATCAAGTAAGTGGATAATGGACGGCGCTGCTTCACACATTGCCTTTACTGGCGGCTGATTAGCTAAAAAGTCTCCGCCATATACCGTGTCATCAAAATGCTCATAAGGTGAATCTCCTTCACCTTTTGTATTGACCGCTCCGTTAATTCCGCCCTGTGCACAAACAGAATGCGAACGTTTCACAGGTACGATTGAAAATAGTTTAACAGCTGTTCCCGCTTCTGCTGCTTTGATAGTTGCCATGAGACCAGCTAAGCCGCCTCCGACAACGATGATGCTAGAATTACTCATTGTAGCCCCTCTCCCTCTTCTACTAATCTATTTCCTCTTAAACAAAAGCGAAAATTGCTCTTAGCCCTACATATGAAAGCGCTATAAATATACCTAATGTCACATATGTGGAGATTCTTTGTGAGCGTGGTGAAACTGTAATTCCCCAGCTGACAGCAAATGACCACAAGCCATTAGCAAAGTGGAAAATAGTAGATAAAACGCCGACAATATAGAAACCTAGCATAAATGGAGAGCTTAAAATATTCGCCATCATGTCATAGTTTACTTCAGCTCCAAGCTGCGCTTGAATGCGTGTTTCCCATACGTGCCAAGTGACAAAAATCAATGTGATGATACCTGTAATCCGTTGCAGTCTGAACAACCAGTTTCTTAAGTAACTGAAGCGAGACGTGTTGTTTTGTGCCGTAAAGGCTATGTACACCCCATAAACAGCATGATAGATCAGTGGTAAGAAAATCACGAACAGCTCAAGTGCATATCTGAATGGAAGCTGTTCCATAAAGTGTGCAGCTTTGTTAAACGCCTCTGGTCCATTCGTCGCAAAGTGGTTAATCACTAAGTGCTGTACTAAAAATAGACCGACCGGAATGACGCCAAGCAAAGAATGCAATCTCCGATAAAAAAATTCTTTGTTCCCCGACATTACTTTACCCCCTAGTAAAAAAAGTGCAATTGCTTGAAAATTGTCTTACCCCCGCTTCTTTCAATTGTAAGCACTTTATTCAAATTTATTGACAATTTCATTTTACTCCTATGTCAAAAAAGCGTCAAGAAACCGCGTACATAAATTAAAATTTTCCGAAATTTAAAAGTTTTAAATCAAAATTCGTTTTACTACAATAAGAATTTCTTAGACTTCAGGGAAAACTCTGTCATCATATGCCCACATAAGCTATAATAAATTGTTGAAAGAGGGGAGCCATACAATGAATAAATTCGAATCTAACTTAGAACAGCTAAAAGAAATTGAAGTCAATGGATTTGCCTACGAGCTGATACGCGAAGTTCTGCTGCCTGACATTCTTGGTCAGGATCATTCATCTATGATGTATTTTGCGGGTAAACTGCTTGCTCGTAAATTTCCTCAAGAGTCATGGGAAAAGATCCCCGAATTTTTCCATGATGCCGGATGGGGAACTCTCACGATGGTCCATTCTAAAAAACAGGAAATTGAGTTTGAGCTCGAAGGTCCACTTGTATCGAATCGACTCAGCTATCAAAAGGAGCCATGCTTTCAAATGGAAGCAGGTTTTATCGCTGAACAGATTCAGCTTCTCAATGAGCACGTGGCTGAATCCTATGAACAAGTAAAAAAGCGTGCTGATAAAGTCATTTTAACCGTTAAATGGGATTTAAGAGACCCTAGCTAACACTGCTTATGAAAGGCGAGGACTTTGTGTCACGCCTTTTTTATATACCCTTCTATCATAGCACAGTTGACGTACCGGTTTACGCATGTTTTTCTTTCTTCATATGCTGATGATTTCCAATATAAAAAAGAGGTGTATCTTTTTATGGGATACACCTTTCAGATTGTTGACAAAGGGCTAAAATGAACTTGATTTTAGCCCTTTGTCTTCTTTTCAGCGTGATAGAAAACCTTTGCAGTCTAGGAAAGACGAGTACTGGCGCGGAGCGAATTTGACATTCGTGAGCACCAGTACGCAGGACTGACAAAGAATGCGAGGGTTTGGCTACACGCTGAGAGGTGTATCTTTTTACGGAATACACCTCTTTTGAAGATTTAAGAATGAGCAGCGGCGCTCACCTTTGATAATTCAAACGCATCATGAAGGGCTTCTACCGCTTTCACCATATCTTCACGATCAACGACTGTTGAGACTTTGATCTCAGACGTACTGACCATTTTCACTTGAATGTCTTTTTGAGCTAACACAGCGAACATTTCAGCCGCAACGCCTGGGTTTGAGACCATACCAGAGCCAACGATAGATACTTTGGCTAATTTGCTTTCTGTCTCAATCTGCTCATAACCAAGCGCACCTTTGTATTCTTCTAATACTTCAACTGTTTTAGACAAATCATCCGTTTTCACAGAGAAAGAGATGGAGGTCTGATTGGTGCTTGTGACAGACTGAATGATGATATCGACATTGATATTTTGCTTTGCAAGTGTCGTAAAAATCGTCGATAGCGTTGTTAAACCGCTTGAAAGGCCACATACCGTCACGCGTGTCATCTGATCTTCAAATGCAATGCCTCTTACAACTAAATTTTGTTCCATGGATGATTCCTCCTCAATTAACGTACCCGATTCATTTTCAATACTAGAACGGACTTCTAGTGGGATTTGATAATTTTTCGCAAATTCGACCGCTCTCGGATGCAGCACACCTGCTCCTAAATTGGCTAACTCAAGCATTTCATCGTATGAAATTCCTGCAAGTTTTCGCGCAGACGGCACATAACGAGGATCTGTTGTAAACACACCTGGTACGTCCGTATAAATATCACATTTGTCCGCTTTGAGTGCCGCAGCTAGTGCCACTGCTGTCGTATCTGATCCACCACGCCCAAGTGTTGTAATATGTAGATCATCCGCAATTCCTTGGAAACCTGCTACAACGACGACTTTTCCCGCACTCAGTTCTTCTTGGATTCTTGCTTCATCGATGTCCACGATTCTTGCATTTCCGTGCACCTTCTCTGTTTTCATCCCAGCTTGCCAGCCTGTAAAGGAAATGGCATCATAACCTTTTGCTTGCAGCGCCATCGCTAATAATGAAATGGTCACCTGCTCACCAGTTGTCAGTAGCATATCCATTTCTCTTTTGCTTGGATCATCTGTGAGTTCTTTCGCTAGGTCTACTAGAACATCCGTTGATTTGCCCATCGCAGACACAACCACGACCACATCATTTCCTGCCTCGCGTTCAGCGATGACTCTCTCTGCGGCATTGCGAATTTTTTCTGTCGATCCAACAGATGTTCCACCAAATTTTTGTACAATTAGTCCCATGTCTACCACCCTTTTTCAAAAGATCACGTGTGAGAGAAGAGGCTGCGGAGACTGCTCTCGTCACTGCAAATAAAAAAGCAATGAGAGAACAAATCTCCCATTGCTTTAAAATCATCATCAAACGATGCAAACAATGAGATAGCCCTCCAAGAAATACATTCTTGACAGCCCTACATTTCTTCAATGTACAGCCAGCGAATAAAATGAGTGGATTTTATTCACTTCGGCGACGCTCCCCTTTCAGCCCTCTTCCTAGATCCCCTCGATCTCTGAAGGCTTACTCTTGAAGTTCGCACCTCTATCTTCAACAAACAACACGTTCATTTATTAAATTAGTCACATCTTAACAGACTTTTGGAAAAAGTACAATCTATTTTTTTAATGCCTCCATTAAAAGTTCAGCCGTTTGTTTCGGAATACCAGCCTCCTGAAAATCTTGGATAGAAGCTTCCTTCATCTTTTTCACAGAGCCAAAATGTTTGAGGAGCTGCTTTTTACGCTTTTCCCCGATACCTGGGACATCGTCTAGAATAGACTGAAAAGCATTCTTCCCTCGCAGCTGCCGGTGAAAACTAATCGCAAACCGGTGCACTTCATCTTGAATACGCTGCAATAAATAAAAGGCCTGACTATTCCGTTCGAGCGCAACAATTTCAAGCGTATCACCCATCATCAGATTCGATGTCCTGTGTTTTTCATCTTTCACAAGACCTGCCACAGGAACAGACAGATTTAATTCATTTTCGAGCACATCTATGGCTGCGTTGATTTGTCCTTTTCCTCCATCGATTAAAATCAAGTCAGGAAGCGGCAGTTCATCTTTTAACACACGGGTATACCGCCTTCTAATGACTTCACGCATGGAAGCATAATCATCAGGCCCCTCAACGGTTTTAATTTTGTATTTTCGGTATTCCTTTTTATACGGCTTCCCGTCTTGGAAGACAACCATAGCGGATACGGGGTCTGCTCCTTGAATATTGGAGTTATCAAATGCCTCAATCCGGTATGGCATATAAATATTAAGTGCATCTCCAAGCTGCTTCACTGCACCAATCGTCCGTTCTTCATCACGCTCTATAAGCGAAAACTTTTCTTTGAGAGCAATTTTGGCGTTTTGGTGGGCAAGTAAAAGCAAATCCTTTTTCTTTCCTTTTTTCGGCTGATGAACATTCGTTTCAAGCAATTGCTCAATCAGCTCCTGATCGACGCTGTCTGGTACCAAAATTTCCTTCGGCAAAAAGTGGTTGTTCTTTTCATAAAACTGCCCCATAAACGTGAGAAATTCTTCCTCAGGGTCTTGATACATCGGAAATAGGCTGACATCACGTTCGATTAATTTTCCCTGTCTGATGAAGAAGACTTGGACACACATCCAGCCCTTATCATAAGCATAGGCAAATACATCGCGATCAGATAAGTCACTCATCGTCATCTTTTGCTTTTCCATCGTTGAGTCGATATAAGCGATTTGATCTCTCAGTTCTTTTGCCCGCTCAAATTCTAATTGTTCGGCCGCTTCTTGCATCTTCTCTGTTAATTCTTTCTTGATTTGCTGATGTCCTCCGTTTAGAAATCTTGTGATTTCATCAACGAGCTGTTTATTCGTTTCTTCAGAAATGTCATACACACACGGAGCAAGACATTGTCCAAGATGATAATAAAGACAGACTCGGTCAGGGAGTGTCGCACATTTTCTAAGTGGATATAAACGGTCGAGCAGCTTTTTCGTTTCTCTTGCTGCTTGTACGTTCGGATATGGACCGAAGTATTTCCCTTTATCCTTTTTCACATTGCGAGTGACAATCAGCTTAGGGTGACGTTCATTCGTAATTTTAATAAAAGGGTACGTTTTGTCATCCTTGAGCATGACATTGTATTTCGGGTCATATTTTTTGATTAAATTCAGCTCTAAAATAAGTGCCTCAATATTTGAAGAGGTGACAATGTATTCAAAGTCTTCAATTTCACTGACAAGCCGCTGCGTTTTGGCATCATGAGATCCTGTAAAATAAGAGCGGACCCTATTTTTTAATACCTTTGCCTTTCCCACATAAATGATCGTATTTTGTCTATCTTTCATTAAGTAACAGCCTGGTTGATCAGGTAAGACTGACAGCTTTTCTTTGATCAATTTGTTCATATTTTCATCCGTCCTTGTTTTCCGCTTTCACTCCTTCTAGTGTATCACGAACATTTGTTTTATACCATGATGAAAGAAAAGCGGCTCTCGACTATACGAGAACCGCTTTTTGAGATCATGCCACGCGGGCATAGATCGGTTTATAGATGTTTGTTTACAAGCTCAGCTAGTGCTTCTTTTGGTTTGAAACCAACAGACGTTTCGACGACTTCACCGTCTTTTAAAACAAGAAGTGTTGGGATACTCATAACGCCGTATTTACCAGCAGTTTCTTGGTTATCATCCACATCAATTTTTACAATTTTCATTTTATCGCCCATTTCTTGATCAAGTTCTTCAAGAACTGGAGCAATCATTTTACAAGGTCCGCACCAAGGTGCCCAAAAATCTGCAAGAACAACACCTTCTGCAGTTTCTTGTGAAAATGTTGCGTCAGTAGCTTTTACGATTGCCATTATTCATTCCTCCAATGTAAATTATGCTTTTTAGTATAGCATCTACCAAAGTGACTTGCGAATGAAATGCTTACGAATCATTTTTTATGAAATGAATTAAAAAACAAACCGTATAATCGCACCAATAACAACAATCGCACCAATGATCATCAGAATGGTTCTAAGCATATGACATAACTCCCTTTCCGCTTCATTTACAATGTATGATGCCCCAACATTCTTCTCATCAAACATTGAAATATGCGATCAAGCCAGATCGACGGTCAACATGACAACCGACATAGGCGGCAGATCAATAGTCAGCTCGCCGTGCTTAACAGCAAATTGCCGAAAGTCCGCAGGCTGAACGGATTGAGGATCATCGAACGTATTGTGCGCATTCATCCGATCAGCTGTCAGCACAAGGCCAGTGACCTTCGTTTTTGCATCGATTCCCTCTATCGCAAGAGATACGTCTGCTTTTTCATGGGGATTCACATGACAGAAACTAATATGCATCTTGTCAGATGACCGCGAGGCTGACACACTGACTTGAGGGATTTTTTCACCCCGGCGTTCATACGAAGGCGCATTCAATTCTACTTCAAGCGCTTCTTCTTCTTGATGCACTTGAAACATGTGAAATACATGATAGGTAGGTGTCAGAAGCATCTTTTCGTCCTGCGTTAACACCATCGCTTGCAGCACATTGACGGTCTGGGCAATATTCGCCATATGAATCCGCTGGCAATGGCGATGAA
Organism: Bacillus sp. FS02; assembly: GCF_024398395.1. NCBI lineage: Bacteria > Bacillati > Bacillota > Bacilli > Caryophanales > Bacillaceae > Bacillus > Bacillus sp. FS02. Next base: position 3,094,760 of record NZ_CP074101.1, on the reverse strand, counting down.
AAATATGAAAATGCAAGGCACAGACTAGAGCATCTCTTAATGTGTTTTGCTGATACAAAAACCCTGGATTTGTCCCCGGTTCTGGATCATACCATGTCCCCCATTCATCAATAATCATCCCGATTCGCTTGTCTGGGTCATAACGATCCATGATCTCTCCGTGATCTACAACAAGCCGCTCCATTTCAGACGCCTTTTTCAGCGTTGTAAACCACTCATCCTCATCAAAATCGGTCGCAGACCCTTTTTTCTCCCATGTTCCTGGGACCGTATAGTAATGCAAACTGAGCCCATCCATCCAAGGCGCTGCACGCTCCATTAATACTTTTGTCCAATTCACATCATTTGAATTCGCACCGCATGCGATTTTGTAAATGCGCTGACCAGCAAATTCTCTCACATACGTTTGGTAGCGTTTATATAAGTCTGCATAATACTCTGGCGTCATATTTCCACCACATCCCCAGCTTTCATTACCTACACCAACATACGTCAGCTCCCACGGTTCTTGTTTTCCATTTTGAATCCGCCAATCCGACATAGGTGTCCCTTTAGGAAATGTGATATATTCAATCCATTCTGCTAATTCCTGAACAGAGCCGCTTCCAACGTTTCCACAAATATAAGGCTCACATTCAAGTAGTTCACACAGTCTCATAAATTCATGTGTACCAAACGCATTTGATTCAACGGTGCCACCCCAATGAGTATTCACCATCGGCTTTCGTTCACTCAGATCACCGACGCCGTTTGCCCAATGATACTCGTCTGCAAAACAGCCACCCGGCCACCTCAGCACCGGGATATGTAATGCTTGAAGGGCCTTTAGTACATCGGTACGAATCCCCTCAATATGGTCAATCGCTGAGTCTTTCCCTACCCAAATGCCGTCATAAATTCCTCTTCCTAAATGCTCTTGAAAGTGTCCATAGATGTGTTTAGAAATGCGTCCAATCACTTCATTGACTTTTACTGTCCCATTCACTTATAAACCGCTCCTTTGTTTCGTGATAACATACAAAAAAACCCAGAATACCTAGGCATTCTGAGTGTATGAGCGTTAAGAATGGATATTCATCTTTTTTAACTCTTCATTTAAAAGCGGAACGACTTCGAATAAGTCACCAACTATTCCGTAATCAGCGATTTTGAAGATTTCAGCTTCTGGGTCTTTGTTGATCGCAACAATGACTTTACTGTTGGACATACCGGCTAAATGCTGAATAGCTCCTGAAATCCCGCAGGCAATGTAAAGGTCAGGTGTGACGACTTTACCGGTTTGACCAATTTGCAGGGCATAATCGCAGTAGTCAGCGTCACATGCACCACGCGAGGCACCGACTGCTGCGCCAAGCGTTTGGGCAAGTTCTTTCAGCGGTTCAAAGCCTTCTTTGCTCTTGACCCCCCTGCCTCCTGCGACAATGACCTTTGCTTCAGATAAATCTACACCTTCTGATGTTTTTTTAATGACTTCCTTCACGATCGTTCTTAGGTTTTGAATATCGACAGAAACTGGCGTCACTTCTCCGCTGCGTGACACATCACGCTCCAGCGGTGCCACGTTGTTTGGGCGGATAGTAGCCAAAAGCAGACGATCTGTTGAAATGACTTTTTCAAAAGCTTTTCCTGAATAAATCGGTCTAGTGAAAACAAGATGTTCACCGGTAACGCTTACATCTATTGCATCTGAAATTAAGCCAGTTTGCAGGCGTGCAGCTATTTTGGGTGACAAGTCTTTTCCGATCGATGTATGACCGAAGAGCACTGCATCAGGATTGACTTGATCTAATATTGCTTGAAGCGCCTGCGCAAAACCATCAGACGTATAATAAGAAAGATGCGGGTGCTCGACGATCATCACATGATCCGCTCCATAATAAAGCAGTTCATCCGCTTGATCTTTGACGTGATCCCCTATTAAAACGCCAATCACTTCACCGCCATCAGCCACCTCGTGAGCGGCAGCAATCGCTTCAAATGTCACATTTCTTAATTTACCGTCACGACTTTCTCCAAGTACAACAACTTTTTTACTCATCCTATAAGCTCCCCCTTGTTCTCGTGATATCGTAAAGTGGATGTTTAGATGACTTTTGCTTCATTTCTTAGCAGGTCTGTCAGTTCCTTGACCTGATCCTGAAGCTCTCCGCTCAACACCTTGCCACCCTCTTTTTTCTCCGGTAAGAAACGTTCGATTGTTTTGATTTTAAATGGCACATCGTCTTCATCTAGATCTAGATCGTCTAATTCCAGTTCTTCTAAAGGCTTTTTCTTTGCCTTCATGATGCCTGGTAACGATGGATAACGAGGCTCATTGAGACCTTGCTGCGCGGTGACCACTAGCGGGAGCTCGGCAGAAATCACTTCCACATCACCCTCTGCATCTCGCTCAATTGAAGCTGAGCCGCCGTCAATTTGAATACTTGTAATGGTTGTGACATATGGAAAACCGAGTAATTCAGCAAGACGCAGGGCCACCTGTCCAGACCCGCCGTCAATCGCTACATTCCCTGCTAAGATCAAGGAAGCTTCTTTATCCTTGAAATAGTGATATAGAATCGTAGAAGCAGAAAATTGATCCCACTCCTCCAAATCATCTTCAACATTTAATAAAACGGCTTGATCGCAGCCCATTGCAAGTGCTGTTCTAAGCTGCTTCTCCGCATCTTCATTGCCAACTGTCACGACCGTTACTTCTCCCCCGTGCTCATCCCGAAGCTGAATCGCTTCTTCAATTGCGTACTCATCATAAGGATTAATAATGAACTCTGCCCCATCTTCTTGAATAGCACCAGACTGAATAGAGATTTTCTCTTCCGTGTCAAACGTACGCTTCATTAAAACAAAAATATTCATTCATTTCTCCCCCTTGTGTCGTACTAATCCCTTATTCCCCTTTAAAATTCGGTTTACGCTTTTCGATAAAAGCTTGGATGCCTTCTTTGGCATCATTCGACTGGAACACCTCAGCAAACTTTTTGGCTTCCAGCTTCATTCCGCCATCATATGAGTACACTTTTGTCGCATTCAATAACTCAAGCACATACTCAAGCGTTTTAGGGCTCTTCGCTGCAAATTTCGCCGCCAATGTTTTGGCTGTTTCCAGCGCTTCTTCCTCTGTTTCCGCAAGTTTTGAAACAAGTCCGCAGGCAAATGCTTCTTCTCCTGTAATCGGCTCAGCTGTTCCCATCATTTCAAGTGCTTTAGCTGATCCAACGTAGCGAGGCAGGCGCTGCGTTCCGCCGAATCCTGGGATAATACCGAGATTTAATTCCGGCAGTCCCAGCTTTGCATCTTTTGTTGCGATTCGAATATCACACGACATCGCCAGCTCAAGCCCGCCGCCTAATGCTGCCCCGTGAATGGAAGCAATCACCGGTTTTGGACATTGTTCAATTCGTTCAAACACTTGCTGTCCTCTGTCTGCAAGGCTGGCATAATCAGACTCTTCCTGCAAGGTCGTAAATTCTTTAATATCAGCACCTGCTGAGAAAAATCTACCTTCTCCATGAATGACAATAGCTCTCACTTCACTGTTTTGTTCAAGCTGATCAAACATGTCGTTGAGTTCAGTGAGAAGCTGAGAGGATAAGGCATTTGCAGGCGGGTGTTGAATCGTGATGAGTGCTGTCTGTTCGTCTTGGTGTAAGCTAAGTATTTTTTCCATGTCAATCATCCTTTTTCAATTGTCTTTAAGATTGATGTATTCCGTTTAAGAGAAGATCATGTACACTTTCTGCGAGTGCTGGCAGGTCATACTTTTGATCATTCATGACCCATGTTGTAGCGGTTTCATCAATCGTCCCAAATACCATTTGTCTCGCTAAGCGGACATCTAGATTTTGTCTAAATTCTCCTGTCTTCTTTCCCTCGGTTAAAATGGAGTCTAGCATATTTAAATACCCTTTCAGCACCTCATTGATTTTTTGGCGCAGTTCAAGGTTTGACTGCCTGAGTTCAAGCTGTGTCACAAGGGCCAAATGATGGTCTTGCGATAGCAGGCGAAAGTGTTCTCGAATGAGGAGAAGAAGCTTTTCTTTCGCAGACGGTTTCTTTTGAATATCGTTTTCCATCCGTTCGATGAATTGTCCCATTTTTTCTTTAAACAACGAGATCAGAATATCCTCTTTGTTTTTGAAATAGAGATAAATGGTTCCGTCTGCTACTCCTGCTTGTTTGGCAATCTTTGAAACTTGTGATTGATGGTAGCCGTTCTCTGCAATCACCACAACGGCTGCATCAATAATTTGCATGTACTTCGGTCTTTTCTGCTTCAATGTGCTTCGTCCCTTTCTAAATTGAATGAGCATTCATTCATAACTTTATGTTAAAAAGAAACGAGTGATTTGTCAAGTGATGTTCTTCTTTCTTTTCAACCTTTAGCATACCAGAGCAGACACGTACAATTCAAATCATCCGGCCGCTTGACCGGATGATGCTGGTTCATTCTCTCATTGATCGACTGGTTCTTCTGTTGAAGATGATTGCTTTCTTTTTTCTTCTTCAATTAACACTCTGCGCAAGATTTTCCCTACAGCCGTTTTAGGCAGTGATTCCTTAAATTCGTAGACACGCGGCACTTTAAATGAGGCAATTCTTGTTCTAACAAAACGATCCAGTTCATCCTCTGTTACATAGGCATCCTTTTTCGGGACAACAAAGGCTTTTACTGTTTCCCCTCTATACGGATCTGGAATACCCGCCACAACCACTTCTTGTACAAGCTCATGCTCATAAAGGGCTTCTTCAACCTCTCTTGGGTAAATATTATAGCCGCTCGCGATGATGACATCTTTTTTCCGGTCTACGATATAGAAAAAACCATCCTCATCCATATACCCAATGTCTCCTGTGAAAAACCAGCCGTCTCTTAACACTGCCGCTGTCTCATCCGGCTGATTCCAGTACCCTTTCATGATTTGAGGACCTTTGACGATAATCTCTCCATGCTCATATGGCGCTTTGAGTCCACCCGTTTCTTCACAATAAATACCGGCATCCGTATTCGGCCAAGGGCACCCGATACTTCCTATTTTGTTCGCTCCCCATAAGAAATTGGCATGAGTGACAGGAGAAGTTTCTGAAAGTCCATATCCCTCCACCAGCCTTCCTCCTGTTAGTTTTTCAAAACTCTGTTTGACTTCAACAGGAAGAGCGGCCGATCCGCTTAAGCATGCCGTGATGGATGATAGGTCATACTTCTCAATATTCGGATGATGAAGCAGGGCAATATACATCGTTGGTGCTCCTGGGAACAGCGTCGGTTTCTGTTTTTCAATAGTCTTCAAGGCATCCGCTGCATCAAAACGCGGAAGAAGAATCATTTGATGACCTTCTTTGACTGCAAGGTTTAGCACGGTCGTCATGCCGTATACATGAAAGAACGGAATGATCCCTAGAATCCGTTCTTTTCCACGGTTCGTTTTATACATCCAGGATGCACACATTTCTGTATTGGCTACTATATTTTCGTGTGTGAGCATGACTCCTTTTGGTAAACCGGTCGTTCCGCCTGTATATTGCAAAACTGCGACATCCTCTTTCGGTTGAAAGGATATTTGCGGAATCTGTTCTCCTGACGACTCTTTCATGATCTGTGAGAAATGATGAATGGAATCACTCTTCTCCACTTGGATGACCATGTTGTTTTTCCTTCGCTGGACAATCGGAAACAATATGTTTTTCGGAAATGGCAAGTAATCTTGTAATTTTGTGATGATCAAATGTTCCATACTTGTCAGCGCTTTCATTTTATAGGCCTTTGGATACAGTAGATCGAGAGTGATCAGCACCTTAGAGCCGCTGTCCTCCATTTGATATTCCAGTTCTTTCTCCGTATAAAGCGGATTGGTTTGAACGACAATGCCGCCTGCTATTAAAACCGCATAATAAGAAATCACCGATTGCGGGCAGTTTGGCAGCATAATCGCTACTCTGTCGCCTTTTTTGACACCGATGTCAATCAAGTGACTGGCTAATTTCAGCGCATCTTCTTGTAACTGCTGGTAGGTGATGTTTTTTCCTAAAAAATGAATGGCTGTATGCTCAGGTGCTGCCTCTGCGGAGCTGAATAAGTAAGATTGCAATGTTTCATTTGGGATGGTGAGTTCGTGGGGAATTTGATTCGGGTAATGCAGAAGCCATCGTTTATCTGACTGCATAAAAACCCTCCTTCCTGAACTTTCGTACTATTTTATTATAGCAAACTTTTCCTTATGGCAGTTTGCTTTTTTCAAATCGAGCTCGTTCTATGGCACATCTTCATTTTTTCGCCGGTGTTTCTATAGAGGCTCTTTTCCCTTCATGATGCCACTTTTCGTATAATCCACCGATCGCACGAAATGACTCATGGACTCTCTCCACAATCTGTTTATGGATACTAGGGTCATTAGGTAAATGTGTTTGGATGTTGTCCACTTGATATTGTCTCATCATGTCTAGATACACAGTTAGAAAGATGGTGTCTTCTAAAATCCAATATACGACTTCATCCGCCTCTTTTGTTCTTTTATGAAGCACTTTAATCCCTCGTTCATATTGAATAAGAATATAGCCGGATGGATCAATGTCGATATATGGACTCAAATCATCAAAAAAACCAGTCGTTTGAAAAGGACGCGCAACATACGGTTCATATATGTCTTGGGGAAGAGATGTCTTTTTGAGACAACTGTCAATGCGCTTTATGAGTTCGTCTTTTTGCAAGATTTGATTCATTCTGATTCGCCGCCTTTGATGAGTGAAAAGCTGTCAAGGTTTTCCCTGACAGCTTTCTAGAATGTATTCTTCATTTTACAGGAACATGTAAACGGCACCAATAACCGCAAAAGTGCAGGCAACTACAATTAATACTTTGGCTAGTTTTTCCATGTCGTCTCCTTAAATGCCGGCTGCTACTACATAAGACAGCCCAACAGAAATAATGAGTGAAATAAACCCGACCGCTCTATTATCATTCTCAATCTCTTTGTCTACTTTAAATCGTGGTGTTAAAAATTCAAAAATGAAATAGCTGACAAGCAGCATCACAAAGCCGTATACGCCCCATCCGATCATTTGAAGAAGGGAGTTGTGCTGAGCGATGGAATGCTGAAAGACATTGGCAATCCCAAAAATCTTCCCGCCGGTTGCCATAGCAACAGCTAAGTTCCCCCGCTGAATCTCTTCCCAGTTTTTATAGGAGGTCACGAGTTCAAATATGGTAAGAAATAAGACAAGACATAGGACGGCCACGCTGTAATAGGCGGCAATTTCCACAAGTTCATTTTCCCAAAAGGCTTTCATGCGTTTTCTCCTTTTTACTTTAATTCGACGATGGTGACGCCTGATCCTCCCTCGCCTTGTTCTCCAAAACGAGCATTTTTTACACTACGGTGCTGCTTTAATAATTCCTGGACCCCTTTTCTCAAGGCGCCAGTGCCTTTACCGTGAATGATCGACACACGCGGATAGCCAGCTAAGACGGCATCATCTAAGTATTTCTCGACTCTGCTTAAGGCATTCTCATAACGCTCTCCTCTTAAATCAAGCTCAAGTGATACATGATAGTCTTTTCCTTTGACCGCCGTGATGGCTTTCTCTTGTTTAAATTCCGGTGCTGATTTGATAAATTCCATATCTTTTTCTTTTACTTTCATTTTCAGAATGCCCATTTGGACACTCCATTCTTTGTTACCCGTTTGTTCGATGAGCGTTCCTTTTTGGCCAAACGTCAGCACTTTGACTTCATCGCCTGGTTTTAGCTGTCTTGCTGCTTTTTTCACTGGCTCTGGTTTTTTCTTACGGTCAAACTCAGGGACAGCTTCTTCAAGACGCTTCCTCGCATCAATGAGTTCATGTTCTTTGAACGAGCGATGCTCACTTTTAATGGACCGAAGCTCTTGAATAATCTCTTCTGCTTCTTTTGTTGCTTGTTCAATTTTTTCTGCCGCTTTTTGTTCGGCTTCTTCAAGCAGTTTGTCCTTTTGTTCATTCCATTCAAGGATTTGTTTTTGCAATTCTTTATGGAGCTTCTCTGCTTCTTTTCTATAGAATTCCGTCTCATGCAGTTCTTCTTCTGCTTGTTTTTTGCTGTCTTCTAATGAAGCAATCATCTGATCGACTTCATTATGTTCCGCATGCATATCTGCTTTTGCACGGTCAATTAAATGATGAGGCAGTCCTAGACGCTTGGAAATTTCAAATGCATTACTTCGTCCCGGCACCCCAATGAGCAAGCGATATGTAGGGGATAAGGTTTCAATATCAAACTCTACACTCGCATTTGTGACGCCTTCTCGGTTATATCCGTATGCCTTCAGCTCAGGATAGTGAGTCGTTGCGATGACGCGCGCATTTGTTTGATGAACTTCATCTAAGATGCTCATCGCAAGTGCTGCACCTTCAGCAGGATCTGTCCCCGCACCTAATTCATCAAATAACACAAGTGAATTAGACGTCAAATGCTTTAAAATATCCACAATATTGACCATATGAGATGAGAATGTACTCAAGCTCTGTTCAATAGACTGCTCGTCTCCAATATCAGCAAAGACTTGATCGAATACAGCCACTTCTGATCCTTCTTCGACTGGAATATGAAGACCTGCCTGCGTCATCAGCGTAAGAAGTCCAAGTGTTTTTAAAGTGACGGTCTTACCGCCTGTATTTGGACCTGTGATGACGATCGTAGAAAAATCTTTGCCTAGCTCAATATCATTTGCCACAACCTGATCTCGGGGCAATAGGGGATGTCTTGCCCGTTTTAAATAAATCTCCCCTTGGTTATTCACAGTAGGTTTTGTGGCTTTTTCTGCTTTTGCATATTTGGCTTTGGCGAAAATAAAATCTAATGTCTGAAGTTCATTCACATTATGAAGCAATTCATCAATGTGCTCTGACACACTCGCTGTCAGCATTTGCAAAATCTTTTCAATCTCTTGCTTTTCTTTTAGGCGAGTTTGCTGCAAGGTGTTATTTAAATCTACGACCACCTGCGGCTCAATAAAAAGAGTTGCGCCTGAAGAAGATTGATCGTGAACAATCCCCCCATAATTCGAGCGGTACTCTTGTTTTACGGGAATGACAAACCGATCATTACGAATAGTCACAATGGTGTCTGACAGCATTTTCGAGGCAGATTGTGAACGAATCATTGATTCTAATTTATCTCGTACTTTTGATTCTAGTGATCGTAACTGCGTTCGTATGGTGCGGAGGGCTGGCGTTGCGTGATCAAGCACTTCTCCATTATCACCAATACAGCTTTCGATTTCTTTTCTCACGTCTGGCAGTAAAATCAGCGATTCTGCATATGTATGAAGACGCGGTATCTCTACTCCGTCCTCATACATAGAGGCGAGAAAGTGCTTCATGTTTTTTGTGGTATATAACAGCGCCGCAATTTCCATCAGCTCAGCAGGGCTTAATATACTGCCTATTTCTGCTCGTTTGACTCCTCGTCTAATATCCGTTAACCCGCCAAACGGCGCAGATCCTTTTAAACGAATCACATCTTGCGCTTCTGCTACCTCTTCTAGCAGATGCTGAATGCTCTCGATATCTGTGAGTGGTATTAAGTCCTGCGCTTTTTCTTTCCCTAAAGTCGATGCAGTATAGGACATGACTTTTTCTTTTACTTTATGAAATTCTAATGATGCTAACACTTTTTGTTGCAGCATGGTCCAGCCTCCTAACGACTACCTGTCACGCGTTAAAAACTTTTTCATCTCATCGAGAGAAAATGTATTCACGACATTTGCTTTTGGTGTCCAGCCCTTTCTTGCAGCTGTGACACCGACTTCCATATGATCGAGCATGGCGATGTTGTGCGCATCTGTGTTGATCATGATGTTCACACCCGCTTCATTTGCTTTCATTAAATGCTCTGTTTTTAAATCAAGTCTTGACGGGTTGCTGTTGAGTTCCAGTGCAGTGCCCGTTTTCTTCGCAAGCTCTATGAGCTGATCAATATTTAAGGCATAGCCATCTCGTCTACCAATCAAACGGCCTGTTGGATGGGCAATTAAATCCACATGCTGATTATTCAAGGCATTTTCTAGGCGCTCCATAATGACTTCCTCCGGCTGAGAGAAGCTAGAATGAATAGACGCAATGACAAAATCCATGTCTGCTAGAAAGTCATCATCATAATCTAACGATCCATCCGGCAGAATGTCCATTTCGACCCCTTTGAAAATGTAAAAATGCTCGAATTCTTGATTCAGCTTGTCAATTTCTTTTGCTTGCAAACGCAAACGTTCTTTTGTTAAACCGTTTGCTACTTTTAAATATTGTGAGTGGTCTGTGATCGCCATGTATTCATAGCCTTTTGCGATACATGCCTCTGCCATTTCGCGAATAGAAAAAGCGCCATCACTCCATGTCGAGTGCATATGAAGATCGCCTTTGATATCTTTTCGTTCTACAAATTGCATACTTTCTTTATACGTATCAATCTCTGCTCCGGTTTCACGAATTTCTGGCGGAATGAGCGGAAGTTGGAAATGTGCATAAAAAGCGCTTTCGTCTTCAAATGTTTTCACATCCCCAGTTTCGATCGTTTCAACCCCATATTCACTAATACGCTCACCGCGCTCCTTCGCAAGTTGTCGCATACGAATGTTATGATCTTTTGAGCCAGTGAAATGGTGCAGCGTTGTTGCAAATTGGTCTGTTGTCACAAGGCGGAAATCTACACTGATTTCAAAATCAAGTGCAAGAATGACCGATACCTTCGTATCACCGCTCGCAATGACATCTTTGACATCATCAAGAGCAACAAGCTGCTTCCTCACTTGTTCAGGGTTGTCAGTCGCAATGATGTAATCTAAATCTTTGACCGTTTCACGCGCACGTCTTAAACTACCCGCTCTTGAAAAACGGATGATTCCCTCCATCTGTTCCAGTGCATGATCAATTCGCTCTGCCACATCTAATGCAAAGCCAATTGGTAGTCGTTCTGGCTGCTTTCCTGCCTCCTCAAGAGCGGCAAGAATCTTTTCTTCTGTTTTTTTGCCAAACCCAGCAAGCGTTTGTACTTTTTCCGCTTCACATGCTTCTTTTAAAGACTGTGCATCGTGAACACCAAGCTCTTGGTAGAGCTTAGCAATCTTCTTCCCGCCGAGTCCTTGCAATTTTAAGAGCGGGACAAGTCCTTCAGGCACTTCTTTTTTTAATTGTTCGAGTGTTTCAGACTGTCCTTTTTCGATATACTCTGTGATCACAGCAAAGGTTCCTTTTCCAATGCCGGGTAATGCTAATAGGTCATCTATTTGAGAAAGACTGCGGTCATCTTGTTCTAGTGCCGCAGCTGCTTTACGAAAGGCAGAAATTTTAAAAGGATTATCTCCTTTTAGCTCCATATAGACTGCAATTGTTTCAAGAAGTTTGATAATATCTTTTTTATTCATCTCTCATCCTCCAGCCGCTTTGGCATCTTCCTATATAAATATACAAACTTTCCCTTCATCCGACAACTTTCTGTCATGGAATGAGAAAGAACTTCTCCAGGAAAGGAGAAGTTCTTAAACTCCATACGTCGACCAGAGGTCTTTGACAAGACCGGACAGGTAAGGGGTGCTATTTACGATCGCATCTGCTAACATTGATTTGCTCATCATGGTTTGAAGCGCATCGACTGGAAGTAATGCAGCCACAAACAATAGAATAAACACAAATAGATAGGTTTCAAGAAATCCTAAAACAGCGCCAAGCAGTTTGTTGACCTGTTTAATCACAGGGATACTTGCAATGGTTGTGAGCAATCCGCCGATGATAGCGAGCAGGATTTTGGTCAAGATAAACAGAATGATAAACGCAATGGTATTATAATAAGCTGTTTCTAGATTCCCACTAAAGAAAGCAAGCTGCGCTTGACCGCCGCTAAAATTAGGTGCTGGAATCCACGTAAGCTGTGGTGCAAGTGACTGATAAAACATAGAAGCCACTAAAATAGAAACAACAAAGCTAATCAATTTAATAAATTGAAGAATAAACCCGCGTTTTAGACCGACAAGCGTTCCCATAAGAAGCAAAAACAAAATGATGATATCGATCACGGTAATTTCATTCCTTTTCTTTTAGATGAAGCTCTAGTTTTTCGTATTGCTCTTTTAATTTCAAGTAGTCGTGGACGACATTGACTGCTGTCAGTACAGCTAATTTGTTTATATCAAGGTATGGATTTTTTTCATTGATTTCTCTCATTTTATCATCAACAATTGAAGCAACATGTCGCATATGCATCTTCGTTTCTTGACCGATGATCGTATAGGACTGTCCGTAAATCTCAACTGTTGTTTTCGTTTTACCGCCGTCAGACAACGTTTCTCCTCCATTCCACGAGAATCCTAGTCTCTATCATAACATGTTTAGACATTGAATGGAAAGACGAGCCCTTCCCTGTTATGGTACACTTTAGAAATCAATGATATCAAGGTAAAAAGGAGTTATCCACTGTGCCCCAATCCGTCTTAAAAGCAACATCAGAAGACATGAAAAAAATGAAGAGCGTGTACGCTCAGCATTTAACTGACACTTTGCCACCAGGCGCTCTTTTTCAAGCAAAGGTTCCCGGCTGTACGATTACAGCCTACAAATCTGGAAAAGTACTGTTCCAAGGACAAAAGGCAGAAGCTGAAGCAAGTCAGTTCAACCATTTACAAGCAGCTGAAACAAAAAGCAAAAAAACACCATCCATCACACCGTACAGCCCACCACCCGGCATCGCTTCCATGTCGGTTATTGGCTCAGATGAGGTCGGTACTGGCGATTATTTTGGACCCATTACGGTCTGTGCGGCTTATGTTGATTCCAGTCAGCTTGCTCTCATGAAAGAGCTCGGGGTGAAAGACTCAAAAGGACTCAAAGATCCGCAGATTATCAACATTGCCAAAGACTTGATCAAAACCATCCCGTTCAGCCTTCTCGTGCTTCGGAATGAAAAATACAATGCGATGCAGGAAAAGGGCATGAGCCAAGGGAAAATGAAGGCACTGCTTCATAACCAAGTCATCACCTCCGTGCTAGAAAAACTGGATGGCAAGAAACCAGAAGCCATTCTCATTGACCAATTTGCCGAACCAGGCATTTATTTCAGGCACCTTGCGGGGAAAAAGATCATTCGGGAGCGTACATATTTTAGTACGAAAGCAGAAGGCATTCACTTATCAGTTGCTGCAGCTTCTATTATTGCAAGATATGCTTTTTTAATTGAAATGGATAAATTATCAAAAGCAGCGGGCTTTGACATTCCAAAAGGGGCCGGTCCGCATGTTGACAAAGCGGCAGCAAAGCTGATGAAACAGCACGGCGAAGAGGCTTTACGCCAATTTACAAAACTTCATTTTGCCAACACCCAAAAAGCGAAAAAATGGTTATAATCAAAAAAGAGCTATCGCCCATAAAGCGATAGCTCTCAGATTGTTGACAAAGGGCTAAAATGAACTTGATTTTAGCCCTTTGTCTTCTTTTCAGCGTGATAGAAAACCTTTGCAGTCTAGGAAGGACGAGCACTGGCACAGAGCGAATTTGACATTCGTGAGTACCAGCGCGCAGGACTGACAACGAATGCGAGGGTTTGTCTACACGCTAAGAGCTATCGCCCATAAAGCGATAGCTCTTTTTATTATCCGCGCAAGACGGCTTGATACGTATCTTCTAATGCTTTCAATACGTTTGTATGAACAGCCGTGACTTCTTCCTCGGTCAACGTTTGTTCTGGGTTTAAATACTGCAGAGAGAATGCAACAGATTTCTTACCTTCTTCCATATGCTCACCCTCATACACATCAAAGACGGAAAGATCTGTGAGCAATTGGCCGCCAGCTTCATAAATGACTTGCTCTAGCTGTCCGCTTGAAATATGCTGATCGACGACAAGTGCGATGTCTCTTGTCACTGCTGGGAATCTCGGAATAGCCGTATATTTCATATCCTCTGTTTCAGACGTCATTACATCTGTTAAATCAAATTCAAATACATACGTTTCTTTTAAATCTAATTCCTTTTCCACTACTGGATGAAGTGCAGCTACAAAGCCAATCACTTTTCCATTTAAATGAACATCGGCTGTACGTCCTGGGTGAAGACCCTCACGCTCTGCTTGAACATACGTGATCTCTCCTGATACACCAAGCTTTTCAAACAGCCCTTCTGCAATACCCTTCGCTACATAAAAATCGACAGCTTTTTTCTCGCCCTGCCAAAGATTTTTATGCCATAAGCCTGTCAGCGCACCAGCGACATGTTCTTTCTCCACCGGTTTTGCGCCTTCCGTTTCCGCTAAGAAAACAGAACCCGTTTCGTAAAAGGCAAAAGAATCAGCTTGTCTTGCTAAGTTATATGCGACAGAATCAAGTAAGTTTGGCAGAAGGCTTTGTCTCAGCACACTGCGTTCCTCACTCATTGGCAGGGAAAGTCTTGTTTGATAAGCTGGATTTAAAGCAAAGGCTGTGGACTTATGCTGATTCGTTAATGAATACGTAATCGCTTGAGAAAGCCCTGCGCCCTCTAAGAAACGTCTCACCTTTCTGCGCTTCACTTGGTATGGCGTGAGACCGCCAACGGTACCAGCTGTCGCAGGCAGTGTAGATGGAATATTGTCGTATCCGTATAATCTCGCGACTTCTTCAATGAGGTCCTCTTCAATCGTAATATCCATTCTGCGAGAAGGAACCGTTACGACAAGCACATCATTTGATTCGCCCACTGTAAAGCCTAGTTTGTTGAAAATCTGAATCATATCTTCTTTTGAAATGCTCATGCCAAGCACCTTGTTCACACGCTCAGTTGATACGTGGATGACATTCATACTTGTTTCAAGGTGGTTTTCCTCAACTGTACCGCTTAGTACTTCACCGCCTGCATAGGTGCTGATCAATTGAGCTGCTCTTTCGGCTGCTGATTTCGTCCGCTGCGGATCGAGCCCTTTTTCAAATCGTGTGCTTGATTCACTGCGAAGCCCTAAGTCTCTAGATGCTTGACGGACGGTTTGACCGTTGAAATATGCCGCTTCTAAAAGAATCGTTGTCGTCTCATCACGCACCTCTGATTCAAAACCGCCCATGACACCTGCAACAGCATGCGCTTTTGTGCCATTTGTAATGACAAGATGCTTCGAAGACAATGTACGTTCTTGTTCATCCAGAGTTTGAATCATTTCATTTTCAGCCGCTTTACGTACGACCACCTGCTTTGAACCAAAGCGGTCATAATCAAAGGCATGTAGTGGTTGACCGTATTCAAGTAAGACAAAATTCGTAATATCCACGACGTTGTTAATTGGGCGGATACCTGCATTCATCAATCTTGTTTGTATCCAAAGTGGTGCTGGTCCAATCTTTACATTTTTAATGATCTTCGCTGCATAAAGTGGATTCGCTTCTTGATCCTCAATTTTAACAGAAATATAGTCTGCTGCTTTTTCAGAAGAAGTGTCATGCGCTGTATCAGGAAGCTTGATGTCTCTCCCTAAAATGGCGGCAACCTCATAAGCGACACCTAGCATATTAAGGGCATCGGCACGGTTTGGTGTTAAGCCAAGCTCAAGTACCGCGTCATCTAATTGAAGCGCTTGAAGGGCATCATCTCCTGGTTTCACGTCATTCGGGAAAACAAAGATGCCTTCTGCATATTCTTTTGGTACGAGCTTGCTCTCTACGCCTAATTCTTGCAGAGAACAAATCATGCCATGAGACTCTTCACCGCGCAGTTTTGCTTTTTTAATTTTAAAGTTTCCAGGAAGGACTGCACCAACCGTTGCGACAGCCACATGCTGTCCTTTATCCACATTTGGAGCCCCGCATATAATTTGCACCGGTGCGTCTTCGCCGATATCAACAAGACATTTGTTTAATTTATCCGCATTCGGATGCTGTTCACGTTCAATGACGTGTCCAACGACAACGCCTTTGATGCCTTCGCCTTTATACTCAACGGCTTCCACTTCAATTCCGCTTCTTGTGATTTTCTCTGCTAATTCATCCGGCTTGATGCCTTCTAAATCGACATAGTCCTCTAACCATTTATATGAAACAAACATGTTGATTTCCTCCTCTTAGTCCTGCTTAAATTGCTTCGTGAATCTAATATCATTTGTGTAGAAATGACGAATGTCATCTATGCCGTATTTCAGCATCGCAATACGTTCAACACCCATTCCAAAAGCAAAGCCTTGGTAAGTATCTGGATCAAATCCGCTCATTTTTAATACATTCGGGTGAACCATTCCTGCACCTAAAATTTCAATCCAGCCTGTTCCTTTACATACGGAACAGCCTTTCCCGCCGCATTTAAAGCATGACACATCAACTTCAACGGAAGGTTCTGTGAATGGGAAAAAGCTTGGGCGCAGTCTAATTTCACGATCTTCCCCAAACATTTTTCTTGCGACTGTCTCAAGCGTTCCTTTGAGGTCACTCATGCTAATATTGTGATCTACCACAAGTCCTTCAATCTGCATGAATTGATGCGAGTGAGTGGCATCATCGCTGTCACGTCTATATACCTTACCAGGACAGATGATCTTCACAGGACCTTGGCCTTTATATTTCTCAAGTGTACGTGCTTGAACGGGTGATGTTTGTGTTCTCATGAGTGTGTCTTCAGTAATATAGAAGCTGTCCTGCATATCACGTGCAGGGTGTTCTTTTGGAAGATTGAGCGCTTCAAAGTTATAGTAATCTGTTTCCACCTCTGGGCCCTCTTCAACGGTATAGCCCATGCCGATAAATAAATCTTCAATATCTTCTACGACAATCGTTAATGGATGTCTTGCCCCGATTTTGATCGGACTTGCTGGCAATGTGACATCAATGGTTTGAGAAGCCAGTTTCTTTTTCACTTCTTCTGCTTCTAGCTGCTCATTTTTTTCAGCAATGGCACCAGCAATCTGCTCTCTCACTTCATTTGCAAGTGCGCCCATTTTTGGTCTTTCTTCAGCGGAAAGCTTGCCCATTCCGCGCAGCACTTCTGTAATCGGACCTTTTTTCCCTAAATATTGAACACGAATGTCATTGACTTCTTTGAGCGAGCTGGCTGCTTCTACCTTCGCTATCGCTTCTGTTTCAAGCTGTTTTAACGTTTCTTGCATGAGTGTCATCCTCCTTTTAATATACAAAACCGTCTGAATAAACGGGTGTTTGATTGTTTGAAGACAATAAAAAAACCCGCCCCTCCAAAAAAGAAGGGACGAGTTGTGGTCGCGGTACCACCCTTGTTAAGCACAAATATATGTGCGAATAAGCTTCATTGACATAACGGAATCAAACGAATCCGGTCCACCTTTACGCAAAACCTGCGGTCCCGGTGACAACTCCAGAGGTGAATTCCTGTTTCAGCATTCCTTAAATGCACTTTCAGTCTACGATGCATTCTCCCTAATAGGACGCTCCGTGAAACAATCTTCCTCTATCATGGTTTTTAAATATTAGTTTCATTATAGTGAAAAATAGGACGTGATGCAACACTATCCGCGCAAATGATAGACAAGAACCGCTGCTGCCACAGCCACATTTAATGATTCCGCTTGTCCGTACATCGGTACATATAAATTTTGATCTGTGATTTGAAGAATCTCTGGATCAATACCTGCTCCCTCGTTGCCTACAATTAACGCAAATGGACCTTCTGATGCTATGTGTTTATACTCTTTCGCATTTTTTAAAGCAGTGCCATATACAGGTATACCTTGCGCCTTTAATGCTGGAATTGTCTGTTGTAGCGTTTGTTTTAAGATAGGCAGGTGAAAATGAGACCCTTGTGCTGAACGGAGCGTTTTTCCGTTAAACGCATCAACGGTTCCATCCCCTAGAATCACAGCATCAAGCCCCGCTGCATCTGCTGTCCGAATGAGTGTGCCTAAATTCCCCGGATCCTGCACTGCATCTAACAGAAGCATTCGTTCATACTTTTTCTCCTCAAATACAGGAATTGTACAAACCGCTGCGATTTGCTGAGGTGTTTCCGTTTCCGTCATCGCAGTAAAAGCCTCTTCACTTAATTCATACAGCTCAATGTCAGGCTCGATGTCAGCAGGGAGCATGTCAGGCGTTGCGACCATTAACTCTTTTACAACCCCGCTTTTCAATGCTTCTTCTACTAAGTGTTTTCCTTCAACAAGGAACAGCCCTGTTTTCGTTCGTTCTTTTTTTGTATGGAGCTTTTTCCATTGTTTAATGTGTGCGTTTTTAGCTGATTCTATATATTTCAAGCGACTTTAACTCCTTTAAATATCATGAATTTATTATATCTCAAGCACACTACATAATAAACCTGTCTTTGAGACAGAATAGGGCTATCACCATCAAAAAAGGAGTGTGGGCAATGGATTTTAATTTAAGAGGCGCAGTCATTCAAAACATCACTGGCCATAATCAAGAGCAGCTTGAGCATACGATTTTAGATGCGATTCAAAGTGGCGAGGAAAAAATGCTGCCAGGTCTTGGCGTTTTGTTTGAGGTGTTATGGCAAGAGGCATCAGAAGATGAAAAAAATGAAATTCTTGAAACATTGGAGCAGGGCTTAAAGCCTGAGCATCAGCAATAACAAGAAGCCGGTTTGCTTATCTATGAGCAAGCCGGCTTTGTTCATTTAGCCAGTGATTGGTGTCTCCATTCGAAGAGCTGGATCGCGCCAAATCTCGATCCATTTTTTAATAGCGAACACGATAATGACAAAACCTAAAATCAGCATAATCATCGAAAGCACGGCGTTCAGTACACTGTAGCCAGATGCTTCAGGATTGAGATAGACATTCGCAACCATCCAATAACCCGCATAATTCACCGTCACATATAAGTAAGCAAGTGGAATTAAACAAGTCAACATATACCGTCTTTTATCCGCAATTTTTAACACAACCGTCGCCCCAATGATTAATCCGACCGAGGCCATTAGCTGGTTTGACACGCCAAAGAGTGCCCAAATGGACCCAATGTCTCCAGAGTAAAGCAAGTATCCCCACATAAAACAAGCAAGTGCACTTGCAAAGACTGACCCTGGTACCCAGTCATTTCGTTTCAGCGGTTTATATGCTTCTCCAAAGAAGTCTTGGATCAAATATCGCGCGACACGGGTTCCTGCGTCAATCGCCGTTAAAATAAAGACGGCTTCAAACATAATCACGAATTGGAAGAAATAAGAGGCCAAATGACTAAAGAACGGAATACCCGTAAAGATGTACGCCATCCCTACAGCTAATGTAACAGCTCCACCTGTTCTTCCTTCTAAGTCAAGACCGATTTCTTTGCTTAGTTGAGGAAGATTCTCGACACTCATACCAAGCGTACGGAACACTTCAGGTGTACTATTAATTGCAAAATAATCTCCCGGATGAAGCGCAGTAGCGGCAATTAACGCCATGATTCCCACTAAACATTCTACGAGCATCGCGCCAAACGCCACCGGCTTCATATCACTCCAACGATCTAGCATTTTTGGCGTTGTGCCAGAGCCAACAAATGCATGAAAACCAGAAATCGCACCACAAGCAATGGTAATCGAAATAAAAGGCCATACAGGTCCAGCTAAGACAGGCCCTCCTCCATTTACAAACTCCGTAAACGCCGGAAATTGGATGGTTGGATTAACCACAAAGATTCCCGCAATCAGCGCGATGAAAACACCAATTTTCATAAAACTGCTTAAATAGTCTCTTGGTGCCAAAAGCAACCAAACCGGCAGGGCCGCAGCAAAGAACGCATAGATTGGCAGGGCAAGAGCAAGCGTTTTTGTATCAAGTGTTAACAAATCTCCAAGTGCTGTTCCTTGAATATTCGGTCCAAGGAATACCCCCAACATCAGTAATATGAATCCCGCAGATGTCGCCAGCTTTAAATTGCCTGTCTTTTTATAATAAAGGCCGACTCCCATCGCTATTGGAATGGTAATACCAACTGCAAAGGTTCCCCAAGGATTTCGTTCTAAAGCATGAAGCACAACCATGGACAGTCCTGCCATTGTAATTGTAATAATAAATAACATGGCGAGCCCTGTGCAAAATCCTGCAACAGGACCAAGCTCCTCTTTCGCTACCTCGGATAGTGATTTCCCCTTTTTTCGCATCGAAGCAAACAAGACCACAAGATCATGAACAGCTCCGCCAATCACCGCTCCAATTAAGAGCCAAAGGAGACCAGGTAAATACCCAAATTGTGCGGCTAAAATCGGACCAACTAATGGACCAGCAGCGGCAATTGCAGCAAAGTGATGCCCAAATGTGACCCATTTGTTTGTTGGCACATAATCTTTCCCATCCTCGAGTGCATGAGCCGGTGTAGGATGATCATCTGTGACCTTTAGTACCTTCACCATCATAAACGTGCCATAGAGGCGATAGGCAATCGCTAAAATACACATCGATCCTATCACAATTGAAACCGCATTCATTTAACCATCCCCTTTGTATAAACAATTTGTTACAAATATAACATAAATTGAGTGATTTTTCTTTCTTTTAAAACCTAGTTGACAAATAGGAATAATTGATTTAATCTAAAATAAGCTTCACCTACTTCCATAAACTCTCTTTTGACAGAGCCTCAATTGGCTCTGTCCTTTTTATTGATTTCATCTTACATAAACACAAGATAGATCACATGTGCCTTCCTCACTAGAAAAATATCACTTCATTTACTGAAAACAGTTCTTTTGACACAACTTACATTCCAAAGTTCATTTCCTGGGAAATTCAACGCAATTAAAAAACCTTTCCCCATACTGAGGAAAGGTTTTATCATTAAGAACCGTACGTAATTTGTTCGACCGTTTTTTGATCAAGTCTTTTGATGACTTCTGTTAAAAGCTTCACCGCATTTTCATAATCATCTCGATGAATCATGGCTGCATGGGTATGAATATATCTGCTTGGAATCCCGATGGATAGTGATGGAACGCCATGACCTGTTAAGTGAATACCTCCAGCATCTGTTCCTCCACCTGGCATGGAATCATATTGATAAGGAATGTTTAATTCATCTGCAGTTTGGACAACAAAATCGCGAAGCCCTTTATGAGAAACCATGGAAGCGTCGAACACAACAATCGTTGGTCCTTTGCCAAGTTTGCTTGTTGCTTCTTTTTCAGTAATACCTGGTGTATCACCTGCTACTCCAACATCAATAGCAAATCCAATATCAGGCTGGATGGTAGCTGCAGCTGTTTTAGCTCCACGTAAGCCAACTTCCTCTTGGACAGTTGCTACACTGTATGCAATATTTTCATGCTGAGTATCCTTTAAATTCTTCATGACATCAATCGCTACTGCACAGCCGATACGGTTGTCCCAGGCTTTTGCAAGAAGCATTTTTTCGTCATTCATTACCGTAAACTCAAAGTAAGGTACGATTTGATCTCCAGGGAGGACGCCCCATTCCATTGCCTGTTCTTTGCTCGAAGCCCCAATATCAATGAACATATCTGTGATTTCGATTGATTTCTTTCGTGCTTCTGGT
This sequence comes from Bacillus sp. FS02, assembly GCF_024398395.1. Taxonomy (NCBI): domain Bacteria; kingdom Bacillati; phylum Bacillota; class Bacilli; order Caryophanales; family Bacillaceae; genus Bacillus; species Bacillus sp. FS02. The sequence continues at coordinate 3,073,329 of NZ_CP074101.1, read as the reverse complement.
GATAAAACATGTGGCGGTTTAGAACCAATCACACCTGTAATGTCTCCTTTTTTCGTCACAATGGTGACACGCTGCGCCAGCATAACTTGAGACCACCAGCCACCGACCGTTTGAAAACGAATATAGCCTTTGTCATCGATTTTTGTCACCATGAATCCTACTTCATCTAAGTGACCAGCAAGCATCACTTTAGGCCCATTTGCATTTCCTTCCTTCTTAGCAATTAAGCTGCCAAGGCGGTCTGTAGAGACTTCATCCGCATATGTTTCTATGTATGACTGCATGACTTTTTTTACATCACGTTCATTTCCTGGAATCCCTTTTGCATCCGTTAGGTCTTTCAGCATAGTTAATGTTTGATCTAGTTTTGTCATTCTGTGTATCCTCCTTTTTCTTCATGGTGCATTCTTATTATACAAAACCTCTTTCGTTCAATACGATCTTTTTATGAATATTTTTTCGTTAATCGAAATATTTTTTTTAAAAAAGTTGAAACCTTTTGTCTTTCTCATTCGTAGTACATCAGATAACGGTATTGGAGGTGCATCCTGTCATGTTTGTCATCCTCATTAGACTTGCTCTTGTTGCATTGCTTGTCTATATATTCTACATGGCGGTAAAATTCTTCTCAAACCCGAGAAGAAAGCTGAAACAAGCACAATTAAAAGAAGGCTTTTATTTTATGGACGAACAGCAAAATGCCCGTAAAAATTTTAATTTCGTCTATAAAGGTGTCTTGTTTGAAGGGGAGAAGCATGTTCCTTCTAAGGATCATCCTCTGTTTGTCCACTCCATTTACGTTTGGACGGAGTCACCTGAGAAGCTAAATGAATTCACATTAGAAGACTTTGAAAAACTTGAGGACAACATCATTGAACGGTATCCTCAAACAAAAATTGATTGGGATCAGCCCATCAAAAAAATCAAACAAAAAAAGGGAGCAGATACGCCGACTTAACGGCGTCTGCTCCCTTTTCAGATGAGATTGAGATAGACCAATATCACCAATTGGACAACAATTAAAGCAGGCATACCCATTTGAAAGGCAGGATGCTTCGTTTTATGACGGAAATACTGCATGCCAAGAAATGACCCAGCAGCACCAAAAAGTACTGCGGCACTCCATAAGTGCGCTTCTGATATTCTCCATTTGTGTGCTTTCGCTCGGCGTTTATCCTCTCCCATGAGACAAAACCCATAGACATTGACCAAGATGAGCAGCACGATCAGAGCGATATTCATTGATTTCACCTCACATGATGAGAAAAAAAGATCACTCCTTGGCGGAATGATCTTTTATATGACTTACTTGTCTAGTTGTGCTTTTGCAGCATCAGCAAGCTGGTTGAATGCGTTTAGGTCATTCACAGCAAGATCAGCAAGCATTTTGCGGTTTACTTCGATACCAGAAAGCTTTAAGCCATGCATTAAACGGCTGTAAGAAAGACCGTTCATACGAGCTGCAGCATTGATACGAGTGATCCATAGTTTACGGAAGTCACGTTTTTTCTGACGACGGTCACGGAAAGCGTAGTTTCCAGATTTCATCACCTGTTGGTTTGCTACTTTATATAATCTATGTTTTGAACCGAAATAACCTTTTGCTAATTTAAGAACCTTTTTACGACGCTGACGCGACACAGTTCCGCCTTTTACTCTTGGCATTGTAATTCCCTCCTATGTTTCCTATTCCAGATTACTTGATGTTTGCAAGTTGTTGTTTGATACGTTTGAAATCTCCAGCACTTACGATTGCGCTCTTACGCAATTTACGTTTTTGCTTTGTAGATTTGTTAGCGAACAAGTGACTTGTGTACGCATGAGAACGTTTAAGTTTACCAGAACCTGTTTTTTTGAAACGTTTAGCAGATCCGCGGTGAGTTTTCATTTTTGGCATTGGATGTTTCCTCCCTCTGTTACTTTTACTTTTCGACTTTTGGTGCAAGCATGAGGAACATGCTGCGTCCGTCCATCTTAGGTTTTGTTTCTACTGTTGCTACTTCAGCGCAAGCTTCAGAGAAACGGTCTAACACGCGCTGTCCGATTTCTTTATGCGTAATCGCACGGCCTTTAAAGCGGATAGAAGCTTTCACTTTATCTCCCTTTTCAAGGAATTTGATTGCATTACGGAGCTTCGTGTTAAAATCATGTTCATCGATTGTCGGGCTCAACCGAACTTCTTTTAAGCTAATGATTTTTTGATTCTTACGTGCCTCTTTTTCCTTCTTCTGTTGTTCGAATCGGAACTTACCATAGTCCATGATTCGGCAAACAGGTGGTTTTGCATTTGCAGCAACTAACACAAGGTCAAGATTGGCTTTCGTAGCAATTTCCAGAGCTTCCTGGCGGGTTTTAATCCCAAGCTGATCGCCATTTTGTCCGATCAAACGAACTTCACGCGCACGAATACCTTCATTAACTAATTGATCTTTGCTAATAGTGAGCCACCTCCATGAGATTTTGAATTGAGTTCACAATTCATTTTGACCATTTCGTTGTATGTTTTACAGGCAAACAAAAAGTGTGGGCATATAAAACACCCACACTGCGAACATTTGCATGAAAAAATAAATGTACGGTCAACCTGTCAACTACAAACATGTGTCAATCAGGTGAGAAGCGGGTGCTTCTGCTTGTGATATCTATTCAATTCGTTAACTATTCTACACAATTTTCATTTGTCCGTCAAGTAACCGAACTCTTGAAACAACTTTTTCATTTTAGCATGACGAAACGATTTGGGCAAGCCTTATTTAAAAAGAAATAAAGTCTCTTCAAATCCTTCAATTTTTCATTATCACACCGATATAAATCAAGTTGTATACATAAATAAACAAAAATATAAATCATATTCCATATAAAAAAGGATTATATATCTATTTTTTCAAAAAAATGATTGATTTTATAATTCTTTAGACTTATCATTGGAGAAGTATTCAAATTCATTTAATAAATTAAGGAAAAGTAGGGGATTTATTTGAAAAAGTTTTTTAAGATTGGGTGTCTTAGTATCATTATTCTCATTTTGATTATTATCTTTGTATCTTGTATGGCTGGGGGCGGCAGCAAAAAAGATAATACATCAAATACTGGTTCTAAAAATGCAGTAACGAGTAGCGAAAAGAAAAATGATAAAGAAAAAACGCATAAAATTGGAGATAAAGTAGCAGTCGAAGATTTTACTTATCAAGTAAACAGCGTAACAGAAGCGAAATCTTTACAAAAACAGTATATGAGCGATGTAACGACAGACGGCAAATTTGTGATTGTTGAAGTAACGGTCAAAAATACAGGTAAAAAAGGCAGAATGGTAGATACTGAGATGTTCAGGTTAATTGGCAAAGACGGCACAGAATACAAATCACTTGCAACAAATAATATGTATGTAAATGATACCGATTCAAGTTTCTTCTTAAAACAAATAAATCCTAAATTATCTAAAAAAGGCAGAATTGCTTTTGAAGTTCCAAACGAAAAGAAATTCTCGCTTCAAGTCTCATCAGGATTAGGATGGACTGGCGGTAAGTATAAGACCATTGATTTATCAAAATAATGTAAGAGTGCACATTTTTGTGCACTTTTTTTATTACTAAATAATCTATTTAAACTCTAAAACTTCTATTGTAAAATGAACATGAGCCTGTCACATGCAATTGAGGGTAACTACATACATAACAAGGGAGAAGATCATGAAAGCCGTATTTTTCGATTTAGATGATACTTTGCTTTGGGATGAAAAAAGCATTCATACCACTTTTCAGGAAACATGCAGGGAAGCGGAAAAGAAATATGGACTTGATCCAGAATCGTTTGAACAGATTGTGCGTGAAGAAGCAAGAAAGCTGTACTCTTCTTATGAAACATATGATTATACTGTCATGATTGGCATTAATCCTTTTGAAGGACTGTGGTCCAATTTTAGTGAGCCGATTAGCGAAGGCTTTCAAAAGCTGAACGCCCTTGCACCAGAGTATCGCAAAAACGCTTGGACAAACGGCTTAAAAGAGGCAGGAATTGACGATGAAGCATTTGGTCAATACTTAGCAGATTTCTTTGCAGCAGAGCGCAGAAAACGCCCGTATGTCTATGAAGAAACGTATCCTGTTTTAGAGCGCCTGAAGGGCAACTATGAATTACTTCTTTTAACAAATGGAGATCCTAGTCTGCAAAAAGAAAAACTTGCAGGTGTTCCGGAACTTGCCCCTTACTTTAATGAAATTGTGATTTCAGGAGATTACGGGAAAGGAAAGCCTGATCCTGGCATCTTTGAGCACTGCCTTCAGCTGTTAAATCTCACAAAAGATGATGTCATCATGGTAGGAGATAATCCAAAAACAGATATTCTCGGCGCTTCTCGCGCTGGCATCCAAACCGTTTGGATCAATCGTCATGGCAAGAAAAATGAAACAGATGTGACACCAGATTATGAAATTAAAGACTTACACGAATTGTTTGATATTTTAAAATAAACCATAGGAAAAACACCCTTCTCCTGATCGAGATTGGGTGTTTTTTCGTTTTCGGCTATACAATTGCTGCTAAACTTTGTGCTTGACGATCTAAGCCGCGTGCTGCTTCTCCTACATTCATGAATTCCTCGCTTGCCTGCTTGACAAGATCCCGGTTTGTAAACACACTTGTCTTTGCACGGCTTGTTCCGTTGCTGACCTTTTCAACTTCTAAATGGATCGCCTTCACATAACGATCCACCTTTACGATCGCTTCCTTTGAATCTGTCGCAAGCTTACGGATTTCTGCCGCGACGACACTAAAGCCATTTCCATAGGAACCCGCATGCGCAGCTTCTATGGCCGCGTTCAATGCGAGCAGCTGCGTTTGGGAAGCGATACTGTTAATCGTTGTAGCAATTGAGCTGATCGACTCCACCTGCTCTGTTAACCCTTCTAGCAAACTCATGTTTTGATCCGTTTCATTCGCAATATGTTCAAAAGAAGCATTTACACTTTGACTATGCTGGATGCCGATTTCCGCTCGCTCCATTAATTTTGCAGACATATCTTTTAGGTCTTCTACTACCTGCTTCATTGTGTTTTCTCTCTCCGTAATATCTGTTGCCACTTTCACGACAGCCACTACGTTCCCCTCTTCATTGAGCACTGGTGTATACGTCGCTTCAAGCCATAAGGTGTCACCGTACTTCGTGATCCGCTGCACCTTTTCCTGAAACACTTGACCATTTTTCAAACGCTTCCAAAACATTTGATAACTTGCGTCTTCTGCAATATGCGGAGGACAAAACTGTCTATGCTTTAAACCAATCATTTCTTCCTTTGAATATTTCATGGCTTTTGCAAAAATATCATTGACCCATAGGACCTTACCTGTGACATCAAATTCAATCATCGCCAGTGAGTGCTCTAACGCACGAAGCACAGCTGATTGCTCCAATACTTGTGTTGATGAAGTGTTTGTTGTTTGAATCATCGCTTTCATTCCCCCAATTTGCCTCTCTCTAATAGTACATACTTACCCATACTTTCGTACTATCTAAACGTATCATTTGCGCAAATGGATCACTAGTGGAGAATTTTTTTCCATAAGAAAAAAGCCAGCAACCTCAATAGATGAGATCACTGACTGTTTCGTGCGCCTTCATTATTTTTTTGCTTCTGCGACTGCATGTTTCACAAAAGCTTCGAGGTCCATTGTTTCTGAATCTTGTTCCCCATATTTTCTTACATTGACCGCGCCATTTTCTGCTTCTTGATCACCGACAACCAGCATGTACGGAATCTTTTGCATTTGCGCTTCTCTAATTTTGTACCCTATTTTTTCATCACGACTGTCTAGTTCTACACGCAGTCCTTCAAGCTGCAAACGTTCTTGCACTTTTTTCGCGTAATCTAGATGGACAGATGGTGAAACCGGGATGACTTGGAATTGTACAGGTGCCAGCCATGTTGGAAGAGCTCCTTTGTATTCTTCAATTAAGAAGGCAACGAAGCGTTCCATTGTGGACACAACTCCTCTATGAATGACAACCGGACGATGATGTTTTCCATCTTCTCCGATATATGTGAGATCGAACCGCTCTGGAAGTAAGAAGTCTAGCTGTACAGTAGACAAAGTCTCTTCTTTTCCAAGGGCTGTCTTTACTTGGACGTCAAGCTTCGGACCATAAAATGCCGCTTCGCCTTCTGCTTCATAGTAGTCATGTCCAAGCTCGTCCATTGCATCTTTCAGCATAGACTGTGCTTTATTCCACATCGCATCATCGTCGAAATACTTCTCAGTATCTTCTGGATCACGGTAAGATAAGCGGAATGTGTAGTCATTCAAGCCAAAGTCTTGATACACTTCTTCAATTAGGCGAACTGTACGAATGAATTCGTCTTTGATTTGATCTGGACGAACAAAGATATGGGCATCGTTTAATGTCATCCCGCGAACACGTTGAAGGCCGGATAAAGCGCCTGACATTTCATAGCGGTGCATTGTTCCAAGCTCTGCAATCCGAATTGGCAGTTCACGATAGCTATGCGGTTCATTTTTATAAATCATCATATGGTGCGGGCAGTTCATTGGACGAAGGACAAGATCTTCGTTGTCCATTTCCATGACCGGGAACATATCTTCTTGATAATGCGCCCAGTGGCCTGATGTTTTATACAATTCCACACTCGCAAGAACGGGTGTATACACATGCTCATAACCAAGGCGTACTTCTTTATCAACAATATAACGCTCAATGACGCGGCGGATTGTTGCCCCTTTTGGCAGCCAGAGCGGAAGACCTTGGCCCACCTTTTGAGAGTTCGCAAACAGTTTCAATTCTTTTCCTAGTTTACGGTGATCGCGCTCTTTTGCTTCTTCAAGTAGACGTAAATGCTCGTTTAATTCTTCTTTGCTGAAGAAAGCTGTTCCATAAATACGCTGAAGCATTTGGTTGTTACTGTCGCCTCTCCAGTAAGCACCTGCAAGGCTTAACAGCTTGAATTCTTTGATTTTCCCTGTAGACGGCAAGTGAATACCTCGGCATAGATCGAAGAATTCACCTTGCTCATAAATTGTGACGGCTTCGCCTTCTGGGATTGCTTCTAACAGCTCTAGCTTCAATTCATCGCCAATTGCTTCAAAGCGTGCTTTCGCTTCTTCTCTTGAAACTTCAATGCGCTCAATCGGCAAATTGCTGTTAATGATTTTTTTCATTTCTTTTTCAATCTTTGGTAAATCTTCAGGTGTAATCGCTACATCGATGTCGACATCATAGTAAAAGCCATTTTCGATGACAGGGCCTACGCCAAACTGGACGTGATGCTCTTTTCCATAAATGCGTTTGATTGCCTGTGCAAGCAAATGCGCTGTGCTGTGTCGCATAATATCGAGCGCTTCTTCACTCTTATCTGTGATGATCTCGATTGTTCCACTTTCTAACAGCGGCGTACGCAGATCTATTTCTTTGCCGTTCAATTTACCGGCAAGCGCTTTTTTCTTTAGGCCTGGGCTAATTGATGCCGCGATGTCTTCTGTTGTAGCTGTTTTGTCAAACTCCTTGACTGCTCCATCTGGAAATGTAAGTTGAATTTGTTCTGACATCTCTAGTCACTCCTTTTTTTGGCAATATAAAAACCCCGCCCCCTGGAAAGGGACGAGGTTGAATAAACGGAATCGTGGTTCCACCCTTTTTCCCGTATTTGCAGCTTGCTTTGTCAAAAACAAATACGGCTTGTGGTTCAATAACGGGAATTCCCGTCAGCTATTACTAAACAGTTCACAGCTGATGTTCAAAGGTGGTAAAGCAAATGTTCCTACGCTAGGAAGCTTTCAGCCACGGCTTCCCTCTCTTTAAGCGGGTGTTCATTTGTTCATGTCCTTATCAATACGGTCTCTGTATGAAGTTACACCGTATTATAAAACGTTTTTTCGTGAAAATCAAGAAAGCTTTTCACTTTTCTTTTCCAAATGACTAGGAACAAATTGAACATGCTGTTCCTGAAACGAATGAGGAGGGAATACCTCAACTCTTTCTTGAAAAATATTTTGAATGGTTTGCACCATCGAGTGACCCGTATCATCTGTAAATAGGTCAATCTTTTGTGGCGCAATGGATACAAGCGGTGCAATCAACTGCGAATCAATATACATTGGATGCTCTCTTACAAACTGTCTGTCTATGTATTGTTTTTGATCACGCTCAGAAGCGTACCGAAATTCCCAAATCATCAGGCGGTCCTGATGTACAACATGTACTTTTTCAAGCTTAGGTTCTCTTGACATCACATAGTCTCGAAGGGATTGAATAAAGTTTTGATATTCTTGTTCCATTTTATATTCTTCGATGGATACTTCAACATAGTTCTTCAGCCTTCTGTCATACGCTGAGAGCCTAAATGTCATAAATGAACCAATGGAAAAAACACCTTTCTGTAAAGAAATCGTCTCAAGCTCTTTTTTTAACAGATCCTCCCTCGGCGGGTCTTGATGAATTCCAGGGATATCATCTAGATCCCCTTTCATGATGCTATGTGCGATTGAAAGAATTTGGTGCTGCTCTTCTGGATCTTTAAATAAGTATGTGTTTTCAAGGATGCTGCGCATGCGTTCATTTTCTTTGCATTCCAAAAAAAAGTGAATCAGTAATGTCCGCACAATGTGCTCTATGGCTTCTCCTGATTTCTTCGCTTCTATGAGAAGCCGGTCTTTCCCTTGTTGAATCGAAATGTGATGCCGACTGTCCAAGTGTTCAGCAAGATGTAAAAAAGCGGCGGTATCATATTCATCTTCAAAGATTATTTCAAGCATGTTTGTCCCCCTAACGACATCTGTTACATATATATGGGGGGAACATAAAAAATAGACGCCTAAAATAAATCAGGCATCTTTCTTTTTAAAATCAGTGGCACTGAGATAAAGATCAAATAAATCAAACAAACAATCGCTAAGGCGGCATAATTTCCGCTTACAAAGCTTGATCCAAGGACATTTAACGCCACAGTACCAGGTATTAACCCTAAAAAAGTCGCTGCCGCAAATGCACGATAATTCGCACGTGAAGCTGCTGCGGCATAACTGACAAAATCAAAGTGAATGGGTGCAATGCGTAATAAGAGGATATAAAGAAATCCATGCTCTTGAATACGGGACGTCACCGCTTTTAGCTTCCGATTGCTTGATTCGTTTTCCTGCTTGTTTGAACGGAAGGTTGAGGCAAGCAGGAAAGATCCTGTTGCACCTGCTGTCGCACCAGCTAAGGCATAAATGGTCCCAAGGACACTGCCGAATGCCAAACCTGCTGCTAGCGAAAAGACGGTGAGAGGGACAAGCACAAATGGACGAAAAAGTGATAAGAAAAGAAAGACAAAGGGAGCCAGCATCCCAAATTGAAGAATCCAATTCTTCACATCTTTCGGCGACAGTTGAAGATGCTGTTTGTTGAGCCACCATAACACAGCAGCTAGAACCCCAATCACGAGGAAAAGCAGCCATTTTCTTTTATTCATTTCATCCGCTCCCCTTCACGTGACCTATCTTTTTATAAATGACGGCGATTTTCCCCTTCAAGCAGAACTGGTTCAGCTAGGTAGAGAATACGTTCCATTAATCGAGCTGCCTTCACCTCTTCTTTTTCCCCGCGCTGTGAGTACGTAAAGTGATGCTTTAACTCATTCGGTGAGAAATTAGAAGAGAAAAAAGTCGGCAGCTGCTCTGCCATGCGGTATTGCAAGATTGTTCCTAAAAGTTCATCTCGTACCCAGCTTGTCATCGACTCTGCTCCAATATCATCAAGCATTAAAATTGGTGTTGATTTGACCATATTCAGCTTCTCTTCGAGTGTATGATCGGCTAATGAATTTTTTAATTCTCTCACAAATTCAGGCACGTATACAAGGAGAGATGGATACTCTTTTACCGCTAGCTGCTGCGCAATTGCTGCCAGAATAAATGTTTTTCCGACCCCAAACTTTCCATGTAAATAGAGGCCTTTGCCCTTACCTGTTTCATCATAACTTTGCAGGAATTGACCTACTTTTTGAATGACTTCTTGTCTTCCAACCACATTTAAATCAGCAAACGTCGCTTGAAGAACATTCTGCGGAATGTACATGCTTTTCATGAGTTCTTGCTGTTTTTTCTGTCTATCAAGCCGCAGTTTGACAGGACAAGGGGAATATTCAATATCAATGCTCTGACCTTTGATCACAAGCTTCGGGTGATACCCGTCTAAAATGACATTTACATTCTCTTCCTCTAAGCAGTAAGAACAGCCCTTTGATTGTTGTACATATTCAAAGAGCCTGTTCAAGCTGCGATTGATCATGTCTTCTTGGATGTCCTCTTGATGCTCCTTTAAGAAAGCTTTTACATCTTCATCAGCTAGGACACTTTCTTTAATCTGATTGTATCTCACGCGAAAATCTACCCGCCCTTTTAGCTGATCAAATGAACGACCGATCGGTTTCATCTCCATCTCACCTCACATTAATGTGCATTGTACTTTTTCATATTATTAAACTGATCTAACAATTTTTCTTTTTCTCGTTCGAGGTCCTCTGTAGACAAGTTATCTGTCTGTTCTTTTGGCTGTTCTTTCGTTTCAGCTTCTTTCATCCAGTCAGGCAGCTTCTCCTCGCGGATCACTTTTCCTGATCCATATGATTGACGCTTATTTTTTTGCTGCGCCCATTCTGTCATTTGCCTATTCTCTTCTTTGGCAATTTTCATAGCAGCTGCCACGGTTTTAATTTTCTTTCGCACCCAGTGGGCGGCAATTTTCTGCATATATGTTTTGGACAGCTTCATATCCGTTTTTAGCAGTGTATAGTAGATCAAGACATTCATGACCCCAGGCTCTAGCTGCTGCTCAAGCATAATATCTTCAACAATTCTTAAGTCTGCATACGTCGGCTCAATGCCATCTGCCATATCTTTTAGAAGCTCTCTAGGCGAAATATGATCAAGCTTTTCAATCAATTTCGCATCAGGCGCATCTGCACCTGAATTCTGCGTGACATTGTGACGTAAATGCCTTGGCTGTTTTTGATCAATCAGCTTCGGCTGTTCACCTCTGTATTCAATTTGATACCAGTCTCTCGCTGCTTTTCGCAGATCCTCAGTTGATATCATCTGATCTGAACCACAGGCACCTGCGACAATATTTTGCATTTGCAGTGGGGTGATGCCATAGACGACCGCTAACTTCTTAATTGTCTCTTTCACTTGCTTTGTCAAAGCCTTTCTCGGAATCATCATATCCGACATGCCTGCTAACAATAGATCAAAATCAAAAGATTCATCTGAAAGCGGTGCAGGCTGACTTGAGCCAACTGTCACATATTCGTAGCCCTCGTCAAGCGATGACGCCTGATTGATTTCCTCTGTCATCTTGCGCTCTCCTGGCTGCAAGACGTGAAACACTTCTTCAAACGATCGGGAGATGTTCTTTGCATCAGCAGGAACTCCTGGATAAGAAAAATAATCACGAAGCTGCATATATTTTGCTTTCTCTACCCGATGATACAAAAGGACATTCAGCATACCGTCTTGGAAAAATTCATCCGGTCTCAGCGGCGGCACGAGCTCATATGTAAACAGTCTGCCTTCTTCCGTTTCCTGTTCATATGTGCGGAGTAATCCGATCGCTTCAAGCTTTAAGCGCTCCTCAAAAATATCATTTAAATTCGTTTGCAGCATCACCATCAGCTGACGGTGAGGTGCGGGTTTCCCCCACATTCGATTTTGTTCCAGCTCTCCCCACAGCGTCATGTATAAACTGAAAGCGGACATGCCAATAAGCGGCTGATATAAAAGAGTAATAAGCTGTCTATCGATGTCACCGAGCAATGAAGCGCTTTTGACGACATACGGATCGACGGCTAGCACTTCCTTCCAATGCTCTGTCATATGCTGATCCTCCCTTAATACGGTTGTCTTCATTGTACACTCTTTTTGCGTTTTACGCTTTACGCAGGAAAAAGAGCATGAAGAATCTTCAGCTCTTTTTTAGCGTTCTTTCTTTAATAAATCTTTTAATTCATCAATAAATACATTGATATCTTTAAATTGACGGTATACCGACGCAAACCTGACGTAAGACACTTCATCAATTTTCGCCAGCTCGTCCATCACCATTTCCCCTACAAGCTCGCTTTTCACCTCTGACATGCCTTGGTTACGCAATTCCTTCTCGATGTTAAAGCAGACATCCTCGAGCTGTTTTAAAGCGACAGGACGTTTTTCACACGCTTTGATGAGGCCTCTCAGCATCTTTTCCCGGCTGAATTCTTCTCGAATTCCTTCTTTTTTCACCACAATCAATGGCAATTCTTCTAATTTTTCAAACGTCGTGAAGCGATATTGACAGCTTTCACACTCTCTTCTGCGACGGATGGACTTCCCTTCATCTACTGGTCTTGAATCAAGCACCCTTGTGCCAAGGTGCTGACATGTGGGACATTTCATTTCATCAGCTCCGATCTCTTCTTGGAAGTTGTTTGTCTAGTTCTTTATAGAGGGACAAAACAGCCTTTTGACTGTAGCCAAAGTCTGTTGGCAGCGCTGTTTCTGTTGTCACATTAAAATCGACAGCTGTTTCAAAAGGACGAATTGAAATGACAGTCGCCACGAGAAAAGCTTTTTTCGGCGTTCGTATGTTTGCGCTGATTTCACCTCGTTCTGCTGAAACAGATGTCACTTGATAGGAATCGTTTCTTGAAAGAACGGCTTCTACCGCTTGGAAAACTTGAGTTTGTGTCGATTTGTAGTAATGGCTTTTCAGCTCTGACACTGGATGATGGTCAGATGTTTCTGTATGATTTGAAATGAATCGTTTGAGCTTTTGTCCTAAAGTCATACACGTATCCCCTTTGTCATAAACCCTCTTCTTTATTTTATAAAAAAAACCTTTGTTTTCCTAGAACAAAAGTATAGACAGGTTGGATCATGCTGGATGTCGTGTATGGAACAAATATAAAAAGGAGCATAACACAAAGGCATTTAATGCTTTTGGCCAGCTCCCATTGCAATCTTTTTTATGTTTACAGTGCTTTGGCTTGCGCCTGTTTCACTTGTACAGGTCCCATGCCTCGAGGAATTTCGATGTTTTCTCTTGTTTCAGCACCTAGTTCATCTCCGATATGATCTGCTGCAATATTCGGATCTAGATCGCCGCAAGTATAAACATCTATGCTCGCATAACCATGTTCAGGAAAGCTGTGAATTGTCAGATGAGATTCAGAAATAATGACAACTCCACTTACTCCTTGAGGTGCAAATTTGTGAAAAGCAACCTCTCTTACTTCAGCTCCTGATTTCAAAGCTGCATTTACAAACGTTTTTTCAATAAAATCCATGTCGTTCAGTTTATCACAGTCGCATCCCCATAACTCGGAGATAACGTGACGTCCGATTGTTTCCATCATGGACCCCCCTTAAACAAGAATGAAAGAGTGAAGTTCTAAGCAGCCGGACCGGACATATACCACGGGGGAAAGTTAGTCCAAAGAGGTCCTAACCCTTTAAGTATACCCGAATGAGTCTGCGAACAAGAAGTTCACGAAAAATAGTATACTTTGTTTAGACCCATTTTGCAAGCTGTGTTTTTAGTGGGATTTTCTCTCATTTCTTGAAAAGGGACGTTCAGTCTTCTTCATTTCAAACAGCTGAAAGCTCTTTCATCTGTGAACCAACAAACTTTACAAGATCAACCACTCTGCAAGAATAGCCCCATTCATTGTCATACCATGCAAGAACTTTTACTTTTCTGCCTTCCATCACCATCGTTGTAAGTCCATCAACGACAGCAGAATAAGGGTTTGTGTTAAAGTCTGTGGAGACAAGTGGTTCATCGGTGTAATCTAATATGCCAGCAAGAGATGTTTTTGAAGCCGTTGCAAAGGCAGCATTTACCTCTTCTGCTGTGACATCTTTTTTCAAGTCGACCACAAGATCAACCATCGACACATTTGAAACCGGTACGCGAAGTGCAAGTCCATGTAATTTCCCTTTCATGTGCGGCAGCACTAAAGAAAGCGCTTTAGCGGCACCCGTCGTCGTTGGAATGATGGACTGGGCACATGCTCTTGCCCGGCGCAAATCCTTGTGGGGGTTGTCGATATTTTTTTGATCATTTGTATAAGCATGAACCGTTGTCATTAAGCCGTTGTCGATGCCAAATTCATCATCTAACAGCTTGACAACTGGTGCTAAGCAGTTTGTTGTACAAGATGCGTTTGAAATAACTACGTGCTTTTCAGGATCAAGATCATCCTCATTGACACCCATCACAATTGTAACGTCTTCATTTTTACCTGGAGCTGTAAGTACGACCTTTTTCGCTCCAGCATCTATATGGCCCATCGCTTGATCTTTTGAATTAAATTTCCCTGTTGCTTCGATCACGATATCAATCCCAAGCTCTCCCCATGGAAGCTGCTTTGGGTCTCTATTATTGAGCAAAAGCACTCTTTTGCCATTGACAATCAACGCGTCATCTTCTGCTGTCACATCGCATTCGTAACGTCCATGATTTGTGTCATATTTAATTAAATGTGCTAGCGTTTCGGCAGGATAGCTTGCGTTCACCGCTACAATTTGAATTTGATCATCAAGCATTGCTTTTCTGAAGACCATGCGTCCAATTCTGCCAAACCCATTGATCGCTGCTTTTACCTTCATGAACAGGTCACTCCTCTATTATGTGTTATACTCAATAAATTTATTTATGAAATTAGTATATCACATTAGAATGTAATTGCCAGTATATAAACGTATATTTTCAAAAAAGGGCTGTTCTTTGCAATGAAATTGACGAAAAAAGCATAAAAAAAGAAGAGTACTGTATGTACTCTTACTTATCTGTATGTTCCCATTCGTTTAATATGTTCTCTAATTGCTTTCTAATAAAAGCGAGATCTTTTGTGTTTTCTATCACACGGTCTGCTTTTTGGCATTTCTCCTCAAGAGGCTGCTGGGAGTGAATGCGCTTCAGCGCTTCTTCCTCACTCAGGTCGTTTCGATTCATGAGCCGCGACAGCTGCAAATCAGGCGTCGTGTACACAACGATGATACGGTCGACTAGCCCTTCCAGCTTGCTCTCAAATAGGAGCGGAATATCAAGCACAACAAAAGTTTCTTGGTTGCTGACCCCTTCATCACGCTGCTTGAGCATTTCCTTTCTGACTTCAGGATGAACGATGGCATTGAGCTTTTTTCTTTTCTCTTCATCAGAAAAAATGATCGCTCCAAGCTGCTGCCGGTTCAGTTCACCATTTGGCAGAAGAACCTCTTCACCAAAAGTTTGAACGATTTGATGAAGGGCAGGCGCTCCTTTAGAAACCGCTTCTTTTGCAATGATATCTGCATCCACCACCCGAATGCCTTTCTCTTTTATCATCTGCGAGACTGTGCTTTTTCCGCTAGCAATCCCGCCTGTTAATCCAATGACGAGCGTCAATTCGTTTCCTCCTTTACAGCTTCCACACCCCAATTAAAATGAGCAACAGCCCTGGTAAGCATGCGAGTTTATCGATCCAGCGCCAATTGGCCAAATAATGACCTGCACGCAGTCCGATGCATACAAAAAGAGAACTCATCACAGCGACCGTGATGCTCATGACAATTGGAGAAAAACCAAGAATCGCTGCACCAATTCCTGCACCAAATGCATCGATGGATAAAGCAATTCCAAGAAGCACCGCTTCCATTCCATTAATGGTGCCAGAGCGGTCAATATCTGCACTTGTAGGCTTTCGCAAAATATGAATGACAAGCCCAAGAGACTGCACTTCTACATTGAGAAGTGTTTTTTCATGAAGGAGCAAATCACGCTCTTTCGCTGGTTTATAAAATTGATACAGAACCCAAAGTCCGATAGCAATTAAAATGCCTCCACCCAGTTTATCTGTCACTGAGACAGGGAGGAATGTCGTGAGCAGGCTGCCAATCAGCATGGAAATGAGCAACACAATTCCTGAACAGCAAGCAATAATAACGATGGCTTTAAATGGAATCCTCATCTTGCGAAGACCATACGTAAAACCTACAGAAAAGCTGTCAATGCTGACGGCAATAGCTAAAAACAGAAGCGAAAACGAAATCATACCTGTACTCTTCCTTTCTGTTCATGCAACGATGATCAAGAGTCTCTAGGCGTCCTTAGACTCTTCTTCACTATATGAAGAGCAGGTGGGCTGTGTGTCAGTCTACACCTTGCTGAAAAAAGAATGTTTTTTATCGTATGCATGGCAAAAAGGAAGCATGCTGACGGCTTACTTTTATGAAGGGCGTTTTTGGCAGGTCACACAAAAATGTGTGCCGCGCCCTCCAACCACTGTTTTTTCTATGATACTTCCGCACGTCTGGCAAGGTTCTCCCCGCCGGTCATATACAAGAAGCTGTAATTGAAAAGTCCCAATATCACCTTGTGAATTGATGTAGGAACGAATGGTGCTACCTCCTGCATCAACAGCCACTTGAAGCGTATCAATAATATGTTTGTGGAGCACCTTGCAAGATGCAAGACTTAGCTGATTCGCTTTTGTTTCTGGATGAATGCCTGATTTAAACAGCACTTCATCTACATAAATATTACCAAGGCCAACCACAATCTTTTGATCAAGTAAAGCCGTTTTGATCACGCGGGAGGTTTTCTTTAATTGCTCCCATAAATATTCTGGTGTAAATGAGTCTGAAAAAGGTTCATACCCCAGCTGTGATAGCGGAAGTTCTTTTTCTTCTTCGCCTGGCTGAAATAGATGCATCGTCCCAAATTTACGGACATCATGGTACCGAAGTTCGGTACCATCTGTGAACGTAAAGACGACGTGTACATGTTTATCATAAGGCTCACCAGTTTCATGTACACGGTATTTCCCTTCCATTCTTAAATGGGAGACCATCACATAGTGGTCTAAATGAAAGAGTAGAAACTTCCCTCTTCTTTCAATGGTTTGAATGGTTTCTCCTACCATCCTTCTAGCGAACTCTTCCGGTTCCCCAGGACGTTTGATGATATTTGGCCATTTGATATCGACCGTTTCAATCGTTTTTCCTTTGACTAACCGCTGAAGAGTGCGCCGGACGGTCTCAACCTCTGGTAATTCCGGCATGCTCCTCGCTCCTTTTTCTCTCTCTTTATTTTGCGTCGTACCAAGATGGACCTGAAGCGAAATCGACTTTTAGCGGCACATCGAGCTGAAGTGCATTTTCCATGACTTCAGGGACGATTTTTTCTAATATGGCGATTTCTTCTTTTGGCGCTTCAAAGATCAATTCATCGTGCACTTGCAATAACAGATTTGTCTGCAGGTTCTCTTCTTTTAACTTTCGTGCCATATCAATCATCGCTTTTTTGATGATATCGGCGGCACTGCCTTGGATCGGTGTGTTCATTGCCGTTCTTTCCGCAAAGCTTTTCACATTAAAATTGCGACTTGTAATATCTGGAATATATCGTCTACGTTTAAGAAGCGTGGTCACATACCCTTTTTGTTTTGCTTCCTGCACGATGTCCTCCATATAGGTTTTCACGCCTTTAAAGCTTGTTAAATAACGTTCAATGAAGGCCGCTGCTTCTTTTCTTGTGATCCCAAGGTTTTGAGACAGTCCATAATCACTAATTCCATACACGATTCCGAAGTTGACAGCTTTGGCCTGTCTTCTCATAGAGGAAGTCACTTCTTCTTCTGAGACATGGAACACATCCATTGCTGTTTTCGTGTGAATATCCATATCTTGCGTAAAGGCTTCAATCAAGTTCTCATCTTGAGAAATGTGCGCGAGTACACGCAGCTCAATTTGAGAATAATCAGCCGCAAACATGAGCCAGCCTTCTTTTGACGGGACGAACGCTTGACGAATCTTTCGGCCTTCTTCTAAACGAATCGGGATGTTTTGAAGGTTTGGATCTGTTGAGCTTAGTCTTCCTGTTTGTGTAAGTGCCTGATTAAATCTTGTGTGCACTTTATGCGTATCTTTGCGCGTCACTTTCATTAAGCCTTCCACATAAGTGGATTGCAGCTTTCCTATTTGACGGTAATGCAGAATGGACCGAATAATTTCGTGCTTGTCTTCAAGCTTTTCAAGGACATCCGCAGACGTAGAGTAGCCTGTTTTGGTCTTTTTGATAACCGGCAGTCCTAATTTTTCAAATAAAATCACACCAAGTTGCTTCGGTGAATTGATGTTAAATGTTTCTCCTGCTAACCGATGAATGGTTTCTTCATATTCCTTCAGCTTCTTCGTGAGTTCTTCACCCATTTTCTGAAGACGTTCAACATCCACTTTTACCCCAAGAGATTCCATTTCACCTAAGATGAGGGCAAGTGGCAGCTCTAAATCTTCATACAGCTCATGCTGATCATTTTTTTCTAACGCTTCAAGGGTCAAATCATGCAGCGCAGAGATCGCTGCTGCTTTTCTTCCAAGATGGTCTTTTAGCTCTTCTTCAGGTGGAATCGCCTGTTTCGCTCCTTTTCCGTAAACTTTTTCATCGGAAAGGGCAATGTTCAGGCCATATTCCTTCGCCACACTTGCAACGTCCTCATAAGATTTCTGCGGATTGACCACATAGGAAGCGAGCAGGACATCGTTATCGACACCTTTAAGATCAACATCATGCCATCTGAGCGCAACAACCGCTCTTTTGGAATCAAAGACCCATTTCTTCTTCGTTTCATCCTGTACCCATTGTTTAAACGCTTCAGATTGCAGAGCATCTTCTTTTGTCATAAAAAATGCACCATTCTCATTATGGATCGCAAACCCTATCAAATCGGCTTCGTGATAATTGTCTCCTAGCTGTTCTACCACAAGTGCAGCGTGATCTGTCAGCATGTCCTCCGTGACATCTGTCATTTTCTTCACGTCTAGTTCGTCTATTTCTACTGGTTCATCTGATTCTGGCGCTTCTCCTAAACGCTCTAGCAGTGTTTGAAAGCCCAGTTCTTTATAAAGCGAGATGACCTGCTCCATGTGAGGACCTTCATAGGCGAGCTCTTTGCTTGATACATCTATTGGTGCTTCTACGAGAATCGTCGCCAGCTTTTTACTCATCACCGCTTGTTCTTTATATTCTTCAAGCTTTTCTTTTAGCTTTTTCCCGCTGACTTCGTCAATATGATCAAGCAGATTTTCAACCGTTTCAAACTGCTTTAGTAATTTGATCGCTGTTTTTTCACCGACACCAGGCACGCCCGGGATATTGTCTGATGAGTCTCCCATCAGCCCTTTCATGTCGATGATTTGATCTGGTCTGAGGCCGTATTTCTCTTTAATATGGGCCGGTGTGTAATATTCTACTTCTGTGATCCCTTTTTTCGTAATGGCTACTGTTGTATGGTCTTTTGAAAGCTGCGTTAAGTCTTTATCTCCTGAGAAGATTTTGACCTCAAAGCCGTCCTTTTCTGCCTCTACAGCCAGTGTGCCGATAATGTCATCCGCCTCGTATTGCGGAAGCTCGTACCTTTTCACTTGATAAGCATCTAATAGCTCACGGATGAACGGCATTTGTTCTGATAGTTCTGGCGGAGTTTTTTGTCTTCCGCCTTTATATTCCTTAAAGGTCTCGTGACGGAAGGTGGTTTTACCCGCATCAAATGCTACGAGCATATGAGTCGGCTTCTCGTCTTCCAGCATCTTCATTAAGATCATCGCAAAGCCATAAATGGCATTTGTATGTACGCCTTTATCATTTGATAATAGCGGTAAAGCAAAAAAAGCTCGATAAGCGAGACTGTTTCCATCCACAAGTACTAATTTCTTTTGATCTGTCATCTTTTAATCCTCCATCGACTGAGCCGGCTCAGCCGTCTCTTTCGCACATTGTATGTTCATTTTATCAAAGTTTATTTTGAAAAGAAAATAGACGAGCCTGCATAAAAAAGGGACGAAAACAACAAGTGTTTTCGTCCTTCCAAAATTGGCTCCTTGGATGAAGGGGTTCCTATTCATCCTACCAATGATTGATTAACAAAACATGAATTCATTGTAAAGATCATGTAAATTTTAACGCCACTTTCCATTCTTCTCTATTTTGACTTTAAACTCACGGTAAACGTCGTCCCTTTGCCTTGTTTGCTATGAACAGAAATCGTTCCTTCATGTGCTTCGACAAGGTGTTTGACAATGGCAAGACCAAGCCCTGTACCGCCTGAGTTTCTACTTCGATCTTTATCAATTCGATAAAATCTCTCGAATATTCTTGGAATCTCACTCTTTTTCATACCGATCCCTGTATCTGCTACATCAAATTCATAGCTATCTTTCCTCTGTCTTGCTGTGATCGTGACACTTCCTCCCTCTGGTGTATAGGTGAGAGCATTATTGATCAGATTGAGGAAAATTTGTTTTAATCTCAGCGGATCTGCCATGACATAGACCGGCTCTTTCGGGACACGCACTTGTAGGTCAATGCCTTTTTCAGCAGCCTTTTGTTTTAGCAGCACTTCAATCTCTTGAATGATTTCTGTCGCATTGGCTTCTTGAATATTCAGCTTAAAATGCTGTTGTTCAATTTTCGAGAGATCAAGTAAGTCTTGGATGAGTGTTTCTAAACGAATACTCTCTTTTAGGATGATGGACAAAAATTGTGTGAGCGCTTCTTTATCGTCAATAGCACCATCCAGAAGTGTTTCAGAAAAGCCTTTGATGGACGTGATCGGTGTCTTTAATTCATGTGACACGTTAGCGACAAAGTCTTTTCGCATCTGTTCTAGCTGCTTTGTTTCTGTCACATCATGAAAGACAAGAACAATTCCTTTCCATTCATCGTCCGTACTTAAGATCGGAACACCATCGACTTGGAAATAACGCCGCTCGATGTCAACAGCGAGACGTAAGAACTTTCGGACCTTGGTTTCTGTCATGAAAATTTCGTCTATTAATTCAATAATCTCTTCATGGGTAAAGGCTTCATGATACAGCTTGTGCATGTAAATGTGTTTTTGCACTTTGAATTGCTTGCGGAATGTTCGATTGACTAAGTGGATATAGCCCATTTTATCAATCAAAATAATCCCCGCTCCAATGTTTTCAATGACTGTTTGCAGACGATCTCGCTGCATTTCGCCAGCGCTTGTCATGTCTTGAAGACTTTCTGCCAGACGCTTCATTGATGTATTGAGTTCACTTGTTTCAATGATCAGCTCTTCATAGTTATTTGTATCATAGTTCCCTCGTTCAAGCTGTTTGGCCACCTTTGTGGCATAATCAATCGGCTTTACATACTTCATCGACATGCGATAGCCAAAAAAGACGATGATAATGATGGCTGAACCAAGACAAAAGGCTAATGCAAGCCAGAGCTGACCATCAATCTCATTCAAAGGCTGGAATGAAGCATGAAGAAATAAATATCCCGCCGGTTCGTTTTGTTTCATCATTGGAACTGCATAATGAAACAGCGCATCCTTCTCATCCTCAATGAACGTTCCTTTTGTTTGGAGCTGCTCACTTTTCAGTGTGTTTAAAATGACAGCCCTTTGTTCTGCTTGACCCGTTGTATGTATGATATTCCCCTTCACGTCCACAATCGACGCATTCATATCGAGATGCTGCTTTGCTTGATTGAGAATCTTCTTGTTTTGCTCCGCGTTCAAATCTTCAACATTCATTGAAGAAAGGAGAAAACTCGATTCCTTTTCCATTCGTTCGGTTAATTTTGTTTCATAGAAAATATGAAACATATGATCCAAGAAAAGACCAAGCGCAACAAACACAATAAACAGGAGAAAAATGAGCCCAGAAAAAAGGCGGGTTCTCACTTTACTCATTTGGCTTTGGCTCCTCCAATTTGTAGCCTAAGCCTCGAATGGTTTTAATATATGTTGGTTTTTTCGTGTTCTTTTCAATTTTGTCCCGCAAGTGGCTGATATGCACATCCACAATACGAGTATCACCTGCAAAGTCATAATTCCAAACCGCACTTAACAATAGATCACGCGTAAGGACACGGCCTTTATGCTTAGCCAAATAAAGAAGCAGTTCAAACTCCTTTGGCGTGAGCTCTAGACGTTCTTCTTGGAAATAGACTTCGTAATGTTCAGGTAAAATGCGCAGGTCTCCAATTTTGATTTGGTCTGCAATGATCTCTTCCTTCTCTTCTTGCACGGGAGCCGGCTGAGATTGCTGTGCTCTTCTCAAAATGGCTTTTACCCGAGCACCCACTTCTCTAGGACTGAAAGGTTTTGTCATGTAATCATCGGCTCCAAGTTCAAGACCGAGCACCTTATCAAATTCATCGTCCTTTGCTGTCAGCATTAAAATAGGGAACATCATTTTTTGAATTCTCAGTTGTTTGCACACTTCAATGCCGTCCATTTTCGGAAGCATTAAATCAAGCACAATCAGATCAGGCTGTTCACTTGCTGCTTTTTCAAGCGCTTCTTCTCCGTCTTTTGCTGTGACGACATCGTAGCCCGCCCTTTCAAGGTTATAGCTTAGAAGTGTTACAATTGATTCTTCATCATCCACAACTAATATTTTTTTATTCATGTTGTGCCTCCAATTAGTGATTTCCCCTGCATCCGGTTTTTTGTATCTTATGTGAAAAGCGAGAAGTCATGCTTTCTCTTTCATTTTAACGAAAGCTTAACAAGAGAACAATTTAAAATTTCGACAAGATTGACTTTGTAAACAAAAAGAAGACTCCTCATACGAGAAGCCTTCTTTTTTATTCATATTAAGACAATACTTTCATGACGTTCTTTACAGATTCAACAGAACGGTCAAGCTGACTTCTTTCTTCTTCTGTCAGCTCAAGCTCGATGATCTGCTCAAGGCCGTTTCCACCTACGATTGTTGGAACTCCAAGGTAAATGCCTTCGTAGCCATATTCACCTTCAAGGTATGCAATCGTCGGCATGACGCGGCGTTGATCTTTTAAGATCGCCTCAACCATTTCTACGAGTGAAGCAGCAGGTGCATAATACGCACTACCGTTACCTAATAGGTTGACGATCTCACCGCCGCCTTTTCTTGTTCTTTCAACAATTGCATCAATTCGCTCTTTAGGAATTAATGTTTCCAGCGGGATACCGCCTGCATAAGAGTAACGTACAAGAGGAACCATGTCGTCCCCATGTCCGCCAAGAACAAAGCCCGTCACATCTTTCACAGATAGGTTTAATTCTTGAGCAACGAACGTACGGAAACGTGCTGTATCAAGAATTCCTGATTGTCCGATGACTTTTTCTTTTGGTAATCCTGATTCTTTATAAACTGCATATGTCATTGCATCAACAGGGTTTGTTAACACAACAATGATCGCTTCTGGAGAATATTTAACGATTTCACGTGTCACACTGCGCATGATTTTTTCATTTGTTGACACGAGGTCGTCACGGCTCATTCCCGGCTTTCTTGCAATTCCTGCCGTAATGACCACGACATCAGAACCGGCTGTATCTTCGTAGTTAGAAGTTCCTGTAATATTCGCATCGAAGCCTTGAACAGGGCTTGCTTCCAGCATGTCAAGTGCTTTCCCTTTTGTCGGGTTCTCAAGCTGAGGGATATCCACTAATACGACATCCGCTAATTCTTTTTGAGCTGTTAGAAATGCTGTAGTTGCTCCAGTAAAGCCTGCTCCGATGACAGATACTTTTTTACGCTTGTTTGCCATTTCCTTTTTCCCCTTTAACTTTAAAGTTTAAGAATCAAGACAAGTTTTTGATGAGCTCGTCAGCAAACTCAGAACATTTCACTTCTGTTGCACCGTCCATTAATCTAGCAAAATCGTACGTGACGACTTTAGATGCAATTGTTTTTTCAACAGATTGAATCACTAGATCAGCAGCTTCTTGCCATCCAAGGTGCTCAAGTAAAAGCACGCCTGATAGAAGAACAGAAGATGGATTCACTTTATCAAGACCAGCATATTTCGGTGCTGTTCCGTGAGTCGCTTCAAAAATAGCGTGTCCTGTTTCGTAGTTGATGTTTGCACCAGGTGCGATACCAATTCCACCAACTTGTGCTGCAAGTGCATCAGAGATGTAGTCTCCGTTTAAGTTCATTGTTGCGACAACATCGAACTCAGCTGGACGAGTTAAAATTTGTTGAAGGAAAATATCTGCAATGCTGTCTTTGACAATGATTTTGCCAGCAGCTTCTGCTTCACTTTGCGCTTTGTTTGCCGCATCTTTTCCATCTTGTTCTACAATACGATCATATTGTGCCCATGTAAAGACTTTGTCGCCGAACTCTTTTTCAGCCACTTCGTAGCCCCAGTTTTTGAAGGCTCCTTCTGTAAATTTCATGATGTTTCCTTTGTGAACAAGTGTCACAGATTTACGGCCTTGGTCAATCGCATATTGGATCGCTGCTCTGACAAGACGAGATGTTCCTTCTTCAGAAACTGGTTTGATTCCGATACCTGATGTTTCTGGGAAACGGATTTTATTCACACCTAATTCGTTTTTCAAGAAGTCGATTAACTTCTTCACTTCGTCTGAACCTTTTGCATACTCGATTCCTGCATAGATATCTTCAGTGTTTTCACGGAAGATGACCATGTCTGTGTCTTCTGGACGTTTCACAGGAGATGGTACGCCTTGGAACCAGCGAACTGGACGTAAGCATGTGAATAAATCAAGCTCTTGTCTTAGTGCCACGTTCAATGAACGGATTCCTCCGCCAATTGGTGTTGTCAGTGGTCCTTTGATCGCGATTAAATATTCACGAATGTCTTCAAGTGTTTGCTCTGGAAGCCACTCGCCCGTTTTATTGTAAGCTTTTTCACCTGCATATACTTCTTTCCAAGTGATTTGCTTTTCACCTTTATATGCTTTTTCTACAGCTGCTTCAAGAACTCTTGATGCTGCTTTCCAAATGTCAGGACCGATTCCGTCCCCTTCGATAAACGGGATAATTGGATTATTTGGTACATTCAATACGCCGCCAGTAACTGTAATTTTTTCGCCTTGTGACAATGATATTACCTCCCAGGTTATGTAGTGAATATTTGAAACTTCCAAGCTTGATGTCTGCAAGCCAAGAAGTTTTTCACGTGATTCGTTTTTTGTTGATATGGAGGCTGATTGGTTTAGATGGATCAGCCTCCACTATTCTATAAACATTAGTCTCTTTCACTGATCGGAACAAACGTTTGAAGGTCTGGTCCAATATAGTCAGCTCTTGGACGGATCAGACGGTTGTTATCATATTGCTCTAAAATGTGAGCAATCCATCCAGAGAATCGGCTGATCACGAAAATTGGTGTAAACAAGTCATGATCAATCCCAAGACTGTGATAGACAGAAGCAGAATAAAAATCAACATTTGGTGGAAGATTTTTCTCTGATGTCACGATTTCCTCTGCGCGTACAGACATTTCATACCATTTTGGCTCGCCTGTGAGATTTGTTAAGCGCTGGCTCATTTCTTTTAAATGTTTTGCACGCGGGTCACCTTGGCGGTAAACGCGGTGGCCAAAGCCCATAATTTTCTCTTTCTTCTCTAGCTTACCATGAATATAGGAATCTACGTTTTCAACTTCGCCAATTTCTGAGAGCATCTTCATTACGCCTTCATTTGCGCCGCCATGAAGTGGTCCTTTCAATGCGCCGATAGCTGCTGTTACACCAGAGTAGATATCTGATAGTGTAGCAACACATACACGTGCTGTAAATGTCGATGCGTTTAATTCGTGATCCGCATGTAGAATGAGCGCTTTATCAATCGCTTCAATTTCTACTGGTGAAGGCTCTTCGCCGTTTAGCATATATAAGAAGTTTGCAGCATAGCTGTATTCTTCTTTTGGCTGTACAGGCTCAAGTCCCTTTCGAATGCGTGAAAATGCAGCGACAAGTCCAGAAATTTTCGCTTGTAAGCGAATGGCTTTTCTGTAATTCGCTTCTTTGTCCATAATCTCTGATTCGTCATCAAGCAAACCTAATAAGGATACCGCTGTACGAATCGCAGACATTGGATGAACCCCATCCAGCGAATAAGATTTAAAGTGCTCAATGATCTCTTGCGGAATATGAGCATTTTCATTGAGCTGCTGCTTTAACTCGCTTAGCTCCTGCTCATTCGGCAGCTTTAAGTGCCATAACAGGTAGACAATTTCTTCGAAAGTCGCTTTTTCAGTTAAATCATCGATATTGTACCCTACATAAGTAAGAGTATCATCAATAATTGAGCTTACGGATGAAGTTGTTGCCACGATACCTTCAAGACCTCTTGTTGCTGTCATGTTCAATCTCCCCTTTTTAAAAAGATTCCCCTTCGTTGCAAAATTCTCGCTTTTTGAAAGCGCTATCCAACCAAAATAGGCTGGCAGGTTTAGAAAAGAAAATGCTTACATTTACCTATACGGTTAGAGCGCTTTTAGCCTCATATCTCGTGTTTGATCAATGAGTTCAAAATTAAGCCTATTCCCATTATAAACAATAATCAGACATTTGTTAAATGTTTAACTATAATTTTTTTTGATATTTTTTTTTCCAGCCTTCCGGTTCGGGCATGGAATAAAGGGATTTTGCTTCTTTTAATATATTTAATTATGTTTTTTTGCAAAAGCTCACGTCAGAAAAAATATCAAAAGAAAGTGGCATGAGCCACTCTCTTTTTAACCGCTGAAAAATTTCACTGCTTGCATCGCTAAATAGGCAATTCCAGCACCAATCAGCGGACCAACAGCCACACCTTTGAATAAGCTGACTGCCAAAATCGTACCGAATACAAGTGCTGCGGTGATATGCGGATCGTTTTCGAGTAGCACAATGCCGTTTTTTGCAATTAATGCTACTAATATACCCGCTCCAAGAGCTATCCAAGCATAGGAA
Source organism: Bacillus sp. FS02 (assembly GCF_024398395.1). Classification (NCBI taxonomy): domain Bacteria; kingdom Bacillati; phylum Bacillota; class Bacilli; order Caryophanales; family Bacillaceae; genus Bacillus; species Bacillus sp. FS02. Next base: position 3,046,591 of record NZ_CP074101.1, on the reverse strand, counting down.
GATTTCATCGCTTCTCCAAGCTGTTTAAATCCAATGTCCCCTGTTGCGATCGGTACAAGCACAGCGATCGTGATGACCGTCACACCCCAATTAATACCTTTTGATTGCAGAACCGGGAATATTTTTTGATCCAGGCCAATCAGCTTAATTGCAATCAGCACAGAGACCGCTAAAATTAACGAATTGTTTTTTGCAATAAGTGCAATAACGAGTAAAAGAACCAAAAACAAATTTGCTTGAGTAAACATACGCCGCTCCTTTCTTTCTTTTTATTGCGACCTTTTCATATTACTAATTTTTTTGAATAAAATGAAGTATCGGACATGCTTGTTTTTTGGAGGGGATTGTGTGAATCACACGTATGTGGCCATTTTTTTGCGAAGTTTGATGATTTTCAGCATCGCCGTTTGTGCGGTTGTTTTTTTATATCAGTCTTTTCCGTTTTTATATCCATTTTGGATTGCATTTGCCGTGTCGTGTTTGATTCATCCAGCCGTATGCAAAATCGAAAACATGACCGGGATGCCAAGAGGTTTTGTTGTTATCATTGTGTTATTACTCTTTTTAGTGGTAGCAGCTGGATTCATGACACTTTTAGTGGCGGAAATCATTTCAGGAAGTGCTTATTTAGCAAAGGTACTGCCAGGTCATCTTGATCAAATGATTGGGATTGTGGAACGTTTTTTCACAGATCAGATTTTGCCTTTATATCATGATTTGACTGCTCAATTTAATACACTTCAAGCAGGTCAAAAGGAATCGATTTTAGGACAAATCCAAGCACTTGGTGACGAAGCAGCGGCAAAAATCGGGACTTTCCTTTCAAAAACTCTTGAATTCATTCCAGCTTTTTTAGGTCTTTTGCCTGATGCAGCAGCGACGCTTTTATTTTCCGCACTAGCGACTTTTTTTATCACAAAAGATTGGTTTACGTTAAAAAAATATGGTTCTCGTATCTTTCCCGCCAAATGGATGCTTCATACACGTGCCATTTTATCTGAAATCAAAAAAGCCATTTCTGGCTTTATGAAAGCCCAGCTTCTCCTTGTTGCCATGACCATTGGTATCGTGCTGATTGGACTTTTCATCTTAAAGGTCGAGCATGCGATTGTGATCGCTCTATGTATTGGTCTAGTTGATTTACTTCCTTACATCGGGAGTGGCACGGTTTTTCTTCCGTGGATCATTTACTCCGCCATGACAGGAAATCTTTCACTCGCCATTGGACTGGGCATTTTGTATATTGTGGTGCTCATTCAAAGACAAATATCAGAGCCAAAAGTCTTAAGTAAATCAATCGGTCTTAATCCTTTAGCAACACTTGTGGCACTGTTTGTCGGGTTAAAATGCTTTGGTTTTCTTGGACTTGCACTCGGTCCCGCTTCTCTTGTCGTTTGGCAGGCGTTTCGTAATGCAGGGGTTTTCAGAGACCTTTATCAGTACATTCGGTATGGTGCGCAAAAGTAAAAGAGACCTGATGCGAAGGTCTCTTTAGCGTATAATCGTATAGCGTTTGCGATTGGACATGTTTCTAAGCCAGCGCTCAAAGAGCGGTTTGATCCGTTTTCTTGTCATGGGAATGAGCAGCACAGCCCCAATCAGATCAGAAAGGAATCCAGGTATGAGCAGCAGCAAACCACCGATCAGAATGCAGAAGCCATCGACAATGGTGGCCCCTGGCATTTTGCCATATTGTAAATCTCGCTGCACTTTCTGAAATGCTTCTATTCCTTGTTTTCTTGCAAAGTAAGCACCTAATGCGCTTGTTAGCACAATGAATAGCATCGTTGGTAAAATACCAATGATGTTACTTGAGATTAAAAATAAACTAATTTCCACTGCCGGAAACAGAATCAATAATAGTAGAAAATATTTTTTCAAGCCATATCACCTCATGGGGTCTCTTTCATCGAAAGCTGTTTACTTTTTTTAGTGTAACATAAAAAAAAAGAGGAGTCAGATAACTCCCCTCGTGTGTGATTTAAAGGACGCTTGCACGGCCTTTGTAGATCGCTCCGCGTGCTGGATCTACTGTAATCTCTTCGCCTTCTTTTAGAAGTGTTGTGGCACTGTCAAGACCGACAATGACTGGAATGCCAAGGCTAAGCCCAACGACTGCTGCATGGCTTGTTAAACCGCCTTCTTCCGTGATAAGGGCAGACGCTTTTTCTAAAGCACCCATCATGTCACGATCTGTGCAGTTTGCGACAAGAATCGCACCATCGTACATTTTTTCCTCTGCTTCTTTTCCGCTCTGTGCAATAACAACCGGTCCAAATGCAGATTTGCGGCCAATTCCTTGACCCTTCGCAATGATGTCACCGACAACATACACTTTCATTAAGTTGGTTGTACCTGTTTCACCAACTGGCACACCAGCTGTAATCACGATTAAGTCACCATGTCTTACATAGCCTGTTTCAATTGACTTTTCTACTGCATTCTCAAGCATTTCATCAGTAGATGTCGTTTTTGAACCGCTCTTTGCAAATACACCGAATACGAGTGAAAGTTTTCTTGCCACTGATTCGTTTGCTGTGACTGCTACGATTGGTGCTTTTGGTCTATATTTTGAAATCATTCTTGCAGTATGACCACTCTCAGTAGGTGTCACAATCGCTGCCACATCAAGCTTCATAGCTGTGTGCGCAACAGATTGACCGATCGCATCTGTAATGCTGACCTCTACTTCTTCGCTTCTGCGAGAAAGGATTGCTTTATAGTTAAGTGCTTCCTCTGAACGTGAGGCAATGTTGTGCATTGTTTGCACAGCTTCAACTGGATATGTTCCTGCTGCTGTTTCACCAGATAGCATGATCGCATCTGTACCATCAAAAATAGCATTTGCCACGTCACTTGCTTCTGCACGAGTTGGACGCGGGTTACGCTGCATGCTGTCCAGCATTTGAGTTGCTGTGATGACAGGCTTGCCTAAACGGTTGCATTTTTTGATCAGCATTTTTTGAACAAGTGGTACTTCTTCTGCCGGAATCTCTACACCAAGATCTCCACGCGCGACCATCAGTCCATCTGATACCTCAAGGATTTCATCGATGTTATCAACGCCCTCTTGGTTTTCAATCTTCGGAATGATTTGAATGTCAGCTGCGTTGTTCTTTTCAAGCAGCTCACGAATTTCAAGAACATCAGAAGCTCGTCTCACAAAAGAAGCTGCGATGAAATCGACACCTTGTTCAATTCCAAACAGAATATCATTGGCATCCTTTTCTGTAATACCCGGCAAGTTCACACTCACACCCGGTACGTTGACACCTTTTTTGTTTTTCAGTGTGCCTGTATTCATTACTTTTGTGACGATTTCTTTTCGGTCCTTATTTAACTCTTTTACTTCTAGACCAATCAGACCATCATCTAATAAAATGGTTGAGCCCACTTCTACATCATGAATTAAATCTTCGTACGTCACACTGATTTTTTCAGTGTTTCCCACAATGTCTTCCATACTCACGATAAGATCAGCACCAGCAACTAACTCAATTGAGCCGTTTTCAACTGTACGTGTACGGATCTCTGGACCTTTTGTATCAAGAAGGATCGCAATGTCCTTGCCTAAAGTTTTACCTGCTTTGCGAATGTTTTCAATACGTGCACCATGCTCTTCAAAATCTCCATGAGAGAAGTTTAGTCTGGCTACATTCATTCCTGCTTCAATCAATTCAGTCAGCTTTTCAATGCTTTCACTTGCTGGACCGATTGTACAAACGATTTTTGTCTTTCTCATTACTGTTCCTCCTAAGGTCTTCTCGTTTTATATAGAGAGCTCTTGTGAAAGTCGGTACATATTTTGATCGACTGTATGCTTTTTATCTAAGATGTCTAAAATATCGTGATGAACGAGTTCGTTGCTTTGTATGCCTACACAGCGTCCGCCTCTTCCTTCAAGAAGAAGTTCTACTGCATACGCTCCTAGGCGACTTGCGAGCACTCGGTCAAACGCACTTGGAGAACCTCCACGCTGAATATGTCCTAAGACAGATACACGCGTTTCAAGGCTTGTCTCCTCTTCAATTCTCTTACCAAATTCGACACCGCTACCTACGCCTTCTGCGACGATGATGATACTGTGCTTCTTGCCGCGCTCATGTCCTCTTCTCAATCTGGCAATAATTTCGTCCATGTCATAGTCTGCTTCAGGAATCAAAATCGATTCAGCTCCGCCTGCAAGACCTGACCAAAGGGCAATATCCCCAGCATGTCTTCCCATTACTTCCACTACGTATGTACGTTCATGAGATGTGGCTGTATCACGAATTTTATCAATGGCATCAATGACTGTATTTAGTGCTGTATCAAAGCCAATAGTGAAATCAGTACCAGGAATGTCATTGTCAATCGTGCCAGGGACACCTACACATGGAAAACCGAGCTCTGTTAATTTCTTCGCTCCCATGAATGAGCCATCTCCACCGATGACAACAAGTCCTTCAATACCGAATTTTTTTAAGTTCTCAATCCCTTTTTCACGACCTTCAACTGTCTTGAATTCAGGACATCTTGCCGTGTAAAGTTTTGTTCCTCCACGATGAATGATATCGCCTACTGAACCTATTTCGAGTTTCTCAATTTTACCGTTAATTAGACCTGAATATCCATTATAAATACCGTAAACTTCTACATTATGGTAAATTGCTTTCCTTACAACTGCGCGCACAGCTGCATTCATTCCTGGGGAATCCCCACCGCTCGTTAAAACTCCTATACGCTTCATCTTTTTCACCTCAGAGACCATATATGAATTAAACATACCATTTCCACTGCTTGAAAACAATCATGAGCAAAACCGGATGTTTTCAATACGAATTTCTAAAACCGTACTTATTATACAATTAAATAAAATGTTTTTAAACAAAAGTTAAGAAAGTCATGAAAGCACTTTGTTCAAAAAATAGTTGATTCAAGTGCTATAAACCTTGTCAAATCAACGTTTTCAGACGTTTCAAATTTTATGAAAACAAAAGAAAATTATTTTCAAATAGCGCTTACATCAGATCGTTTTGATGAAAAAAGACGAAAAAAATAAACGCCAGCCAAAAGGCTGTACGTTTATTTAGTTTACCCCAATATATTGATTTTCAATCGATACTTTGCCGATTGCTTTGTATTTTTGATATCTTTGTTCGACTAATTCTTCAGGCGATTGTTTGAGCAAAGATGTAAGTGACTGTTTTAATGTTTTTTCAATGTAGGCTGCTTGTTGTTTCACGTCTCGGTGTGCTCCACCTTGCACTTCTTTAATAACATCATCTATAATATCTAATTCTTTTAGGTCTGGAGCGGTAATTTTCATTGATTCTGCAGCTTTTTTCGCAAGTGATGAGTCCTTCCAGAGCAGTGCTGCTGCACCTTCAGGTGAAATCACTGAATATGTTGAGTTCTCTAGCATAAATAGGTGGTTTCCTACGCCTAAGCCTAGTGCTCCGCCACTTCCGCCTTCTCCAATGACAATACAGACAACCGGTACACGAAGTCCTGCCATTTCGAAAAGGTTTTTCGCAATTGCTTCACTTTGCCCGCGTTCTTCAGCTGCTTTACCAGGATAAGCTCCTTTTGTATCAATAAAGCAAATGATTGGACGATTAAATTTATCTGCTTGTTTCATCAAGCGCAATGCTTTACGGTAACCTTCTGGATGCGGCATCCCGAAATTACGGCGCAAGTTTTCTTTTGTGTCTTTTCCGCGCTGATGACCAATGACTGTGACAGGAAGTCCTTTAAACGTGGCAATTCCTCCAACGATGGCTTCATCGTCGCCATAAAAACGATCACCGTGACATTCGAAAAAGTGATCAAACAGCTCTTGAATGTAATCGAGAGTTGTTGGGCGCATCGCATGACGAGCAATTTGCACTCTGTCCCACGGCTTTAAATTTGTATAAATGTCTGTTTCAAGCTTACTCAGACGCGTTTCAAGGCGCTCAATTTCCGCACTTAAATCCATCTCTGAGTTTTGTGTGAACTTTTTCAATTCATCAATTTTCGCTCGAAGTTCAATGACAGGTTTTTCAAATTCTAGTTCTCCAGCCACTCTCGTTCACCTCCTGTGCTGTGTAATGCTAAGATTTGGCCTAATGTTTCTTTCATTTCTGCACGGTGAATCACAGCATCTAGCTGACCATGCTTCATTAAAAATTCAGCCGTTTGGAAGTCCTCTGGTAGGTCTTCACGAATGGTTTGTTCAATGATTCTGCGACCAGCAAAACCAATTAATGCACCAGGCTCAGCAAAGTTGTAATCACCGAGAGACGCAAAACTAGCTGATACACCACCAGTTGTCGGATTGGTCATCACAGAGATAATCAGACCTTGATCCTCGCTGAACAGCTTTAATGCTGAACTTGTTTTTGCCATCTGCATTAGACTAAGAATCCCCTCTTGCATTCTTGCTCCTCCAGATGCAGTGAAGATGATAAATGGCACCTTGTCCGCTTTTGCTTTCTCAATAGCTAATGTAATCTTTTCACCAACGACTGAGCCCATGCTGCCCATACGGAACGTGGCATCCATGACAGCAATGACAGCACTTTGACCTTTAATTTCACCTTTTCCTGTTACGATGGCTTCATTCAAAGATGTTTTTTCTCTGTCTTTCTGAAGCTTTTCTTCGTAGCCTGGGAAACCGAGCGGATTCTCAGAAATGAGGTGACCGTTAAATTCTTCAAATGTGCCTTCGTCTACAAGGCTTTCAATACGTTGTTTTGCATTCATTTGCAAATGTCTGCCGCAATTCATGCAAACACGTAAATTTTTATCTAGTTCTTTGGTGAGCATTATTTTTTTACATTGCGGACATTTGGTCATGATGCCTTCAGGCACATCTTGACTTGCCTGTTCAGAGGGTACAGATGCATATTTTTTCTTTTTACTGAAAATATTCTTGATTGACAAATGACTACCTCCCTTTTTGAAGGGTTTTTTCTTTACACGCACATCCACTATTATAGGACATGTCATAACTGTACCGAAACTATTGTACTTTTTTTGTCAAACGCTGTCATCCTTCATTCAATTTTTTCAGTGGGGAATTGATGAGAAATGAGTATAGGTTTGGGGCGCTGAGTAGTTGGTATATGTGAATTGTGAACGTCTACAAAAAAATCTCATTTAGGATGAAAAAAATTTCGTGAAAGAGAGGAAATGGTGCACGTTTTTCCTCCAAATTCAGAAAAAACGTGCACACTTTTCCAATTCGATTACTCGCCGATAATCGTTAATTTTCTTGTTTTTTCTGCAACAGCTTCTGGGTCTACCTTGATTCTTGAAACGCCCGTTTCCATTGCTGCTTTTGCCACTGCTTTGGCTACCGCTGGCGCTACTCGTGCATCAAATGGTGCAGGGATAACGTATTCCGCTGACAATTCTTCATCTGATACAAGAGAAGCAATCGCTTCAACAGCTGCAATTTTCATTTCTTCGTTAATGTGTGTCGCACGTACATCAAGCGCTCCGCGGAAAATACCAGGGAATGCAAGGACGTTGTTCACTTGGTTCGGGAAGTCAGAACGGCCAGTTCCTACAACACTTGCACCTGCTGCATGTGCATCTTCTGGCATGATCTCTGGGTTTGGATTAGCCATTGCGAAGATGACAGGATCTTTTGCCATTTTCCCAACCATTTCTTTAGTTAAAGCACCTGCTACTGAAACGCCGATAAAGACATCTGCGCCTTCAATCACTTCTTCTAAAGAACCTTCTTTACGATCTTGGTTCGTGAATTTAGCTACTTCATTTTTCACTGCATTCATACCATTCGGACGACCTTCATAAATAGCGCCTTTTGTATCACACATGATGATATCACGTACACCGAAATGATAAAGAAGTTTGATAATCGCAATTCCTGCTGCTCCAGCGCCGTTTGCAACCACTTTAATTGAAGACATTGATTTTCCAGACAGCTTCAGTGCATTCACAAGTCCTGCCACTGTTACAATCGCTGTCCCGTGCTGATCATCGTGGAAAACAGGAATGTTTGTCTCTTTTTTCAAACGCTCTTCAATGATAAAGCAGTTTGGTGCTGCAATATCTTCAAGGTTCACGCCGCCAAACGTCGGCTCAAGAAGCTTCACTGTTTCAACGATTTTGTCTACATCGTTTGTTGCAAGTGCGATTGGGAATGCATCAACACCTGCAAAGCTTTTGAATAAAACAGCTTTTCCTTCCATTACTGGAAGAGATGCTTCTGCCCCAATGTTTCCAAGCCCTAACACAGCACTTCCGTCTGTGACAACAGCGACCATATTGCCTTTCATTGTATAATCATACACTTTGCTTGTATCGTCATAAATATCTTTACATGGCTCCGCTACACCTGGTGAGTAAGCCAAGCTCAAGTCTTTCGCATTTTTCACTTGTACCTTTGATTTTGATTCGAGTTTGCCTTGATTCTCTTTGTGCATATGTAATGCTTCTTCTCTTAATGACATGTGATGAACACTCCTTCAAGTGGAAAATGATTTAATGAATTGCTAAGTTGATAAGCACATACTTGGCAGTTTAAATACACAGAATCTTTAAAATGATAACACAATAGGTGAAATTGTAAAACATATTCAGACGATTTGTCATCATTTAATCACAACGTTTTGTTCACCTAGCAGCTCTTTTAACTGGAAAATGACCGCATGATCTGCATGAACTTTGTATGCATCTGGAAGTCTCATCGTCTTTTTTTGCTTTTCATAATACAAATAGACATCTGCTTCTCCCCTGTGCATGGAGATTACTCGCTTCACTTGTTCTAGCAGCTCCTGCGTATGGTTCTCTTCTTTGACTCGAATGTAGACAGATTCTTTTCTTTTAGAGCCCATCTCTTCCAGTAGAACAGCTTCTTGTACGATGATTTGACTGCTCTCATTCCTGACATCTATTCTGCCTTCAACATAAAGCATTGCGCCCTCCTCAAGTAAGGGGGACAGCTTTCTAAATTGCTCTGGAAAGACGACACCTTCCATTTCTCCCGTTTCATCCCCGAATGTGACAAATGCCATCGATTGTCCATTTTTTGTCCGAATCGATTTCACCTTTGTCAAAAGACCACCCATTGAGATCTTTCGCTTTATATAGGAAGAAAGTCTGATGATTTCCACCGCACCATTCTCTCTTAAGCGATCTCGATACGCTTGTACAGGGTGATTTGATAAATATAACCCGAGTGCCTCTTTTTCAAATTGCAGGAGATCAACAAGCGGCAGTTCGTCTATCTCCGCATATTTTGGCTTAATGGAGAACGTTGTATCCCCAAGAAAGTCCAGTTGATCCTCAGGTGTTAAAAATGACACATGGTCTAACGCAATATCTATCGATGCTAATAACGAAGCACGATTTGGATGAAGCTCATCCATTGCCCCTGAGAAAATGAGGGCTTCAATCGTTTTTCGGTTGACACTCTTTGTTGATACCCTTGCGCAAAAATCAAATAAATCTTCAAATGGCTTTTCCTGTCTTGCTCTGTATATATCCTTTACAGCTGACACTCCGACATTTTTAATCGCTCTTAAGCTGTAGCGGATCTCCCCTTTTTCAACCGTGAATGGAAATTCGCTCTTATTAATAGAAGGCTTCAACACAGATATCCCTTTTTCCTTTGCCTCATAGAAATATTGAGCCACTTTGTCTTCATTTCCAATCACACTCGTTAAAAGACCGCACATAAAATATAACGGATAATGCGCTTTTAAATAAGCAAGCTGAAAGCCGATCATGCTATATGCAACAGCATGGCTTCTATTAAAACCATAGTTTGCAAATTTGACGATTAGGTCATAAACGTCATTTGCAATGTTAACAGGATACTCCTTTTTTAGGCATCCTTCAACAAAATGGCTTCGCTCTTCATCAAGCACCTTTTTATCCTTCTTTGAAACGGCTCTTCTTAGTAGATCGGCCTCGCCCAGCTTAAAGCCTGCCATCTTTGCTGCAATCAGCATGATTTGCTCCTGATAGACGATGACCCCATATGTATCCTTTAAGATGTCATACAAATCTGGATGCGGGTAGGAGACTTTCACTCTGCCATGCTTTCGGTCGATAAAGAGGGGGATATTCTCCATCGGCCCCGGGCGGTATAAGGCATTGACAGCCACGATATCTTCTAGACTAGAAGGTTTCAGTCGCCTCAGCACCTGACGCATACCTTGTGACTCCAGCTGGAAAATCCCCGTTGTATCTCCCGCTGATAACAAATCAAACGTTTTCTGATCTTCATATGAAATGTCACTAAAGTTAATGTGGACGTTTTCCTGTCTTTCAATCTGGTTTTTAATGGATTCAATTAATGTTAAGTTTCTCAAACCTAAAAAATCCATTTTTAAAAGACCGAGATCTTCTAAATAATTCATCGCATATTGCGTCAAATACACTCCATCATGCCCTTCTTGAATAGGCACGACTTGTGTGAGCGGCTCCTCACTTAGGACAACGCCGGCTGCATGTGTTGACGTATGTCTTGGTAATCCTTCTACCTTTAAAGCGGTTTGAAACACTCTTTGCAGCTCTTCAGATTGCTGGAGCAGTGTTTTTAATTCTGAGGAGACTGTCACCGCTTCTTTCAGTGTCGTCCCTGGCTTTGATGGGATGAGCTTTGCAAGGCGGTCTGCTGCTTTTGAATCAATTCCCATCACACGTCCGACATCTCTTAAAGCTGCCTTTGCGGCAAGTGTTCCAAACGTGACAATTTGCGCCACATGCATATCCCCATATTTGTCTTTTACATATGAAATGATTTCATCTCTTCTCGTGTCAGGAAAATCGATATCTATATCTGGCATGCTGATTCGTTCAGGATTTAAAAAACGCTCAAATAAAAGCCCGTGACGGATCGGATCGACATCTGTAATAAACAGAACATACGCAACTAAAGAGCCTGCTGCTGATCCCCGGCCAGGACCTGTGACAATGCCATGATCATGAGCATACTTCATAAAATCCCACACAATGAGGAAATAATCACTGAAATTCATTTTTTGAATGATGCTCAGCTCATACTCAAGCCTTTTGATATATGTGTCATTTGAAGCAATCTGTCTTCGGTTCATGCCTTCTTGGCACACTCTTCGTAAAAATTGATCAGCGGTTGATTGATCAGGCGTCGGATAGGTTGGCAGTTTCGTCTGGCCAAGATTTAAATCGACCTCGCAGCGGTTTGCAATCTCAACCGTTCTTGCCAGCAATTCTGGATTATCACCATACCACTTCATCATTTCTTCGATCGATCTGAAATGCTTGTCTCCTTGGTCTTCCTCAATTTCTGATAGCTGCTGGCCTGCTTTAATGGCTTTTAAACATGTATATGCGGTTTTGTCCTCTTGATGGATATAGTGGACGTCACCTGTTGCCACAAGCGGGATGTTCGCCCTTTTTGAGAGTTCCCTGAGCTTATGAGACAGCTCTTCGTCCTGCTGAAACGGCTGAACGGCTAAATACACATGTTCCTCACCAAAAAGATCTTTTAAATGGCTGGCTGCATCCCTTGCTTCATCTAGCTGATCATGTTGCAGCAGCGTTTCAATATAGCCGGATACGCCTGGTGTGATGGCAATAAGGCCATGATGATAGGCTTTCAGCCATTTCTCTTTCAGGCCGGTTTTTGACTTTGATTTCAAGACACTGCTAATTTTGATCAAGTTTTGATAGCCTTCATTGTTTTTGGCAAGGAGGATCAAAGGATAAGCCTCTGTCTCTTGTTCATCTATGAAGACAGAGGCTGTTAAACCGATAATCGGCTTGATGCCATGTGTTTTACATTCCTTATAAAACTCAACCGTTCCATACATCACATGGTCATCGGTAAGAGCGAGCGCTTGATAGCCAAGTTCTTTCGCCTTTAATACGAGCTCCTTGACCTTCGCTGCACTGCTCAACAAGCTGTATCCACTGTGGACCTGAAGATGAACATAGGACATGCTTAATCCACTCCTTTCGTCTAAATTCATTCTTTCATTATAAAACGCGATGCGGTGAGAAACAAATGTTCTTTCTTTTCCGCTCGTTCATACTTGTCCAGCACACACCATATATTGAATAGAGTGAGGTGGGAAAAATGGATGTGAAGGAAGCCTTTATTCCAAACTTTATTAGCTGTTATTTTATCGCACTAGGGGTTATTTTGGGTGGTGCCATTATCGGCGGGGTAGGTGCATATTTATCTGGTCAGCCACCGCTATCAATTATTTCAAGTCTTGCCAACCGCTTAAAAATTTGGGCACTTGTTGCGGCAATCGGTGGAACTTTTGATGCGGTGTATAGTTTTGAAAGAGGGATTTTCGAAGGGAACACACGTGATATTTTCAAGCAGATCTTGCTCATTATCTCTGCTATGGGCGGTGCGCAAACGGGGTATCTCCTGATTACGTGGCTCACTCAGGAGCATGTGTCATCATGAGGGTGCCTGAGCTGTATAAACGTCCAGGCTGGCAGCGTTTTTTTGCTGGGATGATGTTCGGCGCAGTTATCAGCTGGCTGATTTTTCTCTTTACGTACGGCACCTTTCAGGAGAAACAAGTGACACTGCTCAGAAGCCAGCAGCACCATATGGACAGTCTGAAAGAACAAATCACACTCTATCGGGAAGATTTGCATAAATTAAATGAAGACAATAAGCAGCGTCTGCTTATTCAGAGCGTAGACGTTCACCTCGTCAACCGTGAGCAGTACAAAATCCCGGAGCCAGATACCTTGAAATTTGAAGATCAGGTGAAAGAGGATATCTCAGAGGTGATCACAAAGGATATTGAAAGTGTCTATAAAACAAAAGAGCTCTTAAAACGGACCGTGGAAAATAAAGAATATACGATTAGAGAAAAGGCATACCGCGCCAAAGTCACAGAGCTGACCATCTATACAAAACTTTCGCTTGAAGTGCGTATTTCCTTTGCTGAATAATAGATGATGTGGAATTTTTATGAATTTCTGCACTCAATGATCGCTTTTCACTTGTTATTTTTATACACTAAAAGAAGAACGAGATGATCAAAGAAAGAGGTGAGAACAATGGAGGTTTACAGCTATCGTCAAATGGCACGAGACAAAGCAAGCCGGATTAAAGACGGCATGTGTGCTTATGCTGAGACAGAAATGATGGCCCATTTAATTAAAAAAGAATTAAAGCATCAAAATCTCCAAGCCTATGAAGATTCAACTGACATCGGCTGCTGGTTTATCCCTGTATCCAAGTAACCCTTTTCTCAAAGCTCAAAAAAGAGAGGGGGAACTTGAAGCCCCTCTCTCACGATGATGATTTACATACTTCTTCTAAATCACGCAAAATCTCATCTGCAACTGCCCAATCATATATGGACGCACCGGCTGCAAGCGGGTGACCTCCGCCATGATATTTTTTAGCAATGGTGTTAATGACGACGCCTTTTGAGCGGAATCTCACACGAATCTGATCGTTCTCTTCCACAAAAAAGACCCATGCCTTAATCCCTGCAATATTTCCAAGTGTTCCAACAAGCTGTGAGGCTTGCTGCGCTGTTGTTTGGAATGACTCCAAAATGTCACGTTTAATAAAAACAGAAGCTACGCCATTCTCTGATAAGGAGATATGTTGAAAAATATAGCCATTTAATTTCACGACATTCAAATCTGTCTCATACAATTGATTGAAAAGGTCTGATGATGAAAACGGATATTCGATGAGTTCACCCGCATATTTGAGTGTCTTTTTCGTTGTGTTTGGGAAAAGGAAACGGCCTGTGTCTCCTACAATGCCGGCATAAATGAGTTCTGCCGCCTTTGTATTCAGCTGATATCCTTCTTCTTTCCCCTCTAAATACAGCTCATAAATCATTTCACTAACAGAGCTTGCTTCTGTATCAACCCAAAGCAAATCACCATACGGATCTTCATTCGGATGATGATCAATTTTCATCAGCTTATCGCCCATTGAATAACGCTGATCATCAATTCTTGCTTGATTCGCAGTGTCACAGACAATGACAAGGGCACCTTTGTACACTTCATCCGGCACGTCATCTAATTCATATAAAAATGAAAGGGATGGCTCAGGGGTTCCTGTCGCATAAATATTTTTTTCTGGATAGGTGGCACGCAAGATTTCCGTAAGGCCGCACTGTGATCCATATGCGTCTGGATCAGGTCTTACATGTCTATGAATGATGATGGTGTCATATAATGATATGGTTCTAATCAGTTCTTTTTTCATAAATACTCCTTCTTATGCGATACTCTTTTTATTATTAAATCATAATCTACCCAGACAGAAAAGTGAGGAATAGACAATTTATTCTAGTAAGCAAGCCTATTTACGTTTAAAATAGGGTTGTAACCACTTACAATGGAGGCTTGGCACATGCTTGTTTTGATTGTGTTTATTATTTGTTCTGCCATGTTTTATTTATACTACAAAGCAAAGAATGTCCGTACGAACCGGCCGGTCGAGAAGAAATTCTGGTCTGCCAAATCAAGTATGGCACTTGGCTGCTTTGTCCTGCTCTTCGGTGTGAATCAATTATTTTTAAACCGCTCGTCACTCGCATTTGTCATTGGGTTTATTTTTGTTGCAGTTGGTATCGGCAGTACATGGGCCGGATATAAAGCCTATAAGCACTATCTTCCGCTCTTTTTAAAGGAAGGCGAAAAAGACCACGCATAATAGAGAAAGGGCTAAAATGAACTTGATTTTAGCCCTTTCTCTTCTTTTCAGCGTGTTAGAAAACCTTTGCAGTCTAGGAAGGACAGCTACTTTTACAGAGCGAATTTGTCATTCGTGAGCACCAGCACGCAGGACTGACAAAGAATTCTAGGGGTTTGTTTACACGCTGAAAGGGCGCATTCATGCCGCCCTTTTTTGCCTTTTATCCTCTCTCCATCAGCTGCACCATCAACATCGCTTTGCCTACAATATTTGACTGATGGTAAACTTCCACTTCCAGCTTTCCAAACTTGCGCCCAACTTCTAAAATATTCGGTTTGATCTGTATCGTGGATTCCATTTGAACCGGTTTTAAGAAATAGACAGAAAGACTTTCTACAATTAGTTCGCCTTTTTTATGAGACTTTAAGAAGCGGTTGGCTGATTCGATTAAAATTTGTGTAAACACACCGTACGAAATATTGCCGAGTTGATTTGTCATTTGTGGTGAGACTTCATATTGGTACACCGCATCTGTTTTTGGTTTTTCTGTCTCAGTCTCCTTAAATCCTCGTGACACGACATCATCCAGCTTTTCACCGACCTGCGGCTGCTTTTGAATCATTTGTAGCGCCTTCAGCACGTCCTGACGGCTAATCATCCCAATCAGCTTCGCATGATCATTTACAACTGGCAGCACCTCAATACCTTCCCACACCATCATTTGTGCAGCTGAAGCGACAGATGTTTTGCCAATAACGGTCAGCGGATTTTTTGTCATCACCTTTTCAATCGGTGTAGAACGGTCATGGCCTGCAATATCTTTTGAGGTCAAAATGCCGTGAATTTTCATTTGATCGTCTGCTACCGGGAACCGGCCGTGCCCGGTTTCATAATTCTTTTCATACCATTTCTCAAGTTTGTCTTCTGGCGATAAATAGACGGTCCGTTCTATCGGCGTTAAAATATCCTCCACAAGCACAATTTCTTTTTTAATCAACTGGTCATAAATGGCCCGGTTAATGAGAGCCGCTACGGTAAATGTATCGTAGCTTGTTGATAAAATGGGCAGCTCAAGCTCATCTGCGAGCTGAATAATTTCATCATCTGTTGAGAATCCGCCCGTGACCAGCACAGCCGCTCCCGCCTCTAATGCTTGCCGGTGAGCATTGATTCGGTTTCCGACGATCAACAGGTTGCCTGCTGCTGTGTATCGCATCATCGCATCCAGTTCCATTGCACCGATGACAAATTTATTTAACGTTTTATGTAAGCCGGCTCGTCCGCCAAGCACCTGACCATCAATGACATTGACTACTTCCGCATATGTCAGCTTTTCAATATTTTCTTTTTTCTTCTGTTCAATTCGAATGGTACCGACTCGTTCAATGGTGCTCACGAACCCTTTATTTTCAGCATCCTTAATAGCCCGGTAAGCCGTGCCCTCACTGACTTTCATTTCTTTCGCTATACGCCGGACAGAAATTTTCTCTCCGACATCCAATGAATCAATATACGATAAAATTTGCTCATGCTTTGTCGCCAATCCCGTTCACCCTTTTTGTTTTCAGCGTTTTCATCTATATTTCATTATAAAGGCAGGAGGCTTTTAATAGCAATTTGTCTTTTACACGAGCACGATACAGGCAAATAAAAAAGCCGGTAGGGTGCCGGCTTTTGTTTATCATGATTATATATCGATGGATTCTCCGCTGTTTAATACGTGACCCACGCCGCCATGCAAGCTGTCTGCAAAGGCATGAGGATCTTGCTCAATCGGCGGGAATGTACTGTAATGAATCGGTACGACTTGTTTCGCACGAAGCCACTCTGCTGCGATTCTCGCATCGTCTGGTCCCATCGTGAAGTTATCACCTATTGGCAGGAAGGCGAGCTCAATATGATTCAGCTCACCAATGAGTTTCATATCCGAGAAGAGAGCCGTGTCTCCAGCATGATAAATTGTTTTACCTTCAGCAGTAAATAAAATACCGGATGGCATACCTGTATACGTAATCGTTTTGGATTCTTCATCAATGACCGCTGAGCCATGGAACGCTTGCGTCAGCTTGACTTTACCAAATTCAAATTCACGGCCGCCGCCTATAGAAAGCGGGTGTGTTTTCACCCCTTGCCAGCCTAAATAAGTGGCAAGTTCGAATGGCGCAATCACAAGTGCGTCATTGTTTTTAGCGATTTCAATCGTGTCTCCGACGTGATCTCCATGCCCGTGCGTGAGCAAAATCACATCTGCTTTGACATCTTGCGGTTTGATATCCGTGTGCTTATTTCCATTTAAAAATGGATCAATCCAAATATGGTATCCGTTTGTTTCAATGTGTACGACTGAATGTCCATGATATGTAGCTTTCATGTAAATATATCCACCTTTCGAATTTGATCTCATTTTTTTCTATTCCCTCTATAAAAAGCTGAAAAACTTAGTGCCTGTGAATGACATTAAGACCACCTGTTGCTTCAATGACGGTTCCTGTAATGAGGTCTGAACGGTCATCACATAGAAATGAAATGATACGACCGATATCCTCACCTGTCCCAGACCGACCAATCGGTGTTTCATCGTCTTTTATCTGACGTGCTTCTTCTATCGTTGATTCTTTCATGTCTCCAACGATTTTGCCTGGACACACCATATTAGCGGTGATGCCGTTTTCGGCTTCTTCAATCGCAATGGTTTTCGTCAATGACGCAAGGCCCACTTTTGCCGCTCCGAAAGCTGATCTGTGCATCCAGCCTGGCGCATGGTCTGCTCCTTGGAAGCCATATGTGATAATCCGGCCAAAGCCTTGTTTTCTCATCATAGGGATCACCATTCGGAACAAATGGAACACTGCGGATAGGTTGCCTTCCATCATTTGATACCATTCGTCTTCAGAGTAATCCGCGAGTTTTTTTCGTTCAAAAATATAAGGTCCAGCATTATTGATCAAGGCATCAATCCGCCCAAATCGTTCTACTGCCAGCTCGACCATGTTTTTTAAATCTTCTCTGTTTGTCACATCGCCTTGGACAAATTGAAGCTTTTCTTCGTATTCTTGCAGTTCTTCTTTCATCTGCCGGACAGCTTCATCATCACTTCGATAATTCACTGTCACAGAATACCCCATATTCAGTAAAGACTCGGTGACTTTCCTGCCAAGTCCTTTAGAACCCGCTGTTATTAATGCGTGTCGCACACAATCTCCTCCTAAAGCAAAGGTTGCAAGTTCATGTGTTTCTTTTGTTATCTTTACTTTACTATAAACCGGCTCCCTTCGCACTTTTGAACCCTTTAACAATGAGGGGAAAACCGTATAGGGTGATTCATCCACTTTTTCATATCCCATGAACCATGGATATCGAGAAGCAGCGAAACAAACCGGTAGCATTCTCTCACCTCATGAAGCTGACGAGGAAGCGGGCAAATCTCTTCATA
Organism: Bacillus sp. FS02; assembly: GCF_024398395.1. Lineage (NCBI taxonomy): Bacteria > Bacillati > Bacillota > Bacilli > Caryophanales > Bacillaceae > Bacillus > Bacillus sp. FS02. Next base: position 3,028,541 of record NZ_CP074101.1, on the reverse strand, counting down.
TCCTAATTGAACCGCTTGTGCAGCTTCTTTCGTCAAAAGGTATTCGAGTGCAATAAAATCAAACGCAGCTGGTCCAAATACCACATATTCCGTATCAACTAGACTCGCCACTTGATCATCGTCTTCAATATATTGCGATGGGTCTAAATCAATTAAAATGAGACTGGCTGCATCAGGAGGACTTAGCGTTTCAAGCTTTTGCTGCACCTTTTCTGCATAATCCTGAAATTCAGGCTGATGAGTGTAATAGCGGCTGATGAGTTTGGAGACTGTCTTTTTTAACAGCGCATGGAATTCTCTCAAATGTCTCTTTTCTCCCCCGTATACTGCACCGAAAAAGGTTGTTTGATATGAATGAAGATGCGCTAGTTTCCTCCCGTAATCCCTATAGAATTGTGCTGAACGGCCCTCAAAAGATGTTAAAGGGATTCCTTCTACTTTATCCATGACGTAAAAGTGTTTCCCCGCCTTCTTCACTTTACGAACAACTTTCGGAATATGAAAGGAATTCGTATGAGCCAGCTTTTCATTGATTTCATCAAGATGCTCTTGTACAGTACGGGCATCTACTCCATAAATCATGTTGATCCCATACACAAATTCACTTTCTTCTCTTGCAGTTTTTGGAGATTTCACTACATATTCCGTTTGGTCTTGTAAGGAAATCAGCCACACATCATTAGCCCTGCCGTCGTATGGTTCTCCTAACGTTTTCACTGATACGATAGGCTGATCAAACAAAGTCTGAAGCGTTTTCTTCATGAACTATTGTCACTCCTTATTCAGCTTGACACTGGTATGCTTTCATTTTCTCCAGTGAAGATCAATCTCCTTTTTCCCATGACAAAAAACCATCCGTATAAACGAATGGTTTTGGCGAATTATGCTAGGCAGGCTTTTGCTTTTTCTAAAGCGAGCTGAATTTGTTTAAATCCAGTTCCACCTGCACTTGTTCTTTTTTCAACAGCAACATACGGATCAAGAACAGTGTAAATATCTTGTTCAAAGAGGCCGCTTGCTTCTGTAAATGTTTCAAATGGAAGGTCACTTAAATAGATGCCTTTTTGAATGCATGTATACACAAGCTTCCCAACGATTTCGTGTGCTTCACGGAATGGCATACCTTTTTTCGCAAGGTAGTCTGCCACTTCGGTCGCATTTGAGAAATCTTCTTTTGTTGCTTTTTTCATGACATCTTCGTTCACTGTCATTGTTTGAATCATGCCTGTGAAGATTTGCAGGCTGCCAGCGATCGTTTTCACCGTATCAAACATGCCTTCTTTATCTTCTTGCAAGTCTTTGTTATACGTAAGCGGCAAGCCTTTCATAATCGTGAGCAGCCCCATCAGGTTGCCATATACCCTGCCTGTTTTTCCGCGGATCAATTCAGCCATATCCGGGTTTTTCTTTTGCGGCATCATGCTGCTGCCTGTTGCGTACGTGTCATCAAGCTCAATGAATTTGAATTCTTGAGAGCACCATAAAATGATTTCTTCACAAAGACGTGAGAGGTGCATCATCACAAGACTGCTATTAGACAAGAACTCTAAAATGAAATCACGATCACTCACGCCATCAAGGCTGTTCTCGTAAATATGGTCAAAGCCAAGAAGCTCTGCTGTATATTCACGATCAATTGGGAATGTCGTTCCTGCTAACGCCCCGCATCCAAGTGGTGACACATTAATCCGCTTCAATGAATCTTGAAAACGCGCTTTGTCCCGCTCAAGCATCCAAAAGTAGGCAAGCATATGATGGGCAAAGGAAATAGGCTGTGCACGCTGTAAGTGCGTATATCCTGGAAAAATTGTTTCAACGTGCTGTTCAGCTTTTTCTACAAGCACTGTTTGAAAAGAAGAGATCAGCTCAATGATATGCTCTACTTGGTTATTCAAATATAAATGCATATCGGTTGCGACCTGATCATTCCGGCTTCTCGCTGTGTGCAATTTGCCGCCAAGCGGACCAATCTCATCAATGAGCATTTTTTCAAGGTTTAAATGAATGTCCTCATAATCCACTGAGAATTCAAGTTCATCCGCCTCTGCCTTTTTCATGAGCGTATTCAGTCCGTCTTTGATTGCAGCGGCCTCCTCATCGCCGATGATACCGCATTTATTCAGCATACTTGCATGGGCAAGAGAGCCGGTCAGATCTTCTTTGACTAATTGTTTGTCGAAATGAATGGATGCACCAAACTCATCGACCCATTTTTCTGGTGTTTTTTGAAATCGGCCTCCCCAAAGCTTTTTCATGCTTTAACCTGCTCCTTTTTATTCACGATGCTGTTTACTTTTGTTGGTAAACCCCAAAGGTTAATAAATCCTACAGCTGCATCATGATCGAATTCATCTGCTTTTGTGTAAGTTGCTAGATTTTCATCATAAAGTGAATATGGTGATTTACGTCCTTCTACAATGGCATGGCCTTTAAATAGTTTCACACGTACAACACCTGTTACGTTCTTTTGCGTTTCTTGTAAGAATGCATCTAGTGCTGATTTAAGTGGTGAGAACCATAAGCCGTTGTATATTAATTCAGCCATTTTTTGTTCAACGATTGGCTTAAAGTGTGCTACTTCTTTAACAAGCGTTAAGTCTTCAAGTTCTTTGTGTGCTTTTAATAGGGTAACTGCACCTGGGCACTCATACACTTCACGAGATTTGATTCCAACAAGACGGTTTTCAACATGATCGATTCTGCCTACACCATGCTGGCCAGCAACTTCATTTAAATGAAGGATCAGATCAGATAATGAATACTGGATTCCGTCAATCGCTGTTGGTTTTCCTTTTTCAAACGTGATTTCAATGATTTCAGGTGTGTCAGGTGTTTTTTCAAGTGGATTTGTCAGATCATAAGCACCTTCTGGCGGCGCTGCCCAAGGATCTTCTAAAATACCACATTCGTTACTTCTGCCCCAAAGGTTTTGGTCGATTGAATATGGGCTATCTAAGTTAATCGGAATTGGAATACCGTGCTTTTGTGCATAGTCGATTTCTTCATCACGAGACCATTTCCATTCACGCACTGGTGCAAGAACTTCTAGGTCTGGATTCAATGCTTTGATTGATACTTCAAAACGAACTTGGTCGTTTCCTTTCCCTGTACATCCGTGTGCAACGGCTACGGCATTTTCTTTCTCTGCGACTTCCACTAACTTTTTGGCAATGAGCGGACGAGATAGTGCAGATACTAACGGGTATTTCCCTTCATACATCGTGTGTGCTTGCAGTGCTGCAAGTGCAAATTCTTCAGCAAACTCTTCTTTTGCGTCGATCATGTAAGATTGAACAGCTCCGACTTGAAGTGCTTTTTGTTGAACGAATGCTAAATCTTTACCTTCACCTACGTCCAGGCAGCAAGCAACAACTTCGTAACCTTGCTCCTGTAACCATTTAACTGCAACAGAGGTATCAAGACCTCCGGAATATGCTAATACGACTTTTTTATTTTGTGACATGTTTGAAAAGCTCCTCTCGCTTGTTTTGATTCTGTGAATGTTTTTTGCATAAAAATAAGTTTTAATTTATAAACATGCATTTAGTATGTATACACTGTAACAAGGAAAAATTGTTTTTTCAACCCCTTTATGAAAAAAACTCTGCCAAATTTTCTTGGCAGAGTCATTTTGGGCTATTTTTGATCTTTTTCAAGCTCTCGCAAGACATGAGGAAGCTCTGGAATAATGAGTTTGGTCATGGCTAACCGAACTGCTCCGGTAGAGCCTGGTGTGGCAAAAACGGCTTTTTGGTTAATCACCCCTGCCGTCGCTCTAGATAAGATAGCGGCTGATCCAATATCTTCTGTATAGCTCAGCATGCGAAAAATTTCTCCAAAGCCCGGCAGCTCTTTTGAGAAAAGAGGTGTAATGGATTCAATCGTGACGTCCCTTGATGCAATACCAGTTCCCCCGTTTAACAAGACGGCATCAATCTTCGCTTCACTTGTTCCTTCTAAAACGGCGTCTTGAATCGCTCCAATGTGATCTTTCACAATATCGTATGCAAGAATAAGATGCCCTTGTTCTTTGAGCAAATCAATCATCAGACGGCCGCTTTTATCTGTTTCTTTTGTCCTTGTATCACTGACGGTAATGACTTTTACATGAAGCCTCGTTTTCGCTTCGCGTTTATGTTCTTGGGCGCTCATCTCTTCACACCGCTCCTTTCATATTGCCTCACATTATAGCATGCTGATTTCAATAGAAAAAAGCCCTTTTCCGCTGAGGAAAAGAGCTTCAAAAGGATGTTACGCTAAACGCATAACGTCTCTTGCAATCATGACTTCTTCGTTCGTTGGAATCACGATGACTTTTACAGGAGAGTGAGGGTAGCTGATGAATGCTTCTTCGCCTCTCATGTTGTTAAGAGATGGATCCCAGTATACGCCCATGAATTCTAGACCACGAAGTACACGTGCTCTCACTTCTGAGCTGTTTTCACCGATTCCAGCTGTGAAGATGATGGCATCTACACCATTCATTCTGGCTGCATAAGAACCGATGTATTTATGAATACGGCTTGCAAAAATATCTAGTGCTACTTCTGCACGGTCGTTTCCTTCTTCTGTCGCTTCTTCGATATCACGAAGATCACTTGAAAGACCAGACACACCTAAAAGACCACTCTTCTTATTCAAAGTAGAAAGTACTTCTTCAGCTGTATGTCCTGTTTTCTCCATAATAAATGGAATAAGGGCAGGGTCAATGTTACCTGAACGTGTTCCCATTGCAACACCCGCAAGTGGTGTGAAGCCCATTGACGTATCGATTGATTTTCCGCCTTCAACTGCTGCGATACTTGCACCATTTCCAAGGTGGCAAGAAATCAAACGAAGCTCTTCAAGAGGACGGCCTAATAGCTCTGCTGCACGCTCTGTTACGAACTTATGGCTTGTCCCGTGGAATCCGTATTTACGAATACCAAAGTTTTTGTAGTAGTCGTACGGAAGGCTGTATAGGTAAGACTGCTCTGGCATTGTTTGGTGGAACGCTGTATCGAACACAGCAATCGCTGGTACGTCAGGCAGAATTTGTTTAAATGCTTTGATTCCTACAACGTTTGCAGGGTTGTGAAGTGGTGCAAGCTCTGAAAGCTGATCAATGTCATTGATGACTTCATCTGTTAAAACAACAGAATCGCTGAATTTTTCTCCGCCGTGAACGACGCGGTGTCCTACGCCATCAATTTCATTAAAATCTTTGATGATGTTAAATTCAATTAGTTTTTCAAGTAGCATTTTAACCGCTACTGCATGATCTGGAATATCTGTGACTTCTGTTTTCTTTTCTCCATCTACAGAAATCGTGAAGATACTGTTGTCCATTCCGATTCTTTCAACAAGACCTTTTGTTAAAACGGTTTCTTCTGGCATGTCGAACAATTGGAATTTAAGAGATGAGCTTCCTGCGTTGATTGCAATAATTTTGGACATTACTGTCGCTCCTTTTACTCAGTTGTTATATAAGGTTTCACGTTTTTTCGGTGCTATATTCAACCTGTTTGAACGGGTCTTTTATAGTTTAACGATAAGTCCGAAAAATATCTGACTTTTTCATTTAAACATTGAAAACTTTGCATTTCAAGTACACCTTCGAACTGTTACCGCTTACATCAATAAGTCGTTATTTTCTGAATAATAAAATAGCCAGACATCACTCTGGCTATTCTTTCGTTTCTTTTTCTTCTATAAACCATTGGTCTAATTTTCTCATGACGCCAACCATTGCTTCTTTCTGTGAGAAAGATGGCAGATTGGCAAATAGCATACGTTTCGGTGCTTCGAGCCCCTCTTTTTTCTTTTGCATCACAAATAAGCTTTTTGCATGCTTTTTGTCTTTGAACATAGAGACTGGCAGCTGAATTAACGCATTCATATATGCATGTTCTTTGATGAAATCCTTTAATTGTACGCTTTCTTTTCCTTCAAACAAATCGTTTGGAATAATGAAGAATAAGAAGCCGCCTTCTTTCGTGTAACGAAGACTTTGCTCAATGAATAAATAATGCGCAAAGGAATGACCTTCTTTTGCCTTTAATTCATAGTCTTTAGCGCGCTCATCATTTGGATAATACCCGACAGGAAGACTGCATACAGCAACATCTGCTGGTGAGATAAGAAGCGGCTCAAGGCTGTCCTGGTGGAAAAGCTCTACTTCTTTTTCTTCTAAGTTCGCTTGTGCCCACGCAATTTTAATGAGCACGTCATCAATTTCAGAGGCAAAACCGCGTGTTGTTTCTGCTGTTACATTGTTGAGGACCGCAAGCAGTAAATTCCCTGTTCCCGCTGCTGGATCAAAGACAACCAGCTCTTTTTGTCCTTCTAAAAATTTATTGACCAAATAGCTGACAAACAGACCAATTGTATCAGGTGTCATCTGCCGGTTTGGATGTGAAATATCTTTTTGTCCTTTCAGTACGGCGAGCTGAAACGCTTTACGAATCTGCTCATGATCATAAGAAGCAAAATCTGCTTTCTCTATTAAATCCTTTAATAAACCGTTTCGATCATTTGCTTGGAAAAAGGCTTCTCCTGCTTCTGCCAATGCCTCAATATAGGAAATGCTCTGTTCCTTTTTCAATCGAATAGAAGCTGTATCGAGCAGCTCAAAAATCGTACTCACTTGATCTTTCTGCAATGCTTTTCTCTCCTCGCTTTGTTAAAAGCTATATGTTCTCATTGAAAAGAGCCCCAGTATGAAGCCGGAGCTCTTGTCGATGCTGCTTTTATAACAGTGATTTCGCAGCCTCAATGGCTTTTTCATAATTTGGATGATTGGTTGCTTCGCTTACATACTCAGTGTAAACGACTTTTCCGCTTGGGTCTAATACGAAGACCGCACGCGCCAATAAACGCAATTCTTTCATATATAAACCAAACGCTTCACCAAATGACATATCTCTATGATCAGATAATGTTTCGACATTTTCAATTCCGTTTGCTCCGCACCAGCGTGCTTGTGCAAATGGTAGGTCTGCACTAATGGTATAGATATTGACCGGACCTAAACCGGCTGCCTCTTCATTGAAACGTCTTGTTTGTGCGTCACACACACCTGTATCAATAGAAGGAATCACTGAGATAATCGTCACTTTTCCTGTTAAATCAGAAAGTGAAACTTCCCCTAGTGAGTTCGTTAATACCGTAAAATCTGGAGCCTGCTCGCCTACTTTCACTTCATTTCCTACAAGCGTTACTGGGCTCCCTTTAAATGTGATCGATGCCAAAACAATTCCTCCCTTATCAAATGTATGGTTCTATCATAGTAGAGAAAGCAAAAAACTGCAAAGCCTAATCGTCCATTTTGAAAAAAAAGTTAACTGCAGGGCAGCTAACTTTTTAAAGGTCTATGTCATCTAGTTTTCGTTCTTTGTGACGATGCTCCCGTTCATCCTTCTTAAACATGTGCTGAAGACGTTCAATTGCTTGAGGAGCAGAATCCAATATTTTATCGAGCAGATGTGTGTGTTCATCCAAATGAAGCATTCGTACGCCATTTGTTCCCACAATTAAAAAGGCGATTGGTGTAATCGATACTCCCCCACCACTTCCGCCTCCAAATGGGAGTCTCGGTTCTTTTCGTTCTTGTTCATCAGACCGTTTTTCTTTCTTTTGGTTACCGTTGAATTCACTGCCGCCGGCTGCAAATCCAAAACCAACCTTTGACACAGTGAGAATGACACTGCCGTCAGGGGTTTCGACTGGATCGCCGATGATCGTGTTCACATCAATCATTTCTTTTAAGTTTTCCATCGCTGTCTTCATCAGACCTTGGATTGGATGATCTGCCATTTTCGGGTTCCTCCTTAAACAGATGATTCATTCTTCGTTGCTTGAAGAGAGGCATTTTTTCTCGCCTTTCTCCCTTTTAACCAATGGACAAGTAATCGAATGGCTGCAAGCATAGCATGTCCAATCCGAAAATAAGCTATACATGCAAAGTGTGTCTGTGATACTTTGTGCTGAAAAGCGGGAATCACTTCATAGACGGGTTTGTGCTTAAAGGTGAGGTGCTCCTGCATAAAGGCAAGAAGTGCTCCTTTGACTGACCACACACCACCGGCTGCTACACCTGTTAAAGCTGCGTCATGAAAACCAATCCATGTGGACCAGTGAAATGAGACGATTTTTATATGAATGAAAAACTTTCGCATGATCCGGTTTAGATCGACAATTTCTTTTGTAATACGCTCCATTTGATGAAGGATTTCCTTTACATCACGTTTTCCCACTTTTTTATGCATGGTTTCTTTTTCTTGATTAGGCGTTTTGGTGCTGGCCATTTTCTTTTCACGAATATCAATCGTTTGATCTTCCGTATTCACTTTCACCATCGGAATGTCTTTCTTCAGTCTGACGATTCCATATAAGGTGATGATCTTCACCGCAATATGGTCATTGTCATTTGCATGTGAATAGTCCAGTGAAATGGTCACTTTCATAAAGATCAATAAGATCACAAGGAACAAAAAAGCTGCGATCCAAACGTACAGCACTGTGCTCACTTCCTCCATAACAAATGATGCTTCCTCTACGATTATGGCTCTCCTTCTGGATTTTATACCCAATCACCCAAAAAAAAGAGTTTGACCGGTACCCGGCCAAACTCTCTTTGATTATGCGTTTGATTCTGTTTTTTCATATAAATGTTCATGAACAACCACCGTATCTGCAAAGTAGTCATGAACCCCTTGCTTTTTCGGCGTAAACCCAACCACGGCATAGAGAACAAAAAGCGTATTAATATATCGCCCCACAATTTCTCTAAAGAAAATGACATCCCATGGCAGCTTCTTCTCCGGCTGAAGTGAGACGACTTTGATTCCAAACACCATCTTTCCAAGTGTTTGTTGGAAAATCTTCGTCATGATCGCAAAATAAAGCAGAAAGACAATTGTCGTTGTGACGGAAAATGGGGAAAACCAACCTCCCCCTTTTGACCAGCCAAAGAGACTAAAGATTGGAGAAACCGTCAAATGGTTAACACCCCATACGACGAGCCAATCTAGGATAAATGCCCAAAATCTAATCCAGAAACCTGCAAAGGCCTGCGCTTCAATTGAAGTGCGCTTCGCAAGAGTCGGCCTTGATTCTCCCTCTTGGCTGCGACTTTCCGTTACTTCATCGAATGTAGAATCCATCTATGATCCCTCCTTTATTTTGAATAGAGATACATCGGTTTAGACCCATTTGAGCCAGCCAGTGTTTCTTTTAAGTTCAGAAAATCAATTTCGCTTTTAAAGAGCTTGCTTGCACTCATATTGAAAAGAGAGTTCCAGCCAAAGCTTTGTGAATAGCTGATAACCTTTGCCCCTTTTAGGCCTTTTTCATTTTTCTTCATTGCTTTTAGTGCATCTTCATAGTACCCAAGCTCATCTACTAATCCGTTCGATTTCGCCTGTGTTCCGTCATAGACCCGGCCGTCAGCAATTTTCTTGACGTCCTGCTTAGACATGCCGCGTCCTTCAGAAATGACTTTCACAAAGCCTTCATAAGAGTTGTCAACCATGCTTTGCATGATAGCACGCTCATCTTTTGTCATATCACGATTTGGAGACATGATGTCTTTGAATTTTCCACTTTTAATGGTTTCATATTTGATGCCTAAATTATCTGCCAGCTTTGCATAATTCAAACTTTGCATGATGACCCCTAGAGAGCCTGTTAACGTTTCAGGTGAAGCAAAGATTTTTTTCGCTGGAGTGGATACATAATAGCCGCCAGAAGCCGCCATTGAACCCATGGAAACATAAATTGGCTTCTTCGCTTTCTTTACTTCTTCTAATTTTTTATGTATTTCAGCACTTTCATAGACACCGCCGCCAGGAGAGTTGACACGCAGCAAGACACCTTTCACAGACGCATCGTCTTTTGCTTTATCTAATTCTTTTAAGAACGCACGATGATCATATGCTTCCCCGCCTAAAAGGCTGGATGCACCACCGTTATCTTGAATCGTACCATTAATCTCAAGTACAGCAATTTTACTCGCTCCGCTGCCATCCTCTAGTACCTTTTCTTCGATTTCGTCCCCGAATTGATAGCTCATCTTATTATCATTGAAGCTTTCATACAAGGCCGTCGTGATACTAATCACAATCGAAAAGCCGAAAACACCAAGTGCAATGATTAAGGCTACCCATCTTTTCGCATTCATTTCTTTCTCCTCCTTTTTGTCTCACTTCGTTCATACGAATACACACATGAAATGTTTCACAGGAACTGTGGTTTTTTTACATTTCATTTCAACATATGATAGCACCGATGTGAAATGACGATCAACTTTACATCTTCTATCATTTGCTCATCATGACGAAAAATTGGTTATTTTATCCTCTTTCCACATCTAATAGCTCAGATCATCCCACAACGAAACGCCCAGACCTCTCTATCCTCCAAAATGAGCTATTAAATTATGCTCAAAGTCAGCGTTGTCTAATCACTTACAATGACTCATTTCTCAAATGGAAGCCTCTATCATGATGAAGCGTCTTTCTAATATTTTTACTTTCATATGAAAAAAGTGTAAAATGTGAGCAAGGGTTTTTATGTAAGCCCTTTACTACTCGAAATCTATTTTTGACAACAAAGGGGAGAACGTCAATGACAGACAATCGTCGCAATGTATTTTTCTTTTACAAAAAAGATCATGAATTGGATGGACACATTTCTTCTCTGGAGAAGCTCGCTACCGATCAAGGCTTTCACGTCGTAAAGCGTGCAGAAGATGCCCATATCATTGCTTCAATTGGTGGAGATGGTACATTTCTTCAAGCGGTCCGCAAAACGAACTTCCGGGATGACTGCTTGTATGTAGGGGTATCAAAAACAGAGAATTCGCACCTATACTGCGATTTTTCGTTAGAACATTTTGATCAAATGATTGATGCCATGAACACTGAACAAATTGAAGTGAGAAAATATCCGATCATCGATGTAAGCGTTGACAGTACAAACCAGTTCCATTGTTTAAACGAACTGTCGATCCGCTCTAGCATCATTAAAACATTTGTCATCGATGTGTATATAGATGATTTCCATTTTGAAACCTTTAGAGGCGACGGGATGATTATTTCCACTCCGACCGGTTCAACGGCCTACAATAAATCTGTCAACGGCGCCGTGGTGGATCCGATGCTTCCGTGTATGCAAGTAACCGAGCTGGCATCGCTGAATAACAACTCATACCGTACACTTGGAGCTCCTTTCATTTTAAGCAGTGATCGCAAACTGACACTAAAGGTTGTTCAGGACGGTAACGACCATCCGATTATCGGTCTTGATAACGAAGCGCTAGGTACAAAACATGTCAAACAAATTGACATTGGCCTTTCTGGTAAAGTGATCAAAACGGTCAAATTAAAAGATAACTCCTATTGGGAAAAAGTAAAACGCAGATTCCTTTAATCATTGACAAGCTCCTTTACGGGGCTTTTTTTCATGCTTTTTCATTCAAGGTCATGGTGTCTTTGAAAAGATATGGTATGATGTCACAAGTATACATGTACGAAAAGGAGAACACGATGCCATTACAACATTTTGATCAATATCCATTAAGCGATGAATTGAAACAAGCGCTAGAAGCGCTTCATTTCCATACACCTACACCTGTTCAGCACGAGACATTATCCGTTGCTTTTTCAAAGCAGGACCTCATTGTCAAATCTCAGACAGGCAGTGGCAAAACAGCAGCCTACGGTCTGCCAATTTGTGAAATGGTGGATTGGGCTGAGAATAAACCTCAAGCCCTCATCCTCGTCCCAACAAGAGAACTTGCCATGCAGGTCAAACAGGATCTGACCAGCCTCGGACGATTTAAACGAATCAAAGCGGCCGCCATTTATGGAAAAGCTCCATTTCAAGCACAAAAAATAGAGCTTGCACAAAAGAACCACATTGTGTGCGGAACGCCAGGACGAATATTGGATCACCTCGAAAAAGGGACACTTTCTTTAGACAATCTGTCATTTTTCGTGTTAGATGAAGCAGACGAAATGCTGAACATGGGATTTATTGATCAAGTCTCTTCTATTATTCAGCATCTGCCGCCAAAGCGGATGTCGATGTTATTTTCAGCGACGATGTCTGATGAAATGAAGGATTTGAGTGAGCAGTTTTTACAATCGCCAAAAGTGATAGAGATTGCTCGGGAGGAAACGACGAAGCAGCAAATCACCCACACGTTGATTGAAACCGAGGAAGAAGGCAAGTTTTCATTACTTCAACGAACGATTGTCATTGAAAATCCAGATAGCTGTATCATTTTTTGCAATACGCAGGAGCGAGTGAATGAGCTGACGATGAAGCTAGATGAGTGGGATGTTCCTTGCGATAAGATTCATGGCGGGATGAGGCAGGAAGACCGCTTTGCCGTCATGGATGAATTTAAAAACGGGGAATTCCGTTATTTGATCGCAACAGATATTGCAGCCCGAGGAATTGATGTCAGTGATATGACACATGTCATTCATTACGACTTGCCATATGAAAAAGACCGCTACATTCACCGGACTGGAAGAACTGGCAGAGCGGGTAAAAGCGGAAAAACGATTGCGTTTATGACAAGGCACGGGCAGCCGCTCATTGAAGAATTAAAAGAGGAAGCTGGCATTCATTTTCAAATTCAGCCTTATCCTACAAAAGAAGAAGCAGAACAGCATGTGGCAAGCTTTGAAGAAAAAATTGAAACACCGATTCAAAAGGAAAATAAGCAGGCCGGCATAGAAAAAGATATTATGAAGCTGTATTTTAATGGCGGGAAGAAAAAGAAACTCCGGGCAGTTGATTTCGTTGGAACGATCGCCAAAATAGACGGCGTTGCGTTTGATGACATTGGGATTATTACCATTCAGGAAACGAAAACATATGTAGATATTTTAAATGGCAAAGGCCCTCTTGTGCTAAAAGCCATGCGGCACACAACGATTAAAGGCAAGCAGTTAAAAGTACATGAAGCACGTGCATAAAAAGTGAAGGCTAAGCGCCTTTACTTTTTTTATTTAAAATAAAATAAGCTTACAACCCTTGAACCATCAGCCTTTCCCGCGTCCAACATGACAAATGTCATATTGAATACATGATGGGTGCTACTATGAGCATGACACCTTTCCTTCTATACTTTGAAGTAGAAAGAAACGGAAAGGACTTGAACGTTCATGACGACTTCAACAAACACACAGCAGCAAGCCACTTTAAGAAAACAAGTTGGCCAATTCTCTGGTGCTAATTCGAAAAAAAGTATCATTCAACTCTTTAATACATTCATTCCATTTTTGGGGCTTTGGTTTCTTGCCTATTATAGCCTGAACATCTCCTACCTTTTAACCCTCTTCTTTGCGGTGATTGCAGCTGGTTTTTTAGTACGTGTCTTTATTATTTTTCACGACTGCTGCCATCAATCCTTTTTTAAACAGAAGCCGCTAAATCACCTGTTCGGATTTGTAACGGGCGTACTCACCCTTTTCCCTTATCTTCAATGGCAAAGAGATCATTCAATTCACCATGCCACAAGCAGTAATCTAGACAAACGAGGTACTGGCGACATTTGGCTACTGACAGTCAAAGAATATCAAGAGGCATCAGCTTGGACGAAGTTTCGCTACAGATTTTACCGTAATCCTTTTGTGATGTTTATTTTAGGACCGATCTTTGTTTTTCTCTTAAAAAACCGTTTCAACGTCAAAAATGCTCGTAAAAAAGAGCGCTGGAACACGTATTTCACAAACGTGAGCATCATTGCGCTAGCAACTGCAACGTGTCTTCTTTTTGGCTGGCAGGAGTTCCTGCTTGTCCAAGGTCCAATCTTCCTGATCTCAGGGTCAATCGGTGTATGGTTATTTTATGTGCAGCATACATTTGAAGATTCTTACTTTGAAGCAGATGAACATTGGAATTATGTGCAGGCAGCTGTAGAAGGCAGTTCTTTTTACAAATTGCCAAAACTTCTTCAATGGTTAACAGGCAATATTGGTTACCACCATGTCCATCATTTAAGCCCGAGGGTACCGAATTATCACTTGGAGCATGCACATGATCATAGTGAGCCGCTTCAAAATGTGCCAACCATCACTTTAAAAACAAGTATCGAATCAATGAAATTTAGACTTTGGGATGAAGAAACGAAAGCATTCGTTACCTTTAAAGAAGCACGGCAATCTAAGAAGATGCCCGCACCTGTCATTAAAGGAGACATTCTGAAGAAGAATGCATAATTGGCGCAAGCTCTTTCTTACAATAGAAGGAGCTTGTTGTATTTGCAGGATGCAGTCACCTGTTCAATTTGATAAAGTAGTGAAAAAGACTGAAAAAATGAAAAAGGTGAATCACGGATGAAAAAACAACTTAAAATTCAAAAACTGCATGGGATTTCCCCATATATTTGGGCGATTTTTTTCATCCTGCCCTTTTATTTTATCTTTAAGACCCCTTCGACTTTAAGCATTGTGATCGGCATTATCTTAAACGTCGTTTTTTTTTGCGGTCTACCGTTTTGCCTTTGTCTCAAAGGGCTGGTCGTTATATGTATTCGGCCTTCTATTAATCGCCATTTCGACTGGTTATGTGATGCTCTATAGCTACATTTATTTTGCTTTTTGTATCGCCTATTTCAACGGGCATATCAAAAGAAAAGTCCCTTTCTATATCTTATACTATATTCATCTAGGGAGCGCTGCCGTAGCGGTGAATTTTAGCCTGATCTTAAAAAAGGGCTGGTTTCTCACACAAATTCCGTTTGTCGTGATTACACTGATCAGCGCCATCCTCCTCCCTCTTAGCATTCGAAGCAGGAAGGAACGTGAACGGCTAGAAGAGAAATTAGAATATGCCAATGAACGGATCGCCGATCTTGTCAAACTTGAAGAAAGACAGCGCATTGCTCGCGATCTGCATGACACACTTGGACAAAAACTCTCTCTCATTGGATTAAAGAGTGACCTTGCCCGTAAGCTCGTGTATAAAGATCCTGAACAGGCTCGTGCCGAACTAAAGAGTGTTCAGCAGACAGCTAGAACGTCTCTAAATGAAGTGCGGAAAATTGTTTCTTCCATGAAAGGTATTCGGATCAAAGATGAGATATTGAATATCAAGCAAATCCTTGAAGCCGCCGATATTGACATGATTTATGATGAAAAGGAAGCGCCGAAACACATCTCTCTTCTGAACGAAAACATTGTGAGCATGTGCATCAAAGAGGCCGTGACGAATGTCGTCAAACATAGCGACGCCACTGTCTGTCAAATCACCATTCATCAAAAGTCAAAGGAAGCTGTCATTACAGTTGAGGATAACGGCACATTTAAAGGCAGTCATCCATCCTCTCAAACGAAGGGACATGGCCTTTTAGGGATTAGAGAAAGATTGGAATTTGCAAATGGACGCCTGCACATTGAGACAAAAAACGGGACGAAGCTGATCATGAGCATTCCAAATGATTCAGCAGCGAAAGATAAGGAGGAAATAAAATGATTAACATCTTTATCGCAGAGGATCAGCAAATGCTGCTCGGTGCTCTTGGATCGCTTCTCGATTTAGAAGACGATATGACGGTTGTTGGAAAAGGCACAAACGGCCAGGACGCCATAGATTTTGCTAAAAAACACCCGGTCGACATTTGTTTAATGGATATTGAGATGCCAGGAAAATCTGGGCTCGATGCCGCTGAAGAACTCAAAAAGTCTGATGTGAAGATCATCATTTTAACTACCTTTGCCCGTTCTGGCTATTTTCAAAGAGCGCTGAAAGCTGGCGTTAGCGGCTACATGCTGAAAGACAGCCCAAGCGAGGATTTGGCAAGTGCCATCCGCAGCGTGATGAAAGGGAAAAAGGTGTACGCCCCTGAATTAATGGAAGACTTGTATTGCGACGAAAATCCTTTAACTGAACGAGAAAAGTCGGTTCTAGAACTCGTCGCAGACGGAAAAAACACAAAAGAAATCGCCAAGGAACTCAGCATAAAAAGCGGCACTGTCCGAAACTACATATCCGTTATTTTAGATAAACTAGAAGTCAAAAACCGAATTGAAGCCATCACTCGTTCCAAAGAAAAAGGCTGGTTTAAATAAGAAAAAAGATCAGGTCAGACACTGCCTTGATCTTTTTTTCTTTCTATCCGAATTCCTCTATCCACTGCTAAAATATCATTGACAACAAACCTCACATCTATGGTATGATATCTGAGTGATAATAATTATCATTATCACTCATACAACCAAATACACGGCTTATGTGCCGATTTCAAAGGAGTCTACATTCATGAAGAAAATATTGTTCCCTCTGATGCTCATCTTCGTACTTGCGTTGAGCGCATGTGGCAATAGCAGCAACTCTTCCTCAAATAAGGGAAAAAATCAATCAACGTCAGACACGATTACATATCAATCTGAAAATGGACCTGTGAAGTTGCCAGCAAATCCAAAACGTGTTGTTGTTCTCGCCTCTTATACAGGAAATGTCTTGTCACTTGGTGTGAACCTTGTGGGTGTTGACTCTTGGTCAAAAAAGAATCCACGTTTCAAAAAGAAATTAAAAAATGTGGAAGAAGTATCAGATGAAAATGTAGAAAAAATCATGAAGCTAAAGCCTGATGTCATCATTGGTTTAAGCGGTGCAAAAAATGTAGAAAAACTAAAAAAAATCGCCCCAACTGTTTTATTCACGTATAACAAAGTCGATTACCTTCAGCAGCATATTGAAATTGGAAAAGTCTTAAACAAAGAAAAAGAAGCAGAAGCATGGGTCAAGGATTTCAAACAGCGCGCAGCTGAAGCTGGCAAAGAAATCAAAGCAAAAATCGGTGAAGATGCAACCGTATCTGTCTTTGAAAGCGGCACAAAAGATCTTTACGTCTTTGGAGATGCATGGGGACGCGGAACAGAAATCCTCTACCAAGCAATGAAACTAAAAATGCCGGAAAAAGTAAAAGAAAAAGCATTAAAAGCTGGTTATTATGCGGTATCACAAGAGGTCATCCCTGAATTTGCCGGAGACTATATGATCATTAGCAAAAACAGCGAAATGGACAATTCCTATCAAAACAGTGAAATCTATAAGTCCATTCCTGCTGTGAAAAAACATCGTGTGTATGAAGCAAATGCGGAAGAGTTTTACTTTAATGACCCGCTCACACTTGAATATCAATTATCATTCTTTAAAAAGCACTTTTTAGGTAAATAAACCGAAGCAAGGGATCTCTTCCCTTGCTTTTTTACTGTCTGCTTCTAGCGGGAGTGCCTGTTTTCCGCTACAATGATGTACAAGTAATTCAAAAAGTGTGGTGCTCGTTTTGTTTAAAATTTTGCTGATTGAGGATGATACAACCCTCTTCCAAGAAATCAAAGAACGTTTAGTCAACTGGTCTTATGATGTGTATGGGATCAACAATTTTCAACAGGTCATGCAGGAGTTCACTTCCATCCAGCCTGATTTAGTCATTATTGATATTCAGCTACCAAAGTACGATGGCTTTCATTGGTGCCGGATGATTCGGCATCATTCTAATGTGCCCATCATCTTTCTTTCCTCTCGTGATCATCCTGCTGATATGGTCATGTCGATGCAGCTTGGAGCTGATGATTTTGTACAAAAGCCCTTTCACTTTGACGTTCTCATCGCCAAAGTAAGTGCTGTTCTTCGCCGAGTCCATGATTACAATGCGGAACCAGCCAACTTAAAAGTCTGGTGCGGCGCTACCCTTGATCTCGAAAATAATACAGTGACAAATGAAAACGGTGAGATTGAATTAACAAAAAATGAGTTTTTTATTCTAAAAGAATTAATTCAGCATAAAAACCATATCGTCAAAAGGGAATCTCTCATCCAAGCTTTATGGGACGATGAACGATTCGTGAGTGACAATACACTCACTGTAAACGTCAACCGCCTTAGAAAAAAACTAGACGAAATCTCCCTTGGCGCCTTCATTGAAACAAAGGTGGGTCAAGGTTATCTTGCAAAAGAAAAGGATGATCAATGATGCTGCAAGCATTTCTAAAAGAACGAAGAAGCTGGATCTTGTTCTTTCTTAGTTTGCAGCTTCTCATTCTCTTTGTTGCATATTTGGATACAACGATTCCACTCGCTTCTCTTTTTTATATCGTGCTTTTGTCTACATTACTCTTCATTGTTTTTCTTTTTTTTCGTTACCGGAAAGAAACTGCTTATTACATGCAACTGAAAGAATGGGATGAAAATATAGACCATCAAATGCGTCTCAAACCCTCTTCCCCCTTTGAACAAATTGTACAGGAGGCAGCGTCAGAGCAAATCGACCGATACCGCCAGATGACGACTAAGCAAAAGACTGCGCTGGAAGAAGAAAAAGATGAACTGCTCTCATGGATACATGAGGTGAAAACGCCGCTCACGGCGATGCACTTAATGATTGACCGCATAACAGAACAGCCGCTCAAAACAAATATGACATATGAATGGCTTAGAATACATTTACTCCTTGATGCACAGCTGCATCAGAGCAGGATCCAACATATTGAAAATGATTTATTTATTGAAAAACTGGATCTCCAAAACATGCTAACGAAAGAAATCAAAGCGCTCCAATCGTGGTGTATGCAAAAAGGAATTGGCTTTGACCTTTTATTAGAAGAGCGAGATGTATTAAGTGATACAAAATGGTTATCCTTTATGATCAGACAAGTGCTGACAAACGCCGTCAAGTACAGCCAATCATCTGACATTATCATCGAAAGCAAACAAATGAACGAACAAGTGGTGCTCACCATCACAGATCAAGGCAGAGGAATTGACCCAAGAGACGTGTCCCGTATTTTTGAAAAAGGCTTTACCTCCACAAGACATCACAATGACGCGGCCTCCACAGGCATGGGGCTCTATTTAACGAAAAAGGGAGCTGACGCTCTTCATATCACGATCGAGGTCAACTCCACATTAGATCAAGGGACAACTTTCACCTTTATTTTTCCGAAAAAGAATGATTTTGTGCATATTGCAAGCATGTGAACATACAGTTCAAGAAACCCAATCTCTTCATCCAACGATGCATTGAAGAGATTGGGTGATTTTATACAGCCATATCACGCTACTTCACGGCATATTTCTCCTAGCTGTTTCCTTCTATAAATACTCATTAGCAGCCCGACTGACATCATTTCTAGAAGAATATGAGATCCCCCATAGCTCATAAAAGGCATGGAAACTCCTGATATAGGCAATAATCCAAAGTTTGTGAAAATACTTAAGATAAATTTTGCTGCAAATGTGGTTGCCAAACCAATCATTAATATTTTGCCATAAGCAGATTGAACTCGTTTCGCTGTATGAACTACTCTATAAATCAAAGTCACAAACAACATAAGAACGGCCAATCCTGCAAACCATCCGAATGAATAAATGATATACGTCAACATCCAATCAGTGTGAACATCATACAATGCGTACGGATTTATTTGAAAACCATTTGAGCTAAATTCATGAAGTGAGTATTGGTAAAAGTGGGCCATATCAGCTTGATAAAGAGAAAATAATTGAACAATGAGATAGACAATACCTGTTGCTGTAAACAGAATAAGCTGTCTCATTCTTGCATGAGATACATACATCATCGTTATGCATATGACCATAAAGGTGATGGTTGCAGAAAGAGATCCGACTATATGTAATAAAATAATGGGTAAAGTGACAATCGCTAACCCTAGCCAGGACTTGAAACCATTCTTCCAATTCCAAGATTGATAAATGCCAGCTAACGAAATAATCATCAGAAATGGAAAAATTTCAGTCAGATTGATCAATCCATTATTTAAGCTTAAAAAGAGAATACCGTTCACTCTTGTCCCAATCATCATTGTAAGAATCAGCATTCCAATCGTTCCTATGTATAAATGCCATGAATAGGGTAAAAAGCGCCGATAATCAAAAGCAAACAGTCCAAGCATCAACGCAAGACCAAATACATAGTAAATGAGACTTTTATAAAAGATATTCGTGTCTTGAAAATGAAGTAAATGAGAATGAAACTGAAAATAATACATTACAAACAGCCCAAATAAACAAGTAGCTAATACAAGAAGTATCGTTTTAAAGTCAACTTGAGTTTTGTGTGTTTCATGAAGCTGCATTCCGAGTATGGCTGCATCTCCAATTTGATCGAGCGCTTGATCTACCGCCTCTTCTTCTGACATGCCCGCACTGACCGCTTCCTCTTTCAGCGTGTATAAATGATCACGAAGCTCAAGCTTTATACTTGCATGTACGTCTTTATTTTTGATTCGTTTACACACATTTTTGATATATTGTTCAAACTTTTTCTCTAGTCCCATACGACTTTCTCCCCGTTCAAAACGCCATCTACTGCATCTTTAAACACAGTCCATTCTTCTTTCTTTTCCTTCATAAACGCTTTGCCCTGTTCATTAATCCGATAATACTTCCTTTTTCGATTGCCATTCCCTTCACCCCAGTAAGACACAATGAATCCTTTCCCCTCCAAAGTGTGCAAAATAGGATATATCGTCCCCTCTTTAAAGCTAAAAATCCCTTCGGATTTCGACTCCAATTCCTTAATCATTTCATATCCATACATCGGCTTTTCATTTAACAAGCTTAAAATAAGGGTAGCTGTACTCCCCTTTAGAAGCTCTTTACTCACTTTCATCCATCGTCACCTCTAATACATAGATTTACTATGCATATATTTGATATGCATATCTTACATGAAATCAAATACTCTGTAAAGGTTCATCAGAAAAAAACAAGAAATTTGATACATCATAGCGAAAAACAGATAAAATAATTGAATAACAATCTGAATTCTACATAAGGCTTTGACATATCAAACAAGCATGTGACAACAATGTCACATGCTCGTCTGTTTTGTTCGCCAAATCGCAGGAAGTCTGATCGGCTTCTTTTTATACTAGAGATATCAATTAAATAAAAAAGGGGTTCGACAGATGAACATTTTAGAAGCTCGCAAGTTATATAAAAGCTATGGAAATAAATTCAATAAACAAGAGGTGCTGAAAGGCATTGATTTGACGATAGAAGCTGGAGAATTTGTCAGCATCATGGGGCCATCAGGCTCGGGGAAAACGACCCTTTTGAACGTATTGTCATCGATTGATCATGTGTCCAGCGGATCGATTCGGATCGCAGATGCAGATATGACGCAAATGAAAGATCAGCAGCTCGCTGAATTTAGAAAGAAACAGCTTGGCTTTGTTTTTCAGGATTACAACTTACTTGATACACTCACGGTTAAAGAGAACATCCTCTTGCCATTATCCATCTCCAAAACGCCTAAAAAAGAAGCTTTTGAACGCTTTCAACAGCTTGCAGAGGATATGGGGATTTATGAACTAAGAGACAAATATCCAAATGAACTGTCTGGTGGACAAAAGCAACGGACATCTGCAGTACGTGCCTTTATTCATGAACCAAGCCTCATTTTTGCTGATGAACCAACTGGAGCACTTGATTCCAAATCTGCTTCTGACTTACTGAACAAGCTGCAAGAATTCAATCACAAGCGCAAAGCAACCATTGTCATGGTGACGCATGACCCTGTTGCAGCCAGTTATTCAAGACGAGTGATTTTTATCAAAGATGGACAGATCTATACACAATTGAATAAAGGCGCTCTAGAGAGAAAGATGTTTTTCGAGGATATTATGAAAACGCAAGGTGTTTTAGGCGGTGTGAAGCATGAACATTAATCAGCTCGTCTTCCGCAATCTGAAGAAAAACTTAAAAAATTACTATTTATACGTGTTTGCACTTGTATTTAGTGTGGCGCTCTACTTTTCTTTTGTCACCTTGCAGTACTCACCAGCACTTGATGATGTAAAGGGGTCCATTAAGGGCGGTGCGTCGATTAAAGCCGCTTCAGTACTACTCATTGCCATTGTTGGAATCTTCCTGTTATATGCGAACAGCATTTTTATTAAACGAAGAGGGAGAGAAATAGGTCTCCTGCAGCTCATTGGCATGACGAAACAAAAAATTTCCAAACTACTCAATGCAGAAAACTTTATCCTATATGTGGTCTCCATGGCTATTGGTATCATAGCTGGATTTATCGGTTCAAAACTCATGCTGATGGTGCTATTTAAAGTAACCGGCGTGAACGCCATCGCCAACCTGCATTTTTCAGGCATGGCCCTTTTGCAGACACTGATCGTCTTTTTCGTCATCTATGGATTAATTATGTTAAGAAATCGATGGTTTATTAATAGACAGACGATTTTATCTTTATTTAGAACCACGTCTTCTACAGAACAGCGTGTGAAAAAAATCTCTGTGTTTGAAATCATCATTGGGGTTCTAGGCATTGCATTCATCAGCTCAGGCTATTATATTTCTTCTAAGCTTTTTACCGGCACATATACGTCCATGCTTGCGTTACTTTTAGCGATGATTTATATTCTAGCCTCTGTCATTATCGGTACCTTTCTTTTCTATAAAGGCTCTGTTTCGTTCATTGCCAATATCGTACGCAAACGAAAAAATGGCTATCTCGCCATTCATGAAGTCCTGTCTCTGTCATCTATTATGTTCCGGTTAAAATCAAACGCACTGCTTTTAACGATTATTACAACGGTATCTGCGCTTGCCATCGGGTTGTTATCTTTAAGCTACATTTCCTATTACTCAGCAGAAAAAACCGCTGAACAACAGATCCCTTCACATTTCGTCATGGGATCTGAGAAAGAAGCCAACACCTTCACTCGTGCACTTTCTGACAAACATATTGCGTATGAAACAAAGCAGTTCAAGGTCATTCAAGCGAAGTTTGACGCAAAAAAGATCATGGATTCAGAGATTAAAAATATGAATAATGATCCAGGTGTCTTAACTCTACCTGTGATCAGTGAGAAAAACGCACCGAATATTCATGTGAAAAGCAACGAAGTCATCTTAAGCGGCTACAGTGATTTATTGAAGAAATTCATGCCGATTCAAAGTTCAGGTGATGTGAAACTACTTATTAAGAAACCCCTTGATTTAAAGGTCATTGATATGAAGAAAGATTACCTCATCTCTTACAACTTCACGTTTGGTGGTCTACCTGTTGCTGTCGTCAGTCAAAGTGTCTTTGAGCAGCTTGACCAGCAGAAAGACCCTAAACTTCAGATTGAGAATAATCAATATCACGCAGTCAATATAAAAGATGATCAAAACCTTGAACAAGCGAATGATGTGTTTACCTCTTTAAAACTAGGTGACAACAGCATGTCTCAATTGGCTACCACTCAGCAGCAAAAGCAAACAATAGGACTGATGATGTTTGTGGTCGGATTTTTAGGCCTCAGCTTCCTTGTCACATCAGGCTGTATTTTATACTTTAAGCAAATGAATGAAAGTGAAGAAGAACAAAGCTCTTACACGATCTTGCGTAAGCTTGGTTTTACTGAGAAGGATCTATTAAAAGGTATTCGGCTCAAACAGCTATTTAACTTTGGGATTCCGCTCGTTGTCGGGTTGCTGCACAGCTACTTTGCAGTACAGTCAGGCTGGTTTTTATTCGGCGGTGAACTGTGGACACCAATGCTCATCGTCATGTCGATTTATACGGTGCTATATTCTATCTTCGGATTCCTATCTGTCCAGTATTACAAAAAAGTCATTAAAGAATCGTTGTAAAGTATTCCCCATAGGCAGTGGCCTATGGGGATATTGCATGTCATTTTGTTGATTCAAACTGATGCGATAAAATATGATCTCTTGCCGCATAAGCTTTTTGTTTGATCTCTTCTAAGTTCACTCCAACTAGCTTCCCATTTTGTTTCACTGCTTTTCCAGCCACATAGACAGAATCAACATTTGAAGGGTGTGCCGTTTGCACAACTGCCCCAGCTGGATCTGTCATCGGAAGAAGATTCATGCTTGTCCGATCGATCAAGATAAAATCAGCTTCTTTTCTAGGTGTGAGCGAGCCGATTTTGTCATCAAGCTTCAAGGCACGAGCCCCGTTTATTGTGGCTGCTTCAAGCATTTGCTGTGCAGACAATCCAAGTTCAGGCCCTGGCATCGTCCCTTCCATCAATAAAGATTGATTTTGAATCGCCCGCTCCGCCTGTAGTCCGAATTTCATTTGGGTAAATAAATCTCCGCCTGTCGCTGTCACCACATCTACACCAAGCGTTGGCAGAACGCCATTTTCAATGGCGAGCCCTGTGACAGGATATCCGTGTCCCATCATCATTTCAATCTCAGGTGTAATCGAGATGGAGCTTCCGCTGTCAGCTAACATCTTCATTTGATCTGCATCAATTGCATTGATATGCACCATATTCAAATCAGGCCCGAGCAGCCCTGCTTGATGAAGCCGCTCAATCGATCGATCCGCCGCTCCCCAATTTCCAAAGCCAATGTGCATACTGCATAATGCATCTAGTGATCTCGCTGTTTCAATTTCAAAGACGGTCGTCTCCCATGAAGAAAATTCAGGTCCACGAATGGCAAGTCCCATCGTCAACAGCTGATCCGATGATTGAAAATGTTTTTGTTTCACGCGGGCTGCGTCTTCCATATTCGTGAGCGTACTCTCTCTGTCCCAATACGCTGCATCTCCAGAGGTACCAAAACCAAAGACCGCTCGAATACCCGCATCTTTTAAACCTCCAATGAGTTCTTCTGTATGATCCATAGAATTGATCATCGTCCAGTCGAAAAACGTTGTCACTCCTGCATCTAATGCCTCTAATGCGCCTAAATAATTAGCAATTCGATCATCTGATGGACGTCTCATCGCCCCATAGTTGCCATAATAAATTTTGCTCAAATACGTTTGCAAAGACCAATCTGTTCCGATCCCCCGTATGACAGACTGCCACACATGACGATGGGTATCCACAAGCCCTGGCATGATGACCATGTCAGACGCATCCACAACATCAGCACCGCTTGCTTCAATCGAAGGTCCGACTTCTACAATATGTGCCCCTTCAATTAATAGATCTCCCTTCTCCAGAAAACCTAAAGATGGATCAAGTGTGATAAGAGCCGCATCTTTAAACAATGTTTTCTTCATCCATATCCCCCTTTTCAAATAAAGAGAATGAGTCACTCACCCTCTCTGTCATTTTAAGACATAACAGGTTCAAATTAGAAGAAAAGTGACTCAAGGAATGTGGTTTTATGAGCTGATATTCCGAAAATAGTTGTATATCCGTTTTAATTTCACGTCATGCTTCCCTTTTGGACTTTCCATCATGCCAAATTCAAAGAACTTCACCGGTTTAATCCCGACATATTGTAAAAGAGCTCGTTTCATTAACACCTTGTGGGCATTCTGCAAAAAGAAGAAAGGGTAGTGGGTCGGTCCTTGCATTGTCGATACACATACAGCCCTCTTTCCTTTTAACAAGCCTTCTGGAAGCAGACCGCCAGTTTGACGGTAAGCAAAATTCGCTGCAAACATGCGATCAATAAAACCAAGCAACATAGCTGGCGGCCTACCCCACCAAATCGGATAAACAAACACGATGTTGTCTGCCCATTTGATTTTCTCTTGATATTCTTGAATCTCAGGGTCCTTATGCATATCACGTCTTTTTTTCTCTTTATTAAAAATAAGTACAGGATCAAATTTGTCTTGGTATAAATCTATGATTCTCACTTCTTGAACGTTTGGATTTTCTTCACTGCCCTTTAGGATTTCTTTAAAAAAAGCACCATTTAAACTATTGTGGTGGGGGTGAGTATAAATAATGAGTACATTCATGGCTTATCTCCTTTAGTTATCATTTGATAACAAAAAGCATACACCCCTCTTTTTTAGTTGTCAAATGATAATTGTTTTTTGATAATAAATTTGGTATGGTACGTAGGAGGTGAAACATGATGAAAAACCCACATTTTTTCAAAGAGTTTGTCACATTTGCTTCTACTTTTTCTGAGCTGAAACATGCTATGATGAGCAAGATCAAACCATCTGATCTAACCACTCTACAATATTTGATTCTGGAGCAGTTAGCCGTCAGTGAGCCGCTAACACCTAGCGAAATCGCCGATTGTCAGCACATGTCTCTTCCGAATGTCAGCAGAGAATTGAAAAAGCTTCACGAAAAACAATTCATTGATAGACAAGAAGATAAAGATGACAAGCGAAAACATGTCATTATGCTCTCTAAAAAAGGCCGCGAGTGTATGGACAAAGCATTTCAACAAATTGAATCCATGCTCATGGACAGCCTTTCTTCCTCTGACCAAAATCAAATGGATGATATCGTACAAGCTCTCCGTCTATTAAATCAAACCATCTTCAAAAAATGATCGAATGAAAAAAGCATGAGCGTATCGCTCATGCAAATGATTTTTGAACACATTAGTAAAGAGATGCTAAAAGATACGTGATGAAACCTACTATGTTTTATTCGTATTCTTATATAAATTTCACAGCAAAACTGGTACACCAAACGTCAATGTATCAAAGACAGCAAGCACTGCCCCTTTACGCTGTTCTTTATGAGCCATTTAAAACCTCTAAATTACATTTTTATAATGTAGCATAGATCCTATTTTGATCATTTCCTACAGGTAATTGAACCGTCAGCATGTCTGATAAAAATGAACAGGATGTAACTGAAGCTTCTCCCGAGATGGTAGACAATAAAAAAGCCATCCAACGCTTTTTCCCATGACATGTTCAGCACTCATTTTCATGCATCACGTCTCTTTTGCTCTATGTATCCTTTATCCAATAAGCTGATAGGCGATATATAATGCAACCAGCCAGATCATGACCGCAGAGGCTTTATTGATCCGGTTCATCCACTTGCCGTTTGTATCTAGCTTACCTAACATTTTCCCAAGAAGGGCAAGACCCATAAACCATAACCACGAGACAATGATACAGGCTGCGGTAAATGCCACCTTTTCCGCCCCATGATATTGAAGAGAGTTCGTTCCTATCACTCCTATTGTATCGAGAATCGCGTGAGGATTTAAAAGTGAAACGGAACAGGCAAATACGATTTGTTTTCTCATAGGCATCAAGTCCATCTTTTCTTGATTACCTGTTGCGGAGCTCGTGTTCCAAACTGACCACCCCATATAAAGTAAAAAGAAAAATCCAATGATAAAAAGACCCATTTGCAAGATAGGAATGGTGAGTACAACAACCGAAACCCCAATGATAGCTAAAGTAATTAAAAGTGTGTCGCAGAGAGCAGCTGTAATGACCACAGGCAGCACGCGATATAATCGAGGCTGAAGGGCTCCTTGCTGAAATACAAATACATTTTGTGCGCCCAAAGGTAAAATAAGACCAAAAGCAAGCACAATCCCATGAGCTATCGCAATCGACATTTTCAGAACATTCTCCTTTTCAAGTCATCCTTACACATTTTAACATAAAACATCATGAACGAATTTTACATATTTGATTTGTCCAATAAAAAAAGCGCTGGATGATTTTCCATCCAGACGCTTATTGTTTCTACTGTTATGATGATTTTCGTGCAAGCTCTCTTTCTCTCAGCTCGACACGTCGAATTTTCGCTGACGGAGTTTTTGGTAGCTCGTCAATGAATTCGATTTCTCTTGGATATTTGTACGGTGCTGTTGTATTTTTCACGTGTGTTTGCAGTTCTTTAATCAGCTCATCGCTTTGTGTAGATGCATCACGCAGGACGACGTATGCTTTCACGATTGATCCTCTGATTTCATCTGGACTTGCCACGACAGCACATTCTTTCACGGCTGGGTGTTTAATCAGTGCATCTTCGACTTCAAACGGGCCAATTGTATAACCTGAGCTGACGATGATGTCATCCCTGCGGCTTTCAAACCAAAAATACCCGTCTTCATCTTTTTTCGCACGGTCACCAGTAATAAAGTAATCCCCACGGCGCTGCGCCTTTGTACGCTCTGCATCTTTGTAGTATTCCTTGAATAAAGCCGGCGTTTCAAGATGAACGGCAATGTCACCTATTTCTCCTGGAGCACAGATCTGGCCATTCTCATCAATGATCTCTACTTCATTGCCAGGTGTTGGTTTGCCCATGCTACCTGGCTTGATGTCCATTCCTTTCAGCACCCCGACTAGCAGCGTGCTTTCTGTTTGCCCGTAACCATCTCGCACTTCGATATCGAAATGTTTTTTGAACGTATCGATGACTTCACGGTTGAGCGGCTCTCCCGCAGAAACAGCACTATGCAATTTGGGTAGCTCGTACTGACTGAGGTCATCCACTTTTGCCATAAATCGATATTCTGTTGGTGTACAGCATAGAACATTGATTTCATTTTTTTGAAGCAGCTCTAAGTACGTATTCGGATTAAATTTCCCTCCATAAACAAAACCTTCTGCTCCGCTTCCTAAAACAGATAAGAGAGGACTCCACACCCATTTTTGCCAGCCCGGTCCTGCTGTTGCCCATACTTTATCCCCTTCATTAATGGAGAGCCATGCTTTGGCCGCAGTACGTAAATGTGCATACGCCCAGCCGTGTGTATGAACAACCCCTTTTGGGTTACCTGTTGTGCCTGATGTATAAGAGAGAAACGCCATGTCCGTACTTGTTGTGTCTGCCAATTTCAACTCGCTTGACTGCTCTTCCTTTTGCGCAACAATGTTTGTCCAGCCATGATCATTCTCACCAATCGAGAATGTTTTGAAATCTTTTGGCTGGTTGGTTCCTTCAAACGATTGAATGAATGATGCGTAAACAATCGCTCCTTTTGCTTCTGCATGTTCAATTCGGTAATCTATATCTTTAGCGCGAAGCATTTCTGAACAAGGAATCACAACCATTCCTGTTTTTAGAATGGCTAAATAAATGCTGTATGCCTCTAGCATACGAGGCACCATCACAATGATTTTATCGCCTTTTTTAAAGCCTGCATTTAATAGAACATGACCAATTTTATTCGCCTCTTCTACTAATGCTGCATATGTCACATGCGCTTCATGGCCATTCCCGTCCTGCCAGTGCAGGGCGATTTTCTCCTGGTCATGACTGAACGCTTCAATCTCACTGACTAAGTTATATTGTTCTGGTGCAATTAAGTCTTCTCTTTTCATGGTACAGCTCCTTTTAGCCTCTTTCTATGAAACGAATCATGTTTCAATTTACCTATTCTAACACTCATAACTGAAAAATGCTTGAATTAGGACCTACTCCTAGTATTATGCCATAATTTTTTCATTTCGTCTTCTTTTTTAAAAATATTCTAACAATTTATGTACAAAAAAAGAGCGGGAATAAACCCGCTCATAAGCCATAGCTTTTTAATTGTGTGTCTTAGAAAGATCCGCCACCCATATGTTGTTGAGCGTAAGATACAAGACGCTTAGTGATTTCTCCACCAACTGATCCGTTAGCGCGAGCTGTTGTTTCTGGTCCAAGGTTTACGCCAAATTCTGAAGCGATTTCGTACTTCATTTGGTCGATCGCTTGTGCAGCGCCTGGAACGACTAATTGATTAGAACTGCTTTGTCTGTTTTGTTGAGCCATGTGTTCTCACCTCCTTGTGAATATAGAATGTGTAGAAACACATGACTTCATGCGATTGATTTTATGGTAATTATTATGAAATTTTTTATTTAGAATAAATCAGCGAATTTGTCAGCTGCTTTCTTTTCATTTGTGACAACGATTGTTTCGATCTGCTCCACTGCCTCATCAAGCATTGGCTCGAATTCAGCAAAGCTTTCGTAGCGTTCTACTTTTTCAAGTTTTGGTTTTGTTTTTGGAGATGGCGGCGTAAAGATCGTGCAGCAATCCTCAAATGGCTGAATGCTTGTCTCATATGTGCCAATTCGTCTCGCTTCTTCGATAATGTCATTCTTATCCACGGCAATCAGCGGGCGAATGATCGGTGTGTTTGTGACATGATTAATGGCATACATGCTTTCAAGTGTCTGACTTGCCACTTGACCAAGGCTTTCACCTGTAATAATGGCAAGCGCATCACGCTTGGCTCTTATTTTATCTGCAATTTTGAGCATCATTCTTCTCGTTGAAGTCATCGTATAGTTTTCTGGTACTTGTTTGTGAATGAGCTCTTGGATTTTTGTAAAAGGAACGATGTGAAGCTTGACTTCGCCTCCATAGGCAGCTAAGCATTCCGCTAGATCAATGACCTTTTGCTTGGCGCGTTCACTTGTATAAGGCGGGCTAAAGAAATGAACAGCTTCAATTTGAATGCCTCGTTTCATTGCCTGATAGCCTGCCACTGGGCTGTCAAAGCCGCCAGAGAGCATTAGCATCGCTCTTCCGCTTGAACCAACTGGCAGTCCGCCTGCACCTTTTACATCTTTAAATGTAATGTACGTCGCGTGTTCTCTTATTTCAATTCGCAAGTGAACATCTGGCTGTTTCACATTAACGGTTAAGTTGTCTGTATTCCTTAGAACATGTCCACCAATTTCTCGGTTCATTTCATTTGAATCAAGCTCAAATTGTTTATAAGAGCGTTTCGTTGAGACCTTAAATGTATTTCCTTGTTCATACACTTCCTGAACCGCTGAGAGTGCCGCTTCTTTGATGGCATCAAGATTTGTCTCACATTTCACAGCCAGGCTAAAGCTTTGAATGCCAAATACACCTTTAAGCTGTTCTGAAATTGGTTCAGGGTCTTCTCCGTTTAGCATGATCGTAATGCGGTCTCTGTCAGATGCATACTTTAATGCTTCAAAGTCTTTTAATACAAACCGGATGTGCTGTCTTAGTTTTTCAATAAATTTCTTTCTATTTTTCCCTTTTGTTGAAATCTCACCAAAACGGACTAAAATATGGTCATACTTCATGTTGTTATCTCATTCCTTTTAATTTTTTCACACTTTGTGCGATCGATGTGATGATTTGCGGCGCTAGCTCTGGTCCTTGTCCATATGTCAAACTGATTCTCATGCTGCTTTTGGCTGCTTCTTCTGATTTTCCCATCGCCAGCAGGACACGGCTTGGTTCCTTTTTCTTAGCAGAACAAGCAGACGTTGTCGAAACGTAAATGCCTTCTTTTTCGAGCATATGCAGAAGGACTTCAATTTGAATACCTGGCACTGAAAAATTCACAATGTGCGGTGCACTATGCGTCAGCGGTGTGTTTATGACGACGCCTTCTATCTTTCCAAGCTGCTGCTCTAGCTCCGTTTTTAAAGCGATCATCTCATCATGATGCTTGTTTAAGTGTTCAAATGATTGCTTTATGGCTTTTGCTAAGCTGACAGCTCCAGCAGGGTTCTCAGTCCCTGAGCGAAGGCCAAGTTCTTGCTCTCCTCCTGTGATAAAAGGGGCAAGTACGATCTCTTTCTTTAAAAAGAGGGCACCTGTTCCCTTCAGGCCGTGAATCTTGTGGCCTGACATCGTTAAAAGATCAATCTCCATCTCTTTAGGCAGCGGAACCTTGCCAATTCCTTGTACGCCGTCGACATGAAAAATCGCCTCTTTGGCATACTTCCGAATGATGCTGGACGCTTCCTCTATCGGCTGAATCACGCCTGTTTCATTGTTTACATGCATGAGACTGACAAGCACTGTATCAGGGCGAAGCACTTCTTTTAAATGCGTCATATCTGCACGACCTTGCTCATTTACTTGAATATAGGAAATATCAAAGCCAAATAATGTTTTCAGCTGTTCAAACGATTCAATGACAGATGGATGCTCAATCGCTGTTGTGACAATATGTCTGCCTCGGTTCATCTTGGCAAGAGCAGCCCCTTTGATGGCTATGTTATTTGCTTCTGTTGCACCTGAAGTAAAAATAATCTCATATTGTGTAAAGCCTGTATAGTGAAGGATTTGTTTTCGCGTTTCACTTAATAGACGGCTGGCTTCAATTCCAAGTTGATGCAGCGAAGACGGATTCCCAAAAAAACGCTCACTCACTTGCTGATGTACTTGTAAAACCTCTGGATAAGGCTTTGTTGTGGCACTATTATCAAGATAAATCATATCTTAAACTCCTTACAAAAAAACTTAAAAAATAAATGCATTTATATGTTACCATAATGAAGTCAGACAGAGAATTTTCTGAAAATGGCAGTTGACAACTTTTCATTTTCACTATATCATCCATAGTGCAATTGTCATATAAACACCTAAA
The DNA here is from genome assembly GCF_024398395.1 of Bacillus sp. FS02. NCBI lineage: Bacteria > Bacillati > Bacillota > Bacilli > Caryophanales > Bacillaceae > Bacillus > Bacillus sp. FS02. The sequence continues at coordinate 2,996,510 of NZ_CP074101.1, read as the reverse complement.
TTGTCAGAATATTTAAATTTGACACAATACACTGATTGAGGAGGGACTATTTTGAAAAATAGTTTAAGTATAAAAGAAACATTGGCTATTGGACTAATGCTTTTTGCATTATTCTTTGGCGCAGGAAATATGATTTTCCCGCCTGTTCTTGGACAATATGCTGGTGAAAACGTATGGCTTGCCATCGGTGGATTCCTACTTACAGGCGTAGGTCTTCCACTATTAGGGGTTATTGCTGTCGCCCTTACAGGTACCGGAGCCAAAGGTCTTGCCGATAAAGCACACCCTAAATTCGGGACTATCTTCACCGTTATTCTGTATTTATCCATTGGACCATTTTTCGCCATTCCGCGAACTGGTACGGTTTCGTATGAGATAGGATTAGCTCCATTTCTCTCAGGTGCCCAAGCCACTTCATGGGTACCACTATTCATCTTTACCGTAGTGTTTTTCACTATTTCATACTTGCTTGCGTTAAATCCTTCAAAGCTGGTTGATCGTATTGGTAAAATTTTGACACCGATTTTATTAACTGTTATTGCTATTATTGTCATTAAAGCCATTGCTACGCCAATGGGAATGATCGGTGCTCCAGATAAAACATATGAGGCAAATCCGCTTTTCACTGGATTTTTAGAAGGCTATAAAACAATGGATGCACTTGCTTCTATCGTATTTGGAATCGTCGTGGTGACAGCTGTTAAGGACAGAGGCATCACAGAGCGAAAATCTCTTGCAGCAGCTTGTATTAAGGCAGGACTCGTAGCAGCTGTTGGACTGGCACTCGTGTACATTTCACTTGCTTATGTGGGTGCTTCAAGTCCCGATGCCACGGGAATGGTTGGAGCAAATGATGGCGGCAAACTGCTTTCACTTTCTGCCAACTTTTTATTCGGTTCTGCTGGTAACATTGTTCTTGGCGCAGCCATTTTATTCGCTTGTTTAACGACTAGTGTTGGACTTATTTCATCTTGTGGAGAATACTTTTCAAAGCTCTTCCCAGCACTTTCTTATCGTACCGTCGTTCTAATTGTTTCTTTATTTAGCACATTCGTTGCAAACCTCGGACTGGCACAAATCATTTCTCTGTCGGTGCCTGTACTCGTAGCGATCTATCCATTGGCCATTGTCATTATTTTATTATCGTTCCTTGACCGCTGGATTAACGGCAGAAGAATCATTTATATCACTTCTCTCATCTTTACTGGTTTCTTTGCCATCATTGATGGATTATTAGCTGCCGAAGTGAATCTAGGCGGATTGCCTGGCATCTTGAAATCAATTGTTCCGTTTTACGATTTAGGCATTGGCTGGATCATACCCGCTATTATCGGTGCTTTGATTGGTGTACTTATTTCCATGTTTACCAGCCCACCAAAGCAACTTGCCTCATAACATCACAAACCAAAACATCCCCTTCCATAGAAGAAGGGGATGTTTTTTTATTGTTCTTCATATACTAAAATAGAAAAATTCATGACTTTTGTACGAAAACACATGTTGACATCAGGCGTACATCCTTTATAATTAGTGATTGTTAATGATGAACGGTTACCTAGCAACTAATTAACAGAATATTTCAACATAATAATGGAGGCTTTAAATGCAATGAAGGCAACTTTGTCGACGAAAGATACGGTTATCATAGGTTTTATGCTGTTTGCTCTATTCTTCGGCGCCGGTAATATGATCTATCCACCTGAGCTAGGTCAATATGCTGGGCAAAATGTGTGGAAAGCAATGGGCGGATTTTTATTAACAGGTGTCGGTTTACCGCTTCTTGGGATTATTGCGATTGCTTTAACAGGTAGAGATGCGAAAGGACTAGCTGATAAAGCTCACCCAGCTTTCGGAACAGCGTTTACCGTCATTTTATATTTATCTATTGGGCCACTTTTCGCTATTCCTCGTACAGGAACTGTCTCATATGAGATTGGCGCACTACCCTTTTTAGCAGGAGTACCAGCTTGGCTCTCACTTCTTTTATTTACACTGGCCTTTTTTGGTATTACGTATTATCTTGCGCTAAATCCAACGAAAATTGTGGATCGTGTAGGGAAAGTGTTAACACCGATTAAATTTACGATCATTTTGATTATTATCGTCAAAGCCATTTTGACACCGATGGGCGTCATTGGCACACCTGATGTGTCCTATAGCAATGGATCATTTTTCAAAGGGTTTTTAGAAGGCTATAAAACCATGGACGCTCTTGCATCTATTGTGTTTGGGGTTGTTGTCATCAACGCCATTAAAGGACGTGGTGTAACAAGTAAAAAGGCACTCACTTCTGCTTGTATCAAAGCAGGTCTAATTGCAGCTTGCGGATTAACATTTGTTTATCTATCACTTGCTTATTTAGGTGCTTCAAGTACACACGCCATTGGTTTTGTTGGAGATGGTAGTAAAATCTTGGCTCAGTCTTCACAATTTCTTTTTGGCAGTTTAGGTAATATTGTGTTAGGCGCGGCGATTACGGTTGCCTGTTTAACCACAAGTATCGGTCTTGTGACATCGTGCGGAGAGTATTTCTCAAATTTATTACCTAAACTTTCTTATAAAATGGTCGTTACACTCGTCACATTATTCAGTTTTATCATTTCAAATTTTGGACTTGCTCATATTATCGCTTTTTCAGTACCTGTGTTAACTGCGATTTACCCGTTAGCAATTGTGATTATCGTTTTATCACTTGCTGACAAATGGCTTGGTCATAGAAGACCTGTGTATGTCCTTACTTTGATTTTAACTGGCTGCGTCAGTCTGTTTGACGGTTTAGCAGCGGCTAAACTGCCTATCGGTCCTGTGAAAGATCTCTTTCAAACGATCTTGCCGCTATATGACCTTGGCATTGGCTGGATTGTACCTGCCATACTCGGAATCGTGATTGGATTTGTTATCTCTCTATTCACTTCTTCTGCTTCAGAAGAACGCCAAAAACAAGTTTCATAACATGGAAAAAGCTGAAGTCCTAAAATGGACTTCAGCTTTTTTATTGATGCTGATATTCTTTTTCTTGCTGAGTTAAAAGCTTCTGGACGGCTCCAGGTGATGCTTTTTCGACAGCTGCTGCTGCCACTTCAAATGAATCGTTATAATCATAGGCATAAAATCTTCGTTCTGCCTCTTTTAATTGCTCTGAAAGAATGTGGTTTTGACTTCTAAACCGGTTGCCGTATTGTATAATCCGTTCAATTTGATCCACTTTACGAAGCATGTCATGTGTTTCATCAACCACATGTCTGACTGTTTCAGAGGCTTCTTTTAATTGCTGGTTCACTGCTGGCATATTCAACGGCAAATTCTCTAGCTGCTCCTGCACTTGCTGAATCATCTCCTGCGCTTTTTCAGCACGATCTTTGATGTCAGCAGGTACACCTGGAATGTTGCTTTTGTGCAGCTGGCGCACTGTATCTGTCAACATGGTTTTAAGTTCAGCCAATGTTTCTCTTGCCTGTAATTCTTCTTTTCGTAACGATTGAAGGTGATCTTTAAACGCTTCATGAAGTGTTTTGGCATCCTCAATAAAGGTCTCAAGCTGATTGATTTCATCCATTAATAATGTGTATGCGACATGGTCACGATCAAGCTTCTCTCGTATTTGCTTCATAAGCTTTTCAATTTCTTCTAATCGTTTTTCGAATGCTTTCTGCTGATCCAGCTCTCCTGCTGTCAGCTTGTAGCTTTCTTTCACAAGAGCCGTTTCTGCCTTTGTCTGCGTGTGGTCTTGTTCAAGTTTTTCAAATGCTTCGGTCAGCTCAGGCATTTTGCTCTTGATTTCCTGACCTGCTTCTACTTCTGCTTCTAACTGATCATACAGCGTCTGAATCGCATCATCAATCATTTGCAGAATGCTTGATGCTTCATCTAAGTTGAGTTCATCAATCAGCAGCTTCTCCGCACGGGTCAGCTGTTTATTCAAGTTCTCCAGCTCTTTTGTGATCTGGATGTGCTCTAGCTTGTAGCCTTTGTCTGTCATTTCTTTATAACCGTCTTTCAGCTTCGTCAGCTGACCTGGCACAGTTTGTTTACAGTCTGCGATGAGCTTCGGTACATCATTGATATATAATTGCAGCTGATCGAGTCTGCGGTCTTGCTCAAGCAAAATTTTCCTTGCTGTCATGTAGTTTCCGTTTTCTGTCTCTTCTTCATACTGCTTGATCCCTTCCCAGGCCTCGTCCAAGTCCTGCTCCATTTTGTCATAAAGGGTGCCATATAAATGGCTGTAAGCAAGTAGATTTTTTCGTACCGTTTGATATTGCTCTTTGACCTTCTCGATGTCTTTTCGGTTTTGCTCTTCACTTGTGACAAGGTCTGCAATCTCTTTTAAAATGTCTTCGATGTTTGAATCAGCAGCGGTGAGCAGATCTCCTATATGTGCAAGGACTTGCTTCGCTTTGGAGAATCGATATTTATCAGAATACTCCTCTGCATCATATAATAGCTCCTCTACCTTTGGAAGATGGGCTGTGACGATATCGTCCCACTCTGCACGCCATCTTTCAAAAAACTGCTCTGTTTCTCCGGTCATTTTTAAATGTTTGATTTTTGAAATTTCTTCTACAATTGATCTGTTTAAAATTTCAATTTTCCATGCTTCCAATCGGTCAATCTCTTTATATATATTTTTTCTGAGGAAATAACCGACTGAAAACAAAGCAAGCAAAATGACAATTAAACCGATGATAAACTCCATAATGAGCCCCCTTGTTGTGATCTAAGTGATGTCAGGGTAGTGTCCCGAGTAGACCTGAGAACCCTTTCGTGTCCGCTTTGCATTTGTTTTTTATAAGCAGGATTGTATTTTTGCCAATACGATCCATTCACGGTTTTATGTATGTTTTTTCAAGAAAGTCATTCAGGCTTTCTATCATTTGATCACATGTATTGATGTGACCTGTTTTTATGTATGCGGAAGCTGTCGTTTTCATTGTTATTATGATACCATGTAACCAGCATTTTTGGTCATGATTTTTCATTATTTTCGCTGATAAACATGACGTTTTTCAAAATATCGACAAGAGGTGACGACATGTTGAAACAAGATGCACATTTACATACGCCATTTTGCCCGCACGGTACGCTTGATCCTTTTCATTCTTATATTGAAAAAGCAATGAAAAAGGGATTTGATTCCATCACCTTTACCGAGCATGCCCCGCTGCCTCCTTCGTTTCGAGATCCAACGCCTGAGCAGGATAGTGCCATGAAGCTTCAAGACCTTGAAGCCTATTTGACGAAGCTGGATCAGCTGAAACAGGAATACAAAGGACAGTTAATAGTAAAAACTGGGCTTGAGGTCGACTATATCAAAGAGTATGAAGAGGAAACAAGTGCCTTTTTAGACTGCTACGGCCCTGAACTAGACGATAGCATTTTATCTGTTCACTTTCTTCCTGCTGGCAATGATTATATTTGTCTTGATTTTGATGAGCACGCCTTCAAGCAGCTGATCAGCATCTATGGCAGCACCGAACACGTCTATCAAAGCTACTATGAACAAATTCATTCTTCTATTCTATCATCTTTAGGTCCATATAAGCCAAAGAGAATCGGTCATATCACCCTTGTCCAGAAATTCAAACAACTTTTCCCATACGAAATGTCGCCAGAACTATGTCAAAGGGTTACCCTTTGTCTTGAAGAAACGGCAAAAAAAGGCATGTCCTTAGATTTTAATACATCAGGTCTTCGTAAAACATATGCCAGAAGTATCTATTTAGATCAATGGATGATCGATCTTGCAAAACAGAAAAAAATTCCGCTCATATTCGGGTCTGATGCCCATCAAGCGGAAGATCTCGGGTATGCGTATGATCAATTTGAAGACATCATGAGTTTCAGGTGAGGATCAAGTGCGGGTTCATTTGGTTCTAACAGATGATGAAGCGACCGGCTCAGTTCCTTATAGTACGTTTGATAAAAGTAAGGCTCGCTTGGGTTGATATAAAGCACCTCTGTTAAATATTGCGGCTGCAGATATGGCATCATCAGAAGTGATTTTAGCTGGATCATAAATGATGAGAGTGACAGCTGCTTACAAATCACATGGGTGCTTTTTCCTTTTTCAATGATGAGCTGAAACAAGTATTTTTCCTTTGTTAAATAGGTGGACATGATTTCCCTGATCAGCGTTGAATCAATGGTCACTTCTCGATAAACGAAACGGGTTAATTGACGATTTTCATGCTGATAAGATAAAATATCAAAAACCACATGAAGTAAACATTCTTTTGCATGACGGGTTTCCATGTGCTGGATGTGCGATTCAATCATCTGAATATAGCCTTCATAAAAATCGGATACGAGCTGCTCAAGCAGCCCTCCTTTTCCTTGAAAGTAATAAGATATATGGGCAACGTTGACGTTTGCTTCCTTCGCAATCTCACGGACAGAGGTTCCAGAAAATCCTTTTTGGTTAAAAAGTCTGATGGCAGCTTCAATAATACGGTCTTTTGTTTGCACGGTTGTTGATGTTTTCATCCGCTCACCCCTCTTCATGTGTACATACTTCAAGGTGAAGGCGGAAGTTCCTTTAATCATTGCTCGACAAATCCCACATGCGAAGCGCAAGTTATGTATTTTGAGATAGAAAGTAGGAGATTTTCATGTTTCATGTCGAAAAACAGTCTGGTGATCCATCGAAAGACTATCAATTACTCATCAAGCAAGTAGAAGCGATTACGGATGGTGAACCTGATCTCATTGCCAACCTAGCCAATGCTGCGGCGCTACTTTATCACTCGCTTCCTGAAGTCAATTGGGCAGGATTTTATTTAGCAAAAGGCGGAGAGCTTGTGCTTGGTCCATTCAACGGACTACCCGCATGTGTACGCATTCCTTCTGGAAAAGGGGTTTGCGGTACAGCATTTGCGACAGGTGATGTACAGCGTATCGCTGATGTCCATGCATTCCCTGGTCATATTGCATGTGATGCCGCATCGCAGTCTGAAATTGTGATCCCACTTAAAGTAAATGGACAAATCATTGGGGTACTCGATATTGACAGTCCAGTGAAAGATCGTTTCAATGAAATAGATGAAACGTACTTAGTTCAATTTACAGAGGTTGTCCAAAATGCGTTATCAGCCTCTACTGATGAGTCATGATGCTTGAAAAGCAGACAATGTGTCTGCTTTTTTATTTTGCTTTCTTCCCGGATGAATGCCGACCACGTTTGACATTCTCCTCTTTAAATAGGTTGACTTCTCCTATCTGGCGTCATATAATAGAGTTTGTGTGAAATATGGCAGCCTTTTTGTTCGGCTTTTTTGTATCATTTTGTTCCTTCTATATGGAGGTGCATCTTGTAACTCCCTGCTGCTGGAGCGAGGATGCATGAAAACATAATGACGGAAAAGACAAAGAACAGACGGTTTTTATTTTTCACAAATAAAAACAATAAGGAGGAGTCACATTATGGCTCGCTATACAGGTCCAAGTTGGAAGATTTCCCGCCGTTTAGGCATTTCATTAAGCGGAACAGGTAAGGAACTTGAAAAACGCCCTTACGCTCCAGGCCCACATGGTCCAGGACAACGCAAAAAACTATCTGAATACGGTTTACAATTACAAGAGAAGCAAAAGCTTCGTCACATGTACGGTGTCAACGAACGTCAATTCCGTACACTATTTGACAGAGCTGCTAAACTTCCTGGTAAACAAGGTGAAAACTTCATGATCCTTCTTGAAACTCGCCTTGACAACCTAGTATACCGTCTTGGCCTTGCTCGTACGCGCCGCCAAGCCCGTCAGCTAGTAAACCATGGTCACATCCTTGTTGATGGAAGCCGTGTAGACATCCCATCTTTCTCTGTGAAACCAGGTCAAACGATTGCTCTTCGTGAGAAATCTCAAAACCTTGCAGTTGTGAAAGAATCAGTTGAAGTGAACAACTTCGTACCTGAATACCTTACTTTCGATGCTGAAAAGCTTGAAGGAACTTTCACTCGTCTTCCAGAGCGTTCTGAATTAGCGCCTGAAATCAGCGAACAACTAATCGTTGAGTTCTACTCTCGTTAATTTCATGACTCTCTCAGAGAGTGATCAAAAAAACCCTAGAGACCTTGATTGTTCAAGGTTTTCTAGGGTTTTTTGTTTGGTCTTTTGTACGATACTCTCTAGCTACAAATTTACACACAAGAAAATTAGAACACCGATTACTCTTTACTCTTTTTCGTTTTCCTCTCACAATTACATTTACTGGATAATTCACAACTTAAAACAATAATGTAAGGAACGTTAAGGAGGAAAGTAATTTGTCAATTATTTCATTTATGTTAGCACTTATGCTCATTTCAATTATTATCTATGCGATTTTGAGAAAGACAAAAGTTGTCGATGAAGCGCCTGGAGCTATCGCTGAAATTCTCCTCATTTTACTCATCTTTTTTTCGATTAGTTTTGTCATCATCATTCCAAGTTCTGTACTTTATGTTGTTTCATTAGGAGTGAATTTTCTTTTTGGAGAATATATTACCTATGCATCATTTCTTTCATTATTGACCTTCTGTCTATTCGTCAGTGGGATTGTTCTTTTTTGGTCGATCTTTTTAGTATTCATTGGTAAAGGAATTTCCACTTTGCTAAGATTTCCTCAATGGTTCACGTTTATCTTTGAATTTCTACTCTCATGGATCGTTGTGCATTTCTCAATTAAGTTTGTCCTTAATATGAACACAGTCAATGTCTCCATTTGGGAGCACGGCACACTCATTTTATCTTTCTTTGTCAGCTTCTTATTTATTGGAATTGATCTCATATACTCAAGTATTGAACAACGAAAACAGCCGCTGGATGAACAAGCAAAAAGCTCCTAGAGATAATTCTAGGAGCTTTTGCTTGCCCAATTTGTGATCAGCTGCTCAGTTGTCAGGATAGTCGCAAATTCGTCATGCAGTGTTGCAAGTGAAAGGCGATGGATCGTTTCTGGATCATAGTATGTACCGGTTTGATCTGCGAGTCCAAAGGCGGCTGTCGCATCCGAAATGAGGTATGTCTCAAAGCCTAGGTTTCCACTCATTCTTGTTGTGGTAGATACGCAGTGTGGTGTTGTGAGTCCAGCGATCACAATAGTGTCGATCTCGTTCGATCTTAGTTGTTCCTCTAAGTTTGTGCCTATAAAGCTACTGTTGACTTTCTTTTGTATGACCGTTTCTTCATCTAGCGGTTTGGCGACCTCTTTGAAGGAGTGCCCTTCATTTGCTGGATGAAATAAGGAGTGCGGCTGATCCGATGTATGCTGAATATGAATGACTGTCCAGCCTTTTTCTCTCCAAAACGTCAATAGACGACTGATGTTCTTCTCTGCATCTAGATTATTCCGTTCTCCCCATTGTTCGTGCTCGAATGCTTTCTGTACATCGACCATAATCAAAGCCTTTTGATGATGTTGCACAAATCCCCACCTCCAAAGAATCTCGTTCATTATATGTAGTGTAAGGAATGGTGGTTGATTTGTACATGTTTTTATTTGGCTATGTACGATGTTTTGTCTGTTTTTGCAGTAAAAAGACAAACCACACACTGGCTATTAAGTAATAGATACCAATGATGGATGTACAATTAGATATGACTTCTGCCCATTGCACTGATTTGACGATTGCCATCCAGATCATATAGATAATCAGAAATGAACATGGGAAATAGAGAAAGTAGCCTAAGAAATATTGTTTGAGTTTTTGCGTCATCTTTTATCCTCCTAAAAACCTTCTGCAACACCTAGTAGACCCTATATAACCATGACATCAAAAAAGACAGCACAAATCGCTGTCTTTTTCATTTTTTAATTCGTATTCTGTCCTCCGCCATTCAATCCTTCTTTCACATAGCCTTTGACTTGGCTTGAGGTTAATAGACCGATATGTCCAACGCCGTGGATGAGGACGTTTCTCGCGCCAATTAAACGTGAGAGGCTGTTGACGACAATGAGATCGGCTGAACTATAGACAGATGTGTAAAGAATTTTTTGATTTGGATCGGTGCCTGGTAATGCTCTGAGTGATACGAGTCCATTCGCTCCACCAAGTGTGACGACGTTTTCAATTTTATCTCCGCCGTCTAGGTTTTTAATATAGTATAACGTGTTCGCACCACCCATACTATGAGCCACAATATCTACTTTTTTGGCGCCCGTTTTGGCTAGTACATCTTTCACGAATCTAGAGAGCCTCGGGCCATTGTTCAGGTTATTGCCTGTTTTGTCTATGAAATCGATTGCAAAAAGTTGGTTTTGATCCCAGCCCTGTGATACTAAGTATCGTTTGATCGAAGCAAAGTTATAAGACGCACCGCCCATACCATGCACCATCACAACCGGATTATGCGCAGCCGCTTTGACTTCTTTCGGCTGGATGAAGGCCATTGAACCTAGCACTAAGGCAAGGGCAACAAGAATTTGCAAACTCTTTTTCTTAAATCGAATCACTTTCATTCCCCCTTATTCATCTTATTCGACTCTATTTTATACAAGAAAAATATGTCAGAAAAGTGAACAAGGTAATGTTTTATGAGATGATTTTACAGAAATATAAATAATCATAAAGCACCTTGGACTTTTTTAAATTAAAACAAAAAGACTACGAGCCTCTCTATCTTTCATATATAATGTGAATAGACAAAAGGAGGTTCTACTAGATGCTATTTACCCAAACACCTGCACCACCTTACTATGCAGTCATTTTCACATCAAAACGAACGAATGTTGAGCAGAAAGAATACGCTGCTGCTGCTCAAAGAATGGAACAATTAGCGAAAGACCTAGACGGGTTTCTTGGAATTGAGAGTGTACGAGATGAGCATGGTGTTGGGATCACTGTATCGTATTGGGATTCATTAGCAGCAATTAAAGAATGGAAAGCACATACAGCACATCAGCGTGTTCAAAAAAAAGGAAAAAAAGATTGGTATGAATCCTATACAACCCGAATTTGTAAGGTAGAACATGCTTATACAAACGAAGATTCACTTCTTGAATAAGAAACAGACAAATGAGAGAAAACCGCTCTGTAAAAGCTTAATTCCTACTTCTGAATAAAAAAGAAAAGCACCTCAATGTATATGAACATTTGAGGTGCTTTTCATGATACTTACTGTTTCATAAAGATTTATTTATACGTTACAAGGAAGTATTTCTTTTTCCCTCTTCTTAAGACTGTAAATTGGTTTTCAATTCGGTCTTCAGCTGAAAGGACATAGTCTTTGTCGGTTTGTCTCTCTCCGTTGATGTAGATGGCACCGTTTGTGATATCTTCACGTGCTTGACGTTTTGATGGAGACAGTTTTGATTCGACAAGAACATCAACAAGTGTTAATTCTTCTGCACTGTCTTTCTCCATTGATGGCACATCTTTAAAGCCTACTTTCACTTCTTCTGCTGTAAGAGATTTGATCTCGCCTTTAAATAGCGCATTTGAGATGTTGACAGCCTGTTCTAGTGATTCACGGCCATGCACAAGTGTTGTGACTTCTTCTGCCAAACGGCGCTGTGCTTCACGCTTTTCAGGGGCTGTTTGCACTTTTTCTTCGTACGATGCGATCTCTTCTTTTGATAGGAACGTAAAGTATTTTAAGTATTTCACGACATCACGGTCATCTGTGTTAATCCAGAATTGGTAGAATTCATATGGTGATGTTTTTTCTTTATCTAACCAGATGGCACCACCTTCTGTTTTCCCAAACTTCGTGCCGTCTGCTTTTGTGACAAGCGGCATTGTGAGACCGAATGCTTTAGCCCCTTCTGCTTCAGACTTACGGATTAACTCAAGCCCAGATGTGATATTTCCCCACTGGTCACTTCCGCCGATTTGCAGCTTACAATTTTCATTTCTGTAAAGGTTCAAGAAGTCTAACGATTGTAGAATCACGTAGCTGAATTCTGTGTACGAAATCCCTGTTTCAATACGGGAGCTGACGATATCTTTTGCGAGCATGAAGTTGACACCGAAGTTCTTTCCAATATCACGAAGGAACGTGATGACATTCATTTGACTGATCCAGTCATAGTTATTCACGATGACAGCTGGGTTGTCACCTGCTTCAAAATCAAGGAATTGAGAGAGCTGGCCTTTGATTTTCTCTGACCACTGTTCGACGATTTCTGCTGGGTTTAGTGAACGTTCTGCTTTTTTGAAACTTGGGTCACCAATCAGTCCAGTTGCGCCGCCAACAAGTGCAATCGGATGATGACCTGCTTCTTGGAATCTGCGCAATGTTAAAATTGGCAGTAAGTGACCAATGTGCAAGCTGTCAGCTGTTGGATCAAAGCCGGAGTATAGCTTGATTTTTTCTTCTGCTAATAATTTTGTTAAACCTTCTTCATCTGTTTGTTGCTGAATTAATCCTCTGAACGATAATTCTTCCATCAATTGACTCATATCCAAATCTCCTTTTTTTACAATTCAACATAAAAAACGCCCCTTCGAATGAACGAAGGGACGATATATATCGCGGTACCACCCTGCTTAAAAGACAAAACAACACGTCTTTTCACTTACACTGATAACGGACAGATCCGTTCTTTCACTAATCAGATAGCATATGCTCCTTTTCGTAAAAGCGGTTCGTGAGGGTAATTCGAATATCTCTTTGTACTGACTCGCACCAGCCGTCAGCTCTCTTGGACAGGGAAAGATGATTCTACTGAATCTCAGTCAAAACCTTTTCATATTCAACTAAAGTCATTTTTAACATACTTTTGATATCAAGTCAACTGACGGAAGTGATTAATCTTCCATTGTCGAGAGATCGCCAGCAGGTAAATTCAGTTCCCACGCTTTTAGCACACGTCTCATAATTTTACCGCTGCGTGTTTTTGGCAATTTGTCTTTAAACTCAATTTCTCTCGGTGCTGCATGTGCAGCGAGTCCTTTTTTCACGAACGTACGAATTTCTTCTTTCAGGTCATCAGACGGTTCGTATCCGCTTCTAAGCGCTATAAATGCTTTAATAATTTCACCGCGCACAGGATCTGGTTTTCCGATGACACCAGCCTCTGCAATGGCCGGATGTTCCACCAGTTTACTTTCTACCTCAAATGGACCGACCCGCTCTCCTGACGTCATGATGACATCGTCGACACGTCCCTGGAACCAGAAGTATCCGTCTTCATCCATATAAGCAGAATCTCCTGAAACATACCAATCTCCCGGCATAAAGTAAGATTCATATTTTTCAGGATTGTTCCAGATCGTATGCATCATAGACGGCCAGCCTTTTTTGATGGCAAGGTTCCCCATCCGGTATGGCGGAAGTTCATTTCCGGCATTATCCACAATCGCAGCTTCAACGCCTGGAATTGGTTTCCCCATCGAACCTGGTTTGATATCCATGGATGGATAGTTACAAATCAGCTGTGCACCTGTTTCTGTCATCCACCAAGTATCATGAATTCGTTTACCGAATACAGCGTCTCCCCAGCGGATCACTTCTGGATTAAGTGGCTCTCCTACACTTAACACATGACGGAGTGAGCTGAGATCATATTTTTGAATGAGATCGTCTCCTGCTCCCATCAGCATTCTGAAGGCTGTCGGTGCACTGTACCAAACGGTCACACCAAGCGATTCAATGGTTTCGTACCACGTATCAGGATTGAACCTGCCGCCTAAAATCACATTCGTCGCTCCATTCAACCACGGAGAAAAAATACCGTACACCGTCCCTGTTACCCAGCCTGGATCAGCTGTACACCAGTAGACATCTTCTTCTTTCAAATCAAGTACCCATTTACCCGTCTGGCCTTGCTGCACCATTGCGCCATGAACATGGAGCACACCTTTTGGCGTACCAGTGGACCCTGACGTGTAATGAAGCAAGTATCCATCTTTTTCATCCATCCACTCGATTTCAAGTTCCTTCGCTGCCTGCTCAAATGCTTCTTCAAAGTGAATCGTCCGCACACCACCTGCATCCTCTTTTTCACCACCGACAATGATGACGGATTCAAGCTTTGGAAGTTCTGCAAACGGAATCCGCTCAAGCAGATCAGGCGTTGTCACAATCACTTTTGCCTCACTATTTTCTAAACGATCTTTGACGGCACCTTCCATAAATGCCTCAAATAACGGACCGACGATCGCACCAATTTTGACAGCACCAAGCAGTAGAAAATAGAGCTCAGGTGATCTTGGCATAAAGATAAACACGCGATCCCCTTTTTGCACATGTGCCTGTTCTCTTAATAGATTTCCTGCTTTGTTTGTCTTGATTTTCATATCCCTGAACGTATACTTTTCATCCCGCTGTGAATCTTTGTAGTGAAGCGCCACCTTGTTTTTACGAAACGAGTCCGCATGTCTGTCAATCGCTTCATAAGCTGCATTTACTTTTCCTGTTTCATACCAAGAGAAATTTTTTCTCGCTTCCTCCCATGAAAATTCTTTGTATGCTTGCTCATAATCATTTAAATGATAGTCCCCTTTTACTGATGGTAGCGTTTCCACTTTCATCAAACAGTCCCCCTTTGCATACGTTTACAATGACCATTATAGTATAGATGACTTTTTTTCTCAATTTTTAAAAAACTTCCGATGAAACCGTTTTAATTATTGCAAGATTTAAGATAGAATAGAGACGACTCACTAGAATTTGAGGCGGTGGATACGTGGAGCATCCTAAAACTTATTATTCAAAAACAATTACGAGAGAAACAGGCACCATCCTGATTGAAGGACCGGTACCTGCATCAGAGCTGGCGAACTATACGTTTCATGAAGGACTAACGGCATTTCGCACGCCTGAGGAACAGAAACAAGCACTTGTTGAAATAGCAGATCTTCCTGAAGGACGTATTATCATTGCTAGGGTGGATGAGCTTGTCGTAGGCTATGTCACGTATTTGTACCCTGATCCGCTTGAACGCTGGTCAGAAGGCAACATGGACAATTTAATTGAGCTCGGTGCCATTGAAGTCGCTCCTCCATTCAGAGGCTGTTCACTTGGCAAGCATTTACTGGATGTGAGCATGATGGATGAGCAAATGGAGAATTACATTATCATTACAACTGAATATTACTGGCATTGGGATTTAAAGGGGACGAAGAAAAACGTGTGGGAGTACCGCAAAATGATGGAGAAAATGATGAACGCCGGCGGTCTTGTCTGGTTTGCAACAGACGAGCCAGAGATTAGCTCACATCCAGCCAATTGTTTAATGGCACGGATCGGAAAAAATGTAAGTCCTGATTCGATCGAGCGTTTCGATCGTCTTCGCTTCCATCAGCGCTTTATGTATTAACGTTCAATTCGTTTTTTTGGCAAAGGGGATTGGTAAACATGATGATTGAACAAATTATGGAACGTGATGTGATCACGCTGCGCAAAACCGATACGATTGAAGAAGCCATTCAAAAAATGAGTGCACATCACATTCGGCATATTCCCATCGTATCTGAGCAGGGATCTGTCATTGGGATGGTGACAGATCGGGATATTAAAAATGCCAGTCCAAGTATTTTTGAAACAGAGAAAAGGCAGCTTTTTATTCAGCGGCCGGTTGAAGACATCATGGTGCTAGAGACGATTACCGCTCATCCGCTTGATTTCGTTGAGGAGATTTCAAGTGTCTTTTTTGAACACGGAATTGGCTGTCTTCCCGTTGTGAGACGCGGCAAGCTTGTAGGGATCATCACAAAAACAGATTTACTTCGTACGTTTGTAAGACTAACAGGTGCAGATCAGCCTGGATCACATTTAGAGGTTGAAGTAGCGCAAGTGACAGAGGGTCTTGCAGACATTACGGCCATTTTAAAAGAGCAGCATATTCAAATGCTGAGTGTACTCGTGTACCCACATGCCAATGAAGCCTCTAAAGTGCTCGTCTTCCGCCTTCAAACGATGCATGCAGATCATGTGATGAAGCTGATTCGTGCAAAAGGCTATAAAGTGCTCTGGCCTATGGAGCAGACGATCAAATGAAGGAAGCGACCTTTGTTTTTTCACCATCTTTTCAAACGTACCAGTTTCACCAAGATCATCCCTTCAATCAGCTTCGTGTCTACTTAACTTATGATCTTCTTCAAAAAATGAAGGCATTAACGGATGATGAGATTGTCGCACCTCGTATGGCGACGCTGGAGGAATTAAAGCTTGTCCATACAGCAGACTACATTCAAGCAGTACAGCGGGCAAGTGAAGGAAAACTGTCCACCGCAGAGGGGGAACGTTATGGTCTTGGCACTGAGGACACCCCGATGTTTGCAGGGATGCATGAGGCTGCTTCTCTCCTTGTTGGCGGAACATTAACAGCGGTTGATCAAGTGATGCTTGGACATTCGCAGCATGCGCTCAATCTTGGTGGCGGGCTTCACCATGGATTTAAAGGACGTGCTTCTGGCTTTTGTATTTATAATGACAGCTCTGTGGCCATTCAGTATATTCAAAAGACATATGGCGCTAGAATTTTATATATTGATACAGATGCTCATCATGGCGATGGTGTCCAGTTTAGCTTCTATGATGATCCAGAGGTATGTACTGTTTCCATTCATGAAACAGGGCGCTATTTGTTCCCTGGAACTGGACAAGTACAGGAAAGGGGTCATGATAAAGGCTATGGCTATGCATATAATATCCCGCTTGACGCATTTACAGAAGACGAATCATTTTTAGAAGCCTATCGAACAGCAGTGACAGAGATTGCTGCTTTTTTTAAACCAGATGTCATTTTGACGCAAAATGGAGCAGATGCCCACTATTATGACCCTTTGACGCATTTATCTGCTACCATGAAAATATATGAGGAAATTCCTAGAATTGCCCATGAGCTGGCGCATCAATATTGTGATGGAAAATGGATCGCTGTGGGCGGAGGCGGCTATGATATTTGGCGTGTCGTCCCAAGAGCATGGAGCCGCATTTGGCTTGAGATGAAAGGCATCACACCACCAGATGCACTTCCTCAGGAATGGATTCGGGCATGGGAAAAACAATCGCCTGTTCCGCTTCCATCCACATGGCTAGATCCTGACGATCTATATCCACCGATTCCAAGAAGAGCAGAAATTACAGAAAAAAATGCACAAACGGTAGAAAAAGCACTCATGCCTGTTCGACGAGAAAAGAAAAAGGCATAAAAAAAGCAGGCGTCCACTGATCAAGTGAGCCTGCTTTCTTTTTTATTTCGTCGATTGTCTTTCTTCGATTCTATGTGGCAATTCAACAATTTGATCTTCTACTTGTTCTTTGTTCATGAGCTTTGTCAGCAGTCTCATCGCAACAGCGCCAATATCGTAAGTCGGCTGAACAACTGTTGTCAATTGAGGGCGCACCATGAGGGATAGTCTTGTGTTATCAAAGCCAATCACTTCTAAATCTTCAGGAATTGATACGCCTCTGTCCTGCGCTCCATGAATGACACCTAGCGCCATTTCGTCAGTCGCTGCAATCACAGCCGTCGGCTTGTCAGATTGCTCAAGCAGATTAGCGAGCGCTTCAATACCAGAGTCATATGAGTAGTCTCCTTCAGCAACAAGCGCTTCGTCAAACGCGATACCAGCTTCTTCAAGCGCACGCTTATAACCAGCAAGCTTTCTCATAGAGTTAATTGGTTCTGACATTGGTCCAGATACAAACGCAATTCGTTTATGTCCTTTTTCAACTAATAGCTGAACTGAATCATAAATGGCTTGTTCATAGTTAATGTTGACTGATGGTGTTTGTGCCTGCTCTTCAACAGATGCTGCAAGTACAATTGGTACAGGAGAGCGCTTAAATTCTTCCACATGCACATCTGTAATGTTTCCGCCCATAAAAACGATTCCATCTACTTGTTTGCCAAGCATTGTGTTTAACAAATGAAGTTCTTTATCAGTATTTTGGTCTGAGTTGCTCAAAATAATGTTGTACTTGTACATCGTCGCAATATCTTCAATTCCTCGTGCAAGCTCTGAATAGAAGATACTTGAAATATCAGGGATGATGACCCCAACTGTTGTGGTCTTTTTACTTGCAAGGCCTCGTGCGACTGCGTTTGGACGGTAGCCGAGACGATCAATTGCTTCAAGTACCTTTTTTCTTGTTGTTGGTTTTACGTTTGGATTACCATTAACAACGCGTGATACCGTTGCCATACTTACGTTTGCTTCTCTTGCTACATCATATATTGTAACATTATTCACATAAATCACTCCTTCAAATACACTTCATATCTATAGCATTCACCAATTGGATAGAGACATGTCAGATACGAGGAAAATAATATCCTATTTGTCATTAAAACGATGAAAAGAGACACATAATTTTTCAATCTACATCAAAATGACATTCTTTTATGAAATTATACACGTTTTTTCTTCATATGAAAACGTTCCCTTTCTTTTTATAACTAAATTAAACAAACTTTAATGAGCTTGTTACCTGTAAATTGAATCATATTTCACCAAAAATCGTCGCGAACGTCAGCTATGACAATGATCTTAGCAGATTCTATCGAATTTTAAAAATGAAAACATTGTGAACAAGCATATTTTTAGCTTGCAATGTGCTCTCTTCCTTTCATTGCCAATCTTAATCGTATTTTTTCATGAAAAAACCGCCGGGCTGTCATCCGGCGGCTTTTCTATTTATGATTACGCATGAATGTTGACAAGTGGTCTTAATGCATCTAACCATTTTTCGAATTGTGGAATGTCCATTTGCTGCGCTGAATCAGATAGGGCAACAGATGGATCTGGATGCACTTCTGCCATCACACCGTCTGCTCCAATCGCAAGAGCTGCTTTAGCTGTTGGAAGAAGTAGATCTCTGCGTCCTGTTGAGTGTGTCACGTCAACAAAGACTGGTAAATGTGTCTCTTGTTTCAAGATTGGCACAGCCGAGATATCTAGTGTATTTCTTGTGGCTGTTTCGTATGTGCGGATGCCTCGCTCGCAAAGGATGATTTGGTCATTTCCTTGTGCGATGATGTATTCAGCTGCATTGATGAATTCTGAAATCGTTGCTGCTAGACCGCGTTTTAAAAGAACTGGTTTGTTCACTGATCCAGCTTCTTTTAAAAGCTCGAAGTTTTGCATGTTACGTGCTCCAATTTGGATGACATCGATATGCTCAATCGCTTCTTCAATATGAGCAGGATTCACGATTTCACTAATAACTGCAAGACCGTATTCATCTGCTACACGTTTTAGAATTTTTAGACCGTCTACGCCAAGTCCTTGGAAGTCGTATGGACTTGTGCGAGGCTTAAATGCGCCGCCACGAAGAAGTTTTAGTCCCTGCTGTTTCGCTGCTGCCGCTACTTCTGCAACTTGCTCGTAGCTTTCAACGGCACATGGTCCAACGATGAAACGTTGTTTTCCGTCACCGATCGCTTCTCCATTGATATTTACAATTGTATTTTCAGGTTTTTTCTTACGAGAAACAAGAAGTGCTTTGCTGTGGTCATCTTCTTGAAGCTCTAAACCTGCTTTGAAAATTTCTTTGAAAATATGTTGAATCGTTGAATTTTCAAATGGGCCATCATTTTCTTCAAGAATTTGATTAAGCATTGTGCGCTCTCTGACAGGGTCATAACGGTTGACACCTTGCGCTTCTTTTGCCTTTCCAATTTCTTTTACAATGTTTCCTCTTTCATTGATCAGTTTTAAGATTTGAAGATTTAGTTCATCTGCTTGCTGTCTCAATTGTTCCAATTCATTGTTGCTCATTTTTGTCATCCTTTCCTCTGCCCGCTCTCGCTTTTTATTTTTGATCTCTTATAATAGGGTTTATTATAAACAAAGATTTCGGAATTGTCACGAAAAAATTCTTTATTACCCAAACGCTTTTAAGCGATAAAGTATTATGTGTAAGATTATAGCATACTTTTGATGCAAGTAAACCTTTTTTATAAAAAAACGTCAGCAATCGCTGACGTTTTTCTACATGTTATGTTCAAGCGCTTCTTTTGTAATGCTTGAGTGAGAAGCATGCCACTTTACTTTGCCACCGCTAAAGATGAGTGCCTGCGGGCTTTCATGCTTGATCCCTGACTTTTCAGTCACATAGGATGAAAGCTCTCTTGTGTTTTGAATTTGCAAGAAATAAGCAGGAACATCCTCATGTTCTGACGCAAACGCTTCAAACTCTTGAAAAGCAGCTTGGCTGATTGGACATGTCAAACTGTGCTTAAAAAAGACAAAGGTTCCGTCTTGATTCGTTAGTTGATCAAACTGTTCTTCTGTTTCTATGAGTTGCTTAGACATGATGTGCTCCTTCCTAACTTAAGCAGCGAGTTAGCCTTTCGTAGATTGTTCTACTTTTTCTTTGACATCTTTGATGCCGTCTTCAATGTCTGCTTTTGCTTCTTGTGCTCTTACTTTTGCTTCATCTGCTACATCTGAAGCTTCATTTGCAATATTTGCTGCAGCATCTTCTGCTTCGCTTTTTACTTGTTTAGCTTTTCCAGCTGTACGATCTTTTATGTCTTTTACTTTGTCTAAAATCTGGTTTGACTGCTCTGCTACGAGCTGAGACAATTCAGATGTTTTGTCTTTCGCAATCGTCACATATTCAGTGCCTTTTTCCTTTGCATCTGTTGTGAGACGATCTGTTTTTTCTTTTAGGGCATTCGCTTGGGTGTTCAAATCATCGCGAAGCTCTTTCCCTGACTTTGGTGCTAAAAATAATGCCGTTGTTGCACCGATGATGCCACCGATAAGTGTTCCGATCAAAAAGTCTTTGCTATTGATTCCGTCTTTGCTCATGATTATTCCTCCTATGCGAAAATGGTTGATTATTGTTGTTTACGCTGTTTCCATTTTTTATAGATTTCAAGTGCTGCGTTACTCCAGCTTACCACATCCGTGACTTTCTCTTGATTTCGTTCAACGGATGAAGAAACCGCACCAGCTGCCTGCTTTATGCTTGTATTAAATTGGTTGATCGAGCCGCCAATTCCCTGCACCGCATCCACAACTGTGTTAAGTTTTGCCGATTTGTCTTGAATATCTTCAGCAAGCTGATTGGTCTTATGTAGCAACTGTGCTGTCTCTGTGGTGATGCCTTGCATCTGTCCTTCAAGACCTTCTAAAGTTGATGCGACATTCTTTAATGTCAGCTGTAAGGATTTCAATGTTTTGGACAAGTAGATGACAAGAATGAGGAAAGCGATTGCGATGAGTGCAACGCTTAAATAGAGAATAATAATCATCTGATACCTCCTTTGCTGCGGGCATATTCAATTCAATACCCTCTCGTTGTATCATTCAAACATCGCCTAGAATGACCGATTGAATAATAATTCTACACTTATTCGCCAATTCCTGTCCACAGCGAACGAAAAAAAGCGGCACATCTTGTCACATTTAGCCCCTTTGTCACATTTTATTCAAAATAAAAAGCGCCGATTGAATCGGCACTTTTTGACAGGCAATTATACTGCGACTTTCTCATAAGCACGAAGATACTTTTGAATATCTCCTGCTCCCATAAAGACCAAGATCGCATTTTCATGTGCTTTCAGCACAGATGTCTCTTCTTCTTCAATCAATTGGGCTTGCGGAATTTTTTCCCGCAAATCTTCAATGCTTAGTTTCCCAATGTTTTCACGAGCTGAACCGAAAATATCACAGAGGTATACATAGTCTGCTTTTTTCAGACTGTCCGCAAATTCACTTAAAAATTGCTGTGTACGAGTGAAAGTGTGCGGCTGGAAGACTGCTACAATATCACGGTCTGGATACTTCTGGCGAGCTGCTTCGATCGTGACTTCAATTTCAGTCGGATGGTGCGCATAATCGTCAATTAAGACTTGTTCACCGACTACTTTTTCATTAAAGCGTCGTTTCACACCTCCAAATGTCGTTAAAGCACCTTTGATGAGCTCTACATCAATGGCCTCATAGTGGCATAATGCAATGACCGCTAATGAGTTAAGGACATTGTGGTTTCCGTAAGCAGGAATGTAGAAGGTATCATAAAACGTATTACGTACAAATACATCAAATGTCGTGCCTTCTGTGTTTTTCACAACATTTCGTGCTTGGAAATCATTTTCTTCATTGAATCCGTAGTACACAACAGGTACTTTTGCTTGGATCTTGAGCAGATGCTCGTCATCACCGCAAGCGATGATGGCTTTTTTCACTTGAAGTGCCATGTTTTGAAACGCATCAAACACGTCATCAATATCCGTGAAATAATCAGGGTGATCAAAATCAATATTGGTCATGATCGCATAGTCTGGATGGTAGCTGAGGAAATGCCTGCGGTATTCGCACGCTTCAAATACAAAATACTCGCTGTTTTCTTTCCCCATTCCAGATCCATCACCGATTAAGTAGGAAGTTGGTTTTGCCGCTTGCATCACATGTGCAAGCAGACCTGTTGTCGATGTTTTACCATGAGCACCCGTAATTGCAACGTTTGTGAATGAATCCATGTATTCTCCAAGAAATTTATGATAACGAATAACAGGAATCCCTTCAGAAAGAGCACGCTCAATCTCAGGGTGTGTATCTGGGAATGCATTTCCTGCAATCACCGTCATCCCTGGCTGAATATTATCTGGGTCAAATGGAAGAATTTTAATATTTCGTTCTTCTAATGCTTTTTGTGTAAAGATATGTTTTTCGATATCCGATCCTTGGACAGTATACCCAGTATCATAAAGAATTTGGGCCAGTGGACTCATACCTGTCCCTTTTATTCCAACAAAATGATAAACAGTCATAATTGTACCTCCAACAAACGTCTATCTGACTTACAGTATATGACGCTCATTTCAATTTGCAACTTGTGATTTTTGTCTCTAGCTGATCACAAATCGCAGCTCCAAATAAAGATTTTTTTCCGATCTTCCTATTCTAATCAATATTAACTATGATTAGTATCCGACAACTTTCCCATTTCTAACACCTGCTTTCGCTCATTTTCATTAAAAAGCGTTCAGACAGGCATGCGAAAAGCGTCCAATTCAAAAATTGCACCTATGTGCTATCATACCATGTTTATCAAAAAAATGAAGTGGTTTGTTTAGATCAATTGTTCTAAGTCACTCAGTGTCATGAGGACCTCTCTTGGCTTACTGCCTTTTGCCCCAGAGATCATTCCTTCACGTTCCATCATATCAATCAATCTTGCTGCTCGATTGTAGCCAATTCTAAATCTTCTTTGCAAACTGGATGTACTTGCACTATTTTGCTCGATGGCGAACCGGCATGCGTCCATAAACAATTCATCTTCGTCTGTAATGGCAGAGCCTTGGAGCATCAATTCTTCCTGTTCAAAAAGGAACACAGGTTTGCGCTGTTTTCTCACATGCGCTACCACTTCATCAATCTCTCGATCTGATACAAAGTTCCCTTGTAGTCTTGTCGGTTTGCCAGAGCCATTTTCTAAGAACAGCATGTCTCCTTTTCCGAGAAGCTTTTCAGCACCTGCCATATCAATGATCGTTCTTGAATCCACTTGGCTTGAAACAGAGAAAGCAATTCTTGTTGGGATGTTTGCTTTAATGAGGCCTGTAATGACATCAACAGAAGGTCTTTGCGTCGCAATGAGTAAGTGAATCCCGCATGCTCTTGCTTTTTGGGCAATTCGGCAAATGCTTTCTTCGACTTCATTTGGTGCGACCATCATTAAATCAGCCAGCTCATCAATGACAACGACGAGATATGGCAGTTTTTCACCCATTTGTTTTTCTTTCACCAGTTCGTTAAATCGTTTGATTTCTCTCACACCAGAGTGTGCAAACAGTTCGTAGCGTCTTTCCATTTCATCTACTACCCATTTCAAAGCAGCTGTTGCTGTCTTGGCATCAGTAATAACCGGGCTCACAAGATGCGGAATGTGATTATACGGTGCCAGTTCGACCATTTTAGGGTCGATTAACAGCATTTTCACTTCATCAGGTGAGGCTTTAAACATCAGGCTCACGAGAATGGTATTAATACAGACACTTTTCCCTGAACCTGTTGCTCCGGCAATTAAGCCGTGCGGCATTTTTTGCAAATCAACCACAACGGGCTGACCGGAAATATCCAATCCGAGTGCCGCCGTTAATGGAGATGGATTGTCTCTGAAGGCACTACTTCTGATCATTTCTCTTAAGAAAACCATTTTACTGTGAAGGTTCGGCACTTCGATTCCAATCGTGTTCTTCCCAGGAATCGGCGCTTCGATTCGAATATCTTTTGCAGACAAACTGAGTTTGATATCATCTGACAGGTTTGTAATTTTGTTCACTTTCACGCCTGGTTCAGGATGTACTTCAAATCTTGTAACAGAAGGACCTTGCGTCACATGAACAACACTTGCTCTGACATTGAAGTTTTTCAGTGTGGCATTGAGCAGTTCTGCCCGTTCTTTCACCCATGTTCCGTCCTCTTCTTTTTGTGCTGGCGGAACGTCTAGAAGAGCTAAACTCGGAAATACATAGCCTTGTGCATCTGCCGTTTTCTTCTGTCCTTGCACGCGCTGATCACTTTTTAACATCATGACGTTAAAAGGAACGGTGGAGGTTTGACCGCTTGAGTGCTTTGGCTGTGGAGAAGACGGTTTTGGTTCTTCACGTTTTATTTCAGGCGTTTCTTCAGGTGTTTCCTCAAGCTCTTCTGCCATATCCCCGGCGATCTCTGCTTGTCCAGAGTCAGCAAATTCATCTGATGCTTCTTCAACTGGCATGACTTCATCATCTGTTAATTTTTCTTCCGGCAGGGAATCATCATCTTGCGAATCCTGTATAATCACCGGTTCTTCTTGTTCAAATGCTATCGCTGACACGTCTGCTTGACTTTCTTCTATCCGTGCAGCCTCTGCTCTTTCCTCCATAGCCTCTATGTTCTTCTCTTCCAGCACCGCAGTTTCTTCTACTGGGCTTTCTATCTCCATGTCGAGTGCTGGTGATGCGCTTTCAGCTGTTTCAAATGTAAAGCTCTCTTTTTTCTGAGCATCATCTTCAAGCGGAATCATCGGCTCTTCTTGTTCAATGGTGACTGCCTGTTCTTGCTCCATCTCTAGAGGCTCGTTAGATGCTTCAGCTTGCTCCATATGTAAGAATGCTTCCCGATCGTCTTTGGTCTGTGACAAAGCTTGATCTTGATCCTCTGTCTCACTGAAAGGCTCGTCATATAAACGTTCCATCGTTGATTGAACGTGATCTTGATAAGCGAGTTCCTCTTGCAAAGTAAGCGGCGTCGTGACAGGTTGCTTCTCTACTTGTTCTT
This sequence comes from Bacillus sp. FS02, assembly GCF_024398395.1. Lineage (NCBI taxonomy): Bacteria > Bacillati > Bacillota > Bacilli > Caryophanales > Bacillaceae > Bacillus > Bacillus sp. FS02. The sequence goes on along the minus strand of NZ_CP074101.1, from coordinate 2,971,368 downwards.
CTGTTTGGGCTGACATCATGTCTTCCATACGTTGTTCTTTTCGTATAGACGGGATGTTCATTTGCTGTCTTACATTCCGTTCACGCTCTGCTTCTTCTGATAACAGTGTGACACGCTGTGACGTTTCTTCTGACGATTTCATTTTGACAGAAGATGTGTCTTCTTTGGCTGCTGCATGTTTTGGACGCATATCCTGGTGGTAGCCATAGATGGGTGAAGGGATTTGCTCTGGTTTAAAAGGCTTTTTATTGAGATCAGGCTGCACCGTTTGTTTTGGCTGATAGGTCGTCTGCTTTGCCTTTGGCTGACTTGGCCGCGTGCGCCTTCTTTCTTGTTGCTTTGCTGCCTCACGTGCAGGTTCATCTGGAACGAGAGGAAAGCGGAAATTGCCTTTTGGATATTCATAATACACTTTCGTATCTTCAACTTTTTTATATTCTTTATGCTGTTCAACAGCTGGCTGCTTTGGTGCAATCGGACCTGTTTCAGGCCTCTCAGCTTTTTCTTCTTTTTTTTCTTCTCCTAAAAATACACTAAAAAATTTATCTAACCAACTCATCTTTTATCACTCACTTTAACTCCCCTTACGTTTTCTTGGGCGATTTTTAGTATACCATTGCTTTTTCATGCAGAAAAGCGAGAAAAGTGCTACGCTTTGCTGTTCATGCTGTCTGTAGATGAAAAAAAGTCACTAAGTACGTACTTAGTGACTTTTGGTATAACACATTCTTCGCTCATTTGTACCCGTTTATGGGAGGTTACGCTTCAAATGGTTCGCCAGCTTGGTGGCTTCCTTCTAGAACAAGGATTCCTTTTTCAGCAGGCGCATTCGGAAGATCTAATTCTTTTGCAGAACAAATCATTCCGCTTGAAGGAACACCTCTTAGTTCAGCATCTTTGATCACCAAACCGCTCGGCATCACAGCACCGACCTTTGCAACCACAACATATTGACCTTGATCAACGTTTGGTGCACCGCACACGATTTGTAAGGTTTCATCGCCAACATCTACTTGGCAAATGTTAAGTTTATCTGCATTCGGATGTTTTTCTTTTTCCTTCACATAACCGACCACAAACTTAGGTGATAGATCAACTGTTAATGTTTCACTGACACCGTTGCGGTTTAAAATTTCATTGATATCTTGAACAAGCGTTTCAGAAAGCGGTACAGATCCGTTTTCTTCAATTTTCATGTAAGTAGATGCATTGAAAATATTAAAGCCTGTTGTTTCTTTTGTGTCTTGATTGAAGATTCTTACGACATCTCCAAACGTTTCATGACCTACTTCTTCTCTTGTTACATCTTTCAATGAAATAAGGAGTGTGTCGCCGACACCTTCTGCATTATAAAAAACGTTCATTCTTCAAAATTCCCTTCTACTGCTGTTTTGGTCTACTTTTTGCAAGAATAAAGATTGGTTCAAGCTTGCCTTCGTCATATAAAAATGACAAGGCCGTAATCGGAACCGTGCCGCTGGCGAAGAAGCTCATCGACATTTGCCCTAAAATATCATAGCCTGATTCATTGCGTACATCTGCAATGATAAACACATCTTGATGGGGAACGGAAATAGCCATTTGCCCCTCTACTTTTTGCGCGTATTCTTGTAAAATCGATTCATTTAATATTCTGCTTGCATCGTACCCGTCGTTTGCACGGAAGAAATAAAAACGGTTGCCCGCCACTTCATCCATTTTCACGACAGTCTTTAGTGAACGGACGTTAAAACTTGCGGTTTCTCTGATTCGTTCTTTTGTCCAGTTTTCCTTTTGCAGCATCTTCTCGTCAATTAATCTGTAGGTGCTTCCAAGGTCAAGTGCATAGTAGATTCTTGTCTCTGCTGTATGCTCATCAAAAACGAGCGGAATCTCATCACTTGATGTTTCTGGAAAGGACGTTGAACGAATGACCGGATAAATGTGCTTCTCTTTACCTGAGATGTGCTGCGCTTCACCTTTCATAGCGCTGAGCGCCTCTTTCACATAATAAACGATCTCATCCAGTGTTTCATCAGGCTTTACTTCCCACTTTGCAATAATCGGCGGGAGCTCAAGCGTGATACCCTTTCCTGTATGTTTATCTTCCACACGAAGCGTATCTTTTTCCCTGTCAAACTGGTGGGTCCAGCTGTCGTTCGTCAGACGGCTTTTCAATTGATTGGCAAGCTGTCTTGATGTCATTTTCGCCATAATAAGACTCTCCTTTCGTTATTTAGAAAGAGAATCTGTTAAAAATGCTTCAATCTCTTCCTTTGTCTTACGATCTTTGCTGACAAAACGGTTGATCTCTTGTCCGTTTTTAAAGACTAAAAAGCTTGGAATTCCGTAAATTTCCCACTCTGCACAAGTGTCGATGAACTGATCTCTATCCACATAGAAGTATTCAAATTCTGGATAGTTTGCTTCAAGCTCTGGCAAAAACGGCTCAATAAATGTGCAGTCCGGGCACCAGTCAGCTGAAAATAGTAATACGGTTAAGTCTTCTTGAATCACTTTTTGTAATTCTTCGTTTGATTCAATTTTTTTCATGTTTGATTCCTCCAGTTTGTATACTTAAATCTCCGAATTGTATATAGCCTTTCTTTCTCATCCATTCTGATACTACCAAACTAATCACTGCCGGGCCAACGATATGCAAGAGAGCAATAGCGAGGAAAACGGAAGGATGAAATCCCATGACTGTGAGAGTCATGAGCTGGCCGACAAGTCCGCTCGTTCCCATACCCGCTCCTGCCGCATTATTGACCATCCCAAAGCCAATGATACCAATTGGCGCAAGAATCAGTCCTGCAATCGTCGGCGGAATGAGAATGAGTGGATTTTTCACAATGTTCGGCAGCTGTAGTTTTGATGTTCCAATGCCTACCGCAGCAAGACCGCCAAAACGATTTTCTCTAAATCCTGCAGCAGCAAAGCCGACCATCTGCGCACAGCAGCCAATCGTTGCCGCACCAGCAGCAAGACCGCTTAAATCAAGCATCAGCGCAAGCGCAGCGCTTGAAATCGGTGAGCTAAGAGCAAGTCCAACAATGGTTGCAACCAGCATGCCCATGATGAGTGGACTTTGATCAGTCCCCCATACGATCAGCCTGCCGAGCCCTGTCATCACCGCCTGAATCCCAGGGCCGATGAAAGCAGCGGTGAGAAAACCTGTGATAATGGTCACAAGCGGCGTTAAAATAATATCAATTCTTGTCTCACCACTGATCAGTTTGCCTAATTCCACACCAATGAGAGCAGCCACGAAGCTTCCAGCGGGTCCCCCAAGCTCTGCTCCAGCGGCACCTGAAACAACACTTGCGAAAATAATTAAAGGAGAAGCGTTTAAGCGATAAGCAACCGCTACGCCAATTGCTGGTCCCATCAGCCCCATAGCGAGCGTTCCCATTTCCACGATGAGAGGAAATGATAACAGGCCGCCTGCTGTTTTTAAAATCAGCCCTACCACTAATGTAGCAAATAGACCTAAAGCCATATAAGAGAGTGCATCAATAAAATACACCTTTGGCGAAAGGGAGATACCCTTTCTTTTTAAATAAGTCATCAACGTCGTCTTCCTGCTTTCTCATAGGAAAGACGAAGAGGCCTGTCCTTCCCATTATATGTAGTCTTCTTACGATGAAAAATAGTCTCTACCATGAATATCATAATCATATTTTTTTTGCTTTATCAAGCACTTCTTGTGTAACATGAAAAGAAACAGGGCAAACCTTTACTAAGTTTGTGCACAAGGAGGAGATTGTTATGCAATTAACGGTTTATTTAGCTGGAGAAATTCATAGCCAGTGGCGCGATGAAATTAAGGAAAAAAGCCAGTCGTTGAAACTACCAGTGACGTTTGTTGGTCCAATGGAGAATCATGACCGATCAGATAACATCGGAGAAGATATTTTAGGCGGGCAGCCAAATGCCATCTTGAAAGACGATGCGGCTTCTGATTTGAACAATTTCCGCACCGAACTATTATTAAATAAGGCAGACGTTGTCATCGCCCGCTTTGGTGAGAAATATAAACAGTGGAACACGGCAATGGATGCTTCTTCTGCCATCGCCAAAGGGAAACCCCTTATTTTGATTCGTCCTAAAGAATTACATCATCCCCTAAAGGAATTATCAAACAAAGCAAATATCACTGTCGAAACAGTGAATCAAGCGATTAAGGCGTTGTCATACGTGTTTGAACAGGAATAAGAAAAAGGCTGTGCTCTTAATGAGGCAGCCTTTTTCTTATCGTTTACACTTGTTGATAAATCGAATCCACCGTGCTTTGATCACAATTTTTCACAAGACGAACAATTAATTCTTTTGCCGCTGCATAATCATCCACATGCAAGACAGAGTGACTTGTATGAATGTAACGCGCACATACACCAATAACAGCAGATGGTACACCTTGATTTGAGATATGAACACGTCCAGCATCCGTACCGCCTGGCGATACGAAATATTGATATGGAATATTGTTTGTTTCGGCTGTATCGAGGACAAATTCTCTCATGCCTCGGTGCGTAATCATCGTGCGATCATAAATACGAAGAAGTGCACCTTTTCCAAGCTGGCCAAATTGTGATTTGTCTCCCGTCACATCATTTGCAGGACTCGCATCTAGAGCAAAGAACAGATCCGGTTTAATCATATTCGCAGCTACCTCAGCCCCTCTGAGCCCTACTTCCTCTTGGACGGTTGCGCCTGAATATAGCTGACATGAAAGAGCTTCGTCTTTTAATTCTTTCAATAATTCAATGGCAAGTCCGCACCCATAGCGGTTATCCCAAGCTTTGGCTAAAATCTTTTTCGGATTGGCCATTGGGGTAAAGACCGTTGCAGGAACGATTTGCTGCCCTGGGCGAACGCCAAGCTCTTTCGCTTCTTCTTCACTGTCTGCACCAATATCAATCAGCATATCTGACGGTTTTACTGGTTTGCTTTTTTGTTCTGGTGTCAGAAGATGAGGAGGTGTGCTCGATACAACGCCCGGAATTGGCCCGTGATCCGTATGAACATCCACACGCTGCGCAAGCATCACTTGACTCCACCAGCCGCCAAGTGTTTGAAAACGAATCATTCCATTTTTCGTAATGGATGACACCATAAAGCCGACTTCATCCATATGACCAGCCACCATAATCTTCGGCGCGTTCTCTGGGCCTTTGCGGACACCAAACACTCCGCCAAGACGATCCTGTATGAGTTCATCGGAATATTTCTCAAGTTCCTTTTTCATAAAAGCACGCACATGGTGCTCATTACCTGGAGCCCCTTGTAATTCTGTTAAATTTCGGAAAAGCGACATTGTTTCTTCGTTCATTTGACAGTTACCCTCATTTCTATGTAATGACCATATAAATTCCTATAAAAATAACACTCACTTTATACTATAAGAATTCTTTCGGTTTTCCAAGTATCTCTCCAGAAATTTTGAATATGCTTTCAAGTATTCGGATTTCTTAACATCGCTGGACAAGTTTTGTATAATGGAAAAAACAGCAATACGGAGGTGCAGCACGTTGAAGTTAAAACATGTTCTGATTGGTGCGAGTATTGGCGTAGCCGCTGCAATTGTTGCAAAGAAAGTCTTTTTCCCGACGTATATCTCGTCTGAAAAAGCGTTAAAAATTGTGAAATCTGCTTTTAAACAGCGCGGCCCGATTGATGGCTCTTGGATTTATACTGTACCAGAACCGTATACCGTAAATGGTGAAACGATTGATGTGTACAAATCTGGCATTACACGCTCCGCCTTTGGCGAGCTGGAACAGTATGAAGTCATGATTGATGCAAAAACAGGCATGATCGTTGATGTCATTGATTCTGTTGCTTAATAAGAAAGCTTCGCAAAGACAAGTCCTTGCGAAGCTTTTTTTAGATGGCTTTGATTTTTTTGTATACAGGGTGCCACATGGCGTCTTGCACAGCCTGAATGAGATCATCAGGGGTTTCTTCCGCAATTCCTTCGTCAATCGCTGCTTGTGCCACACGGACAGCCACTGTCGCTGAAACTGTTCTGAGCTGATCAACACTTGGAAGCATCGCAGCACCCGGTTTTCCGACATTGACCATGCTCGCAATCGCTTCAGCACTCGCAACAAACATGCTGTCTGTCATGAGGCGGGCTTTACACACAATCGTTCCAAGACCAAGCCCTGGAAACACAAGAGCATTATTTGCCTGCCCAATTTCATATGTCACACCACCATATTCAACCGGATCAAACGGGCTTCCCGTTGTGACAAGCGCACGTCCTTCTGTCCATTCAATGAGATCTTCCGGCTTTGCCTCTGAAAGAGGTGTCGGGTTTGACATCGGTAAAATCGCTGGCCGCTCTACATGTGACGCCATTTCTTTCACAATTTCCTCTGTAAATGCCCCACCTACAGTTGAGGTACCAATTAAGATCGTAGGTTTCGCCTGCTTCACGACCTCTAACAAATCAATTGAATGCTTTGGACCATTACGTGCATAATCCTTCACTTCATCAGAACGTCTTGCATACGGCTTTTGGAATGGCTGAATGTCGGGTGAATCATCTGTGAGCAATCCCGTTTTATCAATACACCAGAAATGATCATATGATTCCTCTTCTTTGACACCGTCTCGCACGATCGCATCACGAATTTGCTCGGCTATACCAATCCCTGCTGTACCTGCTCCAAAGATCACGATTCGGTGATCTTTCAGCGGAACCTTCGATGCTTTTGCACAAGCCAGAACGGCAGCAAGTGAGACGGCTCCAGTTCCTTGAATATCATCATTAAACGTACAAATACGGTCCTTATATTTTTCCAAAATGGCGCGCGCATTTTTTGTACCGAAGTCTTCCCAGTGAAGAAGTGCATTTGGAAAAGTCGCACGGGCAAGCTCAACATATTGATCAATAAACTGATCATAGCGCTCTCCTCGAACGCGGGAGTGCTGATTTCCCACATAAAGCGGATCATTTAAAAGGCTTTCCTGGTTGGTCCCAGCATCAAGCACCACTGCCAGCACACGGCTAGGATCAATCCCTGCTGCGGCTGTATAAACAGCCAGCTTCCCGACTGAAATGGCAATTCCGCCAACACCCCAGTCGCCGATGCCTAAAATTCCTTCTGCATCTGTTGCGACAATGAGATCAATTGATTCATCCACTCCGTAAGATGCAAAAATTTCTTCCATTCCTTCTAGGTCATCAATGGATAAATAAATTCCTCTTGGCTTTCTATACTCGTGGCTGTAACGCTGAATCGCTGTTCCTACGGTCGGTGTGTAAACAATCGGCAGCATTTCTGCCAAATGCTCATTTAATAATTTATAAAAGAGCACTTCATTTCTGTCATGAAGCGCAGTTAAATAGACATTTTTCCCAAGTGCGTCTGGCTGTGCTTTGAACTGTTCATATGCACGCTTTGCTTGATCTTCTAGTGTTAACACCTTCGGCGGCAGAAATCCTTTTAACCCAAGCTCTTCCCGCTCTTCCTTTGTAAATGCGACCCCTTTGTTTAAATAAGGGACAGACATGACTTCCATCCCTCTTAACGGTGTCTCGATGACATCACCATGTACACGATAAAATTGATTCACCTGCACTCTTCCTTTCACAAGTTCATTTTGTCGTTATTTTGTGTGAAAGGCGAAAAAACATACAGATGATCTTTTATCTTCCGGTTTCTCTTTTGACCTCATGGGTCATTGCCCCGTCTTCATCCCACTTTACAGCACGGTAGATGGCATCATGATAAAACAAGTACCATGCATTGTTTTCTTCGGCGAATGCCTGCCATTTTTGCTTCGCTGGGATCGAGGTCATTGGATAATCATCGTATGCCAAGACCCATAGCGGGTTTTTATGAGCGTGTGTCGGCATGATATCCGCTAAATGAATAGCCGTTTCTCCCTGACTTGTGAGCGTTAAGATGCTATGCCCATCGCTATGTCCGCCTGTATGATGCAGGCGGATGCCTTCTGTTACTTCGATGCTATCTTCAAATGTCATGACTTGATCGGCAACAGGCTCCCAGTTTTCTTTCCAATATGTATTTCTTGAGCGAATGTTCGGCGCTCTCATTTCGTCCCATTCAATTTTGGACGTGATGATTTTTGCCTGCTGAAAAACAGACACGAGCTCATCGCCTTCACGTTTTGTCAGCCCGCTTGCATGATCAAAATGCAAATGAGTCATTAAGACGTAATCTATATCAGATGGGCGCAAACCGAGAGCCGCAAGTGATTCTTCTATTTTCGTTTCCTCTGTGACGCCATAATTGCGTTTTTGTTTCTCTGTCAGCTTCCCTGACCCGATGCCGGAATCTACTAACAGATGAAGACCGTTCCACCGTATGAGCATTGGATCACACCGTAATTCAATTTGATTTCGATCATTCACAGGGTATTTTTTTGACCATAATGGCTTTGGCACCACGCCAAACATGGCACCGCCATCCATGTGTGTATCCCCCCCATTTAACCAGAACAGTTCCATTTCACCTATTTTCATTGTCTCCATTGCTGTCATCCCTCCTTTTTCTATCGTAGCAAATACAAAGGAAAATCGCATGTGCTAATCTTTTATCAAAAAAAGCTGACTGCAATCGTTCGTTGCAGCCAGCTTTGTTCGCTTGTTATTCAGGGAATTTTACTTCTGATCGATAGATCGGTTGTCCCATGGAAGAGAATTTCTCTTCATATTCTGTCATGACATTTCCTTCGAGGCCATCATCATGTAAATCAAGGCTCACATACGTTAAAAGGAGTCCGTAAGACGAAAAGCTTTTCAAGGAATATTCAAATAGTCCGCGGTTATCGGTTTTGAAATGTAATTCACCGCCTGGACGGAGGATCTGTTCATATCGCTTTAAAAAGGCTTTAAACGTCAACCTACGTTTTTCATGCCTTGATTTTGGCCACGGATCAGAGAAGTTCAAATACACCCGGTCAATCTCATTTTCCGCAAAGACATCTGTTAGTGTCTCTGCGTTGATGTTTAGAAGCTTTACGTTTTCTACATCTGTTTCTTTGATTTTATCGACTGCCGTCACAATGACACTTTTAAATAATTCAATGCCGATATAGTTTATCTCAGGATGAAGCTTGCCCATTCCGGCAATAAAGCTCCCTTTTCCTGTACCGACTTCGATATGGATTGGATGATCATTTTCAAACAGCTCATGCCATTTCCCTTTGTATTGTTCAGGGTTGGCTAAAGCAATATGAGCATTTTCAGCTAAGTAATCATCCGCCCACGGTTTATGTCGCATTCTCAATTTGATACACCTCTATTTTCTTTACATTTTATCAAGATACCATGAAACATAAAGAGCCGCAAGACAGCATCTTATCCGCACATATGAAAAAGACCAGCTGCTAATTGGGCTGGTCTGCTTCATGTATAAAATCAAAGCTGAATGCACAGTTTAACCACATAAATGACACGCCTTGAAAGGAGCATACGTATGGGATTAAACCGCCAACATCAGCTTCAATTAATCAAAGATATTTTAACTGATCACCAGCTGGATTGCTGCGGGACTGTTGCAGAATATGAACAGGTGGGACGCGTGATTCAATTAATGCTGGCAAAAGAAGATTTGGATGCTGACGTTCGTCAGCTACTAACAGATATTTATGATTACAGCCAAAAAGGCACTTCTGTCAGTTCAATTGATGCACATATCGAAGCGCATCAATCTCATCTATCTAACTGGGTCGAGAACATTCCACTGTCTTAATGGATGTTTAACCGTTTTAAGAGTGCATGTAGCTCGGCTTGCACTTCTTTTTGCGCCTTTTCATTTCCTTTTCTTTTATGCCAAACGACAAACGAGACGGTTTCAGCCAGCACATACCATGCCATGCGTTTTCGCAAGTTGTCAGTCAGCGGAGCACCATACATAGAGAGCCAGCTTTCCCAGTTCTCTTCTTCAACATAATGGTATAAGAGCGGTCCAAGATCAATCGCTGGATCCGCAATCATTGCCCCGTCCCAATCAATTAAATAGAGCTGGTTTTCATCTGTCAGCAGCCAATTATTATGGTTGAGGTCACAATGGCATACGACCTTATCCTCGAAATGAACTGCCTCCACATGTTTCTCTAAATACTGGATGGCGCGCGTCATATCATGTGAGTCAATCTGCTCTTTTAAGATCGATGCCTTGAGATGCATCAAGATCGATGCCGGGTCAAGCGAGTGCTTTTCTAATCGTTTCAGCATATCGAGCAGCTCTTTTGATGTATGAATTTTTCTTAGCTGCTCCGCTACAGGACGGTCATTCATGTCCTTTGGCTTCAGCTCTCTGCCGCTCAGCCAGTGCTGCGCAGTGATGACATCCCCATTTTCCATCCGTTTTGTCCAGACAAGCTTCGGCACAATGCCTTCAGCTGACAAAACCGCAAGAAACGGTGACGTATTGCGTTTTAAAAATAGCTTTTGGTCATTGTGTGTTGCGAAGTATGCATCTCCCGTAGCGCCTCCAGCAGGAGAGATGTGCCATTCGCTACCTAATATTTGTCCCAACCAGTTCATATCAATTTTCAACCCATCATTTCTTAAAATATTTTAAATCATGCTTTTTTAGTCAACAAAATTCAGCCGATTGAGATCAATTGGCTGTTTATTTTTTATTTATATGATCATAAAAACAAAAAGGACAGCTATTGAGAATGAGATGCTAAACAATAGCCGTCCTATAGATTTTATCGCTACCTTCTTATACTCGTCAAGCAAAACTAGAAAATCAGGACAAGAACCTTATGAAAAAGGAAGTCTTTTTTCATGTTTCTTTTGTTCGTGCGCACACTGGCTGCTTCTTAGCCACGTAATTTTAACGATCGCTCACTAGCCTTAACAAACACTGGAGTGGCGCCAATCACTTCTCCATCGGCGTGAAATAAGATTTTTTCATCTGCCTCCAAGTAGGCTTCTTCATGCTGAAAAAGGGTGACTCCCTCCATTACAAGGTGCTTTTTAAAAACCATTGCACTTAAAAATAAGAGAACTTTCAATGGATTCAAATCCGTGACAACGAGCGTTTGAAATCCTGATTGCCTCGCACTCGCTTCCGGTGCTGCTTCCAGCCCGCCCCCATAGTAAGGGTGATTACATACGATCACAAACCACACTTGGCGAAATACTTTTCTCTCATTTTCAATAAAAAGAGCAAGGTCAAACGGTTTGAATGACCATAACGAATGTAGAAAAGACAGCGGGTAGATGATAAACCCGAGTTTGAGTCGGTTGAGCCACTTTTTCCCTCTAAAATGGACCGTTCTCTTCAAGACATGCGCATCAAACCCAACACCAATATGATTGAGAAAAAGAACAGATTGCGGACTTTCTGCATGATCTTGAAAGGAACCGAGAGAAAATGTTTTCGTCAGCATCCTCTTTTGTTTTCTCACTTCTTTGATCACATCATGACGCTGGATGCCCAGCCCCTTCGCAGCATCATTCCAATGACCTGCTGGGACAAAGCTTAGCTGCACATGATCGATTTCTTTTAAACCATTTAGCACTTCATGAATTGTGCCGTCACCGCCAATGACGATCAACCGTTTCAATCTGTCGTCTTGCATAGCGCTAATCTGTCTCGCCAAAACTTCGGCATGTCCTTCATGCTGGGTAAGAAACGATCTGTATGAGATCTCTACCTTTTGTAATTCTTTCTCTATGCTTCTCCAAGTGCGGAGTCCTTTTCCTTGTCCTGCTGCTGGATTGACGATAAAGTACCATTCATTCATATATTAGCTCCACTCAGGTCTCATTTTTTGGTGACCTTGATATGCCTTTAATCAAGCCATTCCTGCCTTCTTTTGCTGTCTGATTCACCATAAGCGAGCAATGCCTTTGTCGCTTTGAATTGCTGGTGCTTTGTCGGCGCGGTGTTTTTCCGCTGCTTGTCAAACCAATCCTCCGCTTTCTTCTTATCGACAACCTCCATCCCGAATGGAACTTCGGGCAAATCAATATACGAGGTGCGGCTGATGAGGATTTTTTTCACAGGAAGCTCCACACCACTTTGCTGTAAAATTTTTGACACAACAGTTCCAGAGCGAAGAAGGCTTGCGCAAGGGTTCAAGACGGATTGAACAGCTTTTCCAGTCGCCCGCTTTTCCCAAAAACGTTCCTTCGATCCAATATATACGCTGTCTGGCTCTGCTTCTAAGAAAGATAAACAGATGACTTCAAGCGGCGTAATGAGCACTGGACACAATTCCATCTCAGCTTTTTGAATGAGCAGCACCGGCTTGTACATCACAAAATAAGAATCTGGCAGCTGCCTTGCAAGCATCCGCAGCTTTTCATCATATCGAATGTGGTGAGAGACAGTTGAAATATGAGAGATCGTCGAGCTGGCCCATTTTAATTGAACATCGTAAAGATGATCCTTAAAAAAGGGAATCAGCTTCGTTTCATCGGTAGGAACGTTTGTAAAAACACCTTGTTCTATATCTGTTGGCTCGTTAAAAAGACTCAGGTCCCGTTCCTTTTTCATATCGGCTTCTTTTTGCTTTCTTTTTAAGGAGAATTTCTTTCTCTTTTCTTCCTCTTGCTCAGGTGCTTGCTCGGTGGCTTGGTCAGCCTGCTTTTGCACCTGCTCTTTTGAAGCCTTTTTTAACTCGTCCCACCTTTGTTTTTTCAACCGAATAAACTGATTGATGTAATGATGCGGGTCTTGTTCATATCGTGATATATAATCTTGGATTTTAATAATTTGCGCCATCTGCTGCTCACTCCAACCTCTAGAATCATTTATGTAGTGTAAATTGTTTGATCGCGTGATAACGTGGGGTTTCTTTTAGACGAATTTCAAATAAAGCGATACTAGAAACCTCCATCGAATATGGTTCTTTCCGTAAGGGCGCTTGTTCTATATAGGACTGTTCTCTATTCCATTTGCGCGCAATCGTCATATGTGGATGAAAGGGTCTCTTTTCGACAGGATGACCTGCTGTCAAAACGGCTGTTTTTACCTTTTCTCTTAGATCCATCAAAGGCTTACTTTCACTAGGCTTTGCAAAAAAGACTCTCGGCCGCTCCTTTTGACCAAATATTCCTACTTCATTCAGCTTCAACGGGAAAACAGACACCTCATGAGACAGCTGTTCAAGCAGCTCAGATATCTTATTTAAACGGTCCTCTGGAATCGCGCCTAAAAACACAAGGGTGACATGATAATCAGTGGGTTCTGTCCATTTTTGAAAGGAAAGCCCGCTCCTCTTGTCTATATCCGCTTTCATTTGATACGCGAGTTGTTCAGGGATTGGAATCCCGATAAAATAATGACGGCTTTCGGCCATATTTTCACCTGTCCTTTTTAACAAACTTTACGAATCCCCATTGATGATAGTATAACTAAAGTAATGCGGAATGAGAAGAAAGGGTGTCACATGATGAAGGTTGCACAAAATATAGCTGAATTAATAGGTCATACACCACTTGTAAAATTACAGCGCCTTCAGCCAGAACATGGCGCTGCTGTTTATTTAAAACTGGAATCATTTAATCCTAGCGGAAGTGTAAAAGATCGGGCTGCTTACAATATGATCCTTAAGGCAGAAAAACAAGGAAAGCTCACAAAAGGGGCAACGATTATTGAACCAACGAGCGGGAATACAGGAATTGGCTTAGCGATGAACGCTGCTGCAAGAGGCTACAAAGCCATTCTGGTCATGCCTGATACGATGACCCAAGAAAGAATCAATATTTTAAAGGCATACGGCGCACAGGTCGTCTTAACCCCAGGGGAGGAAAAAATGCCAGGCTGTATTCGCAAGGCAGAAGAATTAGCTGCTCAAATTCCTAACAGCTTTATTCCCATGCAATTTGACAACGGTGCGAACCCCGATGCTCATAGAGGGACAACGGCTGTAGAAATTATCGATGCAGTGCAACAGATCGGGCAGCAGCTTGCCGCTTTTGTCGCAACTGCTGGAACGGGCGGAACCATTACAGGCACTGGAGAGGAACTCAAGAAAGCATTCCCGGAATTGACGATACATGTGGCAGAGCCAAAGGGGTCTCCTGTTTTATCAGGCGGGAAACCTGGCAAACATAAGCTTGTTGGCACAAGTCCAGGATTTATCCCACAAATTTTAAACGAACAGGTGTATGATGAGATTGTGCAAGTGAGTGATGAAGATGCTTACGACATCACACGAAAGCTCGCCCGTCTTGAAGGTATTTTAGTCGGTCCATCATCTGGCGCGGCATGCTATGCAGCGATTGAAGCAGCCAAGCAAATGCCAAAGGATCACATTGTCATTTGTATGACAGCAGACACGGGTGAACGTTATTTATCAAGTGATGTGTTTCAAGATTAAAAAAGGAACAGGGCGTATGCTCCTGTTCCTTTTTCTTCGTTTCATATGAACAACTCCTACAAGACCGTCTTGACCTCAGTCTGTTCGCCTGTCACAAGTAAAACTTGTTCATCAGTGAGCGGGCATAAAGAGAGCGTATTTTGATCTTTCTCTATGATGTGCTGCGCGGCTTCACCTAAATAAGGATTGTTTATATGCGGTACCGGATAGCTGTTGATCTCATTGAATCCTTCAAAGGAAGATAATTCTAGCGCTTTCTCCTGATCATCCATCAGTGAGATGTATTCAATGCTTGGCGCCATGATAATACTCCCTGCGGATTCTCCGATATACAGCTTGCCTTTGCCGATCTCTTCTTTCAATACACGATCGAGCCCGTGCTTTCTTAATTCTTGCAGCAAATAAAAGGTATTGCCGCCAGATACATACATGACATCATTCTTCCTAATGATCTGTGTGATCTCTTGAACCGTTTGCCCGGTCAGCTGAACAGTCTCTACACGCATTTCTAATTGATGAAAGGCTTCTTTTGCTGCATCGACATAGTGCGTGACTTCTTCCACTTCACTGGCTGCCGGAATGAATGTCACACTTTTTCCTTTTAAGGTGTCGCCTGCAAAGTCAGACAAGAGAGAATAGCTGTCTTTGAATGAAGAGCATAAGAACATTTTTTTCACGGTGAATCCCCTCTTCTCTTTCCTTTTTTATTTCGCCAATTCATACATGGCTTGTGCATATAGCGCAGTTGCTCGTAGTAAATCATCGATTTCGATATATTCATCCTTTTGGTGTGCGCAATCAGGTCTTCCAGGGAATAGAGGGCCAAAGGCAACGCCTGCTTCTAATGACCTTGCATACGTTCCTCCCCCAATCGCAATAAGATGGGCAGGATCTCCTGTTTGTTCTTCGTAGACACGCTGTAATGTTTTTACAAGTGGATGGTCTTTTGAGACGTGATGAGGAGGACTGTCATCAAATTTCTCGATCGTTGCCCCTTTTATTCGTTCAATCCCTTTTTTGACTTCCTCACCGTCCGCGGTTACGGGATAGCGGACATTCAGCCCAAGCTTCGCTTCTTCGTTTTGCGAATAGCGGATTGTGCCAACATTCAAGGTCAAGTCACCACTAATATCATCCTTACAAGCGATGCCGAGTTTTTGTCCTCTTGTGTCTTGATCAAATAAAGCATTTATTTGTGATGTAAATGCGAGCCCTCTTTCATCTAATTCATGCGCACATAAGAAATTTGCCATATGAATGCCCGCATTTGTGCCATTCGCCGGCTCCATTGCATGAACTGATACACCTTTTAATGTGAATGTCAGTCCATCTGCTGTATGGTTTGTCTCACCGGTTAACTGATTTTCCGCAAGATAGGCTGCAAAAGCCGTTTTTAAGGCTTCAGCATCGTGATCGTTTGCTGCTGCCACAATTGCGCGAGCCTCATCTGGGACCATATTGAGACGCATGCCTGATGTGAATTGCTTGAGGATGTAACGCTTGTTTTCTTCTGATTGTTCGTATGTAAAGGATACGATGGCATCTATGATCCCTTTTTCAGCATGAATAATTGGAAAATCAGCATCTGGTGCAAAGCCAATTTGCGGCATCGCCTCATGCTTGAAATAGTGATCGACGCAGCGCCAATCGCTTTCTTCATCTGTGCCAATGATGATTCGAATCTTTTTCGACAGCGGCAGACCGGCATCTTTTAACATTTTCAATGCGTAAAACGCCGCCATGGTCGGCCCTTTATCATCAATGGCTCCTCTTGCAAAGATTTTATTTTCTCTTATGTCCGCTGAAAATGGCGGGGTTGTCCAGTCGTCTCCCGCAGGCACGACATCCACATGGCATAGCACACCGACGATATCTTCGCCTTCTCCATATTCAATATGACCAGCATAACCATCAACATTTTTCACTTTGAAGCCCTCGTCCTGCCCTTTTTTGAGCATATACTGAAGAGCCTCATCCACTTTTTCACCGAACGGTTTTCCTTCTGTGCCGCCTTCTTCATCCAAGACACTTTCAATTTGTAAAAAAGATTGTGTATCCTGAATCAAATTGTCTTTTTTTCGTATGACTTCTGCTTCCCAATTCATTTTTCCATTCCTCCTTGAAAAAAGGTTGCAATCCACCCTTAAAACGAATATTATATTAAGTGTTTTGTAATAATGTTCGTAAATGGAGGATTTTATGTTTCAGTTAAAAGAGAACCAAACCAATATAAAGAAAGAATTACTCGCTGGTATGACGACATTCTTTACGATGGTATATATTGTAGCCGTCAATCCAGGAATCCTTTCAGATGCAGGCATTCCTTTTGACCAAGTCTTTACTGCAACCATTATCGCTGCTGTTGTCGGTACCCTCTGGATGGCACTCTTTGCAAACTATCCGATTGCCATTGCACCAGGTATGGGGCTGAATGTCTATTTCACCGTCACTGTTGTCGGTGGTGGGGGTCTCAGCTATCAAACAGCATTTAGTGCGGTATTTGTTGCTGGAATACTCTTTATTATTTTATCGTTAACATCCCTTAGAAAACAACTCATTGAGGCGATTCCAGATAATTTAAAGTACGGGATTACAGCAGGTATCGGATTATTTATTGCATTCATTGGGCTAAGACAGTCTGGGATCATCACTGCTGATCCACAAAATCTTGTGAAGCTTGGCAATTTAAGTTCACCTGTTGTCATTTTGACACTCGTTGGTTTAATGATTTCTGTCATATTAATGGTTCTTCAAGTGAATGGAGCCCTGTTTATCGGCATGTTAGCAACCACGTTAATTGCACTTGCAACAGGTCAGCTTCATTTTCCTAAAGTGCTAGTGGATACCCCAGCACTCCCTGAAGGAATGCTGATTACAAATCCATTCGCTGCGTTTGGCGATGTATTTTCCCATCACTTGTATGCTGTTGTCTTCTCCTTTTTACTTGTGACGATTTTTGATACAACAGGAACAATGATCGGGGTTGCGGAACAAGCAGGTCTAATGAAAAATGGTCAGCTCCCAAAAGTACGCAGAGCCTTACTTGCTGACTCTGCTGCGACGACAATTGGCTCAATGTTTGGAACAAGCCCAACCACAGCTTACATTGAATCCTCATCAGGAGTGGCTGCTGGCGGAAGAACTGGACTGACCTCTTTAACCGTTGCTGCATTGTTTATTGTGGCTTTGTTTTTTGGTCCGCTCGTTCAAGCCATTTCGTCTTTGCCGTCCATCACTTCACCTGTCTTAATCATTGTCGGCTGTTTGATGATGAATTCAGTGTCACGTATTCGCTGGAATGAGCTTGACGAAGCATTTCCTGCTTTTCTTGTCATTCTTTCCATGCCGCTGACATCTAGCATCTCTACAGGAATTTCACTAGGATTTATTTCATATCCACTTGTGAAGCTGGCAAAAGGAAAATGGAAAGAAGTGCATATTCTTGTGCTCATTTTTGCCGTCTTATTTTTCTTGCAGCTCTTTTTCTTAGAAGGATAGCCAAAATAAAAAGACACATTTCTCATTTGAATGTGTCTTTTTTGTATGAATGATTTTTTATTTTGTAAATTTTCTGTGTTTATTTTTTGATCTTTCTTAAGTGGTAATTCTCTTTATACGCCTTGTGTTTATTGGGTTGTAACCGGATTCAAATCATGATATATACCATAATTTCATTCATGAAGACAAGTTTAAAAACACGTAAAGTTGACTTTTTGGTGGAACTAGATGCATAATAACGTGTATAATAGAATAAAACATTAAGAAACACGAACATTTACCATTGTTGCATGTCCTTATGTCGCAGTTTTAGTGTAGTAAGTTGTGGTTAGTCAAGTCCATCCGATCTTATTGATAGGGAGTGGTTTTTTGAAACCTTCAACAAACCGTATGATGACTCGAATAAAATCAGTTTATATGTTCATTCAAGAGAAAGGTCTTGTGACGACACAAGAGCTGGTTGATGAATTCGGGATCACACCTAGAACCATCCAAAGAGACTTAAACGTGCTTGCCTATAACGATCTTGTTCATAGTCCAAGCAGAGGCAAATGGGAAACAACGAGAAAAAAAGTAAAAATATCATCATAAGCGAATAATGAACTTCCATATAACAAAAAGAACCGGCGGTCGCCGGTTCTTTTCATTTTGTTGACAAAGGGCTAAAATGAACTTGATTTTAGCCCCTTATCTTCTTTTCATTTGCTCTATATTAATCACGATTGATTAAACTGTCTAACTCTTCCTCCGTCAATTCACGGTATTCTCCGGGGGCCAAATCTTCGTCTAATGAAACAGCCCCCATCGAGAGCCGTTTTAAAAAGATCACTTCATTGCCCACTGCTTGTGCCATCAGCTTCACTTGATGGTACTTCCCTTCAGTAATCGTTAAACGGATTCGTGTATCTGCCTCTTGGTTGGCATCTACTTCAACCTTCGCCGGCTTCGTTCGGTAGTCGTCTAAAATCACAATTCCCTCTTCAAGACGAGTGATGTCTTGATCTCCAAGCGGGTATTTTAGATGAACTTCATACGTTTTCGGGACATGCTTTTTCGGAGATAACAATTGATGAGCAAGCTGGCCGTCATTTGTAAGGAGGAGGAGACCGACTGTATCCTTATCCAGTCTCCCCACAGGGAATGGCTCCCTTGCAATATCCTCTGGCTCTAGTAAATCAACAACCGTCTCATCTCGCAGATCCTCCGTTGCTGAAATGACACCGTCTGGCTTGTTCATCATGAGATAAATGAATTCTTTATACTCTACACGCTCTCCATGCACGAGCACTTCATCATTTGTTGGATCGACATGATCTTTCACCTGCTTCGCCACTTCTCCATTCACTGTGACAGCCCGGGCCTTGACCAGCTTCTTTACATCTTTCCTTGAACCAAAGCCGGTATTGGCCAGCAATTTATCAAGCCTCATGCTTCTCCACCTCTTCTTAACTCTTTTTTCTTAAAAATGATGGCATCCGGCTGCCAAGTACACGCTCTAACAATCCAACTTTATAAGATAAGAACATATACACACCGCCGCCTGTAATCATTGAAATCAAAATAACAATACCAGCTTGTATGATTCCGCCTTCATATGAAATGACTTGACTCACAAGCTGACATGTCACATAAGCCACTACAGCCATGATTGCCGTTAAAATACCAATTAAAATAAACCGTTTGAAAATCCTGCGGAACGAATAGCCTGCATGGCGCTTGATCATGATGAACATATACAAAATCGAGGCACTGTAGCCTAATGCCGTTGCAAGCACAGAACCGTTTCCTTGCAGCCAGCTAATCAGCGGGATATTGAGAACCGTTTTAATGATAATCCCTAACAAAAGACTGACGATCGCAAATTTTTGTTTGTTAATCCCTTGTAAAATCGCTGCGTTAATGGTGAATAAAGAAAACAGTAACGCAACAGGTGCATACCAAAACAAAATAGAAGTCCCAATCTCAGGATGCACAGACGGATAGAAAAACCAATAAACTGGTCCAGCCAATGCTGAAATGCCAAATGAAGCAGGCAGAACGAAGAATAAAATGACCTGCATCGTTTGATCAATTTGCCGATTCAGCAGCTTGTAATTTCGCGCTGTAAAGGATTCCGTTATGGTAGGAATCAATGTTAAACCAAATGCAGTTGCAAGTGACACAGGAATCATGACAAGCTTCGGTAAATATAACGTCACAATAGACAGAACCGCTGTACTAATATCCTGATGTCCTGATGCAATCATCGCTCTGTTAATTGTATTTGTATCAATATAAGAATAAATCGGAATGGCAAGCCCAACAAACACATAGGGTGCTGCATAACTGAACAGCTCTGTAAACATTTGCTTATAAGATAATCCAGAATAGTCCCCTGTATTCGGCTGCATTGCCAAAAGCCGATCTTTCCGTTTCAGCCAATATAAATAAAGCGTAAATAGACCGCCAAACGCACCAATGAGTGCGGCAAATGTGGCATAACCAACCGCAATAACAAGACCGCCGTCAAGCACTTTTAAAATGATAAACGTCGCTGTTAATAGGAAGATGATTCTGACAAGTTGTTCGATGACTTGGGAAACAGCTGTCGGGCCCATCATCGAGTGGCCTTGGAAAAACCCTCGCACAAGACTCATAATGGGTACAACCAATAGACCCAAACTGACCATCCGAATCACATAAACCACTTGATCAACCGTCAAACCGCCCGTTTCATTCGATCCTCCAAGCTGAATCTTGGCAAAGATCGGTGCGGTCAAATATAAAATAGAAAAGGCGATAATACCGGTGACAAGCATGACCGACATACCCGCCCTGAACATTTTTCTTGTTGTCTCATAATCGCCGATTGCATTATATTTAGAGACGAATTTCGATACCGCTGTTGGAAAACCGAGCGTAGCAATACTTAAAAAGATCGTATACTGATTGTATCCATATTGGAATAGCGCACCACCAGTCGCTCCGACCATTGCGCTAAATGGAATTAAGTAAATCATACCAAGAATACGAGAGAGATAAGTCCCTATCGTTAAAACCAACGTACCACGAAGCAGTTTATTAGACATGCGCTTAACCACCATTTTTCTAATGAATATTCAACTTAACTATTTTAACACATCATTTCATCGCACAGGTAACAAATCCAATACAGAAGTCACAAAACCAATCAATTCATATTTCAGCCTTCCCCAATCTTCGTTATAATAGAGAAATGACTGAAAGTAGAAAGAGGAATGTAACATGAAACATTATGATGTCATTGTCATTGGCGGTGGACCTTCTGGACTGATGGCCGCGATTGCATCGGCAGAACACGGTGCATCGGTTCTGTTAATTGACAAAGGAAACAAACTTGGCAGAAAGCTCGCCATTTCTGGCGGTGGACGCTGCAATGTGACCAATCGCCTTCCAGTAGAAGAAATCATCAAGCATATTCCCGGAAACGGCCGTTTTCTATATAGTGCATTTTCTGAGTTCAATAACGAGGATATTATTTCGTTCTTTGAAAATCTAGGTATTGAACTAAAAGAAGAAGACCATGGACGTATGTTCCCTGTCTCAAACAAAGCACAATCTGTTGTGGATGCCCTATTGGATAGGCTCCGCGCGCTCAATGTGACCATTCGAACGAATGAAAAGATTAAAACCGTTCTGTATCAAGACGGACAAGCAGCTGGAATTGTTACAAATAATGATGAAAAAATTTCAAGTCATGCCGTTGTCATTGCTGTTGGCGGGAAAAGTGTGCCGCATACAGGCTCTACTGGCGATGGCTATGCATGGGCAGAAGCCGCTGGTCATACCATTACAGAGCTCTTCCCAACCGAAGTACCCGTCACGTCAGACGAGCGTTTTATTAAGGACAAAGTGCTTCAAGGTCTTTCATTAAGAAGTGTGGCCGTGAGTGTTTTAAATAAAAAAGGAAAACCCGTCGTCACTCATGTCATGGATATGATCTTTACACACTTTGGCTTATCAGGTCCTGCCGTTCTGAGATGCAGCGGATTTGTTGTGAAGGAACTGAAAAAGCAACAGGCCGTCCGTCTTCAAATTGACTTATACCCAAAGCTCAATGACGAGGAGCTTTTCCAAAAACTTCATCGCGATCTAAAAGATGAACCAAAAAAAGCCATTAAAAATGTCCTGAAATCTTGGATGCAAGAGCGCTATTTATTGTTCCTTTTAGAACGAAATGGCATTGATCCACAGGAGACATTTTCTGGTCTCGCTAAAGATAAACTGCGCGCTTTTGCTCATGATTGTAAACATTTCATCGTCCATGCAAATGGGACGCTTTCTTTAGATAAAGCCTTTGTTACAGGTGGCGGCGTTTCTGTCAAAGAAATTGAACCGAAGAAAATGGCATCCAAAAAAATGGCCGGTCTTTATTTCTGCGGAGAAATTTTAGATATTCACGGTTACACAGGTGGTTACAATATTACGTCAGCACTTGTGACAGGCAGGTTAGCTGGCATGAATGCCGCACTAGAAGTAAAGGAGAGATTTCAATGATTAGACGCGCACTTCCGATTGTCCTTGCAGTTGTCATTAGTTTGACAGCCGCTTTCTTTATGAAGCTGTCCATTACCCCGTTAAAAATCGCCATTATTTTAGCGTTTACGATTTTCGCAGTTTGTTTAAAAGAATATGTCTACCGTCTGCGCAAACGAATTGAAGAAAAGTCATCTTCACATATCGATGGTTGATAAATGGAAGCAAAACATGTTACGGTAAAATAGAGGTCGAGTGAGAAACTCGCCTCTTTTTGTTTGAAAATAGTTGAGACAGGGGATATTAAACAAAATCCTCTGCTTAAACGTGTAGAACAACAGGAGAGTGAGATGGTGTGAAAAACGTATCAAGTGTATTTTGGATTGTGATTGCAATCACATTTATTGCCGTTCTATGGGGAGCCTTTTCTCCAGAATCACTGCAAAATGTGACAGATCAAATTCAAACATACATTACAAATGACTTTGGCTGGTATTATTTATTAGTCGTATCGCTTCTAGTCGGCTTTTGTCTATTCTTTATCTTTAGCCCTATCGGAAAAATTACGTTAGGAAAGCCAGGTGAAGAGCCTGAATTTGGTCTTTTTTCTTGGTTTGCGATGCTATTTAGTGCTGGAATGGGTATTGGGCTTGTTTTTTACGGAGCAGCTGAACCGATCAGTCATTATGCGATTCAATCACCAACGGGTGACACTGAAACTGCACAAGCCTTCCGTGATTCCCTTCGTTATACTTTTTTCCACTGGGGACTTCATGCATGGGCGATCTATGCCATTGTTGCGCTTTGCATTGCATACTTTAAATTTAGAAAAGATGCGCCTGGCTTAATCAGTGCAACACTGCAGCCAGTTTTAGGAGATAAAACGCACGGATGGATCGGAAAAACCATCGATTGTATTGCTGTGTTTGCGACAGTTGTTGGTGTTGCAACGAGCTTAGGATTAGGCGCAGCACAAATCAATGGTGGATTGGATTATCTATTTAACATTCCAAATGCCTTTAGCACACAATTGATTATTATCATCATTGTGACGGTGCTCTTCCTTGCATCTGCTCTTAGCGGTATTGGTAAAGGGATTAAATATTTAAGTAATATCAACATGGTATTAGCAGCTGTTCTGATGTTTTTCTTACTTTTGGTAGGTCCAACAGTTTATATTTTAAATTCATTTACTGACTCTATTGGACAATACTTATCCAACATCGTTCAAATGAGCTTTCGCTTATCTCCAAATGACCCTGAAAAGAGAGAATGGATTAACGGATGGACGATCTTTTATTGGGCATGGTGGATCTCTTGGGCACCATTTGTCGGGATCTTTATTGCACGTGTATCACGTGGACGAACCATTCGAGAGTTTTTAGTTGGTGTGTTAGTTGCTCCATCTATCCTTGTATTTCTTTGGTTCTCTATTTTCGGTGTTTCTGCGATGGACTTACAGCAAAAGAATATTGTCGATGTTGCAGGCCTTTCTACGGAAACCATGCTATTTGGAGTACTAAATGAATATCCGCTGGCAATGATCACATCGATTCTAGCTCTTATTTTAATTGCGGTATTCTTTATCACATCAGCAGACTCAGCTACATTCGTTCTCGGAATGCAGACAACCTATGGATCATTAAATCCAGCGAATAGTGTAAAGATCAGCTGGGGTATTATCCAGTCAGCAGTTGCGGCAGTGCTCTTATTTTCAGGCGGTCTTGAAGCCTTACAAAACACAGCCAAACTTGCTGCTTTACCGTTCTCTGTTGTCATCATTTTAATGATTGTATCTCTGTACAAATCATTAAATGAAGAACGAAGAGCGATTAAACAAGCAAATAAGTACAATAAACCAAGAAGTCCAAGAGTAAAAAAAGCATAATCATCACAAGAGAAAAGTCGTTCCTCATCCGAACGGCTTTTTTTCTCGTTGAAATAATTGAAGATTGTCATGACATCGCGTATTCCGATAAAATAGTGTTGAATCATCACTTTTCTACATAATGGAGGTTTATATGACGTTACCTACGTTCAAGTACAACCCAGACCCAGTTTCATTACATGTAATTAAAAAAGAGCAGACGATATGCCCCGTTTGTGAGAAAGAACGAGATTATGTATATCATGGTCCTTTTTATTCTGTTGAAGACGTTTCTGGCATTTGTCCTTGGTGCATTAAAGATGGATCAGCTGCTCAAACATATAATGGAATGTTTCAAGACGATGTGAGTTGTGATGACGTTGATCATGAAGAATATATAGATGAACTGATCTACAGAACGCCGGGTTACCGCGGATGGCAGCAGGAATATTGGTTAAGCCATTGCGGCGATTTTTGCGCGATTGTGCAGTATGTTGGATGGAAAGAAATTGAACATTTAGAGGAAGAACTCTCAGAGGATATTGAAGAGATTTGCAGTGGTGGACATTTCACAAAAGAGAACCTGAAACAATGGCTCGTGAACGGAGGAGACTTGCAAGGCTATCTCTTTCAATGCGTTCACTGCAAAAAGCATCGTTTACATATTGACGCTAGTTGATCATGGCAAAAGGACCTTTCAGCAGGTCCTTTTATTTTTTATATAAAATGAGCGCTGAAAAACAGTAGAGCTGCTCTCCTCCTTGCTCACATATCACCGCCACATTGTATTTAATGTCAATAATTTGGTCGTCGTCCATTCCTTTTAAAAAAAGATTGATTTCGCTTTGCAAATCTTTCTCATGTTCTTCATCAAATACAGCTACCTTCAGCACATATGCCACTCTCCCTTCTCTTGCTACTCTATTTTTATGCAAATAGAGACGGACATATGAACAAAAAAAGCCTTCCATCTTGTCGATGAAAGGACTTCTTTTTACAGCTTCGGTTTTGTTTCTCCTGTCCATGCAAGCATGCCGCCAACGACATTGGTTGCTTGATAGCCTTGGTCTTCTAAGAAATAGCAGACATTCTCACTGCGTTTACCAGAACGGCAAATAATATAATACTCTTGCGTCTTATCAAACGCATCTAGCTTCTCAGGAATATCGCCCATTCGAATATGGACTGCCTCTGGAATCATGCCTTCTGCTACCTCTTCATCCTCACGCACATCGACGAGTTGAATGGCTTCTTCTTGCTCTAGCTTTTGCTTTAATTCTTCTATTGAAATTTCTTTTACTGACACGACTCTCATCTCTCCTTTTATTCACGGTGACACCATTATAGCAAATCATACACATCACTGCGTATTCACCCGCTTGGATTGAAGGAAAGACGGGAATCGTTTCTTCACATCAACTGCCGGCTGCTCGCTTTCAAACTCTATCTTTTTAAACACTTGATAGGCTAGCCACATGTGGCCATATGCGAGAATGCTGATGCTAAAAAACGGCACGATCCCTGGCAAATAAGCAAATAGGATAAAGAGAACAGCCGAGAAAACGAGCATAGAGAGCGTATATTGCAAATACGAGATCCCAAGTAGAAGGGAAAATTTCAAATAAAGACGCTTTTTCCAATCATAATGAGCCAGCAGCGGAAAGATATAAAACAAGCTGACAATAAACAGAAAACCAAAGATATAGATCGCAAAGCGAAGCACGTGTAAAAACCAGCTCGTTGGATAAATATAAGCAAGGTCTACATAAATAATTGTCCCGATGATGACCAGCACCACTCCAATGACATTAGAGCGTACAAATTCTTCGCGGTATACTTTCCAAAAGGTTTGAAAGACGCTGACTTGCTCATGCCCTTGTATCCACTTTCTCATCACAGAAAATAACGCTGTTGTTGCAGGCATGAAGCCAAAGATTCCAAGCCCAAGTAAAGTGAACAAAAGCCATAACAAATTCGTATAGGCAAGTCTCATCACCCACTCACACATGCGCAACATTCTGCTCATTGATCCATCATGATCCATCTCTCTTCCCTCCTCTCTTTCTCGTTACACCGTCTCTTTTTGAAACAATTCTTCTATTTCAATCGGACGTTTTTCTGCAACTGAGCGCCACATGCCTTCGCCAAGTGCAATGGAATAAGCACCCGCCTCTGCTCCTGCCGAAATGTCATAAGGAATGAGCAGATCTTTTCCTAAAAATAAATCTGCTAATAATAGCGGATCTCCGCCTCCATGACCCCCTGATTGCTTCACAACTTCAATCGTTTCTTTTCCACCAAACATCGGGTAGTATGCAATGGTCTGTTCAGGGAATTGAAAAGGGATTCTCGATGGCACATGAAACTCATTTGTTTCAATCCGTCCCTTCGTCCCGTTAATCGCAAGCCGGTAGCCTTCATATGGCGCTGAAAATTGAATCGAGTAACTTAACAAAGCCCCCTGATCATAAGCCACTGACGCCACATATGTATCCTCAATATCAATTTCTTGATCAAAAATACAGGCATCCGGGCGATAATTTGAGTATTGCTTTGACTGCTGCTCACCTGATTCAATATGGTCATCCTCCACCTTTGTGCGCTCTACCCGCGGATTCCACCTTGCTTCATAATGACAGGTATCTCTTACATGACACGTTCCACAATATCGATTCTCTTCACCCTGCAAAGGATTCCAAGGACTTTCATCCCCATAATAATTCAGTGCGCCATAGGCAAATACTTGCTTCGGCTTTTGATCAATCCACCAGTTGACCAAGTCAAAGTGATGGGTCGATTTATGAATAGACAGACCGCCTGAATATTGACGCGAGCGGTTCCACCTTTTAAAATAACTGGCTCCGTGATACGTATCAATGAGCCAGCTTAACTCAACAGACGTGACCCTCCCAATCTTTCCAGCTAAAATGAGCTCTTTTATCTTTCGGTGGAATGGATTGTAGCGATAATTAAAGGTGACGGTGACCTTCCCTTTGCTTTCTGCCTCTTTTTCCATCACCCGTTTGGCGTCTTTTGCTGTTGTGACCATCGGCTTTTCCGTTATGACATCCAGATCATGATCCAGTGCCTGCAGGATATATGTGACATGTGTATCATCTCGCCCCGCCACAATGACGATATCTGGTCTTGCTTCCTTCACCATCTGACCAAATGCATCCTCATAAAAAAATGAGACGCCCCTTAGTGATGGAAAACGCTCCTGACAAAGTGTATACCGCTTCTCATCTACATCTAGGAGCCCTGTAATCCTGTAATGCTCGTTGAAATCCTCGGTGAGCGGTTTGATAAACATATTGAAAGCGCGGTGACTGAGCCCGCAAACGGCGACCCTTTTCACATTCCCCCACCCCTTTTTCTATTGGTTTTCACGAAGCTGCTTCATGAGAGACAGTGCCTCTTTAGATTTCTCCGCATACACAGGTATGAAGGCGACCATATCTCGGTGTAACCGAAAGGTATAGCCATTTAGCTGCTTTGTTCCTTTCTTGATTTGGACCGCATAATCGACTGTATTTCCCGTCTTTGCATCTTCTACCGTATATGGTCCTACCCCTTCGCCATCTACCCGCATCTCTTCAAGCAGCTGAAAGCTTTCAGGATCATCATATGTTCTAAACATTTCTTCCGGGACAAACATCACGTCCCCCTCTTTTGCAGTAATTTCAACA
The DNA here is from genome assembly GCF_024398395.1 of Bacillus sp. FS02. NCBI lineage: Bacteria > Bacillati > Bacillota > Bacilli > Caryophanales > Bacillaceae > Bacillus > Bacillus sp. FS02. The sequence continues at coordinate 2,943,519 of NZ_CP074101.1, read as the reverse complement.
AGAAGTTTTTCAGGAATTGCAGGGAAGATGTGAACGTCGTATGTCTCCTGATTTGGTTGAAAAGCTTTCTCCACTAATTGGTCTTTCATTGCTTTTGACATGTCAGAAAAAATAAGGACATCAATCCCCTCTGTTTTCCCCTGACAGGCGGACAAATAAAAGGCAGCGATGAAGCTTAAGAGCCATGCCGCAGCCCTTTGATGCCGCATCATACCTTTTGAAACACAGACAGCTTTTCTAGTTCAGTTAACGCCATAATAAAAGCGCCTGCTCCATGCAAATCATTCGTGCTCCGCTCTCTGCCAACGTAATAGTCATAAAATCCCGCAGATGTTCCAATACAAATACCGTTCACTGTAAAATCGCCGTTGTCTTTTTCCTCCGTTTTATACTCAATCAACCCTTGATACGCTTTGACCACGTGATCAACATATCGAAGACTGACATATCCTTCATTCATGGCTTTTGCCATCGCATACATGAATAGACATGACCCTGAGCTTTCAAGCCAGTTGTCGCTATGACTTCCTTTATCAATGATTTGATGCCATAGACCCGTTTCGTCGTCCTGATATTTTGCCACACTTTCCAGCATATCTGTCAGTGTGTCCTTCCACACTTTTCGTCCTTCATGTCCTTCTGGTAAATCTTCGATCATATCGGCTAACGCAAGGACATACCAGCCAAAGGATCTTGCCCAAAATTCTGGGGAACAGCCCGTCTGTTGATCAGCCCATGGCATCACTTTCCGTTCATCCCATGCGTGATAGTAAAGGCCCGTTTTTTCATCTTTGGTATGCTTTCTCATGAGATGCTCTTGATGGATGACCATGTCCACCAGCTCCGATTCTCCTGTCAACTGGGCATACTTTAAAGCAAAAGGCCCACCCATATAAAGACCATCTAGCCACATTTGATAAGCATAATTGTCTTTATGCCAAAATCCGCCCTCAGACGTGCGATTCAGCGTCCGGTAAAGCCCCCGAAGCTTTTCTGCTGCCTTCACATACCGCTTCTCTCCCGTTCTTTCAATCAGCGGGAATAAAATGAGCCCTGCTTGAATGGCATCAAGCTCGTCTCTGCGGAATAACAGATTCCCATGGTCATCAATGAGTGAGTCAGCATAATTTTTCACATAATCAAAGTACGCCTCGTTTTCTGTTGCTTCGTAAAGCTTCATCACTCCGCAAAGGAAAACCCCTTGATGATAGTGCCACCTTCCAGCTGGCGGAAGTTCAATCGGTGTATACGCTTTCATTATTGTTTGTGCTAATTTCTCTGCATGCTCAAGCGGTGATCCCTTTTCAATCGATAATGTCATTGGTCTTCATCTCCCCTTTTAATAAATCCCTTCTTCTCCAAACTTCTTCGCTAAACGGTTCGCCATCATGACCAAAATAAGTCCAACGGCTGCTTTAAATAAACCAACTGCGGTACTATAGCTGAATTGTCCTTGCTTCAGACCAGCTGTATACACATACGTATCAAAAATCTCTGCGACTTCCCTGTTGGTCGCATTGAGTAATAAATAGACATGTTCAAATCCAAGCTCTAACGTATCACCGATTTTTAAAATGAGCAGTACAACAATGACACTTTTAATCGCAGGAAGGGTGATGTGCCACATTTGTCTAAGTCTACCGGCTCCATCCATTTTTGCTGCTTCGTATAGCTGCGGATCTACTGCTGTAATCGCTGCAAGATAAATAATGGTTGACCAACCCGCTTCTCTCCAGATTACCTGCAAAATATACATGGGTCTAAACCATTCTTGACTAAGAAGGAAGTTAATCTTTTCTCCTCCAAAGAAAGCAATCAATTCATTGATTAACCCGCCATCTACCGTTAACAAAACAAAAGATAAGGACACGACAATCACCCATGACATGAAGTGAGGAATATAAATCATTGTCTGAACAAATTTCTTAAACAGTGCCAATCTGACCTCGTTTAAAAGAAGAGCTAATAAGATCGGAATCGGAAAGAAAATCACGACATTCATGGCAAATAAAATGAGCGTATTTTTTAATAAGATGAAAAATGTTGGTTCTGTAAATAAGCGAATAAAGTGTTTGAAGCCAACCCACTCACTGCCAAGAATTCCGAGAAACGGCTGGTAATCTTGAAAGGCAATGATCAGCCCCCACATTGGGACATATTTAAAGACAAGAAAATAAAGGAGCCCTGGCAAAATCATTAAATACAGAAATTTTTGACTAAGTAATTGGTTAAGTAAGCGCTTTCTCTTTTCTTTTTTCAAAGCTGCCGCAGGCACACCCTTGGCAGTGACATCCTGTGTTTTCACAGATAAAGCCTCCCCTCATGCTGATGCATGTGTTAACTGTATCTTAAGGATGAAAAATCCGTCTACAATCATATCATCAGATCATATTTACTCAGGGGAAGCTACTCAAAACGTTACATAAAACATAAGAAAATGATCCTAATCTCAGAAAATGATTATTGACAAACCTACCAGATTTTTGGATTAATAAACTAAGGGGAAAAGATTGTTTCGTTTGAAATGGGGGGTTTTATGAAAAGAAAGCAGTATAAATTTTATTACAAGCTGGTGACGTTTTTTTTCGTGCTTAGTACGATTCCTGTTATTATTGTCGGTATTTTTTCTTATCAGCATTCGCAAAAAACTGCACTCGAAAATATTTCAAATGAAAAGCTGGACAGCGTCAAACAAACGCAATCCAATATTGAGCATATTCTAAAGACAGTAGATCATTCTCTCACTCACTATGTCAGTTCGCCGCCTCTCCTTCAAACACTGGCAGAACCTTTAAATCCAGACCAATTCCAACTTTATAATCAAGTCCAGCAAGAACTGAATTACCTGCAAACCTTCGACACTGATCTCTCCAATATTACACTTGTTAGCAAAATGGAAGATTGGTATATGAACAATTCTGGTCTTTATCATGTCTCAAACGGGGATCAAGAGAAAGCGTTAACCTCTTACCTCAATATTCCGAGTCATTCCAGCTGGGCACTTGAAGAAAATAATCCACTTGTCTCAACAAAAGAAGGAAAGACATCCTTTTGCAAATACAATGTGAATTTAATCAAGCAGCTGCCGATGAATAGTGTCCAAAAAAAGGGGATCGCCGTCGCCAGCATTCCAAGCTGCGTGATTGCTGACAACATGCCTGACTTCTCTCAATCTGATAGTATGTTTGTCATTGATACAAACGGAAAAGTGCTGCTACATAATCGAAAAGAACAAATTGGTGACTCGTTAAAAAATCAAGATTTCGTCAAACATGTCCTGTCACTTGAAGAACGATCCGGACAATTTGATATGAAAATCGATGAACTAAACTATCAAATTACGTTTCAAAAATCAGATTATAACGAATGGACATACTTATCCTTTGTCTCCATTCCAGAACTAAAGCAGCAAACGAAATCAATCGGGTGGATCACCTTTATTATTTGCTTTATTTTGTTAGCGCTTTCATTATTATTTTCATGGTTTGGCTCTAGACACTTTTATAAACCGATTCGCTTATTATACGAATCCTTTGCACGTAATGAGTCGTTTTTGCATAAACAGCCTTTCCAAAATGAATTTGAGCTCATCGAATCGAGCATTAAACAAATGAAAGATCAAAACAATGATCTAGAGGAACGGATTGAGCAGCAAGTAACACACTTACAGCAATACTTTATGGTGCGGCTGCTGCTTGGCAAGCTGACGGAAGAAGAGATTCACAACCGATTTCAAAGTCTAGGCTTTCCTCGTGACTGGTCCCATTTGTCCATGCTTGTGACCCAAATCGATACACTAAAAGGAACGCCGTATGAAAAAAAGGATGCAGACTTGCTTTTATTTGCGATAAATGGACTGATCGAGCAGATTATTCCGCTAGAGGAGCACCTTCAGCCGACCGTTGTCAATCAGCATCAAACGACGATTGTTCTCAATCAATCGAAGTCAGAAGAGGAATTTACTGAATATTTAAATCAATTAGCCGAAACAATTCAGCAGAGAATTGAGGAAGAGCTGGGCTTGTCGATCAGCATTGGGATCAGTCGCTCATTTAAAGAGCTCTCTATGGCCAAACATGCTTATATTGAGGGAAAAGAAGCCTTAAAATATAGGCTCAAAGCAGAGAAAAAATCCATTCTTTTATACGAGCATATTCAGCAAGGAAAGACGTTTAAGACTCATTTCCCAAAACAGCTGCAGCATGATTTATTTGATGCCATTAAAGCAGGCGATCAAGGCAAGGCAGATCACTATTTACATGTGCTTCTGCAATCCATTTTTTCTAAAAATGCTGGACCACATGAGTACCAGATTGCTCTCGCTCGTTTTTTAAACAATCTCATCGAGCTGATGCATTTGCTAGGCATTGAATTGTTTGAAGTCGAAGATAATAAAATGCTCTATGATACGATCTTTGAGTTTAAAACGTTTGAAGATACAGAAGCGTGGCTGAAACATGAGATCATTCGACCCATCATTGATCAGCTCGGCGCGCGTGAAGACTCTCAATATAAAAATATCTCAGAGAAAATCATTCATATCATTCATCAAGAATTTGACTCAGATCTGACCTTGGACGAAATCGCTACACGCCTGCACTACAATCCAAATTATTTAAGTAGTATTTTTAGAAAAGAAATGGATATCTCCTTTAGTGAATATCTCTCGTCTTACAGACATCATGTCGCCAAAAACTGGTTGGTAGAGACGGATATGTCGGTGAAAGAAATTTCGGAAAAGCTAAAATACAAAAATCCGCAAAATTTCATCCGCTCCTTTAAAAAGCTGGAAGGCACGACGCCTGGAAAATACCGTGATCAGAAAAAAGGCACATAAAGCAAAGTCCCGCTCTCACAAGAAGCGGGACTTTTTTATTTAAACTGTTCATTTAGGATACTGTCTTCCAGCACTGAAAGCGGCTCTCCATACACTCGTTCAATATGGGCTGCTCCCCAATCACATAACGCATTCAAAATTCGCTCAAGCGACTGTCCGTATTCACTTAATTCATACTCCACTTTAGGCGGCACTTGTTCATATACAATGCGGTTAATCACACCGTCATTTTCAAGCTCTCGCAGCTGCTGTGTGAGCATTTTTTGCGTGATATTTGGCATGAGGCGCTTCAGTTCACTCGTCCGCTTTTTCCCATGTGTTAAATGACATAAGATGACACACTTCCATTTCCCGCCGATCACTTCAAGCGTTGCTTCCACAGAGATATTATATTTCTTCTTTTCCAACGTCGCTTCACTCCTTTTGATGCTGTACAGGCACTTTTTAGTACCTATATTACAAAAAAGTACGTACTTTTTTTTCTGTCATCTATGTTAGATAATAACTCTTGCCGATCGGCTTCGTCTATCAAAATGTCATGAAAGAAGGATGTGAATCACGATGCAAAACAAACAAAATCACTTTGCCCTTCTCGCACTAGCGATTAGTGCATTTGCTATAGGTACAACTGAATTTATCTCTGTAGGTCTCCTGCCGATGATCTCAGAGGACTTTGGCGTGAGTGTCAGCCAGGCCGGCTGGACCGTTTCTTTATATGCGCTCGGTGTTACTTTTGGCGCACCAATTCTAACCTCACTTACGTCAACGATGAAAAAAAAGACATTGCTTTTGCTCATTATGCTCGTCTTTTTGATCGGAAATACACTCGCCACGATTGCCCCGACTTTTTCTGTACTCTTAATCGGACGAGTGATTTCAGCCCTATCACATGGCGTATTTATGTCGATTGGCTCGACCATTGCCGCAAGCCTTGTGGTGAAAGAAAAGCGGGCAAGCGCTATTGCCTTTATGTTCACTGGTTTAACAGTCGCTACTGTGACCGGTGTGCCATTCGGTACGTTTCTTGGTCATGAGCTCGGCTGGCGGACGTCATTTGGTGTGATTGTCATGATTGGCCTAATCGCACTGATTTCTAACTATTTCCTTGTTCCGTCTCAATTGAAACAGGGCGTGAAAACAACGTTTAAGGATCAAGCAGCCTTATTAAAGTCGAAAAGAATGTTGCTTTTATTTGTCATTACTGCTACAGGGTATGGAGGAACCTTTGTCGTCTTCACCTATTTATCCCCTCTCTTACAGCATGTGACAGGTCTTGCGCCTGGAACAGTTGCCTTGATCCTGCTGTTATACGGGATGACCATCGCCGCTGGGAATGTCATTGGCGGAAAAGCAGCGAATAAACAGCCAATGAAAGCACTGATTTATATGTTTATCATTCAAAGTCTCATCTTGTTTATCCTTAGCTTTACTGCTGGATTTATGGCACTCGGGATTGGAACTGTAATGCTGATGGGACTGTTTGCTTTCATGAACGTACCCGGCCTTCAAGTTGCCGTCGTTGATTTTGCAGAAAGGTATACACCCGGAGCTGTCGATGTTGCTTCCGCTCTTAATATCGCTGCCTTTAATGCAGGTATCGCCATTGGTTCATTTTTAGGCGGCATCGTGACAGATACCCTTGGGCTTGTGCATACCGGCTGGGTTGGCGGCATCATGGTGCTCATGGCGGCTATACTCACGATGGTGAGTCATCAAATCGAACAAAAAGAATACAAACAAACCATTTAAAGGAGACTTTCATATGAACGATTTACAAAGTACAAAAACATTAAACAACGGCGTCCGCATGCCAGGATTTGGTCTTGGGGTCTTTCAGGTTGAAGAGGGAACGGAATTAATTGAAGCTGTTAAAACAGCCATTCAATTAGGATATCGCAGTATTGATACAGCTTCTATTTACGGCAATGAAGAAGGCGTTGGACGAGGCATACAACTTGGTCTAGCAGAAACAGGCCTTCGCCGCGAAGACATCTTTGTGACATCCAAAGTGTGGAATGCCGATTTAGGATATGAAGCGACACTAAAAGCATACGAAGACAGCCTGAAAAAACTTCAGCTTGATTACCTTGATCTGTATTTAATTCACTGGCCAGTTGAAGGGAAATACAAGGAAGCATGGCGCGCGCTTGAAACGCTGTACCGTGAAGGAAAAGTCAGAGCCATCGGTGTGAGTAACTTCCAAACGCATCATCTAGATGAATTATTGAAAGATGCGGACATCATTCCAGCGATTAATCAAGTCGAGTTTCATCCAAAACTCACGCAGGAAACGCTGTTTACGTATTTGAAAACACATGGCATCCAAATGGAAGCCTGGTCACCACTTATGCAGGGAGAGCTGCTGCACCACCCGCTGATCACGGAGCTTGCGGGCATATACAGCAAAACACCTGCTCAAATTATTTTGCGCTGGGATGTTCAAAAAGGCGTCATTACGATTCCTAAATCAACGAAAGCCCATCGTTTAAAAGAAAATGCCGATATTTTCGATTTTGTCCTATCTGATGAGGATATGAAGCGCCTGTCTGCCTTAAATGAAAATAAACGAATTGGTCCTGATCCAGACAACTTCGACTTTTAATGAAAACACCCCCGCTTTTTACTAAGCGGGGGTCTTCATGTTCATCATTTTGATTTTTTAAAGGAAGCTTCATATTCTTCTATGATTTTATTTCCACCATTTGATTTCCACTTCTCTACATCTTTCTTAAATTGTTCTTCGTTGATATCACCAAGAATGAACTTATAGGTCGCATCATCGATGATTTTCTTCAATTCATTTCCTCGCTCTGATGCTGTTTCTGAATACAGGCTTTCAGCAGGGTTAGCGACAATGATGTTTTTATTGTCTTCTTCTAGCTCTTCATATTTTGTACGAACTGCATCGCCTTTATTTTTCAAGTAACGTTTATCAATCCCTACGAGGCTGACAAGCGGCTGTACATCTGTCTGCCAGCTTTTCACTTGGCTTTCTTCCCTCACAAATGTATTTCCATCTTGTTTGTTATAATGCTTTCCATCAATCCCATACGTCATGAGACCATATACGTCTTCTTCTGCAATGCGGTCAAAGAAAGCCAAAATTCTCTTTAACTCTGCTTCTGATTTGACGCTTGTTTTAGGGAAGGCGAAGATGCCATTATGGCCGCCTGATGCCCATACACGTTCTTTGCCATCTGGGCCTTTGATTCGGTTGATAATATCCAATTCCATGTTCTTATCTGTTGCATCATCTCTTAAGTTCACTGCATCTACCATATTTCCAACATAGATACCCGCTTTTCCTTGTGAGAACAATTCTTGCTGCTGCGTTTTGCTTGTGACTGGGAAGTCTTTGTTTATATAACCATTGTCACGCAGCTTTTTCATATATTTCATTGTATTCATATACTCATCTGTCATAAAGTCTGGCGTAAATTTGCCGTTTTCTTCTTTCCAATCTGTTGGCATACCTTCATAAGAACCGAGCGTTTTAAATGCACCGTAAATCAAATCGTTACGGTCTGTAAAACCAATTGTATCGTCCTTGCCATTTTTGTTCGGATCTTTTTCAGTAAATGCCTTGGCTACCTCATAAAGGTCATCTAGCGTTTTTGGTGTATCCAAATTTAAATTTTCAAGCCAATCCTTTCGAATGACAATCCCTTGTCTTGAAAGTGGTCTCTCTCTATAAATGCCATAAAGCTTCCCATCGATAGAGGCATTTTTATTAATCAGTTCGTTCATCTTACTTAAATTTGGATAATCCTTTAAGTATGGACCGATTTCCCAGAACATGCCTGATCTAAACGCATTGATAGCAGATGAATTCTTAATGTCTTGAATCGTCACAATTTGCGGGAGGTTCCCTGCGGCAAGTGCTGAATTTAAACGGTCTTCTTTCACCGCATCAGGCACCCACGTAATATCAAGCTCTGTATTTGTGAGCTTCTCAATCTCTTCTAACACTGAATCTTTCGGCGGCTGCTGATGATACAAAATCGCCATCCATGTCAGTTTCACCTTTTTGTCTAAATCAACCTTTTCATCTGATGAGCTTGCTCCTTTACTTGAACAAGCTGACAGAATACCGCTTGCGGCAAATAACAAAACAAAGGCAATCAGCCATAATTTCTTTCTCCCCATAAGATCCCTCCGTTATTCCATCTTTTTAACCCTTTACAGAACCTAGTAATGCCCCTTTGTTGAAATGCTTTTGAATAAATGGATAGACAAGCAGAACGGGAATGGTCGCCACGACGATGACCGCCATTTTAATGGTTTGGTCTGGCGGCGGTGTTGATGAGCCCATATCTGACATATCTCCTTGCATACCGCTTGATACAATGACGATTTGTCTTAACAGGACCTGAATCGGCCATTTCACTGAATCGTTTAAATATAAAATGGCTGTCATGTACGTATTCCAATACGTCACGGCATAAAAAAGTGAAATCGTCGCAATAGCTGGCAAAGAAAGTGGCAACACGATTTTAAAGAAGATCCCTAAGTCGTTACAGCCGTCCATCTTCGCTGATTCTTCAAGGCTTGCCGGAATGTTTTGAAAGAAGTTTTTCAAAATGATCAAATTGAATGCATTGATGGCCACTGGCAGAATGAGTGACCAGTAAGTATCAAGCAGCCCTAGTGTTTTCACGACGATAAACGTCGGAATCATCCCTCCACTAAACAGCATCGTGAAGACAACGAGAAACATGAGGGTTCTCCGGCCCTTTAGCTCCTGACGAGACAGCCCATACGCCATAAGTGAGGACAAAAACATGCTGACCGCTGTTCCAACGAGTGTCACAAGAATGGATACAATCAGGCTGCGATACACAATATCTGTAGAAAAGATATAGCGATAGGCCTCTAGAGAAAACGTCGTTGGAAACAAAATAAACTTCTTTGAGATGACCTCTTCTACTGTCGCAAAAGAGGCGGCAATGACATGGATGAACGGGAGCACACATATTAATGCGAACATGAGTAGAAAAGAGTAATTAAATACATTGAACAATCGGCCTTTAATAGAACGATCTATGTTCATCACGCCCTTTCTTTGTAAGCGTTATCATTTCGTCTGAACATAAGCTGCAGCCTTTGACGATATCGTGATTAAAATGTAACAAACGGGGAAGAAAGCGTCTATAATCATCATGACAGACCACAGAGATGATCATGCCATTCGTGCTTTTAGCCTCATCAATGAAAAGAAAAAGATCATGAGCTAATGTCATGATTATGCCCTATGCCTGATCGTTTTCTTTCAGAATTTCTGCCGTATTGACATCTGGCCTGTAGCCTAACTCCTGCTTCGTTTTCTCAGTAGACCAAGGTTTTCCTTCGTTTTCTGATACGGCATAATAAGTCCCGAATGGAACGTCCGTTTCGATGGCAGCCTTGATCATGCCGAAAAGGTCTTCATGTGAAAGAAGCGTTCGTTTCGTTCTTTTTTTGGTGTGCAATCCTTCCATCTCATCTGTCACGACGGTTCCAATTCTCAAATTGATGACAGACATACCTGTTTGATCGTGAAACAAACGCCCAAGCTGTTCGGAAGCAAATTTTAAAATGCCATACACATTTTTCGTTGCTGGTACATCATCAGTCGTAATTTCTCGCCCTAGTAAGGAGTGACCATCTTTTTCATAGCGATCTGTCACATGATTACTGCTTGCAAAAATGACTTTTGGAATGCTTAACCTGGTCGCTGAACGAAACATATTATACGTGCTTATCCAAAACACCTCATTCATTTTTGCAAACTCCTTTTCATTCATCACATCATGCGTCATGTCTATGTTTAAAAGATGAATGATCACATCTGTATCTCTTGGAATGGCTTGAAACAACTCCTCTTCAATTGCCGCATTTGCCATGATGACTTCTTCTACACACCTTGTTTGATCAATGATGGTCAGGTCATACTCCAAAGAGAGCTCTTTAGTTAATAAACGTCCGATGACACCACATCCGCCAATCATGGTGATTTTTTTCATCTGTTTCCTCCTTCATCTTCTATCGGAGTAGTATGTCCATGCCGTCTATTGATTACAGCCACTTTTTCAAAAAACGTGTAGCCTCGTGGCGCATAGCAGCCGTTTCAAAATGACCTGCATGTAGACCTATAAGCTGATAACGTTCCTTTAAGGAAGCAGCTTGATAGGCTTGACTTAATGTCTGTTGAATTCGTCCAACACCTTCAGCAGGTGTAAGCTGATCATGCTTTCCAACTAAGCTTAAATGCGGTCTTGGGAAAATCATTTCTTGGATGTCAGCTGCTGTAAAGTGCTTAGCTAAGCTCGGTACATAATAGTAAAAACCGTGTCTATCTAAATGATTTGTTTCAATCAATGTGTGATGATCAACCTGTGCGCAAAGATCCACACACACACTGACCCTCTCATCAAGTGCTGCCGTCCACCATGAAAGAAGGCCGCCCATTGACATCCCAAAAACAGCTAAACGCTCTGGAAGCACATCAGAGCGGGACAGCAAATAATCAATTGCACACATGCTCTCATACAGCATCATGCCCCACATCACTTTTCCTGTTAACAGCATTTCTTTGAAAATTTCACTTTCTGTTCTCCCCCTTCTTTCACCAAATCCCGCATGATCAATCGCCAACACACTATAGCCTTTTGAAGTGAATTCTTTTGCGTATGAAGGCGCTTGCAAATAATGAGCCCCCTTCAATAACTCTTCTTTCCCATCCACATAATTCCCACCATGAGAATGCTGGAACAAGACAACAGGCCTTTTTTTCACTGTATCTTTCGGCTTCACAAAATAAGCCGGAACTTCCTCCACCCCATGAATAGAGAGAATGAGTGTTTCTACTAAGTACGATTCACGTTCCTCAATCTTTAACGTATACGCCTCTACACGATGGCGCTCCGGCATTTCCCCTAATAAACTGAGCAGTTGTTCACGTTTGCTTTCCTTTTCCATTGACGTCACTCCTCATTTTCTTGATCAACTTGTTAAATACGAGATTGATGGAGGAATTACCTTGTTTTCGACAAAATTATGTCCCGGGAAATAAACAACACCCATCGGCTGATACCGATGGGTGCGTTCATTAGTTTGCGACAATATTGACAAGTTTTCCAGGAACCGCAATCACTTTACGGATTGTTTTCCCTTCAAGCTGTTCTTTTATCCGTGCATCATTTTTCGCAAGCTCTTCTAGCTGCTCTTTTGTTGCATCAGCAGGAACCGTTAATTTTGCTTTCACTTTTCCATTTAGCTGTACGACAATTTCCACTTCATCATCGACAAGTTTTGACTCATCATATTGCGGCCATGCTTCATAAGAAATAGACCCTTCATGACCAAGTTTATTCCAAAGCTCTTCCGCTACATGCGGTGCAATCGGAGAAAGAAGTTTCACAAATCCTTCTGCATATTCTTTCGGCAGTGTGTCAGCCTTGTATGCATCGTTGATGAACACCATTAATTGTGAAATCCCAGTATTGAAACGTAAGCCTTCATAATGATCTGTTACCTTCATGACGGTTTCATGGTAGCTGCGCTCTAATGCGCCGCCAGATTGCTCTGTCACTTTATCACTGATGGAGCCATCTTCATTTGTAAACAGACGCCATACACGATCTAGGAAACGACGAGCACCATCAAGACCTGTTTCAGACCAAGCAATCGACGCATCTAAAGGTCCCATGAACATTTCATACAGTCTTAATGTATCTGCACCATGAGATTCTACGATATCATCTGGATTGACAACATTCCCTTTTGATTTACTCATTTTTTCATTATTTTCACCAAGAATCATTCCTTGGTTGAACAATTTCATGAACGGTTCTTTTGTTGGAACAACACCAATATCATACAAGAATTTATGCCAGAATCGTGCATATAGCAGATGAAGCACAGCATGTTCTGCTCCACCAATATACACATCAACCGGAAGCCATTTCTTTAGCTTTTCAGGAGATGCAAGTTCTTCTGTGTTATGTGGATCAATATAACGTAAGAAGTACCAGCAGCTACCTGCCCATTGTGGCATCGTATTGGTTTCACGGCGTCCTTTTTTACCTGTCACTGGATCGACGACCTCTACCCAATCTTTAATATTAGCTAAAGGTGATTCACCTGTTCCGCTTGGCTTAATCTCAGTCGTCTTAGGCAAAATCAGTGGAAGCTCTTCCTCTGAAACAGCTGAAGATGTTCCATCCTCCCAATGAATAATTGGAATTGGCTCTCCCCAGTAACGCTGACGGCTGAACAGCCAGTCTCTTAAACGATAAGTGACTTTCTTTTCACCTTTTTGATGTTCTTCCAGCCATGCAATCGCTTTTTCAATTGCTTCTTCTTTCCCTAAGCCGTTTAAGAAATCAGAGTTGATGTGCTTTCCATCACCTGTGTAAGCTTCTTTGTCAATGTCTCCACCTTCGACAACCTCTTTGATTGGAAGATCGAATGTTTTGGCGAATTCATAATCACGCTCATCATGAGCAGGAACTGCCATAATCGCTCCAGTGCCATATGTGGCTAACACATAATCTGCAATCCAGATCGGCATCTTTTCCCCATTCAATGGATTGATGGCATAAGCACCTGTGAAAATGCCCGTTTTCGTTTTAGCAAGATCTGTTCGCTCTAAGTCACTCTTAGATTGAATTTCTTTGATATATGCTTCAACTGCTTCTTTTTGAGCAGCTGTTGTAATTTTTTCAACTAGTGCATGCTCTGGAGCAAGAACGGCATATGTTGCACCAAATAGTGTATCAGGACGTGTTGTAAACACAGTAAACTGTTCGTCATGTCCTTCTACTTCGAAGTGAACATGTGCACCTTCAGAACGTCCAATCCAGTTGCGCTGCATGTCTTTGATGCTTTCAGGCCAATCAATGTCTTCTAAATCTTCTAACAGCCTGTCCGCATATGCTGTAATTTTTAGCATCCATTGCTTCATTGGACGTCTTTCAACAGGATGCCCTCCGCGCTCACTTTTCCCATCAATGACTTCTTCATTTGCAAGGACTGTACCGAGTGCTGGGCACCAGTTTACAGGTACTTCATCAATATACGCCAATCCTTTTTCGTACAATTTCAAGAAAATCCACTGGGTCCATTTATAATAATTCGGATCTGTCGTGTTAATTTCTCGATCCCAATCATACGAGAAGCCCAATGATTGAATTTGGCGGCGGAAATTATTAATGTTCTCTTCTGTAAATTCAGCTGGATCATTTCCTGTATCCAGCGCATATTGTTCCGCTGGAAGACCAAATGCGTCCCATCCCATTGGATGAAGAACATCGTATCCCTGCATACGTTTCATACGTGATAAAATATCCGTTGCTGTGTATCCTTCAGGATGCCCTACATGAAGCCCTGCTCCTGATGGATAAGGAAACATATCTAGCGCATAAAACTTTGGCTTATCTTCCGAGTCAGATGTGGCGAATGTTTTATGTGTCAGCCAATAATCCTGCCACTTTTTTTCAATTTCCCGATGCTGAAAACTCAATGTGAAAACCTCCTTTAATATGTACGGCTTTATCTGCTCAGATGACCACTGCAAGAATTCAGATTTTTCTAAAATCAACAAAAAACCCTCATCCCTGGAAAGGGACGAGAGATTTTTTGGTTCCCGCGGTACCACCCTTGTTAGCGTCATGAACTGTTCATACGCTCACTTAATATCTTTAACGCAGACATGCGACAGAAGCTTTAACGCAACTGCAACTCTGAGGCGAGTTCAGAAGCAGATTTGATTGACTTTCACCAGCCGTCAATTCTCTAAAGACAAATACTGCTTTCCTACTACTCCTCTTCACTGTTCTTATCGTAACCGTCATCTAAGTAGTATTTTATAGAATTATGATCATAAGTGCAAGCAGGTTTGTATACAATGGGAATGTACCCTAGACTAGGGTAAAGTGAGGATATTATTCGTGTGGAGATCGGTTATGACGGTTGGAGCCTGCATCCTGTGAACGTTCTTCTCTCACAAAATCGAAGCTTCGCAGAACTGCTTCTCCTCCGTAACCTGAAATAATGGATAAGATGATCAAGTGCAGACTAGATTCGGGATTTGAGGATAAGACAAGCAGTGTAGCAGCAATCATCCCAACGAGCCAATCTTCAATAAACCCTAGATAAATAAACTTCTTTGTCATTCTGGGCTTCTCTAGCCTGCCTTTTTTCTTTACGTGACCGAGAATGCCCATGACCCCTCCAATGGCGCAAGCAATAATGACTTGTTGCAGCATTTTCATCACCTTCCTAAAGCCCTTAGAATAGTAAAGCGACTTCAGGCTGTCCAGCCCCCTGTAATGCCATTCTGCTGTTCCGTCATAATCCATGTAAAAGGTCTATTCTCTCTAACGAAGAAAAAAAGCTTGTTTCTTCCATTATATGTGAATGACCCAAAAACAATCTTGATGCATTGGAATCATTTTCACCTAATCCATATTAACTATTTTTGTCATTTTATGAATTATCCTCAAATGATCCCTTCTTTTTCTAATGAAAAGTCTCCTTACTTACTCTATTCTAATGGAGGACAAACTATGATGACAAATTTAACAAAGCGATTGCAATCATTGAAACAGAACATATGTTATGTTACGTTTAAAAAGAATTCATTTGGTTTCAAAAAAAACCATCTTAAATGTCTAATAGTAGCAGCAAAGGAGGGTAATATGGTCAGCTCGAACATCTTCGGATTGCAAAAACAGCTTGAACTCATAAAAAAAGCGCTGGATCATGCGCGGATTGGTGTTGTCATTACAGACCCTTCTTTAGAGGATAACCCTATCGTTTATGTGAATCATGGCTTTACACAAATGACTGGATACAAACCAGATGAGATTCTTGGACGTAATTGTCGATTCCTCCAAGGAAAAGACACAAATCAAGAGCAACTTGCCTTAATACGTCACGGAATTCAAAACAAAACACCTATTACCACACAGCTCAAAAATTATAAAAAAGACGGTACTTTTTTTTGGAATGAACTCAATATAGATCCTCTATACATTGAACAAGATGACAAAACATTTTTTATTGGCTTTCAAAAGGACATTACAAAGCAGAAAGAATATGAACAACTCCTAGAAGATTCCTTACAGGAAGTCACCTCTCTGTCGACGCCAATTGTCCCAATCAAAAATGGTGTTTCCGCTCTTCCACTCATCGGAAAATTATCAGAAGAACGCTTTGATGCCATCGTCGCGAAGTTAACTTGTATATTAGAAGATTCAAAGGATGATTATTTAATTGTCGATCTTTCTGGTTTAATCGATGTCGATGATTCCGTTGCAGCGCGAATTTTCAAACTGCATCACCTGCTGAACTTAACTGGAACTGAACTCATCATCACTGGGATCAAACCACAGCTTGCGATGAAAATGAAAGACTTAGATACAGACTTCCAGAATACGATCACTTACTTAACAGTAAAAGAAGCAATCAAAGGATTGCCATTAGCTGAAAACCCTGTATAAACAGGGTTTTTTTAATTGAACCGCTCCCCAAAATGGAAAAATGAGGTATGATAGGTATAAATAGCGATATAGGGGGGCTGCCAGATGATGATGTTACTCATCATAGGTCTTTTATGTATTTGTTTCGCCATAGGATATGCCGTCAATTTCTTATTACTTAAACACCAAAATCAACAAATCTTTTCAAAAAAAACTCTTCTATCCTTTTTTGACCATTGGTCTTGTTTTTTCTATTATGTCATTACCGTTTGCCGGCACAGGTGCTCCGAAAGCACAAGCAGATCCATCTTCTGAACAGCTGCTGAAAGAGCAAAAACAATTAGCATCTGACCTTTCTCGTCTAAAGGAAGACAAAGAAACGCTGACGGCCTCTTTAGACGACGTGACCAAAGAAAAAGAAAAGCTATCCAAGAAATTAGAAACCATCACCTCCGAAAAGAAGACAGTCAAACAGCAAGAAAAAACCATCCATGAGCTTGAAGAGAAAATAGACAAGCTAACCTCTACAAACGAAACACTCAAAAAAGAACACCAGAAAGTAAACAAAGACACCACGTCATCGGCCCAGCGATCTGCTCCTAAAGATGATGGGTCGAATACTGGCGGTCATGAGTCACAAAAAGAAACAAAAAAAGAATCTGCCGCCTGTAATATTAAAGGAAGTGTCAACGGCATATATCACACACCGAGCAGCAGATACTACTCACGGACAAAAAACGTGACCAAAATGTTCTGCTCCGTAGAAGAAGCTGAGCGTGCAGGGTACCGGGCACCAAAGCAATAGACATCTTTTGACGATAAAAAAACCTCCTGTCAGCCCAATATAGGTACAGGAGGTTCTTTTTTAAATTTCTCTTCTTAGTGCTGTTAATACATTCGTTTTTGTCGCCTTACGTGCTGGATTGAGTCCAGAAATAATGGCGACTCCTGCACTAATCACTGTTGCTGTGACCACAAGGCTTAGCGGAATATAGGAGAAGGTGATCGAGAATTGATCACTGGATCCCCCTTCAGACATGGAAGACAAAATCGCTGGAATGATTAAATTCACTGCAAAACTAACGATGTACGAGATGATGATCCCGATGATCGATCCAATCACTCCAATATAAGCACTTTCCATGAGGAACATTCGCTTAATAATGGAAGGATTCGCACCGATGGCTTTCATGATCCCAATCTCTTGTGTCCGCTCTGTTACGGCCATTGTCATCGTATTGAAAATGCCGATCGCCGAAATAATGACCGCAATACATCCAACAAAGATGAGTCCAATTTTAAAGACTGTAAAGAACATATCCATTCCTTCAAGCTGATTCGTCACAGAGATGACTTGATAGCCGTCATCTGTCAGCTTATCTGTGAGCGCACCGACATTGTCGAACTTATCAGCATAGACAGACGTCATTTTTTCGACATTTCCAGCATCAGGAGACAGATCGAGCACTTGACTAAATTCTTTTTCATAAGCATTCGGAATAAGAATTTTATGATCCTGCTGCCACTCCAAATTCGGTTTCTTCAATACACCGACGACACGGAAATCGAACGTCTTTTCTTTCACCACTTCATTTTCTTCATTCAGTTTTGGCACCTTGATTTGAATGACTTTGTTTAAAATTTCCTTCGTATAGCCTTTTGGCTCTTCCGGTGTCTCTTCACCATTTGATGTCTGATTCATTTCTTTTTCATAGTCTTTTCGTTCTTTTTCCGTCCAAAGTTGTTCTGCCATATGATACCCAACCACAATTTCATTCGCCGATGTTGGGACTTTTCCACGGTCTAGTTCAAGACCTGCCTCTTTTTCTTCTTTCATATCTGTCAGTACAGCCTGCGTATCACTTGAGCGATTATCGAGCTCGACGTGAACCGATGGAATGATTGACGTTCTTGCAACGACAGATTTCGCATGATCATATTTCTTTAGATCGTCGACCTTGACGTCCCCTTTTTCTTTGCCTAACACTTTAATTTCTGTGATGATTTGTTGTTTCATGATTTCATCTTGAGCCGATTTTTGCAGACCAAAACCAACCGACGCTAGAACGATTAAGAAAGAGCATGCCATTGTCGTTGCAAGTATGGTCATAAACACACGCAATCTATTTTTCTTCATATTTCTTCTGATGAATTTGACCTGATCTCTAAATTTCAATGGACTGATCCCCTTTCTTTAATACACCATCATGAAGCTGGAACGTTGTGTCTGCGATTGAAGCGACTTCATCGTCATGTGTAATGATGACAAATGTAATTCCTTTTTCACGATTAAGCTGCTGGATAAAGGCTAGAATTTCGCCTTCAGTTTCTGAATCCAGACTGCCTGTTGGCTCATCCGCTAAAATAATAGACGGATTAAGGATCAATGCTCTTGCAATACTCACACGCTGCTGCTGTCCACCTGACAGTTCATTAGGATAATGTCCTGCGTGATGTTCCAGTCCAACTCGTTTCAGCATTTCCTTTACTTTCACTTTTCGTTCAGACGGTTTCACACCTTTTAAAGTGAGCGGAAGTTCAACGTTCTCATATGTTGTTAAACTCCCGATCAATTGAAAGCTTTGAAAGATAAAGCCAAAATGATCTAACCGAAAGTCTGCCCATTCTTTCTCATTAAAACCGGTCACATTGGTGCCATCAACCATAATTTGTCCGCTTGTTGGCGTAATATATCCCGATATTAAATTCAGTAAAGTTGATTTCCCCGAACCGCTTCGTCCGACGATACATGCAATTTCGCCTCTTTTAATAGACAAGTCAATGTCTTTGAGCACAGGAATCTCGTTCTCCCTACCTTTTTTCCCAATTTTAAACACATGATCTAACGATTGAATTTGAATCATCTCTACTCCCCTGCTCTCTGTTTATCTTTTTCGATAGATTAAGAAATAACTCGTCAGTGCGCCTACAGCTCCACCGATGCACATACCAACAAAATATCCAACTAATGAATCTGAGGAGAAACCAACCCAGCCAAACCCTAAGACGCCAAACACGATCACCATAATTTGAATTGGGCGATCCATTATTGAATAAAGGAAGAATCGGCCATTTCGTTCAATTGGATGTTTAATAAAGCTAAACAAGCCAATAAGGTAAAATAGCAACATCATGACAATTGGAACGATGTATTCTTCACGATTGAACCAAAGCGGATATTCCTGATAAAAACGGTTAGCTGTAATATAAGTAATGGGGGAAATGGGCGTGATCAAGAAATTAAAGATTTTATCCAGCCACATCCCGCTTGTTTTAAAGATAAAATCTAAATGAAGGATTGGTAAACCAATCACTAAGTAAGGTAAAATAGCTGTACTAAATCCAACGATTGCTTGAGAAATAGCACTCCCTGTTAAAGCACCTGCTGCAAAAAACAAACTATAGATCATCAAGGCTGACAACAGTGCAGAAACATAAAGACTGTTAAATCCAGGTGTCTCTATTGGCCCAAGACCTAATTTTAATAAATAAATGAGAAGGTATGAAACAGCATGAACACTTGCAATAATTCCAGCACCTAAGAAAAACTTTGTGTGAAAGATGGAACTTCTACTAAACGGCAAGGATACGGTAAAGTCCAACTGCCCTTTATTTCTTTCAAATCCTAGCTGAATCACAGCAAAAAATATGCCCATGACCCATGAAAGTGAGAGAAATGCGTCCGTCTTAAAAATATAAGTGAATGTTGTTGTATCCATTAGACAGTCTCGGTTATTCAAACAATCTTGAAAGGTTGAGTACTCCATTAAGAGGGATAATGGCGTCGCAAAGATTGCAACAAGCATCACTAAAATGAATGTCAGCTCAGACTGCTTCCATTCCTTATATAACAATTGCCGCTTTACCATCTGCGTTTCCCTCCAAACTTTGCAATGAATACTTCTTCTAAATTTACAGGCAGTTCATGCCAGACTTTTGGTTCAAGCGATTTCAAATACTCTTTTGCTTCTTCATCTGTTTTGAGTACAAGTGCTGTATAGAACACACCCGCTTGATCTAAGATGGCAACGCCTTTTTTTCTAATACTTAAGTTCATATCCTCTTCAAATGCCATCTGGATTTTAACGTAGTCATTCTTTAATTCATCTAAATCCATAACACTTGTGAGCTGATTTCCTTCCAAAAACCCGATTCGGTTACACATACGCTCAATATCCTCTAAACGGTGCGATGTAATTAAAATCGTTGTTTGTCGTTCTGCCACCTCGTCAATCATCAGCTGAAGAACGTCATTTCTTGTGACTGCATCAATCCCGTCTGTCGGCTCATCTAACAAAATGACTGCTGGTTTGATGGCAAAACTTAAAATGAGAGACAGCTGTTTCTTTAAACCTGTCGACAATTCACGGTATTTCACTTTTTCCGGAATCTCATACCGGTTCACAAGCTCATTGGCATATGTCACGTCAAACTTTGGATACAGTTGTTTTAACAGCTTCACAAGCTGTCCATAATTGTACCGGTCAAAGTAGGGATTTACGACTGGCATATACACAATATTTTGCTTCACTAACGGGTGGTCTTTTACGAGTACATCTTTAAAATAAATCTCTCCTTCATCTGGAAGAAGGATTTGCTGAATCAAGCGAAGAAGTGTTGTTTTACCAGAGCCATTCCGGCCAAGCAGACCAAAGATCTCTCCTTCGCCTATCTTGAAGGAAACGTTGCTGAGTACTTCACGTCCATTTAATTTCTTTGATACATTTCTGACCTCAATCAACTTGGTTTCCTCCTTTTAGACTTGAGCCGATCTCCTCCAACCACTCTTTGAGTTGATGAATATCAATACCGGCATAATGAGCTTCAATAATGAGTTGCCTTAATTGCTCCTTCATCTCTAACACCTTCCCTTCATTCAGCTTTAACTGTGCACCTTCTGTCACATACGTTCCACGGCCTCTTAATGTTTCAATAATTCCTTCCCGTTCAAGCTCTTTATACGCTTTGCTGACGGTGTTTGGATTCGCAATAATAATGGTGGCAAGCTCTCTCACAGAGGGCAGTTTGTCACCTGGTTTCATCACGCCTTTTAAGCACAAAATTTTTAACTGCTCAATGATTTGTTCATATATTGGTGCAGCGCTTCTTGGATCTATTTGAATCATGATGGCTCCCTCTTTTCTCATTCATGCTTTTGCAGTCCTATCGCTTGATCATGTCCTTGCATTAAAGGGACCGAATTTGGAATGAAATCTTTTTGAACTTCAAAACCAATGAAAACGAGAACGAAAAAAAATGTACATGCTAACGCAACAGCCAGCACCATCCACTTTAAATTGATTGGTTTTTTTTCTTTTTTCATGGTTAAACACCTTTCTTCACGTTTAAGTGTCTATAGTGTATTAGTTGATATAGTACACTTAATACAATATAGACACTTGATTGAAAAGTCAAGGGACTCTAGAAAAAAATAGGCAGACGAACCAGATAAAATTTACGAAACTACTCAAAAGCATTCGTGAAGTCAGGTTTGCTTCTGATTTAGGGTGTTCAACACGTTCATCACTTTCATAATCGCCTGAAAAAGTGCATAATAAAAGACCCCGAATATTGAGGTCTCTACAATGTTTTAATTAGATACTATTCCTTTGTTTTTGGACTTGCTTTTGAACAGGATTAGCACCCACCATACTAATAAAAATATATAGCCTATAACTGTAAAGATAGACCAAACTGCCCCCTGTCGCAATTGACTAAATAAGTGTTCAAATTCATTCATTCCTTCTACTCTACCAATGCTATTTATCAGGCTAATCATCGGAATTGTAACAGTAAATACAATGGTTAGAATGGACAATCCCCTTTGTTTATTTTTCACAACACTGAATATTGCGGTTCCTAATGTTGCTAAGAAAAACAAGTAATATAATGCCCAAAACCAATCAGGAAGAGTCACCCACATTTCTTCTACCCCTTTGAAGATATTTGCAATTTCTCTATATAACATACTTTAACAGAATAAAAACCTATGACAAATATATATCCAAAAACAACGAAAACAGCCAAAAAATAAAACAGACCCTTAAAAGAAGGATCTGTTCATCATTCGTTATCGTATGAAATACCCAAAATCATTTGGTTTTGCAGACTTTGAATTTGTACACGCGTTCTGTCTAAACGTTCTCTTTGCTGATCATTGGCGACATCTTTTAACTTTTCTAATTCATTCACTGCATCCTCTAGCATGAGTTGTGCTTTTGAAAATTCTTCCTCGTTATAATGTTCTTGGCGAGAGCTCAAATCAAACTGTTCGCTTGCAAACTCGAGAGTCTCAGTGCTTTTTTGGACAAATTCATCGATTGATTTTCTTGTTGCCATCTTGCCATCCCTCCATTTCATCATTGCTCTCGCCTATTTTGCCCACGTAAAGCTTTTTCACTAAAGAAAATGTTGGACAGATTCAATTGTCCTCTTTCGTGATTTTTGTTAAACTTTAAGGATGCCTATTATTATGCAAGGAGGTTACTGACTTGGATCAGCATAACCCTTTTTTATATTCAAACAGCGAAAAACGTTATCACACATGGAATTATCATTTGCGTGAGCACTTTGGTCATAAAGTATTTAAAGTCGCATTAGACGGTGGCTTTGATTGTCCAAACCGTGATGGTACTGTCGCACATGGAGGTTGCACATTTTGCAGCGCAGCAGGATCTGGTGATTTTGCAGGGAACCGTGCGGATGATCTCATCACTCAATTTAATGAAATCAAGGCCCGGATGCATACAAAATGGAAAGACGGAAAATACATGGCGTATTTCCAAGCTTACACAAATACACATGCGCCGCTGCCTGTTTTAAAAGAAAAATACGAAACCGTTATGAATCTGGATGGAGTGGTTGGTTTATCGATTGCCACAAGACCTGATTGTCTGCCAGATGACGTCGTGGAATATTTAGCTGAGTTAAATGAGCGGACGTATCTATGGGTTGAACTTGGTCTACAAACTGTACATGAGCGGACAGCGATGCTCATCAACCGTGCTCATGATTATGAATGCTACGTAGAAGGTGTAGAAAAACTGCGAAAACATGGCATTCGGGTCTGTTCACATATCATCAACGGTCTTCCTCTTGAAAACCGAGATATGATGATGGAAACAGCAAAAGCTGTCGCTGATTTAGATGTGCAAGGAATTAAAATTCATCTACTTCACCTGTTAAAAGGAACACCGATGGTAAAGCAATATGAGAAAGGCAAACTAGAATTTCTCAGCCAAGAGGAATATGTCCAGCTTGTCTGTGATCAGCTGGAGATCCTGCCCCCAGAAATGATTATTCATCGTATTACAGGCGATGGTCCCATTGAATTAATGGTAGGTCCAATGTGGAGTGTGAATAAATGGGAAGTGCTCAATGCCATTAATGCTGAGCTTGAAAGACGTAACAGCTACCAGGGCAAACGCTTCATCAGATTGGAAGAAGCGGCAAAATGATTTTAAAACGGATGCTCCCTTTTAGTAAAGAACTGTTAGAACGTGCATGTCAAAAAGGCGATATTGTCATTGATGCAACGATGGGAAATGGCCATGATACACGCTATTTAGCTGACCTTGTCGGGAAGGATGGACAAGTTTTCGCATTCGATGTACAGAAGGAAGCCATTGAGCAAACAAGCAAAAGACTTGGTGAGCACTACCCTTACGTTCACCTGATCCATGACGGACATGAACAACTTGCTGAGCATCTGCCAGCCGAAGCTTATGGTCACATATCTGGTGCAGTGTTCAATCTTGGGTACTTACCAGGAGGCGATAAAACCGTCACGACTCAGGCCCATACGACCATTGAAGCGATCAACCAGCTCATGGATTGGCTTAAGCCTGGAGGTCTGATCGTTCTTGTGATTTACCACGGTCATCCCGAAGGAAAAAAAGAGAAGGACATCCTTCTTGATTATTGCAAAACACTCCATCACGAAGAAGTACAGGTGATCTCTTATCAATACATGAATATTCAAAACGATCCGCCCTTTGTGGTAGCCATCGAAAAAAAACTCAAATCCTCTTAATGGATTTGAGTTTTTTTTATTTAATAAGCGTATTGGTCAATGATTTCTTCAAGCACTACTTCCAGCTCTTCTACATCTGCAAGCTCTGATTGAGTAAAGCGGACACGTACAAGCTGTTCTCCGTCATTATACATTTCTTCCAGCCAGCCACGCAGCCCTCTTGCTCTACGGTCGACTTCAAAAATGATATCTAACCCCTCTTCATCAATGAAGAAAATCACCTCTAACTCATCAAGCATTTGACGATAATAGTCGGAAGTCGGTATGAACTCAAATTCTTGAACAAAGGGAAGGCGGCGCCTAAAATAAGGTGCTTCTTCGCAGTCTGCTTCATGAAGGTGAAAGCCTAAGTTTCCAACAGCTTCAAGCACACGATTCACCCAAGGGTGTGCGTTTACAAAAATGCGGTCATGATCAAATTTATCAATACCACCTTGAATATCAAGGTCTGTCACAACAGCAACCTCTACTTTACCTACAGTCATTGGTGTATCAAGAGGAAGGTGAAACGAGAATGTAAACTGCTGAGCTTCCCCAGGCTGAATCGTGAATGATTCAGTCACTCGGACAGAATGGATGGTTGTGTGTTTTCGTTGCTCTTCATCATCTTTTACAATGGTGTACCATGTTTTCAACTTTAAATCAATATAGCGGATATCTTGAGGCACTTTTCCGCCCTTCACATGGACTGTTCCCTTTACTTCTTCTCCCGGTTCATACGCATCTTTCTCCAAAATTGTATCCACTTTTGCTGCACCGATTCCTACACTTGCTGCAAACTTTTTAAAAAATGACATATTCAACCTTCCCCTTTTTTAAGTTTTTCAACAAATATACGTCATAAGGAGTAGATACGATTCATTCAATTCATACTTTTCTCCTATTTTTCGTACACTAAGAATAATATCGGCAGCAAATAAGAGGATTGTAATCATAAAAGAACTGTACATGGTCCAAAGCGAAACAGTTCAAAACAAAAAAGCTTGTAGAAAAACATTTTCTACAAGCTGATGAGCTTATTTTATACGTTAAGAAGATTTCATCCAAGGCATTTTCTGATAGGTGCGATAGGCTCTGCCATTGATATAGAAAAAGAACGATGTTTTCCCGCTTGATTTGATCAACCGCTTTGCCAGCTTGTTCATCTCTTTTTGGGCTGTCACTTTTTCATCAGACAAATAGACCGCAAGTAACCCTCTATTGATTAGTTTGTGAAAATTCTCGTGTGGAATGCCTTTCAGCTGTTCATCCGCTTTTTCAATAAAATGCTGTAGTCTATCCATCATCTCATGATGAGAATTGTAGTACGAGCAAAAATTCAAATCGCCTTCCAGCCTGTCCTCTTCTTGGTCGATTAAATAGTCCAGTAAGATGTGCAGACCTTGGATATAAGGGAAATAGCTTTCGTAAATTTGCTTCGCCTGCTTCTCTGTAAAATCAGGCTGCAGTGCATAAGCCACAAGACAGAAAATACCCAGCGTTGATCCTGCACATGCGGAAAACTCATACCACTCCATCTTTGGTAAATCCTTTTCATACTGGCGGAACCATGACTCTAATCGAGGTTCACGCTCATGAGGAACCACATGCTTATGTACTTGTAAATCACTATAATAATCACACAGCGTATGTAAATAGGGCTGAATGATCGGATAATGCGCTAGACGTGACAGCACATCTTGGCACGTCCTGACTAGCGCATGCAGGTAACCATGATCCTCTTGATCATCACGGAATTGATAATACGGCTTAAGCTCCGCATGAATATCGAGTGCATCTCTCATTGCCTGATGCAGCATATGAAAATCCTTTGGATCAAGTGATGTACTGCGGTCACACAAATTATCTAAGTAATCGCTAATCGTTTGGTACGCCACAATGAATTCAATACACGTTTCCTTCGCTTCACCTGCAAGCAGAGATAAAATTCCCCCGCCTTCACAGTGAAAGGTTTTACTGGATATGCTCGCTAGTGCCTGCGTTCTCAGTTCTTCGTTTTCAATCATTTCTGCATAAGCCCGCCACTTTTTTAGCTCCTGATGAACTAGCGGAAAAATATCTTTATACACCTTCGTCATCAGTGCAAAAGGACGTTCTGGTACTGACAAATCAATCCACCCCCAACTTAAGCTCACAATCAAATATATTGATCAGTAAAGGCTCTTGCCGCCTTAAATACTTCTTCTCGCTCGGGCTCATTAAAAATTTCATGATAAAGCCCTTCCCATTCACGGTATGATTTATTGGTTGATTCAATGCCATTGAACCATTTCATCACTCTTGTTTTATCTACAATCTTGTCATCGCCTGCCTGCATGAGCAGGAGTGGAATCGACCGAAAAACATTCGTAGGCTGCATCGCCGCATCGATATTTTTCACCAGTTCTCGATACCAGCGAACCGACACCTTCGTCACATAAAGCGAATCATTCGAATCTGCCTCTATCACATCTTGATTCCGCGTGGCAAGTTCAATCGACAGCCCAGATTCGACTTTAAAAGACGGCGCCAGCACATTTAGCCCTTTTGACGCAAAATCCATCAGCTTCTTCGGTTTAAATTGCAGACCTAAACAAGGTGATGATAAAATAAGGCCATCAATCTTCGTATGGGTATACTGCTTGAACCATTCAATCGAAATCAGTCCCCCCATACTATGTCCAAGTAAAAATGTCGGAAGTCTGAAC
This sequence comes from Bacillus sp. FS02, assembly GCF_024398395.1. Taxonomy (NCBI): domain Bacteria; kingdom Bacillati; phylum Bacillota; class Bacilli; order Caryophanales; family Bacillaceae; genus Bacillus; species Bacillus sp. FS02. Next base: position 2,916,501 of record NZ_CP074101.1, on the reverse strand, counting down.
GACTTCGCATGTTCAATCCATTCATCGACTGTATCAATGTATTCTTGAAAAGAACGAATGTGGCCTCTCGCACGTGTCGATGTCCCTTGCCCAGGCAGGTCACCCATGACGACGTGATAGCCTGCATTTCGCCACATTTCGATCAGCCATTTATATCGGCCATGATATTCACTAGCACCATGTACAATGACAATTGTACCAACCGGTCTTTCAGCATGCCAAGTCCACAAAGTAAACACCTCACAAATGTTGTATTAAGAAAGGAAGTCGAAAAAGTGATTTATCCATATCATCAGTTTACACCTGAGATTCATGAATCGGTCTTTGTTGCAGAAAATGCCACCATTACAGGTGATGTCACAATTGGAGAATATTCAAGCGTTTGGTTCCAAACGGTCATTAGAGGCGATGTAGCTCCTGTGAGAATTGGAAAAAACGTCAACATTCAAGACTTATCCTGTCTGCATCAAAGTCCTGGAAAAACACTTCTGATTGAAGATGGTGCTACCATTGGACACCAAGTCACATTACATAGCTCTATCATTCGAAAAAATGCCCTCATTGGCATGGGATCCATCATTCTCGATGGTGCGGAAATTGGCGAAGGAGCCTTTATTGGTGCAGGTAGCCTTGTCCCGCAAGGAAAAGTCATCCCAAAAGGTTCACTTGCTTTTGGCCGTCCAGCCAAAGTCGTTCGCCAGTTAACAGATGAAGATATCCAAGACATGGATCGTATCCGCAGAGAATATGTAGAAAAAGGACAATACTATCGTTCCCTTTTATCGCGTTAACATCATACATGTATCTTCACTTTATCATGTTTTTTTCAGGATATTAAGCAATAACTGTGTACCGCTTGTTATTTTACCCTTTTCCACCACTTTCTATCATGACAAAAAAGGTTTTCAGCACAAAGCTGAAAACCTTTTTCATTAGCTAAAAATAACTTCTTTCGGCTGGTGATTCAACTGCTCTGGATCAATGCTGCGCTCTACATAGATGCTATGCCAGATCATAAAGATCAGGACAGTCCAAATCTTACGGCTATGATCGGCTTTTCCAGCACAATGATCATTTAATAAATCAAGAACATATGCCTTGTTAATGTATTCATCTGTTTGACTGTTTTTAATGATATCTTTCGCCCAAGCGTTCATCTCATTTTTCAGCCAATGACGAATTGGCACAGGGAAACCTAGTTTTTTACGGTTTAACACATGGTCTGGTACAATGCCTTCTGCTGCTTTACGCAATAAATATTTCGTTGTGCCGTCTTTCGTTTTCAGCTCTTCTGGAATTTTAGAAGCTGCTTCAAATACGACCTTATCAAGGAATGGAACACGAAGCTCAAGAGAATTCGCCATTGTCATCTTATCTGCTTTCAGCAGGATATCCCCGCGCATCCACGTATGAATATCAACATATTGCATTTTGTTAATATCACTGTAGCCTGCACTTTCTTCGAAGTATGTTTTCGTCACGTCACGATACGTGATGTTCGGATCATACTGCTTTAAGAGGTTTTTCTTCACTGGCTCTTCAAAGATTTTTGCATTGCCGATATAACGTTCCTCTAATGGCGTACAGCCGCGAACGATAAAGCTTTTCCCTTTCATTCCTTCTGGCATTAAACGAGCCAGACGAAGAAGAAGCTTTTTCAGCATGGATGGTACAGATTCAAAAGGCTTTAGAGATAGCGGCTCACGATAAATATTATATCCACCGAACAGCTCGTCTGCTCCCTCACCTGAAAGAACAACTGTGACTTGTTTTTTCGCTTCTTTTGCTACGAAATACAATGGAATCGCCGCTGGATCAGCCAAAGGATCATCTAAATGCCAGACGATCTTTGGAAGCTCATTCATATATTCCTCAGGAGAAATCACAGCACTAAAGTTTTGCAATCCCAGCTTATCAGCTGTTTCTTTTGCTACATCCACTTCACTGAATCCATCCTGCTGGAAACCAACAGAGAATGTCTTCAGTTCAGGGTGAAATTCCTTTGCGACCGACACGATGAAAGAAGAATCGATCCCACCTGATAGGAATGAACCAACAGGCACATCACTTCTCATGTGGACTTTTACAGAATCATAGATAGCATCACGTACTTCTTCTACTAATTTCTGCTCTTGTGTTTGTTCAGGTTTGAATTGAACTTTCCAGTAAGTCTTAAATGCAATGTCTTGGCCTGGACGCAGTGTAAACTGATGACCTGGCTCAACTTTGTGCACTTTTTGATCAAGTGTATTTGGCTCAGGAACGAACTGAAAAGACATATACTGCTGCAAAGCAGTCTCATCAAATAAAATGTTCTCATTCACAGCCATTAAGCTTTTGCGTTCAGAAGCAAAGTACACTTGGTCATCCAATTGTGTAAAATAGAGCGGTTTAATGCCGAAAGGATCTCTTGCGCCATATAATAACTGCGCTTCTTTATCCCAAATTAAAAATGCAAACATCCCGCGAAGCTTCGATGCCGCTTCTTCTTTATAGTGGCGATATGTGGCAAGAAGGACTTCCGTATCAGAATCTGTGCTGAACGTATAGCCTTTTTTCACAAGCTCTTCTTTCAGCTCCACATAGTTATAAATTTCTCCGTTGAAAATAATCCAATATTTTTCATCTTCATAAGAAAGCGGCTGCTTTCCGTGTTCAACATCTATAATACTTAAACGTCTAAATCCAAATCCTACATGCTCATCATGAAAGTACCCCTCATCATCCGGACCTCGATGAACGATGAGACGATTCATTTGCTTAATTAACTCTTCCTGCTCAGTAGTTTCGGACAATGGACGGTGATTAAATACACCAACAAACCCACACATATTATTGCCTCCACGTTATGTTATTTCTTAAAAGTAGACCTATAATTAGACAGTATTTTGTCCAATTTTGTTTCACATTTTTACGCTTTTTGTAGAATTTTTTTTAATCAAAAGGAAAACCGCTTAAAATAAGCGGTTTTGTATGTTGTTATTCTCCTAATGCTTCCTTGCGAAGCGTGTCGGCTTTATCCGTTTTTTCCCATGGAAGATCCAAGTCATGACGGCCAAAATGTCCATATGCAGCGGTTTGTTTATAGATCGGACGACGTAAGTCAAGCATTTTAATAATGCCGGCTGGACGAAGATCAAAGTTTGCACGTACCACTTCAATTAATTTCTCTTCAGAGGCTTTTCCTGTTCCAAATGTATCAATTGAAATGGAGACAGGCTGTGCAACACCAATTGCATAAGCAAGCTGTACTTCACATGAATCTGCAAGACCAGCTGCTACGATGTTTTTCGCTACATAGCGAGCCGCATATGCTGCAGAACGGTCAACCTTCGTTGCATCCTTACCAGAGAAAGCACCGCCACCGTGACGAGCATACCCGCCATAAGTATCAACGATGATTTTACGTCCAGTTAAACCAGCATCCCCTTGAGGTCCACCGATGACAAAGCGGCCTGTTGGGTTGATGAAGTATTTTGTTTCTTCATCGATCAGTTCACTTGGAACGACAGGGCGGATGACATGCTCTTTTAAGTCGCTTTGAATTTGTTCAAGCGTCACTTCTGGTGCATGCTGTGTAGAAATAACCACCGTATCAATACGAACTGGTTTGTTTTGTTCATCATATTCAACTGTTACTTGAGTTTTTCCGTCTGGACGAAGGTATGCAAGTGTTTCATTCTTGCGTACTTCTGTTAAACGGCGAGATAATTTATGTGCAAGAGAAATCGGCAGTGGCATAAGCTCTTCAGTTTCGTTGTTTGCAAAACCAAACATCAAACCTTGGTCACCTGCACCGATCGCATCAATTTCTTCTTCAGTCATTGTTCCTTCACGTGCTTCAAGCGCTTTGTCTACACCTTGCGCAATATCAGCAGACTGTTCATCAATTGATGTAAGAACCGCACATGTTTCCGCATCAAAACCATATTTCGCACGTGTGTAGCCAATTTCCTTAATCGTGTCACGCACCGTCTTTGGAATGTCGACATAAGTAGACGTTGTAATCTCACCGCTTACTAATACGAGACCGGTTGTTACAGAAGTTTCACAGGCAACACGTGCATTTGGATCTTTCTTTAAAATTTCATCCAAAATGCTGTCTGAAATTTGATCACAGATTTTATCTGGATGTCCTTCGGTCACTGATTCTGAAGTAAATAAACGACGATTTTGACTCATAATGGCTATTTCCTCCTGTACAAGACCACATCATCCCAAGATGAGGCCTCCAATATGATACGGAACTCGTTCCCTCTTATATTTCAACATGTTTATATTAGAGATGTTATTGGCAATTTGTTCATATGATATCCCAAAAATAAAAAAAACCATTTCCTTCATTGCGAGGAAAGGGTCTGAGATCGCATGCCTTTCACTCTTATCGCTCAAGGTGTTCTTGTACCTTGCATCAGGTTAGCACCTTGGTTTCTCAGCATGTTCATGCCTTTTTCATAAGAAACCGGTTGCTGGGCTTCATCGGGCCTGTCCCTCCACCAACTCGGGATAAGAGTATCCGTTCAATAAGATATCTTATCTTAAACCCTTGCGTCATGTCAATGGTTCATAGGAATTATCTCCCCTTTTTTTCACCTCATCATTAGCATCACCAAAAAGCATATTTTCATAGCAGAAATGAAAAAACACACACAAAAATGTTTAAATAGTATAGACTATTATTATCAATGTGTTATACTAATCAAAACAAACAAATTCAACGGTAAAGGAAGGGTTTTTTTATGAACTCAGTGGATTTAAAAGAAGATTTGCAGTCATTGCTCTCATTAGAAAATACGCACCAAAATTTATCTGTTCCGAAACTTGTTGAAAAGATTTTGGCACGTAATGAAGGCGTTTTAACTTCAACTGGTGCTGTCCGCGCCACAACGGGTGCCTACACTGGACGTTCGCCTAAAGATAAATTCATCGTAAAAGAAGAAAACTCTGAACATAAAATTGATTGGGGTCAAGTCAATCAGCCGATCTCGAAAGAGGCATTTGATCGTTTATATACAAAGGTTGTGTCATACTTAAAAGAACGTGATGAACTATTTGTCTTTGATGGTTTTGCAGGTGCTGACGAAAAATACCGTATGCCCATTACAGTTGTAAATGAATTCGCTTGGCACAATCTCTTTGCAAAGCAGCTATTCATCAGACCTGATGGATCAACACCATCATCAAACGAAAAACCTTTCACCATCTTATCTGCACCTCACTTTAAAGCAGATCCTGAAACAGATGGCACAAACTCTGAAACGTTTATTATCGTTTCTTTTGAAAAACGGACGATTCTGATCGGTGGAACAGAATATGCAGGAGAGATGAAAAAATCCATTTTCTCTGTTATGAACTACCTGCTTCCTGAACAAGATATTTTATCAATGCACTGCTCTGCTAACGTCGGTCAAGAAGGCGATGTTGCTTTATTTTTCGGCCTTTCAGGTACTGGAAAAACGACGCTTTCTGCAAGTGCAAGCCGAAAGCTGATTGGAGACGATGAGCACGGCTGGTCTAACACAGGTGTCTTCAATATTGAAGGCGGATGCTATGCAAAATGCGTAAACTTAAGTGAAGAAAAAGAACCACAAATTTACAAAGCCATCAGCTTCGGATCAGTGCTTGAAAATGTAGTACTTGATGAAGAAACACGTGAAGCAGATTATGATGACACATTCTTTACTGAAAATACACGTGCGGCTTACCCAATCGAAATGATTGATAACATCGTGAAACCAAGTATTGCAGGTCACCCATCTGCCATCGTCTTTTTAACAGCTGATGCATTCGGCGTTTTACCTCCAATCAGCCGTTTAACGAAAGAACAAGCCATGTACCACTTCTTGAGCGGTTACACAAGTAAACTAGCGGGAACTGAGCGTGGCGTGACGTCACCAGAAACAACGTTCTCTACTTGCTTTGGTTCACCATTCTTGCCACTTCCTGCTCATGTCTATGCTGAAATGCTTGGTAAAAAAATCGATGAGCACGGCGCAAAAGTATTCCTTGTGAATACAGGCTGGACTGGCGGCGGCTACGGTACGGGCAAACGAATGAATCTTGCTCATACAAGAGCAATGGTGCAGGCAGCGATCGAAGGAGATCTTGACAACGCTGAAATGATCACTGACGACATCTTCGGATTACACATCCCGCTTCATATTCCAGGAGTGCCAGATGAAGTGCTTCAGCCTGCTAAAACATGGGACGATCAAGAGGCTTACAAAGAAAAAGCAAACTTCCTTGCAAATGAATTTAAAAAGAACTTCAAAAAATTCAGCCATGCAGCAAGTGATATTGAAGCAAAAGGCGGACCACTCGTCTAATCAAAAGGAAAAAGCTGAGGGAATGAATCCCTCAGCTTTTTTAGTTCGTTGAATGCAATGACACAAGACGGTACGTCACCTTCGTGACATTGTCTGTGAGCTCCAGCTTTTCAACATGTGCTGTCCCTGTTTTTTCTCCGTCTTTCGTTTTACGCACCTCAAGCGGAATATTTAATGGATAAATGCGGTACCCTTCCTTCATGAGCTCAAACACATTTTCTTCAATTCTTGTCTCTTTTCCTTTTGTGACAATCATTGTATTAAATTCAACAGGCATTCCCATAATGAAAATCCCCCTACTTTCTATATTTCTTTCTACCGTTTATTTTACCACATTTCCGCCTTTTCGGCTGTGCATCCATGTCGTCAGCCGTCTGACAATCTCCCGGTTATGCTGTGGTGGGAAATAATGATGATATCCGTGAAAATACCATGTTTCCACAGACTTACCATGCTGACGCAGTGCATCTTCTAATAAATACGCATGCTCAATGGATACATTCTCATCCAGCTCCCCATGAATGATTAGGACAGGTGCTTCAATTTGGTGCACATGATTCAAAGGCGTTCTAGCCTCATATGCTTCTGGTACCTTATGCGGAGGACCTCCTATCACACGCTTCATCATTCTTCTCATATCCACACGTTCTTCATAGGTGAGCTTCATATCACTTACGCCTCCCCATGTCACAAAGGAAGCGGCCTCATGCTTCATTTCAACAGCGGTCCATATGCCCATAATTCCGCCACGGGAAAAACCAAAGATATGAATGCGCTCCTGCTTCACCTTTTGATGATGTTTCAACAGCTGAAATGCAGCAAATGCATCTTTCCGATCTTCTCCGGCAAAATCCTCGTTCCCTTCCCCTCCTTGATTCCCTCGGTAGAAGGGCGCAAAGACGACAAACCCTTGCGCAGCAAATTGCACAATTCGGCCAGGTCTAACCATTCCCACATTTTTAATGCCGCCGCGTAAATATAAAAAACCGTCATAGAGACCTTCTCCGGCCGGTTCAGCGAGCAGCCCCTTCATTCGAAGTCCATCGGCCTCATATGTCACTGTATATAAGTGAATATGCGGATGTGGCGACGGAAACCTTCTCTTTTCCACAATCACTTGAATTCTCTCCTTTTCATTCGGTGTTACGTCAAATGCTTGATAATGGCTTCTGCGACGAGCTGTCCTGATTTTGTCACCATCGGAGTGCCGCCGCCTGGATGACTTGTGCCGCCAACAAACCAAAGCCCTTCAATATCCTTTGATTGATTATTGATGCGAAAAAATGCCTGCTTGAATGAGTTTGACGACATGCCATAAATGGCCCCATGATACGCTCCCGTTTTTTGCTGTAAATCAAGCGGGGTTTGTACCGCTTCAAATTCTACAAGCTGGTCAAGATCAAAGAGACCCTTTTCCTTTAGTTTTGTTTTCATATGCTGGCCATATGTCTCCTTTAGCATGTCCCAATTTTGCTCTTTTGTCACATATGGCGCATTGGCCAATACAAACAAGTTACTTCGTCCTGGCCCTCCGCTTAAAGCTGGCTCTGAATGACCTGAATAACAGATGTAAAGCGTCGGATCATGAGGAAGCTGTTTTTTCTGAAAAATATCCTTGAATTCTTGTTCATAATTCTCTGGAAAAAACACGTTGTGATGAGACAATTGTTCATAGACTTTAGGGACGCCCAACAAAAGAACAAAACCTGATAACGATGGCTCAATGTTTGCCAGTTTTTGATTTCCAAAGCTCGGGCGGTCTTCTTCATCAATTAATTGGCGATAAACAGTCAGTGCATCTGCCCCCGCAATGACTTGATCTGCTTCATATAACTGCTGATCCGTTTCAACTCCTTGGATTCGCTTATTCTTCACATGAATCTTTTTGACTCGTTCATTGAGATGAATTTGGACACCCAATTCCTTTGCCAGTGTCTCAAATGCCTCAACTAAACGATACGTACCGCCCTTAATACCATAAATGCCTTTTTCTCCTTCTAAATAAGCCATCATATTAAAAATAGCAGGTGCCTCGTATGGAGAAGAGCCAATGTAAGTCGCATACCGGCCAAACATCGCCAATGTATGAGGATGACGAAAATATTGACGTAGCAAGCGCTGAACGGATGTAAAAGGTTTAACTGCAAGAAGGGCTTTCATTAACTTGATATCCGCTTTATCTTTCCAGCTCAATAATAAACGATTTAAAAACTGATCCTCTGCCATTTGAAAAAGCTTCTTCGATTCCTGTAAAAATGCCCGGTATCGCTTTGCATCCTCTGGACTAAAAACTGCAATTTGTGATTCCATTTGCTCAATATCTGGCGTAAACTCGACCGTATGTCCATCTGAAAAAACGTTTTTAGTAAGGGGGAAAATCGGATAAAACGTCACATAATCCTCCATTCGTCTATGACAGGAGGTAAATACTTCTTCAAAATACGCCTTCATTGTAATGGTACTCGGTCCTAAATCAAAAGAGTAGCCAGACGCTTGATGGCGTTGTAATTTCCCGCCTAAAGAAGCTTCTTTTTCTAAAATGGTGACCTGGAAACCGCCTGACTGTAAGCGAATCGCAGCCGATAACCCGCCAAGTCCGCCGCCAATAATGATCACTTTTTTCATTCGTACCTTCTTCCTTTCCATTCATAGCCTTCTTTTTTCAGCCCAATTTTCATAGAAGCAAAACCAATGGCCATCAGGCTCATGATACTGACAGGCAATAAAAAGGCCATCGTAGACGTTCTTCCATTTTCGATATCAATGACCGCTTTAATGGATACACCAAGCCCGTAGCAAAGAAGGGCTAAACAGAGATTGACCACATCAAAATGAATCAGTGCGATCATAAAGCAAATAACAGGAACTACATAAAGGACGGAGTATAAACAAAAGACACTGCTTAACAAAGCAATGCTTCGATTCACTCCCGGGAACAAATTTTTCCGATATCCTTCCCATACTTCCTGTCCACTCTCATACATTCTCATGTAGACAAAAGAATGAATACTTGCCAGTGTGAACGGAAAGCCCTTCGCTTTCACTCGTTTAGCCAAAGCCATATCATCCACGAGCGAATCCTTGATCGCTTCATGACCACCTATTTCGTGATAACAGTTCTTTTCAATGGCAATAAAGCCGCCATGTGCTGCGGCAAAAGCAGGATGTTGAGATGTTTTGACCCACTTCACTGGCAGATGGCAGCCAATCGTAAACATCATCATAGGAACGACAAGATGCTCAAAAGGCGTTCCCGTTTTTTGCTCTGGGAAACCTGAAAGCATGCCCGTTTTTTGTATGCATAACTGCTTGTACACCGCTTCAATAGCTCCTTGTTTTAAGCGGACATCTGCATCTAAAAATAACAGCCAATCAGAAGATGCTGCCTCAGCAAGCTGGGAACAAGCATATGATTTTCCAAGCCATCCTCGTTTCAGTACTTGACCTGACTGCACGTGAATCCATGGATATGTCTCTGCGAATCCCTCTGCAATCATTCTCGTCTGATCTGTCGAGTGATCATCCAGCACGATCAACTCTTTCGGATGGAGACGCTGATCAACAATCGACTGAAGGCAGGCTTCCAGCCGTTTTTCTTCATTTCTCGCTGGAATGAGGATCGATAATGAAATGGGTTCATCAGGTGAAAGAGATGCCGGCTTGAGTACAGGAAATTGCTTCATATTCCAAATCGTAAACATCAATTGGCAGAGCAGCAAAACACTGATGACAATTAAGAAGACCGCCATGTTTTCACCCACTTTTTAAAGGAATCAAACGCATCACTAGTTGACCGGCTTGTCCTTGTCACCTGCCTAAATTGTTCGTTTGTTGAAAAATCTGGATCAGCAATAACCTGTGCTTGATGTGCGTTTAACTGTGTTTCAAGCAGGTCTCCGAGTAAACTTGTTACTTCCTTACTGCGAAGTGATCCGCCAGCTACTAGGACATCTTCTCCAAACTCAACCGATACCGTCGGTTTTTGAAATTGATTAAATGTATAATGTAGCGTCACAGGTTTGATGACGACCTGCTCAAATTGCCTGACTAAAAAAGAAGCTCCGCCTTCCAGTTCAAGCGGCCTTATGTCTTGGTGCATAATTTTCCCCTGCGGGAAGAGCCACACAGCCCCGCCAGCCTCCATCTTCTCCTTTGCGGTCATTAATGCCTGCTTGACACTTTTCAACTTCTCTTTATGAACTGGAAATGCACCAAGTTTTTGAAAAAAAGCATATTGCTTCAACTGCTTCTCTTCCATCATCATGGCATGATCCAGCTCAGACATTTGTTCTATTAAAAGAAAAATGATCAGTCCATCCCACCATGAACTGTGATTAGCAAGATAAAGAACAGGATGCTTCTCCTTTGGGTCAACCGTACCTTTCATCATGACACAGCGAAAATGTTTGTTCAGTAAATATCGTTCAAGATAAAAATAAAAGAGTCGTCTAAACGATCGGTTTTTGTCGCTTTCTTTCAAATCGAACCCTTCCTTCACACAAGATGACAATGATCAGTGCTAAATAAAAAATGACATCCAGCCCGCCCTTTAATGCTAAAAGACCAAAGAAGAACACCATGGCCTGATAAATACGCCCATTCCAGCGCAATGCCTGCTGATCAATGGATACGAGCGGGAACAGAAATGAAAGTCCTGCTCCAATGATACCCCAGCTGACAAAATTCTCAAAAGGGATACCAAAGAAACCTCCGCCGTCATACCACACCCAAAACTTTCGTTCAGCCGCTACCGGATCTAATATGAGATCAAGCAGCACAATCCATATACCCGTTTCGACGGCTCGCTTCCACTTCGATTGTTGTCTTGATAAAAAAAGACTATTTAAAAACACACCAACCCATGCAAAAGCGATCGTCAAAGGCACTCCCGCCACAAGAAATCCTAGCGTCGGATAATAATCATAGGCCCCAAAAGGAAAATCAGTTGTGATTCCCACCCATTCAACCGTAAACGTCAACACACCCACAATGGCTGCTCTTACGATTACAAAGCTCCATGCCCCGTAGATATTTCGGCCAATCTCAATGACGCAGCAGGCGTAAAGCACAAGAAAGATACCATTCGCAAACTGAAGCCATGCCGGCACTTCAAAAAAGACCATTAAAATAAGACCTACTACATACCAACCAACAAATATCCAACTCAATCTATACACGAAACCGCTCCTTTATTTCTACCAAATTCAAGAAAGCATTCATGCTTCTAGTATAGAAAAAAAGACACGTTCTATAAATAAACAATGCGCTTCTTATTTCATCTAGGCACTCACCAAAAATCCCTTTTGACATACTTTAATTAGTGACCTAGAACAAAGGAGGCGAATTACTCTTGAATCGTTCCATTAAAGTCAGACTGGCATTCATATTCGTTGTCCTGCTCTTTATTCCATTTGTCGCCTGTAAAAAAGACCAAGAGCAGACCGTACAAGTAGCCGAGGTGACCCATTCGGTCTTCTATGCACCGCTTTATGTCGCCCTATCCGAAGGATTTTTCAAAGATGAAGGCTTAGAGGTTGAATTAAAAACCACTTGGGGCGGCGATAAAACAATGACAGCTCTCTTATCCGGCGGCGCTGATATCGCTCTGACCGGATCTGAATCTTCTATTTATGTGGAAGCACAAGACACGAAAGACTCTGTCATGAACTTTGCACAGCTGACACAAACAGACGGTACATTTCTTGTTTCAAGGGAAAAAATCAATCAATTCTCTTGGGATCAATTGAAAGGAAAGGACTTTCTCGGTCAACGAAAAGGCGGCATGCCGCAAATGGTCGGTGAATATGTCCTGAAAAAAGAAGGCATTGATTTGAAACAGGATCTTCGCATGATTCAAAATATTGATTTTGCCAACATTTCAGGTGCTTTTTCCTCTGGAACTGGCGATTTTGTGCAGTTATTCGAACCGACAGCTTCCTTAATTGAAAAAGAAGGCAAAGGGTACATTACCGCCTCCTTTGGTGAGGCTTCCGGCAAGGTGCCTTATACCACCTTTATGGCAAAGAAGAGTTACTTAGAGGAAAACAAAGAGACAGCTGAAGCCTTTACTCGTGCCATTTACAAAGCGCAAAAATGGGTCAAAGCAAAGAGCCCAGAGGAAATTGCCGAGACAATCCAATCTCAATTTCCTGATACAGACCTTGATGTCTTATCAACAGCCATTAAACGCTACAAGCAGCAGAACTCCTACGCAACAGATCCCCTTCTAAATGAAGAGGAATGGAACAAATTACAGGAAATCATGAAGGCAAGTGGTGAACTACCGGAATTTATCCCGTACAAACAACTTGTCGATTCATCCATTGCAAGGAAGGTCACAGATCACAAATAGAACAGGAGGTAGCACATGTCTTTCCTTCAAATTGACCATGTGACCCACACGTACTTCTCTTTAAAAGAAAAAACCACGGCCATCAAACACATCAATATGGAGATCACTCAAGGTGAATTCATCTCATTTATTGGTCCCAGCGGCTGCGGGAAAACAACCTTGCTGTCCATCATCGCAGGCATTACGCCACCCTCTGAAGGTCGAATTTTAATCGAAGGAAAAGAACCGAATCAACAGGAGCATCAAATCGGTTATATGCTCCAGCAAGATTATTTGTTCCCATGGAAAACGATCAAGGAAAATGTCATTCTCGGGTTAAAAATTGCAAAACAAGATTCACATGAAGCCACCTCAGCTGCCCTTAGCTTACTGCCAAAGCTTGGACTGCATGATGTCGAAGAAAAATACCCGAAGGAGCTGTCAGGCGGGATGAGGCAGCGTGCGGCTCTCGCCCGAACGCTTGCAGTTGATCCCGGCCTGCTTCTGCTTGATGAGCCATTTTCAGCACTAGATTACCAGACGAAACTGACATTAGAAGACCTCGTCTTTCACACATTAAAAAACTATCAAAAAACGGCTGTTCTTGTCACGCATGACATCGGCGAAGCCATTGCGATGAGTGATCGCATTTTCTTATTCTCAAAGCATCCCGGCTCTATCCAGCGAATGTTTACCGTTCCAGATGATCTGAGGACGCTCTCTCCTTTTGAAGCGAGACAGACAGCAAGTTTCCAAGAGCTCTTTCAAACGATTTGGAAGGAGCTGAAGACAGTTGAAACACAGTGATCTTTTACATGAAGCCTATCGAAAAAAAATTCGAATGGAAAAACGCATGACGCGAGTCTACCAGTTGATCATTTTCGCCAGTTTCTTTTCGCTTTGGGAGCTTGCGAGCCATTTCAGACTGATTGACCCGCTCATTTTCAGTTCACCATCTGCTGTCTGCCAATTGTTTTTACAAAAATTATCAGATGGTTCATTAATCAATCATATGAGCATTACGCTATTTGAAACAGTGCTCGGCTTTCTACTTGGTACTTTTTGCGGCATTTTATTAGCCGCCGCCTTATGGTGGTCCACCCGTCTTGCAAATGTCCTTGATCCTTATTTGGTTATTTTAAATGCGATGCCGAAAGTCGCTCTCGCCCCCATTTTAATTGTTGCCCTTGGACCAGGCATGATCAGCATTGTCGCGATGGGTGCCATTATCAGTGTGATCATTACCACCATCGTCATTTATACAGCCTTTCAAGAAGTCGATGAGAATTATTTAAAAGTCATGAAAACCTTTGGCGCAAAAAAAAGAACGGTCTTCCGTGAGGTCATTTTGCCAGCAAGTATTCCAACGATGATCTCTGCCATTAAGGTCAATGTTGGTCTTTCTTGGGTTGGGGTCATTGTGGGAGAATTCCTTGTATCCTCAAAAGGACTCGGCTATATGATCATCTATGGCTTTCAAGTCTTCAACTTTACACTCGTGTTCTTAAGTCTTTTCATTATCGCCGTCTTCGCCACCATCATGTATCAGCTTGTTGAATGGCTGGAGCGCCGTTTTCTGCAAAAATAAAAAGCACAGGGTCATTTCCCTGCGCTTTTTTTAACGAATCAAACCGTTCTTTTCTAAATAAGCAAGACTTTGTCTCAAGACATCATCTTTCATAATAAAACTGAAATTTTTATTTTTTGCGATGGATCTTGGTAAGTCTGCGAAAAGAACGGGTCCTTTCGTTTCAAAATACGTGTCCTGCTTGACGAGCCTTTCAATATCGGCGAAATAAATATTTTTGACAATGACTTTCTCTCTGCCAAGCACCTGATATTGACCAATATACGTTAATTCACGAACAACAGCACCCGTCTCTTCGTGAATCTCTCGTATAGCGGCTTGATCTGCTTCTTCATTTGGCTCTACTTTCCCTCCTGGAAACTCGTAGCCTCGATCCTCATGTTCAGTAAGTAGCCATTTTCCTTGATAGCGGCAAATAGCCCAAACATGCTTAGGATGACTTGAAAAAGGCTGCTCTTCAAAAGAGAGCTTGACCGTATTATGATAATAGTCTTTAAATACATGCATGTGAAATCCCTCATATCCTGTCCTTGCTTCTTGTAAAACATCATACCACAGATCACATTTCTCTGAAGAATTTTTATGAAAAGTGAAACAAACGAGTGCTTCTATCTCGTCTGTATGTAAAATAAGTATTCTTGCTAAAACCTTTTTATCATCTCCATCCTCATCCCATTTTAATCATGAAACCTTTTGCCCATGACGACGTAAATCAATAAGTGTTTGTCCTACACAGACGAGGAGGAAACCAGCATGAGCATCACAAATGGATCAAAACAAGAAAATAACAAAGCATGGCCAATGAGGCAACATGAGAAAGAAGACGCTTCTCTTGAGGCAGTGAAGAAACACCTCATGAAAGGACAAAAGTTAGATTTAACAAAAGACAATCCAAATATAGATCAAATTCATATCGGACTTGGCTGGGACTTATCTGGTCAGCCAATTGATTTAGATACGCAAGTGTTTCTCTTAAATGAAGAGGACAAGCTTCTGTCTCCAAAACACCTGATCTATTATCATCAGCAGCAAAGCTTAGATGGAGCTGTTCGCCATCTAGGTGATCATCAGGTCGGCGGAGGCCATCGGGACAATGAGATCATCATTATGCAGCTAAGCAGAGTCTCACCCGATATTCATAAAATCGTCGTAACTGCCACCATACATGATGCACACGAGCGGGCACATCATTTCGGACAGGTGACCAATGCCTACTTGCGCCTTTCAGATCAAATCACACAACAGGAGATTTGTACCTTTCAGTTAACAGAAGATTATTCATTTTGTACATCCATCATTTGTGCTGAACTAACGAGAGTTGAGAACGAATGGAAAATCACCGCTACCGGACAAGGTACGACCCTTGATTTAAACGACCTATGCCGCATCTACGGATTCACATCTTGACAAAGGAAAGGAGCTGGCACAAATGGGATTTCATTTCAACACGATCGAAGAACTGACCTTACAAGCAGAAGGCAACGGGATCTTTTTTGCCAAAAAAGGCGCTATGATTGCCGATCAAGGTACATTTCAATACCGTAAACGATTACTTGGGACGAATAAAGGAAATATGGTCAGCCAAGTATTTAATCATATTAGCAGAAAGTTAACAGGTGAAAACCTTGAGATGATGGAAGTGAGTGGACAAGGCACTTGCTACTTGGCTGATTCTAGCGAGCATGTGACTGTCATCAATCTTGAGCCGAACGGTCCTTGGCAACATGTTAGCGTGGAAAGTGAAGATTTACTTGCCTTTACTGAAGAATGTCACTATGGCGTGACACCAGTAGGCGTTGGGATTTTATCACAAAAAGGGCTATTTACTTCAAAGCTCTCGTATCAAGGTCACGGGGCGCAGGTTGCCATCAAAACAAATGGAAACCCGCTGATTTTAAAAGCACCTTGCCGTGTAGATCCTGACACCATTGTCGCTTGGACGGGCAAAGCACCGAAAGTCAAATTAGATGTGAACTGGAAAACGTTCATTGGACAAACATCGGGCGAATCCTACTTGTTTGAATTTCATGAACAGGACCAAATTGTGATTATCCAGCCATCCGAACGAACATCTGGAATGCGGGTCGGGATAGATGATAACCGGTACAAACCCCAGAGTCAGAGTACCTCACACGAAATCACCAACTCACAGCAGGAAAATAGAGGCGGAATCAGTGATCTAATCGGGGGTATCTTACAGCCTCGAAAATAAAAGCATGTAGAATGTCTCTACATACTTTCAGATCGTTGACAAAAGGCTAAAATGAACTTTCTTTTAGCCTTTTGTCTTCTTTTCAGCGTGATAGAAAACCTTTGCAGTCTAGGAAGGACGAGTACTGGCGCAGAGCGAATTTGACATTCATGAGCACCTGACAAAGGATGCGAGGGTTTGTCTACATGCTTTTTCAATTCATCAGTCCATTCGTCTCAATAAAGTTCTTTGTCTCTTCGTTACCGAGATCATGAATCATCGAGTAAATCTCTTTTCTTTTCCTATCCATTTCGTCATTTGGACTATCATAATGATATTCAAGAAATGGAACATGCGCCCGAAAGAAACCTTTCCAATCTGTCATATACTGTTCATCAAAATACTCTCTTAACTGCAAGATTTGGTCATCATCTGCTTCTATCTGAAATTGCCAAGCAGCCGCATCTCTGTGCTGTGAGATCGATCCGTCTTGAACGGATACATAGTATGTGTGTCTCGCCATCTGATTCATCCTTTTTCCTTTAGTATGACCAGATATGAAGAAATTACGGCTTTTTGCGCAATTTATTTTTCATCATGTCTAACACATCAATAAACAACTGTGGAATAGGAATTCCGAGAGCTCTGGCTGTTGAGACAATCTGGTACGATTCATAAATAATATAAAAGATGAGCGCTAAATCCTTAATTGTCCCCCCAGTCTTCAGCATGACATCGAAGAAATGTGCCATGGATATTAAAGAAATCGTCACAACCTTTCGAACAAGCCTGGTTAAAAAACGCTTCATCGTAAGTTGTCCAGTCACAGATTCCCTTAGGCTTGAACAAATTAATTCAATAGCCATTAGTGTTACTAATATCATGAGTAAATATCCTGCTCCACCAAACAGAAAGCCCATTGCCGACAAACTGACTGTAAACAACGAAAAGATGCCTAAATCCTTGCTCACTTGGCATCAACATCCTTTCATAGTGGAACTTCTTACCTCAATAGTATATGCCGCATTTGATGAATAGCTTGGACGACAAAAAATAAAGGCATGGTTAGCTGTTCAAAAAATTCGTGAAGCGCATAAAAAGAGCCGCCTGTGACGGCGGCTTTCTTGGTTAAACTCTGACATCAATAAACGTAGCATCTGAATCTTTGGGCTGAACAGCTTGAGGCTGCTGCTGCACTTGATCGAGCATCACCATAGCTTGGGCTGTGTTCGTGGCAAGCTGTGAATTCAATAAACTGATATTAAGTGTTTTTTGAATACTCGCCACTTGCTGGCTCATCATTCCTGCAATTGAGGACATTTTCTCCCCTCCCTTCCCTTTTCTCTTCGGCTGAAAGCCCCATCAATTCAATGGGCTGTCTGTCACAAATCCACAAAAAAAGAATGCCGATCTGTTTAATGATCGACATTCCTTTCACACTCGCTTATCCTAAGTATGCTTTGAGCATCCAGTTGTGTTTTTCAATGGATTGATGAATCGCAAGCAGCATATCACCTGTTGTTTCATCGCCAACTTCTGCAGCCAGCTCCATGCCTCGCTTAAGTTCTTCTGCAATATTAGAGAAATCATCATACAGATTTTTCACCATTTGCTCGGCTGATTCATTGCCTTCCGCTTCTTGAATGCTAGAAATTTCTAAGCACTCTTTCATTGTCGCAACAGGTTGTCCATTTAATGCGAGCATACGCTCAGCCAAATCATCGATATAAGTGGCTGTTTCTGTATATAATTCCTCGAATTTTTCATGGAGTGTAAAGAAATCTTTTCCCTTTACATACCAGTGATAGTTATGTAATTTTACGTAAAGCACAGTCCAATCTGCTACTTGTTTATTGACGACGTTTAATAATTTTTCAGACATGTTGATTCCTCCTTATGTAGTTGCGTTTAGTATGGGATTACCCTTTTTTTATTATACTGAAACCTGCCATCATTTTCTTCTATTTTGACCGCATGAAATATATGTTAATATGGAAATAAGGAGGGAGTTAGATGCTGTTACTTGGGATTATCAGCTTTATCATTATCTCAATCGTTGTCTTTTTATCACTGTGGACGACATCAAAGGCTTATGATTACAAGCATAAAGTCGATTCACCACAGGATGCTGAACCAAACCAACGTCCTAACCCAAAATAAAACCGCTTTCAATGATGTGAGGTATCTTCTTCTTCAGTAGATGAACTCTCTTTTTTCACATCACCTACATGGATGTTTGTCTTCGGCATATTATGCTGCTGTTTAGCTGTCACATGGACTTGTATGATATAAAGGCCATCTTGTTTGAAAGCTGTATGCAATTCATATACACCTTTCTCCTTTTTCTTTGGCTGAATCATCTTGCTGTTATCCTTGTCGCCATCTTTCCACACTTCAAATTGAACATCATCTGCATCATCAACAGGCGTATCACCATATGTGACAGCTGCTTTTACGATAACGTTTTCATTTTTCTCCACTTGCTCCGGCCCTGTTAGTTTGACTTCTAATAGCTCAGGCACTTCTCCCTTGTCATTGCTCGCTGCCGAGTTTCCACATGCACTAAGTAATACGAGCATCAAAATGATTCCTACCATTTTCCGCATTCGTGTATCCCCCTTTTTTTACTGACATGTCCATTTTAACAAATATCCCCTATTTTAACAGCTCTCGTTTCATTTCATATAAAAAACCGGACATTCAATATGTCCGGTTCATCATCTTACTGATTATCCAAATACTTTTAATAGCTCTTCTTGATCCTGAGACAGCCAGAAACGCATTAAACGTTTTGCTCCTTCAAGATCATGAAGCTTCGCTTGACCGCACTGCTCTTCATTTGCAGCAGGAATTTCTGTTACTTCCACTGCATCTTTGAATGTTGCATCAAGCAGTTCAACGATCTCTCTTGGTGTCGGTGCACCGCTGACAACTAAATAGTAGCCAGTCTGGCAGCCCATCGGAGAAATATCAATGATATCAAAATGATCGTATTTCTCTGAGTGTGTTCTAATATTAAACGCAAGTAAATGCTCTAATGTATGAATCGTATCAGGTTTCATTGCCTGCTTGTTTGGCTGACAAAAACGGATATCAAATTTGTTCACTTCCCCATCTGATCCCACTTTATGAACGCCGCAATGACGAACGTATGGTGCTTTTACAGCATTATGGTCAAGTTCAAAGCTTTCAACTGAAGGCATTAATCACCACTCCTATAATTGCAATTTTCTATATTATAACATATTGTTCCGACCAGTTTAGTTTATAAAACTTCCCTTCCTTGTCCTTTTTTCTTATACTGTGAAAAGACAGACAAGGAGGAACCTCTATGAAACAAATTTTTATCGGCATCATTCGCTTTTATCAAAAATGCATTTCCCCTCTGACACCGCCGAGCTGCAGGTTTTACCCCACTTGCTCTAACTACGGGCTAGAGGCGATCAAAACGCATGGCGCTTTAAAAGGCGGATGGCTCACGATTAAGCGAATTTTAAAATGTCACCCGCTGCATCCTGGAGGCATGGATCCGGTCCCGCCTAAAAAGGAAAAATAACTTACTTTTCTTCATAACCATTGACAACTACGTCAAGCTTACCTGTTCCAGGATCAATCACTAGACCATGCACAGGCACATCAGATGGAAGAAGCGGATGATTTTTAACGACAGACACACTGTCCTTCACGCTATCTTCAACTGAGCTAAAGCTTTTGAGCCACTGTTGAAAATCGATCCCTGAGTATTCCAGTACTTCAATTCGTTTTTCGGGAATACCGCGCTCAACGGCTTTATTTAAGAGGGTTTGGCTGTCTATTTTACTCATACCACAATCGTGATGCCCAATGACGTACACCTCGTCAGCATTCAATTCATAAACAGCCACTAAAATGCTTCGCATAATACTTCCAAATGGGTGAGAAACAAGAGCGCCAGCACTTTTGACAATTTTAATATCGCCATTTTTCATGTTCATGGCGCGCGGAAGCAGTTCAACAAGTCTTGTATCCATACATGATAGAATGACAGCTTTTTTCTGTGGAAACTTCGTTGTTGTAAACTCTTCATATCGCTTCTCTTCAATAAATTGTTGGTTATATTCGATGATTTCGTCTAAAAGTTTCATAAGTTTGTCCATTCCTTTTTCTTTTTTTAAAAATAAATATAGCACAATGTTTTAAATTTCGTCACGTTTTGACGTCTATTTTTTTAGAGGAAACATCTTCTGATGAAAATTTTTTATTTTCCTCTTTTCAAATCGTAATTATTACGATACAATAACTCAGGACATTAAATCGTAATCATTTCTATCTAATAGGTTGAGAGGAGACATTCTTAGATGAAAAAAATCTTTTTTATTTTAACAGCTGCTTTATTAGCGGTCGGTCTTGCCGCTTGCTCAAGCAGTGCGGGGACAAATGCTTCAAAAGGAAAAGCAGACGGGAAATTAACTATTTACACGACGATCTTCCCTATTCAAGATTTCACTGAAAAAATTGGCGGCTCTCACGTGAACGCTCAAAGTGTCTATCCTGCCAATGCAGATGCACACAGCTTTGAACCAAGTTCAAAAACGATGGTTGAAATGGCTGAAGGAGATGCCTTTATTTACAGCGGAACAGGTGCTGAAGCATTTGCTGATAAAACGGCTTCTACGTTAAAAGACCAAGGCGTGAAAACAGTGAAAGCAGCCGAAGGCATCAAGCTATTATCAACACAAGAAGAACATGCTCATGAAGAAGGTGAGGACCATGATCACGATCATGAAGGTGAAGATCATGACCATGATGGACACGACCACGGAGATAAAGATCCCCATGCATGGCTAGACCCTGTTTATGCACAACAAATGGCAAAAAACATTAAAGACACACTCGTTTCACTAGATCCAGATCATAAAGACGAATACACAAAAAACTATGAATCACTAAAAAAAGAATTACAATCGTTAGATCAGGAATTCAAAACAACGTTATCTAAAGCAAAACATAAAGAAATTCTTGTTTCTCACGCAGCATACGGCTACTGGGAAAAACGCTATGGCATTGAGCAAATCAGTGTACTAGGACTCTCTGCTTCTGAAGAGCCTTCCCAAAAACAGCTTGAAAATATCGTACAACAGGCAGAAAAGCATCACATCAAGTATGTCATTTTTGAAAATAACGTCAGCAGTAAAGTATCAGATACGATTCGCAGTGAAATTGGAGCAAAAAGCCTTACACTGAAAAATCTAGAATCCATTACAGAAGATGATGCTAAAAATGGCGAAAGCTATGTCAGCTTAATGAAACAAAATTTAAACACATTAAAAACAGCTTTAAATGTTGAATGAATTCATGAACCCCGTGCGATCAGCCGGGGTTTTTTACTGCACAAAAAAACACACCATGATCAGGTGTGTTTCTTTGTCTACATTTGGTATTTTTTCTTAAACTGCTCCGCTCTGCCGCCTTTTTCTCCGAATTTCTGGCGTCCTGTATAAAATGGATGCGTATCAGAGCTTGTCTCTACTTTAATGACAGGATAAGTCTTCCCATCTTCCCACTCTACGGTCTCATGTGATGTCTTTGTTGATCTACTTAAGAAGCGGTAACCGCTGTTTACGTCCATAAATACAACTTCATGTGAGGTTGGATGAATATCTCTTTTCAATGTCAAAACTCCCTTCATCATTAAAACGTAACGATTACGTTTTATAATTATATTCTACTCCCTCTTTTACAACTTGTCAAAAAACAAGCTTTCTTAATCAGGAAGAATAATCTAAAAATGGTGGAGAATAATAAACACCATCAAAAGAGATGCGATAAGAAAGGCGGAGAAAAAATTGACTGATCTCGTTTTAGCTAGAAGTCTGTTCGGCACAACAATGGGCTTCCATATTATTTATGCCTCGCTTGGCGTAGGCATCCCGCTAATGATTTTGTTAGCTGAACTCATCTTTCAAAAAACGAAGGACCCGCATTATGCCATCATGGCCAAACGATGGACAAAAGCGCAGGCTGTTCTGTTAGGGGTCGCCATTCCAACCGGTACCATTGCTGGTACGCAGCTTGCCCTTCTATGGCCTGGTTTTATGGAGGTCATCGGAAAAGTCATGTCACTGCCATTTCAAATAGAAATTTATGCTTTCTTTATTGAAGCATTATTTATGTCTATTTATGTGTACGCAGCAGATCGTTTATCACCAGCCATGCGCATCATTACCGTTATTTTCGTTGTCATTGGTGCAGCAGCTTCAGCGATTCTCATTACAAACGTACATGCTTTTGAAGGAACACCCGCTGGCTTTCAAATGGTCAATGGAGAAATAACGAATATCGAACCTTGGAAGGCCTTTTTTAATCCAAGTTTTGTTGTCACTGCTACACATGTAGTACTGTCTGCTTTTACAACAGGCGCTTTTGTCATTGCTTCTGTCGCTGCATTTAAAATGTTGAAAACAAGAAAAAACGAAAAGCTCTATACCTTTCATCGAAAAGCCCTTTTTCTTGGACTGATTGTTGGTGGACTTTTCTCTTTTCTCACAGCCTTAAACGGTCACGAATCAGCTCAGCTTCTGTATGAATATCAGCCTGAAAAATTAGCGGGTGCTGAAGGTTTATTTGAAACGCAATCACATGCGCCTCTGGCTATTGGCGGTTTTACTGATGCCAATACGCAAGAAATCAAAGGAGCAATCGAAATCCCTTGGGCGCTTAGTTTTCTTGCAGGAAATAGCTTTGATACTGTGGTTAAAGGGTTAAATGATTTCCCTAGGGACGAGTGGCCGCCTTTATTTATTCACACATTATTTAACGGAATGGTCATTATCGGCTCATTGCTCATTTTCTTTGCTATGTTAGCACTGTTTTACCGCAAAATTTTAAAACGCGACCATTACCCAAAATGGCTGCTTGTCCTTTATTTATTTGGCGGGCCTCTTAGTCTCTTGGCGATTGAATTCGGCTGGATCTTTGCCTGTACAGGCCGTCAGCCATGGGTGATTTATCGAATGCTCAAAACCTCTGAAGTCGTCACATCATCAGGATCTATCGGTACACTTTTCATCCTTTTTGCCATTGTCTATCTCATTTTAGGCATCGCAACTGTGATTGTACTGACGTACTACTTTAGAAAACATTCAATTGAAGAAGACTTACGGTTAACAGAATCTTAAAAAGGGAGCGATCTTGATGCAAATGGATGTAACAACTGATGCACTCATTGCAATCACCATCTTATGGGGATTCGTGTTTATCTATGCAGTGATGGCATCAATGGATTTCGGTGCAGGATTTTGGTCAATGATTTACATGAATAAAGAGCAGACAAAGGCCGCAAATATCGCAAATAAGTATCTTTCTCCCACTTGGGAAGTAACAAACGTCTTCATTGTGGCCATCGTCGTTGCCTTGTTTAGCTTGTTTCCAGGTGCAACATTTGTGCTAGGCACTGTTCTATTAATACCCGGCAGCATTATTTTGTTGCTTCTTGCACTGCGAAGCGGATTTCTCGTCTTCTCTCATTCACTGCCTAAAAAATATAGAAAAGCCGTTACATATATTTCAGGAATTAGCGGCTTTATTATTCCGTCCATCCTCATCATGGTTCTCCCCATTACACATGGTGGATTCATCTTTCAGGAGAATAATGTCTACTCATTAGATTTAGGATTGGTCTTTACAAGCGCAAATGTCTATTCTTTCGTAGGTTTTGCGATTTTCAGTACCCTTTTCCTCTCATCTTTGCTTTTAGCTGATTTTTCTAATGTTGCAAACGAAGATGAGGCTTATAACATTTATAGAAGAGGAGCACTGATTACGGGTCCACTTTCTCTCATGATGGCTTTCTTTATCATGCTCACACTGAGAAGTGAGGCCAATTGGCTGTTCACAAAAATGATGCAGAACATCCCGATCCTTCTTGTTTCTCTACTCATGTTTTTGCTTGCAGGTTTGGCTCTATTTTTACCAAACAGTCGCTTTAAACATCGGAAAGGGAGACCACGTTTAGCGGTTATCGCCATTACAATTCAATATTTCTTAGCAAGCTATGTGTATGGACATGCGCATTTGCCCTATATGGCCTATCCTGATATTACCATCATGTCTGGGTTTACAGATCCCGTCACATTTAGGGCATTATTTATTACGTATATTGTAGGGTTTATCATCCTATTCCCTGGGTTCTACTTCTTCTGGAAATTGTTTATGAAAGATAAGCGTTATATTCGTCAGGAAGATTAACATGAATGAACGCCCCTTACTTCGGTTACATTATAGATGAAAGACATACTCAAAAGGAGGTCATCTGTATGAGTCAAAAAATCCTTTGTGAAGTAAACAACTGTTCCTACTGGAATGCTGGAAATCGTTGTGGTGCAGATGCAATTTATGTCGTCAGCCATACAGGAAATACGGCTGAGAAAAGTGAAGAAACTGACTGTAAAACGTTTAAACCTCAAGACCTTTAAGTCTAATTAAAGGAGGCGCTTCGCTTTGAAAAACGATCGGCTTGCTCAAACGTTTCTTGAAGAAATTCAGGACACGGACGAGGCTGCATTTTATCAAGCAGCTCACTCCTTTTTAAATCTTTGGGATTATGAATACGGACATGTTTCCGACATGCCCAATGACATGCATCAGTATATTGGACAGCTTGCTTACGACAGCGGGCTTGTAGAAGAGTAAGAAAGAGCGGATGACCGCTCTTTCTTTTTGTTCAGACAGGAAGGAAAAACTTTCCTCAACTATACAGTGGTTCTATGGATGGTGCAAATGGCGATTCATTCGTTTTCATTTCACAAAATCATGTTTTGTAAACACATCAATTTTATCTGAGAAAGAACGAAGCGCTTGATAATCAACTTCTACACCCATACCTGGAGAACGAGGTACTTCAATAAACCCATTTTCAACTTTAATTTCAGGAAAAATGATATCCTGCTCCCAATATTTCGACGATGCTGAAATATCCCCAGGAATCGTAAATTGCGGAAGTGATGCAAGTGCCACGTTTTGCGCGCGAGAAATGCCTGTTTCAATCATTCCCCCGCACCATAACGGAATCTGCTGCTCCTGGCAGAACGCATGAATCTTAAGAGCTTCAGTCAGCCCTCCAACTCGTGAAGGCTTCACATTAATAATCTGACAGCTTCCAAGTTCTACAGCTTTTCTCGCATCATCTAAAGAACAAATACTTTCATCCAAACAGATTGGTGTTTTTAAATGCTTTTGCAAATGCCGATGATCGACAATGTCATCTGCGGCTAAAGGTTGTTCAATCATTAATAAACGAATATCGTCGAGCTGCTTCAGTTTGCTAATATCTTTTAATTCATAAGCAGAGTTTGCATCCGCCATTAACGGAAGGTGAGGGAAAGACTCTCTTATCTTTTGTAGAAGTCCAATATCTTGTCCCGGCTTAATCTTCACTTTCACACGCTGATAGCCTTGATCAACAAACTGCTCGATTTGCTGAATCATATCATCTACTGGTCCTAACCCCGCAACGACACCAGATGGAATTCTATCTCTAGTACCGCCTAAGACGTCACGTAAGGACTTATTTTCTCGCTTCGCATAAATATCCCACACAGCTGCCTCAATTCCCGCTTTGGCCATTCTATTGCCTTTAAAATGGTACAAGCTGTCTGGTATGTCCGAAGGATGTGTAAAAGATCGGGTCAGCACGTTCGGGATAAAGAAAGCCCTCAGCATGTGATAGCAGGTCTCGATGGTTTCTTCTGTATACCACGGAGAAGAGAAGGCAGATACCTCTCCCCATCCAGTTAATCCTGTTTGATCTTTGACCTCGACAATAATAAACTCACGCTCTAAAATGGTCCCAAGGCTCGTTGTAAACGGCTGTTTGAGTTTCATCGTGACATGATATAAGATCACACGTTCAATTTGAATCATCTAAAAACCCCTTTGATTTGAGTCTGTGCCTCTGCAATTTATTCGACGCATTCCTTGGCAGCTCATCCACAAAGTGAAAAGCGGCGGGCCATTTATACTTGGCTAATTGCGACTGACATAAAGCATAGAGCTCATTCTCCGGAATCTGCTCATCTGTCACAAGGAAGGCAGCAGGTACCTCTCCCCATTTTTTATCATACATACCCGTCACTCCGGCTTCCTTTACATTTGGATGTGTTAAAAGAACTGCTTCAATTTCTGCTGGATAAATATTTTCTCCGCCAGAAATAATTAAGTCTGACCGCCGATCAAGCACAAATAAGAATCCGTCCTCATCTACATAGCCAATATCACCCGTTTTCAGCCAGCCCTGCTCAAATGCAGCAGCTGTTGCCTCTTGACGATAAAGGTAGCCTTTCATGACATTTGCACCTTTTACCATGATTTCACCATGCTCAAAAGGACGACACGGACGGTTCTCATCTTGAATCTTTAATTCACACCCAAAAAGGGGCTTTCCCGCTGATCCAAGCTTTTCCACACTAAATTCGGGCGCAAGTGTCACAATTTGTGAGCAGGTCTCCGTCATACCGTACGATTGAAACACAGGAAATCCTTTCTCCTTACTCTCTTGAAGCATCGCATAAGGCGCAGGGCCTCCGCCTAACAGCAGGCAGCGCAAAGATGACGGACATTCTTCAAGTCCACTTAATAAACGGGACAGCATGGTTTGTACAACTGACACCATCGTCACTCGATGCTGTTCAATAGCATCCTTGACTTCATCGACATCAAACTTTTGATGAAGCACGACAGTCATACCGTATATGACAGATTTAAATATAGCGGATAAACCGCTTATATGAAAAAGAGGCAAGGCAATGAGCCAGCGGTCGTCCTCCCTGATCCCTAAATTCAATGCCGAGGAAACAGCACTATGAAAATGATTGCCAAACGTTTGCTCCACCCCTTTAGGGCGTCCTGTCGTTCCAGATGTATACATAATCGTCGCCGTCTCATTTAAATCAATATCATGTACGACCTTCTTTTCCATATCATGATCTGCATCAGGTAAAGTCTCTATTGTATAAACAGGTAAATCACCATGATGCTCATTTGCATATGCAGGCTCTGTTAATAAAGCCATGACTTTCGCATCTTTCAGCTGAAAACGTCTCTCTGCTTTTGTTAACTTATTGTTCAATAACACAATCTTGAAGCCTAATAAAAAACAAGCGTGAACAAGCATGACCATGTGAGGATGGTTGTTCATTAAAATCGCAACCGTATCCCCTTTTTTAAAAGATGCACGTGTCAGTCGATTTGCAAGTTGGTCTACATCATTCGCTAAATCACGAAATGTCCACTCGTTGTCTTGATAAATGAGTGCGACCCGGTCTGGCGTTAAATACGCACGGTGCAGCAGCCAATTCGGTTGCTTCATCATGACACCTCCTTTTCATAAAAGAAAACAGCTCAGTCTGATGCACTAAGCTGTTTTCATCCATATCATTGAATCAAGGGAAACGAGGGAACTGACCGAAGTCTGGCTTCCGTTTTTCCTTAAAGGAATCGCGTCCTTCTTTTGCTTCATCTGTTGTGTAATAAAGAAGGGTCGCATCTCCTGCAAATTGCTGAATACCAGCTAATCCATCTGTGTCCGCATTAAATGCAGCTTTCAAGAATCGTAAAGCAGTAGGGCTCTTTTCTAGCATGTCCTCACACCACTTCACTGTTTCTTCTTCCAGCTGCTCTAATGGTACAACTGTGTTGACAAGTCCCATATCAAGCGCTTCTTGTGCATTGTATTGACGGCATAAGTACCAGATTTCTCTTGCTTTCTTATGACCCACAATACGTGCAAGATAGCCAGATCCATAACCAGCATCAAAGCTGCCCACTTTTGGTCCTGTTTGTCCAAAAATCGCATTGTCTGCTGCAATGGTAAGGTCACACACGACATGAAGCACATGCCCGCCGCCAATCGCATAGCCCGCAACCATCGCAATAACTGGTTTTGGAATGACACGAATTAAACGCTGTAAGTCTAGGACGTTTAGACGTGGAATTTGATCGTCTCCTACATAGCCGCCATGACCGCGTACTTTTTGGTCTCCACCTGAACAGAATGCTTTTCCTCCAGCACCTGCAAGGACAATGACACCAACATCTGAATTGTCGCGAGCACGTGAGAATGCATCAATTAATTCACTTACAGTCTTTGGTGTAAATGCATTATGTACATGCGGACGGTTAATGGTGATTTTTGCAATCCCATTATATGTTTCATATAAAATTTCGTCATACTGACGCTCAGTTTGCCATTCAATAGCCATCAATATTTCCTCCTCTAATCTTGCGATAAAATAAACTCACTTACTATTTTACCAAAAAAATGTGGTTGTTCCACATGAACTGTATGCCCGGCATGCTCTACTACTGTGAATTGACTGTATTCAAGCTCCTGCTGCATACGTTTGGCGATGTCACAGAACTTTTTATCAAGTGTTCCGCAAATGAGTAAAACAGGCTGTTTTATCTGCTTTAATGCTTCCCACATAGACGGCTGTGAACCGGTTCCTATACCTTCTAAGCTGCGAGCCAGCCCGTTAGGATCGGCTTTTAGCCTTCCCTCTCTCAGTTGCGTTAGCCTGTCCGCTGGCAAGGATTTCTGCGAAGCAAACAGCGGAATGTTCTCCCAAAAATCCACAAACTGCGCTAATCCTTCATGTCTGATCTTTTGAGCTAGCTGATGATCATGATTCAGCCTCGCCATCCGCTCTTTAAAAGAGTTCAGCCCTGGAGATGTACTCTCAAGAATCAACTTGTTTACACGTTCTGGATAACGGGAGGCAAATGATAAAGCAATACGCCCTCCCATAGAATATCCGAGAATGTTCACTTTGTGAAGCTTTAATTGATCTAAAATTTCAGCAAGATCTGCCAGCTGCTGGGACATTGCATATCTTCTTATACTCTTTGGTGAGTCTGTGCGGCCATGTCCAAGCAAGCTGACCTGAATCAACCTCGTATGTTTTTCTGTATAAGTATTTAAAAAAGCCCAAGAAGCTGCACTCCCTGTAAAGCCATGTAAACATAACGTGGCATTTTCAGCAGATGGGTTATGGTCTATCACCTCATACGACACACCATCGTGCATTCGTATTATGAGTGAAGGCATTCTTTTTTCACTTCCCTCAATATCTCGTCCATCATTTGGCGATGTTTGCCCACGCGAGAATGCCGGTCAGTTTCAATCTCAATTAAATGAAGCCCTGGTTCTTGGATATGCGCCAAGTACACATCTTTTAACTCTTCTTTCGTTGTCGGCTTCGAATAGGTTCCCCCATATAGCTTTGATGCATACTCAAAATTCAACCCAGTCGGCGTACCAAAGAGCTTTTCATAATACGGTTCATCGGATGCCTGCGGAAGGAAAGAAAAGATTCCTCCACCATCATTGTTTAACAACACAACCGTGAGCGGAATGTCCATTAGCTTAGCTGCAAGAAGACCGTTCATATCATGGTAAAAAGACAAATCACCGATGACTAAAGTGATGGGTTGTTTCAAGGCTGCATATGTTCCAAGAGCTGTGGACACAACACCATCAATGCCATTTGCTCCGCGATTCGCCATCATCCGAAACGGTTTTGACTGCGTTTCAAAAAAGGTATCGACATCTCGAATAGGCATACTATTTCCGATAAAGAGCACACTCTCTTTTGGCAAAAGGTGCTGCAGCTGACGATAGACATTTCCCTCAAATGTCAGGTCCTCATCATTGTATTGATTTGCATGCATTCTAAAAGAAGAATTGACACTCTGCCAGCGTCGTAAGTAAGATGTATCCTGACGCTTTTCCGCTCTCATCAAGACTTCTTCTACAAAAGAGGCTACATGACTTTCAATCATGTATGATGCGCTTAAACCAGGATCTCGATAACCACCCGCAGCATCGACGACAATCTGCTTCACTTCCGCATGCTTTTCCAGCCACTTAAATAAAGGCTTAGACACAGGCATCGGTCCAAAACGAATGACCATTTCAGGCAAGAGATGCTGCTGCAATGCCTCATCTTTTAACAAAGAATCGTATGCATCTATAATGTATTCTTCACTTTCATGTCCATTTCGCAAAAGAGAAAGCGGGTCAGCTAAAATTGGCAGATGCAAAGCTTTTGCAAGACGTAACACTGACGCCTGCTCTTCCACCGAGTGAAGTTCACCAGCAACAATGATTCCTTTTGCCGCTTTGTTCATGATAGACACTAATTCTGACATAACCCGATCATCCGGGCGAGCTTGACCTGCTGCTAAAACTTTGTTCGCAGCTCCTTCTTCTCTATCAAAAGGATCAATAGACAAGTCAGGTAGCAATGGTTCTCTCAGCGGCACATTCACTTGAACTGGTCCCTTTGGCTCCTGCATAGACACATGACTTGCCCTAGCAGCAGCAGTTTGGACATACCGCAGCATCGTTTGGCTTTCTTCTGGCAAAGCTAAGTCTGTGAACCATTTAACAAACTTACCGAATAAGAATTGCTGATCAATCGCTTGAGGTGCCCCAACCTCCCTCAATTCGTGCGGCCGATCAGCAGTTAAAACAATCAGTGGTACCCGAGAATAATGTGCCTCGACAACAGCTGGGTAAAAGTTAGCTGCTGCCGTACCTGATGTACAAATGAGTAGCACTGGTGTTTGGCTCGCTTTCGCAAGACCCAATGCATAAAAAGCAGCAGACCGTTCATCCACTAACACATGGACATTGATCTCTTGATGAGCAAGAGCGAGCATCGCAAGCGGTGTTGAACGGGAGCCAGGACAAACAACTGCCTCCTTCACACCACTTTGCACAAATTCATCCATTAATCTGCCAATATATCTTGTCATGATTTGATTATTCAATAGGACGACCTCCAAGAGCAGACAGCATTGGTCTTAATTTCACTTGCGTTTCTTCATACTCTTGTTTTGCAAGGGAATCCTCTACAATTCCACATCCAGCAAACAAACGAACTTGGTCTTCCTCAATAAGACCTGATCGAATGGCGACAGCAAATTCTCCATTGTCCTTAGAATCAATCCATCCCACTGGCGCCGCATACCAACCGCGTTTCAACGGTTCGATTTCACGAATCACCTCTACCGCTTTTTCCTTAGGATATCCTCCAAGCGCTGGTGTTGGATGAAGCTGTTCAATTAATGAAAAGAGTGAACAGCTGCTTTTGATTTCTCCCACAATGGGTGTAAATAAATGCTGAATGTTTTTCGTTTTATAAAGACTTGGTTGATTTGGCTTATGCACATGATGGCAGTTTGCTTCAAATGCCTGCTCAATCATATTCACGACAATTTGATGTTCAATCAAATTTTTCTCATCATGCAGCAGTTCCTCACCTAGTGCCTGATCTTCTACTTCATCTTGACCACGTACAATGGAACCTGCCAAACACGATGAAAAGACTTCACCACCGCTTTTTTTCACTAAACGTTCAGGCGTCGCCCCGACAAATGCTTGTCTTCCCTGCTCTATAGCAAATACATAACTCGTTGTTTGATGTTTTAGTAATTCTGCTAATAGTGGAGCGAGTTCTATTTGATTTTTATAGTGAAGCAAGACTTCTCTTGCTAAAACAACCTTTTCATATTCGTTCACACGAATGTGTTCTGTCGCTTCATGGATTGCTTTCATCCATTCCTGGACATCTAACTCTTCCATATGCACAAGCTCAGCTTGTCCATGATTTCTGACAGGCAATGCATCAAAATTAGAAGCTTTCTGTTCTAACTCTTGAATGAGCTGATGAACATTCCCGTCCACCTCGTTCCATTGATTGATCGTTAGAAACGTGCCTTCTTTGGAAACAGTCAGCATCATCGATGGCACAAAAAAATGAGCCTCGCCAAATGCTTCCCAGTGACGCGCCTTCTCTTCATATGGATCAAATGAAAATCCTCCAAATAAAAGCGGACCAACTGCCGCTTGCTTTAACTCCTTCTCATCATGAAAATGGAACATATGCTGTTTCAGCTGCTCCCATTCTTGATGGACGATATTGAATCGTTCTTTGCCTTGCTCTGATGATTTAATCACGGCCGCTCTGCCAAGTCCAGAAAATATCATTTGGCTTTCTGGATCAGACCAAAAAAACCGCTCGCCTAAAAAATCCGCTTCGCCGCTTTGGAAAAAGGCAAGAGGATCCAGATCGTCAACTCTTCTGGAGTAGCTTATCAAAACAGCATGGTTGACGTTATTCGCTTCTTCTAATGTCGCAAGCGCTTCCTGCCGGAAAGTACTTTGCACTGTTGTCACCATGATACATTCCTCCAAAATCCATGAAATAACATATAAAAATAAAACCATCATGTAAAAAAATACATGAACATTCGAGTATGTCGAATGACCTGCTTTTCTATTATAAACCTTAACAGATGAACTTAGTAAAGAAAACAGCTTTTAAAACCTCGAATCCTTATTATATCACGCTTTCAAGATTTTTTCGCTCCCGCTTATTGAAATGAGAACATCCCTTAAAAAATGGTAAGACCTGTTCGAAGATCAAGCTTTCTCTCTAGATGGGAACGATTAGCAAACATCTTTTTCTTGTTTCATCGCATCAATATATTGACACCTTTTTGAACTTTGCTAAACTGGAATTTGGACGTGTACGTATTTTTTTATTTAAAGGAGTATATTTTATGCAGCATCAATCGATATCAGATCAGCTTTCACCAATTAAGCCTGATAAAAACTGGCGGATTTGGTGGAATTTACTACGACCGCATACATTAACAGCGGCATTTATTCCCGTTACTTTAGGAACTGTCCTAGCACTTCCGAGTGGTCAAATACATGTTGGGCTATTTTTAGCTATGCTATTTGCATCGATGTTTATCCAAATTGCAACGAACATGTTTAATGAGTACTTTGATTATGTTCGCGGATTGGACAATGAGAAATCTGTCGGTATCGGCGGAGCGATCGTGAGAAACGGTGTAAAACCAAAAACAGTTTTAGGCCTCGCTTATGCCTTATTCGCGCTTTCTTTATTACTTGGGATCTATATTTGCATGATGTCTAGCTGGTGGATTGCACTCATAGGACTAATTTGTATGGCAGCAGGCTATTTTTATACCGGTGGCCCTGTACCAATTGCTTATACACCATTTGGAGAACTTGTATCAGGTGCTTTTATGGGACTAGGCATCATTTTAATTAGTTTCTATATCCAAACAGGAACATTGACATCAAAAGCTGTGCTCGTTTCATTACCTATCTCTATTTTAGTTGGTGCCATCTTACTGTCGAACAATATCCGTGATTTAGACGGTGATAAAGAGAATGGACGAAAGACACTTGCTATCCTAGCTGGACGTAAAGCGGCCGTCAACATCCTACTTTCCATGTTTGTGATCTCATATGTACTCATTTTTGTTTATATCTTTATGGATATCGTGGGTCTTTGGAGCCTTCTTGTCTTACTCAGTGTGCCAAAAGCTTATACAGCCATTAAAGAATTTAAGCAAAAAGAAAAACCAATTGAATTAATGAATGCCATGAAGTCGACAGCACAAACCAATACGTTTTTTTGGTTTCCTGTTAACGATCGCATTGATCTTACAATACTATCTCGCATAACACGAAACGCCTGCAGCCGCAGGCGTTTTTTATTGAAAAATTGCTTCAAATTGGCACAAGTCTTACATAAAAATTTGCTCATACTAACAATATGTTTGATATGAAAGGGTGATCGCTTTGTTGTCTAAAAACGAATTACATCTGTTGAAGCAGCGACTTCTCGATGAAAAACAAGAAATTGAAGCCAAAAGCCATGACGATGAACAGAAAGTATCATTTCCTTATGATTCAGTGGGCGAACTGTCAGCCTATGATAACCACCCTGGCGACCAAGGGACAGAACTATTCGAACGCGGAAAAGACATTGCCTTAAACAGTTTGGAACATGAGCATCTGTCCGATATCAATGAAGCACTCCAAGCAATGGCAGACGGCTCTTATGGTTTGTGTAAAGTGTGTAAAGCCCCTATTCCTAAAGAACGCTTAGAAGCCCTTCCCACCGCCATCACATGCACAGAGCATTCAAAAGAACAGACCGTTTCACAAAACCGACCCATTGAAGAGGACTTATTAAGTCCGCCCTCAGGGCAATTTGAAAATGAAGAAAGTGCTGCATATGATGGCGAAGATGCCTACCAAGATGTAGAACGCTATGGAAACTCTGATACCCCATCCGATATGGAATTTCCTCCATTGACTTACGATGATGTGTATACACAATCAGAAGATGAAGATTATGTGGAAGACTACGAAGGGTTTGCAGCTGCTGATATTGAAGGAAAAGCAAGCAAGGTCTATCCAAATAAAGCACACGAAGCTTATGAAGAAGCATTAGATGAAGAAGGCGTCATGACGGTGTTTGGTGACTTGAAGCCATATGAAGAAGAACCTTATACTAAAAAAAATCATTAGTCCCCACATATTGGGGGCTTGATGTTTATATCATGTAATAATTGGGAAATAAGTTGAAGAGTGAATTGATTGGGAGGAGATTTCTGGATGGCTAAAAAAAGTATCATTTGGGCGGTTATCGTCTTCTTTATTACATACGCATTATTTTCTATTGCAGGGTTCCTGTTCCCTATCGACAGGGAATGGTATGACGCACTAAATAAACCTGAATGGACACCTAGTGGTGGTGTCATCGGTGCGGTCTGGGCTGTCTTATTCGCCCTCATTTCGTTATCTGCCGCCATCATTTATGCAAAGTATGGTTTTCAAAAAATCACATTACCATTTTGGATTCTGTTTCTTTTAAATTATGTATTCAATCAAGCCTTTAGCTTTTTTCAATTTACACAAAAAGATTTATTTGCAGCTACGATCGACTGCCTGCTTGTAGCACTAACAGCACTTGCGCTTGTCATCGTCTCACGTAAACTAAGCAATGTTGTCCCAATTTTATTGATTCCTTATGTTTTATGGGGATTCTTTGCGACATACTTGTCTTATACGATCTATTCCATGAATATGTAAAAAAAGACCGCTATGATGGCGGTCTTTCATTTTGCAGAAAATAAAAAAGAGATCTTTATTAGACCTCTTTAAAAAATGACCCGTACGGGATTCGAACCCGTGTTACCGCCGTGAAAGGGCGGTGTCTTAACCGCTTGACCAACGGGCCAGAAAAATGGCGGAGAAGGAGGGATTTGAACCCTCGCGCCGCTTGCGCGACCTACACCCTTAGCAGGGGCGCCTCTTCAGCCACTTGAGTACTTCTCCATTTGGCTCCGCAGGTAGGATTCGAACCTACGACCGATCGGTTAACAGCCGATAGCTCTACCACTGAGCTACTGCGGAAAGTCATGGTGGGCCTGAGTGGACTCGAACCACCGACCTCACGCTTATCAGGCGTGCGCTCTAACCAGCTGAGCTACAGGCCCATGAACGATATGCAAATGGAGCGGGTGATGGGAATCGAACCCACGACATCAGCTTGGAAGGCTGAGGTTTTACCACTAAACTACACCCGCAAAAATATGTATGGGGCGATTGATGGGAATCGAACCCACGAGTGCCAGAGCCACAATCTGGTGCGTTAACCACTTCGCCACAACCGCCATACTGATATTTATTTGTAAAAGTGGCTCGGGACGGAATCGAACCGCCGACACACGGATTTTCAGTCCGTTGCTCTACCAACTGAGCTACCGAGCCATGTATTCATTTAAAATGGCGGTCCGGACGGGACTCGAACCCGCGACCTCCTGCGTGACAGGCAGGCATTCTAACCAACTGAACTACCGGACCAATAGAGAAAAAATTTGGTTGCGGGGGCAGGATTTGAACCTGCGACCTTCGGGTTATGAGCCCGACGAGCTACCGAACTGCTCCACCCCGCGATGATATCATTTTTTAAAAATATGGCGGAGGAAGAGGGATTCGAACCCCCGCGGGCTTTGACACCCCTGTCGGTTTTCAAGACCGATCCCTTCAGCCGGACTTGGGTATTCCTCCGTATAGATGGTGGACCTTGTAGGACTCGAACCTAC
Source organism: Bacillus sp. FS02 (assembly GCF_024398395.1). Classification (NCBI taxonomy): domain Bacteria; kingdom Bacillati; phylum Bacillota; class Bacilli; order Caryophanales; family Bacillaceae; genus Bacillus; species Bacillus sp. FS02. The sequence continues at coordinate 2,880,091 of NZ_CP074101.1, read as the reverse complement.
GACCGGACGGTTATGAGCCGTCTGCTCTAACCAACTGAGCTAAAGGTCCTTTATAGCGGCGGAGGGGATCGAACCCCCGACCTCACGGGTATGAACCGTACGCTCTAGCCAGCTGAGCTACACCGCCATGATATAAAATAATCTTTTAAAAAGTGGAGCCTAGCGGGATCGAACCGCTGACCTCCTGCGTGCAAGGCAGGCGCTCTCCCAGCTGAGCTAAGGCCCCATAAAAGATGGTCGGGAAGACAGGATTCGAACCTGCGACCCCTTGGTCCCAAACCAAGTGCTCTACCAAGCTGAGCTACTTCCCGATCTTAATGGCGCGCCCGAGAGGAGTCGAACCCCTAACCTTTTGATCCGTAGTCAAACGCTCTATCCAATTGAGCTACGGGCGCTTATTTTATAATGCCGAGGGCCGGACTTGAACCGGCACGGTAGTCACCTACCGCAGGATTTTAAGTCCTGTGTGTCTGCCAATTCCACCACCCCGGCGTGGATGGTATAAGCGGAAGACGGGATTCGAACCCGCGACCCCCACCTTGGCAAGGTGGTGTTCTACCACTGAACTACTTCCGCATTACAGGATTTCTTTATGTTGTTTGGCAATGCGGGTGAAGGGACTTGAACCCCCACGTCATAAAGACACTAGATCCTAAGTCTAGCGCGTCTGCCAATTCCGCCACACCCGCATGAAAATGGTGAGCCATGAAGGACTCGAACCTTCGACCTCTGATTAAAAGTCAGATGCTCTACCAACTGAGCTAATGGCTCGCTTTTAAAGCGACTTGTCTATCTTACCATATGAAAGTGGTGCCGGCAAGAGGACTTGAACCCCCAACCTACTGATTACAAGTCAGTTGCTCTACCAGTTGAGCTACACCGGCTTTATCTATCCTAACATTATGTAAGAATAAATATGGTGGAGGATGACGGGCTCGAACCGCCGACCCTCTGCTTGTAAGGCAGATGCTCTCCCAGCTGAGCTAATCCTCCACTATGTAGGAATCTCTCGATCCGACAAAGATTATTATATACAGGTTTTACTCATTTGTAAAGGCTATATTAAAAAAATTTTATTTCATTTTTCATGACGTATTTCTTTTAACAGATGATGTTTATGTTACTAGTTAAAACGGCTTCAATTCAACGATTAACAGCTGTATTTCTCTTCTCTATATTCTCTTTAAAAACGAGTAAATCCTTTAAAAATATCAGCAGCCTTTCAATTTTTATACTTTAATGATATAGATATTTCTTTATTTCAACTGTTAAACGCAATGAATGTTTTGATTTCAATAAAATAGACTTATACAACTCCATTTAAATGAATGAATTTGTATCAGGCATCTATACACCTGCTATTCTTTCTCTCTATTACTTTTCTCCATACTTAAAAATGAACGAACATGCTTCACAGACTTTCACGTTGATTTAGAGCATCTCCACGCTTATAGTGAATTAAAACAACCTGATTTATACCACATATGTATCAAGGTGATCTTCTTTCAAACAGCACAAAAAAGACCAGTTCCGACTGGAACTGATCCTTTGAAAAGCTTGGCGGCGTCCTACTCTCACAGGGGGAAACCCCAACTACCATCGGCGCTGAAGAGCTTAACTTCCGTGTTCGGTATGGGAACGGGTGTGACCTCTTCGCTATCGCCACCAAACCTGATGGAGAGAATGTTCTCTCAAAACTAGATAACAATGTTCATTTTTCACATTAGAATATAGGTTAAGTCCTCGATCTATTAGTATCTGTCAGCTCCACGTGTCACCACGCTTCCACCTCAGACCTATCAACCTGATCATCTTTCAGGGATCTTACTTCCTTGCGGAATGGGAAATCTCATCTTGAGGGGGCTTCATGCTTAGATGCTTTCAGCACTTATCCCGTCCGCACATAGCTACCCAGCGATGCCCTTGGCAGAACAACTGGTACACCAGCGGTGCGTCCATCCCGGTCCTCTCGTACTAAGGACAGCTCCTCTCAAATTTCCTGCGCCCGCGACGGATAGGGACCGAACTGTCTCACGACGTTCTGAACCCAGCTCGCGTACCGCTTTAATGGGCGAACAGCCCAACCCTTGGGACCGACTACAGCCCCAGGATGCGATGAGCCGACATCGAGGTGCCAAACCTCCCCGTCGATGTGGACTCTTGGGGGAGATAAGCCTGTTATCCCCGGGGTAGCTTTTATCCGTTGAGCGATGGCCCTTCCATGCGGAACCACCGGATCACTAAGCCCGACTTTCGTCCCTGCTCGACTTGTAGGTCTCGCAGTCAAGCTCCCTTGTGCCTTTACACTCTGCGAATGATTTCCAACCATTCTGAGGGAACCTTTGGGCGCCTCCGTTACATTTTAGGAGGCGACCGCCCCAGTCAAACTGCCCACCTGACACTGTCTCCCTGCCCGATAAGGGCAGCGGGTTAGAAGGTCAATACAGCCAGGGTAGTATCCCACCGATGCCTCCACCGAAGCTAGCGCTCCGGTTTCCAAGGCTCCTACCTATCCTGTACAAGCTGTACCAACATTCAATATCAGGCTGCAGTAAAGCTCCACGGGGTCTTTCCGTCCTGTCGCGGGTAACCTGCATCTTCACAGGTACTATAATTTCACCGAGTCTCTCGTTGAGACAGTGCCCAGATCGTTGCGCCTTTCGTGCGGGTCGGAACTTACCCGACAAGGAATTTCGCTACCTTAGGACCGTTATAGTTACGGCCGCCGTTTACTGGGGCTTCAATTCGCACCTTCGCTTACGCTAAGCGCTCCTCTTAACCTTCCAGCACCGGGCAGGCGTCAGCCCCTATACTTCGCCTTACGGCTTCGCAGAGACCTGTGTTTTTGCTAAACAGTCGCCTGGGCCTATTCACTGCGGCTTCTCGGGGCTTTAACACCCTAAGAAGCACCCCTTCTCCCGAAGTTACGGGGTCATTTTGCCGAGTTCCTTAACGAGAGTTCTCTCGATCACCTTAGGATTCTCTCCTCGCCTACCTGTGTCGGTTTGCGGTACGGGCACCTCTCACCTCGCTAGAGGCTTTTCTTGGCAGTGTGGAATCAGGAACTTCGCTACTAAATTTCGCTCGCCATCACAGCTCAGCCTTCACGGGAAACGGATTTGCCTATTTCCCAGCCTAACTGCTTGGACGCGGATATCCAATACCGCGCTTACCCTATCCTCCTGCGTCCCCCCATTGCTCAAATGGTGAGGAGGTGGTACAGGAATATCAACCTGTTGTCCATCGCCTACGCCTTTCGGCCTCGGCTTAGGTCCCGACTAACCCTGAGCGGACGAGCCTTCCTCAGGAAACCTTAGGCATTCGGTGGACGGGATTCTCACCCGTCTTTCGCTACTCATACCGGCATTCTCACTTCTAAGCGCTCCACCAGTCCTTCCGGTCTGACTTCACTGCACTTAGAACGCTCTCCTACCACTGTTCGTAAGAACAGTCCGCAGCTTCGGTGATACGTTTAGCCCCGGTACATTTTCGGCGCAGAGTCACTCGACCAGTGAGCTATTACGCACTCTTTAAATGGTGGCTGCTTCTAAGCCAACATCCTGGTTGTCTAAGCAACTCCACATCCTTTTCCACTTAACGTATACTTTGGGACCTTAGCTGGCGGTCTGGGCTGTTTCCCTTTCGACTACGGATCTTATCACTCGCAGTCTGACTCCCAAGGATAAGTCATCGGCATTCGGAGTTTGACTGAATTCGGTAACCCGGTAGGGGCCCCTAGTCCAATCAGTGCTCTACCTCCGAGACTCTTACCTTGAGGCTAGCCCTAAAGCTATTTCGGAGAGAACCAGCTATCTCCAGGTTCGATTGGCATTTCACCCCTACCCACACCTCATCCCCGCACTTTTCAACGTGCGTGGGTTCGGGCCTCCATTCAGTGTTACCTGAACTTCACCCTGGACATGGGTAGATCACCTGGTTTCGGGTCTACGACCACGTACTCATGCGCCCTATTCAGACTCGCTTTCGCTGCGGCTCCGCATCTTCTGCTTAACCTTGCACGGGATCGTAACTCGCCGGTTCATTCTACAAAAGGCACGCCATCACCCGTTAACGGGCTCTGACTACTTGTAGGCACACGGTTTCAGGATCTATTTCACTCCCCTTCCGGGGTGCTTTTCACCTTTCCCTCACGGTACTGGTTCACTATCGGTCACTAGGGAGTATTTAGCCTTGGGAGATGGTCCTCCCGGATTCCGACGGAATTTCACGTGTTCCGCCGTACTCAGGATCCACTCTGGAGAGAACAACATTTCAGTTACAGGGCTGTTACCTTCTTTGGCGGGCCTTTCCAGACCTCTTCGCTTATATCGTTCCTTTGTAACTCCGTATAGAGTGTCCTACAACCCCAAGAGGCAAGCCTCTTGGTTTGGGCTGTTCCCGTTTCGCTCGCCGCTACTCAGGGAATCGCATTTGCTTTCTCTTCCTCCGGGTACTTAGATGTTTCAGTTCCCCGGGTATGCCTTCTCATACTCTATGTATTCAAGTATGGATACTACTCCATTACGAGCAGTGGGTTTCCCCATTCGGAAATCTCCGGATCAAAGCTTGCTTACAGCTCCCCGAAGCATATCGGTGTTCGTCCCGTCCTTCATCGGCTCCTAGTGCCAAGGCATCCACCGTGCGCCCTTTCTAACTTAACCATTTCTTACTTTAGAAAGAATCACTATGTGTGATGAACTTTGCATTGCATTCAATGTGAATGTATTACTTATTGTTATCTAGTTTTCAAAGAACAATCCTGTCTCGCTAGAGACATGTTTGAAGGAATGATCCTTCAAAACTAAACAAGACGAAAAACGTACGCTGCTCCATATATCCTTAGAAAGGAGGTGATCCAGCCGCACCTTCCGATACGGCTACCTTGTTACGACTTCACCCCAATCATCTGCCCCACCTTCGGCGGCTGGCTCCATAAAGGTTACCTCACCGACTTCGGGTGTTGCAAACTCTCGTGGTGTGACGGGCGGTGTGTACAAGGCCCGGGAACGTATTCACCGCGGCATGCTGATCCGCGATTACTAGCGATTCCAGCTTCACGCAGTCGAGTTGCAGACTGCGATCCGAACTGAGAACAGATTTGTGGGATTGGCTAAACCTTGCGGTCTCGCAGCCCTTTGTTCTGTCCATTGTAGCACGTGTGTAGCCCAGGTCATAAGGGGCATGATGATTTGACGTCATCCCCACCTTCCTCCGGTTTGTCACCGGCAGTCACCTTAGAGTGCCCAACTGAATGCTGGCAACTAAGATCAAGGGTTGCGCTCGTTGCGGGACTTAACCCAACATCTCACGACACGAGCTGACGACAACCATGCACCACCTGTCACTCTGTCCCCGAAGGGAAAGCCCTATCTCTAGGGTTGTCAGAGGATGTCAAGACCTGGTAAGGTTCTTCGCGTTGCTTCGAATTAAACCACATGCTCCACCGCTTGTGCGGGCCCCCGTCAATTCCTTTGAGTTTCAGTCTTGCGACCGTACTCCCCAGGCGGAGTGCTTAATGCGTTAGCTGCAGCACTAAGGGGCGGAAACCCCCTAACACTTAGCACTCATCGTTTACGGCGTGGACTACCAGGGTATCTAATCCTGTTCGCTCCCCACGCTTTCGCTCCTCAGCGTCAGTTACAGACCAGAGAGTCGCCTTCGCCACTGGTGTTCCTCCACATCTCTACGCATTTCACCGCTACACGTGGAATTCCACTCTCCTCTTCTGCACTCAAGTTCCCCAGTTTCCAATGACCCTCCCCGGTTGAGCCGGGGGCTTTCACATCAGACTTAAGAAACCGCCTGCGAGCCCTTTACGCCCAATAATTCCGGACAACGCTTGCCACCTACGTATTACCGCGGCTGCTGGCACGTAGTTAGCCGTGGCTTTCTGGTTAGGTACCGTCAAGGTGCAAGCAGTTACTCTTGCACTTGTTCTTCCCTAACAACAGAGCTTTACGATCCGAAAACCTTCATCACTCACGCGGCGTTGCTCCGTCAGACTTTCGTCCATTGCGGAAGATTCCCTACTGCTGCCTCCCGTAGGAGTCTGGGCCGTGTCTCAGTCCCAGTGTGGCCGATCACCCTCTCAGGTCGGCTACGCATCGTCGCCTTGGTGAGCCGTTACCTCACCAACTAGCTAATGCGCCGCGGGTCCATCTGTAAGTGACAGCCGAAACCGTCTTTCATCCTTGAACCATGCGGTTCAAGGAACTATCCGGTATTAGCTCCGGTTTCCCGGAGTTATCCCAGTCTTACAGGCAGGTTACCCACGTGTTACTCACCCGTCCGCCGCTAACATCCGGGAGCAAGCTCCCTTCTGTCCGCTCGACTTGCATGTATTAGGCACGCCGCCAGCGTTCGTCCTGAGCCAGGATCAAACTCTCCGAGGTATGCAGGATGCATATCACACATGCGTTGCTACACGATGTAGCGAACTTAGCATGTGATCATTTCCTGCCTCGTCAGCGTTTGACTGACTACCTATGATGTATCATAGGATTTTTTTATAAAAACTCGAATTAACAGGTACGTTTTGTCTTGTTTAGTTTTCAAAGATCATCTTCGTTATCGCTCAGAAGCGACTTTATTAATATAACATTCTATCAAGATGAAGTCAACAACTTTTTTCTCGAATGTTATTTCTCAACCGCGCTGTTTCAGCGGCGAATACAAATATAACACCTTTTAAAAGAAGAAACAAGTATTTTTTCTAAATAATTTATTTTTCCTGATCTCTTCCTATATATTCGTACAAAAAGGGCTTAACTCCGTAATTCACTATTGTTGATCCTGTAGGTCTTTAGTATATTTATAATAGATTGAAATTTAATAACCGCAGGGGGAGCTTCGTGCTGAGAGTGAACAATTCGTTGTTCTGACCCTTTGAACCTGTCAGTTAATACTGAAGTAGGAATGTGGAATCACTTGCATACATGCATTGTATTCAAGCCGATATGTTTTTCTATGAATCACATACTCATCCTGACATGGTCTCTCCTTGCACAATTCGTGAAAAGGGGATTTTTTTATGCAGCAATCAAATCAATTAGTACGACTGATGGAGATCGCCATCATGACTTCTCTTGCACTTGTTTTAGATTATTTATCAGGTCTCTTTTTAAGAATGCCAAACGGCGGGTCAATTGCACTGATCATGATTCCTGTCATTCTCATGTCCATTAGATGGGGCGTGTCTGCTGGATTTATCATCGGTGTGTTAATCGCAGGACTGCAGCTGATGAACAATCCTATTATTGCTACACCTGTACAAGGATTTCTAGATTACTTTGTCGCATCTGTTGTGATTTGTTTAAGCGGGCTATTCTCAGGATCAATTAAAAAAGCCATTCAGGATAAAAAGCGAAAGAAACAATTCTTCTATATTATCCTAGCTGTATTTGTCGCCAGTTTCTTCAGACTGCTGACGTTCTTTATTTCAGGTGTAGTCTTCTTTTCTCATTATGCACCAAAAGGAACACCAGGTTGGGTGTATTCATTAGTTTATAACAGCACATATATGATTCCTTCATTTATCATTTGTAGTATTGTTCTTTGTTTACTCATCCCTAGTGCGTCTCGTTTGGTTTTTCCTCGACAAAAATAACCCAGCTGTTTCAGCGGGTTATTTTTTTATGCATAATTTGCTGCTCTATTGAATCTATTAATAGTAGAAGATTTCATGCTGGAGGTACGACAATGAATCCTTACTCCATTATGCTGTGCTGTTACATCCTCAGTCTCGCCTACTTTTTGGCCAGTTTCTATGAGGCATTAAAAATAGCAGGTGTGAAAGGGAAAGTAGAGGCTTCTCCTTTTATATCTTATATTTTACTCGCCACCCTTTTTACTTTTTTCTCTCATTATTACTGGAAGCTGACGATATAATCTGTTGAACATGATCGCTTAGGACAGATAGTTCCCATCCATACCCTATTTCTTCATGGTTCTCACCAGCCAGCTCGAACTGGCTGGTGACGGCAAAACTAGGTTGAAGTTTTTGATAAAATTGCTTAGCTGAATTTTGCTCAAATACCCAGAGCAGCATATTCTGATAGCTTTTCTCTATTAAATAATCCACACCTTTTGCAATCAAAGCCATACCCGCTCCTGATTTCTGTTTTCTCTGCAACAAATAGATGGCATAAAGCTCACCATCATATATTGAATATCTCTCATCACGCTGTTTTCCGAAGGAAGCAAAACCAAATACTCCGTCAGCATCCTCTGCGACAAACGTGCCTTCAAGCGACCTGCTTCTCCAGCTCTCTTCCCGCTCCTCTACATTTAAAGCATCTAAATACTCTTGTGAAATAATGCCGTGATAAGTCGTTTGCCAGCTCTTCACATGAATTTCAGCAATTTTAGGAATATCATTATGTACTGCATGTCTAACCTTCATCCACGCACCCCTTTTAGCCATTTCTTACTCTATGTTTCATATGATAAGTTTCTATTTTATAAAATTCAATCCCTAATGGATATTCGTTGACATTTTGTCAACACCCCTATATATTGGGTACGACTTCTTCTATTGAAGAGTTGAACTTTATGAAAAGGGGGAAGAAGAGATGGAATTTAAAACAACTGAGCTTCGGCAGTTTTTAAAAGAACAACTGCAAATACGTTCTCTTTCATTAAGAGAACTCAGTACACAAACAGAAATTGATAAAGCCACACTGTCTAGAATCATGAACGGAAAAAGAAAACCGACTTTGAACCATTTACAGCGGCTTTCAGATGCTCTACACATTTCTTTAGATCATCTATTGGCCACGGCCGGATTTTCAATTAAAAAAGAAAGAGTTCACGGTAATACGTTCATTCAAGCAGTAGAAGAGATTGAGCGAACGCTGAAAGATCATGATGTCTATGACGGGACGTTCAGCGAGAATGAATTGAAACAGAAGTTAAATGAATATGAAACCTATAGTCAATCAGATGAGGGAAAAGAAACAATCTCAGCAAATTTTGAAAAAAAGATAGATACGATAAGCGGTGTTGGACCATTTCTTGATCAATTGAAAAGCATGTACTGCTCGTTCATGAGCGGACGGGGGACTTCTCGAGAATTGATGTTGATGGGAGGCGCATTACTTTACTTCATTATGCCCGTTGATTTAATACCAGATTATATTTTTCCGATCGGCTATATTGATGACGCTGCAGCGGTGCAGGTCGTATTAAACCAGCTGACAAATAGGTCATAGCAGGTGACGGAGACATGAAAAAACAGAACAGCATTGACTTCGCATTATTATTCACTGTCATTTGCTTCTTTGTGATCAGCCTACTAGCTGTGTATAGCGGATCGGGACAGTATGAAACGCAAGATATGTTTTATTTCGTCAAAAGACAAGTTTTCTGGTATATCGTCGGCTTTGGCCTTATGGCGGCAGTTGCTTACTTTGATTATGAACTGCTTGAGCGGTTATCTTTTCGATTATTTGCAGGTGGTCTCTTCCTCATCATTCTCGTTCATTTTTTTGGCACGAATCAAAATGGCTCCCAAAGATGGATCAACTTGGGGCCCATGAAAGTGCAACCATCAGAATTTATGAAAATTTTTGTCATTCTTCTGTTAGCGGCTATTTTAAATCGATACAAACATCAGCGCTTTTCGTTTAAAGAAAGCATGATTCCTACAATGAACATCATATGCTGGACCTCTGTTCCTTTTTTCCTGATTTTAATTCAGCCAGATTTGGGGACGGCACTTGTGATCTTGTCTATCGCTTTTACACTGATGCTTGTGTCAGGCATTTCAAGTAAGATGATCGCTGCATTAATCGCTTCTTTTCTCGCGCTTCTTGCATTTTTGACCTACTTGCACAATGAACATTTTGAGCACTTTACAAAAGTGATTAAACCTCATCAGCTTGATCGCATTTATGGGTGGCTCTCCCCTGATGAATTTGATTCGACATATGGGTATCAACTGAAACAAGCAATGCTTGGCATTGGGTCAGGGCAATTATCAGGAAGCGGGTATACAAAAGGAAATCAAGTACAAGGGGGAAATATCCCTGAAGCCCATACAGATTTTATATTTGCAGTCATTGGCGAGGAATTTGGTTTTATCGGCGCCTCCCTATTGATCTGTTTATATCTTATGATGGTCTATCGAATGATTCATGTGGCTATGCATGCGAATACCCTTTATGGGCTTTATATATGTGCTGGGGTGGTTGGGCTGATCGTCTTTCAAGTCTTCCAAAACGTTGGGATGACAGTAGGGCTAATGCCTGTGACTGGTCTTGCCCTTCCTTTTATCAGTTATGGGGGTAGTGCGCTTTTAACCAATATGATCGCCATTGGCCTTGTGTTTAGTGTCAATTTGAGGTCCTCATCCTACATGTTTGGACGTAACTGGGATTGAAGGTGATGTCATTGATTCTTTCTCACCTAAAAAAAATCGACCACATTCTTGCTGGGACGATTGTTTGTCTTTGTTTCTTTGGATTGCTGATGGTGTACAGTGCGAGTTATCCTTTAGGCGAAATAAAATATGGACAGGGCAGCTACTTCTTCATGAAACAGTGGCAATGGCTTTTGATTGGGTTCTTCTTTTTCATCGCTGCAGCCCTGGTTCCATATCAAGCTTACCGTAAATGGATTCGTTGGCTTGTGATGCTGTCACTGCTATGTCTTCTCCTTGTCCTACTTCCAGGAATCGGTGTTGTCAAAAACAATTCACAGCGATGGATTCATTTGGGCTCTCTGATCATCCAGCCGTCTGAGGCTGTGAAATTAGTGATGATCATCTATTTTGCCTATGTATATGCAAGGAAACAAGCGTACATTACATCCTTTAAAAAAGGAGTATTGCCTCCACTTCTTCTTTTAAGTCTAGCTTTTTTATTGATTTTAAAACAGCCAGATTTAGGTACAGCAGTTTCTATTTTATTGAGCTGCGGTATCGTCTTATTATGTGCTGGACTTAGAACACGCCACCTCATTCTACTAGGTTCGACGGCTGCGGCAGGAATCACTTTTTTTGCTGTGACCGCTCCTTATCGTTTGAAACGAATCACTTCTTTTCGTGATCCTTTCATGTATGAGGATGGAGATGGTTATCAGCTGATCCATTCTTATCTCGCCATGAATTCAGGAGGGCTTACCGGGAATGGTTTAGGCGGAAGCATTCAAAAACTAGGGTTTCTTCCTGAAGCCCATACAGATTTTATTATGGCCATCATTAGTGAAGAGCTGGGAATCATGGGGCTGTTGTTTGTGATGGGTGCCTACCTACTCATCATGTATCGCGCCGTTCGAATCGTTCAAGGTTTACAAGATCCATTTGGAAAACTATTAACGATCGGGCTTACTTTTCAAATTATGATTCAAGCAGCCTTTAATCTCGGAGCTGTCTTTGGGCTTCTCCCCATTACAGGCATTCCTCTTCCCTTTATTAGCTACGGCGGATCTTCATTGGTGTTCATGATGATATCTGCAGGCATTCTTGTGAATCTCTCTTCATCTATCAAAAGACACCGGCATGTGCCCCAAGTAAAATAGACACCCTCTATCAGAAGGTGTCTTTGATTTTTATTCTTCTATTTGACGATCAGCGATTTCTTTTTTTCTTGGCTGTTTGATTTCATTCGTCAGTTCTTGGATGCTTTGTTTCACATTGCCTTTGCCAGAGAAATTCTCAATAATTTCTTTAACATCAATTCCAGAAGAAGCTTTCAGACTTTCTTGAAGACTGGACATAAGGTTTGTCGCATAGCTGGTCACTTTGTTGGCACCGCTGCCTTCCCCGTTACCACCTGTATCAACAACTGTAATTTTATCAATGTTAGAAAGTGGAGCAGATACTTGTTTCGCATATTCAGGTAGCATTTTCACAATCATATCAAGAATCGCCGCTTGACCATACTGTTCGAATGCTTCTGCAATTTTCTCTTTCGCTTCTGCTTCCGCAAGTCCTTTCAACCTAATGACTTCTGCTTCTGTTTCCCCTTTTGCACGATCGGCTTCTGCTTTGGCAAGCCCGTCAATCCGAACTTTCTCTGCTTCTGCTTTTGCCATTGCTTCAATGCTGTATTTCTTCGCATCTGCTTCTGCAAGACGCTTCGCTTTTTCCGCCGCAGCCGACTGCTCAACAGCATAACGGTCCGCATCTGCTTTCTTTTTCACTTCAGAATCGTATTGACGCTCACGACGCTGGATCTCTTTTTCTTCTAATTCAATTTGCTTCTGACGTTCAATGATTTTGACTTGCATTTCTTGTTCAGTTACGTGCTGACGATTACGAGCTGTTTCAAGATCATACGCTTGGTCAGCGCTTGCTTTTGCTGTATCTTGTTCACGTCTGAATTCTGCTCTTTTCAGCTCATTGATTTTTTCTGCTTCAGCGATTTCAGTGGCACGCTCAAGCTCAGATTTCTTAGCATCTTTATCTGCTTCTGCACGTTTGATACGTGTTTCTTTATCTGCTTCTGCTGTCGCAATATCTGCATCGCGTTTCACTTGAGCAATTCTAGGTTTACCTAGTGATTCTAAATAGCCATTTTTATCACGGACATCTTTGATTGTAAACGATACAATGACAAGACCCATTTTCGCTAGATCTTGAGAAGCGACACGCTGTACTTCTTGAGAAAATTTCTCTCTGTTTTTATAAATCTCTTCAACTGTCATTGACCCTAAAATGGAGCGAAGGTGTCCTTCTAGTACTTCTCTTGCTTCATTTTCACGATCTTCTTTTGTTTTCCCTAAAAACTGTTCTGCAGCAGTGGCGATTTCTTCAATTGATCCGCCAATTTTAATGATCGCCGTTCCATCCGCCATGACTGGTACACCTTGTTCAGTATAGACTTCAGGCGTTGAAACATCTAGCTTGCTAGATAGTAAGCTGAGCGGCTCTGCTTGTTGAAAAACAGGGAGTACAAAGGTACCTCCACCTCTTACAATCTTAATCTTGTTTCCACCTTCATCCACGTGGACATTTTTACTTCCGAGGTAACTTCCTGTGACAATTAATGCTTCATCTGGACCAGCTGTCCGGTATTTCGAAACAAATACACCAATAAGTGCAATGAGAATCACAAGCACAATTCCAATAATAATTAATATGGTTGTTCCTGGCATAGCATTCCCTCCTAGATTTCTTCATTTGGTATAACAGATAACACGCCTTTGTTCACTTCGACGACCAGCACCCGGGTTCCATATGGAATCTCCTCTTCGTCGAAACTGACGGCAGGCTTTGAGATTTTCCCGCTGTTACTAATTAACAGCACTTCTCCAAACCCATCTTTTGGTACAGATACAATGATCTCCCCAGTTCTTCCTTTTAGGTCGGCCTCCGTATATGAAAGAGATTCTTCAGCAGAGGAAAGCGGGACTAAGACAAATACATGTAAACAAGTAACGAGAACCACTGCGAGGATGGCAGATAATACGGCGCCAAGTCCACTTCCTACAATTGCTGTTTTTTCAGAGATAAATCCTCCAGCCGAGAAAAAGGTAAGAAATGCGAGGATCAATGTTGGTTGAAGGAACGGGACAGGAATCGCTTCAAACAATCCATCAAATACATCGCCAAAAAAGACGAAAACAAGCGTCAGGATTCCTGATACCATCAATATGTATAAGTACAGCGTCTGAAGAGGCAGCCCAAACACATCCATCTTCCTCACCCTTTCTTTATGAAATGAGCAGCCTTTCATTCATTTAGACCATGCTCACATCCAAGTGTATTCCTTCTAACAGGTAATACGAACCACTTTTGTAAAGGTTTCATTTTTCATCACAATTCATTAAAGGATTTCTCGGATAGCTAAAGAATGATTGTCTTGTACCAGTATGATAAAATTTGATCTTGAGGTGAGAGAAATGAGTTTATTACATGATGCAAGACAAGAATTGTGGCAAGAGCTGCAAGGTTTGAACGAAGAACAATTGAATCAAAAATTATCTGATGATACTTGGAGCATTCAAGAGGTTGCAGATCATTTAAAGAAAATGGACCTAATTTCAGCAAAACATCTAGCTGCCGAGGGGAAAAAAGCACCGATTAAAGAATATGAGCCAAAGCCGGTGGAAATGGCAGAGGATCGTTCAAAAAAAGCCACTGCGCCTAGTATTGTTGAGCCAGAGCGCAAGCATGTGACACCTACACATTTAAAAGATGAGCTTGATACAGCTCGTGAGAAATTAAATCAAATTTTATCAACGTTTACAGAGGAAGATTTCAAACGCGTGATTGCACATCCTGTGTTTGAAGAACTTTCATTAAAGCAATACCTTGATTTTATCGGTGCACACGAAAAACGCCATATTCATCAAATTAAAGAAATTAAAGAACAGCTATAAGATGTAAAAAAGGCTCCCAGAAGGGAGCCTTTTTTCATTGTTACACTGTTTTAGGTGTTAAATCAAAGCAGCGAGCGTAAATCCAGTTGTATGCTTTTTCGTTCAGGTCTCTTGGGTTTCCAACGGTTTGCGGATCTTTCATTGCTTCTTTAGATAAACGGTCGATCATATCTTTTGGTACACCTTGTTCTTCTAATGAAGGAACTTCTAGGTCTTCCACTAAATCATACATCCAATTCACTGCTGCTTTTGCAGCTTCCTCTGTTGTCATTCTGCTTGTATCAATACCGAATGCTTGCGCAATCCGGGCGAATTTCTCTGGGTACCCTTTCCAGTTATATTCCATGACAGGTCCCATCATTGCCGCTACACATTGACCATGTGCGACTGGAATAATGCCCCCAAGCGTTTGGCTCATCGCATGGGCTGCGCCAGCTGATTCACTGCCATAGGAAAGTCCGGCAAGCATCGCAGCTTGTGCCATGCCATATCTTGCTTCCAAATCCTCTCCATCGGCAAAGGCACGGCGAATATAATGAGCAGCATATTCAATGGCCATGAGCGCTACCGCATCTGTAATTGGCTGAGCAAACTTCATCGTATAGCATTCGATCGCGTGCGCAAGCGCATCGATACCCGTCATTGCCGTCACATGCGGCGGCATAGATACATGAAGCTCAGGATCAATCACTGTTAGGTGAGCTGCAATGAGCGGTCCACCTGTGTTGAATTTAAATTCCCTTTCTTCGTCAGTGATCACTGCCCACTGCGTGACCTCTGAACCTGTACCAGCCGTTGTCGGAATTGTGGTTAACGGAGGGATTCTATTTTCAAGCGGTTTTTTCCCCTCAGCCGCTTCGTAATCAAGAACTGATCCTTCATGAGTCGCTTCCACACCGATAGCCTTCGCTGTATCCATTGAGCTTCCGCCGCCTACTGCGACTAAACCATTACAGCCTTCTTTTTCATATAACGCAGATCCTTCATTCACTAAACGGACTGGTGGGTTTGGCTCTACTTTATTAAATAGAACCACATCAACTTGTGCTTCTTTTAATGAAGCAATCACTGGATCTACAACACCTGCTTGATAAATACCAGGATCTGTGACAAGCAATACCTTTGAAACGCCGTATGCTTTCACTTCTTCCCCAACATGTTTCACTGCCCCAATGCCATGCTTGATGACAGTCGGAATTTCAAACGTATGGAATTTTTGCATGCTTTCAATTTTCATATTTAAAGTCATATAGAATCTCCTCCAGATAAGTGATATTTATTTAAACCAATGAACCGCTTCTGGTTTTGTATTTCGATATAAATGTTTTAGTTCCGTATATTCTTCAAGGCCCGTACGTCCTAATTCACGTCCAAGACCTGATTGTTTATACCCGCCCCACGGTGCTTGGGCAAAATAAGGATGGAAGTCGTTGATCCATACCGTGCCTAATCTTAATTGACGAGCCACTCGTTCGGCTTTGCCGATATCAGAAGACCACACCGCTCCTGCTAAACCATAAATCGTGTCATTTGCCAGCTCGATGACTTCTTCCTCTGATCGGAAGGATTCGACAGTGAGGACTGGTCCAAACACTTCTTCCTGTACAATTCGCATGTCTGATGTACAGCCTGAGAAAATCGTCGGCAAGTAGAAGAACCCTTTTTGAAGCTCCTCTGCTTCAGGTCGTTTCCCACCTGTTTCTAATGTTGCGCCTTCGTCTAAACCGATGCTGACGTATTTTTCTACTTTTTCTCGATGCTCAGCTGAGATGAGCGGTCCGCTCTGGGTTCCTTCATCAAAGCCGTTGCCTAGCTTGATTTTTTTCGTACGCTTCACCAGTTCTTCTAAAAATTCATCATGAATAGATTCTTCCACTAACAAGCGTGAACCTGCTGAACACACTTGCCCTGCATGGAAAAACACAGCATTCATTGCCTGGTCAACCGCTACGTCTAAATCAGCATCTTGAAAGACGATATTCGGGTTTTTCCCGCCGAGCTCAAGGGCGATTTTCTTCACATTCCCGCTGGCTCCCTGCATGATTTTCTTACCTGTTTCAATACCGCCTGTGAATGAAATTAAATCGACTTGGTCATTGACAGCCAGCTCATCTCCAACAGTTGCTCCAGGTCCAAGTACTAAGTTGGCAACGCCTGCTGGAACACCCGCTTCTTCCATAAGTTTGAAAACTTTGATCGTGGTTAATGGTGTAATTTCACTTGGCTTTAGTACGATTGTATTTCCAGCTGCAAGTGCAGGAGCGATTTTCCAGCTCGCTTGAAGCAATGGATAGTTCCAAGGAGTGATTTGACCGCATACACCGACAGGTTCTCGGACTAATTCACTTTTTGAGTTTGGAATAGGCGATGCAATGATTTCCCCGCCATCCTTATCAGCAAGCCCCGCATAATATTGGAACACGTTCGCAATATCGTCCATATCCGCTTTGCTTTCTTCTAATGTTTTGCCGGTATCAAGTGATTCTAATTTGGCTAATTCATCTAGGTCTCGCCTAATCAATTCAGCAATTTTAAACACAATATTTCCTCTTTCAAGTCCAGGCATGTTTGCCCAATCACCTTGATCGAAGGTTTTTCTCGCTGCCTTAATGGCTAACTGCGCGTCATTTCTTGATCCTTCACTGACTGTCGCGATCACTTCTTGATTAAATGGATTGATGATATCTCTTGTGTCGCCACTCTTAGCGCCAACCCATTGTCCATCGATAAATAGTGTTTGACTCATAGAAGGAACCTCCTCTGATTCTCTTTGGTAAGTTTGTTAAATAAAAATTTAACGTTTTGAACATAATTAACTTAACATGTTCAAATTTTTCTGTCAAAGGGGGATATGCTTCTTTTATTTTGACATTTTGCATTCTTTCGTTAACATATAGTCCATAAAGATTTTTTTGAACGTATTGAATTCACTTAATAGAAAGCAGGGACAAGATGAAAAAGCAGGAACAGCCACAAGCAGAAGAACGCATTTTAGCTGCTAAAGATCTCGTCATTGATTCCATCGCTGAAACAATGGATCTCTATGGCATTACTAGAAGTGCGGGTATTCTATATGGGACGATGTATTTAAATGAGGAAATGACGCTGGATGAAATGCGTGAAGAGCTGCAAATGAGTAAACCTAGTATGAGTACGGGTGTGAAAAAACTGCAAGACATGAATATTGTCAAAAAGACCTTTCACCGTGGCCGAAGAAAACACAGCTTTGTTGCTGAGAAAGACTTTTTTAAGTTTTTCATGAACTTCTTCCCGCAAAAATGGGAACGAGAGGTTGAGGTCAATCTAGCAGCGATTGAAGAAGCGCAAGAACGCCTTCAAGATGTAGCTCGTGATGATCAGGCGGAGGAACATGAAAGAGAGGAAGCGAAACAGCTCATTGAACAGCTTGAAAGCTCAAAAGCCTATTATGACTGGCTTAGACGATTAGCCCACTCGGTTCATTCGGGAGACATCTTTGACTATATTCCGATTGATCAGAAAGAAAAATAGCCGGGGTGTTTGTGTTTTACAGCTTGAATTTTACAGGAGGATTGATTATAATAAGTTATGTCGTAATACTTCGGGGCATTAGCTCAGCTGGGAGAGCGCTACGCTGGCAGCGTAGAGGTCAGCGGTTCGATCCCGCTATGCTCCATTATCAAAAGCCTATCCAATGATGGATAGGCTTTTTCATTTGATTTTACTCATAAAAGCTTATTTGTCTGGTTCTTGAATTTGATAACCAAAGACTCCTTTTATCTCAACATCCCCACAGCCTTCTTTTTTGGTCAGTTTAATACCATGGGGTCTATAAATGTAGCGCCCACTTGATAAAATTCGGTCTGTTGCACTTAGATCATATTGGTTACCTGTATACTCTTTGACTGATGACGGAAAATCCGTTCCTGATAAGGATGTTCTGTAGAGTGTCACCTCTAGAGTACAACCCTCTGCATTTAGTATAGAAAATTGGTAGCCGTGAGTAGATGGATATTGTTCAGGATTATTTTGACCTCCTGGTACCCACAGATATTTTTCCTGTTCCGTCATGATGAAATCAACTTCTACTTCTCGATAAATGGTCTTAGCTGCAACCTTTTCCATATTAAAATGGAACATGACAATGAAACAAAGAGACATCATTACACATATCCGCTTCATACAACCCCTCCATTCATTTTTACCATTATACAACAAATAACGCCAAAAATGGTTTTATTTTACTTTTTTATAATAGATAAGGGTTGATTCATTCCATATGTGTTAACTTTCTATGACCTTTCTTAATGTTTCTTTGGTCTTTGGACCATATATGCCATCTGGGGTTAACCCATGCATCATTTGAAATCGAGACACTGCATTCGCAGTCTTGGGTCCGTAGTACCCATCGATTCCATTATTGATCGCTCCCTTATCAGGATAAAAATAAATCGATGCTAAGGCTTGTTGTACAGCTTTTACAGCTGACCCTTTTGTAAGAGGCTTCGTCACTTTTAAAACACCTGCAGGCAAACTGTATGTTTTTTTTGACCTTGTTGGTTTTAGATGTTGATCTCGTTGATATGGTTTTGATAGATGTTCCTTTCACAGGTTTAGCTGTTGTCATTTGACTGGTAGATGCTGATGCAATACCAGCTTTGAAGCCATCCCACCGATTTAACAGCTTACGCGGACACTCCTTCCCGCTCCAATGCTTATGTGGCACCACGTTAGATAAAGGAATTCCTAAATCCCCCATCAGTTTCCGAATAAGCCATTGGGCGTTTTTAACAGCCTGTTCAAAGTTAGCGCCTGCATTTTCACAAATTTCAATTCCAATTGATTTCAAATTGCCGGTTCCCCTGCCATCTCCTGCGTGCCAGCCATTTTCGTTTAAAGGTAAATGCTGATAAATGACCTGATCATCGACCGTGTAGTGCCAGCTAACCCCGGTACTTGCCCGAGCAACAAATGCTGCATGATTTGCCGCATCAGCCCCCCGTCCAGTGTTCGATGTATTATGCACCGTAATATAGAGCGGCTTCATCCTGTTTCCTGGTCTGTTGCGATTTTGTTTTGGGATGAGTGCTTGAATGATCTTCACCATATTGTTTCTCCTTTAAGAATTATTTTGTTAACCCTCTTTGTTTCAGGGCATCTTTTTGCAATTGACCTTTATAGGTCACATAATTATTTTTAAACCAAGCGATCATGGCAGTGACCATAGTGAAAATTGTGGAACCTGCCACATATAGTGCCTCTCCTACGGTTTGCACTTGCTCCTCGCTAATCGGCAGCACTGTTTGTCCAAACATGACAAGCGTTTGGTTGATAAGCGCAATAAAAAGAAGCACTGTGCGAATCACAGTGCCTTTGTCGAATGTTTTCATGATGTTTTCCTCCTATTTTAAATTCCGTTCAATTTTATCGAGCTTGTCGATCACGACGTCATACTTCTCACTAAACTTTGCTAACACATCATTTTGCGCCTCGATTTGCTCATTGAGTTTGTTTTCTCGTTCTTTTGTTGTGTTGAGAACATAAAACAGAATCCAGCAAAAAAGAACGGCGAATGGGCCTTGTGTCATTAAGTTTTGAACGACATCTACTTCCATTGGAATCACCTTCTTTCCGGCAAAAAAATAAAGCCATTAGGCTTTGTATATTTCTCCAGTTATATTTTGATAGTCTTCTGCCGAGATCCAGCCAATGCTTACATAAAATGCAATGTCCTCTGGGCCGTAACACTGCCAGTCCCAGAATTGTTTGATATCCGCTACAGTTGGAAACATCAATCTGAAGCACCTACTTTTTGCATAGCTAATAGCTGCGTTAATTGTTTTGATAACAAAGCATTTTGTTTCTTTAAAAGTTCTATATCACTTGGCGGGAGAAGGGCCGGTTTTAAGCTGTCTATATACTCTTGGGTCGCTGATTCATACCATTGTTGTTTTTTCACATCAAATGCAGCCTTATAAAAAGAAGGATTATTGGGTGGTGCAATTGTTGTGCATTGCTCTGGAATAATATAATTTCCTTCATCATCCCTTTCGAACACTTCGATAGGTCTGATCAATTCATTTTGCTGATTGTATTCATAGGCTTGTATCATTTGTATCACTTCCTTAATTTAATGGAACAACCATGTCTAAATAGTAGCCAGTTACTGCACTGTTATTCACTGCATGTAAACCAGTTAGTTTTAGCTCTCCTGTATTATAGATATATAATTTACTATGACCCGTTGTACCTGATACCAGAACTGATACTACTATTCCTTTATCTGGTAAACGATCAGCTGGAATCCATCCAAAAATAACTTCTCTATTTGCTTTTAGGTGGCCTCTCAGCAATAATAAATTTCCCCATTTCACATATTCAACTGGTCTATCCCCTATAGAAGAGCTTTTGTCTAAGGTAACACTAAGCCACGAGACATTTTCAAACTCAGTATTGGTCATTAGCTGTTTCCAGCCTCTGAAAATACCATCTGTATGAGTAGTTCCGTACCAATGGCTATTATCGTAGCTTCGACTCACATGAAATGTTTTGCGATTATTTCCCGTTTCTAAAATATCTACATTAAACCACGAGGCATCGGTCGTCGTTGGCATATTCACTGCATTCGTTCCAGAGACATAATAAAAACCAGAGGGCAAGGTGAGTATATCTGTGCCAGTTGGAATAAGCATTCTAGTTCCATTTGCATTTAATAATGGATGATCGTTCAGCCTCTTCCACCCGCTCCATTCTTGCTGAGTGCCCGTGACATCAGTCGTTGATCGATTGATGTACATATCACCTGTATTATTTGCCCCTATAATCCAGCCATAGGTATTTTCACTAAAAACAGATAAGGCTCTCATAGAACTTCTTGTTGGCAGATCAGGGTGTGCTTCATGGATATACCACGAATGGACGCCTGGTAATTTTGTGAGCTTATCTAAAATACTAGGATCATTTGCATTAATTCTTTCGTAAGCCCTTCCGTCATCAGCAGTAATTTTAGATAATTGTCCTGCATCCCATTTATTTCTTTCATTTTGAGTAGGTAATTGAAGCCAGTTGATTCCGACATCATTCACATGATAGGAAAAACAAAATGCGTTGCCCGATGTATCAATTGCAATTCCTACACCGATGTTATTTTGACCTACTAACTGAAAGCCTCTTAAAGCCGCATTCCCGATTGCGGGAGAATCGACTACTCCAGAACCTCCTGGCGCATAAAATGAACAGGCACCTAAAGATTTAATTCCATTATAAATACTCCCGCCAGCAGGGATATTAACCAACTGGGCCCCGTTATCATTCGTCATTTTATAGAGCTGGGATTGATTCCATTTCTGCTTTTCTGTTTCAGCTGCATGAGATGTTGTGTCATTTTTGTGTTGATTGATTTGGTCCAATAGTCCAGCATCATTTTCAAGAATTACTTTAACCATGTTATTAAACAGTTCCGCATGGGCTTTGTCACTGGTTTTGAAAATACGAGGTGTCTTTATCTCCATCAGATTCTCCTTTCACCTTTCAGTTTTATTACATTATCTTGTACTGAACTTAAAACCAAATGTAATAAACTCAGTGGGATTGGCATTATTTGAAGAAGACTGCACACATACATTTCCATTCTTATCTATTAATGTACGATGAAATTGAGGTACTCCTGGTGTCCCTATACTTGAAGCAACTCCTATAAAATGCATCGCTTGCTGCGGCCGATATGGTGCAGGCAAGTTAAACACTGGATTATTTCCTAAAATCCCACCTTTTATCGCACCTACGATCTCGACTTCCCCTAAGAGATTCTTTCGATATTTAACTGGTAAATTAACAGGATCATATTCTTGCCAGTTGCCTTTAATTTCTTTAGGTGTTTCCCAAGCACCATCTAATAAATCGGAAAGCGTTATTTGCTTCTCCCAAGGTGTCCATGATTCTGCATTGTGTTTAAGAACTCTAAAGTAGGTGTTCTTCCCATAAACAGATTCATAAGCTATTTGAACTAATGTATTGCCATAACTCATGACCAATAAAAACACTCGATTCAAGGAAGAAGAGGGACCGTTTACTCCTGTATTATATATGAGATACATCCCTGTCTCAGTAAGGGTATTGTAGTCTGTCTCGCTAGAAAATCCATGATAAAAGGGCTTTCCATTATCTTGAGTGATTTTTACTAATTGACCGTTATCCCACCTGTTTCTATCGCTTTCTGTAGGCAGCTTTGTCCAAGTAATCGATGTATGACCGGTCTGATAATAAAAGGAATAAGCAATCCCAGAACTATCCACCGCAAAGCCAGTGCCGATATTTTCTTGTCCTACTGTCTGCAGTCCCCTGATTGAAACATTCGATGAAGCCGGGGAATCCTCCACACCAGCAGCTGCATAAAATGTACAAGTTCCTTTATCTTTTATCGCATCAAATATTCTTCCGTCAGTTGACACATTGATCAGCTGTCTTCCACTATCTGCTGTGATTTTATAGCTCTGTGAATCATTCCATTTTTTCTTTTCTATTTCAGATGCGTGTACTTTCGCATCATTTGTATGTTTTAAGAACTGCTCTATTAATCTATGATCATTTTCAAGAAGTACTTTGACCATGTCATTAAACAAATCAGCATGTGCTTTATCATTTACTTCAAAAGGCTTTGGTTCTTTTACTTCCATTCAATTTTCACTCCCTTTCTTTGATGCTTGGTGCCATTTCTTTCAGCTGCTCTAGAGTAAGAATTCTTTGCTCATATCCTTCATTTAAATCTTCCATTGAACAATCACCTAGTTCGACTGCTTGTTTGACCAATTCAGGGGTCACCCATTTAAAATATAATGCCATTACCCAATAATTCATGATTCACTATCTCCTTTAAATAAAAGGATCTCATTTTTTAGCTTCTTTAGTTCGCTTGTTAAATGATCACATTGATGTTCAAGCTGTTTTCTCATTAGCTTTTCTTTAGCTACTTCTTGTGCTAGATAATCTAGCGGCAGAGGTGGTTGATATCTTGGATTGATTTGACATTCCTCCCACCATTCTTTCAATTCTTCTACCGTTGGCTCGGGCACATCTAGATGCCACTCGTTTATATACGAACCGTCTCCGTCATTTCTAAGTTCAAAATCTTTTTGCGGGTCTGCATCGGGGTATTTATACTTAATGGCTTCATATAAAATCATCAGAATCCTCCTATACTCTCGGGAAATTTCGTCCGCCTATTTCTGTAATGTCGAAATAGTTGTACCAGCCTGAATTTTCCGACACATATCGACTAACGTCTCCGTCATACCCTACATATAGGTACATTTCTAAATAGTCTCCCTTATTCGCTGGCACATTGGCAGCACCATAAAGCCCGGTACTTAAGCTCAATGTATCAGATGGGCTTGCAGGACTTTGTCTATGGTGAGCAATATTTTTATATCTTTTTCCATTCAAATAGATCGATAATTCAAAGTTCGCGTATCGTTGAAAGCTTTCAATATAAACACCTGCATTCACTGAATACATTCCGTTTTCAGGGCAGATGAACCGATTATTTTTGATATCAAAATTGTTATGACTGTCTTTAATTTTTCGATTAAAAAGGACTTTTTGATACTCTCCTTTGGTTAATAACTGCTTTCCAGTTGTACCTATATTGGCATGACAAAACCCTGAGATTTTGTGCCATTCAGTCCAGCCAGACCCCGTCCACCAGTGACGACACCACGTACCTGTACTATCAAAATAGCTGCCTGCTTCGTTTCCAGTTCCATAGTAATATTGAATAAATCGAAAGTTACTATATTTTTCATTTTTCACAAAGCCAAATCTCGTAGGATAACCGGTATCATTCGCTTGTCCAATATCCATAAACGTAATACCTATTGGATATTCCTCGCCGCTGACTGATGCATCTTGAATGGCTTGATCGCCTGTTAATTTGAATAAACTTTCATTCGTGATCCCTGCTATTTGTTGACTGAGCGCATTGTCATTCTCCACAAGTGTGTTGACCATCCGGTTAAATAAGTTGGCATGGGCTTTGTCAGAGGTTTCAAACGGTAAAGGTGATTTTATGTCCACTTCTTTTCCCCTCCATTAATAAATATCATCAATCTCAAAAACAAATTCGATGTCGCCGTCTTTTTGTTTGTCTGTCATGGTTCGGATGGCGGTGAATTTGCCCGCTTCGTCGACAAGGGCTAGTTCATTGATGACTTCGCCTGCGAGTTCTCCTTCAGCGATGGTGCAGGTGTAGCGGATTTTTGCCGGTTCCATGAAGGTAAACGAGTCAATATTTTTTTGAATCAGTTCTTTTTTGAGTGCTTGTTCGGTTCCGTCAAGAGAGATTGGTTTTCCATCCTTTGTTCCTCCACTTCCGAACGCCATTTTGACGACTTTTGTGAGTTTTGTTCCTTCTGCTCGTGCCTTTGCCATTTGTTGACGTGCATATAGTGTGGTTACGGTTAATTGATCAGCCATTGTGATCCTCCTTATAGGTCTATTTTTTTAGAAGTTGCTGCTAGCATTTTTGATCCATCAAGCGGAATGGATCCATCGAGAATCCAATAATGCTCCTTGATCAGTAAACTGCCGTCTTGTTCATTTTGAACATGTACCGGTAAGCGGAACGTCATCCTCTTTTTCATTTGATGTGAAAGCTGGTTCTTTGCGCGCAAAGTCAGCGTAGCTGCTTGCTTCGTTTCATGCGATGCTCCAGTCATGACATAATTCAGACGATATGCTGTTTCTTTCTCTTGTTGAAGCAGCATTCTCATCTTTAATGAATGCCGAAAGCGAGCAGGGACCTCCGTAGTACCTCGTATCCCGCTGAGATAGAACGTTCCATTTAATACGAATTCACCATTGAGTAAAATTGGAATATGATCGAAAAAGCCCACTCTGCTTCGCAGTGTGAGCCGCTGGTGATGATCATTTGTTTCAT
This sequence comes from Bacillus sp. FS02, assembly GCF_024398395.1. Taxonomy (NCBI): domain Bacteria; kingdom Bacillati; phylum Bacillota; class Bacilli; order Caryophanales; family Bacillaceae; genus Bacillus; species Bacillus sp. FS02. The sequence continues at coordinate 2,854,857 of NZ_CP074101.1, read as the reverse complement.
GAACATCGGTATGATGAATGGCGGTGAACGTATACGCCAAATGTGCTGGCTTTAACGTTTCGAGTATTTCGACGATATATCTTGTGTTTTGCAGGTCATCTAGGTTGACACGCAATGCAAAATGATAACGGTTGACTGTAAGACGGATGATCGCACTTGGATTTTTAAGAAATCGATTCACAGATTTCTCTAATGAAAGATACGTAATTGGTGGAATGTTCGACATCATATTAAGTAATCGCGCTCTGCGCAGCTCAATCGAATCATCTGACTCTCGCTGCACCTTGAGCATTCTTTCCCACCGATTCAATCCCCACGTCGCTGTTAAAGGGAAAAATTGATCCGTTACATCAAAAATGGATTCATCCAATTGTTCAAACTCTGGCGCCTCCGTTTTTAGTAAATGATCCACATCATAAATCTCTGTGAAATAAGGCGGCAAGTAGTTTTTCATTTCATCAAGTTTGCTCAATAACCTTCACCTGCCTCAGACGTGGTATCTCAATGTCCTGTAATACTAAGTTTTTTGACTCCCCATTCAATAAGACGTTTGCATAATCGGACACACTCTCTGAATGGTACAAAATATCATTTAAAGCGGACATTCGAATCGTACTTTTTTCAAATGCGATTGATTTTAACAGTGCTTTGACCTTTTCTTCTATTTCTTTTTGCGCACCCTCAAGTGTCCAGTCCATCTGAAGTTCGACGGACACTTCTACGTCAATATCCAGCCACTTGGCGCTTTCCACAGTTGCTTTTGAGCCAATAGGAGCTTGCCCTTCTCCTTCTCCCGGTACAGGATCGATATACTCCTGGACCCTTTTGACAAGAAGCTCAGATGCTACATCTAGATTGCCATCTGTGATGACAATTTTGACCGTTCCCTCTCCATTCCATAGCGGGAAAACTTTCGCTCTGCCGACACCAACCACTTCCTCGGCCCACTTTTTGTAATGTGCTCTGTTGGCACTGACAGCCTCTCGCCTTGCGCGTATTAAATACCGATCGTATAATGACGCATCATCTTCTTCCTCTTGCCCTGGTATCACCAATTCCTTCATGATCATCGACTCTAGACCTGGAATGGTATCAAGCGATAGCAGCGGCTGACCTGTTAATTGCCCATTGCCGGCTGTACCAGTTGTCTCGCATTCTAGTGTACCGTCCTTTGAAAATTGAAAATAAACGTCTTCAATAAAGAATCTTGATCCTGCTGGAATGTTTACGTTCTCTGGTTGAATGGTTACGGACCACACCGCTTTGGTGGCTGGCTTTCGTTCAATCCCTACTTCTGCCGCTCGGCGATCTAAAAATTCCCCCTGTGCTGTATCAGCAAAGACAAGCTCAAACACTTGATCAAGCCAAATATACGACTGAGCCAGTTCAGCAGCAGCAGGCGCCAAGGCATTCCAAATGACGCTGTTTTCTCTTTTATCTATGTCATCTGGCAGCCTGTCCAGCATTCTTTCCATCAACGCCTCATACGTTTGCTCCTCAAACATCTCCCTCCATCACCTCCTCTATTTCTAATGTGCCTTCATCTGTGACAATGGTTAGTTTGACTTGAAAGGCATCATTTTGCTTCGTGACCTCTATCTCTTCAATATGATCAATCCGCTCATCAACGACCAATGCTTCTTCAAGCAATCTTGGAATCTCCATTTCTTTGTATTCATCAGTTGCTTCAGTATCAGTCAATAGCTCCTGAATTTCAGTGCCAATATCGTGACTGTAAATGGGATGTGCATAGCGCTCTGTTCGCAATGTCATATAAATAAATTGACGGATCGATTCAATGCCTGTAATGGCTTCATTTGTCAGCCTGCCATTTTCAAAATCTATGCGATACGTCGTCGAGGTTTCTACCTCTTCATCTTCCTCTGTTTCCTCGATTTCTTCCTCTGGTGAAAGTGCCACGTTCATCACCTCCCTTACAATTTGTCGATGATGTAAAAGGACTGCCCTCCTGCCATTGCAAGTACCATAATGCTGTCTCCCCTTTTCAACTCATCATCCTCACCCTTATTTAAGCGTTTAGGCCAAATAAGCAGTTCTTCCGGAATGATCAGCTTACTGTTTTCATTTAATCGGATGTGAAGAGGCGAAGCCATTGTGACCTCTCCAATCACCAGATCAATTGGAGAAGCTGCATCTACTGCATTGACAGCGAGTCGTTTAATTGCTTCACTTAATCTCATGCTTGATCACCCTTTGGCATGGAATTTTTCTCAACGACGTCAATTGTCATGGTGTGCTTCACTCCATTGAATTCATGCTTGTCTTGATCGATCCAGTAGGTTTTTTTGATGTTGATTTCAGGGATTTTCAAATAGATTGGCAGACCGCTTTGCAGTTCAGGGATTCCGAGTGCTTGTATGCTTTTCACTTCTTGTTTGACGCCTTTTTTTTCAGCTAGGCGTACTTTCGCTCTTTTTTGAAGCTGCGGCTGGTTGATTTGACCTGTGACCGTCTCCACATGCTGTAAAATGCCGTACTGACTCTGACCCGCTTTGTCCTGTTCGATCACCACAATATCTGATTTGCTACCTTTTTTCTTATTCTTCCCCTGTTCGTCTACAGACGTGCGCATCTTCACACGTGTTGCTGTCTCTTCAATGGAGGTGCTGTACTGATAACCGATGAGGTTGACGCCTGATTCAATGACCCACACGTCCTCTGGATCGGGCCAAGCTCTCAGCCCCATCTTGCCTTTAGCAGAAAAAATTTGATAATTTCTACCGGTTTGCCGCTTCGTTTCCTTCAATGCTTTTAAAATGATGTCATATAAACTCGTGTCATTTTTAAAAACGAGAGACTTCATGACATGTCCTGTATTTGCGATGGATGTCATAGGAATTTGAAAGTCTGCCCCGATCCGCCTCAAAATTTGATCTGCCCGTTGATTTGAAAAAACATATACATCTTGGTTTTTCACTAAATATTGGAGCATATCGTATGCGGTAAAGGTCAGCTTTCCTTCAACAGGCGTCCTAGAAAACACGATGCCTCTGAACAGCTCTTTTCCTTTCCATTTAAAAAGAACCGTGTCTCCTTCTGAGACACGGTAATATGTTTGACTGCCTTGCTTTGTGATAATATTCGCCTGAATAGAGCGAGGGGCCTGATACCTTTGCCCCTGAAGTGTCACACTCTCTGTGACAAGCTCATACATCGTGCCGCTTCTGATGGCAAAAAGCTCAATCAATGTCAGCCCCCCTATTGTGGTATTTTCAATTTTTGCCCTGGAAAAATCCAATATCCCGGCTGTTTAATATTGAGTTTACTTCGTTTGATCATCGCTGCTTTATTGGCATTCCAAATACGCCGCCATTTTGTACTATCGCCATAAAAACGGCCTGAAATGGCCCACAGAGTATCTCCCTTTTTGACAGTGTACAATTTTGGTGGTGTTTTTGAGGGTCTTTTCTTTTTGGTTTGTTTTGCTTTTTTCTTTCGTTTGATTTTCCTAGGCGATGCGGTTTTATATTCCTTTAACTCGATCGTAAATTCACGATCCCCTATGTCATAAGACCCTTCCTTGTGTGTGAAGCTCTCAATGCTGCACGTCATATTGATTTTAGTCCCTGTCACAATCAGTCGCACAGACTTCTTTGAACGCATCATTCGTTCAATTTTCGCTATTGCATTCTCTGGTGATGGAATGCTTTTATATTCAGCAATTGGCGAATATTTCTTAGGAAATAATGAGGTGAATGATACTTGTTTAGCCGATGGTACATCAATAAAAGTCAGTTCTCCAAAGGAGGAGACCTTCACTGTTTCATTTTGTACATTATTTGTGATCTCAAGTTCGGATGGAAGCACAGGGAATCGCAACTTCTCCTTGCCTTGGGAAATCCACAATTGATACACTGATTTACCCATCGATCACGACCCCTTTCGTTCCTGTCTGAAGCTCTACTTCCAATTCGTCTACAAGCATTTGTCTAATTTTTTCGACAAGCGATTGCTGATCCTGTCCATTACGGAAATGCTGATCACCATTAAACTGGATGGTGATTTGTTTATTACCAGACGTTGTTGTATTCCCAGCTGACTGTGCTGAGGTAACTTGCTGCATCTGTGATTCTGGTAAAGGAGCAGATGCATTTGATGGATCATAGACTTGCATCCCAAGTGCCTTTGCTGCCTGCGTCAATAAATATCTCCCGCGAATGCCTCTTTCTTCTGGAATAATCCACTCGCGTTTGTTTCCTTCACCGACTCTAGCTACCTGCTCCTGAGTAATCAATCCGCCATTGGCGTAGCCTTTATAAGGACCGCCTCTTCTCATACTCCGTAATCCCGGTGTATTGAAGACTGTTCCATATCTGCCCTTAATGTAGTTAATGGCTGCTACGGCATTATGAATTGGGTTCCAAATATCATTCATGCCCTTGCCTTTATTAGAATGAAAGGTCGGCCCAATGGTTTGCATTAACCCTTTAGAAGGCGTTCCCTTCTTGGCGTTGGAATCCCACAAGTTGATGGCTTTCGGGTTACCATTTGATTCGTGCTGAGCGATTGTCATAAGACCTGGAAGCCAGCTCATCGATGTGCCAGTCGCCATCAGAGCTGCCATGAGCCATTGCTGAACACTAAGACCTGAAGCACCCATACCGCTGAACGCTCCGATTAATGAACCCGCTTGATTTTCAGCAAACTTTTTCACATCAACTGAATCGAGCCCTTTGACGACACCAATCGATGCGAATTTCCCTAGACTCATCATGACACGCGAAGGAGAATGAATGTCTAGTTCTTCTCTAAACGCCTGTTCCACTTTCTTCGCCATTTCTTTGGCAGCTTGTGTGACTTCACTTGCTTTTGAACGCATGCCGCTATTGAAGGCATCGATCATTCCTGAACCCCATCCTGGTGATTCTTGTTTGGCTTGCAGGAATGGTTGTTTGACGTGTTGGTCTACGTATTGGCTTGTGCCAATTGATGTGGCATTTTGACCTGTTGCAAAGCCACTAACAGTTCCAGAACCCCAAGTTGGTGATGCTGTCATCACTTGTTGGTATGGTGCTTTTACACGACTTTGCAAAAAGCTATCAGTTCCTGTTGGTGTCATTTGCTGGCCAGTAGCAAATGCCGATACCGTTTGTTGTCCGTACTTTCCTGAATCTGATGTCATTTGATTAAATGGCTGCTGAATGTTTTTTTGCTTCCATTGATCAAGTGAAACCACTTTTTGATTCAGCCCTTGTTCAAAATCATGATTAAATTGCTCACCTATGCTGGCAGATTGGATGTTTCCATTCATTGAAACCGTTCCACCAATTGAACCGGCAGAAGCAGTTGGAGCTGCTGGAGCATTTGGCGTTATTGGAGCTGGAGAGCTAGAAACTGGACTTGCTGCTCCGCTGCTGCTTGGCACAACAGACATTCCAAGATGAGAAGCAGCTTGTGCAAGCAACATCTTCCCACGGCCCCGGTTATTTTGAGTTGGAATGACAAATTCGTTACCCGCTTCACCAATCCATGATAAGGTAGGCTGGGTGATATAGCCGCCTGTTGCATTATTATCAGGTTTTTTCTTTCCAACGATCCAATTTATTACAACATCTACAATACCGCCTGCTTTTTCAAAAATCTTTTGAACCCAACCAAATGCTTTAGAAAAACCATCACTTATGGCACCTGCCACTTTTACGATCGGTGTCTGAATATTATCTTTAAACCATTTGGATAATCCATCCCATATATCTGTCACCACTTTATACGCTTCTTCAAACTTCTTCCCAATGCTATCTTTGATGGTTCCAACCGTTTCTACAAGCGGATTCCATACATTGTTCATAAACCAAGAGGATACTGCTCCAAAAATTGATTGAATGGTTTTCCACGCATTTGATAATGCTGTCCAAATCCCCGTAGCGACTGTGACAACTGTGCTGCTTAGCGGTGTCCACACATTCTCAATAAACCAGCCTGCTACTGCACTGAATGTTTCTTGTATCCACGTCCAGGCATTGACTAGACTTGACCAGATCGTGGTTGCTACCGTAACGACTGTGTCGCTTAGCGGTGTCCAAACGTTTTCAATAAACCAGCCCGCAACTGCACTGAATGTTTCTTGTATCCATGTCCATGCATTGACTAGATTTGACCAGATCGTGGTTGCTACCGTAATAACTGTATCGCTTAACGGTGTCCACACATTTTCGATAAACCAGCCCGCAACTGCACTGAATGTTTCTTGTATCCATGTCCATGCATTGACTAGACTTGACCAGATTGTGGTTGCTACTGTGCCAACCGTGCTGCTTAATGGTGTCCACACATTTTGTATAAACCAGTCCGCAACTGTAGACCACACTTCAACAATTTGATCTTTGATTTCAATGGCCTTTTGGCCAATCTTCTCAAATCCACCGCCATCAAACCATTTTCCAATTGTTTCACCGATAGATTCTCCACCCATACTTCCAGCGATGCCGCCTACTAAGCCGCCTATGGCTGTACCTACCCCTGGAACTACACTGCCAATAGCAGCACCTGCTGCAGCACCTGCCATTCCACCGGCGATTCCTCCTCCAGTCGCACCGATTTTTTCACCAGCATTCTCTTTTTTCATACCAATTAGATTTGTTGCACTAAGTACACTGCCTAGAATAGGTACTTTCTTTAATAATTTACCGCTCCCTTTACCGATATTTTTCAACGCATCCCCTAATTTACTTGGAGGTCTTCTATTCATTTCGGTTCTTGTTGTGGCATTTGGATTTCTAGGTTGTCTTGGTGATTGACCATTTCTATTTTTAGTTTTAGTAGATCCTCCCCTGCTTAAACCTCTTGCACAACAGGGACAACAACTATTGCGAAACAAACCTTTACCACCTCGCGGCTTAGATTTCTTATTGGGAGCTGAATTTGATGGTGTGGATGTTGGCGCTGTTGTTGGTGCCGTTGTTGGCGCTGTTGTTGGCGCTGTTGTTGGCGCTGTTGTTGGCGCTGTTGTTGGCGCTGTTGTTGGCGCTGTTGTTGGCGCTGTTGTTGGCGCTGGAGTGCTACTTCCATTCGATTGATCACCTGCACCAAAGAGACGATCTAATACATTGGTCACCAATTCATCTAGTTTTTTTTCAGGATTAAATTTAATCTTCTCTTTTATTCTTCCGATCACATCTTGCTTGTACTCTTCCATTTTATTTTCAACCCAAGGAAGTGCCTTTTCGTCCCAAAACTTTCTAGGACTTAATTTTTCTTTCACCTTGTCTGCAACATCACCTGCATATTTTTGAATTTCATTTAACCCTTTATTAGCAAGGCTCTGGAGCCAATCCTGTTTAGGTTCATCCGTTTTAACTGGCGGACTAACAGCCTCAGGTTCTTTTTTTATATTTTGTTCTTTCACAACTGACTCTGCCTGATCTCGTTTTTTCAACTTACTCTTTGCATTGTCTTGAACAGATACTCTGATTTCGTGTTTAGCCATTGTCAAGCTTTTGAGTGTCTTTTTGATTCGTTGAATGGCAGCGGTGGCTTGGTCAACCATGTTTAATCTCATATAGTATGTTCTGTTCATGAGCTGAAGGATTGATTTTTTGATCGATGACATTTTTCCTGACAACTGATCATTCAGTTTGAACGTCAGCAGGATTGGACTTGCTTGTGATTGTTTCAAGCGATCTATACTGGATTTAATGACATCTAGTCCTTTTGCTTGAATCGATATGACCATCTGTTTCGGTATCATGTTCAGCTGGTTTGTTAATGATTTGAGATCACGATAGATTCCTTGATCTAGCTTCATGGATAATACAGAAAACCTTCTCATCGATAAATTGAGGTTCCTTAGCTTCTTTTCATCCATTTCCAGGCTTATTTTCACCGGTTTTCTAAATGGCTTTAGCTGCTTCTCAAACGTTTGAAATCGTTTTTGAATGCGCAACAGCTTCTTTGATACTTTGTCTTCTAATTCAAATCGTGCAGTGAGCTTCGCCAGTTTATTTCCCTCCTTTCTTTGCTTCTTTTTCTAGCATGTCGAGTTTGTAGCTGATGAGTCCGAATAAGAATGCCTTAAATTGTCTTGGTGCTTCGTATAAATCGAGAAGTTCTGATGGGGAATAGTGAAGCTCATGCATGGCGTAATATAAAAACACCGCTTCCTTATCCCCATCTTTTATTAGTTTTTTGCTGCGTCTTCTAAATCTTCAATTTCGTCTTCAAATCCATTGATTTCAATCGCTTTGTTTAACCAGTTTGCGTATTCACCGCCGACAGATAAAACACGTTTTGCAACTTCAACTGGATCTTGTGTGCTGTAGGCTTCTCTTAATTCCTTTGAGCGGAAATCTGGATAAATCGTCGATTCAATGGCAATTCGTGCGTAGAAGCGCTGGCTGTCTAAGTCTTTCACACGGCCTCTGCCTTTGACATTTTTGAACGTGGTGTTTTCTTTTTCCAGTTCATCAATACGTTCCGTAGTAATCGCTTTGAAGACAAAAGGAATGACATTCCCTTTTTTATCAACAAAACGCTTAGAAATTGGTACTTTGACCTCTTCTGCTTCTACTGTTTGTCCTGGCATAAAAAATGAAAGATCAAATGTTTGTTTTTCGCTCATGTTTAAAAACTCCCTTTTGTTTGTTTTTTGAATACAAAAAAGCACATCCATTTTTGAATGTGCTTTCCAATCTTTTCATGTATAATATAACTCGTACAATTGAACGGCTTGCTCAAGGGTGTCTGGCTCATCCCCGATAGGAAGGGGGTGATGCTCATGTCAACGTTCCAAGCGATTTCCCTAATGCTTTTATTCGGGATGTTTATCCTTGCTTTGTTGACGTATATAAACAAAAAATAGACTCCCCTTGAGCTTTGGTAGGTGAAAGGGAAAGTCTATCCTTAAAACTATCTAATTGATAAGCCAGCCCCTTGAAGGGCCTCATTGTACATTGCCGGGATGTTAGCGCATCCTGGCTTCTTTTTATTGTATGCAAATCGCTTTGCATGTAAACATCATTTTGTGTGTCATTGAATGCAATGTGCATTACAAATGCATTCATTTTTCATTACATTTGCATTATAGCATATTTGGTTTTTATTTAGCTAATTAATTAGCTAATTTCCTCCGCATTTCTTAGAAAGAATTCTTCAGCTTTTCAGGCAGATCAAAGTCTTCAAATGTAAATGGAACTTCTTCTTCAAGTGCCTCTGAATCGACATCTAGTCCAGCAATTTTAGCTGAATCAAAGTTGACATCGAATAATGTCACACGCTCTGTGCCTCGGCCTGATGATTTATCATCAATTACCGCTTGAAGAGTGAAATAAGGATCTTCCCCTTTTTTCACATAGTTGAGCATGAGTTGAACGAAACGTGACGTAACTTTATAGAATGTTGCCGTTCCTGTTCCGTTTGCCCCAGTTGTTTTATGGCCAGTCATTCGGCGGCCCATTACGTTCACTTCTGATTTATTTTTCTCCACGTTTGCTTCAAACGTTTTGATAAAGGCAAGTTCCTCACCTTCTAAGAAAAGACGACCTTCTTTACCTGAGATTGTATTTTGCGCTTTAAAAGCCATCTTACTTCACCTCCACATTGAAATAGAATTTTTCTGCTGCGTCTACTGGCTGTACTGCTAAATCGATGATAAACCCATCACGATCTTCATTGAGGCCAATGACGATATCTGTTTCTGAGTTAAAGCCTGTAATACCGCTGCCATCTTGAAGTTGTGTGAGATACTGTGTAATCAGTGTTTTCACAAGCTGCACTCCATCATCAGATGCTGGAATGTCATTGCCATTGGCTTTGCGTAATTTAATCAAATTTTTCAGTTCAAATGTTAAATCATTGTTGATTGCATCTAGCACACGGATGATTTTGTTTTTCGCCATTTGCTGGTTCTTTTCAACCGTGAAGCTTGTCAAAGAGTTAATATCTTTTTCAACGCTCACCGTGCGGTCTCTTGCATCGAAAGTGAAAAGAAACTCTCCTTGTGATAAACGGTATTCTACTTGATCATTATCAAGACGCTCTAATGTATCGACTGCGCCTTCGTATTCAACAAAGGTCAGTGACTGATTAAAAGTCGCTCCTGCACTTGCTCCTGCGACCCAAGCTGTTGTTTGAGCAGGCGCGAGTTCTGTTCCGTCTTCTAAAACAACACCGCTTGTGACATTGATGATTCCTTCTTGATCAGCTGCATAGTTAGCCACAACGCCTTGTACCTTACGTCCTTGCTTATTACGTAAACGCTCAATAAATGACGCGAATGTTGCTTTTAATTGCTCACTATTATCGACTGGGAGTGCAATGACATCAAAGTATTCCGTTTCAGCTGCTTCTAGGAAAGCTGTATAATCTGCGACACTTGCCACACCGTTTTTCCCGCCGCTTAAAGCCGCTCCAGCAGTAATGACCGCTTCGCCTTCACCAGAAAATTGAACGTATTTGTTTTTCACAAGATCTTTGACATCTGTGACCACCTGTTTATCGACAATATCTGTTCCAAGATAGGTAATGACGTCACGTTTTGTGCTGTCGAGTACATTTTCTGCCACTTGAATGGTAATCTCATTTCCTTTTTGACCACCGTAATTGGCAGTAACCACAAAGTTTTCTGCGATTTCCGCTTTGGCTGGCTCTCCTTCGTTTAGGCGGTAAAGCAAGACCGTTTGCGCTTTTTTCTTCGCTTCACGGAAAAGAAGAAGTGACTTATCATCAATGTTAAGCCCGACCTTTTTATTTAAGTCTTCCATATCGGAAACGGAAATAAAGGTTTTTGGTTCTCCCCAGCTCATGACAAGAGGAAGTGCAACTGTTCCTCGCTCGCCTAAAGTAATTCGCTGCTCTGCTGTTGTTTTAAAATTAAAGTAAATGCCAGGACGCTTTTTCTCTGTACCTGGTGTAAAAGTGCCTCCGTTCATCCTTTAAACCTCCTTGGACAAAAAAGCATCGATGTGCTTCTTTGCTTCTGTTTTTGTAATTGGTTGATGTTTGATATAAAAAAGAGCACCTTCTAGGATTTCTGGTTTTACCCCAAAAAGATCCTTACTGTGCTCTTTTAAGGCTTCAAATGAAAAGCCAAATTCTTTTTCTTCGCCCGCTGTTTGATCGAGCTGTGTTTTTTTAGTCTTGCTCACGTTTGATCACCCCATCTGAAAAATTGATATCTTCTAGGCTTGGCTGTTTATCTCGGTTGTACCAATAGCTGCTATCCCATGTCAGGACAATCGCTGCTACACCTTGATCTATGATTCTTGTTTCCACTCTTTTTATGCGGACATAATCATCAAGCACCTCTCCATCTTCACTGATCATCTGAATGATTTGACGATCAGCAAGCAATGCATCGACGACTGTTTCCGCCGCATCATGCGCTTTTTCTGTATCCATATGAAACACTTTCACTTGCAGCGAATAAGATTTCATAAAAGTAGACACTGTATCTGGACCACTAATGACAGTCACTGGCGGCACATAAACAGATGGCACTTGAAAACGCTCTGGCAGAAGACGATCATACATTTTCACTGGATAGCGTGTGTATATATAATGCATGATTGCCCCGACTTCTTGATTCATTCCATCACCTCCCAAAATGTCGATCGATCCAGCTTTGAAGCTTTCGATCCAGCGAGTGTTCAAACATTTGTTCATAGAGCATGACGGCATGATCCCAGTACCCATTTCCTTCAATCCATTGAGATGAAAGCATCATGCCAGTACTGGCATTCGGATCATATTCAAAGCGGCTGCCGTTCCATCTGCCAGGCACCCATCTTCGTTCTCCATTTGAAGAAATGGCATGTCCATCATTCACGTAAGAGGCATAATCGAGCTGTGTCCCTACTTCTAGCGTGAGCCCGCCTCGGGAAGTGAGAAAGCGATTCTCCTTGTCACCTTTTTGAAAGGAATTGAGGAGACGGCCTGTATCAACAGCCTTTTCTTTGATGATTTCATCTTGAATGATGTCTAAAAACTGTAAGCCCATTTCCTGTAACCACTCTTGATATTGCGCCGTTAAGCTGCCACTATTTGCCTGTTGGAGCTGGGATAGCAGCCGGTCAAGTCCATCAATTTTCATAGGTTTTCCTTTCTGACGGCCATCACTTCCATGTGATGATTTTTCACTCTTTTTGGCTGCTGCAACTTGAGTGAGATGCCGTTCCACACCATTTTGTCATGCAAGCGAATGTCGCTTGCTAAAGGGAAATGGACGAGATAGGACTGATAGATGACTGTATTCGGTTCTTCTTGCACGAGTGACTGGCTTTTTTCTACAACATAGCAAGCCACATCTCTCATACTTGGTGTATCAGGATACGTGAGATCCGTCTGCAGATCTCCTGCTGGTATACCAAATTTGCCGCGGATTGCCTCTTCATTCTCTAAGTGAAAAAGATCACAGCGATCCGTTAATAGAGAATCATAACTCATAATGATCTCACCTTTAAATTGGCGCTGCCGCCAGTTAGTGAAGGTTCAATATAATCAACAAGAAGGGCATACACATAAGGTCTGCCTTTCACTTTGTCCGCTGCCTTTGCATATGAATAATCACCCATTTTTTCTGAAGTCAAGCCTTTCATCATGGATTCATCATCATTCAGCATGGCAAAATACTGGGCCATTTTTAATAAGGCGATCCTTGCTTTTTCAGGAATGGGCTGATATTTTTCATGTGTAAAATCGTGCCCGACAATTTGAAATACCGCTGCTTCTGCTTCAATAATATCTGCCGCTAGTCTCTCTACAGAACGATTTTTCACGCGATCAAATACAGAATAGGCTTGTAGTTCCTCAGCAGAAATGATCATAGCCTGCTGTCACCTACTCTTTCACTTTCATTACTTTGGCTACAGCATCCTCTTCCTCAAATTTGCTGTCGAGCTTCGCTGTCAGAACAATGATAAACTTACGGCTGCGAATATCTTTTTCTACTTCAATACGAATATTGCGAGAAAACCCTACGATAATGTTTTTCGGATGTGTCAGTAAAATATCTGATACGTCTGTTCCTTCTTCATCATATGGCTGCATATTGGCAAGACCTTTGACCGGAACACCGAATGCAGAAGAAAGTCCGCCTTGAATCGCCGCGTCTCCGAGACCTGTCTGACGGTTTGCTACTTGGTCTTTCCACTCGACCTCTAAACTTGGGGATGTATAAAAACGGAAATCCTGAGGTACACGTAAATATTTTGACGGCATCGCTTTATAGGCTTGTTTGAACATTTGACGGCTAATTTCCGCTCCATTCGCATCGACAATATGAGAAACTGCCTGTTTTCGTACGCCATCCATTTGAGCTAAAAATGGATCTTGTGATGTTGTATCACCGTTGACGATCAGTTCTTCAATATCGACTGCCGCTCGTTCCGCCAGCATTTGCATAATGGTCTGCTGAATCCCGTCTTTTTCAATGTTGTTTTCAATGCTGTCGTACGTCATATGGATCTCAGCAATGACTTCTTTTGCATTGAGCTGGACAGTGCTTGTCGCTGGGACAACACGGTCTTTTGCATCAAGCGCTTTGCCTTCTTCTGCTGGGCGTAAAATGCGCTGACCGAAGCCGATTTTTTCGATTTTTTGTGAATCACTTTCCATTGGAATGATACGTGCATCATTTAAAACGGTTGGTGTATTTTGCATCATTCTAATGAATGTGTTGGATTGGGCTGCGTTCATGAGACCGCCTGTTTTTAAGCTGGCAAGTGTCATTTCAGCCTTGCGAATCAACTCTTGATTTCTCACACTTTTTCCTCCTTATTTAGGCTTATAGTAAGCCATCCCATATGGGCTTTGTCATATCATTTTGTGTATCGTGATTTGTTTGTTTAGAAATGCCCCGCGCTTTTTCAAGCATGTGTATCCGCTCTGAAATAGGCAGTAGCTGTTGCTGAAGCACTTCCTGAATCGCTGCTTTTTCTCTGCCGGCTGATTTCTCTAAGGAAGAGAGCTGATGACGAATTGGCGCAACCACTTGCTCCAGCACTTTTTGTACAGGTTCTTCTTCACCTGTTTGATCTGTCCCTTGTTTATCCGCTTGTTGTAAAACGTTGTCGATGGCCATTTTTGCTTTTTCTAGTTCGCGTACTTGATCAGTCGTTAATCCGGCATCTTGCTTTTGAACGGATGCTGGTCTTTCGCCAATCGTTTGGAGGACATCATTTGTTTTCAACACATCCTGCACGATTGGAATCAATTGTTCAAGTGCCGCTCTTACGCTAGACTCATCACCATCACTTGACTGCAACGTTTCCAGCAGATGATCTAAAACGCTCCAAAATTGTTGTGGCATATTTGCACCTTCCTCTTTCAAAAAGAAATTTTTCAGCAAAGAAAAAAGCCCTCTCTCGTTCGTTTCTTGAGATAGGAGCTGATCGTGTTCCTCTATTGCGATGATGTCTGCTGTTCCAGCCATTGAGTAGCCTGTAATATGGCCTTGCTGAATTTGGTCCCAAATATCTTGTGATGCCTTTGTCACAAGTACCCAAGATCCTTTTTGAATCAGCTCCCCGCCTACTTCAAAATCCGCTGGGGCAATGTATGATTCGACGACTTCGCCAACACCGTCTTGAAAATCATGCTGTTTATCAATGTGACGGGCATCTTTCATAAAACCGTGTGCTGCTCTTTCAATTTCTTTGGCCGACATAAAGTCTTGATGTGCATCAGGTGTATTGGGTTCATACACGACGCCATATACGAGGCGATGGGCATCCTCTGCCTTCGTCAGGACACTGACTTCTTTTTGAAAGTCAGGCTGCTTTTTCTTTGCTTTCATCAAGAAAAATTTCTTTTGGTTGGCGGCCTTGTCCACATAGGAAACATGTGTAATTTTTGCGTTTTTTAATTCCCTTGGCATATGTTCACCCCCTTTCAAAAAAAGCTCACGTCCTTCTATTTCTTCAGCTGGTTTGACTCGGATGGAGACAGCCCATCAGCTGTTTTTATGCGGCTTTCTAAAGGTCGGTGGTAGAATTCTTCCGGCCATTCCTCTAACGTCTTACCAAGAATACGCCCCGCAAGATCTCGTAAATCATTTGGCGATACTGCCCCAGCCTGAATAAATGGTGTCAGAACCTTTGCTATCTCTAATGGATCTCTAAAGTCAGGACCATTTAATAGAAAGCGGACATGCCATATATCTAAATCCGGGAGAAAAAGAGTATTGAGCTTCCCTGTAATAAGATGCCGCTCTGGCTGAAACACTTGCTCCTCCGTTGTTTTTCGCGCGGTATCTGCTGTGGCCTTGTTATAATCTTGTGACTCTCCTGTGTAAATAGGCGGCAGACGAAAAGCGGAGCGGATTTTGTTTCTCGTCTTTTCATCGTATTCTAAAAAGAGCGCATCCTCTTGTAGGATTTCCGCCAAGGATTTAAAGTTCACTTTGACACTTGATACATCTTCTTCACCTGTTAATCCTTTTTCTGTCGGAAGCCCTTCTACTTCAAGCAATAAAAACTTATGCGCATGATCAGACCCTTCAATATCATCCATATAATCTTGTAGCTGCTGATAAGAAGTCTCTGACAGCATGCCGTTTTCGACAATGATGGCACCAGGTACATGCCGTCCTTGCTTAAAATAAAGATAATTCAGCTCTTCTGCTTTTCGTGCGCCATACATATTGACGATGTTGCCAATCCAGCGGGGAATCCCATACGTCCCACTGCCAATTTTAAAATGAATGACTTCTGTTGCTTGAAGTGGTTCTGGTGTAGCATCATCGTACTTGCCTGTTTCATAATTTAATATGCGCGGATCACCATACTCCTTGAAAAAGACTTTCTTCTCATTGATGACCTGCACATATTTTCGGAATCGTTTCTTGCGATTCATCGTCTTTAATTCGCCGTTTTCTGTGTAGCGGAATTCGACGTCGACTGGCTCACTCAGCTTACAAATGCGAATATGGAGTGCATCCAAATACTCGATTCCTGCCGGCTTTCCTTGTCCATCCCGCAGCACCTCTAAAAAGCCATTTCCTGTTTTCTCCCGGTCTTCTAGGACATAACCAAGAATCACGTCAGCAGACTCATCATAGTTCATGTATTTTGTAAACTCTTCGAGTCTTGTCCATTCCTTCTCGGCTGTCTTCTTTTTGACCGGTTTCACATCTTCCGCATTGAAATCAAAGGCGTATTCCACCCCAAAGCCAAAGCCTAAAATGTTTGTTCGATACGCATCTATACATTGCTGAAGAATCGTTGAGTATTCTGCCATGCTTTTTAATTCATTGATATGGTAGGGCGGCGGGACAATGTCATCTTTTTCGTATGAAAATTCATCCTCATACATTTGTTTTGTATGATCAGACATGTTGGCCTTCATAATCGTTGCTTTTAATTGTTTCATTGTATGGACCTCCTCTCTCGGTTTGGACGGACACGCTCTGAAGCAGTCTGTTTCAAATCGGTCACCTCATAATCATCTAGCGCATACCAAATGGCAGATAATGTGTGTGGATCGATTTGAAATTCATCTTCCTCTAAGCGGCCGTTCTTATCTGCCTTATAGGTTAGTGATTGAAGTTCATAGATGGTATAAGGGCAAGCATCAGAACAAATGATTTTCTTAAATCGTTTGATTTTCTTTGTATATTGCAAACGTGACCCTTGAAACTTATGCGCAGCGACCATTTGAAATCCGTGCTGCCGAAAATAGTGAATCGTTTTAGGTTCTGCTGCATCTGCCTTAATCAGTTCCTTTGATTCAACAAATTCTTTCAAATCAACAGCTGTTTCATCATCCGTTTTCCCGCGGTCGTAATATTCCCAATAAATATATAAGTACTTTTTTTCATGATCGACAGCTAACCGAATGAGCGCATTGTAGGATTCGACAAATCCAAAATCCATCCCCGCCCGTTTCAGCGGTCTTTCAATCTGCCCGATCGCTTCTAATACGTCAGCATGCTGTCTGACCTCAAATTGCGGAAACACTTTTGTGCCATTGATACCGAAGTATCCTTTCCTTGCAATTCGATAAAGGTCTGGATCGTATTCTTTCAGCTCATCCAGCTGCTTGACATAGCTTTTAGGAAGAAATAGATTGTCTTCTGCTGTTGAGTGGTGATAGTACGTATCTTTTATCACGATGGTTCGCTGTTTGTATAAGGTTTCGTCATCAAGGACAAAACGTTTCAGCTGCTCATCTCGAAAGAAATGTCTGTACGTCCAATTATCCTGACCAACGGGATTCGTCGATAACATCATATAAAGAGGTAAAACCGGATGTCTCAGCCTTCCAAGCAGTTCTTTAAACCCTTCATAAGAAACCTCGGAACACTCCTCAATCCAAATCATTGAGATGTTGTTGATCGACTTCAATTTCTCAGGCTTGTCCAGTCCTTTAAATAAAATGCTGCTCCCATTGCGAAAAGTGAGAGCAAGCGGTGAACTGCGGCACTTTACTAGATGATCGATGCCAAGATCGCTGACGATTTCTTGTAAAAGAGAATAGGTCGACTCCCGGTGCGTATCATACACTTCTCGAATGACAAGTGCTGTCCGTTTTTCCTCAAGCAGCTTTAAGATCAGCTTTAAAGCAATGTGATAGCTTTTGGATGAGCCATAGCCGCCTACTAAAAACTGAAACTTTTGATTCCAATCGAACAAAAAGTGTTCAAAGTGAGGATTGACTTCTTTTTCAATCAACGGCGTCATGAATCGTCCTCTTTTCTTTTGATCATGATATGAAGATCTTCTTCTTTTTCCTCACGAACTGCTTTTTTTGTTTTTTCGATTGTCAGCTCAATTTGCTTCAGCCTTAATCTTCGTTCATCTTTCGCATGAGCGAGCTCTTCAAACTGTTTAATCAGCCGTCTTAGCTCTCCCATTGCACGAGATTGGGCATTTAAAAAAGTGGCATGCCGATCCCATGAAAATTGAAACGAAAATTCCTCTGCCGTGATCTCTGGCTCTGGATGAATGCCTTCGTCTGTTTCTTCCTCTAATGAAGAAGGCAAGTATGTCGCCTTTTTCAGTTCTTTGATCATGTCATCTTGATCTGCTACATGCATGATGCGCTGCGCTCGAATAATGGCTGCGTATTGAATTTGAATTTGATCCCAGATGATATCAAGAGATGTGCGTCCATCCATTTTTTCCATGATTTCAATCGTTTCATCTGAAAGAAATTGATGAAAGATCGAGTGCGCCTGCTTTGACGGTGTTTTTTGTCTTTGCCAGCCGTATCGTCTTTTCCATGATTTGACGGTATGGATGGAGACGTTGTATTGATCCGCTAGCTGCTGGTACGTCATCCCTTTCATATAATCCTGCTTAGCCTCTATCCGTTTATCTTTCATTTACATTCACCTGCCGCCTCCTTTTAGTTCGAATGATTCCCTGAAGAGGAATCATTTGTGCCGGGCTAGCAAACATTCGTTTGGTCTTTCTAACTATAGGTGGCAACTGTAAGACAAGCTTTTGAAGATTGATGTGATGAAAGAAAAAACGCCTATTCAGCTGCTTTGAATAGGCGTTCTTGTACTTTTTTGGACATTTTGGTCCGAGCTCTTTCCATATGTTTTTGGACTGTTCCTTTTTTTACATCTAGCATGATCGCAATCTCGCTAAATGACAGACCCTGCGTTGTGTGCATAAAAAATACGTCTTTCTCTCGATCTGTCAAAACGGATAAGGCTTCGTCAATTCGCCTTTTGTCCCGCTCACTTACCTCTCTTTCTTTCTCTTGAATGAGGGTGTATTCATGTGATAAAGCCTCTAATACCTCTTGATTAGCAAGAATGGTGCGCTGATACACAGACCGTCTATCTAATCCTCTGCGTGCGCCCGGCTCTCTACCGATTTGAAGCCATTCCACCACGTATTCTAAATCACTGACCATACTGGCGATCATTTTTTGATCATGTTTGTCCTGATCTGACATCTGTTTCTCTTCTTTGTCTTTCAATTGTTCATATCGTTTTCTGGCATCTTTTAAACTTCTTTTATATTCAATCAGTAAATCTTGCATCTATGCTCTCTCCCTTTTTTAAGAAAATAAAAAACGGACACCAATCAGCCCCTTTCTATAGGGTCTTGATCAGTGTCCGCAGGCTTTCCGTCTTGGACTTATTCAGTTGTTTTTGTTCATCAGACTAGCTGATTTTAAAACCAATCTCATGATCGACTCTTGCAAAATGCCCTTTTGCTGTTTGAATAATTGTTTTTCCATGCTCAGGTACATCCATCATATAAGCCGTTCCTACGTTTCCATCTAACACAATGACTTGAATCTTTCCTTTTTCCATTTCACCGACAAATGTCTGGTTTTCTTGAATCATGAGTTGTTTTGGCTCGTTCATATGCTTGTCTCCTTATTTGGTGGTGAGGATCTCATATCATCACCCATCGTATTTAAAATGATTTCCATTCGAGGACGCATGCTATAAAACTGTGAAACTCTTAATTCTACAATCTGTAAAGAGGCGTCATCGGTAAAGGCATGAAGTGCTTCTTGTATATACTGCAAATTTGGTTGAAGAATGCTGATGTGTACCGGGCGTATCAAGCCTTTTTCAGCAGATGTACGCGTGTCTTGGCTGTTCGCTAGATCAATGGGCATATTGTAAAATGAGCGAATGTCGAGTGATAATGCGCCTTTTATTTTGCTTGTGCATTGCGCTTTTGTGGCTGTTTGAATTCTGTTTATCAATGTCTCTTTTGTGCATAAATGTTCTTTTTCAATGATAAAATGAAGGACCATGCTACGATCTCCCGTCATCCTTCGCCCACTGCCGAATGTCTTGTTCGTTTTGACCCGCATTGAGCAAACATTTCAGGAATGTCATGATTTGCTTCAATCGATTCATGTCGCATTCATCCTTTCCTTCTTCTTGTCATCAACGGCTTTTTCTGCCATGAGGGTCATGTATGTGCGTTTTTCTTCTGCCGTGGGGAAAGCAAAAATCGGCTCTTTTTGATGAAAAGTGATCCAGCCGCCAGCTTGTACTAGGCAATGCTGGGCTTCTTTTCGGGCATCAAATGTCATCTGATGTCTCATCATCATCAAATCCTTTCTCACGGTCCTCGTCCTCTAATCGATAACCATTTCGGGACATTTCATATGGCCAGTAACGTTTTGGATAGCCGAAATCATTCATTTGTGTCACCATCGGATGTTCGATACTCATTCTGTTTGTCTCCCCTTTTTAAGAACGGTCTTCCTCAAGACTATTACTCTTTTTGTGTAACTTTTGACCAAAAAAAAGCTCTTGAACACCGATATTTAGCAAATCTGCAATATGCTTGGCTATTTCTAAGCTGGGCTTTGTTCGGCCCATTTCTATATTTGCATAGCCACTCGTGTACTTATATCCAAGTTTTTTCGCCATATACGTTTGTGTTTTTCCTTGTAATATTCGTTCTTCTCGTAAATTTTCAAGTTTCATGTTTCCACCTCTTACTCATTATGTGTAAGTTATATTCATTATGATAATATACACAAAACGAGTAAGTCAATCATATTTTTATTCTTTTTGTGTATTTATTTATCTTTTCCGTGTAATTCATGATAAAATTTACACATAATATGAAAAAAGGTGTTTCCGATGGATAATTTGACTGGAAAGATTCTAACTGAATTAAGAGAGAAACATGGATGGAGTAAGTCTACCGTTGCCAAAAAACTCGGATTAAAGGCGATGTCGACCTATGCTAACTGGGAGTATGGATTGAGAAAGCCAGATGGTGAAATGATTGTGAAAATCGCCGAGTTATACGGGGTCTCAACAGATTATCTTCTCACAGGTAAAGACAAAAACGCCTCTGATGACGATCTTGCAGATGATCCTGATTTGCAAATTGCGTTTAAAGCTGCCTCCGATTTTTCTGAAGAAGCACGAAGACAAACCATCGACTTTATTAACTACATTAGAGAGAAAGAAAAACAAAAAGGCCGTCAGCCAAAACAGACAGACGACAAATAAAAGATCTCTTTTCATAAAGCATCACATAGCTGGGTAGATACCCAGCTTTTTTTATGTCTCTTTTTCCCCCTAAAAAAGAATGACATATGAATAAAAAATCATGTTTTTTGGGATAAAATCGTCTTCCCCTACATAATATGTGACAATTTTCACCAAAAATACTCATTTTTCCACTTATTTTGATTGACATATAATTCTATTATTATTAATATATGTATATACCAAAAAAAGGAGTGTTACCGATGAAAAAATTAATGAAAGCTTGTACATTGTCTTTAGCTGCTTTAGGTGCTCTTACGTTCTTCCAAACAGAAGGTGCTCATGCAGCTGCACAGCCTAAAGAACCAGTTATAGCAAAAGCTCCTATTATGAATAAAGTGATTACGGTGAACCGCACACTTACTGTAGGTTCTTCAATCGCTGTTTCACTTCCAGCAAGTCAAATTTCTGTCTCAGGCGCAACGTATGCCATTCAATTAGACCAAACTGCTCCAAACTTCACATGGATCCGTGCTGTACAACGCGGTTCTGTTACAGTGTCTTACTATAATTCACTAGGGGAGCTTGTTATTAACTATATTACTGTTCGTTAAGCGATTTTTTTCATATGAAAAGGCGATGACTATATGTTCATCGCCTTTTTGTGTTTTTTGTGTTTTTACTTAGGATGCTTACCAGTGCTTGCCAATCTCTATCTATTATGTTAACTTTTAATAAAAATAAGTTTACATATTGAGAGGGGCTTATGATGGGAAAAATAACGTCTTTGTCTTGGGAAACGATCGTGAAGAAAGCCATCAATGATGAACCAATTACGATGGAAGAAGGTCTAAAAATTCTTGAAGCAGACGACGCAGAGTTGCTGCCTATTATGCATGCTGCTTATCAGGTGAGATTTCATTTTTTTCAAAAAAAGGTGAAATTAAATATGATCTTTAACGCCAAAAGCGGATATTGTCCTGAAAACTGCGGGTATTGTTCACAATCGGTGATTTCAACAGCTCTGCTTGAGAGATATACAATGCTTGACCAAAAAACCATTGTGGCCGGTGCGCGTGAGGCGTTAAAAAGAAAAGCGGGGACTTATTGTATTGTAGCAAGCGGGAGAGCACCTTCGCACCGTGAATTAGATGAAGTCACCGCAGCAGTAAAGGAAATTACTGAGACGATGCCTTTGAAGGTGTGTGCATGCCTTGGGTTATTAAATGAAGAAAAAGCGAAACGGCTGAAGGAAGCGGGTGTTCATCGGTATAATCATAATCTCAATACACATCAAGATCATCATGCTCAAATTACAACGACCCATACGTATGATGACCGCGTATCGACCATTGAGAAGGTCAAACAGTCAGGGATGTCACCATGTTCAGGGGTTATTATTGGAATGGGCGAAACCAATCAACAAATTGTCGAAATGGCTTTTGCGCTTAGAGCCCTTGATGCGGATTCGATTCCCGTCAACTTTCTCCATGCAATTGAAGGAACGCCTCTTGAACATCAAGAACGTACACATCCAATCAAAGCGTTGAAGGTTTTGGCACTGATGCGATTTATCAACCCGGCTAAGGAAATTCGAGTATCTGGGGGAAGAGAGTTTAATTTACGAACGCTTCAGCCTCTCGCATTATATGCAGCGAACTCTATTTTTGTAGGCGATTATTTAACGACAAAAGGACAGCAAGTTCAAACCGATCATCACATCATTGAAGATTTAGGTTTTGAAATAGAAGAATGTGCGCTTTAAAAAAAGTCTGCCGATGAATCGGCAGACTTTTGACGTTGAGATTAGAATCTTTTATGGAAATCGACAGTACCGCTTCCTTCTTCGCGGTCAAAGCTGCCAACAAAAGTCCAGTTAATATAGCCCCCGTCACCATTGTTGACAAACGTACCATCTTCAAATACCCAAATACCAAACGTAATGCCGTCATATTCAACACTATCATAATAAACAACATTGTTCAGTCCGCTAAAATCATGATCTTGGCTTAAGTTTTGAACAACTACGTTGTAATTTTGACCTGCTTCATAGAATGCACTGTATGCCGCATTTTTTACAAATCCATCACGATTTTGAGATGATTTTACTGCTTGTTCAATTTTATCGGCAATGGCTACTGGATCAATCGAGACACTTCCATCGACACCTGTTGTCGTAGCAGCTTCAGCCTTTTGACCAAAAGTCGTAAGAGATAAAGGGACAGCAACCATTGACGTAGCAATCATAGAGCTAACAAAAAATTTACTTGTTTTCCTCATTATTTCTAACTCCTCCTTTAATTGGTATGTTTATGTACTACCCTTTTCTTTGTCACTTAAACACTAATTTAAGAAAAAACTTCTTTTTCTACCAATTAAGAGGCTGTTTTTACTGTTTAAAAGAGCAAAACAACAAAAAAACTACTCTTTTAAAAGAGTAGTTTTCCATCATTACATAAACATGATGAATAAAATCAGACCTAGGATGATTCGGTAGATCGCAAAAGGCACAAGTTTGATTTTATTAATCAGTTTTAGGAAGAATCGAACAACAAAGAGAGCCACAATAAACGCACTCACAAAGCCCACAATAAAGAATGGAAGCATGTCTGTTGTTAAATATTCGGCATTTTTAACAAGTGTTAAGAGGCTTGCTCCCGCCATAATCGGCATGGCCATAATAAACGTAAAGTCAGCCGCCGCTCGGTGATTCAGTCCAAGAATAACACCACCTGCTATTGTAGAACCTGAACGCGAGAAGCCTGGCCATAGTGCTAAACATTGAAATAGCCCGATATACAGCGCTTGTCTGTACGTCATATTATCCACAGAGCTTGTTTCTGTTTTACGTTTATTGATCCAATCAGCGACAAGCATCAGCACAGCCCCTAAAATCAAACCGACAGCGACCGTTCTCACATCAAACAAATATTTATCAATATAATCTTCAAATAAGAATCCTAAAATGACGGCTGGGACGAGTCCAACAGCAATTTGAGCAATGGTCAGCTTATGTCCGCTGCGTTTTTGTTCTTCTGTGATATTTTTCTTTAAGCCTAATAAGTTCAAAATACGATCTTTGAACACGATCATGACAGCTAAAATAGAACCTAACTGAATCACGACTTTAAATGTGTTTGCAGCCTCTGGCGTAATGATGTCTTTTGATTTTAGCCAAAGATCATCAACAATGATCATATGCCCTGTAGACGAGACAGGTGCATACTCTGTTAATCCCTCGACAATTCCTAAAACCAGTGCCACGAATAAATCCCATAGATTCATGATTTTCTTTCCTTTCAATTCTGATCTTTTGAAGGCAAACATCTATGTCCACATAAAGACAAGCTTTCTTTTTCGAAAGCTCGTCTTTATGATACTATATTTTTTTCTAAAAAAGATTATGACATCAAACCTTTTCTTCTTTATACAAATTGGATCGCATTTTGAACCAATCAAACAGGTGGGTCGTGATCACTTTCAGAACGGCATACGTCGGAATCGCAACAATGATGCCGACGACGCTGAACAATTTACCTGCTGTTAATAGAACAAAAATAATCGTAATCGGATGGATATGAAGGTTTTTCCCCATGACCTGAGGAGAAATGAATTTCCCTTCAATAAGTTGAACCACTGTCCAGACAATGATGAGTTTTAAAAGCATCACTGGTGATGTCACAAGCGCAATCACAATCGCTGGTGTAATCGCAATGGTTGGACCAAGGTATGGCACTACACTTGTACATGCCGCAATAATCGCCAGCAGCAGCGCATAGTCAAGTCCAATAATCATATAGCCAATTAAAAGAAGAATACCGATACAGAAGCTGACAATGATCTGCCCGCGTATATAAGAACTTAGACGATGGTTCATTTCGTGAAGCACGATATGAGTATGGTCTCTAAACTTATTCGGGATAAATTTCAAGAAATAGTCAGGCAGTTTTTTGCCGTCTTTTAATAGATAAAACAGAATGAACGGAACCGTCACGATCGAGATGATAATTTCAGTAAGCGCCCCTAAGAAAGTGCCGACTCCAGTAAAAGTACTTTCCAAAATCTTCGTCGCTTGACTTGACGCTTTACTCACCAATTCAGAGACGTTAAAGTTCATCGTTTTCTGCACTTGACTAATAAAGTTGCTTCCAGTTAATTGTCTAATCTGTTCTTCTACCGTATCAACGTATTTTGGCAGATTATGAAACAGACTCATCGTTTGTGCTTGTAAAAAAGGAATAATAGATACAATGGTCACTGTAATGATCCCAATAATGACGATATATAAAAGCAAAATCGAAAAGATCCGTTTGACCTTAAATCTCTCTAATAAATTCACAATTGGATTTAATAAATAATACACAACCCCCGTTAAAATAATCGGTAAGGCAATGGTTTTGATGAGTACAATGAGCGGTGTGAAAATAAAAGATGCTTTCATGAAAACAAGGATATTCAACCCTATTAATAGCAGGATGAGTAAAAAGAGAACAAACTTGTTATCAAGAAAAAATTTTCTAAATCGACTGCTCCACATTTGCATAGAATTCATATCTTTCCTCCAAACACGGGCTATTTTATTAGTAAATTGTACACTACTTGATCATCATTTTGTGATCATTGTTTTAGCTTTTTTTCACGTTTCGCAATGGACATGGCCCATCCAATCAAAATCGGTTGTCCGATTAACCTCATCCATAACAAGGCTTGTTCTGTGCTCTCTTGCCCTGGAAATGGAATCCCTTCTCTCGCAGCAAATAGGTTCGCAGGGAAAATGAGCACCAGATAGACAGCGATCATTTTTGCTGCCACAATCCTTACGTTTGGAAGAAGTAGTAATACGGCCAACAGCCATTCCAAGCATGCGGTGGCATAAATGATGCCATAGGGAAATGGCCATCCAGACATCATGCGGGCAAAGCCGCTTGGCTCTATCACATGAAAAACACCGGCTGCTATAAATAAAAGCGCGAATGCGTATGTACTTCCTATATGTAGGATGCGCTTCATGTTCGTTTCCTCCTCCCTCCTTCTCAAGTATTACCCGAATGAAGGAGGAAACTATCCACTTTTCGTACATTTATATTCTTTATGTAAGACGCATCAGCTAAGGTAAAGGTTTCATCCGCTTTTCAATAAAAAAGAAGATTCTTTCATACAAACGCTTTCAAAGCATGTATAATCAGAGAAAAGCAGAAGGAGGGAATGTGATGATTCGATTTGCTGTCATCGGAACGAATTGGATTACAGATCGATTCTTACAGGCTGGTGAAGGAGTGGCGGATTTTACATGTACGGCCGTCTATTCTCGGTCTGCTGAAAAAGGACAGGCATTTGCAGACAAGTATGGCATTGATACCGTCTTTACTAATTTACAACAAATGGCGGCAAGTGATGCGTTTGATGCTGTGTATATCGCAAGTCCAAACGCCCTTCACAAAGAGCAAGCGATGCTGATGATGGCGCATCAAAAACATGTATTATGTGAAAAACCATTGGCCTCTCACCGGAAAGAGGCTGAAGAAATGATTGCTGCTGCGAAAAAATATCAGGTGTGCTTAATGGAAGCGATGAAGACCACATTTCTGCCGAATTTTCTTCAAATCAAACAGCATCTTGATCAACTAGGCCCCATTCGGCAAGTGATCGCTCATTACTGTAAATATTCCTCAAGATACGATGCCTACCGAAACGGTGAGATTCCAAATGCTTTTAAGCCGGAATTATCCAATGGCTCCTTAATTGACATCGGCGTGTATCTTGTCTTTCCCATCATTTATTTATTCGGGCTGCCACATCAAATCACCGCGAGAGGCTATACACTTTCTTCTGGAGTAGATGGGAGCGGTTCATTACTTTTACAATATGAAGGACATCAAGCACTTCTTTTCCATTCAAAAATCTCAACATCTCATGTATCTGCTGAAATTCAAGGGGAGGATGCCACGATGGTGATTGATCAATTCCATCGCCCTTCTCGTATCATCATCCATGATCGGAATGGACAGCAAACCGATATTTCTATTAAAGATGATCAACCGGCTATGTATTATGAAATCGATCACTTCATTCAATGCATCAAGCAAAAAAAGGGGCAGTCTCCAATCAATACATTTGCCTTATCTGTTCAAACCATGTCCGTCATGGACGAGGCGAGAAGACAAATGGGCATTATCTATCCAGCCGACAGACAAATGTAATGAGGCATTGAATGAACAAAGGGCGTTTTACAGCCCTTTGTTTGTTCATGTGAATCTAGTTTGCCGCTAATACATCGGCAAATGCTTTCACATATGGCGGAAGGTCCGGCGGGCGTCTGCTAGATACAATATGACCATCTGTCACAACCGCTTCATCAAACCATTCTGCTCCAGCATTCGTCATATCATCTTTAATACCAGGTGTACTCGTTACTTTTTTACCTTTCAGGATACCAGCTGAAATGAGCACCCAGCCGGCATGACAGATTTGTCCGATCGGTTTGCCCTTTGCATCAAACGTACGAACGATGTCTAATACTTCTGGATATCGGCGCAGTTTATCGGGCGCCCATCCCCCAGGAACGAGAACCGCATCATAATCATCTGCTTGAATGGAATAGAAGTCTGCATCTGATACAGCCGGCACTCCGTACTTCCCGATATATTCATGATCTGCTTTTTCGCCTACGAGATGGGCAGTTGCCCCCTCTTCTCTTAATCGCAAAACGGGATACCATAGCTCTAAATCTTCAAAATCATCACTGACTAACGCAATGACCTTCTTATTTGATAAACGCATAACATCTCTCCTTTTCTTCGGATTTCCTCTATTGTACGAGATCATCTCTTAAAAAGAAAAGCGGTTCCCCTTGAGGAGAACCACTTTCTATTATTCACTGATCTTGAATTTTTTAATTAAGTCACGCAATTCTTCCGCCATTTGGGAAAGCGTCGTCGAAGAAGAACTAATCTCTTCCATTGATGCCAGCTGTTCTTCTGCTGATGCCGCGATATCTTGAATACTTGCTGAACTCTCTCTCGATACATCTGCAATTTCATTCACTGCTTTAGAAATTTGCTCAGATCCTTTTGAAAGCTCACGAACTGTCGTATTCATTTCATTGATTCTTGTCGCAATTTCTGCCGTTTGCTGATTGATTTGTGAGAAGCTTTCTTTTGTTTGGTCTGTAATTGATAGACCATTTTTTACTTCTTCATTCACAGATTTGAACATATTTTGAGACGTTTCAATTTCAGAGACAATTTCTTTGACGAGTTTTTCAATCTCTTTTGCAGAATCTGATGATTGAACCGCCAGCTTACGGACTTCTTCTGCTACAACCGAGAAGCCTCTGCCTGACTCGCCCGCACGTGCTGCTTCAATGGCTGCATTCAGAGCCAGTAAATTCGTTTGATCTGCTATACCGTTAATGACACCTAAAATGTTGGTGATATCTTTTGATTTATGCTCTAATCCGTTGATCACACTTTCAGCTTCTTTCACTGAATGATCAATCGTTTTCATTTGGCCAACTGTCTGTTCAACAAGCTGTCCGCCTGTTTCTGCGACTGTTTTTGATTGAACCGATGATTCTGTAATGACATCAGATGTTTGTGCAACTTCATTTAGCCCTTCGTTCATTTGTTTCAAGTGGGCTGCACTTTGTTCCACCATTTCACTTTGATTTTCGTTTCCGTTCGAGAATGTTTCAATGGATGATGTAATATGTTCGGTTGCTTTTGTCGTTTGACCTGCACTTGCCGTCAGTTCTTCCGACGATGACGCCACGTTTTCAACAGATGTCTGTACAGCTTGGATCACATCTCTGAGTGACTCACTCATTTCATTAAAACTTGTACCGAGCTGACCAATCTCATCCTTTGACCGGACATCAATTTTCTCTGTTAAATCTCCTTCGCTAATCTTCTTAGAAGAGGAGACAAGCATGGAAAGTGGTTTTGTAATAGAACGGATGATAAAGAAGATGAGAATACCGCCAATGATGAGCGCACCAGCTAATATAATGGCCGCCATGTTGAAGACTGGCTGCGCCGCTTCTTCTACTTCACTGACAAACATTGTACCGGCAATTTTCCAACCAGTCGCTTTGTTTGTTGTGAACTCCATTTGCTTTTCTTTCCCTTCAAACATATAACTCATTGAACCTTTGTCTTGTGTATAAAGCTTGTCTACCCAATCACCTGTTAATTTTGTTCCTGCTTTTTTCGTTGGATGTGCCACGTATGTTCGATCTGGGCTTCCGATAAAAGCATGACCTTCTTTACCAATATTGATACTATTAGACTCTTTTACTAGATTCGCAATGTCCAGGTTCATGGCAATAACACCAGAACCGTCCTCTAGTTTTTTAGAAATCGTCACAACAAGTGTACCAGTTGATGCGGTTGGGTATGGAGCGGAAACAGACAGCTCACCGTTTTTCGCCCAGCCATCTTTGTACCAATCCCGCTCAGTTGCGACATAATCAGCAGGCATTTTTTGATTTGGATATCTTGAGAACACTTTTCCATCACTTGAAGCAACAAAGATGCCTTCTGTGTCATCATTCATGCTCATGAATTGCTCAAAGCGCCCTTGAATATCAGTCGTTCCTTTTTGCCCCAGCTTTTTCTTCGTAATCCATTTGCTAAAGAAATCGGCTGCGTCTGTTTTTACTTTCACAACCTTCGTAATGTTTTTGTCCAGCTGTTCTACATTTTCCTTTGCACTTTGCATGATTTGATCATTTAAAGAGGTGCTCGCCGTATGATATGAAGAGAATGCCAATACGATAATTGGGCATAAAAGAATAAATAAGAAAGAGAAAACGAGCTTTTTTGATATAGATGGTTTTTTGAAATACTGTATGAAATTCATAAAAAAGAAAACTCCTTTTAGTAAGATAGTATATATATCGGAAGTACTACTAGGTTCTTTACTTTTTTAATTTATTAAAGTCTAGATAAGTCCAAAATACCCAAATTATGTGCAAAGAACGGAAAAACACCTGACGTCAAAACGTCAGGTGTTCCATATGACTCTTATATTTTAAATTGTTTGATGAGCTCTCTCAGTTCTTCTGCCATTTGGGATAAAGTGGCGGAAGATGAGCTGATCTCTTCCATTGATGCCAGCTGTTCTTCTGCTGAAGCCGCAATATCTTGGAAACCTGCGGAACTTTCACGTGAAAGCTCTTTGATTTGATTGACTGCTTGTGAAATATCGTTTGAGCCATGAGAAAGTTCTTGGGCTGATCCATTCATTTGTTTCATTTGTTCTGTCATTTCTGATGTCTTATGGGTGATTTTCTCAAAACTCACTTTCGTTTCATCTGTAATGTTTAATCCAGATTGAACTTCACCTGCTACTTGTCTAAACATCTTCTGCGACTTTTCAATTTCATCTACGATTTCGTTCGTCAGACTTTCAATTTCTTTTGAAGAGCTGCCTGATTGCTCTGCAAGCTTGCGAACTTCTTCAGCGACCACAGAGAAGCCTCTTCCTGCCTCACCTGCACGTGCGGCTTCTATCGCTGCATTTAAAGCAAGGAGGTTCGTCTGATCTGCAATGCCGTTGATAACTCCAAGAATGCTTGTAATGTCCTTAGATTTCTGTTCTAGCCCTGCAATCACAAGCTCCGCTTCTTTCACTGCTTGTTCAATCGTTTGCATTTGACCTGCTGTTTTTTGAACGAGCTCTCCACCAGCCTGAGCGGTTTTGCTAGACTCGATAGATGATTCCATCATATGAGAAGTCGTGTTGACCATATGTGATAAGCTTCGATCCATGTCGTTTAACTGGACAGAGCTTTTTTCGATCATCTCATTTTGATGTTCATTGCTGTTTGAAAACTGTTCAATAGATGAGGTAATATGCTCAGTTGCTTGGGCTGTCTGTCCTGCACTAGCTGTTAATTCTTCAGATGAGGCAGCCACATTTTCAATTGAATTCTGGACGGCTTGAATGACTTGTTTCAGCTTTGCCGACATATCGTTAAAGCTCTGTGCAAGCTTGCCGATTTCATCGTGTGTGCGCACCTCGATATGCTGGGTGAGATCCCCCTGACTGATTTTCTCAGCAGATTCAGAGAGCTCTATGAGTGGTTTTCGAATCGATTTAATAATAAAATAAATCGCGATTCCACCGATGACAATCGCAGCAGCTAGGATGATCATGGTTAAGTCAAGCACTGGCTGTGCGGCTTCCTTCACTTCGTTGACATACATTGTTCCCGCAAGCTTCCAGCCTGTCGCTTCATTTGTGTCATAAAACATTTGCTTCGGCTGTCCGTTAAATTCATATTCGAAACTTCCTTTTTTATTGTGATACATCTTTTCGATGAAATCGCCTGTCAGTTTCGTCCCGGCCTTTTCCGTTTTATGAGCAATGTAACGTTGGTCTGAGGTAGCGACAAACGCATAACCTTCTTGACCAATTTTGATGCTGTTTGTATCTTTCACAATCGTGTTCAATCGTACATTTATACCAATGACACCAGAACCATCTGCTAACTGTTCTGATATTGTGATGAGCAGGTCATCTGATGACTTGTCTGTAAAAGGATCTGAAATGATGAGTTTGTCATCTCCCATTGATTGTTGAAACCATGGTTCATTTTTTGCGCTTTTGGCACTGCCTTTATGAATCTCGGAATATTCAGTTAGTTTACCATTCTGATCTGCAACAAATACTTCTACGACATCGTCGTCTGTTTCCGATAGTTGCTCTAATTTCACCTTAAGTAAATCCTTATTTTTAGAGGCCAGTTCCTTTTTTTTCACCGATTTAGATAAATATGAAACAATATCAATTTTAGGCTGTACATCTTTATTGATCAATTCATTTAATTGATTCACACCATTTGCAGCGCTAGACATAATCTCATCATTGAGAGACTTAGACGCCACTTCATAGGAAAATGCGGCCAACACAAGAATGGGCACTAGGAGAATCGCTAAGAATGCAGTAATTAATTTCTTTGACATCGTAAAGTGCTTAAAAAAGTTGATTTTTTTCATGACTCTACTCCTTTTGGTTTATGATTTGGGATCATCCCCCTCTATTTTTAGGTAATACGGATTATTTTTCAAGGTGTAATGCTCGAAAACTCACCAAAATAAGCATATTTACCTATTTCTTTCGTTATGTTCAGTTCAAAAAAGAACCCCCTAGCTGGAGGTTCTTTTCATTTTGTTTATTCAACTTTAAATTTGCTAATCAAATCACGTAATTCTTCTGCCATTGAAGAAAGGGTGGCAGAGGATGAGCTGATCTCTTCCATTGATGCCAGCTGTTCTTCAGCTGAAGCGGCAATGTCTTGAATATTGGCGGAGCTTTCACGTGATACGTCTGCAATCTCACGGACAGCCTCAGAAACATGTGCAGATCCTTTTGACAGCTGGACAACTGTTCGATTCATTGTTTGGAGCTGATCTGAGATTTCTTTGGTCATGTCGAAAATATTGTGGAAGCTGACTTTCGTTTGTTCAGTAAAGCTTAAGCCTGATTGAACTTCTTGATTTACTGCTGTGAATACTTCTTGTGATACATCAATATCTTGAACGATTTCTTTGATTAAGTTTTCAATTTCTTTCGCTGAGTTGGCAGATTGAACAGCAAGTTTTCTTACTTCTTCTGCTACAACGGAGAAGCCTCGACCAGATTCGCCAGCTCTTGCTGCCTCAATCGCTGCATTCAGCGCAAGTAAATTCGTTTGATCTGCGATGCCATTAATGACACCAAGAATCTGGGTGATATCTTTTGATTTGCTTTCCAGCGCACTGATGACATTCTCTGCTTTTTTCACTGATTGATCAATCACGTTCATTTGAGAAGCGGTTTTTTCCACTAGCTGTCCGCCTTCTCCTGCAATCTCTGTTGATTTGATGGATGAAGCGGTAATCGATTCAGCCGACTCATTCATGTGCTGAAGGCCTCTGTTCATTTCTTCTAACTCTTCTGAGCTTGATTCCACTTTATCATTCTGGCTTTCGTTACCAGTAGAGAATTGTTCAATGGCTAATGTAATATGCTCTGTTGCTTTACTTGTTTGTCCTGCGCTTGCGGTCAGTTCTTCTGATGAAGAAGCGACATTTTCAACAGAGGTTTGGACGGCGCCAATGAGGGATCTTAATGAGTCAATCATCGTATTAAAGCCTTTACCAACTTGTCCTATTTCATCATCTGATTGAATCTGAAGTTTATCACGTAAATCACCATCGCTGACCTTTTTCGAGAAACGGGCAAGATTGGATAATCTACTTGAAATAGAGCGGACAATAAAGAAGATGAGGGTTCCTGCTACGATCAGTGTCACACTGAACACAATAATGGCAGTATTGAAAACGGGTTTAGCTGCATCCTCTACTTCTGATACGAGCATCGTGCCGCCGATTTTCCAGCCGGTTAGTTCATTGGTGACATACGCCACCTTTTTATCTGTTCCATTGAGTGTATAGCTGCCGTTTCCTTGTTTGTTTTTAAAAATAATGTTCGCCAAATTCTCATTGACTTTGCTTCCTGGCTTTTGGGTTGGATCTGCTAGCACGGTTTTATCCTTCTCCATGATGAAAGCATATCCTTTTTGACCTATTTTAATTTCTTTTAGCTTTTGAATGAGGCTGTCAATTTCCATATCAAGACCAATTACCCCTGAGCCATCTTTCGTTTTTTGGGCAATGGTGATGACCATTTTACCTGTAGATGCTGCGACGTATGGCTTCGTGATGACTTGTTTACCATCAGCACTCATGGCCTCTTGATACCACGGACGCTCTCTCGGATCATAGCCTTCAGGCATTTTTTGAACTGGGTATTGCATGAACAAGCCCTTTTCTGAACCTGCATAAATGGCTGAGACATCTTTTTCATTAATTTTTCCGTATTGCTGCAATTCTTTAATGGTAGCTTTTCTATTTTTTTCTTGAAGATTAACCGCTTTGAGATCATCTGTAAACAGAGTCACAGCCTCTGCCTTGTTCCCAATATTCTCATCGATTAAGGTATCAAATGCATTGACCTGACTCATCGCACTGCCCATAATCTGTTTGTCTAACTCTGTTTTTGATGTAAAAAATGCACTGATTGTGAGTGCGACGGTTGGCAGTATGAGGACTACCAAAAAGGCAATAACTAATTTTTTAGAAATGGATGGTTTTTTGAACCATTGGATCATTTTTCCCATTTTCTCTTTCCCCCTTTACTTCTCTAAAGTTATTATCGGATGAAAGGTTTATTTTTAGAGGGCTGGAAATGACGTTTAAAAATAAAAAAAATACCCAGACAATTCTGGATATTTTTTCATCGTTTTTTAATCAATTTTAAATTGACTTGTCAGCTCTTTTAATTCCTCAGCCATATTGGCAAGTGTGACAGAAGAGGACGAAATTTCTTCCATAGATGCCAATTGTTCTTCAGCAGATGCCGCAATATCTTGAATGTTCGCCGCACTTTCTCTTGAAACTTGACGCATCTCTTGCATGGCTTGTGATACAAGTTTTGATCCGCTTGATAGGTCAACCGCTGTATCATTTAATTGAGTGAGTTTTTTCGACATACCTTCTGCCGCCTCATAGATGTTTTGGAAGCTTTCTTTTGCTTCTTCTGTCATCCCAAGTCCTGCATTTACTTCTCGGTTAACAGCTTTGAACATCTCTTGAGATTTGGAAATTTCCAATACAATTTCTTGGATCAGCTTTTCAATTTCTTTCGCTGAATCTGCAGATTGGACCGCTAGTTTTCTGACTTCCTCTGCTACGACAGAGAAGCCGCGCCCTGATTCACCTGCTCTTGCTGCTTCTATGGCTGCATTGAGTGCAAGTAAATTCGTTTGATCTGCGATGCCATTAATGACATTTAAAATGCTCGTAATATCTTTAGATTTGTATTCTAATTCTTTCATGACTTGTTCAGCTTCTTGTACAGATGTATCGATATGTTTCATTTGATTCGCTGTGCTTTCAACGATACGTCCGCCTTGTCCAGCCGCTTCTGTCGATTGAATGGAGACAGCAGTCACTTCTGATGAAGTTTGTGACATACCTTGTAATCCTTCATTCATTGCGACAAGCTGATTCGTGCTAGATTCGACTTTCTCATTTTGTGCTTCATTCCCATTTGAGAATTGTTCAATCGACATGGTGATATGCTCTGTCGCCTGACTTGTTTGGCTGGCACTAGCAGTCAGCTCTTCTGAAGCTGAAGCTACATTGTCGACAGATTGCTGGACCGCTCGGATAACTTCACGCAAAGATTCACTCATCTTACTAAAGCTTCTTGTGAGGTCTCCTATTTCATCCTTCGATTTGGTTTCGAGGGTTTCCGTTAGATCCCCTTCACTCACCTTTTCTGAGAAATCAACAAGCCTTCTAAGTCCAATTGTGATGGAGCGAACGATAAAGAAGATCGCAATACCGCCAAGGATAAAAGAAGAAATTAAAAGAATAATGGCAGAATTCCAAACTGGCTGTGCTGCTTCTTCTGTTTCTGATACAAACATCGTTCCAGCAATTTTCCAACCTGTTAAATCATTTGTTACAAAAACGAGACGTTTTTGCTCTCCTTTATTCTCATAAGTTGATGTTCCTTCTTTGCTGCTGTAAAGGATTGATGAAATATTTTCAGTCACTGCAGATCCCGATTTTTCTTCTGGATGAGCGACAATCTGTTTGTTTTTATTTGCAATAATTGGATATCCTTCTCGTCCAATTTTAATGTCTTTGATTTTATCGACAATGTCTTGAACTTCAATGTCGATTCCTATTGCTCCAGACCCGTCCTTCAAGCGTTGGGCAATTGTGACAACCATGCTGTCTGTTGTGGCTGAGACGTATGGATTGGTGACAACAGGTTCACCTGTCTCGTCCTGCATCGCCGCTTTGTACCAGTCACGAGTTGTTGGGTCATAGTCCTTTGGCATATCCACTTTAGGATACTGAATAAAGTCACGATTTTTACTTGCTGCATAAAATCCAACTACATCATCTTCATTGATTTTACTGTATATCTCAAAATGCTCATACAGTTCGTCCTGGTTTTTCTTTTTAAAGTCTGCAGCACTGGATGTTTCGGTAAACAGTTTGACTGCGTTCTCCTTATTCAAAAGCTTTTGCTCGATCATGTCATTCAGCTCATTGACTCTTGCGTTGGCTCCGTACATGATTTCATGATCTAATTCTTCTTTGGCAATCTGATATGAAATCGTACTGAGTGTAATGATAGGCAAGACGAGAACAAGTGTGAATGAAATAATCAGCCTTTTAGAAATCGATGGTTTTTTCAACCATTTTATGATACTTTTCATGTTTTTCCTCCTTTTAAACGTTATGTTTTATATCGGACAGCTTCATATTATTTTCATGTTTTTCAAATAAAAAGGATGTCTTTTTGTTTATTTCCACAAATTGATTCCTTGCCCAAGCATCCCGCATACGCTAATACAAAAGGGGGCGCTTTTCATATGATTATCCTTTCAGGACAGCCAGTGACAAATGAGCAGTTGGCATCGTTTCAGCTAGAAGGACAAAAGCGGATCATTTTGATGCAGTTACAAGCCTCAAATGATACGTTCCGTTATAGGCAGGCATCTGATTTGTTATTTGAAGTGACTTTAAGATCGAATATCATGAATGCGGCAAGAGATTTGAATAAGAGCGGTGCCTCATTTGCTATCTTTCAAAGGTCCCGTGCGAATGACGCCTATTGGCGTGTATCAGAGGCCGGAGCGTTAGAACTGCGCTATCAAGTCGAGCCATCTACAGGGATTAAAGACATCTTTGAAAATGGCTCAAAATATGCCTTTGAATGTGCCACAGCGATTGTCATTGTGTTTTATATGGGAGTCTTGCAAACGGTAGGAGACGAGAAGTTCAATCGAAGACTTAGAAGTTTAACACTGTATGACTGGCACTATGATACATTGTCCATTTATACAGAGCGCGGAAATGATTTTATTTATGGGGATTGCCTATATTTCGAGAATCCAGAGTTTAGCTATCAACAGTCTCAATGGCGCGGAGAAAATGTGATTTACTTAGGGGAAGATCAATATTATGGTCATGGGCTTGGGATATTAACAGCTGCAGAGATTATCGATAAATTAAATGCCAGAAGACGGCCAGGGGCGGTTCAGTCCGCTTATTTACTGCCGCAGACTACTAGGATGGATGTTATTTATCTCAGGCAAATGTTTGGCAGCTAAAAAAGGCCTCTTGTCTATAGGTTATGACAAGGGGCCTTTGTATGCCTTTCGTTTGCGGTAATCATGGAGCGTGCCAAGCATTGTGTTTGCTAGGATTTCCATTTCTTCTAGATCGTTTCTTGTGACTGGAGGGTCGTGCTGATTCCATTTCACATAACGAACGAAATAGTAATGACGAATGGGGGTAAGGACGGCAGGGGAGTGCGGAAAATCATCAAATAGAAATTCAATTTGTCCTTTTTTCCGATATGAATGTTTTAAGATTTCCATCCTGTCACACCACCCATCATCAAATTATATCTGCGTGAGTTCATGCATGATCTCTTCAACGGTTAAAATGGAATGAATACGGCCAACCCCCTGACCTGCCCAAAGAGCCATTTGTTCTCGGTTTCCTGCAGCAGCTGCCGCTTTTCGCATCGGTGTTGTCCATACATGCTGTATAGGATAGGGAAGAACCCGGTCTTCATTTCGTCTTTCTTCCTCCATCCACTGATTGACAATACCTCTGGCTTTTTTTCCAGAGAAAAGCCGTGTCATCGCTGTTTCACTGCCTTCTGCCTGTAACAGCGCCTTTTTGTACACATCTGCCGCACCACTTTCTTGACTCGCTAAAAATCGTGTCCCTATTTGAACCGCATCTGCTCCAAGTGCTAGTGCTGCTTTCATAGTGGTCCTGTCTGTGATACCTCCCGCTGCGATCAATGGGATATGACAGACAGACTTGACATCACTGATCAGGCAGAAAAGTCCCTGCAGAGCATCTCCCTTTGAAGGTAAGAAGGTGCCTCGGTGCCCTCCTGCTTCGCTTCCTTGAAGAACAATGGCATCCATTCCTTTTTCTTCTAAAAGCAGTGCTTCTTTTTTTGTTGTAGCTGTTCCAATGAGAAAGATCCCCTTTTGTTTCAGATGATGAATTGTTTGTTCATTTGGACAGGCAAATGTAAACGACACAGCTGGGACTTCTTCTTCTTGAAGAATGTTGATTTTTTGTTCATAGTCCTTCCATAATTCTTCTTCTCTAGGGATCATCTGTGCTTCTTGTATGACAGGCAGCCGGTCTGTCCAAAATGATACATCTTCTGTTTTCGTTTCTGAAATGGGTTCAGGGACAAACACATTCACTTGAAATGGACGAGATGTCAGCTGTTTGACCTGTCTGATTTGCTGCCTCATCTTTTCTGGCTGTACATAACCACTTGCTAAGCTACCGAGACCGCCATATTGTGAAACAGCGGCGACAAGCTGCGGCGTCACCGCTCCTCCTGCCATTGGTGCTTGAATGATGCCATGTTCAATTTGAAGTAACGCTGTGAATTCTCCCATCTTCTCCCCCGCCCTTACTCGTTAGATGACACCTGTACATAAAAGTGACGATGTCTCGGTCCGTCAAACTCACAAAAATAGATTCCCTGCCACGTTCCAAGCACAAGATCACCATGATGGACAAGAACGTGCTGAGATGCTCCCATATAACTAGCTTTCATATGCGCTGCTGTATTGCCTTCCATATGACGATCTTTTGAATGTTCCCACGGAAAGACTTCGTCAAGCCGGCGCAGCATATCTCGTTTGACGTCTGGGTCGGCATTTTCATTAATGGTGATTCCAGCCGTCGTATGTGGACAATAGACCATAACCGTTCCGTTTTGAATTCCAGTTTCCCGGACATATTGCTGAACTTCATGGGTAATGTCTATCATGTCATCGTGTTTGTCTGTTTGTACGTTGATTTTTTTCATTTCTCTGCTCCTTTTGATCATCTCTATAAAACCATACCCTTTTTATGTGAAACCAATCACTGCCGGTTGGCAGAAACAAATCTTCTTACCTAAAGTTTACCAAGCAAAAAAACCTCGTCAATAGCTCCGAGGTTTTTAGGAAAAGTGAACCTTTTTTACTTCTATGGTTCGAATATGATGATCTTCTGCATCGACGATTTTAAATTCACAGCCTTCTGCTTCAATGATATCTCCAATGTCAAAGTCAATTTTATGCGTCATCATCCAACCGGCAATTGTATCAACATCATCATTTTCAATCGCTAAATCCAATAAATCATTTACTTCATCGATCAAAGCTTTCCCATCCATCACATAATGAAAGTCACCTTTTTTCACAATATGAGGGGTTTCATCTTGATCATATTCGTCCCGAATCTCCCCCACAATTTCTTCTAATATGTCTTCAACTGTGACGAGACCAGCTGTTCCGCCGTATTCATCTACAAGCACCGACATATGAATCCGTTCCTTTTGCATCAAAATCAGCAGTTCTTGAACTGGTGTACTTTCAATGACACGAATGACAGGGCGCATTAAGTCTTCAATGGACACCTCTTGATTAAGAAAACTTGCTTTAAATACGTCTTTGCTATTGATCACACCAATGACATGATCTTTATCTTCTTTAATGACAGGATAACGTGTATACCTTTCGTTCAGCATATAATGCGTCACGTCTTCCAGGCTCTGTTCAATTTCAATGGCAGAGATTTCTGTGCGCGGGATCATGATCTCTCTCGCCACTCGGTTATCAAATTCAAATATTTTATTGACATATTTGTATTCAGATTGGTTGATCTCGCCCTTTTCGTAGCTTTCAGACAGGATGAGACGCAATTCTTCCTCACTGATCGCCACTTCATGTTCTTTGACAGAATGAAAACCAAATAATTTCACAATGCCTCGTGCAGCCCCATTTAATGCTTTAATAAACGGAACCATGACTTTATAGAAAAAAATAAGAGGTTTTGCCGTCACAAGACTGACGGCTTCTGCCTTTTGAATGGCAATCGTTTTGGGAGCAAGTTCCCCAACGACAACATGCAAAAACGTAATGATCACAAAGGCAATGATAAACGATATGATGTCTGTCAAAGCGGAATGAAGCCCTGCCTTTTCAAAAAGCGGATGCAGGAAATGTTCCACTGTTGGCTCCCCTAACCACCCTAAGCCTAATGCCGTGATGGTAATGCCAAGCTGACAGGCAGATAAATATTCATCAAGGTTAGTTGTCAGTTTCTGAACATGAATGGCTCTCTTATCACCGCTTTCAATCAGCTGATTGATTTTTGAGCCTCTAATTTTCACAATCGCAAATTCAGTGACAACAAAAAATGCTGTCGCAGCAATGAGTAATAGGACTAAAAATACGTTTAAAATATACAAAAAAACCCTTACCTAACACGGGTAAGGGCTCACCTCCTCTGGCGTCAATTAATCATTACGGCCATTTAGGAAGATCATTACAAAACGGAGCAGTTCAAACAGGGAGACAAGGGCCGCTGCTACGTACGTAAGAGCTGCGGCATTTAACACCTTGTTCACGCCTCTTTCTTCACTGCTTCTAATGATTCCTTCTGAAACAATGATATTCTTTGCACGAGAACTTGCGTTAAACTCAACAGGCAATGTCACTAGCTGAAAGAACACAGCAGCTGAGAACAGAACGATCCCAAGCCCGATTAAGTTAAGGCTGCCGAGCAATAATCCACCTAGGAAAAGAAGCGGGGCAACACCAGATGCAAAGTTCACGACAGGGAAGATCTTATGTCTCAAGACAAGCGCACCATAGGATTCCTGATGCTGCAAGGCATGTCCAACCTCGTGTGATGCGACTGAAATGGCCGAAATGGAATGGCCATAATACACTGGTTCAGATAAACGAACCACACGCTGCGTCGGGTCGTAATGATCAGTCAAAGTTCCTCTTACCGGTTCAACGGGTACATCATATAACCCGTTGCGATCTAAAATATATCGAGCGGTTTCAGCACCTGTTTTCATACTGGCAGCTTCAACCTTTGAATACTTTTCAAAATTATTCTTTACTTTAAATTGTGCCCAAAAAGACAATCCCAATGCGGCAAATGTTAAAAAATAAAAAAACAGCATGCTCATCAGCTTCCTTTTTATTTTATATATTTATTTACAATTTTAATGACTTTTATGTAACGTGTACAGCAAAAAGCACTAGGTCTTTTTAAGGGGAATCACTACACCAATGAAAAAGAAGAACATTCCGATGCATGCTGTATAAAATGTCACCGTTCCATATAGGTCTTGAAAAAAACGAAGCCACGAGAAATCATTCATAAAATGGTTTACCGCATTTAAATCAAACACGAGTAAAATCACCGCAGATGATAAAAAGTGTGCGCCGATAAAAAGAAGTACGGTCTTTTGAACAAACGACATTCGCATTCCCTCCTTCTTCTCTCTTATTTTAAGATATGGGTTCTGTTTCAATACATGACGATGATGAAAAATTGTTTCCTAATCGGGCATACTGACATTAGCAGTCTCCCTGAAAGGACGAGTTCGATGAAATCAAACCGTATCTTCATTGCCTGGCTAAGATGGCCTCTTTATGTTCGCATTGCGATCATCATCTGTTTCTTGCTTCTCTTTTTTGGACAATTAATCGTCATACTTGAACCAAAGCAGTATCATACGATCTTTGATGGGATCTGGTGGGCTCTCATTACAGTCGCGACGGTAGGCTATGGTGATTTTGTGCCGCAAACTATGCCTGGGCAAGTAGCAGGGATGGCGCTTATTTTGATCGGCGCCAGCTTTGTCACTGCATATTTCGCCACACTTGCTGCCGCCGTATTTAGCAAACAGCACCAGTATGTAGAGGGGAAGGTGGCTTTCAAGGGGAAGGGACATCTCATCATTGTCGGCTGGAATGAGAAAACGAACAAACTGCTTCAATCGTTTCAAACCATTGATCCCGCCATGCCGATTGTACTCATTGATGATTCCTTAAAGGAAGGACCTCTTTTAGAGAATGTCCATTTTATTAAAGGCCATGGTACAGAGGATGCCACACTTCGCAGAGCAAATATTATGAGTGCTGATACATTAATGATTACCGCCGACCAGCATGAAAATGAAGTGACAGCTGATATGCAGAGTGTCTTAACCTTGCTTGCGGCAAAAGGATTAAATCCTTCGTTATATTGTTTAATTGAAATTTTAACCGATCGCTATGTGAAAAATGCTGAGCGGGCTGGAGCCAATCAAGTCATCCATACTTCTGATGCCGTGAATCATTTAATGGTGGAGCATTTTCTTTTAAAGGAACAGCTCATGGCGTTAAAAATCAAAAGAAACATGACCCTCCATAAACAGATCACCATCATTCCAGTACCGGCTTCATTAGCTGGAGAGACATTCTTAACGGCACTTCATCACTTTCTAGAGCATCATGTGATCATTGTAGGCGTACAAAAAAAAGAAGGACCCATGATGAATCCTCCTTTTGGATATGAGCTTCATCCAGAGGATGAGCTGATCAGCTTTTAAAGCAGTACATCTTCTAATTCTTTGACGAGTGAAAAGCCAATTTCGGCATAAGCCTTTGACACATCTCCGTCTTTCTCTTTCGGTTCTTGGAATTGGTTAAAAGATGCCCCTACATTTCCAACCATCGCATGGTCATCTAATTTATCTTGATAGACATGCTTTAAGAGAAATGGATGTCCCATTTTCACCACAACGCCTGGCTGATCCAGCTGTCCTTTCTCGGCTGTAAACGGAACTCTGAGAAAGGTATAGCCGTCACGGTTGTCAATTTTATAATCAAAATATCCATGATCATAATCCCAATTCCCATTAATGACATATCCGAGCGGCTTCATGTTTTCTTCTAAATGGTACAGTGAAAAGCTTTCACCAGTTAGCCTAGATGGTACATGAATCATACAGAACCCTCCTTTTTGTATAGGGTTCGTTAAAGAGAGGAATTCATACATTTGCCTTTCGTGATTTGCACATTGTTTGTAAAAGCAGCATCAAATAAGCTTTGGCTGGATGATGCATTTGTCTCGTTCGCACTGCCCGCTCCTGATGTTTCTTTCGTAGCACTCATTGGACAAATCCGCCCAACATTCCCAAAATTAACGATGGCCTGCCCGGAAATGTCATGGATATAAATATGATTTGTTCTCATCGCTTCATCAACCTCCTCCATTGATTATTCTATGTACAGAGCTTAGGGAGGCTTGCACTGACACCATGAGAACATAAAAAAAGGCACACCTTATGAAAAGATGTGCCTTTTATTCTTATGATTGTTTGAGACGGCTCTCAAGTTCTGCCTTTTTCTCTTCGAAGCCCGGTTTTCCTAGTAAAGCAAACATGTTCACTTTATACGCTTCTACTCCAGGCTGGTCGAATGGATTGACGCCTAGTAAATACCCAGACATCGCACATGCTTTTTCGAAGAAGTACACGAGATATCCGAATGTATAAGCATCCATTTCAGGAATCGTCACAATCAGGTTCGGTACTTTTCCATCCGTATGAGCAAGCATTGTGCCTTCAAATGCTTTTTTATTGACGAAATCAACCGTTTTTCCTGCAAGATAGTTTAACCCATCAAGGTCTTGTTCTTCTGCTTCGATGACAAGTTCATGTCGTGGCTTGTCTACATTCACGATAGTTTCAAACAAGTCTCTTCTTCCTTCTTGTACATATTGACCAAGTGAATGAAGATCCGTTGAGAAGTTGGCAGATGAAGGATAGATTCCTTTTTCATCTTTTCCTTCACTTTCTCCGAATAACTGCTTCCACCATTCTGCAAAGTATTGTAAGCCTGGCTCATAGTTAATCAGCATTTCAATTGTCCGTCCTTTATTGTAAAGAACATTACGGACAACCGCATATTGATAAGCCGCATTTTCTGAGAGCTCAGATGAAGCGAAGTCTTCACTTGCTTTCGCAGCACCTTCCATCATTTGATCAATGTCTGCACCGCTTACAGCGATTGGCAATAGACCAACTGCTGTTAAGACGGAATAGCGTCCGCCGACGTCATCAGGGATGATAAATGATTCATAGCCTTCTTCAGTTGCTAATGTTTTGAGTGCCCCGCGTGCCTTGTCAGTTGTCGCATAGATGCGTTTTTTCGCTTCTTCAGCACCATATTTTTCGATAAGGAGCTTTTTAAAGATACGGAACGCAATGGCTGGCTCTGTTGTTGTACCAGATTTTGAAATCACATTAATGGAGAAATCGGCATCTTCTAGCAGATCCATTACATCTGTTAAATAAGAAGAACTGATGTTGTTTCCAATAAAGATGATTTGCGGTGTTTTGCGTTTGCCTTTTGGCAAACTATTATAGAAAGAATGGTTTAAAAACTCAATGGCCGCACGTGCGCCAAGATAAGAACCACCAATTCCAACAACGAGTAATACATCAGAATCAGATTTAATCTTTTCTGCACTTTTTTTAATGCGGGCAAATTCTTCGCGATCATATTGCTTCGGTAAGTCAACCCAGCCTAAATAATCACTGCCAGTACCCGTTTGTTCATGAATATTATGATGGGCCACCTTCACAAAATCTTTTAAATATGTAAGCTCATGTTC
This sequence comes from Bacillus sp. FS02, assembly GCF_024398395.1. Classification (NCBI taxonomy): domain Bacteria; kingdom Bacillati; phylum Bacillota; class Bacilli; order Caryophanales; family Bacillaceae; genus Bacillus; species Bacillus sp. FS02. The sequence goes on along the minus strand of NZ_CP074101.1, from coordinate 2,810,415 downwards.
TTGAAAGAAAGGTAACGCTTTCGAGTAGTCAAATTGAATATGTGTCATCGCTTGTAAGCCCTCCATTACGTTAGTTCTGTCCCTTTCACTTTAGCGGAACTAGCTATTGAAATCAAGTGATCGTCATTGATGCAGCAAAAAGCCGCTCCTCATGAAGAGAAGCAGCCATCCAAATTATAGAGAAGCTTTCAAAATCGCTAAAATGTCATCACGGCCAAGTTTCATAAAGTTACCAAAACCACCATATTCCATTTCTTTTGCTGCGATGTCAGCAATTTTGTCCAGTTGATCTTCACCAATATCATAATCCGCTAAACGGTTCGGTGCACCGAGGCTTGTCCAGAAGGCTGACAGCTTGTCGATTCCTTCTAATGCGATGTCACGATCCGATTTTCCTTCTGTCTCAATGTCAAACATGTTCAACATAAGGTTTTTAAAACGTTCGACATTATGATCAAGTGTATGACGCATCCAGTTTGGGAAGAGGATCGCAAGTCCACCTGCATGCGGAATGTCATAGACTGCTGATACTGCATGCTCAATCGTATGTGATGCCCAGTCGCCAAAATAGCCCATTTGCAGCGTGCCATTTAAAGCAATTGTTCCTGCATAAAGGATGGTTTCACGGTGCTCATAGTTTTGTAAGTCTTCAAGTAGTTTTGGCGCTGTCTCGATGACTGTTTGAAGAACAGCAAAACACATCCGATCTTGTAGAGGCGTGTTTTTGACATTATGGAAGTATTGTTCAAATACATGGCTCATCATATCAACCATGCCATACACCGTTTGATTCTCTGGCACAGAATATGTGTGCTCAGGATCTAAAATTGAAAAAGCAGGGTGCGTGACTGAACTGCCCCACACGTACTTTTCATTTGTTTCCCAGTTCGTGATCACAGAATCCGGGTTCATTTCTGAGCCTGTCGCTGCAAGTGTCAATACTGTGCCAAATGGCAGTGCTTTTTGAGCGGTCGTTTTCTTTGAAATAATATCCCAAACATTCCCGTCATATTCAGCTCCAGCTGCAATGGCTTTTGTACAGTCGATGACACTTCCCCACCAACTGCTAATAAGAAATCAATGTTCTCATTTTGGCAAATGTCGATTCCTTTTTGCACTGTAGTGAGGCGAGGGTTCGGTTCAACTCCTGACAGTTCAAATACGTCAGCCTCTGCTTCATTTAAAGCGCTGATGACTTTATCATAAAGACCATTTTTCTTAATACTGCCTCCACCATATACAAGAAGCACTCGTTTTCCATAACGAGCGAGTTCACTTTTCAGTCCGTCTAGTTGTCCTTTTCCAAACATTAATTTCGTTGGATTATAGTAAATAAAGTTCTCCATCTGTTCTACATCTCCTTAAAACATTTATATCCAAAAAACATGAAAGACTACTGTAACATATGTACATGCAGAACTCAAAAAAGATAACTGCTTAAAAGCAGCTATCTTTTCCATGTTCGATTATAAAGAAGCGTTTAAAATAGCTAGAACATCTTCTTTGTTCAGCTTTTTAAATTGGCCAAATTCACCACGTGCCATTGCACGGTCTGCAATCAGATCAATTTTCTCATCGTTGATGTCATAGTCAGCTAAACGGTTTGGTGCGCCTAGACTTGTCCAGAAAGCAGAAAGTTTTTCGATTCCTTCTAAGCCAACTTCTTCGTCTGTTTTGCCCGCAGAGTCTACATCGAATACACGCACTGCTAATTGCTTGAAGCGACCTGGGTTTTCTTGAATGACATGTTTCATCCAGTTCGGGAACAAGATCGCAAGTCCGCCTGCATGAGGGATGTCATACACCGCAGATACCGCATGCTCAATATTGTGAGATGCCCAGTCTCCGCGTGCACCCATTGAAAGCATTCCATTCAGTGCAATGGTGCCTGTGAATAAAATCGTTTCACGAAGCTCATAGTTTTCCAAATCATTGATCAGCTTCGGTGCTGTTTCAATGACCGTACGAAGAAGTCCTTCACACATACGATCTTGGTAAGGTGTATTCTCCGTGTGATGGAAATATTGTTCAAACACGTGAGACATCATGTCGACCATGCCATAAATCGTATGGTTTTTTGGCACAGTAAATGTATTGACTGGGTCAAGAATAGAGAATTTAGGGAAGACAGCTGGACTGCCCCATCCGTATTTCTCATTTGTTTCCCAGTTTGTGATGACGGAGCCAGAGTTCATTTCAGAACCTGTCGCCGCAAGTGTTAATACTGTACCAAATGGGATGGCTTCCATTGGGACATGCTTACGAGTGACGATATCCCATGCATCTCCATCATATTTCGCACCAGCTGCGATCGCTTTGGTAGCGTCAATGACACTACCGCCGCCGACTGCCAAAATAAAATCAATTTGGTTCTCTTTGCAAAGCTCAACCCCTTTTCTAACCGTTGTTAAGCGCGGGTTTGGCTCAACACCAGCAAGCTCAGTAATTGTAGCTCCTGATTCTTTTAAGATACTGACAACTTGGTCATAAAGGCCATTTCGTTTAATGCTGCCTCCACCATATACAAGCAATACGTTTTTTCCGTAGTGTTTTAGTTCATCTGAAAGGGCTGATACTTCTCCCTTTCCAAAAATTAATTTCGTTGGGTTCCAATAAGTAAATCGATCCATGTGATCTCCTCCTCGCGCTACATTATGCGCTTCTTTCATTCCAAAAGTAAAGTAATTTGCTTTCATCCATTTTCTTACGCATAGTTTGGCTAAAAATCTGCAAAATATAAATGTATTGATACTGTAGCGAAAGGAGGAATCACGATGAGTGCTATTCAACGTATTGCCCTCGTGCTCACGATTATCGGTGCTATTAACTGGGGACTAATCGGCTTTTTTCAATTTGACTTAGTAGCAGCGATCTTTGGCGGTCAAGGTGCTGCATTATCACGTATTATTTATGGTCTTGTTGGAATTGCAGGTCTTGTCAATCTTGGTCTGTTGTTCAAACCTAGTGAAGAAGCTGTCCGCCGTGACGAGCCAAATCCAGAGGTCCGCTAATGAAAAAGACATAAAAAAAGACTGCCTATGAGGCAGCCTAAGGCACCGTTTGAAGCGGTGCTTTTTTTATTTCTTGATAAGGTCTTTACGGTTTGATTGCTCAATCCACTCTTCAAGTTTATCTTTCAGTGTATTGAAACCTTGTGGTGCAGCAGCTTCTTCTTTCACTTGCTGTGGTCTTTGTTTCTTTGGTTTGCTTTCTTTTCTTTCAGGTGCTTCTTGCGTTGCACGGATAGAAAGGCTGATTTTACCAGCATTTTCATCAACAGAAAGAACTTTCACTTGTACTTCGTCACCAATTGAAAGGTGCTCGTTGATGTCTTTTACAAAACCGTGAGTTACTTCAGAAATGTGCACAAGTCCTTGAGTTTCTTCATCTAATGCAACAAACGCACCATACGCTTGTAATCCTGTTACTTTACCAGTGTAAACACTGCCTACTTCAAACTTTGTCGCCATGATAACAACTCCTAAATAAATGTTTTAATATTCGTTTATACGCAATTAAAAACTATATCACAGAACGCTCTTTTACGCAAAATATTTTTTAATTGGGTTTAGATCCGTTCAAAAGGGGGAATACCTGAAAACAAGAATGCTTTCTAGTATTCCCCCTAATTTGAGAGGCATGAGTCCAGATGGATTGATGCCTTTTTTTATTTTAAGATAGCAGGTGCCTCTTCTTGCACTTGTCTATTCTGCAAAAAACGCTGGATTCTTGAAAGTGATTCCTGCAAGTGATCGAGTGATGATGCATATGAACAGCGAATATGTCCTTCACCACTTGGACCGAATACATTTCCAGGGACAACCGCTACTTTCTCGCTAAGCAGCAGCTCCTCGGCAAATTGTTCTGAAGTCATGCCTGTGCTTTTAATGGACGGGAAAGCGTAAAACGCTCCGTTTGGCTGGTGGCAAGTGAGTCCAAGTTCATTGAGAGAGCCGACAAACAAATTACGGCGCCTTCTGTAGCTTTTCTTCATTTTCTCCACATCTTCAAGTCCATTTTTTAATGCTTCTTCTGCGGCATATTGTGCCATAGCTGGTGCACACATCATAGAATATTGATGTATTTTCAGCATGGCATCACGGAGGACTGGCGGTGCTGCCACATAGCCTAAGCGCCACCCCGTCATAGCAAACCCTTTGGAAAAGCCTGAAATCAAAATCGTTCTTTCCTTCATATCTTGAATCGCCGCTACGCTCGTAAAAGCTTCATCGTACGTCAGCTCTGCATAAATCTCATCTGTAATGATTAAAAGATCATGCTCCTTTGCAAACTGAGCAATATCTTCAAGCTCTTCTTTCGAGTAAACAGACCCTGTTGGGTTTGATGGAGAGCATAGCAAGATGGCTTTTGTTTTCGGCGTCAGCTTCGTACGAAGATCAGCAGAATCGGCTTTAAAATCTTTTTCAGCCGATGTACTTAAATAAACCGGTACACCGCCCGCAAGTGTCGTAAGAGCCCCATATGCGACGAAACAAGGCTCTGGGATGATCACTTCGTCCCCGCTGTTTAAAATGGCGCGAAAGGCCAAATCAAGCGCCTGGCTACCACCAACCGTAATAATGAGTTCTTCTTCAGGACTGTACTCAATGTGAAACCGCTTATATAGATAATGGCTCAATTCTTTTCGCAAAGAGAGCAGCCCAGCATTTGCTGTATAAGAGGTCAGTCCTTGTTCTAAAGACATAATACTGGCTTCTCTCACATTCCAAGCTGTCACGAAATCCGGTTCGCCGACCCCGAGGGAGATAACCCTTCCATTGTGGCTGCCAAATCAAAGAATTTCCGAATACCTGACGGCTGAATACTTTGTACCGTTTCAGATAAATAAGATTTTTTCATTTAAGGAGACACCACGATTCTTTTGTCATCGTCCCCTGTTTCAAAGACTTTCCCATCATGCTTATATCTTTTCAAAATAAAGTGGGTAGTGGTTGAAACAACAGAATCAAGTGTCGATAATTTTTCAGATACGAAGCGGGCGATATCAGACATGGATCTTCCTCTGATCACAACAGATAAATCATACACGCCTGACATTAAATACACGGACTCCACTTCTTGGAACCTGTAAATGCGTTCAGCAATTTCATCAAAACCGACGCCTCTTTTTGGGGTCACTTTCACATCAATCATCGCTGTAACGCCTTCGTGTCCGTCTACTTTTCGCCAGTCAATCATGGTCGAATAATCAATAATGACTTTTTGATCTTCGAGCTTTTGAATAATGGCTTCTGCTTCTTCTGATGTCACACCTGCCATTTTTGCAATTGTATTTAAATCGGCGCGGCTGTTTTCATCTAAAATCTCTAATATTTCAGTTTCTTTTTCGGTTAGTTTCATTGATTTCACACCTCTGATTGTAAAAAGCTAGTTTTAAAAAATCTTCTGAACATTATAGCACGTTTTTCCCATTATGCTAAGCAGGGAAAAGATTCTAATCGTAGCTTAAAATCCACTTTTTAGGGTACAATACAGTCACCTAACAGAGAGTGAGTATCAAATATCGGAGTTGATGAGTGTGGACATTGTACAGCCATCCTATATGAAAAGTAAATTCGGTTTAGATATCTATTACGAACACTATCCAAATGAAGGTAAGAAGACATTGATTTTGATTCACGGCCTCTTCTCATCTACCTTCAGCTATCGAAAGCTCATCCCGCTTCTGAAACAAGACTTCAATTTAATTGCGATTGATCTGCCTCCATTCGGGCAGTCCGAAAAATCGAATACGTTCATTTACAGCTATCGCAACATGGCAAAAATCATTATTGAACTAGCTGGTTATTTGCAGATTCAGCATGCGATCCTCGTGGGGCATTCCATGGGGGGACAAATTGCTTTATATGCTGCATCTGAGCGTCCCGACCTATTTGAAAAAGCTGTTCTTTTGTGCAGCTCAGGGTATATGAATAAGTCCAAAAAGTCGCTTGTTTACAGCACATATATTCCTTATTTTTATCTTTATTTAAAAAGAAAGTTGTTCAAGCAAGGTATTATGAAGAATTTAACCGCTGTTGTGCATGATCATTCGATTATTGATCAAGAGATGGTGGACGGATATTTAAAGCCTTTTTCAGATGACCAAATTTTCAGAGGTATTTTTCGTTTGATTCGGCACAGGGAAGGCGATTTAGCGTCAGATGTCTTAAAGAAAATGGAGACACCTGTCCTGCTGATTTGGGGGAGGAAGACCGGATCGTTCCTATTCAAATTGGCGAAAGACTGCACAAGGATCTACCGCATTCAACCTTGCACGCATTAAAAAAAACCGGGCACCTCATCCCTGAGGAAAATCCGGTCTTTGTGTCTGATCAAATTGGTCATTTCAGCCTGTCTTAAAGCGAGCAGGAGTTACCTTCTCTTATGACAAAAAGCTGATTTGCGATATGCTGGCAGCTTTCCATCGGAAGAAGCTGATCAAATGAGTGATGGTAAATGGCTTGAATGTCTTTCGCGAAAGATAACGGGTCTTCTGCGTCGTATAAGGCACTGATGACGTCAGCAGGCTCCGTTTCGTAAAAGTCCTCTCCATACTGAAAAGGGTCCCATGCCTTAATGATTTGAATCATCTCTTCCACAACTTGACTATCTTTCATGGGGATCACCGCTTATAATAAATTTTGTGATGTTTATTTTAGCACAACCAAGAGTGGTTGAAAAACGGCTAGAGGTGGGTTTCATGAATTTCGACGAACAGATCATACGTAAAGGTTCAAAATCAGTCAAATGGGATCAAGCAGAGTCTTTGTTCCTGACAACAGATGCGCTGCCAATGTGGGTCGCAGATATGGATTTTAAAGCGCCCCAAGTCGTGCTTGATGCTTTAAAAGAACGATTAGATCACGGTGTATTCGGCTATGCATTTCAGGATCAGGAAACGCAGCAAGCAGTAGCTGACTGGCTCAAAAGAAGACACAGTTGGACGATACAAACAGATGCCGTCACCTTCACACCAGGTATCGTGACAGCACTTAGTTTTGCGGTACAAGCCTTTACAGCTCCGAATGATGAAGTGGTCATTCAGTCACCGGTGTATACGCCCTTCTACCAAATGATTGAAAGAAATGGACGTATCGTCTCAACCAATCCTTTAAAAATAGAAAACAACCGTTACATGATGGATTTTGATGATTTAGAGAAAAAATTAAGCAGACCAGAAGCAAAGCTGATGTTTCTTTGTCATCCGCATAATCCTTCAGGGAGAGCTTGGTCAAAAGAGGAATTAAAGCGTGTAGGAGATCTATGTGTACAGTACGGTGTCACCGTCGTGTCAGATGAAATTCATTCCGATCTGATGCTTTACGGACAGCCGCATGTGCCTTTTGCCAGCCTTTCTGATGAGATAGCTAACATCACGGTAACGTGTATTGCACCGAGTAAAACATTTAATTTAGCTGGTCTTCAGGCATCTGCCATTATCATTTCTGATGAAGAAAAAAGAACCCTTTTCACCAATGAATTGCAAAGAAATGGATTGTCTAAACTGAATGCCTTTGCGATTCCTGCCATGGAGGCGGCCTATCGCCACGGAGATGAGTGGCTTGATTCACTTGTTCTTTATCTCGAAAATAATATGAAGATCGCAATGGATTATATTGATGAATATCTGCCGATCATGCGTTATATGAAACCAGATGCTTCTTATCTATTGTGGATGGATATTCGTAATTATGAGCTCACTCAAGCAGAATTGAAACGTAATCTGCTGAAAAAGGGCAAGGTCATACTAGAGCTCGGAAACGTATATGGGCACGAAGGAGACGGCTTTATTCGAATGAATCTAGGCTGTCCTGCCGGAACAGTGAAAGAAGGTCTGAAGCGCCTTCATCAAGCATTCACTCAATCATCCGAATAAAACCATTTCTATCAAAAGAACATCCTAACGGGTGTTCTTTTTAAAGAAAAAAACCCTCCTATTATCATATCTACTTTGTACATGAAATGATATAATGAGAGGAATTACAATTATTTACGAGGAGAGCATTTAAATGGAAATGTTCAAGGATTTTCTGCTCCATGTATCTTTTATTCTATTTCCAATCTTTTTATATCATGCACTATGGCTAAGCCGGACCCCTGCTCATTTCCCTAAAACGAATAAACTGCTCATCACCATATTTGCATCCATTTCATCAGCACTATGTATTATGTATCCAGTTGGTTCGATTTTAGATTTGCAGACTGGGCTTCAATCGATTCCCCTTGTACTGGCTATTTTATACGGGGATATACCGCCGGAATCGTCGCTATCTTGATTAGTTCAACCGTAAAGTTCGTGATGTATGGCTCTTTTTTATGGGTTGGATTGATTGTTGTACCGATTTACTTTTTCATCCCTTTCCTGCTTTACCGGAAATGGCGCCAATATTCTAAGCAGAGAAAGCTGTTATACGGAGTCCTGATTGCGTTATCAAAAGGGATGTTTATTTACATTGGACTGCTTGTGGTCAGCTTAATTGAGTACAGCCCTGCATTCATTATGCAACAAAAGCTGCTCGAATTATTTTTCTCAACTCTTTACTACATATTCTTCCTTGTGCTGAGTATTTATTCCATTGAGTTTGTGAAAGAGAATGCGCAAATGAGAACACAGCTTGTCCAATCAGAGAAACTGACGATTGTGAGTGAACTTGCAGCAAGTGTCGCCCATGAAGTCCGCAATCCACTGACGGTGGTGAGAGGATTTATCCAACTGCTCTTTTCAAGTGACAATACGAAAGAGCCGTCAACCAATAAAGATTATAAAAATCTCGTTTTATCTGAACTTGACCGTGCGCAGGATATTATTACGAGCTATCTTGATATTGCGAAACAAAATTATTATCAAATTGAATCTCTCAATTTATCTAAATTACTTGAAGAGTGTGCATCGCTGATGACATCCTATGCGAATTTTAAGTCGGTCACGATTCATCAATCGATAGAACCAGACTTATACATCCAAGGGGATGAAACGAAAATCAAACAAGTCATGATTAATTTAATCAAAAATGCAATCGAAGCAGCGCCCGAACACGAAGGTAAAATCGAACTGTTTGCTTCAAAAGAAAATCATCGAATCTGCCTTTATTTCGTTGATAACGGTGTAGGCATGTCAGAAAGCCAAATGAAAAAGCTTGGTGAACCCTATTACACATTGAAAAATAAAGGAACAGGGCTTGGGTTGACAGTGACATTTTCCATCATTGAAAATCATCATGGAACGATTCGTTTCAAAAGCTCATTGCAGTCTGGTACAACAGTCACCGTGAAGTTTCCTGAAGATACAAGAAGAAAATGATCAATCCATTTTTTTTGTCCTTTTTTCATCGATCTGCTCCTGCTTCTTAGAAGCACGAACGATCAGACGAAAGCAAATAAATGCAGCAGCAAAGAAAAGCACCGTCGTGATTGCCGCAGGGATATACTCCCTTTTATCTTCAGGAAAATACAGTAGAAAGAATATGATGAACGACATGTTCCGCTCTTCCCCCTTTTGCTCGTTTACTTCACTATATTGGCTAAAAGAAAGGAAATACCTTCTTATGCGAAGGAAATGGAGGAATTTCATATGACAGACATTCAGATTGGACAAATCGTGAAAGGTTTTTACAAAACAGGTGTTTACATTGGGGAAGTGACAGACATTAAACCATCTACTTATCTCGTTCAAGTAAAAGCGGTTTTAACACACCCCACTCAAGGTGACCTGCATCATCCAAAAGAAGCGGACGTACCTTTTTTTCAGGAAAGACGGGCTTTGGCCTTTAGGGAACAGACGAACATCCCTCATCATATGGTCAAGCCTTATGATGGCGACATACCTGATTATCAAGTATCAATGAAAGACGCCGTAGACAAATTGAAAAAAGGGCTCAGTGCGGATGATTCCAAGTGGGCTGAAAAATCAAGAGCGTGCCTCTCTTCTCTTGAAAAAGATTATTTTCCAGAAGACGCCCGCTAATCTGCCGAATCAAAAAAGTGAGAGAAGTCAATGAGTTCACCAATTTTGGTTGTTTGCGGATTTTCCACATAGGATCGATCTTTTTCAAAAAGGGTGAACAGCTGATAAGTGGTCATGGCATCATCGAGTGCTTTATGATGCTTACCAGCTCCTTCACTGCCGTACTCCTTAGCTGCTTTCCGAAGTCCTGTGAGTGTTCTATCCCCAAAAAAGGTTTTATATTCAAAAGCCAGATCCCTTTGATTCCCCTTAAAAGGAAAACCAATATGATTGAGCATACAGTTTTGCTTCAGTACCTTCATGTCCATATTTCCCCATGTGATAATCTCACAGTCTTCTCCCCCATCGAGTGACACGAGCTTCTCGATAAACGCCTCAAAAGAAATCCCGCTTTCTACATCCTGCTGCGTAATGCCAAGGAACGATTTACAGCGCTTTGTCAGCTTCGGGAACTTTTTCGGTTTGACATAGCTTGAGAATGTGTCTATGATCGTTTCATTTGATGCTTTAACGACACCGGCCTCAATGATTTCCGGGAAAAAATTTTGCGGATGATATTTCCCATCAGGCATCGTAAATTCAAAATCGACCACAAGCAGCGTCTTCTGTTCCATCAGTCTCACCCCACTTTCTCGTCTGTTTTCCATCCTGCTACTATTATATTAAGACGGACTTTGAAATCACTTCATTTTCGTGAAAATAATGCAGATTCACTATGCCCAACCTATTCATCAGATGAAAGATCGTTTATTTTCCTTTATAATTATTAAGGAACACGAAATAAATAAAGAAGGTGGTCTTTATCACAAACAGGAAGAAAAACTTGTACATCATGTGGTTTGTGAACTTTTTTGTATCTGCCAGCATTACAATGATCGTCCCTTTTTTATCACTTTACATAGAGTCTCTTGATAGCAGTTATTCGAATGAATTTGTTCAAAGATGGAGCGGCTATGTCTTTGGGGTTACGTTTTTAACAGCCTTTCTCATTTCTCCAATTTGGGGACGGATTGGTGACCGGCATGGCTATAAAAAGATTTTGCTCATTAACGGCATTGGGATTGCAACAAGCATTTTATTAATGGGGCTTGTTCAAACCGTTTATCAACTATTTGCGTTAAGGCTTTTCATGGGGCTTGTGACAGGCTTTATTTCGACTTCGATGGCACTGATTTCTGCACAGACCGAAAAGGCAACAGCCGGTAAGACCCTTGGTACGATGCAGATGAGTAATGTCGCCGGAGGGTTATTCGGTCCATTAATGGGTGGATTTATGGCAGACAGTGTCGGATTCATTTATACATTTTTCTTAACAGCTGCTGTCATATATGTGTCAGCGATTGTCATTATCTTCGGTGTGCAAGAACAGCCGATCCGTTCAAAAGAAGCAAAACGGGTTTCTTACTCACGGAAGGACGTCCTTGTCCATATTTTCAAACAGCCTTTGCTTGTCGTCACCATGCTTCTCACATTTATTACGCAAGTCGGGAACTTTAGTATTCAGCCGCTTTTAGCCTTGTACATTCATGATTTACACGGCCCAGTCAATCTTGCCTTTTATGCAGGGCTGGCGTTTTCTGCAACAGGGCTTGGCAATTTGCTGTTTACACGGAAATGGGGAGACCTTGGAGATCGTATTGGTCACGATAAGGTGCTGCTTGCCCTTCTCATCCTCTCCTCCATTTTATTCATCCCGCAAGCGATGGCAGATTCCTACGGGATGTTAGTGATCTTCCGTTTCTTATACGGGATGGCACTAGGCGGCATCATTCCTTGTACGACGGCCTATATTCGCATCAAAGCGCCTGCCTCTATGCAAGGGGAAGTGCTTGGTTACAATGTCAGCTTCCGCTTTCTTGGAAATGTCGTCGGACCCGTTATAGGCGGCATTGTGGCGAGTCATTACGGAATTCCAGCTGTCTTTTATGTTACCGCCGGCATTTTCCTTTTCGGGGCATTATTTTTATGGGCGGTCCGCTCACAATCAAAGACAAAAGAGAGGAGTGTATGATCCATTATCAGATACTCTTTTCTTCTGTCTAAATGCCTTGTTTACTAGACTTCACGTCTATTCTTTTCTAAAAATAACCTTCTCGTAATCGCAAAAGAATGGTACGATATGGCTAGAAATCCGAAGAAAGTGAGTGACCTCATGTTTCGTGCAATCATTGGTTGGTTATTACTTGCTGCCCTCATCCCATTATTTGTTCTGACTTTTTATCTATCAAAGGAAGAAGCCGCAAGTGTAAAACCTGTTAACGAAGTGCTTGATCAAAAAATCAAGCTGGAAAAGGTAGACTTTTCCCAAAACAGTTATATGTATGATCGAGATGGTTCTCTTATCTCTGAGATCGTATCAAACGATGAGAACCGTGTTTTCGTGAAGTACGATAAAATTCCTGATTCCGTCAAGGAGCTGTTCCTCCGATCAGAGGACCGCAACTTTTATGACCATAAAGGCATTGACTTTATGGGCGTGATTCGTGCCCTTGCCGCAAATGTGAAAAACCATGGCATTAGCCAAGGCGCTAGCACCATCACACAACAGTTATCCCGTAATTTATATTTAAGTCATGAACGTTCATTCAGCCGAAAGTTTACAGAACTGCTCTATTCCTATGAGCTCGAGCGAAAATTTACAAAAGAGGAAATTCTCGAAAGCTATTTAAATACGATTTATTTCAGTAACGGGGTTTACGGTGTCGGTTCTGCGGCTAATTACTATTTTGATAAGCCGCTTAGTTCTTTGACGCTTGCACAGATGGCATTTATTTCTGCGATTCCTAACAACCCTACGCTGTATGACCCATTGAAACAATTCAAACATACAAAGAAACGCCAGGAACGGCTGCTTGGTATTTTAGAAAAAGATGGTGTCATTACTAAGAAGCAATACAAAAAAGCAGTGAAAGAAAAAATCAGCTTGTCCTTAAGTGAAAAGAAAAATCTTTACCCTGACTATGTGACATACGCCAATGAAGAATTTACCGATCTGGTGTCTGATCAGGAAGGCTTTACAAAACGATTGAAAAAAGCCAAAACAGCTGGCGCAAAAAAGGCAATTCAAAAAGAATTATCAGAAAAGGTCAGTGCATTGCTTCAAGATGGTGTGAAGATTTATACAGCACTAGACCCTTCCTTACAACAAAGAGCGGTTTATCAGCTCAATGCACAATTGCCTTATCAAGGTGTGGAAGGCGGTTCAGCAGTCATTAACCACCAAACCCATCAAATCGTCGCACTTGCTGGCGGGAAGAATTATAAAAAATTTGATTTCAACTACGCCTATCAAGCGCAAAGACAACCAGGTTCCGCCATTAAGCCGCTGTTAGATTATGGCCCTTATATTGATCAAACCGGTGCCACGGCATCAAGCAAAATCAGTGCCGGCAAGTTTTGCAGTAGCGGATATTGCCCGCAAAACTATAATCATAAAACGTATGGAACTGTAACACTTGAAACAGCCTTTAAGAACTCTTACAATACACCAGCGATTCGTATGCTTGATACAGTCGGTGTCAAAAAAGGCTTCAGCTATTTAGAAAAGTTTTCATTCGAACATATTGTCGCAGATGATTACCGTCTCCCTTCTGCACTTGGAGGATTTACAAAAGGCTTCTCGCCGCTAGAAATAACCGATGCATATACCGTGTTTGGCAATCAAGGTGCCTATACGCGAAATCACTCCATTACAAAGGTCACAGACTTAAACGGCAAAACCCTTTACAAGTGGAAAGAGTCGCCGAAGCAAATCTATTCTCAGCGTACAAATGAAACAATGCGCAAGCTGCTTGCCTCTGTTGTGAAAAGTGGAACAGGGAAAAAGGCGAATTTCAATTCTCCTTACATTGGGGGAAAAACAGGCACATCCAATGACTACAAAGACATTTGGTTTGTTGGCCTGACAGATCAATACACAATGGGTGTATGGGTAGGAAGAGATAGAGGAACCGTTGAATCGATTTATAGTTCAAGTCCGCACTTACATATTTGGAAACAAACTATGCAATACGCTAGATAAACAGGAGGTTTGATTGCGATGCATTCAACACAACCCTCTCACTTCATTTTATTTGACGGTGTCTGCAACGTGTGCAGTGGTGCTGTTCAGTTTATCATCAAGCGCGACCCGAATGAGCGGATGATGTTTGCTTCTTTACAATCAGATACAGGGCAGCGTATTTTAAAAGAAAACGGCTTGCCTTTAGATGAGTTCAATTCATTCATTTATATTGAAAATGGGACCCTTTATATGAAGTCAACAGGCATCTTAAAAGCCGCGCGGCATTTAAAAGGGATATACAGATGGAGCTATTTACTCCTCGCGATCCCTCGTCCAATCCGTGACTGGTTTTATCAGCTCATTGCAAAGAATCGCTACAAATGGTTTGGTCAAAAAACATCCTGTATGATGCCTACACCTGATATTCAGAAGCGGTTTCTTCCATAAAGAAAGCATCCTCCATCATCGGAGGATGCTTTCTTTCGTCTGATTAAGCTGGCAGACTCGCCATCACACTGTTATAAAGCTTAATAAATAAGTACAAAATGCCGATCAAAAACGTGGCCCAAAACAGCAGATTAAACATCATAAACCCAATTAAATTCAGCATGGAAAGTGATTGATAAATGCGTACCACAACCCAGATAAAATAGACGAGACTTGCTAAAACAAAAAGCCCAACAAGCAGAATAAGCTGCTGCGTCAATAGAAATGCAAGTAAGCTGGCAAACAAATAGACAACCGATGCAATCCGAATTTTCTTTAAGTTCTCCCCTTCAGGGTCCTTTGCAAAAAAGAGCAGCGCCAACTCTAACACCGTATCTGCAATGAGTTTTAAAGCAGATAAAATCATAAAATAAACAAGTGCAAATGCGGCAAATAAAGCAAGACGAATGCCCTGTTCAGAGAAAAATTCCAGCATTCCTTTTAAAATTCCTGCTTGGGTCAAGAAGTCAGTCGTGATACCTACTGTAAAAATAGAAAAGGCAGAGCTGAATAGCAAAATCGAAATCAGCGGAAAATATCCAGTCAAATATGTATTTTTCATAAATAGATCCTTTCTCATAAGCTCATTTTTATTATGGCTCACTTAAAACGGATTGACAAGATGCTTTCCAAGTAAACTGGAATCTAAATCAAATTTGTGATTTTGCACGTACATTCCTTCACAAACTTACATTTTCCCGTTAAAGTATTACTATTACGAAAAAATTGCGCGTTAGGGGTATACTCGTGAAAAAAACTTTAAGACTGCAAACACGGCTGACGATCTTTGTCTGTATTGTTGTCCTGATCTCCCTCTGTATCACATTCTTTACGATCTGGTCAGAAACAGCCAAAAATATTCATCAGCAGGAACGTGATATCGCCCTCTCCACTGCCAAAATGGTCGCAGAGGCTCCGATCACAGCAAAATCATTGGAAAAAGATCAATCATATACAGCACTGCGAAAATATACAACAAGTGTTCAGCGTATTACCAAAACCGAATTCGTTGTCGTCATGGATATGAACGGTATCCGCAAAACACATCCGAATCCGCAAAAGATTGGGAAGCGGTTTGCTGGCGGTGATGAAAAACCGGCATTACAGGGTAAAGAACATATTAGTACCGCATCTGGAACACTTGGCAAGTCCATGCGTGCCTTTGTTCCTGTTTATAACCAAGATGGCAAGCAGCTCGGGGCTGTGGCAGTTGGGATTACATTAAAGGAAATTGATTTAATTATTCATCAAAGCCTGCTCCCGCTCTACTTTGTCACATCGCTAAGCCTTTTATCTGGCATTATCGGCGCACTCATTGTGGCACGTAAAGTAAAGAAGATTATGTTTGGACTAGAGCCAGATGAAATTGCCACATTATTAAAAGAACGAAGCGCTATGCTAGAATCAACAAAAGAAGGCATTCTTGCCGTTGATCAGCACGGTAAAATCAAGCTGGCAAATGCAGAAGCTAAACGTCTTTTTCATAATATGGGCATTATGGTTGACCCTAGAGAACAAGATGTACAGGCTCTTCTGCCTTCAAGCGGCTTAAAGCAAGTAATCGAAACACGGAAACCGCTGCTTGATCGCGATGTCAGAATGAACGGACTGGAGCTGGTCTTTAATGAGGTGCCGATTACGGTAAAAGGGGAAATTGTCGGAGCGATCGCAACCTTCCGTGACAAAACAGAAGTCAAACATCTGGCTGAGCAGCTGAGCGGGGTGAAGATGTATGCCAATGCACTTCGTGCCCAGTCACACGAATTTATGAACAAGCTCCATGTCATTTTAGGATTGGTCCAGCTAAAGAACTATGATGACCTTGGCACCTATATTAAAGATATTGCGATTTATCAGCAGACAGAAACAAATGAAATCATCAACCATGTGAAAAACTCAGTCTTAGCCGGGTTTTTACTAGGAAAACAAAGCTACATCAGAGAACAAGGCGCAGCTTTAGAAGTCAATTGCAGTACACAGGTACCAAACTCGGAGGACCCAGCAGTCACACATGACCTTATTACGGTCATCGGTAATCTATTAAATAACGCACTCGATGCCGTTTCCCATACAGAGAACAAAAATATCTCCATCTCATTCAGATATGTCCAAGAGCAGCTTCATATTGAAATTACAGACACAGGGGTCGGTCTGACAAAAGAAGAACAGGACATTATGTTTGATCAAGGCTTTTCAACAAAAGGAGAAGACAGAGGATTTGGCCTTTATTTTGTTGACCAAAGCATCAAAAAACTGAACGGACATATGATCGTCACAAGCGAAAAAGGAGAAGGAACGACCTTTAGTCTCCGTATTCCATATAAACAAAAGGAGGATTCACATGATTAATGTGTTGATCGTAGAAGATGACCCAATGGTCGGAGAGCTGAATAAACGCTACTTGACCCAAATAGAAGGATTTGAATTAAAAGGGATTGCCACCTCATTTCAAAAGGCACTAGACATCTTAAAATCAGAAATCATTCACCTTGTATTGCTTGATATTTATATGCCTGGACAAAATGGGCTCGCCCTATTATCAGAAATTCGTAAGCAAAATCATTCCGTTGACGTCATCGTCATTTCAGCTGCAAATGAAGTGGATGTCGTACAGCAAACGATGCGAAACGGAGCTGTCGACTATTTAATCAAACCTTTTGAGTTTGAACGCTTCCAATCAGCACTGGCAGAATATAAAAGAAAACATGCCCTATACCAAACGATGAATAGCATCTCTCAAAATGATTTAGACGCGAAGCTTTTTCATAAAAAAGCAGAGGCGGAAAAAGTCCTGCTGCCAAAAGGCCTGACGAAGAGCACACTCAAACTCATCTGGACAAGCATTCAATCATTCGGTCAGCAGGCTTTCACGACCGAAGACCTAGCCAATCATACTGAAATCTCTCAAGTTTCGATTAGAAAATATTTGAAATTTCTTGAGGATATCGAAGTGGTTGATGTGGAGATGGCATACGGGACAATCGGCCGCCCTGTTTTCCAATATAAACTGAATACAAGCAACATGAATTTGATTCAGCAATATCTTTAATTTGACACATCTGACCTTTCACAAAGGCCAGATGTTTTTTTATGGCATACGATGTCACAAACCCCTTGATATCAGTGGTTCCACTGTAGTAGAGCACATCATAAAAGCGGCATTATATCATATTTCAGCACATAAAAAGACATCGAATTTAGCCTTTTAACATTTTTTTAAAAATAAAACAAATTTCTATTTATTTATTCGATGGGAAATGATAAATTATGATTGATTAGTTCAACGAGATATAAGTCTGATGTCTTACATCTTCTCTCCTGTTTCCATCAATTTCAAAAGAATGCAGGATAAAATACCCTTTTCACAAGGATAGGAGAAGGCAAGAGTCGGTCTTTTTTCGCGAGACTTTTCTGAAACTTTTAAATTTTATAGGGGGTTATGTTTTGAAGAAGCGCAAAATTGGACTTGCATTGTCCTTAGTCGTAGCAGCAGGAACCATCCTTGGAGCATGCGGCAACTCTGGCTCAAACAGCGGTGAAAACAAAAAAGATAAAGATCAATTCACTGTTGCAATGGTAACTGATGTCGGTGGTGTCGATGACAAATCGTTTAACCAATCTGCTTGGGAAGGTTTACAAGCATTTGGGAAAGACAACAATTTAACAAAAGGTAAAAACGGCTTTGATTACTTACAATCAAAAACGGATGCAGATTATCCAACAAATTTAAATACACTTGTTAGACAAAAATTTAACCTGATTTATGGTATCGGCTATAAAATGGAGAGTGCCATTTCTAAAATAGCTGATCAGCGAAAAGATTCCAAATTTGCAATTGTGGATGCAGTTGTTGATAAGAAGAACGTAGCTAGTATTACATTTAACGAAAACGAAGGGTCATTCCTTGTAGGTGTTGCAGCGGCTCTTTCTACAAAATCAAACAAAATTGGTTTTGTTGGCGGCGTTGATTCTGAATTAATCAGAAAATTCGAAGTTGGTTTCCGTGCAGGCGTTGAAGCAGCTAATCCAAAAGCAAAAGTTGAAGTGAAATATGCTGGTGCATTTGATAAAGCAGACATCGGTAAAGCAACAGCTGAAAGTATGTACAAATCTGGCGTTGACATTATTTATCATGCAGCTGGAGGTACTGGAACGGGTGTCTTTACAGAAGCAACCAATTTAAAAAAGGCAGATCCAAATCGAAATGTTTGGGTCATTGGTGTTGATAAAGACCAGTATGACGAAGGTAAAGTACCTGGAACAAAACAAAGTGTCACTCTTACTTCTATGATTAAGAAAGTAGACACAGCTGTACAAGACTTAACAACAAAAGCAAAAGAAGGTAAATTCCCTGGTGGCGAAGTCATCACGTACGGTCTGAAAGAAGGCGGCGTTGACATCTCTCCATCTCAAGAGAATCTTGATAAAAATGTATTGAAGAAAGTCGAAGAATGGAAACAAAAAATCATCAAGGGTGAAGTGAAAATCCCTGCAACACGTGATGAACTAAAAGATTTTAAAGCTTAATTTGTGCATCGGGATAAGCGCGCCTTATCCCCTTGCCTCTCCTTTACCTCCTCTTTATTCGTAAAAGGTGGTAAAAGAAAAGCTGCAGCCTTGTTTTGCAGCTTTTCTTTTGCTAGTTTTTATCTTCATCAGCACCCTAAAAAAGGAGCGGTTAAACCTGTGGATTATGTCATTGAAATGTTGAATATACGCAAAGAATTCCCTGGCATTGTAGCAAATGATAACATTACGCTGCAGCTAAAAAAGGGCGAAATTCATGCGCTGCTTGGTGAAAACGGCGCTGGAAAATCAACGCTTATGAACGTGCTTTTCGGACTGTATCAGCCTGAAAAAGGTGAAATCAAGGTACACGGAAAACCGGTTACAATCTCAAGTCCAAATGATGCAAGTGATTTAGGCATTGGAATGGTCCATCAGCATTTTATGCTAGTTGATACATTTACTGTGGCTGAAAACATCATTTTAGGAAAAGAGCCAAAGAAATTTGGAAAGATTGACAAAGAACAAGCCATTCAGCAAGTGCAGGAACTTTCTGACCGTTATGGACTAAAAATAGACCCTGCGGCTAAAGTATCTGACATCTCAGTCGGTATGCAGCAGCGAGCAGAAATCTTAAAAACACTATACCGCGGCGCTGACATCTTGATCTTCGACGAACCAACAGCCGTCTTAACACCTCAAGAAATAAAAGAACTCATACAAATTATGAAAAACTTAATCAATGAAGGCAAATCCATTATTTTAATTACCCACAAGCTTAAAGAAATTATGGATGCCTGTCATCGTGTGACCATTATCCGAAAAGGGCAAGGTATTCGTACACTTGATGTGGAACACACAAACAAAGACGAGCTTGCCAGTTTAATGGTCGGCCGCGAAGTCTCATTTAAAACAGACAAAAAAGCAGCCTCCCCTGCTGAAGAAGTCTTGCAAATTCAAGATCTCACTGTCAAAGATGCGCGAGGAATTGAAGCCGTGAAACAACTCAATTTATCAGTAAAAGCTGGTGAGATTGTCGGAATTGCGGGTGTAGACGGAAATGGTCAATCTGAATTAATTGAAGCCATTACAGGTCTGAAAAAATCCGAATCTGGCACGATCATGCTAAACGGGAAAGCCATTCAAAACCTCCCGCCTCGTAAGGTCACAGAATCTGGTATCGGACACATTCCTCAAGACCGTCATAAGCACGGACTGGTCCTTGATTTTTCAATTGGAGAAAATATTTCCTTACAAACGTATTATCAGCGTCCATATTCGAAGTTTGGCTTGATGAATATGAAAAATATTTATCAAAAAGCAAAACAAATCATTGCTGAATACGACGTACGGACGCCTAGTGAATATACAGAAGCACGTGCGCTATCAGGGGGTAACCAGCAAAAAGCCATTATTGGCCGTGAAGTTGACCGAAATCCTGATTTATTAATTGCCGCACAGCCGACACGCGGACTTGATGTCGGAGCCATTGAATTTGTTCATAAACGTCTGATTGAACAAAGGGATGCAGGCAAAGCCGTTCTGCTCATCTCCTTTGAGCTTGATGAAATTATCAATGTCAGTGATAAGATTGCTGTGATTTTCGAAGGCAGCATTATTGCCATTGTGGATCCAAAAGAAACTACAGAGCAAGAACTTGGTCTGTTAATGGCTGGAAGTACGCAACAGGAAGTGGGGAAAGAAGCAAATGTCTAATCGCTTAACAAATCTGCTGATTCCGCTTATCGCCATTGTACTTGGTCTTTTCGTTGGGGCCATCATTATGCTGGCAAGCGGATATAGTGTCATCGAAGGTTATAGCGCCCTTTGGAATGGCGTATTCGGTGAAACGTATTATATGGGAGAAACCATCAGACAAGTCACACCTTATATTTTATCAGGACTTGCTGTTGCCTTTGCCTTTCGGACAGGCCTCTTTAATATCGGAGTAGAAGGTCAACTTCTCATTGGCTGGATTGCATCTGTATGGATAGGAACAACCGTCCATGCACCTGCGTATATCCACCTGCCTCTTGCACTGATCACTGCAGCTGCTGCTGGTGCATTATGGGGCTTTATTCCTGGGTTTTTAAAAGCGCGTTTTTATGTTCATGAAGTGATTGTCACTATTATGATGAATTACATTGCACTTCATGTGACTAATTTTATTATTACAAATGTTCTTACAGATCATAAAGATAAAACAGATAATATCAATTCCACTGCCTCATTACACTCTGATTTTTTTGAAAAAATCACTGATTTTTCAAGCATGCATAACGGAATCATTGTAGCTGTCCTATCTGCGGTTATTATGTGGATCATTATCCAAAAAACCTCTAAAGGGTTTGAATTGCGTGCTGTTGGTATGAATCAGCACGCATCCCAATATGCTGGAATGAATGTGAGAAAAAACATTATATATTCCATGCTCATTTCTGGTGCCTTTGCAGGTCTTGCAGGTGCGATGGAAGGGCTCGGAACCTTTGAATATGCATCAATAAAAGATGCCTTCACTGGCGTTGGTTTTGACGGAATCGCTGTTGCCTTATTAGGCGGAAACACAGCTATTGGTGTCGTCTTAGCGGCATTATTGCTTGGTGGATTGAAAGTCGGTGCTTTAAACATGCCGCTTGAATCTGGCGTACCGACTGAGGTCGTTGATATTGTGATTGCGATCATTATTCTTTTCGTTGCCTCAAGCTATATCATCCGTCTTGTCATTCAACAATTGAAGAAAAAGGGGGGAAAATAAGTGGGATTTCTGCAAATTCTTGAAATCATCGTCCCTGCTACACTTGTATATGCTGCACCACTTATTTTAACCGCTCTTGGAGGCGTCTTTTCAGAAAGATCAGGTGTCGTCAATATCGGTCTTGAAGGTTTGATGGTCGTCGGAGCATTTTCTAGTATTATCTTTAACTTAATGTTTGCTGATACGTTTGGTGCCTTGACCCCGTGGCTCGGTCTACTTGTTGGTATGGCCATTGGCGGCGTGTTCTCACTCATTCACGCTGTGGCCACGATTACGTTCAGAGCAGATCAAACGGTCAGTGGTGTTGCGATTAACATGCTTGCCCTTGGTGCTACGCTTTTTGTTGTCAAACTGATTTATGGAAAAGCACAAACGGATAAAATTACAGAACCTTTCTATAAAGGAGATATTCCCCTTTTAAGTGACATTCCGATCATTGGTGATATTTTCTTTAAAGATGTGTATTATACGTCCATTCTCGCATTGGTTCTTGCGGTTGTCGCTTGGTTTGTTTTATTTAAAATGCCGTTTGGCTTACGACTTCGTGCAGTCGGAGAGCATCCAATGGCAGCTGATACAATGGGAATCAAGGTATACCGAATGCGCTATATCGGCGTCTTCATTAGTGGTCTATTTGGCGGTCTTGGCGGAGCTGTGTATGCATCGACCATCGCTCTTGATTTCTCACACGCCACCATTACAGGACAAGGCTTCATTGCGTTAGCCGCCCTTGTTTTCGGGAAATGGCACCCATTTGGCGCTATGGGCGCTGCTTTATTCTTTGGATTTGCACAAAGCTTAAGCATCATTGGCTCTCTGCTTCCGCTGTTTCAAGATATCCCGAACGTGTACATGCTCATTGCACCATATGTGCTGACGATCCTAGCTCTTACTGGCTTCATTGGACGAGCAGACGCACCAAAAGCACTTGGTACCCCTTATTTAAAAGGAAAACGATAAATAAATACCATGTATGATCAATCCCTGAAGGACAAACTATCTTCAGGGGATTTTTGTATGATAAAAACGACAAAACCCCCGTTTATTTTACTTTTATTACACTTAATTTAGTTTAATAAATAGATGAGTGTCACAGAATCTTCTACAATTGAGACAAATAGCATTTGGGGTGTTTATGTGGCTAATACACAACAATTGAAATCGATTACAAACGATTCTGACAATAATAAAAGCGTTTTCCGAAAAATTCTTTCTTGGAAAATTGGTGTTATTGATCTACCTGTGTATATAGTACTTGCAGCGATTATTTTAACTGCCGCTTATTTTAATAAAATTCCAGCAAATATGCTTGGTGGTTTCGCTGTTATTATGATTTTGGGGATTTTCCTAGGAGATGTAGGACAACGTATTCCAATCTTAAAAGATATTGGTGGACCGGCGATTCTTTCTTTATTCGTACCATCGTTCCTGGTCTTTTTTCATGTTCTGAATCCAAACTCGTTGGAAGCGGTTACGTCTCTGATGAAAACGTCGAACTTCCTATACTTCTATATATCTGCTCTTGTAGTAGGTAGTATTCTTGGGATGCAACGAACTGTTTTAGTACAAGGCCTTATTCGTATGTTTGTTCCTCTTGTTGCAGGTACAATTACAGCTGTAGCTGCTGGAATTCTAGTGGGTCTTCTAGTTGGTTACACACCACATCATTCGTTCTTCTTTATCATTGTACCGATTATTGCCGGTGGTGTCGGTGAAGGGATATTGCCATTATCAATTGCTTATTCGCAAATTCTTGGTGTATCAGCAGAGTCATTAATTTCTCAATTGATTCCGGCTGCTGTCATTGGGAACGTCATTGCCATCATTTGTGCTGGCGCAATGAAAAAGCTTGGTGAAAAACGTCCTGAACTAAACGGGAACGGAAGACTTGTTAAATCAAAAGAAGCAAATGAAATCTTTGAACAGCCTGACATGGATACTAAAGTTGACTTCAGCTTAATGGGTGCAGGTGTACTTGTTGCTTGTACAACCTTTATCTTTGGCGGCTTATTAGAAAGTTTTGTTCATATTCCAGGTCCAATCTTAATGATTGTTCTTGCTGCATTAATCAAATACTTAAACGTGATGCCTCAGCATTTGCAAAACGGCTCACAGCAGTTCTACAAGTTTGTATCGAAAAGCTTTACATGGCCTCTAATGGTTGGTTTAGGAATTCTATACATTCCACTTGATGATGTGGCCACTGTTATTTCGATTCCTTTCGTATGTGTATGTATTGCTGTTGTTCTAGGCATGGTTGGTTCTGGTTACTTTGTTGGTAAATTCATGAACATGTATCCAGTTGAATCTGCAATTGTGACTGGCTGTCACAGTGGATTAGGCGGTACTGGTGACGTTGCAATTCTTTCAGCTTCTGGAAGAATGGGCCTTATGCCTTTCGCTCAAGTCTCTACACGTCTTGGCGGAGCAGCAACCGTTATTTGCGCAACAATCTTACTTAGAATGTTTACTTAAAAAAAGAAACAAAAAGCATGTCCTTTTCATAAGGGACATGCTCAGATAGTTGACAAAGGGCTAAAATGTACTTTATTTTAGCCCTTTGTCTTCTTTTCAGCGTGATAGAAAACCTTTGGAGTCTAGGAAGGACGAGCACCGGAGCAGAGCGAATTTGACATTCGTGAGCACCGGAGCGCAGGACTGACAACGAATGCGAGGGTTTGTCTACACGCTGAGCATGTCCTTTTCGTAAGGGACATGCTTTTTTTATATATCTTTTCTCCCATACATCCTCATTCATCAGCTAATACAATTCGTATATACTCCCGAGGCTGAAAAGGATACTGTTTCGCCTGCGGATAGGTCATATGGAGGAGATGTTCAGAAAATAGCGGCCATTCACTCCCGGCCTGCCACCTTTTTTGATCATTTCGTTCAATCAAGAATGCTCCTCCTAAAATCGTGCAGAATATGCTTAAGCTGATGGCGATCTTTCGTTTCATTTGATCAGCTCCTTTAAGAAAAGCATGTACGAAATACAAAACAATATACAACGAGTTTCATTTTTGATAAAATATTTTTTGTGGTCAAAAGAACTCAAAACAATTTCGATTTGCCGTAAATCAGTTCAAACCAATGCACTATGTCTGTATTTACGCTATAATTTTAGTTACCAGTTCTTTAGAACGTGAATTTATATTGATCAAAGGAGGTTCATTTTCTTGCAGCTTATTCACTTCGCCATCCTATCACCTTTTTTACTTGCCTTTGTCGTCCCTTTTCTCTTTAAATACGTAAGGCGTATACATACAGGATGGTTTGTTCTCATCTTGCCTATTCTTTTATTTACCTATTTCATCCAAATGCTTCAGATCACCTCGAATGGACGAACGTTGTTCTCACAAGCTGAATGGATTCCCTCTCTAGGGATGAATTTCACTGTGTATGTAGATGGTCTCAGCCTGTTATTTGCTTTACTCATCACAGGTATTGGTGCACTTGTGGTACTGTACAGTATTTTCTACTTATCAAAGGAAAAAGAACAGCTTGGCTCTTTCTATACGTATTTATTAATGTTTATGACCGCTATGCTTGGTGTTGTTCTCTCTGACAACATGGTCGTACTTTATTTGTTCTGGGAGCTAACGAGTATCTCTTCCTTCCTCTTAATTGGGTATTGGTATAAGCGTGAGCGTTCTCGTTACGGAGCAACCAAATCACTGCTTATTACTGTGTTTGGCGGATTAGCTATGCTTGGTGGCTTCATCCTCATTTACCTGATCACTGATTCATTCAGTATTCGCGAAGCAGTCAATCAGCTTCAGCTCATTATGGCATCACCTTATTTCATCCCTGCGATGGTTCTCATTTTACTAGGAGCCTTCACGAAATCAGCGCAGTTCCCATTTTATATTTGGCTGCCTGATGCTATGGAAGCACCAACCCCTGTAAGCAGTTATCTACATTCTGCTACTATGGTCAAAGCCGGTATTTATCTGGTTGCCCGCTTTAGTCCGATTTTTGCTATATCAGAGGTGTGGTTTTGGACCATTTCGATTGTCGGACTTATCACACTATTCTGGGGATCTTTCCACGCCGTTCGGCAAAATGATTTGAAAGCCATTCTGGCCTTCTCGACAGTGAGTCAACTCGGTATGATTATGCTCATGCTAGGAGTAGGCGCAGCTGCCATTCATGAAAACAACCCTGCCTTTTTTGGCGCAGCCGTTCTTGCTGCTATTTTTCATCTCATTAACCACGCAACCTTTAAAGGTAGTCTCTTTATGGCAGCAGGGATTATCGATCACGAAACAGGTACACGTGATATTCGCAAATTAGGTGGATTAATGACCATCATGCCAATTACCTTTACGATTACGTTAATTGGTACATTCTCGATGGCTGGACTCCCGCCTTTTAATGGGTTTTTAAGTAAAGAGCTATTTTTCACAAGTATGATCCGGATTTCTGAGATCAGCTTTACGGATGTGTCAACATGGGGGGCTATCTTCCCTGCTATCGCTTGGCTCGCTAGTGTGTTTACGTTCATCTATAGTATGATGATCGTCTTCAAAACATTTAGAGGCCGTCTGAATGTCGATCAATTGGAGAAAAAACCGCATGAAGCACCAATTGGTATGCTGATCCCGCCAATTATTTTAGCTGCACTTGTGGTCACGTTCTTCTTTTTCCCTAATATTCTTGCCTATTCAGTCATTGAACCTGCCATGCAAGCGATCATTCCTGAAGCCATTCAAACAGGAAGCCGCTTTGCCGTAAAAATTGAAGCGTGGCATGGATTCCAGCCAGAGCTTTACATGACAATTGGTGTAGTTGCGCTCGGTACCATTGGCTATTTAACGCTGTCAAAATGGCGCCCAATGTACAACATATTTAAGGAAAAATGGTCATTTAACGCTTTATATGATCGTTCACTTATAGGTGTAGAAAAAGGGGCTTACCGCCTAACAAACAGTTATATGACAGGATTCCTTCGTGACTATCTTGTCTATGTATTTGGGTTTATGATTATCGTGCTTGGCAGCGTGATGTTCTACAAGCAAGCCTTCTCATTTCAAACTGAGCACGCTGCATCAATCGGCACGTACGAAGCCATCCTTTCACTTGTGATGGTCGCAGCGACAGTCACGACTGTATTTGCTCGTTCACGCTTAACAGCTATTATTGCGCTAGGTGTTATGGGCTACACGCTGTCATTGTTCTTCGTGATTTTCAGAGCACCTGACCTTGCGCTGACACAGCTCATTATTGAAACCATTTCTGTCGCGCTGTTTTTACTTTGCTTCTATCATTTGCCAAAGCTGAGTCTGAAGCAAAAAACACGAAGGTTTAAATTAACAAATTTGATCATCTCATTAGGTGTTGGAGTCGTTGTCACCTGTCTTGCTTTCGCTTCAACAAGCCAGCAGTCTCTTGACACGATTTCAACGTACTTCATTGAAAACAGCTACAAACTGGCTGGCGGAGACAATATTGTCAATGTCATTCTTGTCGATTTCAGGGGCTTTGATACACTCTTTGAGATTACAGTGCTGGCCATTGCGGCACTCGGTATTTATGGATTATTGAAGGTAAAAGCACAAGGTAAACGGAAGAGAGGCGTACGGCGATGAGAAAGATTGATACGAATGATATGCTCTTACAAGTCACAACTAAAATTACAGCATTCATCATCTTGCTTTTCTCACTTCACCTATTTCTTGCAGGACATAACAATCCTGGCGGAGGATTCATTGGCGGTTTGATGAGTGCTGGTGCTGTCGTCCTTCTGCTTTTAGCCTACGACCTTAAAACAGTCAGACGCATTTTACCATTTGACTTTATTTATGTGGCTGGTGTCGGTTTGCTCGTTGCCATCCTAACAGGTATGGGATCTTTTCTGTTCGGAGCACCTTTCCTATCCCATGCATTTGATTATTTCCAACTGCCGTTTCTAGGGAAAACAGAACTGGCGACAGCGGTCCTGTTTGATATCGGTGTGTATTTAGTTGTTGTTGGTGTCACCATGACCATTATTCAAACGATTGGAGAGAAGGAATAATGGAATTTCTAATGTCTATTATCGTCGGAATCATTTTTATGGCAGCGACCTATTTAATGCTTTCAAAAAGCCTTCTGCGGGTCATCGTCGGTACTGCCGTTTTAAGTCACGGCGTCCATTTGCTTCTATTAACAATGGGCGGCTTAAAAAAGGGAGCACCTCCTATTTTGAAAGAGGGGCTCACATCCTATGTAGATCCATTGCCACAAGCATTAATTTTAACAGCCATTGTCATTGCTTTTGGTGTAACATCCTTTTTGCTCGTGATGGCCTTCCGTGCCTTCCAAGAGCTGAGAACAGATGACATGGATCAAATGAGAGGAAATGATCAGCATGAATAATCTCGTGATCCTGCCTATATTAATACCATTACTAGCTGCTACATTATTGATCTTTATGAATAAAAACACCATGCTGTCGAGAGGCTTTAGTGTGTTTGCATCTCTTTTAGCCATTATCTGTAATGTCTATTTGGTCCAAACGATTTTCACAAACGGCATACAAACCCTTTATTTGGGCGGCTGGAAAGCACCGTTTGGCATTGCCCTTGTGGCCGATCAGTTTGCTGCGCTTCTTGTGCTGACCGCTTCCATTGTTGGACTTGTCACAGTTCTTTTTTCCTTTCAAACGATTGGGAAAGAAAGAGAGCGGCTTTTCTATTATTCTGGTGTCCAATTCTTGTTAGCTGGCGTCAGTGGTGCCTTTTTAACGGGAGATATTTTCAACCTGTTTGTCTTCTTTGAATTGTTGCTGATGGCATCTTATATGCTCATTGTTCTGGGTGGTTCAAAGCCCCAGCTTCGTGAATCACTGAAATACATTGTGTTTAATATTATCTCATCGGCATTATTTATTGTTGGCGTAGCGTGTTTATATGCAGTCACAGGCACACTGAACATGGCTGATTTAAGTGTGAAAATAGCTGAATCTGGGCAAACAGGGTTAATCACCGTGATTGCCATTCTGTTCCTGATTGTATTTGGCTTAAAAGCTGGGGTCTTCCCGCTTTATTTCTGGCTGCCAGGGTCTTATCATGCTCCGCCAGCAGCGATTTCAGCTTTGTTTGGTGCACTGCTGACAAAGGTCGGCCTATATGCAATTGCCAGGGTCTTCACACTTATCTTTATACATGATACAGGTTTTACACATACACTTATGGCTTGGCTGGCCGCTCTAACGGTTATATTCGGTGTCATTGGCTCTATCGCCTATTCTGATGTGCAAAAAATTGTGATTTATAACATTGTCACAGCTGTTGGTGTCATTTTGTTCGGGATTGCGGCCAATACACCGGCATCACTCCAAGGCGCCATTTATTACCTCATTCACGATATGGTGATCAAAGGAGCTTTATTTATGCTTGCAGGGGCATTGTTTGTGTATGCTGGAACCAACCATCTGAAAAAAATGGGTGGGCTGATTCAATCCCAGCCTCTACTCGGCTGGATGTTCTTCATATCGGCTTTATCACTTGCGGGTATTCCTCCGCTAAGTGGATTTGTTGGCAAACTGAAAATTGTTGAAGGTGGGTTTTCTGCTGGGTACATGACGTTCTCTATCCTTGTTTTACTGTCCAGTCTTCTTGTCCTTTATTCTGTTATGAGGATTTTCATGCTCGCGTTTTGGGGAGAGGAACAGGATATGCGAAGAAGAAAGCCATCCATTAGAGGAATGGTGTATCCTGGGGTACTGCTTGTTATCTTATCGCTTGCGATTGGATTAGGCACAGAATTCATTGCACCTTATATCAATCAAGCTGCGGAAATGATTTCAACACCAGAAAAATATATTCAAGCTGTGCTGAAGGAGTAGATGAACATGGCCTTTCAAATATTATTAAACGCTCTCCTCGCCTTTACATGGATGTTTATGAATGATACATACAGAGCTGCAGACTTTGTATCAGGCTTTGCACTAGGGATGATCGCCATTTTTATGCTACGGCGATTCTTCCCGCAACGTTTTTACGGCTATGCCCTGTATGCGATTATCAAGCTCGTCATCATTTTTATCAGAGAGCTGCTTCTTGCCAATTTGAGTGTACTCAAGACGGTGTTATCTCCAAAGCTTAAGATCAAGCCTGGTATTTTCGCCTTTCGTACAGATTTAAAAACAGATTGGGAAATCACCATACTGGCTAATATGATTACATTAACACCTGGTACACTGGTCATCGATATTTCGGATGATCGTTCGATTTTATATATTCATGCGATGGATATTGAAGATGCTGAAAAAGCCATCCACGATATTCGGGTATCATTTGAAAAAGCGATTCAGGAGGTGAGCGGTAAGTAATGGAACTGATCTTGCAAATGTCACTTGGGATTCTTGCGCTGTCTACTTTGCTTTTTGTCATACGGGTCATCAAAGGACCTTCTATTCCTGATCGCGTTAGTGCGCTTGATGCGATAGGAATTAATTTAATTGGGATGACAGCCATCGTGTCTATCTTACTGAAAACCACGACGTTCTTTGAAATTATTTTACTGCTCGGTATTCTTGCCTTTATCGGCACTGTCGCTTTTTCCAAATTCCTTGAGAAAGGGGAAGTGATTGAAAATGATCGTCATCGCTAAAGCGATCGTAATTTTCTTTATTCTGCTTGGCGCCATCCTCTGTTTAATTTCAGCCATTGGTGTCCTTCGCCTGCCGGATGTTTACACACGTATGCATGCTGCATCAAAAGCATCGACACTTGGTGTTGTTCTCATTTTAGTTGGTGTGTTCTTTCATGAATGGTTTCTTGCAGGGATCATCTCTGCGAAAATCCTGCTTGGGATTGTCTTTATCTTTCTGACCGCACCAGTCGGCGCTCATTTGATCGGAAGAGCCGCTTACAACACTGGTGTGAAAATGGACAAACGAAGTGTCCAAGATGATTATGGCGGTTTCCGTAACTTTGTCATTAAACGAAAAGAAGACTCTTATTTATAAATGAAGAACCTGACATTCAGGTCTTGTTCACTTTACCCGCATGTTCATAAAAGGGTATTAAAAAAAGCTTCCGCTGCACCGGGAGCTTTTTTATATGCGATCAATGACAGCGAGTGTACATCTTGACGTACAGATATGACGGTCTCGATCATCTTTTATATCGATTTGGAATACCATTGTACGCCGTCCTACATGTACAGGAACAGCTGTAGCCGTCACCACTCCATCACGTACAGATTTTAAATGATTGGCATTGATTTCAATACCTGAACAAACCTGCTTCGTTAAATCCAAATGAGCAGCAGCACCCATGCTTGCCACTGTTTCTGCTAGAGCAGCTGATGCTCCTCCGTGCAGTAATCCAAATGGCTGTTTTGTTCGGTGATCGACTGGCATTGTCGCCACGCATCGTGACGTATTGCATTCCACAATCTCAATCCCCAGTGCCTCAAGCAGTGTATTTGAACCACTCACATCCATCAAGGCCCTCTCCCTTCACACGTTTACAGGACACTTTCCGATTTTGCAATTAACACCGCTTCTGTTCGAGATCCAACATTCAGCTTATTAAAGATGGAGGTCAAACTGTATTCAATCGAGCGTTTGCTCAAATGAAGCACATCGGCGATCTCTTGGTTTGTGTACCCTTTTTCCACTTCTCTTAAGATTAAACATTCACGCTCTGTTAACAGCTCATGATCCGTCTGCTGTGCCTGTTCTGGCTTCTCTTGCTGCTGTGAAATTAATTTCTTTAAATAGGATAGCTGAATGACAACTTCTCCTTGCAATGTGCGGTGTATGTATTCAATAATTTTGTCTTTTGTCTCTGTTTTACTTATTGCACCATGCAATCCAGCTCGAATGGCCTCTTCGAAATAATCATCTACTTCATATCCTGTATAAATGATAATTTTCACTTGTTGATTCGTTTCTAGAATTTGTTTGGCAATGTCCATTCCATTGATATCCCCGAGATTTAAATCCATCAAGATCACATCATAGATGGAAAAGTCATGCGTCTTTAAAAAGGCGCCTTCTGCATCAGGACTTAAACAATCGACTGATAGCTGCTGATCTGATTCTAATATGCTTTTTGTCCCTTCCATGACAGCCGGATGATCATCAATGACCAATATCTTCTTCATGTCTTCCTCCCTTTAAATCACTCACTTCCATTTTATATAAAAGACTTGGCAGATGCCAAGTCTTATTCCTTAAGAAATCGTTACAATTCCATTTCAATTTTCACCTTGAGCCCTTTTTCAGGTGCTGTGTGAATTTGAAGCTTTCCATTTAGAGCTTTGACTCGTTCCCTTATGCCAGAAAGACCCATGCTCATCGTGTGCTGATCAAGCTGGCTTGCATCAAATCCGACTCCATCGTCCTCATAATGGAGAACAACTTGATCTTTAATACAAATGAGCATCACTAAGACTTGGCTGGCCTTAGAATGCTTCAACGCATTGGATAACAGCTCCTGCACAATCCGGTAAATATTCAGCTGTGAGTCAATATCAATGTCCAGTTCTTTATCAAAGCGGGTTGTATTCAGCCTAATATGAAATGGCGCTTCCTCTTGAATTTGCGAAGTCAGCTTCGAAATTGCCTTCACTAACCCCAAATCATAGAGGAGCTGCGGCCGAAGTTCATGACATGTTTCTCTCGTGGTTTGAATCACCTTAGACATTTGTTCATTCCAAGAGATCAGCGAATTTTCAATAGATGTTGGGCATTGGTTGTTTTGGAAATTGGTTAAGAACATCTCGGACTGTCTCTTCAGTGAAATCAAATCCTGCAGCACAGAATCATGAAGATCCCTCGCTAAATCTGAGCGCTGCTTTTCTTCCATGGCGAACATGACTTTCTTCAGCCAGGCGGGATTGGCTTCCCGCTGTTTCAAATCCTCAAGATGCTCCATCAGTTCTTCGATCTTAACGACATTTTCTAAACTGACACTTGTGTAAAATGCCAATGTTTTCAGCCATGAAATTTCATCGCGGGTCAGCTTAGGTGTCCGTAAATTAGATAAACAGCAAATCACAAACGAGTGACCGCCCCGCTCACCAATTTTTATCATAAACCCTTTATTAAGCTCGATGATTTTCCCTACTTCGCCTAATAAATCGTGAAATTGATCGACATACTTTTTCCATAGGTTGCTGTCTTCTGTCTGCTCATCAATTTCTTCAATTTGTCCATCAGCCTTCACCTCAAGCACAAAGGCTTTATTCACAACAAGTACTTCTAAAATGGTGTATTTCAAATGATATAACACTTGATGAAGTGATGAAGCATCACGAATGAGCTGGGTAAATTTAAACACACTATCCTGATAATTATGTTTCTCTGAGAAACGCTTTAGACGAAAACGAAAATCGATGATTTCTTTAAAATAAAAGACGGTGAGCATAAGAATGTATGTGATAATTGTAAATTTCAATGTATAAAAATTAGCACTTGGCTTCTGAATGAAATCAAATATAATCACTACTACTATCGTAGGTGTGATCGCTAAAAGGCTATAATATTTAATTCTTCCCATAAAGAAATCAACATTATATAATTTATTTGACATAAATTGATAGACTAAGAAAAACGGAATTAATAATGCAAACGAAGCAAGAATATAAGGCGAAATAAAATACTTATGAAAAAAATATGGAATGATAAAGAACAGCATAAAAGGACTAAATGACGTGATTAAGACAAGTCCAAATGCACTAAGGACATTACCAATTTCCGTGCCTTTCCACCTTTTAGCTGATCTGAATGTGATAATAATCGTTATAAATGCAAGTGTAAAAAACGAAAGTAAGTTGAAAGCAGCTAAAACCATATTTTTAAAATAAATTTCTAAAACAAGATTTATAAATGGAACTGCATACAAAGAAAGAAGCACACGTACGCTAATAATTTTCGTACCCAATTCCTTCAAATACTGATACATAAAGTGCATATATAAAGGAGGTACACAAGTCATCGTAGTAATGACGATAAAACCACTAATATACTCACCTTTACCAGATCCACCAGAACTGACATATGCTACAGCAACAGCCAATAAAAAAAGGGCAAGGATATAGGCAGACTCTTTTTTCCTAGATTTGTTGATTTTTAAAATCATAAATATACAAAATAGACAGATTGAATAAAAAATGATCGGTATTAAGTAAATAAATAGATTTTCTTGACTTAATAACCTCACATTCTCTATGACAATTTCATCACCATGTCTATCAACAACTAGACTTTTGACGTTTGCTAAATAACCTCTTCTTACTTCTTCGGTTGGTTCTTTATTACCGTTCACTTCAAGGATGATATCGCCTTTTCTAACACCAGCATAATAACTGTCTGTAAAATCAACAACATCCTCTATTTCAAGTTGTCCGTCACTATTCACCGAAACGACTGCTCCTACAAAGATATTAAACACATTGATGTAGGAAATATAAATCACATAAATGAAACTAAGGATAATTAAAATAACAGTTAATTTCGAATAAAATTTTTGCATAGAGCCTCAATAGTCCCCAGCATCTCTCCATTTTTTTGATCTAATGGTATCTTCTTTCTGAAAACCTTCAACAATAATACTCGCAGTCACTTGATCAACGTGAAGTAACGATGCATTTCCATTAGCAACTTGCTTTAACGCCGAGGGGTTTCCCGCTAGATAACTAACTAGTTTCTGAATGTTCATCTTCTCCATCTCCAATTAAAAAAAGTATTAGCTTTTCCTTTTTAGAAGCCTTTAAATGTAGTATTTCGAATGCTTCTTTAAACTTATTTCTGAGAAGGTTTCTCATAATAAATACATATTGTTGAACGCCAGATTCTTTTAATTTATCCTTTAATTCTTCAGAGCCGGCACTCTTATCCTTTGATTGAAAATAACTGAGCAAGTCTGAACTAGATGGATTAAACTCATTTTTCAAGTAAACTAGCGGTAATGTTTGCATTCTTTTAAAGTCAATATTATCTTTATTAAAAAGACCTAGATAGTCATTTTCAAGCTGTTCCGCCATTCCTAGGTAATAAGCATATTCTTCTACCTTCTTTTCAAAAGAACCTGTTGCCAAAACAACACCTAACACACAAGGTAATACAAACAGTGACCCTGCTTTTAACTTCATGATATTTAAACAATCCTGCTCATTCTCTGGCTCCAGTGTCATATCTATATGCTGCCCTTGCATTGACTGAATGGAATAAGAATATACATTGTTTAAAAGCTTCGCTCCATGATCAAGCTTTGAAAACACATCAAAACTCAATGCAAAGAGAACATTCGCCGCATTAATCGCAATTCCGCTCTGACATTTCATCCAAGGATACGAATCATTATCCTGATCTTCAATATCATCTAATATATCGGCAGATAAGATGAGAAGTTCAATCCCTGCTGCCAGTTTTGTAATCGCTTGCTTGTCTTGTCCGCCAAATGCCTCATAATGTTGGTAAGCCAATTGCCCAAAAGGAAATTCATTCTTTATATCTGTAAATTCGAGAAGCAGCTTTTGTAAATCATTTTGCCTGACTGCATGTTGAATAAAATCAGACATTTTCTGCTTGATTTTTGTATTCTCTAGATAGTTTAGCATACTCGATCTTGATCCTCACCCTCTCGCCTCTTATTTTACTAAAAAGAAATAAGTAAATGTCCACTGACATCACTATTTAACAATTATATAATAATATATCCTTTTTTTGTATGTATTTGGATAAAAAAAAGACTTGATGGTTATCAAGTCTTTAAGAAATTTTCACATATTCATATTTGTCGTATTGATCAATGCTTTTGTTAATGTTATGAAGAGAAGCCGTTGTTTCTCTAATTTCGTTTTCAAGTTTCCATAATAGTTGTTTAAGTTCTTCGATTTCATACTTTTCCATCGATTCCACTCTCCTTTTTTGGAAGATCAATGTATTTGTGTATGTTGATTGGGTCATAAGTATTTGATCTGTTACTAACAGTGTAAATGCTATTGAGTATTTTTTCACCGAAAAGTATGCACAAAATGTGTGCGTGATACCGCAAAATTCAATAGGTCTTTTTTCATCATTTTCAGACTTTTCAAATGATACTTTTATCTCAATTTCAAAGGAAATACGTCATTTTTGCGACATGAACAGGCATCATTCGTCACAATTCTCACGATACAGAACGTATGATCCCTTCTGTTTCCTCGGTTTTTCATGTTATAGGTCAGACGACAGGCTCTACTGTAGACACCGCAATTTTTTGGCGACATTCACCGAAATTGACCGCAAAAGTACCTATTTTTATGATGAATATGCAAAGGTAGAAAGATCATTTTGATTCTTTATTCGGATTTTCTTCATACATTTAGAACAGATATCCGTCCAAATTCACTTCAATGAGAGAAGAGGTGACCATGTGTTTTACTATGTTCCTTATCCTCCTTTGCAGGTTCCCGCAATGGGGAACGCATACCTGCGAACACCTATGACTTTTCCTCCAGTAGATGCTCATGCGTTTCAAAAGGCTGCAAAGGAATCAACCCGTCTCGTTGCTGATGCATCCCTCATTACACAGCAGATTTCCGGTTCGCTTTCGTTTGGACAGCGAATCATGGAAGCTGCTGAACGTGCTGACACCGCAAGTGTGATTCGAATGCTGAAGCAGATTGGGGTGAAAAGCAATATCGATATCCGCTTTAGTCCAGAAGGCATCCGCATCTACTTATCCCTCTCTTCAAGCAGGCTTTTTCTACTTTTACAGTGGGGATAACAAAGAAAGAAGCCGCTCTAGTGTGAGCGGCT
Organism: Bacillus sp. FS02; assembly: GCF_024398395.1. NCBI lineage: Bacteria > Bacillati > Bacillota > Bacilli > Caryophanales > Bacillaceae > Bacillus > Bacillus sp. FS02. The sequence goes on along the minus strand of NZ_CP074101.1, from coordinate 2,773,955 downwards.
TTTCTTAAGATTCAAACATTTTATGACACCATTCAATGGCTTCTATATAACAGCCGTAGGCTTCCTGCTTAGGGAGACTTCCACCTAACATCTCATCATCCCATTCATTTCGTTCAATACGTTTGGCAACGTCTAACACAAGGAAATAGTCATTTTCATAGCCAAGCAGTGCCTCACCTACTTCATCCGAAAGAGGCAGTTCTTTCACAAGTTCAGTAATGTCCGCCCTGACAAGCGTATCAATAAGTGAAAACATACCTGTTAGCATATAAGAAGCGGGATGCTCTCGTTCAGTCCGACTAGCAATGAGTTCACACGTTTTGGCACGAATGAACGACATTTTGATGATTTCCTTTTGGCTTGAGTTGGCTTGGACATTTAGTTCTTTAAATGAAAGGATAAAGATCCATCGCCGTATTTCATTAAACCCAAGCAGGATAATCGCCTGACGAATACTCTTGATTTGATAAAGACGTCTCATGCCGCCAGAATTCAGCATTTTTAATAATTGATATGAAAGAGAAAGATCACTTTCTATAAAATGCGTCACGGTCTGAATATTCGGCTGCTCCTTGCTCAGCTCATTCAATAGCTGATGGTATGCGTGGAAGCTAGTCGATAAGGCTCGTCCCGAAATGACGTGCGGCTCACTAAAGAAATATCCTTGAAACAAATGAAAGCCAGCTTCTAACGCTTCTTCATATTCTTTTCGCGTTTCTACCTTTTCAGCAAGGAATCGAAGTCGATACTTTTTATATGTATGTAAAATGTCTCTTCGTTCTTTACATGTTGTTTTCAGAAAATCAATTTTTAAAATATCAATGCAATAGAGGAGTTCATCGAGTAACTTGTCATGAAAATGTGTTCCGCTCAGAAAGAAATCATCGAGCGCAATCGTGTATCCCCACTTTTTTAATTGCTTACATCTCATAATAAGTGCCGGGGTAATCGGTACATTTTCTAATATTTCGATCACAAGCTGATGTGGATCAAAATAAGTGAGCAGATCAGACGAAAGCAAGCTTTCGGTGAAATTGATGTAGCATCGTTTTCCTTCTGTCAGTGTTTCGATGCCAATGTTTAAAAAACTATTGATAATGAGGTCGGTTGTCGCTTGATCACCATCTTCAGCGCTATATGTATTGGTTTCACTATCTCTATAAAGCAGCTCGTATGATACGACTTGTTCTTTTCTGTTAAAAATAGGCTGCCTTGCAACAAACACCCTCAACTGCTCCATTCCTCCTTTATGCAATGACAAACAAGATGTGCCTTCAGTATACCAAATGATTGCCCATAAGGTTCATTTTGAATCGTCCAACATGAAAAAAAAGAGACCATCTGGCTTGATGATCTCCTTTCCCGGGGTAATCAGCTTTCATAAAGCTCTTTTTTGATTTTATTTTTCACATCATGGATAAACTGCATCTTATTATCCCAGCATTTTTGACTCAAATCGACTGGGTATTCTTCTGGTTTGCTGATTCGTTTGTATTCCTCCCAGAAGAGTCCGAGACTGTCCTGCACATATGCTTGAATCGTTTGGATATCTGGATTATCATACACCAGCTTCCCTTGTTCAAAAATTGGGACATGAAGGTCCTTTGCCACAAAATTTGTCACAAATTTGCTGATAAATGTATGAACTGGATGGAACATTTTCAGCTTATCTTCACTTTGAACATCTTCTTCTTCAAGGGCAATGTAGTCTCCCTCAGAGTGATGATTCAATTGATTGATAATGCGATACACTCGTTTACGGCCTGGTGTTGTCACTTTCTCTGGGTTAGAAGAAATTTTGATCGTGTCATTCATCTGACCGTTTTCTTCAATCGATACAAGCTTATATACAGCACCAAGAGCTGGCTGATCGAATGCGGTAATCAGTTTCGTTCCAACACCCCATACATCAATTTTTGCACCTTGTGCTTTTAAGTTCATAATGGTGTGTTCATCAAGATCGCTTGATGCAATGACTTTTGCGTCATGTAATCCAGCTTCATCCAGCATCGTTCTCGCCTTTTTAGACAAGTAGGCAAGGTCTCCGCTATCAAGTCTGACCCCAATAAAGTTGATTTTGTCTCCGAATTCTTTCGCTACCTTAATCGCATTTGGAATGCCTGATCTGACCGTATCATATGTATCCACTAAAAAGACACAGTCTGTATGTGTTTCAGCATATTTTCTAAATGCAGTATATTCGTCGCGATATGCTTGTACAAGGGCATGGGCATGGGTGCCTGATACGGGAATATTGAAGCGTTTCCCTGCACGGACATTACTTGTTGCCTGAAATCCGCCGATCAGTGCTGCTCTTGCACCCCACATGGCTGCATCCATTTCATGCGCACGTCTTGTTCCGAATTCTAATGCTGTCTCATCTTCAATGATTCCTTTAATACGAGCCGCCTTTGTTGCAATTAGCGTCTGGAAGTTCACGATGTTGAGCAGTGCCGTTTCAATTAGCTGCGCTTCAACAAGTGTTGCCTCGATGCGCATAATAGGTTCATTCGCAAAGACAATTTCTCCTTCTTTCATTGAATGAAGTGTCCCTGTAAAAGACAATCCGCTTAAGTATTCAATGAAATCGCTTTTATAACCGAGTTCATCTTTTAAATATGCAAGGTCGCTCTCGGTGAAAGAGAAGTCCGATAAATATTCAATCGCTTTCTCTAAACCAGCAAATACAGCGAAGCCGTTGTCAAATGGAAGCTTTCTAAAGAAGAGTTCGAAGACTGCCTTCTTCTCATGAATGCCGTCTCTCCAATACGTTTCTGCCATGTTAATTTGATAAAGATCTGTATGTAGTGATAAACTGTCGTCAATAAACCGATGCTCCAACTTCCATTCTCCTTCCCTTACTTAACCACTTTCGCACCAAGCGTATGCTCAAAGTGAGAAAGTGCCCACTCGTGCCCCGCTTCATTAAAACTCGCTACGGCATTCTCATGAATCACAAGTTCAAAGCCTTTATTGTACGCATCAACAGCTGTATGAAGTACACAAATATCGGTACACACTCCGGCTAGGTGAAGTTCAGTGATGCCACGCTCGCGCAGTTTCATTTCTAATTGAGTGCCTGCAAAAGCAGAGTATCTTGTTTTTTCCATATAATAGACATGATTTAAATGTGTTGACGTGTGAAATAGTGAACTTAGTTTTCCGTAAAGTTCAATTCCTTCTGTCCCGCGAATATTATGGGGCGGAAATAACTTTGTCTCTGGATGATATGGATCTTGCTCTTCATGATGATCGACGGCAAAAACAACAAAGTGTCCTTCATCAATAAATGAAGAAGTGATCTCTGTGATCTTCGACTCAATCGCCTGTCCAGGCTTTCCGCACGTCAGTTTTCCATCGTCTGCAACAAAATCAACTGTATAATCAATACAAATCAATGCTTTGCCCATCCGCATCTCTCCCATATGCTCTTTTGAATCATTATAGCTTATTCATTTCACTAGGGAAACCTATTCAACAGATTCACGAGAAAAAGCTTTTTGAAAAAGCTCATCTTCTATATAGATGTGCTCTTGATTGATCGCATGCGGCACCTCTATCACAAGCCCAAAAGGTGAATGTGACTCGTGATGGTTGACCACTTTAAAAGAACAACCAGCGGCATTTGCCATTTTGACATATGGAGAATAAGAAGCATATGACAATTCACCATTTAAAAGAACAGTGGCCTCTCGGTTTGCCTTCAATACTTGCTCTACCTCTTGATACGATTTATGTCTCGATACTTGTCCTTTTGTCAGAGCGAGAAGTGCACGTTCTCTTAATGAGCCGAGAAACATTCTTCGTTCATCTGGTTTTGTTTCAGCATGTCCAAATATCCCTTGCTGCAAATAAAAGTCTACGGATTCTTCTTTCATTGCTGTGTTCACTCCTGGTTTCTGAATTTACATTTCTGTGACCCAGTGCACAATTTTTTGTGCGAGTTCACGGGCTTCGTCTATTTCTACTCTTTTATTTAAAGATTGTTCTAGTGCTTGCTCAAGCTGCGTTTTTTCGTCTTCATACGCAATAGAAATACTCCATTCCATATCAGGTACAGCGACAAGCGTTTTATATTCTTTTTTATTTTCATGTAAATATACATTGTAGGTTGTTGGTTGCCCGCTTGTCAGATGCGCTTTTCTTATTTTCATTTGACGTGTTTTCCCCCCTTTTTCTTCTTCCTTCTTCTATCCATTGTACCATAAAAAAAGACAGCTTCTGAAAAGGAGACCCTTTCAAAGCTGGCTATGCGTTAAAGCTCTTATGCTGGCTGATCAGGTTTGAATCCCACACAAATGTGACGTTCGGATTGTTGAAAAATTGAACAAAGTCTCCTGCATTATAGGTGCCTGAACCACCAGCGGAATGATCTACACTTTTTGGCGAAATAGCAAACACATCGCCGAAATGTGCAGAACCGTTTCCTATGACACGGTCAATATGAATGGGTCCAACAATTGCTGGCATCTTTCCACCACCTTTACTACCCTCATCATATGCCTAGCTGAACAATACGTGTCTATCCAACATAAAAAAGACAGCTGATATGTCATATGATCAGCTGTCTCTTATGCATTAAATGATTGAGGCTGGCCAAACAGTGTAAAGTCCCAAAGCATGGTGGCATTCGGATCGCTTGTCAGGGACATATAATCACCTGAATTAAAAGCTCCCGCTCCACCGGTCGAGTGATCTACAGCCAAAGGGGCAATGGCGAGAACGTCACCAAAAGTAGCCGAGCCGTTTCCGCCTAAAGACTCAATATGGATGGGTCCAACAATCGCAGGCATCTTCCTTCTCCTCCCTATTCGCTTATGTGAGTTATGTTATGCAAAAAGGGAAAAGTTGTGCATCTGCCCTAAACGTTTAAATGCTGTTCTTTTCGAGAGCGCTGACGCAGCTGAACCAATCTGACAATATTGAGTGTGATGGCTTTCAGCAGCGCATAGACAGGGACGGCAAAAATCATGCCAAGGATTCCGCCAAAACTTCCTGCCCCAATTAATAGCAAGATAATTGTTAACGGATGTGTGTTGAGACGTTTTCCAATGATCAATGGAGAAATGACGTTTCCATCGATCTGCTGAACAACAAGAATGACAATAACAGTCACAACCGCTTTTCCAGGCGAATCAAGAAAAGCAATGAGCACAGCTGGTGCCGCACCAAGATATGGCCCAAGATATGGAATGACGTTTGTCACCGCAATAATGATGCCGAGAATGAGCGCATATTTCACACCAATTAATAAGTATCCGATAAAACAAGCAACTCCGACAAATAAACAAACAACGATTTGCCCTTGTATGTAAGCAGCAAGCGTATCGTTTAATTCTTTAAAAATCTTCAATCCTTCCTTACGGTAAGGCATTGGCAAAAATTGAACGAGCTTGTCCGGAAACTTATGCCCGTCTTTTAGCATGTAAAATAAAATGAATGGAACGGTAATGACAGCGAGGGCAATATTTGCAATCACGCCAAACACCGCCGACATACTGGAAGCAATATTTTCCGGTAAATCTTTTAATGTCGAAACGATCGACTGTTCAAACTTCGAAACAGACACATAATCTTGGTTCATCATCCACGTAAATGTTTTAGAATGCGAGAAATCGTTGATAAATTTCTGCATGTCCGTGACATACCCCGGGAAGCTTTTGACAAGTCCACCCACCTGCGTGACAATGACAGGTCCAGCAGCATTGACAACAAACGTGATAAGCCCGATGAATAGGAGATAAATAATCAGAATGGCGAGCGTCCTAGGTATCTTCTTCGACAAAAATCGAACAATCGGATTAAAGATGAAAAAGAGAATACCTGCCAGTAAAATAGGAACAAACAACGTTGAAGCAAATAAAATGATCGGCTGAAATAAAAATGAAACTTTTGTTGATACATACACAATCAGTAAAACCAGTAATATTTGGAATGTCCAAAAATGAACTTTAGATTTTAACAAAGATGCTCCTCCTGTTACGTATTGACCTTATTAAAAAACTACTATTCAACCCACCTTCTGTCAACTGCTTCTTGTTTTAGAACCATATTTTTTGAAAAAAAAAGAACAATTGGTATATCATGCACTTTTTCCAGATATACATTCTGTAAGCATTGAAAAAAGCAGACACCTGTGCGTCTGCTTGTTACACTCTTTCACTGTGATCAGGCATCACCGACACGATTTGCTGGATCCGCACATAAAACACTGATTTTGCCCCCGCCTCAATCACAATATGATCCGGCATCACTTCCTTCAACTTTCCACGTACTGTATCTTTCACTGTTTGAACAATCAATCTCATACCGACTACTTTCTGCAATGTTTGATAAACATATGGATCAACTAATGAAACAAGCTGTGGACTTCCTTGTTGTGCCATGCTACCTGCCCCTTTACTTGTGTATTTACCCACAGCGTATGCAATGACCCATGTGAGTGTCACTCAGCAAACCCACAACATTATTACCGTATTTTTACATTTCATATTTTTTTACAATTTTTAGAAGTATAATAGATTGGTGCTGCCAACATCTTAAATTATTTGAAGAGGTGAATGATCTTGAAAAAATTAATCTGTATCGTTGCTGTCATGCTCTTACTATCCTCTGCAAGTTATGCGCACGCAGGCACAATTGGAGATGCACCTGGTACACCAGGGAAGTGGTTTAAAGGAGAAGAACCGGTACAAAAAGACCTGTCAAAACCCCCACTTGTTTTTGTTCATGGCATAAACAGTTCTTCCTCCACATGGTCTGATCGAAACGATATGGCAAAACAAGCTGTTCTGAACGGATACGAAAGCGCGTTCATAGATTTGTATCCAGATCAGGACATGAAAAAGAATGGGAAACTATTAGCAGAAAAGTTAAAAGAAATCTATGAATTTTTCGGCAGAAAACTGATAGTAATCGGTCATAGTAAAGGCGGAGTGGATACGCAGGCTGCACTCGTGTATTACAACGCTCATCCATATGTAGAGAAAGTCATCACACTTGGCTCTCCACATTATGGGACGCCGCTTGCGGATTTAGCCTATAGCAAAGGCGGGAGCTGGCTTGCGCAAATCCTTGGACAAAAGAGCGACGCGCTCTATTCTCTGCAAACCGGGATGATGGCAGCTTTTCGAAGTGAAACCGACCGGCTGGAGACGTTTCCTCATAAATATGTGACCTATTCTGGTTCAGAATGGGGAACCTTTGGCGGAGTGCTCTATTTAGGCGGCATGTATTTAAAAAGCTTTGGTGCAAACGATGGCGCTGTGACGGTCAGCAGCACAAAGCTAGCATATGCAAACAATATTTTAACAGGAAAGTGGGATCACTTTTCGATCAAAAACGGCACAAGCATGTTCCCCGTATTTCAGGCACAGCTGCGTGCAAGTACCGCAAGCGCTGAAAGTGAAGACGAACAAGAGCAAGAACCAGTCTCTTCAGAGCTAAATACAAACGTTTATGTGAAAGGTGGAGAAAGTGAAAAGGATAAAACAGAAGCGTTCTATGTAGAGGAAGGAACGAATGGCCTATCGATTCAGTGGTTAAATGAAAGACAGGAAGCCAATCCGGAAATCGTTGCGCCAAATGGAGATGTCTTAACCAATTTGACGACATCCGAAGCATCATTCCCATATGAAGGCGCCTATTCACACCATGTACAAATCAATAAACCCGTTCCAGGAAAATGGACGATTCGATCAAATTCAGTAAAAAAGGATCCTTATTTGCTACTTGTATCCTTTGATTCACCATTGAATGAAGAAATCAAAATCGCTGCAGCGAAATCAGGAGATGCATCGACACATTCGAGCAAGCTGATTAAACGATTAAGCAAAACTGTAGAGACCACTTATTTTAAAGATGCCGAGAAGGATCATCCACTGAAAACGAGCTCTTCATCTGCCGTTCAATTGAAAAAAGAAGGTGCTTATTCCGTCACGGTTCATTACACAGGTCTCACTGCGTCAGGGACGTCGGCATTTAACCGTACTGTGATCCGCACATTGTATGTGGATCAGCACGGAACGATTCATGGAGATATTCCATATTAAACAGAGCGTTTCATGGGCTGAAGCGCCTGCTGCACCTTCTCATCCAAATCAGCAATTTTTTTGAGCGCAAGTGATTCATCTATTTGTCTGTAATGATGGTGTCCACCAGGCTCTTCGTCCATTTCATCTGCTTTCTTCACAATTTGCTGGAGTGTGTCCTTATGCAGGTCGCCCTCTGGCAAATATGAATCTGTGTGAAGCAAAATCGCAAGGGCAATCTCTTTGGCTGCTTTTGGTTCCTCGCCGAGCCGTATGAGCAGTTTATGTGCCCGCTCTGCCCCTTTAATGGCATGAATATCATTTCGTCTATATGTCTCGTAATCCCATTCTCCGCCTGCTGTATACCATTCATAGTGGCCGATGTCATGCAAGAGTGCTGCTTTCACAGCAAGATCCGGGTTAATCCCCGCCTGCATCGCCAGTTTGAATGCGTGATAAGCACAAGCAATGGCGTGGGCTTTTCCTGAACGATTTAAATATTTTTGAGCGACTGGATGGGTGTAAACATCCATTAATGTAACCTTTCTCATGGAAACCCCTCCTTATCTATATTTTTAGCATCCTAACATATTCTGAAAAGAAACTCAAATGTTCTGTCATATTTCCGATGAGTCTCAAAATTAGCTTATGCTCGATAAGCTGTCTTTGCTTGTACAATACGAAAAAAGCAGCCGTTATGACTGCTTTTTTCCATACTCACGGGCATCGTATACACAACCGCCAGCTGGGTCATCTGCTAGAAGGTCGAGTAAAATACCGGCCACTTCATCTGGGCTCTTTAACGTACCTGTTTCATGTAATTGCTGAAACCGTTCAATTTGTTCAAAGTCCTGTTTGGAGGATTTCCGAATCTCTCCCTGCATATCCGTATCAATCGTACCGGGTGAAAAGGAAAACGTGGTGACAGGATATGCTTCGTCCTGCTGTTCCTCATGTAAAGTCCTCATAAACATATCAAGCCCTGCTTTTGAACTGCAATAGGCACTCCATCCTTTGTACGGGTTTTTAGCTGCCCCAGAAGAAAGATGCACGATGGTTTTCTTCCCTTCAAGAGATTGTGTCTCCCTCACAAACACGTGACTGAGCAAAACAGGGATGACAAGGTTCAGCGTATAATGCTGATGAAGCGTATCTTCTCCGCCTTGCCCTGCACGCTTGATAGGAGTCACCATTCCTGCATTATTGACAAGCAAGACGTCATCAGCGTCTGCGAGAGTTTGCGAGGACAAGATGCCCTGAAGCCACTTTGCAGCCGATTCCTCATCAGTGAGATCGACCTGTGAATGCGTGAGGTGTGGATGGGATAGTGGCGACTCACTTCTTGCAGCGGTATACACGTTATCCCCGCGTGAAAGTAGCTGTTTGACAAGTGCTAAACCAAATCCTTTTGATCCGCCTGTGACGATTGAAATTCGAATGACAATCTCCTCCCTTGATAACACTATTTTAAATAGTGAATCGGTATCACATCAAGCAATCTGCATAAAGAAAAGCCTGCCCTTTTTAAAGAGGCAGGCTATTTCTTTTCCGTCTTCACATTCACCTTTGGAATCAGAATGATCATGACAATGATGCCAAAGGCGATCAAGATGCCAAAAATGATTGGCAGAAGCGCCGATCTCTGCTTTTCATGATCATCGCCAGAAGGCGTTGATACAGCCGAATCGCTGAAAGAGATATTCATCTCTTTCATCATACGAGCTGGCGTTTTAGGCGGATTTTCTTTCAGATCACTAAAAATTTGTGGCGAAAGTTGACCACCAGAGGTCTTAGGCGGGTCAGCAAAGTGAATGTCCGTTTTGACTTTAGATGTTGTTTTGCTTTGTTCGTATTTCGTTTGATCCCTCAATATACTCGAATTAATATTGAGGTTCTTTTCTTGATATTCATTCGGCTTGACATTCGTATCCGTATCTTCACCTGTAGCAGCAAAAGCAGCAGGACTGAGGAGAAAAAGGGATATGACACCAAGTGCCATCCCTTTGACGAATAGATTAAGCCTCATGAGTGACATCACGTTCCTCTGTTTTGTCTTTCCATAGCTTCTTCACTAGTGGAATGACCATGAACAATATCGTTAAAATCAGTAGCCCTGTGATGCCCATACCGAAGTTGTCTCCATTTCCATATTGGATAGACAGATACACGTCTGTCACTGGATTTGTAAAATGGAAGTTTGGCATGACCAAATCAATTAACGGTGCAACAAAGAAGAATATAAGCGCCGTTGCTGCCATCCATCCGGCAATTGAACCGAAAAGGAAAGCTGTGCGAATAAAGGCAGAGCATGCCACTAGCAGCAAAATCGTAAAGATGGACCATTGAATGGCTTGGTCATCAGCTAGTTTGTAAATGTTGAGTCCAAACAGGCTGATCATGAGCCCGACTAACAGATTTAAAATACCAAACAGTGCACCTTTGACCAGCATTGGCGCTGACGCATAGTACGAGCTAAAAAAGCCAATCAACAAACTGCTGATCATGACAATAACCAAAATGACTACTGGCGGTACAGTCTGCGTTTTTTCTTCTGGCACATCGCCGCTAATTTTCAGCGGATTGGCTAAATGGTTATACACATAGTTGCTGTTGCCTTGATCGTCTAAAGTGTTGCCTAAAATACCCTTCAAATCTTGTTGAACAAGCTTCGTAGAATTGACATTCTTACTCCAGTTTTCGTTCAACGTATCTGCTTTTTCTTGAACGGTTGTGACACTTTCTTCAATATTATTCGTATAATCCGCCACCCCTTTTTGGCGGTCGGTTAACGAACTCATATTTTCAGAAAGACGAAGCACTTCCTGACCAATTGAATCCTGTGCACTCACAACAATCGAACTGCCCGCAAGGTCTGCCGTATACACCGCATCTCCTTGATCAGCCATTTGTTCAGCTACTGTGTCCGCACTTTCAGAAATGGCATTTAACTCCTGTTCCATGCTTGCCTGCTGAGTCGAAATGTATTCTGCGTAGCCATCTGAGAATTTTTGCATCTCATCAATAAAGGTAGACACATCATCATTTGACGTCAGCATTTGATTTTTGAGTGTATCCCAGTTTTCCGTTTCTTCTTTTTTGATGGCAAGGATGGACTGGATTTCATCTCCTTTTGTGTCTAGTAGAGATGAGTTGTTTGTTGGTTGATATAGATTCCCAAGCATCATCTCTAGCTGAGACAGTTGATTGGAGTATTCCATTAACTTTTTGGTGCTTGTTGAATTTGTTTTAAACTCTTGATCAAATATTTTCGTATTCACAGTGTTGCCAATCGGCGAGTTTACTCGTTTCAGCTCTTGCACTTTGTTTAAAATAGAGGATTCCTGATTTTTGATTTCATTCGGAATGACGTTATATCGATCTTGTAACCTTAGAATCATCTTTTCAAGCTTCTCTACTTTTTTCGTGAGGCTTTCAAGCTCCTTACTCATTTGACTTACTTTGTCTTTCAATTGGTCGTTATGAGCGGCCGCTTTTTCTTGAATCTTCTTTTTCACTTCTTCTAAACGATTAGACAGTGCTTTCAGGTCGTCTTTTGATTGATTCGTGCCGCTGTTATCTGGCTGAACAGCATCCTGGCCATTTTCACCCTCTTTATCATCTTCATTAGTAGGAGGTGCAGTCTGATCTTCTAATTGATCAGCTAGATCGTTCATTTCCGATGAAATTTGCGAGAGTTCATTTGTTTCATCATCTAAGTTAATGCCAATCTCTTCTGGGTTCTCGTTATCTTGATCTGATTGCCCGTCATCATCAGGATCAGCTGGCTGCTCGGGCGCGTTCATTAACTCTTGCCTTTTTGTCTCTAGCTTATTCTGCAAGGCGATGATCTTACTTTTATAGGCCTCTAAGTATTGACCTTCATAATTCTTCAATAGTTCTTCTTGAGACGCCTTCACAAGGTCCGTTAATCCCGACGATTGCTTAGGAATTACGTCTTCTCTTGCCCTTTGAACAGATTGAATTGCGCTGTCCGTTGTTTTAAGCTGACTTTGGACCCCATTGATATCGGTTTTGAGTCCGCCCATTTGATCGCTAAAGCTGCGGGCGTTTTGGTTTTGAATCTCCGCAAGCTGTTTGAGTCCTTGCTGGATTTGTTTTTTGCTTGTCGATTGCGCTTTGATCAAGAGATCCTTTTGTTTGTCTTGATACTGCTGATATTGATCGACTACTTTTACGAAATCCTTCAGCTGGCTTTTCGCTTCTTCTGTTGTACTTAAACCGTCTTTATACTGTTTTTGTGAATCGGCCATCGCATTTTTTAGTTCTTCTATTTGTTTCTTCTGCTGCTGGACGGCATCAGATAGTTTGTTTGAATTTGGCTTATAGAAGTTGTACATCGTGTTTTGGAATTCGACCTCTTTACCAACAATATGCTCAAACTCTTCTCTGACATTGCCGATTTCCTGTGATACAAAACTCCAATATAAAGTCGACATTTGTTCATTCATTTTCTTTTGAGCATTTTCTAGCTCTCTTTGTACTTTTTCTTTATTCACTGCATTGAGCTGATCTTGGATTGAGAATTGGATAGATGCCTTCTCAGGATGATCCTTATCATAGCTCAGCACATTTTTAGAGAAGTCAGATGGAATATAAAGAACTGCATCGTACTTTCTATTTTTCAGGCCATTTTCTGCCGCACTTCGATTGACGACTGTCCATGTGTAATCTGGACGCTCTGATAATGCCGCCACCACATCCTGTCCGAAACGAGCGGTATTTTCACTTTCGCTCGCCCCCATATCCTCATTGACCACGGCTATGTTACGTGTGGCATTCTTTTTCTGTTTTGCCGGATCATCCCCAATGAGATGGAAAAATAGAACCGGCAAGACGAGAATCAGTATCATGGTCGACACGATTTTGATGGAGCTTTTTTGCTGCTCTGTCATTGAACACTCTTCCTTTCTACCGCACATAAAGGAACCTGGATTTTCTTCTCTTTCCCGTTTTCAACCAAATATCCGAATCCTGGCTGAATCTCTGGTTCTTGTCTTGCATACGGAAGCGGTATGATGTTTTGCTCTGATTTTTTCATCAGTAACATGGCATGACGAACTTGTTTGATTTCGTTTGTGAGTGCATCATAGCCTTTACTGAATTCGGTATGATTTCCTGATGCGATCAAGCTGAAGCCTAAGTGTGCATATGATTTCATGAAATCAGCCAATTGATCTTGAAGGCGTGGGTCGATTGTCTGCTGAAAACGCGTAATGCCATCAATCACAAGCACAATTTGAGAGAACGACAACTGATCAGTCTCTCCTCGGCGCACAGCTTCGACGTACATCTCTTCACGCACCTTGAATAAACGATCTATTTCCTCTGCCCATTCTGTGATATCATCCTTTGTTTCAAGGTAATCAATGTTTTCTTCTTTTGCATAATGAGAGAGCCCCCGATCAATCGAATCAAAGACGGCCAGCTTCTCAGGTTTTGCTACTAATAGCTGATCAAGCATTAGTTTGGTCACATTTGTTTTCCCTCGCTGCGTTTGACCGATGATGAGGCAGTGTTTATTCTTCTTCAAGTCAAAGTAAACAGGTGCAACAGATTCCTCATCTAGTCCGACTGGAATGTGATACGGCTGTTTTTGTTCTTCTAAGCGACTCTCTAGCTCCCAAATGGTCAGCTTATCAGGAAGCATCGGCACAGGTTTTGGTTTTTCAGCTGATTCAAAGCGAGCATCTAGAAGCTGGATCTCTTGTTTTAAATGCTCAAACAATTCGAGATCGTTCTCTCCTTCAACTGGCAGGAACATTTGGGCAAAGTAAAGCTCTTCTTTGTTGATAATGACTCGTCCTGGAATCGGCTCTAAGCTGAATTTCGGTCTGCCAATAATGGAGTATGCCTCTCCTTGATCCATTAAGTAATGGACAATCTTTGTTTTCAAGTTGTTCATAAGAGATTGACGGACTGCGTTGACACGAGTCGCTGTGATTAAGAAATAAATGCCTAACGATTGGCCATCACGGCTTAACTGAATAAATTCAGATTCGAGTTCATGCATTTCGTCTTTCACAATGTCAAAGTTGTCAATCACGATAAATATGAATGGAAGCTTTTTCTCATTCAGCGCATTGTACATTTTGATATGACTCATTTCCTGCTGTCTAAATAAACGCTTGCGATATTCAACCTCTTCACGAAGACGCTTCATCGACTTTTGAATCTTTCTCATTTGATCCATTAAGAAATAATCAGCCGTATGCGGAAGTTTGGCAAGCGGTAGCAAGGTGCCGTTACCGAAGTCATAAATATATGCATGCCATTCTTCAGGTGAATATCTTTCTGCGAAGCTCATAAGCAGTGTTGTTGCAGCAAGTGATTTGCCGTAGCCGGATGAACCGAAGATGCCAATATTTCCATCCTCCATCATTTGATAAGAAAGTGGATGCTGGCTTTGCTGATCTGGCTCATCGACAAGAGCGAAATGGAAGACGTGCTCTTCACTTGATGCATAACGTGTTTTTGGAATACGCTCTTCAAGCGGTGGAAGCCATGGACTCGGAAGCTTTTCAATTCCAAGCTCCTGCTGCATACGTTCAATTTCATCCACAACAGCGGAAATTTCCGTCACTGTCTCTTTTTTCACAGCTGGCTCTGTACTTACCCCTGATAATGGGATCAGTCCAGTGTCCGTTACAATGGCGATGTCATCTTCTGATCCGTAGCCATCTTCCATATACGGTGCACCACTCCAAGCCGATTGGAATAATTCATAGATTTCATTGTTCCCCACTTGTAAATATCCACGACCTGTCACGGTAATCGACGCTGCATCACTATTTTTCAAAATTTCCTTACTGTCTGATGCATCTTGTACCTTTAATGCGACTTTAAAGCGGGAGTTACTCCAAATTTGATCATCAATGACCCCGCCGGGCTTTTGTGTCGCCAAAATGAGATGGACACCGAGACTTCGTCCAATCCGCGCGGCACTGACAAGCTCTCTAATAAAATCTGGCTCTTCACTTTTTAATTCAGCAAACTCATCAGAGATTAAGAACAAATGAGGCATCGCCTGTTCCGCCTTTTTCTCTTTATAGAGTTTCGTATAGTCATTGATATGATTCACATGATACTGATCAAACAAGCGCTGTCTTTTCTTCAGTTCACTTTTAATAGAGGCAAGCGCTCTTTCACTAAAGTTTTTGCTGCCTTCAATGTTTGTGATCGTACCAAGTAAGTGCGGAATATTTCGGAACGGCTGCGCCATTCCGCCCCCTTTGTAATCAATGAGCAGGAACGCCACTTCATGCGGGTGAAAGTGTACAGCCAAGGATAAAATATACGTCTGTAAAAACTCACTTTTTCCTGATCCCGTTGTTCCTGCTAATAGACCATGTGGGCCATGTGCTTTTTCATGCAGATTTAGATCGACAATATCGTTTTTTCCTTTATAACCGATAGGCACAGATAATGACTTTGCTGTTTCAGATGTCAGCCATTTTTCACGAATGCCAATGTCATCTACCTGTTTGGCATGAAACAAGTCAAGGAAGGAGACTGTTTCTGGAATCGAGTTGGTCATCCCGACTTGATGATCTAATGTTCTTAAGGTTCTGGCAAACAGCTCATTGTCCGCTCGCTCATGTGCATCCAGCTGAAATGGAATTCGTACAGCCTTCTTATGCTGAATGAGAATATCTCCTTCTTCTTCGTTAATGTAACGAACAAGCGTTGAAATATTTTCAGCCAAGCTTTCCTTTGTTTCTGCCGCAAAGATAATTGAGATGCCTAAATCCGTCCGGCTGCCTTCTAGGTATTCTAAAATCACATGTTCCGCAATGAGTTCATGGTTTGTCACGATAAACACAAAGTGAGGCGTAAAGATTTTTTTCTCTTTTTCCTCTTCCAGATCACGCTCTCGTAAAATTTCATAAATAGAAGACAAAAGCTGATCACGTGTTTGTTCGTTGTATATAAACCCTTTCCCGTATGTATGAGGAAGTTGGAAGTGCGGCAGCCATTTCATCCATTCCCAGTTCTCATACTCCTGTTCATTAAAGATAAAAACAAATCTCAAATCATGATAGCTGTGCGAGAAAGCAAGCTGACCGACAAGCTGGTGAAGCTCATTTTTGACAATTGCCGGTTTTCCTATTAATCCGGTTGGACCGTCCGCAAGACCGAACGTAATCGGTACATCTTTTACCTCGCGATAGACGTTTTGCATATGCTGTGTTTGTTCCATTAAGTCATCGATGTCACGATTGGCCATATCGCCGCCGCTCGTCGATAATTCATAACTTGAAGGAACTGCACCTGTCCCTAGACGCAACTGTAAAAAATCATCACTGACAAGCGTCTTTTCCCAAATACGCCCGCTGATTTCTGACGTCAAATATTTCATTTGTTCAAAAGACGGATAATGATACGTTAAAATAAATTGTTGACGGTCATACAACTCTTGCAGCTCTTTCCGCTTATTTTCTAAGTAAAGAGAGTAAACGCGTTGCCGCTTCTCTTCTCGTCTTTTGCGCTGTGATTTCTCTTTAAAATATTGAACGGACGAAGTAATTAACGTCATAATAAACATCGCCATCGACACGACAATAAAGATACCTCGCGGCTGTACAAGGGCCACGATCCCCATGACAATCAGCATGACAAGCGGCGGAAGAACCACGAGCCAAAGTCCTCTGCCGTTATTTTCACTCTCCTGTGAAGGAAAGCTGAAAGACACCCGGTCATCTGGCAGATCGTAAATCAAACGTGGTGTTCGTCTATATAAAGGATATTTTTGTTTCGTTTCGGTACTCGGCGGCCTTGTTTTTTCTAAACTTGTTTGAAATGGTTCAAATGCTATTACTTGCAATAAATCATCATCTTTCAATGACAGCGTCAAAAAGTTCCAAAACAGCTCATCTCCAGCAAGAAGCTGCTGTGGACCGTGCAGCTGTTTCCCGTTCACATAGATCGTTTCATCTTGGGGAATCACATACCAAGCGCCTTCTATTTTTTCCAACGTGAAGGATTTGGCATTTTGAAACATTGAATGGGCTTCTTCTTTCCACACATCCGCTTCATCTATTTCTTCACTTGAAATAGTCACTTCGACTCTATTTCCTAGGTAATAAATGATTTGATCATGATGTGAATCCATCAACATGAGTGTGAGTGAACCAACCTGATATGGTTCATGTGGAAGTAAGTGACCTTTCTTTTTTTCGCCCTGATAAAGAGAAAAGCCGTCATTCGTTTCATCTGGAGATAAACGAATCAATCCTTCATCAAACGAAAGGGAAGGAATCGTTACTGTATGCTCTATTTCAGGTCCAATCACAGCTTCCCGGTTGAACTGCTCATCTAAACGGACGGTTTGATAATCTTCTTCATAAAAAACCCATAGAAGACTCAAACGCTCCACCTCCTCATCGGACAGCACCAACTGTCAGTTGTATCGAAAGAATTATTTTTTCTCATCTTTTTTCGTCTGAGAGGTTTTCTTTTTTGCATCAGATTCTTTCTCTTTTTTCTCCTGATCGGCTTTTGACTGCTCTTTTTGTTCAGCTGTTTCATCTGTTTGGCTTGCATCTGAGGAGTCATTGGTGCTCGTCTCCGTTGTTTCTTTTTCTTCATACTTCGCCATTTCCTTAATGATTGGATCTAGCTGTTTTTGTTTTTCTTCAGCAGATAGGCTGTCGTCATTTTGAATTTCATTGCGGTAGGCGACGAGTGCTGTGAATATGTATCGGTCGTCCCCGAGCACCCTTGCAATATCCAGAGCTTCCTTGCTATTGCCTTGTCCAATATGAATCCAGAACAGGAAGTATTGCGGGTCTGTCTGCAATGTGTACGTATCCGTGATTTCTTTTTTGTGCTGGTCAAGCAATAGATTCCCTTGATTCGTTTGCACATACGAAATGGCCAGTTCATATTGAAGAGAGACTGGCATTTGATCGGCTTTGTATTTTTCGAGCGTATCCACCACTTGGCTGTACTGTTTGTTGAGATAATATTTGTTCGCTTCCACATACGCTTCTTGTTTCGGCATGGCGAAAAAGAACGTGTAAATGGTATACACCAATGCAGGAATCAAAAGAACAAGGAGACCAAGTCCAATGTATCGTTCAATCTTCCATTTCTTTTTTGGAATGGTTAAGAGCGTCTTTTCTTTTGCTTCGATGGCTTCTATTTTTTGTTGAATCAAAGCAGACAATTCTTCCAGCGACTGTGTGTCACTTATTTCCTTTGCCTGCTCAGATAATTTCAACGTATCATGATAAGCCAAATATTCTTGAAACTGATATTCATGGTCCACCACTCGAAGAATGACGGCTTTGACCTCTTTTAATAGACGATGTTGGTCGGTTTCATATGGCGGGATGCTTTCTTTGACCCCGTAATGCAAAAATGCAGGCGCTAAGCCTTGATGAAAAACAATGTTTTCAGGAGAAACAATAGGATGCAGCCGCTTCACGTCGTGTTTGCACACTGCATCGACAAGCTGGTATGAAAAAATCCATTTGCTTTTTTCATCCTTTGCATGGATGAAACGAAATTCCTGATAGGCAGGAGGCGGTTGAATCGAAATGATGACCTCACCTTCGGTTAATTGGATCTCTTTTTTAAATGAAGGATTGATGTCTTTAATCGGTGCCGCTTCTAAACCGTCTAAGAGTTTAATTGTCTCTCTTTGAAAAATGAAGGTGTAAGTGCCTTCCTCTTTTTTCATGACTGCTTCTAATTGTTCTTCTAAATAGGAACTCTTTTTATCTGCCATTTACAAAAGTCCTTTCATAGTATTTCCAGCCTGTCTCCTGTGGTGATTCCACAGTCTGACAGCTTATATTCGCCTGAAAACACAGCTTTCTTATTGACTACACGCACCCATCCGCCATCTCGTTTAGGTAGTGAGATTTGTTTTGCCTGCCAGGCGATATGGATGACTTGTTTAATATGTAAATAATTTGATAGTCTCAAATCAAACACACTGCCATCATAGTTTTTTAAGTCGATGGTAATATCGATATACACAAATTTCCACCTCACAAAATAGAAAGAGCGCCGGCATCAACTGACAGACTCGGCGCTTTTTCTGCTTTTCACACTTAGAAAGGAAATCCCTTTGATTAGCCGCGGATTTGGCTAGCGATGTCTTGGTCAGTGCTTTCAAGTGTATTTGCAGTTTGATCAAGCTGATTGCTGACATCTGTTAATAGATCAGACATTTTGATGAATGAAGGTTTTAGCTGTTCGTATTGATCAGCGAATGCTTCACTAGAAGCACCTTCCCACATTCCTTTTAGGTCAGAGATCATTCTATTTAGACGATCAACTTGGTTTAACACTTCTTGACTTTCAACACCATATTGCTTAGCGGTCGCTCTTAGTTCTTCTGGGGTTACGCGAATAATTCCTGACATATTCCTCATTACCTCCCGTGCATAGCCGCCATATAATGGGCTAATCCACTTATTTTTTGACGTTATTATTATAAAAACAGAAATGATACACAGTCAAACAAATCTGTTTTTATTTTACAAAATGAGTCTATAGAATTACTGTTTTTTCGCTCTTTATCTAGTATTTAACAATTTTTTGGTCATATATTCTTAATAAAAGGGCGTGCACTTCGATGAACCTTTCCGCCTATTGATTTTTTACTACATTATTATTGTACTATTTCTTTTTGTGATAAACGCATGACCAATGTGCTCATTTCTCAAGCTTTTTGTTTTTTTAATGATTATGGCATTTTCTTGTTGATTTACGTACCTGATTCTCTTCATAATGTAAGTACGTGAAATATTCGAAAAAGCAGGGGTTTTTTATGACAAAAAAGACAGATCCATTTAAGTATAGCCTTGATCGTTTAGAGGATGTGGCAGACCAAATTAGTGATGTGCTCAATTGCCCTATTACTATAGAAGATACTCATCATCGATTATTAGCCTATAGCACACATAATGATTTCACTGATCCCGCCAGAACTTCAACCATTATCTCCCGCCGTGTACCGGAAAAAGTCATTAATCGGCTTTGGAAAGACGGTATCATTCCTACACTCCTTAAAACAGATGAACCGCTTCGCGTACCTCAAATTGCAGAAGTCGGTCTATCCAGCAGGGTTGCCATTTCCATATGGAAAGACAAAGAGGTGCTCGGTTTTATCTGGGCAATTGAATCCACGCAGCCTTTTTCAGATGAAGAAATGGACCTTCTCAAGATGGCAGCACATGCCGTGAAAAACAAATTACTCAATTTACAAATTCGAAAAACGAAAACAGAAGAACGCAATCAGGAGCTATTTTGGAAGATGCTCACAGGACATATTCATGAAAAGGATGAGATGCTTGATCTCTTCTTGAGGCTTGGGATGAGGTGTCCAGACACGTATGCGATTATTATTTTTCGCCTTCGTGATGAACTGACAGAAGATACGGAAAAGAAGCTCTCCTATCTGCTTGAAACAACGCAGCAAGTGCAGGTGCTGTTAACGACTGTTGATTTTAACGAATTCATTATTCTTGTCTCGCCAAAAACAGAACATCCGCTTCAAGATATTAAACAATTCACAAGCGGCATGCTAAAGCAGTTGTCTGATCGGTATCAGCTCCATGACGTTCAAGCGGCCATTGGTGGAATTTACGATCACATTACTCATATTCAGCCATCCTATAAAGAAGCACTGGCCGTCTTAAAAACAAAAGAACGCTTTCCTGTGGAAACAGAACAATTAAACAGCTTTTCTGAACTGGGTATTTATCAATACTTAGATGTGCTTGCTGAAAAACGAAAGGGATCGTCTTATTCCAGTTACTCTTTATCAAAGCTTGAGGATTACGACCTCAGGCATCATTCCAACCTCGTCGAGACCCTTGAACGATTTATTGATTGTGACAGCAACGCCAATATCGCCGCAAAGCAGTTAAATATTCATATCAACACACTGAATTACAGACTGAAGCGGATTACGGACATTGCAGAAATTGATTTAAAAAACATGAATGAGAAAATGACCATTTATCTTGATATGAAGCTAAAAAACGTCCCTTTGTGAAATTTCACAAAGAGGCGTTTTTTAATTTTTTCATTCAACCGAAGAATTTTCTAAACTTTCAGGATACACTAGACATACAATATCAATAGATAAGCATAGGAGGAATTGATATGATCATCGGCATTCCGAAAGAGATTAAGAACAATGAAAACCGGGTCGCATTAACACCAGGAGCAGCATCTCAATTGCTTTCAGCTGGACACCAGATTTTAATTGAAACGAACGCTGGTTTTGGAAGCGGATTCACTGATGACGATTATGTATCTGTTGGTGCAGAGATTCTTGATCAAGCGAAAGATGTGTGGGCATCTTCTGATATGATTATGAAGGTAAAAGAACCATTACCAGAAGAATATTCATATTTCAGAGAAGGTCTGATCTTATTTACGTACCTGCATCTTGCAGCAGAGCCCTCCTTGGCTGAAGCATTAAAACAAAAAGGTGTGACAGCCATTGCTTATGAAACGGTAACGGACGGAAAATCACTCCCTCTATTAACGCCAATGTCTGAAGTTGCAGGTAGAATGGCTGCTCAAATTGGTGCTCAATTTTTAGAAAAGCCAAAAGGCGGAAAAGGCATTCTGCTCGCAGGCGTGCCAGGAGTATCGAGAGGGAAAGTCACCATTATTGGCGGCGGTGTCGTTGGAACAAATGCAGCGAAAATGGCGATCGGACTTGGCGCAGATGTCACTCTTATTGATGTAAATGCGGAACGATTACGCCAGCTGGACGATCAGTTTGGTCATCAAATGAAAACGTTAATGTCTAATCCTGTTAACATTGCAGATTCAGTGAGCGAGGCAGACCTGCTCATTTGTGCGGTTCTCATCCCAGGTGCCAAAGCTCCAACCCTTGTCACAGAAGAAATGGTGAAACAAATGAAGCCTGGTTCTGTCATTGTCGATGTAGCCATTGACCAAGGCGGGATTGTGGAAACAATCGATCATATCACAACACATGATCAGCCTACTTATGAAAAGCACGGCATTTTACATTATGCTGTTGCCAATATGCCAGGAGCGGTTCCGAGAACATCGACAGTTGCTTTAACAAACGTCACGGTCCCATACGCACTGCAGATTGCAAATAAAGGCGCTGCAAAAGCGATCAAAGAAAACAAGGCGATTGCTGAAGGCGTCAATGTGATGAACGGACATATCACCTATGAAGCTGTCGCTCGTGATCTCGGCTATGATTATGTGCCTGTTAGTAAAGCCCTTCAAACCTCTTCCATGACCGAAGCTTAATATCTAGCCCGCCCTTTTCAGGGGCGGGTTTTATTGTTAACCTAAAATAAAAATGAGTTGACAAAAGAACCTCTTCCCCTTAATCTATTTGTACAGATAAGACAGGGGGAAATATCATGCAAAAGAAGACAAGAACAGCTGACTTTGTGCTCGTCGGGATGTTTGCTGCACTCATGGCTATCGGAGCCAATATCACATCCATTGTGCCATTTTTACAGGTCGGCGGAATCCCACTTACGATGCAGCCGTTTTTTTGTGTGCTTGCTGGTCTTTTGTTGGGCAGACGACTTGGCGCATTGGCCATGATTGTCTATGCTCTTGTTGGGATCGCTGGTGCACCTGTATTCGCACAGTTCTCGGCGGGTCTCGGCGTTATTTTAGGAAAAAGCGGTGGCTTTGTGTTATCATACATTCCTGCTGCTTGGCTTGCCGGATTCATTCTTGAAAAAAGACAAAACCCTGGTTTTGGCCGCTTTTTATTTGCAGCCATTGCAGGAACGACCGTGATGTATGTGATCGGGACAACTTATACATACATCGCATTAAATGTATGGCTGAACGCACCAATCTCTTATCAAACTACATGGTTCTTCATGATTTGGTTTATGGTAAAAGACTATGCGCTGACCATCCTCCTTGCGATGCTGGCACCTAAAATTTATCGATCGGTTTCAAAAGCCACATCCTTTCGAAAAGAACAAACAGCTTCCTAATATCAGAAAAGGTTCCTTTACTCTATGAGTAAGGAACCTTTTTTCATTTATAGCATAATTGCCGCAAGCCAGCCGAACAAGACGAGCGGGATATTATAAAAAGCGAATGTTGGGACACATGTACCCCAAATGTGGTGATGCTGTCCATCCATATTCAGTCCAGATGTTGGTCCGAGTGTACTGTCGCTTGCAGGTGAACCTGCATCTCCTACCGCCGCAGCTGAACCAATAATCGCAATAGTCGCCATCGGGCTGAATCCTAAGTGTAAACAAAGCGGGACAAAGATCGTCGTAATAATCGGAATCGTTGCAAATGATGAGCCAATGCCCATTGTCACTAGCAGACCCACCAGTAGCATTAAAATAGCCGCTAAGCTTTGGCTGTTTCCGATAAATTGAGAAGACGCCTTGACGAGAGATTCAATATCTCCTGTTTTCGTTAAAACATTGGCAAATCCAGCTGCAACAAGCATGACAAATCCGATAAATGCCATCATGTTCATGCCAGATGTAATCAGCGCATCTGCTTCATCGCGTTTCATCATTCCCGTTACAAACAAGACAAGCAAGCCTGCAAGCGCACCGAAGATCATCCCTTCGACTCCAAGGCTTTGAGAGAGATATAACTGAACAATAAGTGATACAAGGATCGCAAGTCCAGCAAAGAATAAGCTCTTTTTTGTATATGCTGATTTTTCTACATCCGTAATGTCACGATTCTCATATGTTTTTGGCTTACGATAGACAAAGAGTGAAACGATCAAGCCAAGAACCATGCCGCCTACAGGAATCAGCATCGCATACGGAATGTCTGCTAAATTCACTGTTAAACCTGCATCTTTCATGTTGTCACGAAGCATTCCGTGAAAAATCTGTCCAAAACCGACCGGAAGCAAAATATATGGTGCAGTAAGTCCGAAAGTCATCACACATGCTAGCAGTCTGCGGTCAATTTGAAGCTCGTTAAACACCTTTAATAATGGCGGGATTAAGACCGGAATAAAGGCAATATGAAC
Source organism: Bacillus sp. FS02 (assembly GCF_024398395.1). Taxonomy (NCBI): domain Bacteria; kingdom Bacillati; phylum Bacillota; class Bacilli; order Caryophanales; family Bacillaceae; genus Bacillus; species Bacillus sp. FS02. Next base: position 2,749,919 of record NZ_CP074101.1, on the reverse strand, counting down.
AGGAACAACGTTTTGAGAAAAACAAGATACGATCAAAATGACCAGAATAATGAGCACTTTTGATAATGTTTTTCTTCTTGAATCGCCTTCTTTTCCAAGAAGCTTCACAGCTCCTTCGACCATGGCATCAGGAAGACCCGTTTTCGTCAGTGCGGCTGCGAATGCACCTAATAGTGCGTAACTAATCGCCACTGTCGCATTTCCGCCAAGACCGTCAGTGAACGCTTGAACTGTTCCCCCTAGACCTAATCCACCTGCAAGTCCGCCCGCTAAAGCGCCAAGTGCCAGCGCAATCACGACATTGACCCGCAGCAAGCTTAATATCAACATTAAAACAACCGCTAAAACAACTGCATTCATGGTGAAACCTCCGAAATCCTTTAGTTTACTAATGTAGTAGATAATTAAAGTACCAACGTATGTTACCATAGAAAATTTACTTCGTCAAATGGCGTATGTCCTACATAAAAAGCTCTGCCAGTTGGCAGAGCTTCCGTCGTTATTTCTTCGGTTCAAATCGTTCCACAAATGTTGCTAATGATCTGACCATCACACCTGTTGCTCCTGTTGGACCAAAGCATGAAGGCTTTTCTGTCGTGGCTGTTCCTGCAATATCTAAGTGAACCCAAGGGGTGTCTTCAGCGAATTCCCCAATGAATGCACCTGCCATGATCGCATGACCATCACGACCTGGTGAGTTATTCAGATCAGCCATTTTGCTGTTTCTTACTCGTTTTTTATCTTTTTCGGTGATTGGCAGCTGCCAAATCATTTCCCCACATTCTTCTGATGCCTCTTTAAACTGGGCATACAGTTCATCGTTATTGGTCATCACGCCTGTTGTTTCATTCCCAAGTGCCACAATGACACCGCCTGTTAATGTCGCAACATCCACAAGCACAGAGGCACCATGCTGCTTCGCATAGGTCACACCATCTGCTAAAACAAGACGACCTTCTGCATCCGTGTTAAGCACTTCGATTGTTTTGCCGCTTAGTGAGACAATGACATCATCTGGCTTCATCGCATCTGCTGAGACCATATTATCTGTTGAGGCGATGACCGCAATGACATTCTGCTCTGGACGAAGTTCACCGATGATTTCCATTGCGCCTAAAACAGAGGCTGAACCGCCCATATCTGTTTTCATCCCCACCATACTTGCTCTTGGCTTTAAGGAATACCCACCTGTATCATACGTAATGCCTTTACCGACAAGGCCGATGACGTCTGTCCATTCTTCCTTGCCTTGATATTTCAATACAATCAGCTTCGGTGGTTCTGTTGAGCCTCTATTAACGGCTAGAATACCGCCCATTCCGAGCTCTTCCATTTGTTCTTTATCTAAAATTTCAATCTCGAATTCATATTTATAAGCAAGCTCTGCCGCATAGGATGCAAGATCAGAGGACGTGAGCATGTTCGGCGGCATATTCACAAGTGTACGAGCCGAATTGACCGATTGTCCGTAGACTTCGCCCACTTTCAGACTTGCCTGAATTTCGGCAGCATCATGATCCGTTGTTGCATAAACAAATTCGATAAAGCGATCCGGTTCATTCGTTTTATGTTTAAAATCTTGTAATTCATATGTAGCTAAAAGGCAGCTTTCAGAAAGGGCATGGGCTGCATCTTGAACAGGCAGATCCTTTCCTGTAAATGTATCAAGCAAAACCGAAACTGCTTGCTTTTTATCTTGATGAAGCTTTTTAAATAAATGCGCAAACACTTCCTTTGCCTCTTCAAACGTGTAATCTGACTCCTTCCCAAGCCCGACAAAATAAATACGTTTAATGCCGGTTTCAGGGGATGGGAAAAATTTCGAAAGCTGATTTCGCTTAGACGAAATATCGCCTTCTTTTAGTAATTCAGTGATTCTTCCTCCATGTAATTCATCCATTTCTTTTGCTTTTCCTGATAATTGGCTCTTTTGAAAAAGTCCGATGGCCAGTGTATCTTTATGTTGCAACTCATTTGTCGAGAAAAACATATTTATCACACGCTCCTTCAATGAACTCCATATTTCACATTGGAACTTCTATTATATCAAAATTTATGTGCTGATACGATCATTGCCAGCCTGTCTTCCCTTGAAGAACATTTATATTTTGGCACGCGGAAGGGCATCATGAAAAAGCGGCAGCGATCCATAGCAGCCTGTCCATGGTCTCCTCGTTCCACATCTACTTTCTTTAATGTTATAATGAACATGGACTTGGCAACAGTTCTTACTGCCATCATTTTTTTATCTTACTAGGGTAAATACTTTATCATTTCGCACGTTATTTTTTCTTAAAGAGAGGATGTTTCTTGTTCATGAGCGTACTGACGAATTTTCCGCTGCTTGCCAGCCTTGCAGCCATCTTTTTTGCACAATTTGTAAAAGTACCGATTCAATTTATCATTTCTAGACGACTAGATTGGTCGCTCATTACAAGCACAGGCGGAATGCCAAGTTCACACTCCGCAGCAGTAACAGCACTCTCAACAGCAGTTGCTTTAGAGCACGGGCTAGGAACATCTATTTTTGCCATTTCCGCCATCTTTGCCATTATTACGATGTTTGATGCGACAGGTGTTCGCAGACAGGCAGGAGAACAGGCAACTGTCCTGAACAAACTGGTCACAGATTTTAACCGGTTTGTTGCCGAGGCAAAGAACTTCCCAAATGCGGAAGAAAAAGAGAAGCAAAAGAAATTGAAAGAGCTTCTTGGGCATAAGCCGATTGAAGTCTTCTTCGGCGGCTTAACAGGAATCTTGCTCACACTCATCTTAGATTATTACTTCATGTAGAAACGAAAAAGCTTTGGACCTTTTGAGATCCAAAGCTTTTTTATTCTTTATTGGCTTGAAACTGCTGCCGGAACACTTGCATCGATTCTGCTTCATTCAACTGATTTAAGTCTTTTTCTGTCAGCGTTCCTTCACCCTTTTTAATCACATAAACGTCCAGCACTTTTTTACCCCATTCTCTATACACATCATCAACCGTTTCATAATATAAATCAAGCTTATGACCTTTAATCGCTTTCCCAGTATCTGCGACTACACCATAGCCATAATTGGGGATAAACAGGACAGTTCCAATCGGAAAGACAGATGGGTCCGCTGCCACGGTTGAATATAAGTCACGTTTTACTTTGACGCCTGAATATGTAATGCCATATGCACGATGTTCTTTCGTCTTGCCTGTTGATTCTACTCCTGCTGTATAACCTGTGGCGACAACCTTTTGCTTCGGATAATCGTTCCAATTAAATGCTTCTTCGAGAGAAACAGCACGCAAATCGTCACTTTTCACCGCCATCGTCTGCCTTTTTGGATGCTTTAAAAAAGAAGATACGTGCTTACCGGCATCGTTCTCTTTCACCCATGCAGCTAAATCACTTGGTTCTACGCCAGATATGCCCGTAAAGCTTGTCATCAAGGCAAGCATAAACAGAACTGTCATGAACAATCGTTTCATCCATGTTTTCATTTCTATTTGTCACTCCTCTACCCATCTATTTGTTTCCAAACAAAATGGAAACTATGCAAAGGAGAAACAAAAAAACCCACTTGCGTGTAGACAAGTGAGTTAAAACATTTGATAGCCTCTTTTACGAAGGGCATTGATGACAAAACCAGAGGCAATGGCACCAATCAGACCGCTTAATAAAATGATGATATCTGCCGCAGCAAGAGAAACGATGCGGTCTCCTATCCCGGAAAAAGCAATGCCTGGTTCTCTTACATAAGCGATCATCTTTTGATTATTGATAATGAAAAGGCATACAATTGGATATAAAATTGCCATAATCCATGACATTCTCAGCAGCATATTCAGCAAAAAGCCAATGCCGAAGAATAACACGAAAAATAAAATAACTGAAATGATAACGACTGGTAAACTGATCACTTCATCTCCACCCCCAAATATCCCATCATTAGTTTAACTTGGAAATAGAGATGAAGTCAATCAATGGAAAAAGCCGTAAGATTAATGCTTCTTTCCTGTCCCCTTACATTCCTCACATGTTTCTGATCCGCCGAGCAATAACTGAAAATATCCTTTTCCTGAACAATACTGACAAGTTGACTTTTTTTCTTTCGTTTGTGCATTCATATTGCTCACTCCTTAATCTAAATTTTCTGATAATTCATCATAACATATTTTTCTGTCCAGTACCAAGTGAGAAAATATTCCGTCAAACATGAAAAAACGTGTACCACAGGGATACACGTTTTTGTCTATATCGGTTTAGAAGAACTTGAATTTTCCTTTTTTCAGAACAAGTCCTGGTCCGCCAACCATGAATAATGAACGGTTGTCGATGATTTTTTTCATTGCAGAAGCTTTTGTTCCTTGAAGTTTTTTACCAAACGCAACACCTACAGCGTCGTGTTCACCAAGAGAAGCAACTGTTCCTTTGATGTCTGGCTTAAAGCTTTCAAGCGTGCCACCTTTTACTAGTGCTGCAAGGTTTTTCGCTACTGTTTCACCTTGCTGCATCGCAATTTGTGCAGTAGGTGGGTATGGACGATTAATTTCTTCATTGATGATTAATGAGCAGTCACCGATGATGAATACATCTTCATTTTCTGGTACACGAAGATCTGGAGACACTTTTACGCGGCCGCGCATGTTTTCAAATCCAGCTTCTTCAACGATTGGGTTACCACGTACACCAGCAGCCCATACAACAGTTTCAGCTTTGATTTCTTCTGTATCATCGTCTTTTCCAACAATGATGCCTTCAGGCGTACATTCTTTGATCGCTGTACCGATTTTGAACTCAACACCTTTACCTTGAAGGTAGTTCATCGCATAGTCGATCAATTCAGGATCAAATCCTGGAAGAGCTGTTGGTGCAGCTTCTACACAGATAATACGCACGTCTTTTTGATCAATATCATACTCTTTGCAAAGCTCAGGTACACGGTTTCCAAGCTCACCAAGGAACTCAATACCTGTGAAGCCTGCACCGCCGACAACGATAGTTAGACGCTCTGGGCGCTTTTCAGCATCTGTATTATAAGTCGCAAATTGAAGCTCAATATGCTCACGAAGCTGACGAGCAGAGTTAATGTTAGAGATTGAGAATGCATATTCTTTCAGTCCTGCAATACCAAATGTTTCAGGAACAGCACCAAGCGCAACAACAAGGTAGTCATAAGAAAGTTCGCCATCTGATGTCACAACTTTCTTCTCTTCCTTATTAATGCTTTCAACTGTTGCTTGTACAAAGTTGACACGGGAACTGTTAATCACATCTTTGATTTGATAACGACAACGGTCATGATGAAGAGTACCTGCACTTGCTTCATGTAACCATGTTGTTTCGTAATGATAATTATGCTTGTTCACAAGAGTAATGTCCGCATCATTTGTGCCAAGCTGTTTTGTTAATCTTGTTACAGTCATTAATCCGCCATAACCTGCACCTAATACAACGATTTTCGGTTTATTCACTGGAATCACATCCACCTTTTTTAAATTTGCTGTAAAACGGATAAAGAATTACATATCGTTATTCTCAACCGCTTTGCGGCATTTTATGAAATTTAAACAAAAAATAAGTATGTGAAAATCTGAACTTTCACCTACAAAAAACGAAAGCATTTGACCGTTTCCGACAAAAATTCATAAAAAATTAATATTTAGTTCCCTTAACAATAATAGCGAGTTCTGCTCCTTTTTTCAAGGCTTTAAACTGAAAATCCTTAGGATAAACGGTCTTTCTCTCTTTTTTCCCCTTTTCACAGCATCGGCATCAAAAAACGACAAGTTTTTCAAAACAAGTCAAACGACGATATGTGTTATGATATGATATAGTGATAACAATTTTCATTTGGGAGGATTAAGGAATGCAAGAAGATTCTAAGGTATATGACATTACCGTTATCGGGGGCGGCCCAGTCGGATTGTTTACTGCGTTTTACGGAGGCATGAGACAGGCAAGTGTGAAAATCATTGAGAGCCTTCCTCAGCTCGGCGGTCAACTATCCGCTCTTTACCCTGAAAAATACATTTATGATGTGGCTGGTTTCCCAAAAATCCGCGCACAAGAATTAGTTGATAATTTAAAGGAACAAATGGATAAATTTGACCAAACCATTTGCTTAGAGCAAGCTGTGGAAACGGTTGAAAAACAAGCAGACGGTATTTTCAAACTCGTTACGAATCAAGAGGTTCATTATTCAAAAACAATCATCATTACAGCTGGTAACGGTGCATTCCAACCGAGAAAGCTTGAGCTAGATGCAGCAGAATCATTTGAAGGAAGCAACCTGCATTACTTCATCAATGACCTGAACCAATTCGCTGGTAGACGTGTTGCTGTTCTTGGCGGCGGAGACTCTGCGGTCGACTGGGCACTGATGCTTGAGCCAATCGCAAAAGAAGTATCGATTATTCACCGTCGTGATAAATTCCGTGCACATGAGCACAGTGTAGAAAACTTGCACAACTCGAAAGTCAATGTGCTGACACCATTTGTGCCAACTGAGCTCATTGGTGAAGAACGCATTGAACAAATTGTGCTTGAAGAAGTGAAAGGCGATAAAAAACAAGTACTAGATGTGGACGATGTGATCGTCAACTTCGGTTTTGTTTCCTCCCTTGGACCAATCAAACAATGGGGCCTTGAAATCGAAAAGAACTCTATCGTGGTCAAATCCACGATGGAAACAAACATCGAAGGCTTCTATGCGGCAGGAGACATCTGTACGTATGAAGGAAAAGTCAAATTAATCGCAAGCGGATTTGGTGAAGCACCAACTGCTGTGAACAACGCGAAAGCCTACATGGACCCGAAAGCCCGTGTACAGCCGCTCCATTCCACAAGCTTATTTGAAAATAAATAAGAACGGATCAAAAAAAGGAGTTCCATCTGCGGAACTCCTTTTTTGTTTATTTAAAAATCCCAATATAGGCATTCGCCATTCCAAGTACCATTGCAGCAAGTAGCACCACAACAATTCCTGCCACAACCAAAATCACCCGATCCTTCACACGTTCCTTTTTCGGAAGCGGCTTGTCTATCCCGCAAGATGGACATGTTTTTGAACGATACGGAATCAGTTCATGACAGTTCCTGCAATTGATTTGTTCACTCAAACCTCAGCAACCTCTTTTCTGATGACAGTTTATGTTTGGTTCTCATGATACTCTTTTCGAGTGGAAATAGCCAGTTGTGAGGACAAGCTGTAACAAAATTGAGCGATTTACAAATTGTTTAAGAAGGAATGGAATCAATGAAGGTTTGATTGTTTCAACCGATATAAGAAGGAGAAGATCGTCATGAAGGATAGGTGGAAAGATGATAAAGCGTTTCATGATTAGTTTAAGCTTGTTACTGATGATTGGCGGTTCAGTTGAAGTGTTCGCAAAAGACTATAACAAACATTATGCTCAATTCGCTGCTGGATCGAATATGGATGTTGATCAGCTAGAACCTTTTTTAACACATGTGTCCACTTCGATTTTAAATGCTGGTTTGAGTGATCAAGAAATCAAACAGATACTCACCAACGTTCAAAAAATGAATAAAAACAATGAAACAAAAAGAATGGGCATCTTTGAAGTGGTATACCATGAAAAACCAGCAAAGATTAAAATTGAAATTGAAGTCCATGTGGAAGATGGCAATAAAGAAGTGGTGATCTATATGTTTAGCACCCAAGAGTTGGTGGATGTCTTGGATAAAGAACTATTGAAAATAGAAGAAGCAATTTGAGAAAGAGACGCTGAATGAGTGTCTTTTTTTCATTTTTTACACCTTCATTGATCCCTTTCTATTGACCCTCACGTAACGTCATACTTTATAGTGAATATCATAAGGAGATGTGTTGAATATGAAAGTAAAAGAAGTCGCTAAATTGTTTGATATTAGTATTCGTACACTTCATCATTATGATCAAATTGGTTTGTTGACCCCAAAAGAAGTCACGGATGCTGGTTACCGGCTTTATTCAGAAGAAAACCTTGAAACACTACAGCAAATATTATTTTTCAGAGAACTGGGATTTAACTTAAAGGAAATAAAAGAAATCATAAACAATCCGTCATTTGATAAACATGAAGCATTTATATTACAACGAAAAATGTTGATGGAAAAACGAAATACACTCGATAGAATGATTGAAAATATTGACAAGACGCTAAAACATATAACGGGAGAAATTCACCTAACAAATAAAGAGAGGTTCAAGGGAATGAACATGAAATTCAACCAATATGAAGAAGAAGCTCGCTGTCGCTGGGGGAATCAGTCCATTGATAACGTGAACTTCAAATTAAGTCGATTGTCGAAAGATGAACAACATGATTTATCTTTGAGATGGGATAGAGTTTTTCAAAACTTAGCATCCCTCCGCAACCTCACTCCTCAATCCAAAGAAGTACAAGCCGCCATCAGAGAATGGTATGAATTTTTAAATCATCACTTTACTCAATACTCCCTCGAGGCATTTTATGGATTAGGTCAACTTTATATTCAAGATGAACGATTTACAAAAAATATAGATCAATATGGTGAGGGCTTGGCTTCATTCATGAGTGAAGCCATGAAAGTATTTGCTGATCAACAGAAAAGAGGTCCCAGCGATGAACATCATCATTGAAGATACAATCGCTCAATACGAAAAATTGTTTTCGCTGAAAGAAAATAAAGAACACTTTTTTCGATACAACATGATGAGACCTTTTGAAAAGATGTGGAATATGATAAACGTTCCGTTAAAAGCTACACAAAAAAATGGCTATGATGTCATCATGGCAACCAATATGCTTGGCTATCTTGATGTATCACAAACACAAACTGGTAAACAAGCGTTAAAAAAACTACAAGAAATTCAAGCTCTTCAAATGGCAAATACCACCTTGAACTATTGTATGAATTTTATCAAAAAACACAACCTTCATATAAATTCTGATGAATTGAGATTTGGTCTATATATAGCTGATCCGAAAAAGCTAGAACAACAAAAAGGGTATTGTGGCTTTGGAGGAATTCCGGGATTTATCCAATGCTCAATATATCCGAACTCTTATAACATCCCACGGATCCCCGCTCTAATTGCGCATGAATTCCATCATAATATTCGTTTTTCCTATTTTGAATGGGATTACGGAAATGTAACGGTTGGAGATTACTTAATTATAGAAGGTTTAGCTGAATCATTTGCAAAAGAACTTTATGGTGAAAAGATGCTAGGACCTTGGGTCACTTCTTTTGATCAACAGGACTTAGAATATTCAAAAGAAGTGATTAAAGACGCTTTATATACGAAAGGGTTTGCTGAGGTCAGTAGTTATATGTTTGGTGATAACATTGCAAAAGAACAAGGATATCAACCTGTCGGATTATCACCCTTTGCAGGCTATGCAGTAGGTTATCAAGCTGTACAATCTTTTATGAAAATGAATAATGTAGGAATTGAAGAAGCAACCGTACTTGATACAAATGAAATTTTAAAAAATTGCGGATTATTTTTCACCTAAACATTTTAATGAATTTCAAAGCAAATCGGTGTAATAATGAATTCTAATTATCGTACGAAACATACTGTATGCTCATGCTATATCTAATCATTTCAAATAGACTTGTTGAAAACCTTGTTAGAATTTTAAGCACCTTTAAAAAAGAACATAAAAAAACCTCCTCAAATTTATAATCTAATTGAGGAGGTTTTTATTCAAAATGGATTTACAGAATTCATTGATACTGAAATTCTAACACTCTTCCGGCGTACCGGTATTCGTGGCTGTTCTGAACGAAGAACCGCATCCGCATGACGCAATCGCGTTCGGATTGTCAATCGTGAAACCGCCGCCCATTAGTGATTGTTTGAAATCAATGATGGTGCCGTTCATGATGTCAAGGCTTTCGGAGTCGACAAGAACCTTGATGCCGTGCTGTTCGAACTGCGTGTCTTTCTCTGAGACTTCATGGTCAAAGCCCATCCCGTATGAAAGACCGCTGCAGCCGCCGCCTTTTACGCCCACTCGCAGGAACGCATTTTCTTCTTCATGTTCTTTCATCATATCTTTAATCTGCAATGCAGCAGCTTCTGTAATCGTTACTGGTGTACTCACGATCATCCCTCCTTTTGACTGGATGTTTCTTTTCAATTATAAACGTGATGTTGCCTTTTCTCAAATAAATGGTTTAGAGATAAAATGTACCGTCACAAATCGTTTCAGCAGGTCCTGTCATCAGCACATGGTCATTGTCTTTCCAGCGAATGATAAGGTCTCCGCCAGCTAGATGAACGGTCATGTCCGTTTCTTTTTTCGCATGCCCATTCACAATCGTTGATACAGCCGCAGCACATGCTCCTGTTCCGCACGCTTGCGTAATCCCTGATCCTCTTTCCCACACGCGAAAATGCAGTTCCGTTTCACTGACACGTTCCACAAATTCTACATTGACGCCTTCTGGAAACATGTCATGCTTTTCAATAATTGGCCCAACTGAATCAAGCGGCGCCTGTTCAATGTCTTCTAAATAGAAAACGATATGGGGATTCCCCATTGAAACAGCTGTTCCATTTAAGGTCGTCGTGCCAAAATCAAGCGGTTCATTGATCGTTGTACTGGCCGGTTCACCAAGCATTGGCATCGCTTCTTTTTCAAAACGAGGTTTACCCATATCAACTGTCACTAACTGAACGTGACCATCCTGCACATGAACGGTCGCCTCAACGAGTCCTGACAATGTCTCAATCTGGAACGTTGTGTCTGTTACGATTTGATGCTCATACACATATTTTGCAACGCAACGCAGACCGTTACCGCAGTTTTTCCCCTCTGATCCATCATTGTTGAAAATGCGCATCTTCACAGGCGCAACATCTGATGGGCAAATGAGGATCATTCCGTCTGAACCGATACCTGTATAAACAGAAGAAACGCGGATCGCTATCTCTGACAGCTGCTCTTCTGGAAGCTGTTCCTTCATCTGATTGACGTATATATAATTGTTTCCTAGTCCGTGCATTTTCGTGAATTGAAATGATGTCATGAGCGTCCTCCAAAAATGTTGTTTCTTTATAGTATAAAAGGAGTCGATTCAGGAGACAATCTTATCATCCCCCGTTTTTCATACATAGAAGCTCTTTGCTGCCATGGCAAAGGGCTTTTATTATGCATATGCCTCTTTTTCTCTCGTGTGATGCTTCATTTTGATGATATTTTATTAGCATAACATATTGGATGCGCTTTCTACATTTTCTCCTGAAAAATGGAAACTGAATATATGAAAAAAATGCACCTCATGACCCATGTGGTGCATTTAAAACATGTCGTTTTCCTCTATAAAAGCATAAATACGCTCGACTAGCTGCTCTGCATTTTCTCCAGAAACAAATTCTCCATTCACAAGCGCAAATGGGGAGTCCATACATTTGCCGCAGTAGCTTAAACAACCGTATTCCATTACATCTAAGTTTGGGTCTTTTTCTAGCTTCTCTTTTGCTTCTTGAGACCCTTGTGCAAGATTACTTACACAAAATTCGATCAGTGGAAACACTGTGCTTCACCTCACATTTGCCTTACTATCCTACCGAAATTCCTTCTATTAGTCAAAACATGAGCTTCAATAAATCGTTACGCCTATTCCCCGTAAAATGTTTTACTATTTAGGACTAAGTAATGAATATGTAGGTTATTTTGAAACAATTATTGTGGTTTCACAGTAAATTCGATATAATTTTATTTGGTATTTTAACTTAAAGTTTTTTAGTATAAGTGTTTTTCAATGTCTAGGGGGAAAAGGAGAATCGTCATGAAAAATTTAGTCTTGATCGGCGGAGGTTACGGGAATATGCGGGTTCTCCACCGCTTATTGCCAAATCAATTACCTGATGATGTTACTATCACATTAATTGATCGAAATCCTTACCACTGTTTAAAAACAGAATATTATGCACTTGCTGCTGGAACGATCTCTGATCATCACATTCGAGTATCTTTTCCAGAGCATCCGAAGCTGGATATTCAATACGGGGAAGTAGAAAAAATTGATATTGAAAACAAACAGATCTTATTTAGCGACCGTGAACCGATTCCATATGATGATACGGTAATCGGACTCGGCTGTGAGGACAAGTATCACAATGTCCCTGGTGCGAAAGAACATACATACAGCATTCAAACCATTGATCAGTCAAGGCTTGCGTATAACAAATTAAACAATTTGAGTGCAGGTGCAACGGTTGGTATCGTCGGTGCTGGACTTAGCGGGGTAGAGCTAGCCAGTGAACTACGTGAAAGCCGTTCTGATTTAAACATCATTCTTTTTGACCGCGGAGAACTGATTCTTTCCAGTTTCCCAAAAAGATTAAGTTTATATGTACAAAAATGGTTTGAAGAAAATGATGTGAAGATCATTAACTGCGCCAATATTACGAAGGTTAAAGAAGGAGTTGTGTACAACCATGATGATGCCATTGAAGCAGATGTCATTGTGTGGACAGCAGGAATTCAGCCAAGTAAAGTCGTGCGAGATATGGATGTTGAAAAAGATGCACAAGGCCGTGTCGTCTTAACTCCTCATCACAATCTCCCTGGAGATGAGCATGTCTATGTCGTAGGTGACTGCGCAAGCTTGCCTCATGCACCAAGTGCACAGCTTGCCGAGGCACAGGCAGAGCAAATTGTGCAATCTCTACAGAAACGCTGGAAAAATGAGCCACTTCCTGAGGCTTACCCGCAGTTTAAGTTAAAAGGCGTACTCGGCTCTTTAGGGAAAAAAGCCGGCTTTGGCTTAGTGGCGGATCGCCCGCTTGTTGGTCGTGTTCCAAGACTCTTAAAATCTGGACTTCTTTGGATGTACAAGCATCACAATGGATAAAATGATGTGAATTTTTTCTCAAAGCTCCTTCTAATGAAGGAGCTTTTATTATGAAACGGCATGTGCCGATGAATGGTTCACTTTGATAGGAGCAAGCGCAAGGATGCAGTCTTTACGAAACGTTCTGATCGTCTTCTTCGATAAACAATACGCTTGTATGAACTGTTCAGTTTGACGATGTACAATGATTTTTCGTTTCGAGCACTCTCCATTTTTCTTCATATAAATCATATCAATCGGTATTTGTTGATGAAGAGATTGTTTTAGTAAATAATTCATGATGCTCACGCTCCTTTCATCTCATTATAAACGAACAAACGTTCTTAATCAACCTAAAAAAAGAACGTTTGTTCTGTTTGTTTTCCTAAAAAAAGAACAGCTCATTCACTGCCCTCTTCGTACCCGTATTTCTCCATTTCTTGATAAATATCTTTTAATTTCGGATTGCCCTCTCCAACAATTTGATCCTCAACAAGGACAAGCGGATAAAAGAATTCATCATCAAGAATTCGTTCAGACAATTCCTTTTGGCGTTCGTTTTCAGGCGGGTGCTCAATATCGATATATGTGATGCGAAACGGCTGATTTGGATATTTTCGTTTTAATGCTGCATCTAACCACTCAAATGTATCTTTTGAAGAAGGCAGATTCACGCAGCTAGCGCACAGGACATCTCTTCCATATACATAAAGATCAACGGTTTTTTTCATTTGACAAGCCCCTTTTCTTTCTTTATTTTAGCTGAATTTTCTGTATGAAAAAAGTCAAAATCACTTTTTGTTTCAAGATGAGATTGTGCTATAATGAGAAGGAAACTTTGAAACCAATCAATAGATTTTTATCGTCCAGATGAATATAATGGTGATATGTTGTGAAAGGAGCGATTATATCTAATGACTGAAGTCGAAATGAAAGACCAAGTACAGGAAGTACTGGACAAACTTCGTCCATTTCTATTACGTGATGGTGGAGACTGTGAGCTTGTAGACATTGAAGATGGCATTGTGAAATTACGCCTTCTTGGTGCATGCGGCAGCTGCCCAAGTTCAACCATTACATTGAAAGCCGGTATTGAGCGCGCATTATTAGAAGAAGTACCTGGCGTTGTAGAAGTTGAACAGGTTTTCTAATTCATATATGACATGAAAACGACCCTTACTGGGTCGTTTTTTAATTGTTGACAAAGGGCTAATTTTAGCCCTTTGTCTTCTTTTCAGTGTGATAGAAAACCTTTGCAGTCTAGGAAGGACGAGTACTGGCGCAGAGCGAATTTGACATTCGTGAGCACCGGAACGCAGGACTGACACCGAATGCGAGGGTTTGTCTACACGCTGAAACGACCCAATCAGGGCCGTTTTTTGATTAGGATAACTTCTCTCTAAACCATTCTTGAATAAAGGTCAGTCTTTGAATACGTTGCCCAGGGTGGCCACTTCTGGATAAATCATGAGAAGCCTTAGGAAACTTGACTAATCTCGTGTCTTTTCCAAGCTCCTTCAATGCCACAAAAAGCTGCTCTCCTTGATCGACTGGGCAGCGGTAGTCTTCATCACTGTGCAGGATGAGAAGCGGTGTGTTCACCTGTTTTACATACTTTAGCGGCGAACGATCCCATAGCTTATCAACCGAATCATAAATATCCCCATCCACCTGCCATTTTGTAAAGAAATAGCCGATATCACTGATGCCATAAAAGCTAATCCAGTTTGAAATGGAACGCTGTGTAACAGCTGCACGGAAACGGTCTGTCTGTCCGACAATCCAATTGGTCATAAAACCGCCATAGCTGCCGCCTGTTACGCCAAGCCTTGTTTCATCAAGAAAGTCATAGGCTTCGAGCACATGATCAACAGCCAGCATGACATCCTCATAATCAACGTCACCATAGCTGCCTCTTACCCGGTCTGTAAACATCTGTCCGTATCCATGACTGCCATGAGGGTTGATGTAAACAATCGCATACCCTTCAGCGGCGAGCATTTGAAATTCATGAAAATACGTATGACCGTACATCGCATGCGGCCCGCCATGAATTTCTAAGATAAGTGGATATGTCTTCCCCTCTTCCATCTGAGCAGGCTTCATCAACCAGCCATGTACAACGTCTCCATCTTTTGACTGGAAAGAAATTGGTTCAGGTTCGGATATGACATGTTCCTTTAGAAAGTCATCATGCTCAAACGTGATTTGCTTGAGTGAGGATTCCCCTAAAGTCAGCTCATACAGCTCACTAGGCGAGACAGGTGAAAGACGGCTGATCAGCATTTTTGATTCATCTGGATGAAGACTGAAATTCGTCACATGTTCTGCCTCTAAACGAACGGGATAGGCTAAGCCTTCAATAGAGAAATAATAAATCCCGGTACTCCCTTGATCAGAAACAAGCGCATAAAACCCCTGACTATCCTTCGTCCATTGCGGAAGCTGATTGGCTTCACCTATGACACTATCCCCTGCCATACAGTTACCAACATACATATCGAGCATTTCTGACAGTTGAACGGTCTTTTTCTCCTTCAGATCATACAGCCACAATGATGGGAAGGTTGCATTCTGAAATTCACGCTCGTGTCCAATGTACAACAGGCTTTCTCCATTTGGAGAAAATGATACGGTCGAGTAAGCGCCTGTTGATTGGGTGATTTTCTTGGATGTACCGTCCTCTAATGACAGGAGACAGATATCACTTATGTAAAACGTCTGCGGGTTGGATTGAATATAGGCGAGCCACTTCCCGCAAGGAGAGACGACATGATTCACATGATGATGCTGCTCACTCGTAACCGTCTCTACCTCCCCTGAGCAGACATCGATTTGTACAATTTGCGTCAGACGCCCGTCTAAAAAGCCTCTGCCATCTGCTTTATAAGTCAAATCATCATATACTGCCGGAGCAAAGTCATCGCACTCTTCCTTTTTTTCATCATGAACAGATTCTTCTTGTTTTAATGAGACCGATGCATAAATGAACGCTCCATCCGGTGAAAATACAGGATGAGATACGCCGTAAGGAATATTCGTTAAAGTACGAATGCCGCCGCCATCGCTCTGAATGAGTGCGAGCTGAGGGACTTCCTTTGGCTTCTGCAAAATAAACGCAAGCTGCTTCCCGTCATTTGACCACACTGGCTGATGATGCTTTCCATCATCGAATGTCCATTGTGACAGCTCCCCTGTCCCTTCATCTCGAACCCATAAATGAATATTGTAATCATCCTTTTTTTCATTCACCGATACTTTTGTAAAAACAGCCTTTTTTCCATCTGGTGAATAGACTGGATGAGAAACAGACACGATTTGTGTTAAATCCTCTGCTGTTATCAATTTCTTCATCAATAGATCTCCCCTTTTATGTATCAAAAATAGTTCGCTTCTCTAAATAATAATCCCTGCTTTTGTTGTGAAAAACAAGGATAAAAAAAGAACGTGCTCATTTATAGCACGTTCTTCATTTGATTCACAGAATGATGCTCGACGATGACACCTTCTACCGGCACCGTCAGCACATCTACTTCACAATGCGGGAAATTTTGGGCAAGCTGTTCTTTCAACGCTTCTCCCTTCCCTTTTTCCACTAAGGTCAAAATGGTCGGCCCAGCACCGCTTAATGCTGTTCCATACGCGCCTTTTAATGAAGCAACGTGCTCCACCTTTGATAGCTCTGGGACAAGCATCGTGCGGTATGGCTGATGAAATAAATCTTTATTCATCATTTCCCCTACAAGCGGCCAGTTCTGCGTCATTAAGGCGGCGACAAGGACGTTACTCACTGCACTCGCGCTCACGGCCTGTTTATAGGAAAAATCCTCTGGCAGGACATCACGGGCATCCTTTGTGAGCACTTCATAAAAAGGAATCACGACGACGACATCTACATCCACATGCTGCACTTTAACGGCATGTGTCTTGTCTTCTTCATGAAGACCGATGAGTAAACCACCGAATAAAGAGGCACCCGCATTATCTGGATGACCTTCTACCTCACTTGCAAAAAAGAGCTTCTGATCATCGGTCATCTTTAATTCAAGCAGCTGATTGGCGAGCTCAATAGCGGCGACAATGGCAGCAGCGCTGCTGCCCAGCCCCCTTGCTAATGGAATATCACTCCACACTTTGACATGAACAGGCGGGAGTGTTTTTCCAAAGTCATCTGCGACCTTTTTAGCTGTTTGGTAGATCAGGTTATCGGTGCCTGATGGAATACCAGACACGACATCTGTTTCTGCTTCAAACAGCCAGCTATCATGGTCATAGACCGATAGCTTTAAATAGCGGCTGAGCGCCATTCCGACTGAGTCAAAGCCTGGTCCTAAGTTGGCAGTGCTTCCCGGTACTGTGATTGAAAAAAGCATGGAGGCGTTACTCATACGCGTGCGGCCTTTTCTAAATGTTCAAGAATTTGATCTTCATCTGCATCCAGTGTGACCGGTTTGATGTGCGAAATATCAATCGCCGTATTCGGATCTTTTAATCCGTTTCCTGTCAGTACAGCGACGACTTTACTGCCTGGCTTAATTTCTCCAGATTTCACTTGTTTGAGTACACCTGCAATTGATGCACAAGACCCTGGCTCTGCAAACACCCCTTCTTCACGTGCGATCAATTGGTAGGCATGAAGAATTTCTTCATCTGTCACTTCATCAATTTTCCCGTTCGATTCATCTGCCGCTGCTACAGCTTGTTTCCAGCTTGCAGGGTTTCCGATGCGAATGGCTGTTGCGACTGTTTCTGGCTGCTCAATGACTTCATTTCGAACGATGGCTGCAGCACCTTCTGCTTCAAAACCACGCATGACTGGCAGTCCAGTGCCTTTTTTCTCATGATATTCTTTGAAGCCTTTCCAGTACGCTGTAATATTCCCCGCATTCCCAACAGGAATCGCCAGTACGTCCGGTGCGGAGCCTAGCTGCTCACAGATTTCAAATGCCGCTGTTTTTTGTCCTTCAATTCGGTATGGATTGACGGAGTTAACAAGTGCGATCGGTGCTTTTTCACAGATGCTGCGGACAATTTTAAGTGCATCATCAAAGTTGCCGTCAATGGCAATGATCTCTGCTCCGTACATGACAGCCTGCGCCAGCTTACCGAAGGCAATTTTTCCATCTGGAATGATGACAATACATTTCATATCAGCGCGCGCCGCATAAGCTGCCGCTGCTGCAGACGTATTCCCTGTCGATGCACACATGATCGTATCATTACCTTCTTCTTTTGCCTTTGCGACGGCCATGACCATCCCGCGATCCTTAAAAGAACCTGTAGGGTTGACGCCTTCTGTTTTCACGTGAAGCTCAATCCCAAGCTTTTCAGATAGCTTTGCGAGATGAATCAGCGGTGTGTTTCCTTCATTTAATGTTAGTTTAGGTGTTTGTTCGTTTACTGGTAAGAATTCTTGAAATTCTTCAATGAGTCCATTCCACTTCATCAGCTTAAACCGTTCCCTTCTACTCGGTACGTGCTCTTCACTTGAACCACCACGTCGAGATCGTTTAATGTTTGCAGGATATTTGAGAAATCTTCTTCTGATGTTTGATGTGTAATAATCACAATTTCAGCCAGCTCATCATGCCCTTTGACAGGAAGCTGAAGGATCTTTTCAAAGCTGATGCCTCTTTCAGAAAAAATGGATGTAATGCGGGAGAAAGCTCCGACTTGATCTCTCACATGTATTCTTAAAAATTGCTGAGCAAATACTTCGGATGATGATTTGATTTTCTTGTCAAATTGCGGTGCAATAAATCCACTGCCATTCACACCAAGACGCATGTTTTTCATAACAGCGACTAAATCAGAGACAACAGCTGTTGCCGTTGGCAGGCTGCCTGCTCCAGGTCCGTAAAACATCGTTTCTCCGACAGCACTTCCGTAAACATAGACAGCATTAAATTCATTGTTGACGGAAGATAACGGGTGATGATCAGGAAGTAAAGTTGGCTGTACGCTGACCTCCACTTTCTCTCCGTCCCTTTGGGCAATTCCAATCAGCTTCATTGTATAGCCAAAACGTTTACTGAAATTAATGTCCTCATCCGAGATGTCCGAGATGCCTTTCACTTTCACATCCTCTAAGTCTACATTCATGGAAAAGCCGAGTCTTGCCAGGATGGCCATCTTTCTTGCCGCATCTAGTCCTTCTACATCCGCCGTCGGATCTGCTTCTGCAAAGCCAAGATCCTGCGCTTCTTTTAATACATCTTCATACGCACTTTTATCGACATTCATTTTTGTTAAAATAAAGTTCGTTGTCCCGTTCACGATTCCCATCATTTTTGTGATGCGGTCAGAGGCTAAACCTTCCTCTAGTGTACGCAAAATCGGAATCCCACCTGCGACACTCGCTTCATAGTAAAGGTCACAGCCGTTTTCTTTTGCTACATGTAAAAGCTCTGTGCCATATAGCGCCATTAAATCCTTATTAGCTGTAATGACATGCTTCTTCTCATTTAGTGCATCTATTAAATATTGTTTTGTCTCTTCAATGCCGCCCATCACTTCAATAATGACGTCGACCTCTGGATCTCGAATCACATCGTATACTTCAGTTGTGAAGACCTCTCTTGCCACATCCACATCTCTTTTTTTATCGGGATTGCTCACAAGCACTTTTTGTATTAATACCGGACAGCCGATCTGGTGCATTAATTTATCCTGATGATCTTGAATAATCTTAACGACACCGCTCCCCACTGTTCCTAATCCTAGTAGTCCAACTCGAATTGCCTTCACCTGAAATTCCACCTTTCTCCGTAAATGTCCTCTCTAAAAAGACATTTGTTAACCTAACACAGACATTCAATGTACACACATTATAAAGGGGTATCCTCATTTTGACAAGGTAATAAAATAAGAGAATATGAGAATGAAACCGCTTAACAGCTATTTATATCAAGATTCTATATTTTCAAAATATTTTTGTGAGAAAAGCTCCCGAAGCCGGGAAGCTTGAGATTACGCCTGAACTGGCGTTTTGGCTTGCTGATCTTGCAGGACAAGCGCAATATTTTCAGCACATAAATGCATCATGTTTTTTCTCGTTTCAACACTCGCACTTCCGATATGAGGAAGCACTGTCACATTTGGTAATGTAGTTAACGGGTGATCCGGACTGACAGGCTCCCTGCTAAATACATCCAGACCTGCTCCTGCAATTTTTCCTGTCGTGACAGCATCATATAAAGCCTCTTCGTCTACCGTCTGCCCTCTGGAAACGTTGATGAAGTAAGCCGTGTTCTTCATCTGCTCAAATGCTTTCTTATTAAACATTTCTTTCGTTTCAGGCGTTAAAGGCGTCAAACAAACGATGAAATCAGACTGCGTAAGTAGCTCATCAAATGCGGCATAGGTCACACCTAGCTGCGCTTCTGCTTCTGGCTTTCTTGAACGATTATGATAAAGAACATTCATATCAAAACCTTTTGCCCGCTTGGCCAGTGCGGTTCCAATACTGCCCATTCCGACAATCCCTAACGTTTTATGATGAACATCAGCACCGGCTAGAAGAAGCGGCCCCCAGCCTGTCCAGTTCCCATCCTTAATCCAATCACTCGCTTCGACAATTCGTCTTGCTGACGCCATCAAAAGCGCAAAGGCTAAATCAGCTGTCGATTCTGTTAAGACGTCCGGTGTATGACATACCGTGATCCCGTGCTTTTTAGCTGCCTTTAGATCAATATTGTCATAGCCGACCGCGAGATTCGCGACCACTTTTAGATTTGGAGCATTTGATAAAAGTGCCTCATCTACTTGATCTGACAGCATCGTGAGCAGCCCATCTGCTTGAGCCGCTTGTTTTTCTAACTCTTCTCTTGGACACGGCTCATCCTCGCTCGTCCACATGTCAATATGAGCGACTTCTTTTAATGGTGTAAGTGTTGTTTCATCAAGCTTTCTTGTGATATAGACATAAGGTTTCGTCAAGAAGAACACTCCTTTGGTTGATTTCTTTAAGCATAACGAAAAACGCCTCAAGAGAAAAGAGACGTTTCGTCTGTTCACTGAAACTTCAAATCAGCGGATTGATGAATCCATCCAACAGGAGGAATGAGATGCCCACCGCTGCGCATGGCACTCAATTCTTGAAACACCTTGAGAAAATATTCGTAGCGGTTCGCATCATTTAAAACGTAATCTAATCGTTCTTCATAATAAGATTTTTCATTTTCTCCTGACATATAATAACCTTCGACAATTTCAAAATAATGAAGCGGAAACAGAAGACGGCTGTACAGCAGGCGCTTTGAAAATGATGAAAGAGGCGTAACCTGCTCATATTGCTGCAAAAAGGAGAATCCCTCTTCAATTAAATCCTCCTTATGCTGGACAAAGGTTTCTCTTAAATATTCTGCGATGTCTCTTGTTGGATGGTCAAATACCCAGTCAACAGGTAAACGAAGCGGCTGCTCATGTGGCCAGGTCATACGTGAAAAGCGCTGATGACAAACAGTACCTGAATCACATTCTTTTGGTTCATCATCAAGCTCTGTATCCACTAAATATTGAATGGCATTTTCCGTTAATCCGAGATAATACGGAAAGGATTCAATAAATTTCTTTTCAAATCGTTCAAGTGGTTTTTGATGCATTTGCTGCATCCAAAAGCCTTCCAGCTGGTCTAACCGTTTTGCCCATAATTCCTTCCAAGCTCCGACACGTTTTGTTTCAGACACCTCATAAGGAAACCCTCTTCCCCTGACATGAAAGGCCGCCAGCTCTGATGCGTGCTGAAATGAGCGGCTTGTAACCCGCGGTGCTGCCTTTAATAGAGCGTACAGTTCTTTTCCATGGGTAAAAGTCGGTTTCTCTTCGTTTGTTAATTCAAACACGGCAACGTATGGGTCACCGTCATTCAGTAAATACTGACTGATATGATAAAGCTCTGTGAGTTCTTCTTCTCGCAAATGAGACACGGGAACAATGATGAAGAGAGCTTTCGCCGTTTGAAAGCTCTGATAACTGCCATATGACATAAATTGACGCACATCAATACCAAATGTGTGATAAATGGTTTCTTTCATGATTTCACCTGCGTTCATAAAATCAGTCTCTTATCATATCGTAGTCGCAGGTTGAGGGATTTATGAATACTATTTACTATCCGAAGCTTTTTCACACGTTGTGGACAAATTACGAGGATTGGGTGAGGAACATGCCGCATCATCATGAGATGAACGAAGTAGAAAAAACAGCAAGACGCCGTTTACAAGAACGAGGCGTAACCATTCAAGATATAGCAGACCTTGTCTTCTTTTTACAGGAAAAATATCATCCTGGCTTAGACATGACAGAGTGCATCCACAATGTGGAACGTGTCATCGCAAAACGTGAAGTCCAAAATGCCATCTTAACAGGCGTTGAACTAGACGTTCTCGCTGAGCAAAAAAAGCTGACAGAACCGCTGCAATCCATTCTTGAAACAGATGAAAGTCTATATGGGGTTGATGAAATTTTATCCTTTGCCATCGTTAATATTTATGGCTCCATCGGCTTTACGAATTACGGATATATCGATAAAGAAAAACCAGGGATTCTTGGGAAACTCAACGATAAATCCTCAGGCGAATGCCACACCTTTTTAGATGACATTGTCGGTGCTATTGCTGCGGCAGCATCAAGCAGACTGGCACATAGTGCGAGAAATGCAGAATAAAACACAAAAGAGGACGTGCGTCTGACGCTTGTCCTCTTTTCATTAAGATAATCGTTCAATCCACTCAGATAATGAATCAATGACATAGGTTGGCTGTTTGTCATATTTCTGAAGCAGCTCTTTTGTCGTGACGCCTGTATGGACAAGCAGTGTATCCATCCCTGCATTCATCCCTGCCATAATATCGGTATCATAGTTATCGCCCACCATGAGCGTCTCTGACACATCTGTCCCGAGCACCCGCATGGCCTGTTCCATAATGATAGACTCTGGCTTTCCGATAAATGTTGGCTGCACTGTTGTTGTAACCGTCAGCACAGATGTTAACGATCCATTTCCAGGTAACAGCCCTCTTTCTGTCGGAATGGCAATATCTCCATTTGTTGAAACAAATTGTGCACCTTGACGGATCGCAATGGCTCCTACCGCTAGTTTTTCATATGTAATACCGCGGTCTATTCCAACGACAACGAAATCAGCGTCTTCTTGACCAAACGACAAGCCTTTTTCTTCGATGGCCTGCTGAATGCCTTCTTCTCCGATCACATACACCGAGGCATCTTTCTTTTGTTCTGCGATATAGTTTGCCGTCGCCATACTTGTTGTAAAGACTTGCTCTTCCGTTGCTGGAATATCGAATGAAACCAGTTTCTCTGCTACTTGCTTCGGTGTGCGTGAAGAGTTATTCGTGACAAACAAATAAGGGATGTTCAACTCATTTAACTTGTGAACAAATTGCCCCGCCTCTTCAATCTTTTCTGTTCCTTTATACATCGTCCCGTCTAAATCAATTAAATAGCCTTTGTATTTCATGCTGCTTACAACTCCAATGGTTTATTTAAACGCTGATACTGGTCCAAGCTCCTGCTCCAAGTAAGTGCGAATTCGATTCGGGAAGACTTGCAGCGCCTGTTCTACCTCACTGATGACCTGCAACAAATCGTGATGAACCACTTCTTGGTATTGCTGAACAAGTGTTTTACGGCACGAGACCAGTTTTTTCAGGTGAGTGCCTTCTTCTGTTGGTACAACTTTTTCGTCCACAAGAATATCCATGATGTCGTCATAGCTTCCTGGGTCCCGCATGATAAAGCCGTCAATCATATCATTTCCTGTATCAAGAATACATTCGACGAGCAAATGAACAATTCGTTCTAGCGCTTTTTTTTCTAAAGGGCTTGACCATGTTTGATGACTGCGCATCAAATTATATTGCTCCTCAAAAAAACGTAATGTCTCTTCAATCTTCTTTCTGTCTACGAAATACATCATGACGCCCCCTTTGCGTTATTTTCTAATCCGCTTTAAGACAAAATAGGCACAGCCAAAATTACAGTATTCATAAATGTATTCATCGAGTGTACTGATTTTTGTATCGAATGTGGCCTTTTGGTTTTGGTCATCAAAAAACCCCTTCAGCCTAAGCTGGTTATAGCCCCAATCCCCCACAATATAATCATACTTATTTAAAATATCTGAGTACCTTGCTTTAAACGCTTCCTCATCAAAGCCGTCTTTGATTTCTCTGACAAGATCAAAGGTAGCATTCTGAATGACGATCATCTTCTCACCTCTTTTTAAACGATCCACCTTTAATGATAATTCATTGGAACAACTCCATCAATTGCTAAAGCATGTTTTTTCCGATTTAGCCGAAGCTAAAGAATAAAGGAGGTCACATTTATGATGAAACAACTGACAGCCACTATTCTCCTATGCATGCTTTTAGGCGGGTGCGGCTTTCAATCAGGCATGAACCGGCAAGTGGATGAAGATTCTTCCAGCAAGACAATTCGCCTGTCTGATCGTCATGAAGGAAATAATTCCAACATGCCAGAAGCAGATACGAATCGAGCAGGCTATGTTCGTTATCAGCGCCAGCAAGTCACCGATCAGAAGGAAAGAACGCCTGCTTTAAATCGTGAGCATCTTGCCCACGTGATTACAAGTTTAGCCATTCAGCTGCCAAATATAAAGGACGCAGCAACACTTGTCACAGACGAGGATGCCCTCATTGTGTATCGAACAGGCAACAAAAACCGAGATGAATCAGCCGATCAAGTGAAAAAAACAGCGGTTTCTGTTCTCCCTCGTTATTATCATGTGTACGTCTCTGATAACCCAGAGCACTTTCAATCCATTGCCAATTTTTCACGTCTTCAAACCAATTCACGTGATTTTGATCAAATTTTAACGAAAACGATTCAACAAATGAAATACTCTCCTCAAGGCGGAGATATTTCAACGAAAGAAGATGCCAATGGCATGACGAATTCCGATCGGACCATGAGACGAAACGCACCTTACGGCCAAAATTAATACGAGAAAAAACGCCAGAGAGCTCTGGCGTTTTCTTTGTTATGCTTGCGCCTGACGCTTTTTAGACGCTTCGTTTACTTGTTCGTCTGCATGGTAAGAAGAACGGACAAGCGGTCCAGCTTCACAGTGACTAAAGCCTTTAGACATGGCAATTTCCTTCAGCTCTGCAAACTCATCTGGATGGTAGTATTTTTGCACTTTCAAATGCTTTTTCGACGGTTGTAAATACTGACCAATTGCCATGATGTCGACGTTATTGGCAAGAAGATCATCCATAACTTCGATGATTTCTTCCTTCGTTTCACCAAGTCCAATCATAATGCTTGATTTCGTTGGAATGTCAGGCTGCATTTCTTTTGCACGACGCAAGAATTCCAATGAACGATCGTATGTAGCTCGTGCACGAACTCTTGGTGTTAACCTGCGAACTGTTTCAATATTGTGATTTAAAATATCAGGGCGTGTATCCATTAACGTTTTCAAATTATCATAATTGCCACCCATGTCTGAAGGGAGAACTTCAATTGTTGTGAATGGACTTTTTCTTCTAATGGCACGAACAGTTTCAGCAAATACGCCTGCTCCGCCATCTTTTTGGTCATCCCTTGCAACCGCTGTTATAACAGCGTGCTTTAAATTCATTAAAGCCACTGAATCTGCCACGCGTTCTGGCTCTTGCAAGTCTAATTCAGTAGGAAGTCCGGTTTTCACCGCACAGAAACGGCATGCGCGCGTACAAACAGATCCGAGGATCATAAATGTAGCAGTTCTTCTCACTGCCCAGCATTCGTGAATATTCGGACATTTCGCTTCCTCACAAACGGTATGCAGGTTGTTTTCCCGCATCATTTTTTTCAAACCGGTATAGTTTTCATTCGTATTCAGCTTAATTTTAAGCCAGTCCGGTTTTCTTACGTGCTCTTCCTTCTTTGCCAATTCCATCATCTCCATATGAATTCGTTAAAGGTGCATATACAATCATCTTCCTGCTATATACGATGGATGCAGCTGTTGCCGCAAAAAATTGAATCTTCGGCCTAAGGCCTTTTCTTTAGACACTTTAACATAGTACAGATTGAACAACAAGGGAATGAGCTGCAAAAATACCCAAAAGACTCCTAAAATAACAGAAGAAAATTACTAACATTTTCTTCTTATGAAATAACGTGATCAAACCACACTAAACGGTAGAAGAGATGTTCGAAGAAAGGAGATGGACGTTTGTGAAAGTGGTTTTAGCGATCATCATCGCTCTTTCAATGATTCCCGCATCAGTCCATGCACAAGGGACAAACAAACAGCCCGATGAATTAAAACAGCGAATGGCACTGTATGAAAAGATCGCCATCACCACACAGGTCCCGTGGTATGTACTTGCTGCGGTTGATCAGTATGAACACAATATACGCAAAAGCAGAAGAGATTTACCCAAACAAACAGGTGTGATTGGTATCTACATTCCCCGGGAAATGTGGATAGGACCAGAAAATCCAAATAAGCAGGATACCTCTCCATTAAGCATTAAAGTTTTTGACGGTATTGGGCTTGATGGAAATGGGGATGGAAAAGCAGAAATCGATAACGATGAAGATGTCCTGTTCACGTTTGCTCAATACTTGCTCCATTACGGCAGCAGCATCGACCAATTAAAAATTGCGCTGTGGGATTATTACGGACGTGATCAAACCGTTGGAATCATTTCATCTTTTATGAAGCTCTATCAGCATTACGGCCATCTTGACCTTGGAAAGCATGCGTTTCCTCTTCCGGTTGGCGCTGACTACAGCTACAGGAGTACATGGGGTGATGCGAGAGGCTTTGGAGGCAGAAGAATTCATGAGGGCACTGATCTATTTGCTCATTACGGTCTTCCTGTTCGTGCGACATCGTACGGCGTGATTGAAATGAAAGGCTGGAACCGCTTTGGCGGCTGGCGGATCGGCATTCGAGATATTCATAATCATTATCATTATTTTGCCCACTTAAATGGCTTTGCAAAAGGACTCAAAGCTGGGCAGATTGTAGAACCTGGTCAAGTCATCGGATCAGTCGGAAGCTCCGGTTACGGTCCACCTGGCACAGCAGGAAAATTCCCGCCACACCTTCATTATGGCATGTATAAAGACAATGGACGAACTGAATGGTCGTTTGATCCTTACCCTCATTTAAGGGCATGGGAAAGAGCCGAGCGGAAACGTCGATAAATAAAAGGAGAAGTTTAGCGATACCGCTGGCTTCTCCTTTTAATATGTATCAACATTATCACTTGTCTACTGTTACTGCTTATGCTTTTCTTTCAATCCTAAAACTAAAAAAAGAATACCCATGATGAAAAAAAGGAGATACACAACTGTTACTTCAAGTGGAATCATGTCAAACATCCCTCTAAATAAGTCGACACTCAAACTGTCGCTCCCAGCTAATAATATCGATGCTGACATATATTTAGCACTAAATACAATGGCAAATACTAAAAAACAAAACCCGCTTACATGAATTTTCTTCATATCAATCAAATCCTCCTCTCACTTTCATAACAGACGATCGTGAAAAATCAGCCTTCAGGATAGCTACACTATTCAAATAAGGAAAACAATGAACATTTATCATGGCACGTGATTCGTATGGAATCAAGTGGTCAATTAGGATAAGATGAACAGATCACATAAAAAAAGTCTAAGCATCGCAGCCAATGAAAGATTACTTCACAAAGAGTTAGGGGGTTGTTTTTTTGAAAAGAGGAATGACCTTTACCATTCCAAATGAATATGGAGCCTTCCTTGGAGAAGTGCTAAAACCGATCGACATCACCAAATTCAGCTGGCGAATCGATACCGAAGACTCGAATATACTAGTTGATGGCGAAAAAGATGAAGAACTTTTTCCTGAAGGTAAAACAGAAATGGACGGTATAGAACTCAAACACCTCATTGAAAACAAGACGTATTATATGATTTTCGCCGATTTACAAGCATATCCAAAAGGGACATTGTCTCATATTAAGACCTATGAAGAATTTATTGAAAGCCAATGCGAGCTTGTTCTTTTAGTGGCCGATTGCTCCTATGTTACGATCTATTGCAAAAATAAGGGAACACTCGAATGGCTATACAAGAATGCAGTTGAATGTGGATTTGAAGACGTGACCTATATCACCGATGAAAATGATGCAAGGACAAGACTGTCTGTTTCGTAACAACAAAACGTTCATCACAAAAACACTATATGCAATCACAGCGTATGAAAAAAACAGCCCAATTCGTCCATTGGGCTGTTATTCTTTCTTATCCTTTTTCTCTGGCAGAACAATCGATGGTGCGCCTGAATTTGTTCCGCTGCCATTATAATAATCTGGGACGTCTCCTTGAACGGCTTGGATGGAGACAGGCACGGAATTTTTGACGACGATGGTTTCTGAGGCGAATGGGATGATGACTCTCACCTTCACCTCAATGAGCACACTAATATCAATCAAGGCATTGTTAATGCCATATGGCTTGATGTTTTTTTCAACGTCTGTATGCGGGTCACCAATGACACTAAATCGTACAGGTACTTTTGGTCCTAGGTTGGCGATAAGTGCATTTCCGGACGCTTGCCCAAGCGGAATGTTATATATAATGCCGTCATGTCCATCTGTTTGATCCTTTAATGCTTCTTTTGCCTCTTTTTGAAAATTCCCCTTTTCAATGTCCTCTAGATTTTTTTGAAGGTGACGTGACAGGTCAGCCATTGCTTTCGATGTTGCTTGCGCATTGAAGTCGATAGTTGTCACTTTTCCGTTCTCACTTGTATTCATCACAACCATATCTTTCATATTCTCCTGATCATCTGCAAAATCTTGAACAGAATATTGGATGAGATGATTGGCAATTCGTTCTGTTTCTAGTTCAGCAATGTGAATCAACGTTGGTTTAATGGAACGATTGATGAAGAATAGGCTAATGACAGTTGAGAGCACAAAAAATAATACGGCAAGCAGCATGACGTAACGAAATGGCAGAGGGCCCTTTTTATAGGGCGATAACGGCGGTTTAATCTCAATAAAAAATCCCCCCTTCTCCATTACAAGTGTATGCAGACAGGCGGGGGGATAGGAATCATCTGTACATTTTATTTCACCATTTTTAATAATGCATCTCTTCCAATTGTGCCAGCATGAATGCCGAGTGACTCAGCGGCATATGTCACAGATTCTAAAGGTGCATCCAGCAATTGCTCGATAGTTCTTACACCGACTGCTCTTCCTGCGATGATTCCTCTATCTGCAAGCTTTTCATTTAGGAGCCCGACATCAAGTGCACCGCACATAATATAACCATGCTCATTTGTCACTGCCATGAAATTGGTCTTTGGCAGTTTGACGGTGACGGCTGTAAAGGAATGGCCATCAATTGTAATAGGTGTTAAATTCACCATATCCCTTCACTCCCTTCAACACAATCTATGTGAAGGGAGGGCAAGTGTTGTTAGGCTGGAGCGGATTTCACTTTGCGTCCCTCAATCGCCAGCTCAGGACATCACGTAAAAATTCCGGCATAAAATATTCGATGTGTTCATGGTCACGTATATGAGGAAAAAGAGAACCAAGTGTATACATATCCACTGTGCCAACCTTATAGGAATCATCTTCTTTGACGAGTTGATCGTTTACATAGATATCTTTTACTCGTTTGGTTTCGCCCTCTTCTAATGAATAAGTCAAACCGCTGTATAGTATTTTCCCCATCAGTTCGCCTCTAAAGCCAAAGCCTTTGATGCGCAGTTGTTCCATTTTTTCTTCACAGCCACGAGAAACTGTTTCGATCAATTGCTTCCCAGTAAGCGTCACCCGGATTGGATTAATGGGGTGCGGGCATATCCGGTGAATGTCTTCTCTAGTGACGATGCCAGCCTCTAATGAATCAAGCACCATCCCTGCATTCATCATGCCGATATCTGCCTCGCACCATTCTTTAATGGCATCTGTTAAAAGTTGCGGAAGCTGGGAGTCATCAAACCACTTTGTTTCGAGCTTTGATTTAATGGATGTCACTTTTTCCTGCATGAGTGACTTCGCTCGTCTTTCTGCTTTCTGTAAAGTCATGATCGCTTCATCGGATTCGCTGATCAGCTGGTCCACTGATTGCACCGTCGCTTTTTTCTCGATGAGCTCGCTACTCGCTGTGTCAATGGTCAGCTCGACACAGCCAATATAATGCCCATACTTTTCAGCACATGCAAGAAGAACGCCATTATCCATTTCGCCCTGTTCTAAAAGATGATGCGTATGTGAGCCTAAGATGATGTCGATTTCCGGGAAGTCATGGGCTACCTCTCGATCATGGATGATGCCTAGATGGGAAAGAAGAACAATGACATCGGCTTGTCCTTTCACTTCTTGCAGCATCTCCCGTATGCTCTCAAATGGGTCTGTAATGTCCCAGCCCAGCTTTTCATAGACAGGTGTATACGCAATGGTCACCCCTAAGACGGCGATCTTCAGTCCATTGTTCAACGTGATCACTTCATAAGGCTTTGCCCACGATGGTCTTTTGCCTTTTTCAAATAAATTAGATAAAATCACCGGGAATTGCGCGTCTTTGTACAATTGGTCGAGCTGCTCATGAGGCAACGTAATGCCTTCATTATTACCAATTGTGACGCCATCATAGCCAAGCTGATTGAGAAGTTTGACATTCACTTTTCCATAATCCGCTTCTGATACAAGGTTTACTCGATCCATATGATCGCCAATATCAAATAAGAGCATCTGATCGTGAACTTGACGCTTTTCTTCAATATAAGCTGCGATTTTTGGCCAATTTTCAAAGTGGCTGTGCAAGTCGTTTGTATGATATAACCATAGCTTCTGCAGCATGTTGATCTCTCCCTCAAGTTGTCACTGAACCGTCTCGTTCAAGTTGAAAGCCGCAGCTCTCGTTTAACTAAATAAATCTAACTGCTTCGGGGATAAGCTTGAATACGTCAAATCCAGCAAATCAATCATTTGCTGGCCATTCGTCGCCGCATCTCCGCCTGAGTTATTATTAAATACGACATATACATCTTTCGACTGCTGATGCAGGATGTCGAGGTTCTTTTTCCATTCCTTTAGTTCAGCTTCATTATATAAATATAAGTAACGAACTTCACGCCAGTTCTCATGATCTGCCGGGTGAAGCCAGCCTTGTTTATTTCTTCCGTGGAAACGGACCAATGTTTTGTCAAGGTGTGTGGCTTTTATGACTGGCGGTATAGACCCTTCTCCGACTTGCGGTTCATCACAGACGGAATGAATCCACCCTTCTTTCTCCATAAAGGATAAGGTTTGTTCATAAAACTCGTCTGAAAACCAAGTCCGGTTTCGGAATTCAAGTGCACAAGGAATGTCCCCCATCTTCTCCTTACACCATCTTAAATAGTGGACGTGCTCCTTTTTGCAATCAAACCATGGTGGAAATTGAAACAGAACCATCGCCAGTTTCCCTGCTCGAATGAGAGGAGTCAGTGAAAGAATAAAGGCATCAAACATTTCTTCCTTTGAAGCAAACGGGATCTCACCTCTTTGATGCCCGGTCATTCCTTGATATGCTTTCACGACAAATTGAAAGGCGTCTGGCGTATCTTTTATCCATTTTTCATGGTTCCGCTCAGGCTGAACAGCATAAAAGCTTGCATCCAGTTCCACAATGGGAAACGTTGATGCGTAGTGAAACAGCTTTTGAGAACTGCCGATTCTCGGCGGGTACAGACTGTCATGATCGCCCCAGCCAGTTAATCCGATATAAATCATCTATCTCACCTCTTGCCACTTGCTTGTCTAAACGGATTTTCCCATTGAAAGTCTTTGTTTCTTGGGATACCCATCTTTCTGAAAGAAATTCTTCTGTCTACAATATCATATTTACCTATTTTTCTGAATGAAGATGACTGATGTGATGTTGCCCTGCCATCTTTTTTGTGATATTACATCACAACTTTCTATCTAAATTGAATGGAGCTGATAACATAAAATTGATATCAGAGACTTTGACAGCGATTGTCCATTTTTTTATTCATCTTCACCAAAGGATTCAGCTCTAAAAAAAGGAGAATGAGTGGATATGAACATTGTCGATCATCATGTTGAAGCATTGCAAAAAGTGGCCCAAAGAATTCATCAGCCTGTCTATTTGATCAATCAGTATGGACGTGTTCTTTTCACCTCACCCCAAGGTATGACAAACCCAGATTGGATACAAATGCTCCGCTTGTTTCACAGTACGCAGCAGCATTATTTTTCTATGGTTCATTCAAAAGAAAGCGTTTCTGTTTTTCCTATCTATATAAACGAACAATCTTATAATTATTTAGTCGTTCCCGCCTTCATTCATCCTCAAGACGACATGGAGCTACATTTGGCCATTGTACAAGCTGTAAATGCCATGTCCATTTCACGCATCAAACAACATGCCATCAAGCAATCGACAGAGCGAGCCAAAAATGAATGGTTTCGCAAATGGATGGAGGGGACGATTTCCTCAGAGCAAGATGTCACCCGCCTAGCACGCATGTTTGGATTAAACACAACGATTCCCTATCTATGTATTGTCTGTCAACTTGATCAGAGCAGTCATTTCTCTTGTTTCCTTAAGCAGCAAACCCTTGTAGATGATGTGTTTGATTTACTTGAAAGCACCCTTTCGCACTGTCCATATCCCGCCTTTCTTTTTGTCAAAGGAGATATCGGCATCATCCTTATAGAAGAGACTGGCGGGTGGCAGGCAATGAACAAATCGATCTGCTCTTTTTTAAAACAACTGCAGATCCTTATTAAACAGCATGTGAATGCCACCATTTCCTTTGGTGTGAGCTTAAGCGGTTATCTCATCACCGATCTGCCAAAAGGATTCAGTGAAGCTGTCCATGCTCTGCAATCAGGCCAGCTCTCATTAAGAGCTGAATATATTCAGTTCTATCAAGCAAAAGATGTGTCAGATTTACTGAAGCTCATCCCACCAAAAGATTTAACAACATTCTATGAGCAGTACCTCCACCCATTATATGAACAACCACAAGTCGATCCAAACCTTCTCCACACCTTATCTGTTTATGTCGAAACACATTGCCATATTTCAGAAACAGCCAAGCGTTTATCTGTTCATCGCAACACCGTGATATATCGACTAGAGAAATGTGAAGAACTGCTCCAGATCAGCCTAAAAGATCCTGACGCAACATTGCGCTTGCGATTAGCTTTGCGGATTCAAAAACACCTTTCATCCGATTCCAATTGAATCTTTTTTTCTTACGCCTCATATATTTTGGAGGAGAAATGTGAATGACAAGGAGTGGTGTCAAATGGATGAGGAGATTCGTCACATCCCGCAACCAATTCGAGACGATGGGGCCGGCGCAACCGATTTAGGCCCGCGAGACGTTCTGCGCGATTTGGAGAACCCAGATATGTTCGTCCCCCCAAAAACGGATGCGGGGACGATTCCTAATTTAAAATTTTCATATTCTGATACACATATGCACTTGAATCATGGCGGCTGGTCGAGGGAAATTACCGAGCGAGAGCTGCCTGTTTCAACAACGATTGCTGGTGTAAACATGAGGCTTACGCGCGGAGGTGTTCGTGAGCTTCATTGGCATAAGCAGGCGGAATGGGCATATATGATTTTAGGCAAAGCCCGGATCACATCTGTAGATGCAGAAGGACGGAATATGATCGCTGATGTTGAAGAAGGAGACTTGTGGTATTTCCCGCCCGGTATTCCGCACTCCATTCAAGGTCTTGAGGATGGCTGTGAGTTTCTCCTTGTGTTTGATGATGGTGCTTTTTCTGAATTTGATACGTTCACCATCACAGACTGGTTTGCTCATACACCAAAAGACATTCTTTCTGCTAATTTCGGCGTGCCAATCAAGCTGTTTGACCGCATTCCTCATAAACAGCGCTATATGTTTCAAGGCTCTTCACCGGCATCCATTGAAAACCAAACAGTCTCTGATCCATACGGCGGCATCAAACCGCCATTTACCCACCAGCTCCTTCGTCAAAAACCAATCGTGACCTCTGGTGGAACCGTACGAATCGTCGACTCACGCAATTTTCCAGTATCGAAAACGATTGCTGCTGCACTTGTGGAGGTAAAACCTGGCGGGATGAGAGAAATGCACTGGCACCCGAATAATGATGAGTGGCAATACTATTTAACCGGCACAGCCAAAATGACGGTTTTTGGAGCAGGCGGGACAGCTCGCACCTTTAATTACAGAGCAGGTGATGTTGGTTATGTTCCTTTCGGGATGGGGCATTACATACAAAATATCGGGCAAACGAGCCTTTGGTTTCTAGAAATGTTTAAAAGCGATCGATTTGCTGATATTTCATTGAACCAATGGATGGCCTTAACCCCTCCTCAATTAGTGAAGGAGCATTTGCATGTAGACGATGCATTGATTCATGCGTTGCATAAAGAAAAATCACCAGTTGTGAAGTATGAGCGATGACGAAAAAAACCGATCCATTTGTGCTGATCGGTTTTTTCTATGCTGTCATTACGATACGGCATGGGAATGTTGCTGCGCTTTTTTCGCCCATAAAATAGAAGCAATGAAACTCATACAAAGCACCAGCGTTCCAAACATAAATGGCAGCTCAATATTCACATCAAATAAAATACCCGCAAGACTTGGCCCGACGATATTCGCAAGGCTCATAAAGGAGGTATTGAGGCCGCCTGCTACCCCCTGCTGATTCCCTGCCATTTTAGAAAGTAATGTATTAAGAGCTGGACGAACAAACGAGGTGGCTGATAAAAATAAAATAGAGCCCGTAAAAATGAGCCAAAAGGAAGGAGCAAAGCGGCAGGCGATCAGCATAAATGCCGCAGCTAAAAGGGCATAACGGACGACACGCATTTCGCCAAATCGTTTCACAAAGGTATTTACTAAAGCACCTTGAACGATGACACCCGCAAGTCCAGCTACCGTAATGACAAATGCAATATCCTTCGGTGTAAAGCCATGTTTTTGGTCGACATATAAGCCAAAGATCGATTCAAAATGAATGATTCCGAAATTCAAAACAAAGGCCAAGATAAACAAAAAACCGTATGGTGTTTTTAAAGCCTGAATCATCTGCGTAAAAGGATTGAAATGAAGCTCTTTATTCAATCGTGCTTCTTCCTGCTTTTCCTTTGTTAAAGTTTCAGGTAAGAACAAGAAAGACAACAGCGTCGACAGGGCTGCAAAAGAACCAGCGATGAGGAAAGGAAAAGCAATCCCAAACTCAACCAAATAACCGCCCACACCCGGTCCAATGACAAAGCCTAACGTCATTGCTGCACTAAATAGCCCCATTCCTTTCCCTCGATCCTTTTCACTTGTGATATCAGCAATGTAGGCAAACATGGCGGGCATCAGCAGCGCACCAGCAGCTCCGCCTAAAAATCGAGACACAAACAGCATCCAAAGCTGATCGGCAAATGCAAAAATAAATTGAGCTACCGTAAAGCCGGCAATCCCAGCAATAATCAATTTTCTGCGTCCAAATCGATCAGTCAGCGCTCCGGCGACGGGTGATAAAGCAAATTGTGTCAGACCAGTTGCAGCAACGAGGAAACCAAGTGTTTTCCCAGTTGCGCCAAAGGCTTCAATATAACTTGGCATGACAGGAACGATCAGACCAAATCCAAGCATGGCAATAAAAATATTGAGCATCAAAATGTACAATCTGCCCATTTTTTTCATATTAAAACCTCTTTCTTCAAAATAAATGAAAATGATGACAAAAATGATAAGAACTTCTTCAGTATAGCGATATCGCTCTCTATAAGTCTAGTTTTTCAAAAAACAGCGTTTTTTCCCAAATAAAAATACCCGCTGGTGGCGAGTATTTTGAGTATCCCTTTTTTATTCAGCTTGTTCATAGATGGAAAGAGCCGCCTGTAACCCAGCGCCACAATTGATGGCTGCGCCGTATTTCATCAAGATGGCTTCAAGGCCTGCTAAAACAAATAGAATATTTTCCTTTCGGCAGCTATAGCCCATTGAGCCAATTCTCCATATCCGTCCTGCAAGCGGACCAAATGAACTCGCAATTTCAATTCCAAAATGATGAAGAAGATCAGCCCGGACCGCTTCTCCGTCGATATCACTTGGAATGACGATACACGTCACGACCGGCATTTTGCAGTCTGGATCACCGAATAATTCAAGCCCCATCGCTTCAAGGCCTGCCATTAAAGCCTTCTCATGAAACAAGTGGCGCTGAAAACGTTCCTCCAAGCCTTCTTCCAGCACAAGACGAACCCCTTCTCTCAGTGCATAAAGCATCGTTGTCGCTTCTGTATGATGATTTAACCGCCTCGGGCTCCAATAATCTTGCAGCTGGCTTAGATCAAAGTAATTGCTTTTGATTGGAGAAATGTCTACCTGTTTTTGCAGTTCGTCCTGTGTTGCAATCCCTTTTTCGACTTTCTTTCTCAATTGTACGACGTCTGCCACTCGTTCATTATATGTGATCGGTGACATCCCTGATGGAACAGACAAGCATTTCTGCGAGCCCCCAATTGCCGCATCGATTTTCCATTCGTCTACCTTGACCTCGACTCCACCAATTGTCGCCACAGCGTCTACAATAAAAAGCGCATCAAGCGCTCGGCATGCTTCACCAATTTTCTCAAGCGGCTGTAATCTTCCGGTAGATGTTTCACCATGAACCATCGCAACAATTTTCGGCTTGACTTGATGCATCTCTACGATGATGTCGTCTTGCTTAAAAACCGTTCCCCATTCACATTCCATTGTATGTACCTCAGCACCATAGCGCTGTCCAATTTCAATCAGCAAATGACCGAAGCGTCCAAAGACCGGAACGAGCATCACATCTCCGGGCTCGATCACACTGGCAAGCACAGCTTCAAGTCCTGAGCGGGACGTCCCATCAATTGGATAAGCCCATTCATTTTCTGTTTGAAAAAGTGATCGTAATAAGGTCATCGTTTCGTTCATGATCTCTGTAAATGCAGGATCAAATTGACCAAGAATTGGTGTACTCATCACTCGAAGGACTCTCGGATCTACTTCGACAGGTCCTGGTGTCATAATGGTTCTAGTAGGTGTGTTTAGTTCTTTCACGTTATCCATCCTCTCCCTTGCTGTGTCCATCCTTATATGCCCACTTATACAGCAATGCTGATAAAATAGCAATCTCTTTTCTTACGAATTGATTACATAAAATTTACGATAAATCCATTTATTTCTTTATGGCAATATGATAGAACTAAAGAGTATACATTCCCTATGAAGGAGGAAATAGAATGAAAAGATCTTTATTTGGAACTGTGGCCGCCGGAATCATGATTTTCGGTACATTTGCCGCTCCGCTGCCTCCCGCTGCAAATGCTCAAGGCTTTACTCTGAATGAACCGAGTCAAACCATCACCTTTTCCCCGTTACAGCTACAAACCGAAACATCTGCTCAACATGCCAAAACAACCGCTTCAAGTCAAATTGATTCCTATTACCAATCTGCTGCTGGCAAATCTGGGCCTGCTCTTAAGAAAGCATTACACGATATTATTGATGATCATACGCAGCTATCCTACAGCCAGGTTTGGGATGCATTAAAGAAAACGGATGAAGATCCAAAAAATCCAAGCAATGTGCTCTTGCTCTATAGCGGTATCTCCAGGTCTAAGCAAGCAAATGGAGGAAACGTGGGACAGTGGAACCGGGAGCATGTGTGGGCTAAATCTCACGGCAATTTTGGGACGAGCCAAGGACCTGGTACAGATCTCCATCACCTTCGGGCAACAGACGTACAAACGAATAGCACACGAGGAAATTTAGATTTTGATATAGGCGGAAATGAATACAAGGGAGCTCCGGGTAACTTCTACGACAGCGACTCATTTGAACCTCATAGCCGGGTGAAAGGAGATGTAGCAAGAATGCTCTTTTATATGGCCGTCCGATATGAAGGCGATGACCGCTTCCCAGATTTAGAATTGAACAACAAAGTGAATAATGGAAGCGCCCCTCTTCACGGCAAAATGTCTGTCCTCTTGAAATGGCACAAGCAAGATCCAGTCGATCAAATCGAACGGAATCGTAACGAAATCATCTATCAAACGTACCAGCACAATCGCAATCCTTTTATTGATCACCCTGAATGGGTAAGCGATATTTGGGAATAAAAAAGAGAGGCACTGCTATGAGCAAGCAGTGCCTTTCTTTTTTTCAAGCGGACAGACGAGACAATAATCAAGGCTCTCTGATTTTTTCTCAAGCTTATAATACATACAGCAAGTCTTTCGATTTGATGTGTCTAGCAAACTTTCATCTAAATTTAAGCTGTGCTGAAAAGGATTTTGCTTCGCTCCGAAAAGATCACCCGATGCCTTCTTCAGAAACAAATAATCCTCCCGTACGCGCTCTTTCATTTTAGGCTCTTCCGTTTCTCGCATCATGCTACGGTAAAGAGAATTGATACGTACCGCTACATTTTCCCATAAAATTGAATACGGAAGTCTTGAAGTACGTTTCAATACATCTAAAAGTGGTGTGACACACTGCGTAAATAGCATGCGGACGACCTGTTCTCTCCACTCATGACGATCTCCTTCTAACTGAACAAATGAACAGAGCGTTTCATCTAGCTCAATTTTACGATCTTCTCTAAAGACACACGCCTCTGGTGAAAACCGGTAGACAGCATCATACATCGTCATCAAGTACAAAGTAGAACTAACAGCTAAATAGGCATAGCGTTTTGAAAACATGGACGCCGCCACTGCTATATTCGGTGCATGCATCGCTTCCTTTTCAGCTTCTAATAAACGTCTGATAGATGCTTCTGAAAAAAGCGCAGCAAGTGTGCGATCAGATGTCATTGGTCCATTTGTGATGTGTACCCCGAAATCAAGTAATTCTCTCTCAACCCACTCTGGCTTCATGTCAAAACCCCCATCTTTCGTTTAACGATTTCGCTGTTGATATAACAAATAAATAAAGAACGGTGCACCAATCGCCGCCGTAAACACACCTGCCGGGACATCTAACGGGAGAAAGGCCGTTCTCGCAACTAAGTCTGCCAGCATCACGAGAATACTTCCAACAAGCGCAGATGCTGGAACAAGCGCAATAAAGGAACGACCGATGATCATCCTTGCCACATGTGGCGCCATCAGTCCAACAAATTCAATACCACCTGCGAATGCAACGGCAATACCGGCTAATGTCACACTCATCAGTAGAAAGAATAACCGCTTCGCCTGAACCTTGACTCCGAGACCTGTTGCAAGATCATCTCCAAGCTCCTTTACATTCATCGTTCTTGCCAGCACCATGACAATCGGTAAAATCATCAATACCCAAGGGAGCATTGCGATGACGTCCTTCATTGTAGAACCATATAAACTGCCCGTCAGCCAGATGTATGACTTGGTCGTGGTCATCGTATCGCTGAGCACAAGAGTAAACGTCACACACGCCTTCATAATGGCGGAAATCCCAATCCCCATCAAGACGAGCGTGATCGGCTTGACGCCTTTTTTCCATGAAAGCATATAAATCAGGCATGATACCGCAAAAGCGCCTGCAATGGCCCACAACGACTGATAAGCAATAGGCACAGTGCCCATCCAAAAGACGATGAACATAATGGCGCCAAACGACGCTCCGCTCGTAATTCCTATGATGTCAGGCGATGCAAGCGGATTTCGAATGAGACCTTGTAAAATAAGCCCCGATACCGCAAGTGCCGCTCCCACTAAAACCGCAAGCAGGGTCCTTGGAATCCTCAACGTATTTAATACAAACGTATTTCCCTCGCCTTGTCCGAAGATATGCAGCAGCACATCCGTAGGCGGAATAAACCGGCTGCCCATACAAAGGCTCAGAATAAATAAACCAAAGGCAATGCCTGTCAATAATAGTAAAATTAAAAACGTCCGCTTTGAAAATTGAAATGAAATGCGTCCGCCCTTTGAACGCACTGTGTATGTTTTAGCCACCTGTCTTCAACCCCTTGCGCACGAGATAAACAAATAGAGGCGCTCCTGCTACCGCCGTCATGACACCAATCGGTACTTCCTGCGGCATGATCAGAAAACGTGCGGCAAGATCTGCGACAAGTAAAAGCGACGCCCCTACAACGGCACAATACGGCAGTACCCAGCGGTGGTCAGGTCCAACAAGCTTTTTCACAATATGCGGCACAAGAAAACCAACAAATCCAATGGATCCTGCGACAGCGACGGAACCTCCTGCTAAAAAGACGACAAGTATCCCCATCGTCATCTTCAAAAGAAGCGTACGCTGGCCAAGCCCTTTCGCAATATCATCACCCGATAAAAGGACATTGATCGAGCGGCCAAGAAGCAGCGCCACCACAGTCGCCCCAAGAATATAAGGCAGCACAGGCAGCAGCATATCTATACTTCTTCCTGACACTGAACCAGCCATCCAGAACAGGATGCTTTGAATGGACTGTTCATTCACGATTAAAAGTCCTTGAGTAAAGGACGCAAATAGAGCAGATATCGCAGCACCTGCGAGTACAATTTTGACCGGTGTCAGTCCGTCTCTTCCAATGGAGCCTAGAAGAAAGACGAGCATACCTGCAATGGCAGCGCCTAAAAAGGCCGTCCACAT
This sequence comes from Bacillus sp. FS02, assembly GCF_024398395.1. Classification (NCBI taxonomy): domain Bacteria; kingdom Bacillati; phylum Bacillota; class Bacilli; order Caryophanales; family Bacillaceae; genus Bacillus; species Bacillus sp. FS02. The sequence continues at coordinate 2,709,488 of NZ_CP074101.1, read as the reverse complement.
ATAACCTGTTAACGACTCGGTAGAAAAGAAAACAATCGAAATCACAATAAAAAAGAGTCCACCTGCATTAATACCTAAAAGATCTGGTGCAGCCAGCGGATTTCTCGTCAATGCCTGCATGAGTGCACCTGAAATCGCTAGACTTGATCCAACGACCGTCGCAATTAAAGCTCTTGATAATCTGGATGTCATGACAATGACACTGTTTGGATCTGACTCATCGAACTGAAGAAACGCATGGATAGTGGCTTTGAGGGGAATGGAGGTTTGCCCAAGAGAAATACTGAGCATAAAAAAGACCAACATCAATACGATGAATCCAGCAAATAGCAGTGCCTTGCTCGAATCCTTTTTTAATAAACTTCTCATCTGATTCCCGCTTTCAATCTGTTATGGAAAAAAGGAGAAAATGGTATGTTCACATTTTCTCCTCCGTTCTACTTATTGATCAATTCCTAGACGATCATAAATATCATCAAGCATCATGTTTGCAGCAATGATTCCGCCTGCCATGTTCCAAGTGATTTCATCCACTTTATGCACTTCTTTTGCTTTGACTGCGTCAAGCTGTTTCCATAAAGGATGACTTGTCCACTCTTTATATGTTTTTTCAGCAGCCTTGTCTTGTTCACCTATGAAATAGTAGATCACATCCGCATTCATTTGTGGAATGCTTTCCTTGTCTGTTAATTGGACAACATCTAGTTTTTTATCTTTAATATTCTTAGGCCCTTCAAATCCTAACTCTGTCAAAATCGAACCTGCAAATCCAGTTTGGTAGATTCGCGTATGATCCGCTCGGAAATTAACAACTGCGACATTCAATGGCCAGTTTTTAATGTCCTTTTTCGCCTTTTCTTTGAAATCAGCGACACGGTCATCCCACTTCGTCAGCAATTCTTTTGATTTATCTTGCTGATCTAGCGCTTCACCCATTAACTTTACTGTATCTTTAAAAGTATACACTGTGTCAGTTGCAACAGTTGGCGCGATTTCTTTCAGCTGATCAAATATTTCTTCGTGGCGAATCTTTGATGCAAAGATGACATCTGGCTTCAGCTTTTCAATTTCTTCTAAGTTTGGTTGTGTTTCCTGCCCAACAATTTTGACACCCTTTAAATCATCTCTTAAATATTTATACGTAGGTGCTTCAAGCCAAGATTCTACAACACCCACTGGTTTAATGCCCATAGCAACGGCTGCATCCGTTGCTCCTTGATACAACGTCACCACACGTTTAGGCGATCCTTTAATTTCAGTTGAACCGATAGCGCTTTCAATGGTTCTTGTTTTCTCATTACTATCTGACTTGCCTTCACTGCTATTACTGCCACAAGCCGCAAGTAATACGATGGAGAGCACAACTAATAGCGACCAAAAAGATTTTTTGAACATGTACCTCACCTATCCATTCTATATGTAGTCATATCGTTTGATAACGATTCTCATTATCACAATTTGATTTTATCATAGAAAAAGATGGTGTCAATGTAAAATATAAAAATAACAGATAATAACCTTCCAATCTAAAATGGAATATTACGGAAAATATAATTCTTTCGTCTCTTTTTTGATGACATCTATTTTCCTATAATGAGGTTGTAAGTAAATACAGATTTTGGAAAGGGAATGATCTTAATGAAATGGAAAAAAACTATGACTGGTGTCGCTCTTTCTTTTGGGTTACTTCTTTCTTCGTATGTTCCAGCAGCTAGTGCTACTTCATCTTCACAAGCAGACAGTACAGATCTCGTTGCTCGTACAAGTGCAACTGTCACAACCTGCCCTGAAGAGATCTTAAGGAAATTCCGTAACTCAAACAAACCTTACTTATGTATGTACTCTGACACAGCTATTTTTGCCAACTCTTTCACAGCATACGGAATGAAATGGTATTTTAAAGGAAGCTCTGGACTCTATGCTTATTATGAGGGTGCTGTATAATCGATAAAGTAAAAAACACCGATAAGAGAATGTTGTGATCTTTAGCAACGTTTCTTTTATCGGTGTTTTGTTACATTCACAGTGAGTCGATATCACTGTAAAGGGAACGTCTTACTTTCAATAATAGCGACAATTTGTTTTAACGCTTGGTTCGCTTCGGGAATAGGGAAGACAGGAAAGACGTGATTCATTTTTGGGTATTCGATATAGTTGATGGGAACACCCTGCTTGTCTGCCATCTCTTTGAATTTCCGGGCATCTGGGAGAAAGAATTCATGAGTGCCAATAAAAACAGAAATTCGTCCTAACGATTTGATTTCTCCATAGATCGGGCTGATCAAATGATGTGTTTCATCTGTATCACCTGCATAGGCTTTGCCCGACTCGATCAGTAAATCTAGGTTGAGCATTGGCTCTTTTGGAACCATTTTAGCGATATCAGGATGACTTAATGTCACATCAAGCCATGGTGATAATAGAATCAAGTTTCCAGGCTGCGGAAGACCTTTTTTTGCTAAGTATTGAGCAAAGGCGAGCGATAAACCGCCGCCAGCAGAATCACCCATGATGACGATTTTTTCTGGTGTTCCTTTTTCTAAAAGAGCTTGGTAAACTGGGAGAACACTCTCGATTGCATCCATATACTGATGATTCGGTGCTTTAGGATAAACTGGCACATACACCGTACTATTTAATTGCTTCGTCAATCGATCCAAGAAACGCCAATGCCATACGAGCGGCTGCTCAATATAGCCTCCTCCATGTAAAAATAGCACCTGATGATCATCTGGCTGCACATCTGATTTCAACATGTACGTATCGACTGAAAACGTGCTGCTTTTGGTGATGTGATATTTCTTTTTCAACTTCTCAGGCAGCACATAAGGTAATTGATTCGCCATTCTTCGTTCTTCTAAATACCCCTCAACATTTAGTTTCTTCTTTGTAAGTACAAGTAACCATTCAACAAACAAACTTTGAATACTTCGCATACGATCGACCCCTATAGATAGAATGATGACAATCAATGTCTAGGAAAAGAATGGTTTCTCTTTTTCTAAAGCATAACATAAGAACTTGTGAATCCGTTAACTGCTTTGGACAGAATACTTTTTTTATACATCTATTCATTTATGAACACCTGTCTATTTATATTATATTTTCTAGATACATCATCATCAATTGTCAATCTTTCAATCATTGTTCATTAATCAACACATATTCAAAAACTGTTCATTTAAACACAAAAAAGACGAGTGTTGACCACTCGTCCCAGATTGTTGACAAAGGGCTAAAATGAACTTGATTTTAGCCCTTTGTCTTCTTTTCAGCGTGATAGAAAACCTTTGCAGCCCTAGGAAGGACGAGCATCGGCGCGGAGCGAATTTGACATTCTTGAGCACCGAAGCGCAGGACTGACACCGAATGCGAGGGTTTGTCTACATGCTGAGACGAGTGTTGACCACTCGTCCTTCTTCTTCCTTACTTCACTTCCTCATGCTCTTGAGCAGCATCTCTTTTGCTCGCAATAAAGAGTGCACAGGTCATTGCAAGTATGGCCAGCGCCCACCAGAACGTCGATACCGCCTCTTCATGATCAATGATAATCAAACGGATGACCGCTGTGATCCCTATATAAATAAAATAGCGAAGCGGAAAATGAAAGTTAGATTTAAAGTATTTAATAATTAAGGCGATAAATTCAAAATACATAAAGAAGATCAGCAGCTCGCCAAGCATTCCATAATAGCTTTCTCCTTTGTTAAACAATGTTTTATAGACGAATTGCACGATGTACCATGTTTTACTAATTAAGAGTACGCTTAGCGCAATCGCTAGAAAGAACAGGCAGATATTCAGAAGGGCTTGCAGAAGATCAGGTACCTTTTGGAAATTGTTGAATCGTTTCATCAGATTGTTTCCCCATTCCATGATGTTGTTTTTGCTCTCTACATTTTGGTATTCCAAAATCGCAGTACGATGTAGTAGGTATCGTTCTTTTCTACACTTTCAAACTGTCCATGCATTCGGGACATCATCCGCTTGATGCTTCGTTCCCCGAGTCCATTGCTTTCCGGTATGATGTCTGTCTTTTTTATCGCATTGCTCACATGAATTTCAAAGACATCTTGGTCGGATAAAAAAGTGATCTGAATGTCCTTTTCAGGATCTGCGTATTTACGTAAGTTAGACATCACATTATCAAACACTCTGCCAAGTTCCTCGACGTTTACGTTAATATAGCTATCCGGCATTTCGCCTACAATATGGACCGTGAAATTCTCCTGATGCAGCAGGGCGACCTGATCTGATAGAAGATCATAAATCACTTCTTTCACTGCAACGGTTTCAAGCTCGGACTCGTGCTCTTTATCTAGCAGGAAATAGGCAAATAGATTGTCAGACAGATTCTTTAATTGCAGGGCTTTTCCATACGCACTCGCTATATATTGCTCCTTGCGGGTATCCGCTAGAGCCTCCTCTTTTTTCGCAAATTCCAGATTCATGATGAGTGATGTCAGCGGGGTCCTCATATCATGCGACATTTCGGTCACCAAACTGCGGCTCTCTTCCTGCAGATCATCAATAGCCTGAAGCTTGTCCAAAAAGGCTGTTCTTAAATCCTCAATGCTCTTTGCAATCATGGCCAATTCATCATGCCCCTTCACTGTCATCTCATAATCGAGCTCACCGCCTTCAAGAATATGAATCTCTTCACGGATCGTTTGCAAGTACCGCAGACTTCGGCGAATGCCAACAAGCACAATCAGGAGAAAAATGAGTGTTGCACCAAGCAGTTCTAGTGTAAAGGCGAGATCGTGATATCGAGAGGAGTAAAATCCGTCTACCATAACCCTACCTTCTCCGTCGCTAAATTGAACCGGGTAAGAATGACGCTTTGCGTAGTCGGTCACCTTTTCTTTCCCATAGGCCGATTCGTCAGCGACAGAGTAAATCGAGTCATATTGAAGCACTTCATCCTTGTAAACAGTGAGATTAATATAATCTTCTTTTTTCACCCACTCACCGAATGCTTTTCGATCCGTTGAAGTCAGCTCATGTTCTGAAACGTAGCGGCTGAATGTTTGAATGTATCTAGCAGATTCTTCCTTATAGTACTCATCCGAACTTAAATATCCTTCAATCAGGTGATCGGTGATCTTTTGCAGTGTCAAAAAGACAACACCACTTACGATAGCAGCGACCAAAATGAGCAGTGACAGCTTTTTGGTCAGCGTATATTTACGATGTGCCAAACCGGTATCCTCTCCCCCATTCTGTTTTGATATACACGGGACGAGCCGGGTCATCTTCAATTTTGGCACGCAGCTTTCGGATATGCACCATGACCGTATTGTTTGAACAATAAAAATAAGGCTGGCCCCACACGCTTTCATAAATATTTTGAGCAGAAAATATTTTGTTTCGTTTGTTCATGAGCAGTTTTAATATCCGATATTCTAAATCAGATAACTTGATTTGCTGCCCATTTTTCCACACTTCATTAAATTCCTCACTCACCTTCAGGCTACCGCCAACTAAATAGGTTTCTTCCTGTTCCTTTTTTTCCTGATAGATGGTATATCTGCGCAATTGCGCCATGACCCTAGCGTGAAGCTCCTCTTCTGAAAAAGGTTTTGTCATATAATCATCTCCGCCAGCGAGTAATCCTTCGGTTTTATCCCATGTACTAGATCTGGCGGTCAAAAATAAAATCGGCACATTTGAGGTGGCTCTTATTTGCTGGCACGTTTCGATCCCAGAGATACCTGGCATCATAACATCCAAAATCACCAAATCCAGCGAATCATCTATAACATGCAATGCCTGCTTGCCATTCATGGCTCTCAACACCTCATACCCTGTACGTGTCAGAGATTCCTGCAACAGGTCACCAATCTCCTGATCATCCTCTACAACTAATATTCGATGGGTCATATCTCTGTCACCTCATCCTCCATGACTTCATTCTTATATATTATTACTATATATCATCTAGCTATGTGAAAAGATACACCATAAATCTTAAGTGTTTATGAATATGATCAATTGCCATCAAGTTGCCACATTTATTTTCAAAAAATTGGATCTTCATAAATAATTAAGAATTGGCCTGTATATTGATTCATTGAAGGATCTATCTTTAGATCCAATACATGAAAAGGAGCATTAATATGAATGTAAGCAAGGTAGAACACGGACAACCAATGAGTCTTAAAGAACGGGTGCATTTCTTGGACATCGTACGAGGATTCGCCTTAATGGGAATTATTTTGGTCAACTATTTTTTGATTGTGGATTCGGTCAAGGGATTTGAGATGGAGTCTAATGATGGTTTTCACCACATTGTGAATTGGTTTGCCTCGGGGAAATTCATTACGTTATTTTCTTTTCTATTCGGGGTTGGTTTTATGATATTTATGGATCGAGCCGCTCAAAAGGTGGACAGCCCGAACAAGTTGTTTGCTCGGAGATTAACCATTCTCTTAGGGATTGGTCTTCTGCATGTCACGTTTGTATGGATTGGAGATATTTTAACCTATTATGCTGTCGCGGGCTTTTTACTGCTTTTCTTTTACAAACGCACAGCCAAAACCATCCAGTACTGGCTCATCACACTCTTTGTGATTCAATTGCTCACGCCTCTTTTCACCATGCTGCTCAATACCATCAGTACAGGATCATCAGGCAAGCCGGATTCTGCCGATTTTGAATTGACCAGTCACAACAGTCTGACTTATTTAGCATCGATAGGTGACCGGTGGACGGATATGTTCACGATGGCTTCGAGCTCATTTTCCACCGTCTATTCCATGTTCTTCATGTTTTTACTTGGTGTGTATTTTGTGAAAATGTCATTTTTCAAAAAAATGGAGACGAAAAAAGCGCTTTGGAATCGTATTTGGATGATTTGTACAATTGCTTTTCTTATCACACTAGCCAGTACGATTATGACAGCGGTCACCCCTTTTGAACATACGCCATGGATGAACATTGTCTCTGCACTTGAGCAAAATGGGGGATTGACTGGCAGTATGTTTTATATGAGTTCCCTTGCGATGCTGTTTCTGCACATTCCTCAGCTGCGAGGTGCTTTAATGGTGTTCACCAAAGTCGGACGAATGTCCCTGACCTGTTATTTGCTTCACTCCATTATTGGAACAATGCTATTTCTCAAGTACGGAGCTGGACTTGCCGATCATCTTTCACCGGCTGGCACGTTCTTCATGGCTATTGGCGTGTATGCCTTCCTTGTCCTTTTCAGTACGTTATGGTTAAAGCGATTTAAGTCCGGACCGATGGAATTTATCTGGCGTCAGCTTACGTATGGGAAGGTCAATGACCAATCAAAAACAAATACATTTCAGGCAGCGAAGTAATAAAAAAAGGCGAATTACGACAGTTCGCCTTTTTTCATGTGTTAAGTTTTTTGTGATTCAGATACAATCCGATCATTATATATATTGATCCATCATTTCTTGCAATTGAGTCAAATAACTCTTTTTTAATTCATCGGGGTATTCAATTTTCACATGTTTCCCAAATGAGATCAAATAGTGAGTCATATACGATAATTCTTCTTGGTTGTACCCACCCACTATATAAGGCGTATCATCAATGGTCTCCAATCTCATATTCGGATAATGATTCTTCAAAAACTTCTCTTTCCCTTGTTCCGTTAATCGACATTTAAAAGAGATATCATGATAGGTTTTTTCGTACTCGAGCTGCAGTGCTTTTAATTCTTCCTTCGTAAAAGTGTCTTTCGTTTCTTCTTCGATCATCATGTCCGTCATACAATCACATCTGTAGATGCCCCACTTTTTATTCTGAACATCATATGCTTCGGTGAACCAAATCCCATTTCGATAAAACAACTCAAGAAATTGTAGCCTGATCCTTTTATGTTCATATTGAGTGTATGTCATCTTCACGATTTGATCTTCCATCATTGCCTGCAATATCAAATCCAAATGATGTTGTTCACTCACTGGCGCGACATGATAGTAATGAATCACATCCAAAATCTCCGTGATCCGATGTTTTCTCTCATCAGACATTGTAGCAAACAGTTTTTGGCGAATTTGTGAGTAAGACTTTTTAAACGGTGTTGCTGACAACAGATCTAAGGCTTTAAGAGCGAAAAAAATGGCTTGAACTTCATCTATTTGAAAATAGATCGGAACCAATGGAGATTGATTCACGAGCCGATATCCTCCATGTCTGCCATTTTCAACATAAAACGCTAAGCCCATGGACTCTAGCTCTTCCATATCTCTTAAAGCCGTACGTTTAGAAATGCCAAATTCAGTTTCTAAATCTTTTAATTGAAATGAATATTTATCACTTAAAAAAATAAGCTCTTGGTTTAAGCGTTCTGATTTTTTCATTTGATTTTCCTTCTGAAAAAGGTGACATGTTTTGTCACCTTTATATTTTATACTCAGTTTATCAAAAGAAAAGGAGCATGCATATGAAAACATTCATTATTAACGCACACCCTGATTTCACTCATCAAGAAAGTTATTCAAACAAACTGCAAACACTATTTTTAGAACAGTTTAAAAAAAGATTCCCTCATGAGGAGCCAACAATTTTACATTTATATGGAACTGAAATTCCTCGTATCGAAAAAGACCAGCTGCTAGGAATTTGGGATAAGCAAGCATCTGAACAATCATTAACAGCTGCCGAAGAAAAAATCGCCGCTTCTTCTGCTGCTTTATTGGCTCAATTCAAAGCACATCATCGAATCGTGATTGTATCACCTGTTCATAATTTCAATGTGACGTCACGTATGAAAGATTATATAGATAATATCTTCATTGCTAGAGAAACGTTCAAATATACAGAAAATGGTTCAGTTGGTCTGATGACTGACGATTATCGTGTACTTTTGCTTCAAGCAAGTGGCTCAATTTTCACAAATAACGATCGGTACACACCACTGGAAATTTTCATATTATTATCTAAAGGAAATATTCCAAAACTTGATGGGCTTTCAACAATTTCATATTGTCCGGGCACAAGGGACAGCGATTTTAGATCAAGATGTGATCTTACAATCTGCATCTGATGATATGACGAAAACCTTAGATGCGTTTTATGCACCTCGTTAACCTCTATTTTTCAAGACCCAGAACGAAAAATTTTGCTCACTTGTCATCATTCTCATTTTTTCGTTTTGGGGTGTCTCTTATCTGCTAGTACAAATATTATTGATGACTAATGCTGCCGTTTCACTCGGATGGCTAAGAGGGAAATGGTGGCCATACGGAACAAAATCAACCTTCCCAAGATGCGATGGTGCAGAATAGCCTCTGTCATACTCCCCCCAAATCATGTGTAAGTTATCCTTTGTAACTTCTTTAAAGTCACCCTGATCGGTTTTCAGTAATAAATGGTTAAGCTGAACCGTTGTATTTAAAATTCTAGGAGAAGTAAAGCTGTTTCTGATTTTTTCAATATAATGTTTAGGGATGCTCTCCGTGCTTTCAAACAACCCATTTCTTAATGCATAACTCTCTATCAAATGAGTCGTTGCCAATTTAAATGTCCATTTGTTCAGAAATTGAGGAACATGAAGTGATTTTGCCTTTTGTTTAGCAACAGGCGGCTGAAGTAAAGTGATGGAATACTTCTTATCGATGTATTCTTGTCCCAATGCTTCCAAAAGAATATACGCACCGAATGAATGGCCGATTAGATGTGCACCATTCGTCGCTTTTTCTATTACTTTTTTCACTACATTTATATAGATATCTAGAAGATGTTTCTCTCGTTTAAATGGAGAACGCCCCAAACCAGGAAGATCCAAGACCCATACAGGTTGACCTGTTTTCTCATGAAGCTCTTGTGCTAAAGGAAATAAATCTTCTCCATCACTCAATAAACCATGTAATAAAATAAACGGCTTCCCCTCTCCTTGTAATTGGTAAAGGGTGTTATTATCGCATAATGTTCGTTTAAATAAATGTTGGTGCTCACCATTTTGAGCCATCATTCGATAATCTAGATCAGCTACTACAGCAGGGAAAAATGTCATGACACTCGTCTTCTTAAACCAATCTTCTCCCATTATTTTTTTCGCTGAAACATTTGAAAACGTTCGTTTTGTCATAAAATTCAGTCCGTCAGAAGGAATGTTTGTGAGTTTACTGACACCACTCTTCATGATAGCTTTCATCAGTGGCATTGGGACAGAGATGTTTGGCGTCCTCATATTCATGCTTTCTGACATCATACTTAATAGTTCAGCAACATTCTGATCGTGCTCTTTGTCTTCAACAAGTGTATATGTTTGAATAGCCGGCTGCTCCAACTTGAAAACCTGTACAATAAACTTCGCAAACTCATCGTTTGAAATAAGTGGTAACCGATAGTCCTTACCTCCAGGAATCACCGGCATGAGCCCTCTTCGCATACTCTTTACAAGCAAACCCAATCCTGCAATTTGCTCTGTACTCCCTGTTTGACTACTACCAACGACAGTTGGCGGATTAATGACAGAAAGCGGATAACCTACTGCTGATGCCTGCTGACGAATATAAAGATCTGCTAAAAACTTTGTTCTCTCATAAGGATTTTTTATTTTCAAGTAATCGTTTCCTTCTTCAAACACGTCGATGGCAATCTTGCTATTTTGATCATCAAAGGGACTCATATAACCGACAACATGAATAAATTGCTGCAAGCCCTTCGATTGATGAATACTTTTAGCTAATTCACCAATATATTTGGCGCCATTTAAAAAGACGGAAGCTGCCTCTTTACTTGTCGCTTGAATATCCATAGGGCCTCCTGCGTGAATGATCACATCCGTTTTCAATACCCTCTCCTGATCTTCAGCACTTAGACCCAAATCGACTTTCGTCAAATCACCTTCAACAAAGTGCATCACTGCCTCTTTTAAAATGCCTCTTTCTTGAAAAATGCGTGTTGCTTTACTTTTTGACCTCACTAAAAGAAGAATGTTCACATCCTCTTTGACTAATTCTTTCACTAATTGCTTTCCAATAAAGCCTGTTCCACCAATTAAAAATACTGTTTTCATATGAGGTCTCCTTTTTAGTACTAACCAGTACTAATTTGATGTAAAAAAAATGCTTCTTTATCGAAGCAAGTTAAATAAATGATCTGCTGTTTTTGTAATGACAGTGGCATCCTTCAATGTTTCTGAAATAAATAACGCTCCTTCAAGATTTGTCATAAAAAGTGATGCCACCTCATCAATCTGAATCGTATGTCTGAATTCCCCGTTCTCTACCCCTTGTTTCAGTAATAGAGAAACTTTCTCTTGTAATCCTGTGAAAAAAAGTCCTATTTTTTCTTTTATTTGTGTGGCCTTTGCAGGACTTTGAATATAAAGAGTAATAAATGGACAGCCGCCCTTATACTCTCTCGACTGAACGCCTTGTGATAATTGCTTTAAAAACAGTTGAATACGATCTTCAACTGAAAATTGGGTCTGAGACAGTACGTCATCCATTGCAGATTGATACATGTCAATCCAATAATCAACGACCCCTTCTAATAATTCCTCCTTATTAGAAAAGTGATAATACACATTAGACTTTGATACTTTGCTAACACGAACTAATTCGTCCATACTCGTATAAGCAAACCCTTTTTCTAAAAATAAAGTTGCAGCTACTTCAAGTACACGTTTTTGATTCATTAATTTTGCCTTTGTCATAATTAGAACTATACAGTACTAATTTGAATGTGGCAAGTATTTATTTTGAATAAAGTTGATCTGAACCTCGAAGTTGTTAGCGGCCTTAAAGGTAAAATCATTTCTCCTTTAAAAGGTTCAAAACAAATGTTGTGAGAAAGTATTTCAGAGAAGTTTATAAAAGACATGCATTGAGCATAGCCATGCTGTAAACGTTTTGAATAAGAACTATGTATGGGAAAGGTTAAGACATTCTAGTATAAAAAACAACCGCAGACACGTATCTCCATGTCACCCAAAAATTGAGGACCAAAGGAATTGTATCTGCGGTATGTTCAATAATTAAATTTTGTGGGCGCTTTGTGGGTGCTTAATATAAATATAACGTCTAAACACCTTTAATCCCCGGTATATCAACGGTTAACCTATACTACCTTCCATTTCAAACTTAATCAAACGGTTCATTTCAACGGCATATTCCATTGGTAGTTCTTTTGTGAATGGTTCGATGAAGCCCATGACGATCATTTCTGTTGCTTCTTCTTCAGAAATTCCGCGGCTCATCAAGTAGAATAGCTGCTCTTCTGATACTTTCGATACCTTCGCTTCGTGCTCTAATGAAATGTTGTCGTTTAAGATTTCATTGTAAGGAATCGTATCAGATGTTGATTTGTTATCCATGATGAGTGTGTCACACTCGATGTTTGAGCGTGCACCCTCTGCTTTGCGTCCGAAGTGAACGATTCCGCGGTATGTGACTTTACCGCCTTGTTTGGAAATCGATTTCGATACGATCGTTGAAGATGTGTTTGGTGCAAGGTGAATCATTTTTGCACCTGCATCTTGGTGCTGACCTTTACCTGCTAGGGCAATACTTAATGTCATACCACGAGCGCCTTCACCTTTTAGGATAACCGCTGGGTATTTCATTGTCAGCTTAGAACCGATGTTTCCATCAATCCATTCCATTGTTGCATTCTCTTCACATACTGTACGTTTTGTCACAAGGTTGAAGACGTTGTTTGCCCAGTTTTGAATCGTTGTATAACGGCAGTAGCCGCCTTTTTTTACGATAATTTCAACAACCGCACTATGAAGTGAGTTTGTTGTGTAAACTGGAGCTGTACAACCTTCTACGTAATGTACATGTGCGCCTTCATCAACGATGATCAGTGTACGTTCGAACTGACCCATGTTCTCAGAGTTGATTCGGAAGTATGCTTGAAGTGGTGTATCTACTTTTACGCCTTTTGGTACGTAGATGAATGAACCACCAGACCATACAGCCGAGTTAAGCGCAGCAAATTTGTTGTCAGTCGGAGGAATGACTTTTGCCCAGTGCTCACGGAAGATGTCTTCGTTCTCTTTTAATGCACTGTCTGTATCTTTAAACACAATGCCTAGATCTTCAAGATCTTGCTTCATGTTGTGATACACAACTTCAGATTCATACTGAGCAGATACACCTGCTAAGTACTTTTGCTCTGCTTCAGGGATTCCAAGCTTATCAAAGGTCTGTTTGATTTCTTCTGGTACTTCATCCCAAGAACGCTCAGAGCGTTCTGATGGTTTTACGTAGTACGTAATTTCATCAAAGTTTAATGCATTTAAATCTCCGCCCCATTGTGGCATCGGCATGTTGTAAAAGTGCTCAAGAGATTTCAAACGGAAGTCGAGCATCCACTGAGGCTCTTCTTTCATACGAGAAATTTCTTCAACGATCTCTTTTGTCAGTCCGCGCTCTGAACGGAAAATGGAAACGTCTTTATCAGAAAAGCCGTATTTATATTCACCAACATCTGGCATTTTTTTAGCCATCCATTTTCACTCCAATCTTATGATTTGCCGTTATCTTCGGCAGATGCGCCTTTTTCAAGCGCCTTCCAGGATAATGTTGCACATTTGATGCGCGCTGGGAATTTTGCGACTCCCTGCAGCGCCTCAATGTCACCAAGATCAATGGAATCGTCGTATTCTTTTCCTAGCATCATATCGGAGAAAATCTGAGACATTTTCAAAGCTGTTTCAATATCTTTCCCTTTAATCGCCTGCGTCATCATAGAGGCAGATGCCATCGAAATCGAGCATCCTTCTCCTTCAAATTTCGCATCGATGACTTTTTCGTCTTCGATTTTCATCGTGAGACGAATGCGGTCACCACACGTAGGGTTGTTCATATCGACGACAATGCTGTCGTTTAACACACCTTTGTTTCTCGGATTTTTATAATGATCCATAATCACTTGTCTGTACAGTGTGTCTAAGTTTACATTAAAAGACATTCGTAAAATACTCCTTTGTCTTACGGAGCGCTGCCATGAGCTCGTCAATCTCCTCTTCTGTATTGTACAGATAGAAGCTTGCTCTTGCAGTCGCTGATACACCAAGCCATTTCATGAGCGGCTGTGCACAGTGATGTCCAGCACGAATGGCGACACCTTCCGTATCTAGAACAGTTGAGGCATCATGAGGATGGACGTCGTCTAAGTTAAACGTCACAAGTCCAGCTCGGTGCTGCGGTCCGTAAACCGTGGCACCTTCAAGCTCCTTAAAGCGCTCAAGTGCGTAAGTCGCAAGCTGATGCTCGTAACGACTGACTTCCTCCATTCCGATGTCATTTAAGAAATCAATCGCTTTTCCGAGCCCAATTGCTCCTGCAATAATCGGTGTTCCCGCTTCAAATTTCCACGGCAGTTCTTTCCATGTAGAATCATATAGATCCACAAAGTCGATCATTTCACCGCCAAACTCAGCAGGCTCCATATTATTCAAAAGGTCCTTCTTCCCGTAAAGAACACCAATGCCAGTCGGTCCACACATTTTATGCCCAGAGAAAGCGAAAAAGTCACAATCTAGATCCTGAACATCAATTTGCATGTGCGGGGTGCTCTGGGCACCATCGACGACAATAATTGCACCGTGATCGTGAGCAATCTTTGCGATGTCTTTAATTGGGTTGATGGTTCCTAATACGTTTGAGACATGTGTGACAGCAACGATTTTCGTTTGATGTGTGATGGTTTGCTTCACATCTTCAAGCGACAGCGTGCCGTCTTCCTGTAACGGAATATATTTCAATGTGGCGCCAGTTGCTTTTGCTGCCTGCTGCCAAGGGATGATATTCGCATGATGTTCCATATGCGTAATGACGATCTCATCGCCTTCTTTAAGGTTTGCTCTAGCATAGCTGATTGCCACTGTGTTTAGTGCTGTTGTTGTACCTCTAGTAAAAATAATCTCCTGGACAGAAGAAGCGCCAATGAATGCTCGAACTTTTTCTCTTGCACCCTCGTATGCGTCCGTTGCTTTTGTGCCAAGGGTATGAACACCCCGGTGGACGTTCGAGTTGTAAGACCGGTAATACTCATTCATTGCATCAATGACAACTCGTGGTTTTTGAGATGTCGCTGCACTGTCCAAATACACCAAATCATGTCCGTTCACTTGCTGATGAAGGATTGGAAACTGCTCACGAACGTCTTTGATATTCATTATTTTACTTTCCTTTCAATCACAGAAACGAGCTGCTTTTTAACTCCTTCAATCGGCAGTTCTTTGACGACTGGATTTAAGAAGCCATAAATGACAAGTCTTTCTGCATCTTCTTTGGAAATCCCACGGCTCATGAGGTAATAGAGTTGAATTGGATCAACACGCCCAACAGACGCAGCGTGTCCTGCTGTTACATCATCTTCATCGATTAAAAGAATTGGGTTAGCGTCACCGCGTGCTTTCTCACTCAGCATGAGAACACGAGATTCTTGCTCTGCATTTGACTTCGTTGCGCCATGCTCGATTTTACCAATTCCGTTAAAGATAGAGGATGCTTGATCCTTCATGACACCATGCTTCAAGATATACCCTTCAGAGTTTTTACCGAAGTGGATGATGCTTGTTGTGAAGTTTTCCGTTTGATTCCCGCGGCCAACAACAACTGATTTCGTATCTCCGAATGTACCGTCGCCCATAAGCTTTGTGATGTTTTCAGACACAACGTCTCCATCATTCATCAGACCAAGCGCCCATTCGATTTTACTGTCACGACCATTTGCCATACCACGTCTATTCACATAGACTGTCACACCTTCTGCAAGGTTATCCACTGCACCGTAAGTGACGCGGGCATTTGCACCTGTGAAGACTTCAGACACGATATTGAAGATCGCTTCTTCTGGTGTTGCCGTACTGATGTAGTTTTCGACATATGTCACAGCACTATGATCGTCTGCTACAACGATGACATGGTTGAACAACGTTGTTTCGTCATTTTCATGAAGATAAACGGCTTGAATTGGTGCTTCAAGCTCTACGTTTTTCGGTACATAGAGGAAAGCTCCGCCATTCACTAAAGCAGCATGTAGAGCTGTTAGTTTGTGCTCATCCACTTTCACTGCATCAGTCATGAAATATTTCTTCACTAGGTCTCCATGTTCGCGAATCGCAGTATGGATATCAGTGAAGATCACGCCTTTGTCTTTTGCTTCATTAGAAAGAGACAAGTATGCTGGCGTTTGATCACGCTGAATATAGACTGTCTTATCTGTGTCCTCTAAATCAATAAGAGATTTCACTTCTTCAGGAAGCTCTTCTAAAGATCCAAATGGCGCACTTTCAACTGTATGCTGTTTGAAATTGGTTAAATTCCATTTTGAAATATTCGTTTTGTCAGGCTTTGGCATTGGAAGGTCTTCTGCTTTTTCAAGAGCCTGTAAGCGAAGGGAACTCATCCATGCCGGTTCCTGATGCTTCTCGGAGAAGCTTTTGACATAATCTTGATCTACTGATAATTTCGTTTCTAATGTCATCAATAATCCTCCTAACGCTTACGCTTCTTGACCAACAGTTTCGTCTTCAATTCCTAACTCTTTTTTAATCCAGTCATAACCTTCTGCTTCTAGACGCTGCGCGAGTTCTGGTCCGCCAGATTTCACAATACGTCCTTGCATCATAACATGAACGTGATCTGGTGTGATGTAGTTCAATAGGCGCTGATAGTGAGTGATCATTAAGCAGCCGAAGCTTTCGCCTCGCATTTTATTAATCCCTTTAGAAACAACTTTCAGTGCATCGATATCAAGACCAGAGTCGATTTCGTCAAGGATGGCGATTTTTGGTTCAATCATCATTAATTGAAGAATTTCGTTACGTTTTTTCTCCCCGCCTGAGAAACCTTCGTTTAGGTAGCGCTGTGCCATATCTGGGTCCATTTCAAGGAATTCCATGTTTTCGTCCATTTTGCGGATGAATTTCATGAGAGAGATTTCATCGCCTTCTTCTCTGCGTGCGTTAATAGCCGAACGAAGGAAGTCTGCATTTGTTACACCACTAATTTCAGATGGATATTGCATTGCAAGGAAAAGACCCGCTTGAGCGCGCTCATCTACTTCCATTTCAAGAACATCTTCGCCATCAAGCAAAATGCTGCCTTTTGTCACTTCATACTTAGGGTGGCCCATGATTGCAGCAGATAAAGTAGATTTACCTGTACCGTTTGGTCCCATTACTGCGTGGAATTCTCCACCTTTTATTTCTAGGTTTACACCTTTTAAGATTTCTTTCCCTTCAATCTCAACGTGCAAGTCCTTAATTGTTAATGTCGAAGCAGTCATATATCGATACCTCCAAAATAATCATTATTCTCAATTTATTCTCATTCTAATTTTATAACAAATTAAAAGTGAATACAACACATTCACGACAAGCGTGAGAGGATGCTCTCAAAATTCTAACAAAAAATACAGGTAGATAAAAGGATTTATGTCGAAAAGACTGTTTTCATAAAGAAAGGACGGGAAACTATTCTCCCCGCCCCTTAGCTATCAATAGCCTCGTATATTCATTTTTGCGAGCTGTCTTTTCTCATCTCGATAGGACTGCTCTCGTTTAAGTTCTACTTTCATTCGTAAGTCATGGTCTCTTTCGTACTCTGCATAACTCATGCCATGAGATTGATGCATGGCCTTTTCCATCTCGGCGGTATAATCCAATCCCAGTGTACTCTGGTCCGAACAAATAATAAACCATTCCCTTCTTTGAGTGTAGCTTCATTGTATCAAAGGCATGCTGCTTCACTCAAAAGGGATATAACACGCTATGCTGGCATATTTTCTCACACAACCGGCTGAGAACGACTCAACTCCTTGATATGGAAAAATACCATCTTATCCTTCCCTTAATGCGTCTGTCCTCCAAATTCGTCAATACATTGCTGAACAACTGTGATGCCTTGACTTAGCGCAGCACCGCCGCCAAACGCTGCCGCCACACTGACGACCTCCAGCAAATTCTCTTCTGTTGCGCCTTGGTCGAGCGCTCCCTTTGTATGATAGATCATGCAATATTCATCCTGTGCATGAATGCTGATGCCGAGGGCAATCATTTGTTTTTCTTTTTGTGTTAAGGAATCGCTCTGAAAGCACTGCTCCGTAAATTCATTGAATTTCTTGCCAAACACCGGCATTTTCTTCTGAAATTCACCCATTGCCGTTTTATAATCCGTCAGTGATTGCTGCATCGATCCGCTCATATGTTGTTCATTCATCTTCATTCCATCCCTTCAGGTCATTTGTTCGTTTTTATTATGAGCGAGATTTGAAAAAATACACAAAAAAACCTCGCTTTCATGAAAGCGAGGTTTACAAGTTGTTATTCAGATACAGGCAATACTGCACCATCATACTTTTTGTCGATGAATTCTTTGATTTTATCAGAGTGAAGAACTTCCATTAATACCTTGATCTTCTCTGATTTTTCGTCACCTTTGCGAACAGCGACGATGTTTGCATATGGGTTGTTTTTCGTTTGCTCAAGTTCAATTGAATCTTTTTTCGGATTCAATTTATTTTGGATCGCATAGTTAACGTTGATAAATACAGCGTCGCCTTCACTGTTTTCATAAGCTTTCGCTGTTAGTTCAGGAGCGATTTTTTTGAATTTTAGGTTCTTCGGGTTTTCTTTGATGTTTTTGACTGTTGCGTTGATTGTATCTACTTTTGGATCAAGCTTGATCACACCAGCATTTTGTAATAGAGCAAGCATACGTCCTTGCTCAGCTACGTTGTTTGTCATGATGATCGTGCCGCCGTTTGGAATATCTTTTACTGATTTGTATTTCTTAGAGTAGATACCGAAAGGCTCAAGGTGAACGGCACCAGCACTTACTAGGTTGTAATCTTTGTTTGATTTATTTTCTTCGTTTAAGTAAGGGATATGTTGGAAAAAGTTCGCATCCACTTCTTTTTCAGCTAATGCTTTGTTGTACATTTTATAATCGCTCAGTACTTTCACTTTTAGATCGTAGCCTTTTTCTTTTAGAAGTGGTTTTGCTTCTTCAAGAATCTCGGCATGTGGTGTTTTTGAAGCGGCAACCGTGATAGTTTTGTTATCGCTTGCGTTATTTGATGAACCGCAAGCAGCTAAAATGCCTGCAAATGCTAGAAATAGTGCACTTAAAATCAATTTCTTCATGAATAATTCCTCCCTTAACGTTTATCAATTTTATTTGTAATCAAATCACCGATTATTTGAATGATAAAGACGATGATCAGAATAAACACAGTGGCTACAAGTGTGACATCTGTATTACCAGATTGGTATCCTTCTACATAAGCAAGGTCACCAAGTCCGCCTGCTCCAATTGCTCCTGCAATCGCAGTAGAGCCAATCAGAGCAATTGCTGTTACAGTAATTCCTGAAATAAGGGCTGGCAGTGATTCTGGAAGCAATACTTTGAAAATAATGGTCGACGTTTTTGCTCCCATAGATCGTGCTGCTTCAATGACTCCTTTGTCTACTTCACGCAGTGCAATTTCAACAAGACGTGCGTAGAAAGGAGCTGAGCCAATGACAAGGGCTGGTAATGCTGCATTTGGACCTAATATCGTGCCCATAATTAGTTTAGTAAATCCTAATAATAGAATGATTAATATGATAAAGGGAATCGATCTGAAAATGTTGACTACTGCGCCGATGACAGCATTAATTGGTTTGTTTTCCCACAAACCGCCTTTACTTGTCAAAAAGAGCAACAGCCCAAGGATGATGCCGATAGCAAAAGCAAACGCTAATGCAATGAGTGTCATATACACCGTTTCACCCGTCGCGTTCCAAATAACCTCTAGATCAACGTTCGGAAACCATTTCTCAAACATGTGTCATCACCTCGATTTCAACCTGTTTGCTTTGGATATAGGCGATGGCTTTTTCAACTTCGTTCTCGTCTCCATTAATATGGATAAAGAGTGTTCCAAACGCGCCTTCCTGCGTTTGAGAAATCTTTCCTTGCAGGATGTTCACATCGACCTTGAAGGATCGAATGATTTCCGTGATCAACGGCTGTTCGGCAGAATCTCCGATAAAGGACAACCGGACGACCTGACCTTCTTTTACTCTCTCTAGGACGTGCTCGATCGTTTCTTTTGCTTCTTCTGGTTCAGCAAGCTGTTTCACGAATCGTTTCGTCATTTCTTCTTTCGGCTGTCTGAAGACACGTAATACTTCGCCTTCTTCGACAATACGGCCATTCTCCATCACCGCCACACGATGACAAATTTTGCGAATGACGTGCATTTCGTGTGTGATCAATACAATGGTGAGTCCTAGTCGTTTATTAATATCCGCTAAAAGCTCCAGGATGGAATCCGTTGTTTGTGGATCAAGCGCAGAAGTGGCTTCGTCACATAGCAGAACTTTTGGGTCATTCGCTAATGCTCTCGCAATCCCTACACGCTGCTTTTGCCCGCCGCTGAGCTGAGAAGGATATGCATTTTCTTTTCCTTCTAAACCGACCAATTTAATCAGTTCGTTTGCACGAGCTCTCCGTTTTGACGTTGGTACACCTGCGATCTCGAGCGGGAACATAATATTTTGTCTCACTGTTCTTGACCAGAGCAAGTTAAAGTGTTGGAAAATCATGCTGATTTCTTGTCTTGCTTTCCGAAGTTTCGCATTCGATACTTCATTGATCCGGTTGCCTGCCACTTCAACGATTCCTTCTGTTGGCAACTCCAGACCGTTTAATAGGCGAATCAAGGAGCTTTTCCCAGCGCCGCTATACCCGATAATTCCGAATATTTCACCTTTATCGATATCCAAGTTGACGTCTTTCACGGCATCAACATTTCCGCTTTTTGAAAGATACGTTTTTGATACATTCTGTAAATGGATCACAGTCTGTTCACCTGCTTTCTTGCTGAATCTATAGGTTGCCATCACATACGTTCAATTATTCTTCCGACTGTTATGACTCTAGCCTGACGCAAGGTCAGTAAAAAAGACCTAACTGCAACGCAAGCAGAAAGGCCTTTTATATCAAATACGCCTTTCTCTCATCTTTCAAAGCGTTGCGGCTTTGAGTGAATTGGCACCAATTTCAGCTATGCTGACGGTTGCCGGGTTTCATAGGGCACGTCCCTCCACCTCTCTTAATAAGAGAAAATATGTTGTTTTATGTGATGTTCATGTTTTTACTAACGTAGAATATCATGCTATCTGAGATATGTCAACGCTGTAAATCGCTAATTTCCAAGTAAACGACTACGTTATCATTTTTCGAAAAAAAACCGTTCGTCAGCCAAAGTACCGCTTCTAGTCTTAGAAGAGCTCGAAATGAGCCTTTCACTTTCACTTGTCCTCTGCTGATCAGCTGCTGTAAGGACATGTCTCCATCTAATAATTGCAAAATCTCTTTTCGCTCACCATAAAAGATGAGATCCGATAACTCAATTGCAGGTAGTTTCTTCACTTCACCACGTTCATCCACAATCAATGTACAAGAGTCCGTTTCCGCCTCAAATGTAATCTTCAAGGATGATGATGAGAGCAACGGCTTTAACAATAATCGCTGCCCTGCACTTCCATGGGCTTTCACATTTTCCACATGTATAACCTCCCTGTCATTTGGTTATACATAACATTTCTCTACAAACATCGGCTTGTCCTTTATAAATAGCTCGACAAATTTTCAAATGAATTGCTTGAAATATGACAAAAAACCGCTTTATTTAGCGGTTTCAATCATTTCGTGAAGATATGGAACGGAGTGAAAGGCATAGCCTTTTTGCACGATTTCACCCTTTTTAAACAGGAGAAAGCAAGGGACACTTTCGATCTCAAATGCTTTTGCAAAACTTGGCGAGTAATTTAAGTTATTTTCATAAAAAGGAACTTCCGGCTGCATGGCATCAACCACTGCCAGCATCTTCTTTGCCAGCTGGCATGTTCCGCAAAATGGTGTATATAAGTACAAAAGAAATAAATCGTCCTCTATCTCCTTGAATTCATGCTCTTCAATCTCTTTCATATACGTCACCCTTATAAATATTTCGAATGAACATCAATGTTTGCAGCTAATAGAATAGATGCAATGTGGGCTGACGGTGAAGCGGCCACTTCGCGGTACGTTCTGTCGACAAAAAGATGCAGTGCTTCAGGGAATTCTTTTCGGAATTGCTTCCGCAGTTTGTCGCCAGCATCGTCACTGTCTGCTAATATGTAAACGTCTTTCCCGAATAAATCGTCCACAAGCTGATCCAGCTTCGATGTACTGATCGTGCCATTGGTGCAAATGATGGTAACAGGTTCACTTATGACTTCTTTTAGCTTCTGTTTATCTGATTTACCTTCTACAATGATGACCTTTTCTATCTCGACATTCATCACGATCACCTGGCCCTTTTGACGTTGATTCACTTCTTCCTTAGATTACAATCTTTCATTCGGGTTGTAAAGATTGGGCACTTGATCAACAAAAAGGCTGTAGCATTCACTCACTACAGCCTTATCTGTGATTAGCACCAGCCATTTTCATCGTCACAGTCTACATATTTTTCAGTCCCATGGGTCAACGTATCTGACAGACGATAAAAACGGTTTTGATCATAGGAATAACCTGATTTTAATTCATATTGATTTTCACTAATCATCGTGCCAATCTCTTCGTTTTGATGGTAAAGCACCATGCCGCTCTCTTTGAATCGTCCAGTGACATGCTCTGTTATATCCACCTGTTCTTTTTGAAAAGACAAATTGGACACCCCCCATAAAGGTAGAGTGTCCAATTTCACATGAATTAGTCTTCTTTTGTCATTTCTTCATATTGCTCAGCTGTCATTAAGTTCTCGATTTCAGACGCATCCGCTGGCTCTACTACGATCATCCAAGCTTTTTCGTATGGAGAGTCGTTGACGAACTCTGGACTGTCATCAAGCTCATCGTTCACTTCAACGATTGTGCCGTTAATCGGTGCGTATAGTTCAGAAACTGTTTTGACTGATTCTACACTTCCGAAAGGCTCGTCCGCTGTGATTTTGTCTCCTACTTCAGGAAGCTCAACGAACACGATATCCCCTAGCTCAGATTGAGCAAAATGCGTAATACCGATACGCACCTTATCTCCTTCTACTTTGACCCATTCATGTTCTTCTGAATAACGTAAATCTTTTGGTGTGCTCATTTCATACCCCTCCAGTCTTTTCTTACAATCTATATTGAAGATACCACAATCTGAATGAAAGTTACATCATTTCCAGACGCTTTTAAATGTATCTTCATTAAATCCAACTGTCACTCGTTTGCCGTCTGTTGTAATTGGACGCTTGATTAGCATTCCGTTAGACGCAAGTAATTCAAGCTGCTCGTCCTCTGACATTGCAGGAAGTTTATCTTTCAGCTGCAGCTCTCTGTATTTCTGACCGCTCGTATTAAAGAATTTCTTCAGCTCTAAACCGCTTTTTTCGTAAAGGGCTTTTAATGTTTCTTTATCAGGCGTCTCTTCGACGATATGTATGCTGTTGATGTCTTTATTGTGTTCTTCCAGCCATTTCTTTGCTTTTCGGCATGTACCGCAAGATGGGTATTCGTAAAAATCTAAAGCCACCATTTTCACCTCCTGCAAATAGTGACAACATTTTATCACAAAACATATGAAAAACCTAAATGTATGCTTACAAAAAGGTGCGGCATGATATCCGCACCTTTTCAGCCGTCTTATACGATATATTTCTCTGCTTCAAAGATTCGTTTCGCCACCTCACGCTTTTTCGCAATGACATTCATTGGCGTGAATCTTGTCAGCTTGCGAAGGGCTGACAGACTCATACGGAGTGAATCTCCTTCTTCCATGGCAATCAATGATTCTTTCGCATGAGCTTCAATTTTTAAAAAGGCTTCCTGCGTGAAAATTTGTGTATACGCAAGCTTTTGTGCATTTTTTTCTGTGCCTGATGCTGCGATTGCTTTTTCCGTACGCAAGACCGCCGACTCAGCAGCAAAGAGTTCATTGACGATATCTGCTATATTCACAAGGATTTCTTGCTCTTTGTCTAATGCTTTCCCATATTTCATGGCGGCCATACCTGCCACCATCAAGGCGATCTTTTTCGCATGGGCAAGTAAGTATTTCTCTTGATCAAGCGGCTGATCACCCGGCTCTTCCGGCATCATCATCATTAGCTCTTCCTGTAGGGTTTGCGCTTTTTGAAGAAGCGGAAGCTCTCCTTTCATCGCTTTCTTCAAGAAGGTGCCTGGCACAAGCAATCGGTTAATTTCGTTCGTTCCTTCAAAAATACGGTTAATTCGTGAGTCGCGATAGGCTCTTTCGACTTCGTATTCTTGCATGAAACCATATCCGCCGTGAATCTGCACACCTTCATCCACAATATAATCGAGCGTTTCAGAGCCAAGCACTTTACAAAGAGAGCATTCAATCGCATATTCTGCAATGGATTGCGCAATTTGTTTCCCATCCTTTTGCTCCTCGTCACTTAACAGACCCATTCTTTGTTCAAATAACCCGACTGTGCGGTATACAGCACTTTCCATGGCATAAAGCTTTGCCGACATGTTGGCTGCTTTTTCGCCAATTAAGCTAAATTGAGAAATTGGTGTTTTAAACTGCTTGCGCTGATTGGCATACTCTGCCGATAATTGAATGACTCGTTTTGATGCTCCGATTGTCCCTACAGCCAGCTTATAGCGTCCAATGTTCAAAATGTTAAAGGCAATGACATGACCTCTGCCTGCTTCACCAAGCAAATTCTCCTTTGGCACTTCGGCATCTTCAAGGATTAACGTTCTCGTCGATGACCCTTTAATGCCCATCTTTTTCTCTTCAGGTCCTGTTTTGACTCCAGGAAAATCCTTTTCTACGATGAAAGCAGAGAAGTGTTCACCATCAATCTTCGCATACACGACAAACACATCGGCAAATGCGGAGTTTGTGATCCATTGTTTTTCCCCATTGAGGACATAATGTGTTCCAGCTTCATTCAGGACTGCCGTTGTTTTCGCACCTAGCGCATCAGAACCTGACCCTGGCTCTGTTAGGGCATAGGCCGCAATTGTTTCTCCAGAGGCGAGTCCTGGCAGGTACTTTTCCTTTTGCGCTTGATTGCCGAACAGCACGATCGGCAAAGAACCGATCCCAACATGGGCGCCGTAAGAAAGAGAGAAGCTGCCTGCTCTTGCAAATTTTTCAGTAATGATGGCTGAGCTGATTTTATCTAGCCCAAGCCCGCCAAATTCCTCAGGAACATCAGCACCAAGCAGGCCAAGCTCTCCAGCCTTTTTCAAGAGACGAACAGAATGCTCGAATTCATGATTTTCAATTTGATCGATGTGCGGAACGACATCTTGTAAAATGTAATCTTCTGTTGTTTTCCCGATCATTTGATGTTCATCAGAGAAATCCTCTGGTGTAAAGATATGCTCATAATTCGTCTCATCAATTAAGAAACTGCCACCCTTTTTTACTTCTTCCATTGCTTTCATCCTGTTTTCCCCCTTTAGATCAATTCAAAAATGCCTGCTGCTCCCATGCCCCCGCCGATACACATCGTCACAATACCAAATTGTTCATTTCGCCGTTTCATTTCATGAATGAGGGACAGCGTGAGTTTCGTTCCTGTACAGCCTAGCGGATGTCCTAATGCAATGGCGCCGCCGTTGACATTTACCTTCTCTTCATCGATCCCTAAATGACGAATGACTTGAATCGCCTGAGAAGCAAATGCTTCATTTAATTCAAACAGCCCGATGTCCTTCAGCTCTAGACCAGCGATTTTCAGCGCACGCGGAATGGCTTCAACCGGCCCAATTCCCATGACTTCAGGTGGTACACCACCAACAGCAAACGCTCTGAACTTGGCGAGCGGCTGAAGAGAAAGAGAAGATGCTTTTTCGCGATCCATCATCATGACACATGCCGCTCCATCACTCGTCTGCGAAGAGTTTCCTGCAGTCACTGTGCCTTTTGTTGAGAAGGCAGGTCGTAACGTTGAGAGAACCTCCTCTGTTGTGCCCGCTCTGACACCTTCATCTTGTGAGAACGTAAATTGGCGTTCTTCTAGTTGATTCTGCTCTCCTACCCGTCTTTCTGTCACATCAACGGGAACAATTTCATCTGAAAATTTCCCTTCTTGAAGTGCCTTTGCTGCCTTTTGATGGCTCCTCACCGCAAAAGCATCTTGATCTTGCCTTGTGACCTGATACTTTTGCGCCACTTGCTCCGCTGTGTGGCCCATGCTCATATAGTATTCAGGCGCTTGCTCTGTCAAAAGAGCGTTTGGACGAATGGAGTGACCCATCATTGGGACTTGCGACATCGATTCGACGCCTCCGGCCAAAATGGTTTCTGCCTGCCCAAGCATAATTCGTTCACCCGCATAAGCAATTGACTGCAGACCAGAAGAGCAATAGCGGTTAATGGTAATAGCAGGTACTGTATATGGCAAACCTGCTAATGCCCCAATATTCCGGGCCACATTCAGCCCTTGCTCTGCTTCTGGTGTCGCACATCCGATGATTAAATCATCGATTGTTCCATCATAATCACCGGCACGCTTTAGCGTTTCTTTTACACACAATGCGCCCATATCATCAGGTCTGACATGTTTTAATGATCCCTTTTTGGCTTTCCCTACTGGTGTTCTTGCGCCAGCTACAATCACTGCTTCTCTCATTTTGACTCCCCCCTAGTTACGTAAAGGTTTTCCTTTAACGAGCATGTGCTGCATGCGTGCCTGAGATTTGACTTCCCCTACAAGACTTAAAAAGGCTTCTCTTTCAAGCTCTAATAAGTATTGTTCATCCACCTCTGTACCAAATGGCAATTTGCCGCCAGAAATGACATGCGCTAGTTTTTTCGCAATGGTCATGTCATGGTCTGAAATGTATCCAGACAACCTCATATTTTCAGCAGCCAGCACCATTGCTGCGTAGCCTGTTTCCCCCATCACAGGCACCTTTTGCATCAGTGGTGCACGATAACCCGCTTCATCAAGAGAAAGAACGAGTTGTTTCGCATCATGGATTAAATGATCACCATTCATGCTGATCCGGTCATTCACTCGGAGCATCTTCATATCACGCGCTTCCTCTGCTGATGTAGATACCTTTGCCATCGCAATGGCTTCAAAGGTTTGTAGCGCAGCATCTTGGATCGCAGTTGCTGATGGCTTTTCCGCTCCTTGCAGATGGCGAATATAGAGTTCTTTGTTTCCGCCTCCGCCCGGAATGAGTCCGACCCCCGCTTCGACAAGCCCCATATACGTTTCACTGGACGCTTGGATAGCGGCTGCTGGTAGACAAAGCTCCGTCCCTCCGCCAAGTGTCATACCAAATGGTGCAGCCACAACTGGACGGTCACTATACTTCACCTTCATCATCGCCTGCTGGAACCTACGAATGACAAAATCAATTTCAAAGAAGTTGTCGTCCTGTGCTTCCATTAAAATTAAGGCGAGATTCGCACCAACACAGAAGTTCTTTCCTTGGTTACCGATGACCAGCCCTTTATAATTCTTTTCCGTTTCATCTACAGCACGGTTGATCATATCAATGACATCAAGCCCAATGGCATTACTTTTCGAATGAAATTCAAGCAAGGCCACATCATCCCCGATATCGATCAAGCTTGCACCCGTATTTTTAAAAATGACATCGTGTTTCTTTTTCAATCTAGCTAACGAAATATTTTTGTCGTTGCCCTTTTCCTGTTCATAAGCACCATTCTGATAAAATGCACGATCTCCTTCGGCATTTTCTTGATAGAACGTGTCATGTCCTTCTGAAAGCATATCTTGCACCCACGACGGGATGCTGTGCCCTTCCGCTTCCATTCGACTGACGGCTTTTTTCACGCCAATCGCATCCCACAGCTCGAACGGGCCATGCTGCCAGCCAAATCCCCATTTCATGGCGTTATCGATGGACTGAATATCATCCGCAATGTCGCCTTTTAGTTGAGCTGAATAAAGAAGAACAGGTGCGGTCATATTCCAAAGCAATTGCCCAGCACGGCCGTCTTGATAAATAAGCGCTTTCAATTTCGCTTTTGTCCCCTTTTGCTGCTTGGCAATGTCAATGCCCGGATCCTTCAGCTTTGTCCGTTCTCCGTATGTGAGTGTGACAGGATCAAGCTCTAAAATGGTCTTCCCATTTTTTTGATAAAATCCTTGCCCTGCTTTGCTGCCGATCCACCCTTTTTCGAGCATTCTTTCCATAAACTCAGGCAGCTGAAAAATATCTTTTTCCTTTCCTTCTACCTGTTCATACACATTGCGGGCTACATGAGAAAATGTGTCGAGTCCCACCACATCAAGTGTGCGGAAGGTCGCACTTTTCGGTCTGCCAATGAGTGGACCTGTAACAGAATCGACCTCTCCGATCGTGTATTTGTTCTCAAGCATTTCACGCACTGTGACAAGAAGCCCATAAGTGCCAATTCGGTTGGCAATAAAGTTCGGTGTATCTTTTGCTTCGACCACACCCTTGCCAAGTACATCTTCACCAAATGTTTTCATATATGAGAGTACTTCTGGATCTGTTTCTTGAATAGGAATTACTTCTAACAGCTTTAAATAACGAGCTGGGTTAAAAAAGTGAGTGCCTAAAAAGTGGCGTTTAAAATCAGCTGATCGGCCTTCTGCCATTTTTTCAACAGAAATACCGGATGTATTGCTGGATACGATGCTGCCTTCTTTGCGGTGTTCGTCGATGAGAGAGAATACGTGTTGTTTAATGCTGAGCTTTTCAGTCACGACTTCAATGATCCAGTCAGCATCGTGTACTAAGGAAAGGTGATCTGTGAGATTTCCGGGTGTGATGTATGATAGGTTTTTGGCTGAAGTAAGAGGTGCTGGCTTTTGCTTTAACAATTTTTTCATTGCGTCTTGGCTTAATCTATTCCGAACACTAGGGTGATCAAGCGTTAGCTTTTTTGCCGTTTCTTCCTTTGTCAGTTCATGTGGCACAATATCTAGCAATGTTACTGGTATCCCGATATTGGCTAGATGTGCAGCAATGCCTGAGCCCATGACACCTGAACCAATGACAGCCGCCTTGCGAATATGTTTGCCCATAAATATCCCCCTAAACATTTTGAATGAACAGTCATTCATTTTTTGTCCAAAAAAAAGCAATGCCTCTTTCTTTATCTTAAAAGATTTTCCGAAACAGTTCAATAGCAGATTTCAAAAATTTACACATTCTCATGCGTCTTTCTTTACAGCGTATGAATTAAAGACGAGGGGGAATTGTAAGAATGGAGGTGATGTCCACATGTCTCGTTTGCAAAAGAACCCATCAAAAGCAGGCGTAAGTGCTGCAAGTGTGAAAGGAAACGCAGGTCCATCACAAGAAGCAGACCTAGGTGGTAAAAAGACCAGTCAAAATCAGCAATATAAAAAGAAATCGTAAGGAGGAACACATCTTGAACAACCAGCAAATGAATATGCCCCCACAGGTGATTTCAGTAAAAGATTCCTTGTACCTAGAGGATATGCTGAACTGGAATTTGATCGCCATGAAAAAGGCTCATTTTATGGCCGAGCATTGTCAGGATCAAACATTGAAACAAGAACTCAATCAAGTTGGCCAAATGCATCATCAGCATTACACACAAATTCTTCAGCATTTAGGCAGCTCAGGGCAAGGCCAGTCTTCTGGCTTTATGCAATAGGAGGTAACAGACATGGAACAGCAAAACCAACAAAAAATCGGGAATCCACAAACGCCGGTTCCAACAACGACAAACATGAACGATCGCGACTTTGTCACAGACCTTTTGTCGACTGAAAAATATATGACAAGCGGATATAACACAGCGCTCAATGAATTCAGCCATGAATCTCTTTACCAAGATATTCAGCGAATTGCGCTAGAAACACAAAAAACGCAAAGACATTTATATGATGTCATGTTCAAATATGGCTGGTACTCTGTCGAAGCCGCTGACCAGCAGAAGCTCCAGCAGGCACATCAGAAGTTCCAGCAAACACTGACAGATCAATCACCGTACGGATCATCACCCATGTCATAAAGAAAAACTGCCAGCTCGTACTGGCAGTTTCAGCGTGTAGACAAACCCTCGCATTCGGTGTCAGTCCTGCGCTTCGGTGCTCACGAATGTCGAATTCGCTCCGCTCCGGTGCTCGTCCTTCCTAGACTGCAAAGGTTTTCTATCACGCTGAAAAGAAGACAAAGGGCTAAAATAAAGTTCATTTTAGCCCTTTGTCAACAATCTCAAACTGCCAGCTCGTACTGGCAGTTTTTTAACGGTCTTTATTGGCACGATGAGCTTCATTTAATTGCTTGATCCGCTGAATCGTTTCTTTGATGTCTTCTTTTGCCTCTGGATACGTGTCATTAAAATGCTTGGCTAAAGGCGGCATGCTTTTGGCAATATGAGAATAGATGATCCACTGCGAGACATCTCTTTTCAGTTCCTCATTCGTTTCACCAAGCAGCAGCTCTGTATATTTATCAAGCAGGCCTTCGAGCTTTTCATCTAATTCATTTCCCATTTGTATTCCGCTCCTTTTTTCAGAAAAAAGCCTGACTCTGCGTGTAACAGATGTCAGGCTTTTCACATACGATTATCTTGCAGCAAGAAATGTCTCAGCTTGTGCCTGTTGGACAATACAGCGTCCTCTGCCGTGCGGAATACATAACGGTGTTCCGAATAAAGGATCTGTTGTGACTTGGCAGTTCATATCAAAGACATTTTTCACAAGATCACAGTTAATGACAGTTTCCGGTCTTCCTTCTGCATAAATTGACTTGTCTTTAATGGCCACAAGGTGATGCGCATATCTGCAAGCGAGATTGAGGTCATGCAGAACCATGACAATCGTGCGCTGCTCTTTTTCATTTAGATCAAAAAGAAGATCCAGGATTTCAATTTGGTGCGTCATGTCTAAATACGTTGTTGGCTCATCTAATAGAATAATATCCGTCTCCTGAGCCAGTGTCATCGCAATCCATGCACGCTGCCTTTGTCCACCTGATAATGAATCAACCGTTCGATCAGCAAGGTCTTCCATCTTCGTTGACTTTAGTGCGCGATTAACCGCTTCTTCATCTTGCTTTGACCATTGCTTCAGCCAATTTTGATAAGGATATCGCCCTTGCTTGACGAGCTGATGCACCGTTAATCCTTCTGGCGCTTCTGGTCCTTGCGGAAGAATGGCGAGCTGTTTCGCCACTTCCTTTGTTGGTAATTTTGCAATGGAATGACCTTCAAGAAGGACAGAACCACCCATTGGCTTCATGAGACGGGCCAAAGAGCGAAGTAGCGTGGATTTACCGCATCCATTGCTGCCAATAAATACTGTGATTTCACCCTTAGGGATTGACACATTTAGTTCGTCTATGATCATTGTTTCTCCGTAACCTAAGCTTAAACCTTCAGTAGAAATGGCACTCATTCCGCTCAAACGCTCCTTTTCTCATCCAAATTTTTTATATTGAATATCGTCTATGTAGACGTCAAAGATCACTTATCTCAATTTAGTGTATCAGATTTAAGTGATCTTGAAAATCATTTTCAATTAAAAAATGAGAAAGTCTCGTTTACTTTTTCTTTTCGAATGCACGTTTTGTCCCATCTTCGAGCTTGATATCGACTCGTATCCGCTGATAATCATCATCTAAATTAAAAGCAGATAATAACTCATTGACATATGTTTCATTCAGCTTTGCACTAGGAATCGACATATCATTGAGCTTCATTTTCATTTCACGTAAAGCTTCTTCCCCTTCATAGCGGACACCATTCATATGATCTCGAATCAGTGCTTCTTCTCTTCCACCAGCTTGACGATAGGTAGCTTCATATAATTCGCTTTTTTGTCCATATTGTACGTGCAATTGCAAATGCTGAAATGGCAATTCCTTCATTTGAACAGCTGACAGACTTTCAGCTTCTGCTTCATGTGGATGTTGTATTGGTTCGATTGA
The DNA here is from genome assembly GCF_024398395.1 of Bacillus sp. FS02. Lineage (NCBI taxonomy): Bacteria > Bacillati > Bacillota > Bacilli > Caryophanales > Bacillaceae > Bacillus > Bacillus sp. FS02. Next base: position 2,677,633 of record NZ_CP074101.1, on the reverse strand, counting down.
ACGACAGCCAGACAGCATAAAGAACAGCACTCCTAGCAGTCCCGCCTTCTTCCAGCACATCATGTGTTTCCTCCTATTTCATAGCATCGTTTTTTATTCTTCTCCAAGCCCCTTTTGGTTATTCAATAAAACAGCAGACTATGGTAGATTAAAACAAAAAGGAGAACCGGAAGATGAATAAAACAGCCATTGTGACTGGTGCCAACAGCGGTTTCGGAAAGCTCATCACACTGCGTCTCGCTCAGCAAGGGTACACTGTGATTGCTGGCGTAAGACAGGAAACCAATGCGAAAAAGCTTGCCGAAGAAGTAAAGAACGCCGCTTTATCCGAATCAATACATATTGAAGCATTAGATGTGACAGATACACAGTCCATTCAAGCATTTCAGAAAAGGCTTAATGCCTATGCTCCGATTCACCTGCTTGTGAACAATGCGGGAACGGCCTATGCTGGTTTTGCTGAAGAGGTGCCTGTTGATCAGTACCGAGAGCAATTCGAAGTGAATGTCTTTGGTGTGATGGAAATGACACAAGCAGTCCTTCCGTTGATGACGAGCGGTGCAAAAATATTGAATATGAGCAGTATCAGCGGACTCATGGGAATGCCCGCACTCTCTCCATATGTATCGTCAAAGTTTGCGCTAGAGGGCTATACAGAGAGTTTGCGAATTGAGCTGGCTGCGTTTGGCATTCAGGCCGCTTTGATTGAGCCGGGTTCTTTCCAAACGAACATTTGGAACACCTCCATGAATGAGCAAATGACGCCGCCTGCAGAAGGTTCTAAATACACAGCTATTTATCAAAAGATGATGTCCTATATAGAGGCGCAAAAAAACAACTATGGAGATCCCGGCGAAGTTGCAGAGCTTGTGGTTTCGCTTGCAGAGAAGAAGCGGCTAAAAAAGCTAAGGTATCTTGTCGGGAAAGGTGTTCGGCTTTCATTCATAGCAAAGCAGCTCTTGCCTTGGAATGTATGGGAAAACATTATTTTACGGACACTATCCTCAAAAAAATAGGCACAAAAAAACAGGTGGATAAACGATCCACCTGTTTTCTTTTATTCGTTATCAGACTGCCCAAGGGTAATATCAAGATTTTTGTTCTTTCCATCACGGATGACAGTCATTGTCGTTTTATCGCCAATTTTTGTTTCTTTATAAAGGATTTCTTTCAGTTGTGAGCTGTTTGCTACATCTTTTCCTTTGAACTTGATGATGACATCTCCAGACTTCAAGCCTGCTTTTTGTGCAGGAGATCCTTTTGAAACATCTTTTACATAGATGCCTTTACCGATTTGTTTATCAAATAGGCCAAGTGTATTTTCCTGATACGTTTCAGGTACTTGCTCAAGGTCAATCATTTGTACGCCAAGGTAAGGACGTTCGACTTTTCCATTTTTTAATAGCTGATCTACGATCGGTTTTACATCGTTACTTGGGATCGCAAATCCGAGTGATTCTACTCCGCTTTCGCTAATTTTCAAGCTGTTGATGCCGATGACTTGACCGTCTGTATTGATCAGCGGACCGCCACTGTTTCCAGGGTTAATGGCTGCATCTGTTTGAAGCACATTCATCTCAACAGTTCCAGATGATGTATTGGCTTCAACGGTACGATCGAGACCACTAATAATCCCTTCTGTTACTGTACCAGAGAACTGCGCACCGAGCGGGTTCCCGATTGCGATGACTTTGTCTCCAGCCCGAAGCTTAGAAGAATCTCCAAAGCTTGCAACTTTATCAATGCCGTCAGCATTTATTTCCACGACAGCTAAATCTGTCATTACGTCACTACCGACAAGCTTCGCATCTTTTGTTTTTCCATCGTATAGTGTGACCTTTAATTTATTGGCACCCTCGACTACATGGTTATTTGTGATAATGTATGCTTTTTTGCCATCTTTTTTGAAGATGACACCAGAACCCGTTCCAGCTTCTGCTTCAGTTGAATCACCGCTAAGACCGAACGAGTTTTGTGTAGATTGATAGTTTGAAACCCCTACAATCGTCGGCTCTAAATCTTCTACCATATCAGCAACATTCGTCGCATTGGTGATTTGTTTTGTTGAGAAATTTTCAGATGAAGCCGGTTCGCTTGATGCTGTTTGGGTTTGAGTGTTTGCCGCTGTATCTTGTGACTGCGGTAAAAGCGGTGTAATGCCAAGCACAAGACCGCCACCAATAATCCCTCCAAGAATCGGACTCAGCCATGCAGCCTTCCGTTTTTTCTCCTTTTTAGACGAACGGTCATCAATCACTTGAGGAGACCCGTTTGACACCCTCTCCTGAGAGGCAGATGCTTCGTTTTCATGATGGTGAAAAACGAGTTCTTTCTCTTTTTCTGGTTCTTCTATTTGTTTCTCATTCTCTTGATGTGTGTGTTCTTGATCATTCATCTTTTTCTCTTCATCTTCTCTTCGGAAATCCATCGCTTGCACTCCTTTGCATCATTTTCATGAAATGCTTCATTCATATGTCTAGACAGGACTCATGTCCTCTTAATGGCAATATCATTGAAAAATTCTTTATGACAATATGTCAAATTATATAATACTTATTCATAGAAAAAAAGCAAGGTGTGCACATTGGTGAAAAGCACCTATTCATTAGCCTTTTGTCTATGCCCTTTTTTCCCTTGAGCTTATCATAAACAAACATTATGGGATAATGATGAGAAGAATATGTGAAATTGTGAAAAAAGCGTGTGATTGTTGACATGCCGCCTTTGTATCCCGTTATAATGACGTTGAGAGGATGTGGAAGACTTTGTCGTACACCATTTATTTAGTTGAAGATGAGCAGAATTTAAATGAACTGTTAACCAAATATTTAGAGAGTGAAAATTGGAATGTGTCCTCTTTTTTAACCGGAGAAGCGGCACGCGAAGCAATGAACAAGCCCCCGCATCTATGGATTTTAGATATTATGCTGCCTGATACGGACGGCTACACACTCATTAAAGAAATCAAAGCAGCCTCGCCTGACGTACCGGTCATTTTTATTTCGGCACGTGATGCCGATATTGATCGTGTGCTTGGCTTAGAACTCGGGAGCAGTGATTATATTGCGAAACCCTTTCTTCCGCGTGAGCTGATCATCCGCGTGCAAAAGCTGCTGGAGCTTGTATATAAAAATAGTGACACACCGCAGCAAAGCGTCACACCCGTTTCTTCCTATATCATTCATGAGGACGTAAGAGAGGTGTATGAAGGAGATCAGCTGATTAACTTAACGTCTAAGGAATTTGATTTGCTGCTCTTATTTACCCATCATCAAGGACATGCCTTTTCCCGGGAAGATATCCTCGTCAAGATCTGGGGGCACGATTACTTCGGGACAGATCGTGTGGTCGATGATCTTGTCAGACGGCTGCGCAAAAAAATGCCTGACTTAAAAGTCGAGACCATTTATGGATTTGGCTATAGGATGCTAAAAGGATGAAGAACAAACCACTCGCTTTTCAAATTTGGGTTGTCATCTCTGGCATTTTACTCACCATCTCGATTGTCCTGATCATTTTATTTTCAAATACATTACGCAGCTTCTTTACGAATGAAATTTATAAAAACATTGAAAACGAGCAGCAAGTGTTAACAGAATACCCTCTGAATCGAGACGGCTCACCAAAGTCGACACCAGAAAACCGCTCGGTTCAGCACATTCTGATTCCGTCAGATGAATTAAATCAAATGGCTCAGTTTTTCCCGCATGCCTTTATTGAAAAAGTGCAGTCCTTTGTTAAAAAACAAAAAAGCGCAACAAAACGCTATTCTGAAGAAGTGAATGGTCAGCATATCTTTTTTGTGATCAAAAAAGTCTCAACAGGCAATACACAATATATTCTCTTGTCATATGCACCCGATTCTTATCGAGATGACTTGTCCTTTACACTGTTTAAACAGCTGATTTTCATCTTAGGAACGGTTATTTTACTAAGCTGGATTCCATCGATTTGGCTTGCCCGCTACTTATCACGTCCAATCGTCGCGTTTGAAAAGCACGTCAAGCGCATTGCACAAGAAGACTGGGACGATCCTGTCATTGTTGACCGGCAAGATGAAATTGGCAAACTGGGGCATACGATTGAAGAAATGAGACAAAAGCTCATTCAAAAAGATGAAACAGAACGAACGCTTTTGCAAAATATATCACACGACTTAAAAACACCTGTGATGGTCATCCGCGGTTATACGCAGTCTATTAAAGATGGAATTTTCCCTAAAGGAGATCTTGAACAAACGGTGGAAGTGATTGAAGGCGAAGCGGAAAAGCTTGAGAAGAAAATCAAAGATTTGCTGTATTTAACAAAGCTTGATTATTTATCAAAACAACATCCGGCGCATTCTCCCTTCCTTGTGAGTAATACAATGCTGGAAGTGGTTGACCGTTTACGCTGGTCGAAAAATGAATTGCAGTGGAACGTGGACTTAGATGATGAGGCTACACTTGAAGGCGATCCAGAACAATGGAGCAAATTATTTGAAAATGTATTAGAAAATCAACTTCGCTACGCAAAAAATAAAATTGATATTCATATGAAGCAGGAAGAGGATCAAATTCGCATCGTCATTCGTAATGATGGCCCTCCAATTGAAGAACACATGCTATCCAGCCTATACGAACCTTTTAGTAAGGGAAAAAAGGGCGAATTCGGCATTGGATTAAGCATTGTCAAACGAATTCTTTCAATGCATCAAGCGTCCATATCAATTGAAAATGATGAACTAGGTGTACGCTATACGATCACTGTTCCAAAGAAGAGGCTGTAGGTTTTACACCGCAGTCTTTTTTTAGATGAATGAATACCCATTGAAATCACGGTATGTGGCTTTGATCTTCTTGCCAGCTTGATACATCCATTTCTTTTCAATGGTTGTCTCTTTCGGCATTTTGACTTTTTCTACTTGAATTCCTTTTGCTTTCAAGCGTCTAATCATATCATCAATTTCTCTCATGGAACATCATCCTTTCACATTTTTTGACCGGTTGGTCACCTTACTTTATAATATAAAGAATTACACTGTAAAAAACAAGTTACAATCTGATTAATTTTTGAAAAGTTTTGTCGTTTATGACCGATAAGTCACATCTCTTTGCGCACGTTTCCTAGGACATTTGTCTCTCGGTAAGAAAGGATGACATTCATATTGAAAAAGAAAGAAAAAATGATTATTGAGGCTGGTATGAAGTTATTTGCTAGCAAAGGCTATAATACAACGTCTGTTCAGGAAATTGCAGATGAATGCCACATGTCAAAGGGTGCGTTTTACCTTTATTTCAAATCGAAAGAAGCACTGCTTATTTCGATCTTGCATTACTATTACGATAAGGTATTTACCCGGATTCACGAGGTTCAAACAGAGGGCGGCACACCAAAAGAGGCCTACCGGAAACAGCTCACTGTCTATTACGATAATATTTTACAGCAAAAAGATTTTATTAAAATGCAGCTAAGCGACAGGGCGCTCCCATTGAACGAAGAAACGCAGCAGCTCGCAAAGCAAATTCGACTTGCGACGATTCAGTTGCACATTGATAACATTAAGCAAGTGTATGGAGATGCAGCCATTCCTTATATGGCTGATCTATGTTTAACGATTGAGGGCATGAGTCACGTTTACTTTGAGCTTGCCATTTTATATGATTTTCAGCTCGAAGCAGAGGAGCTTGCCGCAACAATGATTCACCGTATCGATGATCTAATGGGCGGTATGATGAAGCGAAATGACCATCCGCTCATTTCTGTGGACCAAGCAAGCGACTGGTTCGGCCCGATTTATGAACGATCATTTGACCCGCTCACAGAATCTCTATTAAAAGAATTAAGAGAGCTGGCAGAAGCACATTATGAAGTGAAAGACGAGCCAGATTTATTTGAAGCGCTTGGCATTTTAGAAAACGAGTTAAACAAACAAAAACCAAGACAAGTCATTGTCAAAGGCATGCTTTACCAATTGAAATTATACACACCACTTCAGCCGGTCTCAGGCTCCTTATTACGCATTCTAAAAGAAGATCATTTATAAAACCCAGGGCTTGGTTGCCCTGGGTTTATGATTGTGACAAACAATCAAACTTCTTTTCTGTGATTTCAGGGAGTTTCCATTAAAAAACCAGAGGCACAGAGGCCTCTGGTGTCTTATTTTGCTTTCGGTGTCACCATTTCTTCTGGTTTCACAAACTCTTCAAACTGCTCTTCTGTTAATAGTTCTAATTGAAGGGCAGCTTCTTTTAGTGTTAATCCTTCTTTGTGCGCAAGCTTCGCAATTTTCGCTGCATTTTCATATCCAATGTGCGGGTTGAGTGCCGTTACAAGCATCAATGAATTGTTTAGGTTTTTCTCGATTGTTTCTAGGTTTGGTTCAATTCCAATAGCACACTTGTCATGGAATGAGTTCATACCGTCAGCAAGCAATTCAACTGACTGCAGGAAGTTATAGATGATGACCGGCTTAAATACGTTCAGCTCGAAGTTTCCTTGGCTTGCGGCAAAACCGATCGTTGCATCATTCCCCATGATTTGTGCGGCAATCATTGTTAAAGCTTCACTTTGAGTTGGGTTGACCTTTCCTGGCATAATGGAGCTGCCTGGCTCATTTTCAGGAATGATCAATTCACCAATTCCGCAGCGAGGACCACTTGCAAGCCATCTCACATCATTGGCAATTTTCATTAAGTCAGCTGCAAGTGCTTTAAGCGCACCGTGTGCATATGTGATTTCATCATGACTTGTCAGCGCATGGAATTTGTTTGGTGAAGAATTGAACGTTTGACCTGTTAACTGGCTGATTTCTTCTGCCACGTATTTACCAAACTCAGGATGTGCGTTAATTCCCGTACCAACAGCTGTTCCGCCAATGGCAAGTTCTCTCATTTTTTCAGTAGATTCTAAAATCATTTCTTTTGAACGATCAAGCATGTACACCCAGCCGCTAATCTCTTGGCCCACTGTAAGAGGTGTTGCATCTTGCAAATGCGTACGGCCAATTTTCACGATCTCTTGGTATGCTTTTGCTTTCTCATCAAGCGTCGCTCTTAACTGGTCAATCGCAGGCAATAGCTTTTTGTACACAGCTAAAACAGCTGCCACGTGCATAGCCGTTGGGAATGTATCATTTGAGCTTTGGCTGCGGTTGACATCGTCATTCGGGTGAATGCTGAATTCACTATTTTTATCTTTCAAGTAAGCAGTTGCTCTATTTGCAACGACTTCGTTCATGTTCATGTTACTTTGTGTTCCACTTCCTGTTTGCCATACAACAAGCGGGAAATGCTCGTCATATTTTCCACTGATGATGTCATCACATACAGCAGCAATCGCTTCTGCTTTTTCACTTTCTAAGTTGCCTAGACGTTCGTTCGCAATCGCTGTGCTACGTTTCAAAATTGCAAACGCATTCACAACTTCCTTTGGCATTTTCTCAGAACCGATTTTGAAATTTTCTTTGCTTCGTTGTGTTTGTGCACCCCAGAACTTGTCCTGTGGCACCTTGATTTCGCCCATTGTATCTTTTTCGATTCTAAATTCTGTCATTATGTATCCCTCCATAGCTTCATCACTCAACTCTATTCTATACAAAAAACGAAAATCCTTTAAGCGTTTTCAATTAAAATTTTATCTTTATTTTAATTTTAGTTCAATATAAACACGAACATCTTTGGAATATTTGTATTTTGGATTTGTTTTTCCGTAATCTTTTGACGTATAAGTCACCTCATAATGCTTGTCAAACGACTGTAGAATAAGGTCGATCTCCTCTTTTGTTCCTGCTAAACGAATTTGCGCCATCTTCTTTCCTCCAACACCGTGATTCTTTCATATACCACAAAATAATGTAACACAGAATATTGTTTTTTCAAGCAGGTAATGCTAAGAAAAAGAAATTGAGGTGGGTGATCCATTTGAATCAAACTCCATTGAAAGAGCACTTATACGATAATCTCTCTGTCATTCTCCCTCAGTTAAAGGACATGGATGATTTGATCCATGAGAAAAAAACATTGCCTCATGGACAGGTTGTCTACTATTTATACATTAAAGAAATGAACGAAGCGATGCAGATTCAAACCTTCTTAAAGCTGCTATTGCAAGATCATGCCTCTCTAACAAAAGAGAAGCTAGAATCCAATTTATCGATGATGACTACCCGTACGGTAAAAACCTCTGAAGAACTAGTAGATGCTATTTTTCAAGGACATTGTGTCGTACTGATTAATGGATTTCAGCACGCTTATATTTTAGAAACGCACGGAACGAAGAAACGCAGTTTAGGAGATGCTACGTCTGAAACCGTCGCAAGGGGGCCAAAAATTGGCTTCATTGAAGATATCAACACGAACTTAGCTCTCGTCAGACAACGTTTGAAAAACCCTGATCTCAAAACAGTTGACATGAAGATCGGCGAAAAGAAATACACCCAAGTATCGATCATGTACATTGACGGGATCGTTGAGCCCTCTGTTTTAAAAGAGGTAAAAAAGCGTCTCAAACAAGTCACCATTGATGATATTCAAGACTCAGGCGTTCTTGAGGAGCTCATTGAAGACAATGTGTATTCTCCTTTTCCGCAAATTCAAAACACAGAACGGCCTGATAAAGTCGCATCTGCTTTAAACAATGGGCGCGTCGCCATCTTTGTCGATCATTCGCCTTTTATCTTAATTGTGCCTGCTTCCCTCGCGACGATTATGCAGTCACCTGATGATTATTATGAAAGATGGATCGCCGCTTCTCTTATTCGTTTGCTACGTTTTACGTCCATCTTTCTCACATTGTTTTTATCAGCCATTTATATTGCCCTTGTGTCCTTCCATCAAGGTCTTTTGCCCACAACTTTAGCTATTTCCATCTCAAGCACACGAGAGAATGTCCCATTTCCTCCTATTGTGGAAGCACTCATCATGGAAATGACCATTGAGCTGCTGCGAGAGGCTGGGTTAAGGCTGCCTAATCCACTTGGACAAACAATCGGACTTGTGGGCGGAGTTGTCATTGGACAGGCAGCCGTACAAGCACATATTGTCAGCTCCATTATGGTCATTATTGTCAGCGTCATTGCACTTGCATCCTTTACCTTTCCTCAATATGGGATGGGGATGTCATTTCGTGTCCTTCGCTTTGTGTCCATGTTTACTGCAGCTACATTCGGTTTATATGGACTTGTCCTGTTTATGCTCGTCTTACTCACTCATTTGACAAGACAAAAAAGCTTTGGCACCCCATATTTTTCACCAGATTTTGTGTTCAGTTATAAAAATGAGGACAATTCCATCATCAGATTGCCTTTGAAAAATCAAAAGAAAGGGGAACGACATGGTCAATCATAAAGAGTCGATCACAAGCTATCAGGCAAGTGCCATTATCGCCAATACCACGCTAGGCGCAAGTATGATGATTCTGCCAAGATCAATGGCTCAAGCTGCGCCTACACCTGACGGCTGGATTGCACTCTTACTCATGAGTGTGATATACATTGTGTTCATTTTTGTCAATGTGCTCATGATGAAAAAGGTCTCCTTTTCTTCCTACTATGACTATACAAAAGAAGGACTTGGGAAATGGATTGGCTCACTTGCCAACCTGTTGATTATTATTTACTTTCTCGGCGTTGCCAGCTATGAAGTACGAGCCATGTCTGAGATGGTGAAATTCTTTCTACTTCAAAACACACCTGTAGCCGTGACGATGATCAGCTTTATTTTGGTTGGTTTTTATCTTGTGATTGGGGGATTGGTGATTTTGCCCGGCTATGTCCTTTTTTTCTGATTGTCACACTCATCATCTTATTTGTGGCCTTCGGACTTAGTGTACAAGAGTTTGAGCTGGATAACCTCCGACCAGTTTTAGGAGAGGGCTTCTCCCCTGTCTTCAATTCCTTTAATGCTTCGGCCATTTCGTTTGTCGGTATTGAAATGATGCTCTTTATGCCTGCCTATATGAAGACGCAAAAACACACCTTTGCATACGGAACCATCGGCTTTTTGATTCCTGCGATCATCTATATTTTCACCTATATTCTTGTGGTTGGTGCGCTCACGGTGAAAGAAACGGCGACTCTGACGTGGCCGACCATTGCCTTATTTCAATCATTTGATATTCAGGGGATTTTTATTGAACGGATTGAATCCTTTTTGCTGATTGTTTGGCTTGTCCAGCTTTATACGAGCTTTGTAGGATATACGTTTTTTGCTACGATAGGAGTCATCAAATTGACTAAATTCCCTAAAAAAATCGCGCTCGCCTTGATGGGCATTGTGATCTTCTTTGCCGCTCTTTTCCCAAAAGATGTTGATACGGTCCGAGACTATTTAACCTACGTAAACAACTTGTTCTTTCTTCTATTTGGTATACTCCCGTTTCTTTTATTTATCATCGTATTTTTCAAAAGGAGGCGGAAAACAGCATGAAAAAGAAAGCGGTTCTTGCGCTCTTCTCACTGATTCTATTATGCGGGTGCTGGGATAGTACAAATATCGAGGAGCTCAACATGGCAATTGGATTTGCTGTAGATAAAGGAGATGGCGGACATAAATTGAAGCTGTCTATGCAGGTGCTCGTTCCGCAAAAAATTGAGCAAGAATCAAGCGTGAAAGATCCGACGAAGATTATTGAAACAAGCGGTGATTCCATACACCAAATTTTTCGTACGACGGCCCTAAAAACACACCGCATTTTTGCTCAGCAGCTGAGGGTTTATTTGTTTTCTCAAGACCTTATCAATGAAAATAATTTCGATTTGGTCATCAATCAATTCATTCGGGACAATGAAACACGAAGAGGAAGCCTTGTCTTTATGGCCTCTGAGAAGCCTGGAGATATGCTGAAAATCAATGACGACGGGCAGCCTGCCGCTTCCACCTTATACGATATTTCTTCGAATACAAAAACGACCATTCGTATGTTCAAGCCCGTTTCCTTAGGAGATATTTCTTCTGCCATGCAAAACAACGTATCTTTTGCCATTCCGAAAGTCAGTGTCAGTCAGGGCAAATTAATGCTGGATGGTGCCTCGATTATTCAGAACAAACGATTTCTCACCAACATCTCTCCTTTAGCGGTGCAGTCCTACAACCTGCTGACTGGAGATGCAACAGGCGGAGTGATTGAATTCCAATATGAACATAGCATTTATTCTTTTGAGATCTTTAAAATCAAACACAACATTGACACCCATAAAACAGCCAGTGGCAAATATGAATTTGATGTGTCAGTGGAGCTTGATGGAAGATTGTCTGAGGATTGGAATGAACGGGAAAATTCATTTAATGAAAAATACCTCCAAGAAATTGAGAAAGTCGTGGCACATCGACTTGAGGAAAATGTAAAAGATTTTATCGGGGAATTACAGCATGAGATCAAAGCAGATATTTGTGGATTTTATCAAAAAGCGAGTATTGCCTATCCGAAGGAATTCCGAAAAGAAGCAAAACATTGGGATGACATTTTTAGTGAATCGGATATTCGTTACAAGGTAAATGTGAAAATCCGTGACTTCGGGACTAAGGGCGCAACACAATCCTGATAGAGTATGTTAAAATGGTAAGAAAAAAAGGGTGTCAATCATGAAACGAGCTTTACTTTCGGCCGGCATTCTATTTTTGATTCTAGGAATACTTCTGTTAGTCGTGGTATTCATGCAATCAAAAGAAGATTTCTTCATTGAAGCCGACAGCTTTTCAAGCACATTTTTGATCGTGATTTATTATGGACAAACCCCTGCGCTCCTTCTGATTGGAGGCGGTTTATTTGTTGGACTTTCACAGATCATTGATTTGCAAGAGAAAAAAGCGGCAGTGGCAAAGGAAAGCGTCAAACTGCTTTCCGAGATGAAGAAAACCCTGGAAGACAAATCGGCCGAGGAGCAGGAGGCTTTTCCAGTTCCTGAGCTCCATCAACTATCCGAACGTCCAATCACAGGACAGAAGGACTAATTTTGCGCATGTTCCAGCAGCTTTCATTTGAAAGCTGTTTTTTTATTGAATCAGCTTATGGCGATGTGCATACACGGCTGCTTGTGTGCGGTCTTCTACATCAAGCTTGGAAAGAATGTTGGTAATATGCGTCTTGACTGTTTTGATGGTAATAAACAATTCCTCAGCAATGACCTTATTCGATTTCCCATCGGCAATCAGCTTTAATATTTCCATTTCTCTTGCGGTTAACGAATCGTGTAAAATGGACCCATTTGATGAATGGCGGAGTTTGTTCATGACCTTTCCAGCTACTTTTGATTCAAGTCTTGGTTCGCCGATACTCGCAGACCTGATGGCATCAGCAATTTCTCCTGCTTTCGATGTTTTTAAAAGATAGCTTAAAGCACCAGCCTCAATCACTGGATACACTTTATCATCATCAATAAAGCTCGTCAGTACAATAATCCGGGCATCCTCTATTTCCTGACAAATTCTTTTCGTTGCTTCGATGCCATCCATGCCTTCCATGACAAGGTCCATTAAAATCACGTCTGGCTTTAATTCAACCGCTAGTTCTACACCTTTTTGTCCATCTGACGCTTCACCGATGACTTCAATATCCGCCTGTGCCTCTAAAAAAGCAGCAAGACCCATTCTCACCATTTCGTGATCGTCAATTAAAAGCACTCGAATCATCGAACGTTCTCTCCTTTTCCTTCATCAAAAATGGGAACCTTCACATCAATTTGTGTGCCTTTTCCCTCAAATGACATAATCTCTGCGACACCGCCTACTTCACTTGTTCTTTCTCGTATCGATTCAAGTCCGTAGGAAGCAGTCTTCACATGATCTGTTTGAAAACCAATCCCGTTATCAATTATTTTCAGCTGAACTTGACGGTTTCGAATGAGCAGACGCACTGTCACCTTTGTCGCCTTTGCATGCCTAAACACATTGGAAAGGGCTTCTTGCACAATTCGGAACAGATGGTCCTCCACCCCTTTAGACAGCGGAGCATCATCTTCTATTTCCCAATCAATATCAATTGGCTGCTTTGCCTGAAATTCATTGAGTAGCTCAATCAAGCCTTTTTTCAAGTCTTTTCCTTCAAGGGTGATCGGTCTTAAATGCAGAAGGAGTGCACGCATCTCATTTTGTGCATCGCCAGCCATTCGTTCCACAAGACGCATTTGCTTTAAAATCTTTTCATCCTTTTCCTTCATCCCTTCAAGAATCGCAGACGTCATCATCGAAATGGCGAATAGCTGCTGGCTGACTGCATCATGCAGCTCACGCGCTAGACGCTGACGCTCTTCTGAGACAACCGATTTTTTCATTTGAACCTGCCATTCAGCTCGCTCATTTGAGAGCTTTTGTAAGGAGGCTACTTGCCCTTCCACTCGTTTCGCCATTTCATTTAATTGATCTGCCGCCAAACCAATTTCATCATCACCTAGAGAAGGCAGTCTATAGGCAAAATTCCCATTTTCAAACTTCAAAATCGACTCTACAAGCTGATCCAGCCGCTTCTTATGCTGATAGCCAAACACATGCCCCGCTGATACACCAATGGCGAGACTAATAATGAGCAAAATACAAAAAAACGGGATGCCGAACCACCGCGTAGACAGCAAAATCATGGGATCAAGCTGATAATAAAAAAACATCGGGAGTGTCGTCATGATGACAACACCAAGCGAGATACCGACTGCAAGACGAACAGATTGCCACTGGATGCCTAAATGCAGTTTCCTCATAAGTACCTCACATCCACATCCCCAATCAGGAGAGAAATGGAGATTTTCACTTTTCGCTTGCTCTCATCATAATCATTTGTCATGACATACACTTTACTGCCGAACCCACTTCTTTTTTCATCAATGATTTTCATATCACCAATTGCAGCCGAAGCACTCACACATACTTCAATATCCTGAGGTACATAAATATCGACATCTCCAATGAGCCCACTAATGACGATCGTGCTCTCTTCCTCAGCAATAATCGCCTTTGATAAGTCGATTTTGACATCGCCAATAAAACCTGAAATGGTCAAATCACTTAATTGAAATGGTTTTTTCATCAGCCTGACTTCACCGATAAAGAAATCATGTTCTTTGCGCGGCTTTGCCTGGCTTTTTGTTTTCTTCTGATCGCCCTCTTTTTCAAGATTGACTTTCAGTGAAGGCTTTCCATCGTCTGATGAATCCTTTTTATCGACATCAAAAACAGGTTTGTTTTTCAATAAACGATAGCCCGCATAGATCAAAAAGGCAGCAAATAAATACCCAGTCAAACTAAACGTGATATTTAGTAGAAATTTCAAGAAGAGAAAGCCTGCAAAAATATAGGAAACCGAACCGAGCCAACGTTTAGATCGAGAGTGCAGCCAATAACCAAATAGAGCAAAAAACACTGGCCAAAATAGGTCTGCCCCAATCCCAATAATTTTGAGAAAAAGATTAATACCAAAAATCACCACAATGATGCCTAAAATTTGATTTCTAGAAAAACGCAGTTGACTCGCCTCCTTCCTTTTTTCGTTTGTTTACCGCAATTTTAAGTTTCCGCTTGTCATCTCAATATCGACTAAGTGTGTCCCTTTCCCATGCGTGCCTGTAAAACCTCGGCCTTCACTATCCGCTTGGTCAAAATCATACGAATGATCAATACGTCCACTCGTTTTTTTCACTTGAACTTTGAAATCTCCCTCATCTGGCAAGTTCAATTTCGCACTGCCTGATGTCATGTGAAAGTCGACTGGTGAATCAATTGTATCAAAGCTTGCTGTCAGCCTGCCGCTTGTCATGCCTAATTGCAGCTTTCCTTTTACATCTTGAATATCAGCACGACCAGAAGTGGCACCAATATCACTTTCCTTCGCATCAATATGAGACACTGAAAGTCTGCCAGAAGTCGCTTTGATTTCCACACGATTTGCTGAGAAGTTCTCAGCTGTGAGGTTTCCGCTCGTTGATTTGAGCGTCACATCTTGAAGAGACAGCTTTCCTTCGCCATTTACTTCGCTCACGCCGATTCCACCTGTTATTTTCACATCTTTATGATAATCTGTTGGAATTTTGACTAAGAGTTCTCCTTTTTCAAATGCAGAGAAAAACAAAAATCCTTTATTTTCAGCACGGACTTTGAATGTTCCGCCTGTTTGTTCAGCATACATTTTCCCTTTTCCATTCACAACCATCACAGAAATATCCGAACGATCTTCCGGCTCCACCTTGATGCGAAATCCAGAAAGAGAGATATCTAATTGTTCAACCTCATCCTTTTTCGCTGAAGCTGTTGTGACCGCTTTATCACGAGAAAAGCTCAAATGAAAGAGATCTCCATTTTTGAAAAGCATCCCAATCATCAAAAAAACACCAACAAGTATACAAATTAGACCAATGAACCGTTTCATTTATATCATCCCTTTATCCTTTGACCTTTTTATTATAAGGAAAAGCGAAACAGAAAGAAATCAAATAACGGAAGAAAAATCCTGTTTTTCTTCCGTTTTGACACATTTCCATTAGTTTGCCGGCTGTTTCTCAAGCTGCTTTGATCGTTGAAGCTTTTGCCATTCCTTTTCAACCTCATCAGCGTAATCAAGATGAGCATATGCACCCTGATCAGCAAATTGTGCATAGCTGCCCGCTTTTGTCTCCATTTCCTCTATACGGTTCTCCATGCGTAGAAATTCTTTATAAGCACTTTCACTATCAACTTTATTCATAGATTCATTCATATGCTGCTTTGCCTGTGCGGCATTGGCTCTTGCAATCAGCGCTTGCTTCTTGTCTTTAACATCACGCAGCTTTGTTTCTAGATGCTGCAACTGTTCTTTCAGCTCTTTCAGCTGTTTAACAGATTGCTGATAGGCATCTTGATATTCATTGTGCTTTTCTTCAAAATACTTCATTTCAGTCAGTGCTTTCCGTGCAAGTTCTTCTTCTCCTGCATGAAACGCCAGCTCCGCCTGTTTCTTTCGCTTATCAGCAAATGCTTCTGTCTCTTCTGCTTTTCTCAAGAAACCTTGCTGAATGGTTTGCTGTTTGATAATCGCATGTTTCGCTTTGGCAATATCGTCCTCCATATCACGAACATATTGATTCAGCATGACACGCGGATTCTCCAATTTATCTAAACCTTCATTGACTGTTGCAACAAACATATCACGTACTCTTCTTAATACCATTTCATATTCCTCCCTTTATTTTTTCTTTAAAAAGTCTTCCCATTCTTGATCAAATGTCGTGTGCATGGGTTCTTCCATGTTCGGTGCCGTGTTTGGCTCCATATATGTTGTTCTGCCGGATGATTCCTTAGCAGATTCACCATTGATCATCTTCCAGCCAAAGTAGAGAAGTACTCCAGCAAATGCGATTCCGAGTAAAAATGGCAGCGACTGTGCGACGAGCAATACACCGATAATAGTGAGTATGACCCCTGTTGTTTTACTGCCTTTATCATATTTTTTGACACCTACATAAATGAGCCACGCCCCAATCAAAGTCGGGATCAGCCCGCCCAATGAACCACCAAAGAAGATGGATAAACCGATGAACATCAGGATTGAACCGATGATGGTTTTACTTGTGATTTTCATCTTCATGCCTCCTTTCTTGCTCCTTGCTTTAACTATAGTCAAAAAAGGAAGCCGGCAAAACGTGTCGTAGATTGATCTTTGGTTGCGACCAGAGTCGTAACATGGCTCAGACTGAACGGTTGAATCTATAGAAAAAGCACTCTTCGACTAGAAGAGTGCTTTTCCTCATTTAGAACGAAACACGTCTGCACTTCGTTCATATTCAACATCCGCTTCACCAAGCCGATGATTCACAATACGGGCGGCAGCAAATAAATAATCGGATAGACGGTTCACATATGTGAGCGTAACTGCTGGAATTTCCTCCTGCTTTGCGAGTGTCACAATATGCCGCTCGGCTCTCCTGACGACTGTTCGCGCTACATGTAAGAGGGCAGCACCTTCCTGGCCGCCAGGTAAAATAAATTTAGTCAGCGGCGCGGCTTCTTCTACATACACGTCCATTCGCTTTTCAAGGACTGTGACAGATTCTTCTTTTAACTTGCCTTCTTTCGGTGGTTTCACCGCTGCTAAATCACCGCCGCAGTCAAACAGTTCATGCTGAATGACCATCAGCTCAGATAGAATATCTTGAAACAATTCGCCATGCTGCCTTAAGTTTGCATGGGCTAGTCCAATCAAACTATTCGCCTCATCTAATGTACCGTACGCTTCTACTCTTGCGTCATCTTTATCAGCCCGCCCGCCAATCAAGCCTGTTTGACCTTGATCTCCGGTTTTTGTATAAAGTTTCATTGAGGTTCCCCCTTATCCATTGCTTGTTCCTTTTAGTATACCCTGAAGTGGAAAAGATGTATTTGTTTTATTATGAAACACTTTTATTCAAAACCTCTTCATTTCCACTTTATATGTTGAATGATGAAACATCACATTTTATAATAAATGAAAGCGCTTTTTAATTATGACAGATGGGTGGGATGATAGATGATTTTACAAAACAAAGTAGCAATCATTACAGGTGCAAGCAGAGGGATTGGCCGCGCCATTGCGGAGGCATTTGTCTCTGAAGGAGCTAAAGTGGTGCTGAACGGAACGAATGAAGTGCTATTGCAAGACGTTTGCTCCTCTCTGAATAAGGAAGAGACACGCGCTGTTTCTGTCGCTGGTGATGCTAGTTTACCAGCGACAGCTACCTCCCTCGTTGAGAAGGCAAAAAACCATTTTGGACAGATTGATATATTGGTCAACAATGCTGGGATCAATTTACGGAAATCAACAGTCGATACATCTGTTGATGAATGGAAAAGACTAATTGATATTAATTTGACGGGTACGTTTCTCATGTGTCAAGCAGTCATTCCTGACATGATCAAACAGCAAGGCGGGAAGATTGTCAACATGAGTTCAACTACTGGCAAAACCCCTCATCACAATGCATCACCCGCTTACGGCGTTTCAAAGGCAGGTATCAATTACTTAACGATGCATCTTGCCAAAGAATTAGCAGCACACCACATTCATGTAAATGCTGTCTGTCCTGGGCCAATTGAGACAGACATGAGCAAACAGTGGAGTGATGAATACCGTAGATCTGTTTTAGAAAGAATTCCTCTGAAAACAATTGGAACACCGCAGCAAGTCGCAAACGCCGTTACCTTTTTAGCCTCTGATCAGTCAGATTTCATCACAGGAGAAACCATCAATATGAATGGCGGAACGTATATGAACTAAATAAAGAGCCTCCATAGGAAGGCTCTCAGATTGTTGACAAAGGGTTAAAATGAACTTTATTTTAACCCTTTGTCTTCTTTTCAGCGTGATAGAAAACCTTTGCAGCCCTAGGAAGGACGAGCATCGGCGCGGAGCGAATTTGACATTCGTGAGCACCGAAGCGCAGGACTGACACCGAATGCGAGGGTTTGTCTACACGCTGAGAGCCTCCATTGGAAGGCTCTTTCTCTTTTACTATCGGTTCTCTCTCGTACCAGAAAGCATGATTGCCTGCCGAATGGCTTCTTCCATACTCGCAGAATCAGCCTTTCCTGTTCCTGCAATATCAAATGCCGTCCCATGATCGACACTTGTACGGATTATAGGCAATCCAACTGTAATGTTCACGCCTGATTCTAAGCCAAGCACCTTGATTGGTCCATGCCCTTGATCATGATACATCGCCACAACGATATCAAAGTCGCCTCTTGTCGCCCTAAAGAACAGTGTATCAGCTGGTAGCGGGCCAAATACTTGAACCCCTTCATCCTGTGCTCGTTCTACCGCTGGAATGATCTTCTCCTCTTCTTCTCCGTTTCCAAACAGACCATTCTCCCCGGCATGCGGATTAATCCCGCACACAGCAATTCTAGGTGCAGGGATACCAGATCGAACGAGGGTATCATGAGCCAGTTTAATCGTTGTGTATACACGCTCAGGATTGATTTTTAAGATGGCATCCATTAATCCGATATGTGTCGTCACATGCACCACTTTTAAATTAGGAGCTGCCAGCATCATGGCATAATCGTTCGTACCTGTCAGGTCAGCTAAAATTTCTGTATGCCCTGGATACATATGACCAGCCTTATGAAGTGCTTCCTTGTTTAACGGTGCTGTACAAATGCCGTCAATTCTACGGTCATTCGCAAGTGTAATGGCTTTTTCAAGATATCGAAAAGCGGCATTCCCTGCTTCTTTTGAAATCTCTCCTACTGGAATATCGCTTGTTAATAGATGAAGATCAAGACAAGGAACGGCACCAGATTTTACTTGTTCCGCTTCCTCCGGTTCTTTAATACTGACGATCTCCACATCTGTATTCACAAAATCTTTCGCCCTATTTAATATATGGGTGTCTCCAATGACAAATAGAACGGCTTCTTCATGTAAACGGCTTTGCTGGAAGGCTTTTAAAATAATTTCAGGACCAACCCCAGAAGCATCTCCCATCGTTACAGCAATGATTGGTTTTGCCATTCGTCTACCCCCTCTATGTTTTTCAACACTTCAACCGCATGGAGCACAGAATCTTTTTGACCATATGCCCCTGCTTTTGTGACCGCATATACACTCGTATCAACGAGCCGCCCAAGCGGGATGCCGGGTTCAATTTCTTTCAACAGCTGAATCCCGCCTGCTCCAAGCTCATGGCATATCGCACGCGCCGTATCTCCACCAGTTAAAAAAAGGCGTTTTACCCCTGTTAATTCAACAATGTCTTTTGTGATCTTACCAAGACAGACAGATAAGGTACTTCCTACTTCTTGTCTTGTCATACCATTCGCTTCACCGTATGCCAACATCTGTTCAACCATTTCTGGCCTTGCGTCTGTATAAAGGAGAATATCTTCATCCTGACGCATGAGCAGCTGATCCATGACTGATTTCCTTTCCCATGCTTCACGGCCGTTTAATACATTCAACGGGTTCACTTTCACCTCGAGACAATCGTGCTTTTCTCTTAAAAAAGCAAACTGCTCATTTGTTTTTTGAGAAGCACTTCCTGAAACGATGAGAACAGATTCATGCTTTTTTGCATGAGAAAGATTGCGGTGTTTCGCAACATAGGATGATAATGCGCCAGCGAGTCCAGCTGACCCGACCCAAAGCACTCTTTGATTGATCTTCATAAACAAATCAACGATCTGTGTTAAATCATGGTTCGTTTCTGCATCACACACAAACCATTGATGACCATGTTTTAATAAAGATGAAACGTCATGACTCGTTTCGTTTAGCTCTGAATAGATCGCTTGCTGCGAAAGATGTTTTGGCTTGATGTTTGTCTGCTCGTCAATTAAGTCTGAAATACTGGATGTCAGGACAGGCGTTTTTGGGTCCTTCGCTGCTTCTGATAGATGAACAGGCACACCCTCCACATAATGAATCCCATAGGCCGTAGATCTATTCGCATCGGGGTAAGCAGGGGCAATGACTGCCGCATCAAACCGGCCAAGATCCATTAGTGCCTGAAGCTCTATTCCTATATTTCCTCTTAACGTTGAATCTATTTTTTTAAAGAAAAGGTGTGAATCCCCTTGTAGAAACGGCTGAACCATTTGACTGACCTCATTATACGCTCTTTCAGAAGACATACTTCGCGAGTCTGTATCGACAATCAGTACATCTTCCTCCTTGTACCGGCTCATATCCTCAAATGACGGCTGGAACAGCACAGAGGCTTTTAAACCGGCCTTCACAAATTGAACACCTGTATCACTTGCGCCTGTTAAATCATCAGCCACAATGATCACCTTTTGCTCTAAGTTCGCTCCTTTTTTTAATAGATCGTTTGTCATTTAGACACCTCGGTCTCATTGCATATTATTCCTTTAACTTTCTCCACAGCGTCGTGCGGTTAATATTCAGCCGCTTTGCTGCTTTTGATTGATTCATATTTTCTTCTTCCAGTACCGTCCGAATGATTCGTCTTTCAATCTCGTCAAGCGTGCCATGTAAATAGCTGGACAGCTGTTTTTCTTCATTCTCAAAAGCAAGTTGCTCAATTGCCGGCTTTGCTTTACTCAACGTGATATATCCACTTTTTGTTGTCAGCACCAGTTCCTCCATAATCCGCTTGAACTGCCGGACATTTTCTCTAAATCGCTCGTTTTGAAAGGCGGCAATCACATCTGCTGACAGCCCAACAACCTGCGTCCCATAAAGAGAATTTAATTCAGCTATAAATAACCGGCTCATGTCCTCAATATCTTCTGCCCGTTCAGATAACGGCGGGACATGAATGACGAGCTCCTGCAAACACGTATATAGGTCTTCATGAAACGCCCCAGATTGCATCAATTTGAACAAATCAACTGTAGATGCAGCCAGCCAGCGAATGTTCTGCTGATGATGAATAAGCTGCTCGGCCATAATGGGCTGCATAGCCATTGGGACACGATCAATATCCTTCAGAAAGATCGTCCCTTTTTGATGCACCGGAATTATGTTTACATCATCTAATTCAGTCAAACGGCTGCAATGCACCGTCATAAAGCTCTCATTTTTCCTCTCGCTCATTTGGTGAATAGCAAAAGCAAGGCTTGATTTACCAGTTCCTTGTTCACCATAGAGACAAATCGATCGATCTGTTTGGCTGAACGCCTTTGCCCTTTTAATCACATCTTTCATATTTGAACTCTGCTCAGTAAAAAGAGCAAATGGATGTGCTGAATGAACAGGTGCAGCCAGCGTCCATATACGCTGCCCCTCCCTATTAATCACAACAGAAGGCTTCTCAATCGTCAAAAGCAGCTCACCTTTAGATAATAAGCTTCCTTTGACATGCCACACTTGCTGCTGAAAGGAGATTTGAGAATATCCATTTTGTTTTCCTTCTCGAACTGCTTTTACTGCTGGTTCAAGCGCCGGGCACCAATCCATCACATCAACATGAGACGTAAACGGTGCAAATAACCCTTTTTCTGTCCATTCTTTCATTTGCTGATTGATAAAATAAAGCTGATTGTGCTGATCAATGATCAGCATCCCTTTTGACTCTTGGTCAATCATTTCACGAAAGAGGCGCTGCTCAGCTGTCGCCTCTTTATATAAACGGTACATTTGTTTTGCTTGATGAAACGCTTCTTTGACAGATTCACGTCCTGAGGTAATGAGCATGCTTTGCATCCCCAACTCCTTGGCCGCTTTATCTGTAATCACATCACCCAGTACAACCTGTGTCCCTTGCTCCTGTAACTGCTGTAAAAGATCCCACACTTCTTCCTCTTGCTGTATTGTATAAATATCAATTTTGATCCCGTATAACTCTCCGATGGTGCGTACACCTTGTGTAATATTTTCAAATCCAACTACTGCTTTTTCCCCTTGGTAATCTTTAATCAGCGTCAGGGCACGAAGCAAGTCGTAGCCTGACACAGGGATAT
Organism: Bacillus sp. FS02; assembly: GCF_024398395.1. NCBI lineage: Bacteria > Bacillati > Bacillota > Bacilli > Caryophanales > Bacillaceae > Bacillus > Bacillus sp. FS02. The sequence continues at coordinate 2,655,296 of NZ_CP074101.1, read as the reverse complement.
CCACCACTGGAATGTTGACGTGTTTTTGAATAAGCGCAGCTGTCCCCCGCGGCTCATAATAATATCCATTCCTTGAGCCTCGGCCTGTTCTGCCAGTGCAACACCAGACCTAAGATCTCCGACTTCAAGCTGGAATGTGATGCTTTTTTCGTCTTTGGCAAGGTCGGTTAATACATCGCCTAATCCTTTATACGGCGCAATACCTAATACTTTTATATTCATGAAAAGGACCCCCATTTTTTATCTCTTCATCGTGAGACATACGTTGAGGGAGTCCAAATGTTAGCAAATTGAGACAACCCTCCAAACATCAATTATAAATGAAGAAAATGAGGGTTACAATTCACGGAAACACTGATCCCTTGCGGTTAAGACGTGTGATGAGTCCATTCTTCTTTCACACACACATACTTGATGGCCTGCCGGTAAAAAGTAAACGCAATGTGCAGACTCCCATCTTTTCCTTCTATGATGGATGGATAGGAATATTCTCGATTCAATTTGTCCTTTGAGTTGTTTGTCATGGCGTAGCCATCACCAATTTCAAGGTTACGTCTGACGGGCCATGTCGCACCATCATCCGTCGAGATGGCAAGTGTCATTGGCGCACGAGGTGTTCCCCAAAAGGCTGGACGTGCCTCTGTATCAATGGCCGTGCGTGTATCGCCTTCATCCTCAATTTCATCATATAAGGACGCCCTTCTTTCTGTTTGATCATCCGCATTGATATGGTTATACACGAGGGCAAGATGACCATTATGGAGCACCGTAAATTGAATGGATGAGTTATTGTTTGGCAGCTCTGTTGCTTTTGGCTCAGACCATGTCCGTCCATGATCCACTGAACGGCTCATATAAATCGAATCAGCAAACCGGCTTCTAAAGAGAGCAAGCAGGGAACCATCCGCACATTTTCCGATATTCATATGAACACAGCCAGTACTGTTGGGCACAGTGACCTCTTCCCAGGTCTTCCCTTGATCTGAGGAAATCTTCACAGCACTGACATCACGGTTTCCTGTCCATTTTACGCCAGGAATCGTTTTACAATAGAACACCGGAAGGAGCCAATCATCATTATCCAATACAACAATAGGCTGTCGTATAAACGTCCCCGGCTGATCAAATAAAGTACCAATCTCTCCCCAAGTCTCTCCTCTATCCTCCGATAAACGATATCTCACAAGAGCTGTATCTTGATTGCCAGAAAGTTGTGCTGTATAAAGCAGCCACAGCCTGCCATCTTTCTCTTGAAAAAGAACTGGATTTTGTTCAGATCTTGTAGAATCATCAGACAGCTTCACAGCCTTCGTCCATTGATTACTTCCTTGCTTGAGCCTTGACATATAGATAGAGATATCAGGAATTCCTTCTTGCGTACCGCCAAACCATACACACAGCAAATCTCCATTATCCAGTTCGATGAGATTAGCCGCATGGTTTTGCACGCAATCTGTTGGTAAAAAGGCTTCTTTTCTAGCTGCGTCTTGTTCATTTTGTCGCAATTTTCCATCTATTTTGATCATGATGTCTTCATTTGTCATCATAATTCTCCTTTCAGTGATTGATCCTTTTTAGCTGGCGGGCTGATCCATCGATCCATCACCAGAACTAGGAAAGGAATGATAATGGCCACATACATATTATCGATTCCAAATGGATTATCGAGTAAATACCACACCGTCGTGGCGATGCCTGAAGCGGCAAGACCAATGGTTGCTCCTCTATTTGAATTAAAGTATGGCAAGTAAAAGCCCATTGCTGCTACAACTGCAATCGATGTTCGAAGTGCTCGTGTAAAAAAGGAAAGTGACAGCAACTCTGGTGCAAGTGCGACCCCCACAAGCGGCACAATCCCAACCATGACAGCTACATACCGAGTCACCTTCATACGCTGCTCTGGTGATGGTTTCTTTTTCGGTACATAAAAGTCATCAATAATCAACGTGGTTGTAGCAAGTGCAACCGTCGAGACACCAACAAAAATGGATGCGACAAGCGATGTTGCCACAATAGCGCTCAAAATCGGATTCATATGCTGTAAAAAGACAGGGAAAGCATAAATAGGGTCAATGTCTGGATACAAATAACGGGCTGAGACACCGATGATCCCGATCGCAATGGCAAGCGGCAAACAAAGGAGTGCTGCATACAGAGTCGATTTTTTCGCTTCTCGCTCACTTTTCGACGAGGTGATCGCTTGAATGATAAACTGCGTCGCAAAAATGGCCCCCATGTTTCCTATAAACCAAGCTCCAATCGTTCCCCAACCGATGGTCCCATCCCATGTAAAGAAATGGTCGGGTAATGTTTGTTTCATTGGCTCAAAGCCTTTTGTTAAATAAAGGGCTACCCCTAGTGTAATTAAAATCCCCGCATACTTCACAATTGAATGAAGGATCGTGACCCATGCAACCCCCTTCATTCCTCCGAAAGTAAAATAAAATGTACTCACAACCGCCGTGATGATGGCACAGGTCATTAAAGGAAGGCCAAGAATAGATGCAATGGCAGCTGAACCACTTAAATAGTTTCCTAGATTCACTAAGAGCAGGGCTGCAATCATAATGACAGAGACAACAAGCTTTGTTGATTTTCCAAATTTTTGATCGATAATACCTGAAATCGTGTATTGTCCTGTTCGATAAAACTTTCCCACTAAGAAAAAGGAAAAAATAAAAAAGGCAATAGCAACTGTGATAACAGACCATGAAGCGGAAAGCCCGTGTGTAAAAGCAGATTCAGCTGTTCCGACAGTTGACTTCGTCCCAATGAATTCACTCATTAACAAAATACCGACCACAATAGCTGGAAGTGACTTAGCGGCATTGTTAAATTCTGAGTTAGACTTACTACGGAAACGCATCGTCAGCCAGGTCGTAAACAGAATATAGAGAATAATGACGATTAAAATAAATGTGATGACAGAACTACTTAAGACATTCACTTAAAATCCCCCTTTGTGTGCAAGCCGTATGAAGCAACTTCTCATGTCCCATCCCAGTGACGTATGAAGTGTTAAACGTGGAGCAGTTTCATGTAGATCTGTTCAATATCAGAGACAGACATCGGCTTCGGGTTGTTATCCATTAATCTCTTCACCTCCGAAGCAGCTTCAGCAAGTGCCGGCACATCTTCTTTTGACACGCCGAAGGCTTTGAGTTGTTGAGGAATGTGTAAATCCGCTGTCCACTCTTCTACTTGACGAATCACTTGCTCTGCAAGCGTATGCTTTGAGCCTTTCTCTTCGATCCCTATCACTCTAGCAATATCTTCAAGACGATCTTTGATATGGTCTGCATTAAACGCCGTGACATGAGGAAGCAGCATGGAATTAGCGACACCGTGTGAAATTTTGAATTTCCCCCCTAACGGATAAGCCATTGCATGAACAGCAGCGGTTCCGGCACTTGTGAGCGCCATCCCGCCATACATGGCACCAACCAGCATATCTTCCCTTGCTGTCATATTATCCCCGTGATGATAGGCCTCCTGAATACTTCCTGAAATGAGCCTCATCGATTCGAGTGCAAACATATCACTAAATGGATTGGCTTTATTTGAAATATACGATTCAAGCGCATGCGTAAACGCATCCATCCCTGTAGCTGCGGTAATGGCTTTTGGCAATTTGAGTGTCAGTGCGGGATCTAAGATCACAAGATCAGGCAAAAGGTATGGGCTGACCATGCCAATTTTTAATTCTTTTTCCGGAAAGGTAACAATCGCGTTTGGTGTCACTTCTGATCCCGTACCTGAGGTTGTTGGAATGAGAATCGTTGGAACTCCTCTTTTTTTAACAAGGTTCGTGCCAACGAGATCAGAAATTGGCTGATCATTCGTCTTTAGAACAGCTAATATTTTGGCCGCATCCAGCACACTCCCGCCACCAATCCCAATAATGGCTTCATGCTCCCCTTTTAAAAATGTCTGGAATACGTCCTCGATATTTTCTTCCGTTGGTTCAGGCTTAATCTCTGTGCTGATCTCACTCGCAATCCCTTTTTTCGCAAGTTCTGTTTTGATTTGATCTGCGTAACCAAGAGATACGATGGATGGCTGCGTTAAAATAAAAATCGATCTCAATTTGCTAAGTCCTAATAGCTCTAGTTTCTCCCCAAGGAGCTCTAGAGAGTGGGCGCCAGAAACAATGTGTGATGCCGTTTGAAAGTGATAATGTGATATTGTCATCTCTTCACGACTCCTTTGCTGCTTTTGCTTGTATCCGATAATTCTCCATCATGTTCATCACAGCTTCTAAAGCCTCGCCGGATAATGCTTTGACCGGGCTTTTTGGCGGACCTACAGGAATCCCTGAAAGTTCAGCTGCTTTTTTCAAAGGTGCTGGTAACGTTCCTAATGTGAATGTCGCTCTTAACGGCTGCAGCTGCTGCTGACATTGCTCACTTTGGTCAAGATTTCCTTGCTGAAACGATTCATAAATGCCAACGACGGTTTTGGGAAGCACATTTGCCGTTGCCGCCACTGCACCTGTTCCGCCTAGCTTCAATGTCTCTAAAATGAGGGAATCCGTTCCTGCAAGCACGACAAACTCTTCATCCTTTGTGACATCGAGATACGCTTTGATATTGGCAATATCTCCACTACTGTCTTTAATACCTAACACATTCGGTAGGACGCTGAGCCTTGCAACCGTCTCTGGCGCAAGTGACACACCTGTTCTTGATGGAATGTTATAAAGTAAAATGGGGATGGTCACATTCTCTGAAATATGACGAAAATGCTCATACAGCTCCTCTTGTGATGGCGCAACAAAATAAGGGGTGATAACCGACAAGACATCTACGCCTAAATCTGCGAACTTGTTTGACAGCTTAATGGTTGCCTTAGTGCTATTCTCACCTGCTCCCATGTATACAGGCACCCTGCCGCCCGCAGCCTTTACAACAGTTTCAGCAATTTGAAGCTTTTCTTCCTCTGAAAACAAATGAAATTCGCCGTTTGTCCCTAAAGCAAAGATGCCGTGCACACCTGAGTCGATTAAATGATCAATAAGTTGCTTTGTCACTTCTGGATGAAAATGCTCTTCTTCTGTAAGCGGTGTCAAAATAGCTGGAATGATTCCTTGAATGTTCAAATGATCCTCCCCTTCCGATTGTTGCATTTTTAAACAATTAATTATTGAAACGCTTTCATTATTCTTATTATAAAAGCAATATGATTTATTTAGCAACATATTTTTCGTTTTTTTCAAATATTCAGTGGATGACATAAGTAGATGTTGATGTTTTCAACAAAAAAAGTGAACCAGCCGGTTCACTTTTTTATAGCATTCAATGTATGAAGAAGATGCTTCACTTTCAGTCTGACTCTTTCATGTAAATGAGCAGTATGCTCCTTTTCTTCTGCATTGGCAGCAGCGATACAAAGATGATGCACCTGGATACTTGTCTCTTGTTTAATGAAGTGCGTCAGCTCGCCCATCAGCTGGACAGACGCACCATCTGATATCGTTCCTTTCAGCACAAGCCAAACGGACAGCTCTCCTTCTTGATGCATCCCATAAAGAAGGACATCTTCATCATCATCATCATCTTCAGCGGCGTATTGCTTCGGCCCATCAGATTGACCAAGAAATAAGTACCCTTCCTCATCATCCAGCATGTCATGGAGTGCTTCAGTTCCCGTTCCAAGGGAGCGTGTCCAAAAGAAACCCCCGCTTTTCTCATGTGATGAAAGGATGCGCAATGGCTGATGAGTAGAAAATGTCATTCCGTTTGTGCCATATGTTTTCCACCCATCCGCTAAGTTCAGCCTTGAATGTTCAGAGATGGACGCAGGTTCAATTACCAGCTGAGGGTTTGCCCGCAGTGGATGTTGGAGAGGTGTTACATCTGTTTCATACACCCGGTTCACCCGTTCGGTGGTCAACACATGATGCGGTTCTCCCAGCATGTCCGTCTTTCCTTCATTCAGCAAAAGCAGGCGGTTACAATACAAACTGGCAATGTTCACATCATGAAACACACCGATTACCGTTAAGTTAGAGGAAGCGGTCTCTTGTTTAATCAAATCGAGTAACTCTTTTTGATAAGCTAAATCAAGAAAACTCGTTGGTTCATCCAGCAATAAATAGTCAGGGCACTGAGCCAGCGCTTGGGCTAAGTAAACCCGCTGCTGTTCTCCACCGCTTAACTCATGGATGGATTGATCCTTAAATTGAGCAATATCTGTTTGGTCCATCACCTTGCTGACAATCTCGATATCTTCTTTTGTAACAGATTGTAGCCACCCTTTCTGATAAGGATAACGCCCAAACTGGACCGTTTCTTTCACTGTAAATGAAAAGGCTTGATCGGTCTTCTGGGGAAGAACCGCCAATTTTTGCGCAAGTGCCTTTGGCCGGTAGGATTGAACTGGATGGCCATCTAGTGTTACTTGGCCGCTCTCAGGTGCTAAAATACCTGCGATCATTTTAAGCAGTGTCGTCTTACCGCTCCCATTTGGACCAAGGATGCCGAGGAATTCCCCTCGCTCCACTTCAAAACTCACGCCGTGAATGACCTCTTTTTCTCCATATCCTCCTCTAACTTCCTTCACTTGAATCATAGATGCGTCCCTCCTCTATATCTGCGAATGAGGATGATGCCAAAGACAGGTGCACCAATTAACGCTGTAATGATGCCAATAGGCAATTCAGTCGGTTCAATGATCGTACGGGAGAGCACATCTGCTAAAACGAGAAAGGAAGCACCATTCAGCATCGACAAAGGCAGCAAATGACGATGATCCGTAATGGATAAAAGACGGATAAAATGCGGAATCACCAGTCCTACAAATCCGATCGTTCCTGACACAGCCACCGCACTTCCAGTCAGAATCGAACCAGCAAGCAACACCACATATTTGCTCCGTTTCACATGAACCCCTAACAGTTTTGCCTTTTCTTCGCCATATGTCATCACATTTAAATCTCTTCCCATCAAGATCAATGCAAATGTACCAATGAGGAAAAAAGGAAGGAAAAGAGCAATATATCGCCAGCCTCTCATAGACACACTGCCTAGAAGCCAATGAATAATCTCTTTTAAATCATCACCTGTTAACGCAATCATTAATGAAATGAGCGCTCCTAAAAAAGAGCTAAAGATGACCCCCGTCAAAATTAAAGAAGAAATGCTCATTCCTCGGTGAACCAGACGGGCAAAAAAGAGGACGAGACATAGTGTGACAAGCGCTGTTGTCATACTCAAAAAAGGCAGTGTAAAACTGCCGAGCAAAGGAAACTGCAAACTGAAAAACAATGTGGCTACAGCCCCCACAGATGCCCCTTGAGATACCCCAAGTGTATAAGGGTCAGCGAGAGGATTTTTTAATAAACCTTGAAAGGCTGCACCAGATAACGCCAGAGCTGCTCCGACTAACGCCGCTAATATCACTCTCGGCAGCCGGATATTCATCATAATATTGCGGTCAATTGCATCAATGGTTCCGGCCTGAATTCCAAATACTTCATGAACAAAGATCCGAAGTATAGAAGGAATGGGAATCCCTAAACTGCCAAATGAGATTCCCATTCCAATGCTCACCACAAGAAGTAAAACACTTGCTGTGTATGCGATGATGATTTTATTTGAACGTGTCAGGATAGATGCTTTTCGCAAGAGCCTCCACTCCTTCAACCAATCGCGGTCCCGGTCGTGATGCCAGATCCGTATTCAATTGAAAGACTTGTTTTTCTTTGACTGCTTTGATCGCCTTCCAGCCGTCTCTTTTTTTCAGATCATCTAAGCTTGCGCCATCAATCGTAACAATAGCATCAGGATTTCGTTTAATAATTGATTCTTCCGTCATTTGCACCCAGCCTGTTTGGTCGCCAGCAGCATTTTTTGCATGAATGACAGACAACATTTCGTCCATAAACGTTTGTTTACCTGTTGTATAAATTTCAGGCGCACCTGATACTTCGACAAAAACTGTTTTTTGTTTGTCTTTGGAGATGGATTCTGCTTGTTTTTTAATGTCATTCAGTTTTGATTTCATCTCATCTACAAGCTTCGTTGATGCCTCTTTTACGCCAGCTGCTTCACCAATCATATTAATAGACTTATACACATCTTTGAAGGAAGCTGCATCATTAACAGTCAGCACTTGAATACCTGCATCTTCAAGCTGTTTAAATCCGTCTTTTGAACTCATTTGTGATGCATGTGCTAAGACAAGATCAGGCTTTAAGGAAATAACCTTCTCTACATTGAAATCAAGACCGCCAATCTTCTCGACCTTTTCTACTTCCTTTGGATAGTTGTCAAAGTCTGATCTACCAACGATTTTATCTCCAAGACCAAGGGCATAGGCAACCTCTGTATTACTTGGAATTAACGAAACAATTCGTTTAGGCTGTTCTTTGATTTCAACTGTTTTACCAGCTGCATCTTTGATGGATACAGGAAATGCCGCAGCCGCTGTCTCTTTAGGCTTTGAACTGTTTGTTTTTTGGTCCGTTTCCGCACCTTCACACCCTGCTAAAACACCGATCACAAGTAACAATGATAGCCAAATACCAGTTAACTTCTTCATCAATAAACCCCCTGCTTTATGTACTGCTTGACGTCATCTCTTTCGTCAATTCTTTTCTAATTTCGGGAATATTATACTACAGTGCAGATTGGTTGTATATGTGACGGCCAATACGTTTTTTTGCCCTTATAAAAGAAAAACAGCCTTTGACGTGGCTGTTTTCACTTCCGCTATTGGTTGATATGTTCACCATTAATGACAACTTTCTGAAATGAAGGAGATACTGCATGTTCTAATGAAAGAGGGTACGTGACATCGTCAATGACACAGTCTTTCATTTTAAAGTGTGTGACCGGGGAATGTGAGTATGCGGCGATCTTGACACCATATCGCCCTCCGCTGCTTTTTAACCCTTCTACTTCAATATGACGGACTACAGGTCTATGCGGACCGGTATCCCCTTCCTCATACATCATGTCGATACAGACCACCTCATGCTTTAAGCTTTTCACTAGATTGTTTTTAAAATAGATGTGTTCAATGGTACCGCCCCTGACAGAGTTGGTCTTAATGCGCAATGCCCTGTCGAGGTTCGGACTGTCCATGACATTATCCTCTGCATATACATACTTGACGCCTCCAGAGATTTCACTCCCGATCGTTACTCCGCCATGACCATCACGCATCGTATTTCTACGAATGACGATGTTTTCAGATGGAACACCGATTCTCCGGCCGTCCTCATTTCTGCCCGATTTAATGGCAATACAATCATCGCCATTATCAAAATAACAATCTTCAATGAGCACATGTCGACACGACTCTGGATTCACACCATCTGTATTTGGGCCATGACCGATGATATTCACCCCGCGGACGATGACGTTTTCACTTAACACCGGATGGACTTGCCACATCGGTGAATCCTTTACTGTTACTCCTTCAATGAGAATGTTTTGGCAATTGTATGGCTGGATAAAGCTTGATCTTAAATAATGTCCTTCGCCAAACACTCTTTCTTCCACTGGTATTCTTTTTTCAGCCATTTCAAAAAGAAGCTGACGATCCCGATCTTGAGAGGGTTGACCATTTGTTCCATACTTCCAAGGCCACCAGTGGTGTTCATCCCCTCTCCCGTCCAGCGTGCCTGCTCCTGTAATCGCGATGTTTTCTGCATGATGGGCATAAATAAGTGGTGAATAATTATAGAGCTCAATGCCTTCATATCTTGTTAGAACAAGTGGGAGATAATCACGTGTATCTTGGCTAAAGGCCACATAGGCGTTTTCATGAAGATGAAGCTCTACATTGCTTTTCAATTCTAAAGCGCCTGTCAAAAATGTCCCTTCAGGAATCAGCACACGCCCTCCTTTCAAACGATGTGCATCATCGATGGCAGACTGAATAGCATTTGTCGAAAGCTCTATCCCTTTGTTATCTGCACCATAATGAATGACATTGAATTCACGATCTGGGAACTTTGGTGCTTTTATCTGCTTTAACACCTGATCTATGCCATTTGTTTCTTTGTCTTTTTTCCCTTGCTTTGCTAAACGTGCGAGTCCAATTCCTGTTAGTACTGTTCCTGCTGTCACATACATCAAATTCCGTTTTTTAGACATTTCCTTATCCCCCAGACGCCTTAAAGTGTCACACCTGTTTTAAAAATAGCCAACTCTCTAAAATTGTTTTTTTCATGATTTAACAGCTTTCCACTCGCCACATCAATCACCGTGGCAATGAACTTCTCTAGCACCACATCTTCTGATACATCCTCAAGCAATTCCCCCGCATTAAAGTCAATCCAATGTTTTTTTGTTTCATATAACGCAGTATTGGTCGATACCTTCATCGTTGGAACAAATGTGCCAAACGGTGTGCCTCTGCCTGTTGTAAAGAGGACGAGCTGACAGCCAGACGCTGCGAGAGCAGATGAAGCAACCAAATCATTCCCAGGCGCACTTAATAAATTCAATCCTTTTCGTTTTAGCAGCTCACCGTATGTTAAAACATCCTTTATAACGGAAGTACCCGCTTTTTGTGTACAGCCGAGAGATTTATCTTCTAATGTCGAAATTCCTCCTGCTTTATTTCCCGGGGAAGGATTTTCATATACTGGCTGTCGATGATCCATAAAGTATTGTTTAAAATCATTGATCATCTGCACAATATTGTCGAATGTCGCTTTTGATTCCGCTCTCTCCATTAAGATTGTTTCAGCCCCGAACATTTCCGGTACTTCTGTTAAGACGGTGGTTCCGCCTTGAGCCACAATGAAATCGGACAGTCTGCCTAAAAGTGGATTTGCGGTAATGCCTGAAAATCCATCTGATCCTCCGCATTTCAAGCCAATTTTCAGCTCAGATAACGGAATGTCTTCACGCTGATCTTCTTTCGCTGCGTCATAAATTTCCTTGAGCAAAGCGACACCCGTCTCAATCTCATCCCCTACTTCTTGGCTTCTTAAAAATTTCACCCTCGTCTGGTCATACTCCCCTAATGTTGCCTGAAAATCCTCAATGTCATTGTTTTCACAGCCAAGACCTAGAACGAGAATCCCTCCAGCATTTGGGTGCTTTACGGCATTTTGAAGTATTGTTTTTGTGTTTTCATGATCATCCCCAAGCTGTGAGCACCCATAATTGTGCTTTAATACGAGAGCCGTTTCAAAAGGATGGATGCTCCCCCCCATTTCAGCGGTAAATATTTGAATGATTTGATCGGCAATGCCATTGACACACCCAACTGTTGGGACAATCCAAAGCTCATTTCGTATACCACTTGCACCATTTTTTCGTTTATACCCTTTGAATGTCAGATTCGTTTTTTCATAGGGGTTTTCTGTTAAAGAAGGTCGGTATTCGTAATCGAGCTTACCTGATAGATTCGTTTTGATATTGTGCGTATGCACCCATTCTCCAGTCGAAATCGCAGTGGATGCATGACCAATGGGGTAGCCATATTTGATGATATTCTCTTTTTCTTTGATCTCAGCCAATGCAAATTTATGACCTTTAGGAACGGTTTCTTTTAAAATGATTGTATGACCTTGGTGCTGAAGCTCTTCGCCTTGCTCAAGCACTTTTAAAGCGATACCAACATTATCTGAAGGATGAATCACAACAAAGTCTCTCATGCCTTCTCCCCCTGACTTTCATATTGAAGAATTTGGTGAACAGCAGCTCTCATGCCATTTTCATGTATGAAGGTGAGCTGCTCGGCTACTGCATCCCTCAGCCCTGCTATCCTCGTCAAATCCATCCCCCATAAAACTTCGTTTGAAAGAAGTTGATCGACCATTAATTCATAGGAATGGTCCACTTCCTCCCATGCTTCCTTCATGAATGTCATCACAGACTCATCATCCTTTATCTGATCTGCATGGACTTGATAAAAATAAATCAAACTGCTCAGTGAGAACATAAGCTTCGTAGGCAACTGTTTTTTTAGCTCTATATAATCTAGAAGAGACGGGAGAATACGCGCCCGAAATTTAGATACACCATTTAAGGCAATATCGAGTAATTGATGTTTGACAAAAGGGTTGCAGAATCGATCCCACACGGATTGTGTATAAAGCAGCAGCTCTTCTTCAGGAAGTGGCAAACCTGGCAGCACTTCCTCCTCAAGCATGCGGCGAATGAACACACCAACATGCTCATCATCCACCGCTTTTTTGACAGTATCCAAGCCACATGAATATGCAATCGGCACCATCGCTGTATGCGCACCGTTTAAAATGCGAACCTTGCTCATACGATAGGGAGCGATATCTTCCACAAAAAGTACGTTTAACCCTGCTTCTTGAAAAGGAAGCTCTTTTTGAACAAACGCAGGTGCTTCAATGACAAACAGGTGATAATATTCTGCTGTGACAAGCAATTCATCGATATACCCCTCTTCTTTTTGAACAGTCTCCGCTGCTTCCTGAGAAAATCCTGGGACAATTCGATCAACTAACGTATTACAGAACGTGTTGGCTTCCTTGACCCAAGCCACAAAATCAGGCGGAAGATTCCACTCAGCTGCCATTGTGATCACATATTCTCTTAATCGATCACCGTTTTGTTCAATCAATTCACAAGGTAAAATGATCAAGCCCTTTTTCTCATCTCCAAAAAAAGCTTTAAAGCGGTGATACAAGAAGGCTGTCAGCTTTCCTGGAAAACTTGCTTGCGGCCGATCTTCTAATCGGTCCTCTTTTCTTAACACAAGTCCTGCCTCTGTTGTATTAGAAAAGACAAAGCGCACATCAGGACTTTCCGCTACATGTAAAAAGACTTCATAATCTGTATATGTGCTGATTCCCCTGCTGATGGATTGAATGACGATCCGTTCGTTCATTTCTTTTTGGTCATGAAATCCTTGAATACATAAAGTGTACAAACCATCTTGTTCATTTAGAGCAGTCACTGATCCTTTTCGAGGAGGAACAACCACTGCTCTTCCTTTAAAATCTGTACAGTCGTTTAGCTTCTGGATCTGCCAATTCATAAATCCTCGCATAAAGTTCCCTTCGCCAATTTGTAGAATGGTTTCAGGATATTCAGCCACTGGGTACACATCTTTGGATAATCGTCTCAAACGCTTTTCCTCCCCGCATTTTTTGCACACGTGAACATTTTCATTTAAAAGATGCTGATTACTGCACCTTTTTGACTGAATCTCTAATCATCAGCTCTGTGTGGACATACACTTTTTCCAGATGATCGTCTTCTTGCGTTTCACTGTTGATGACTGAAAGGATAGCTTCTGCTCCAAGCGCACACATTTTTTCAATTGGCTTTTTGACTGTTGTGAGGGCAGGCGTTGTATAAGATGAAAATGAAATATCATCAAAACCGATAATAGAGAGATCATCAGGACACCTTTTACCTTTTGCAAACAATGCATTCATCGCACCAATCGCCATGTCATCGTTTGAGCAAAAAAGGGCAGTTGGCGGATCATCAAGAGTGAGTAAGGCTTCCATTGATTCATAGCCGCTCTTCATATGATAGTCGCCTGTGATCATGTATTCTTTCTTCATGGGTACATGATGGTCAATGAGTGCTTGCAGAAAACCAGCTTTTCTTTCTTGTGTGGATTTAAATCCCTGTTTCCCTTCAATAATGGCAATTTGTTTATGCCCCTGCTGAATGAAAAAGTGTGCAGCTTGGTATGCCCCTTCACCATCATCCGCTAATATATTCATCACTTGATTACTTTCTACACGGCGATTCAGTACAATAATGGGAATGCCCTGTTTTTTCACATGATGGATAAACGCTTCATCATGCTCGCTTTGGCTCATGAGCAAAATACCATCATACCGCTGTTTATGAATGGTTGTGTAATCATGAAAATCGTCAATTCCTCTTACAACCAAATGATAGTTTTCTGTTATCACACTGTTGACGCCTTTTAAGGCATCAACAAAGAAGCTTGAGGATGTGCCTTCTGTTAAACTCGTAAAAAACAGACCAATTGTAAATGATTTTTGCGAGACAAGGCCTCTGGCATGGACATTCGGTGAGTAATTCAGCTGTTTTGCAATCGACAAGATGTTTTGTTTTGTTTTCTCTTTAATAAAAGGACTGTTATTCAAAGCCCTTGATACTGTGGTATGAGAAACGTTTGCCAATTTTGCTATATCTTTGATTGTGACTGTCATGCTATTCCGCCTTTTATGATTTTTTATCATCTTATCATAAAAACGCTTTCATATTCTTGCTTTTTGTTCATATCATCTTGCTTTTATGCGAAAGCTCATTTGCCCGTTCAAATTGAAAATACTGCTTTGCATTTTCATAGCTGATTCCTTTTACCATTCCCCCTAGCAAATTGAGATCATTAGGCGCTTCACCTTTTTCCACCCAATCTCCAATGATGTCACATAACAGTCTACGAAAATATTCATGTCTTGTGTAAGACAGGAAGCTTCGTGAATCTGTCAGCATCCCAATAAATCGGCTGATCAGTCCGATACTGGAAAGTGCCATCATCTGCTCTGTCATTCCCTGCTTTGTATCATTAAACCACCAAGCTGTTCCATGCTGCATTTTCCCAGGAGTCTTTCCATCTTGAAAACTTCCAGCTATTGTTGAAATCACCACATTGTCCCTTGGATTCAAGGAATAGAGGATGGTTTTTGGCAATGCATGTGCTTGTTCTAACCGATCTAATACGCGGCAAAGAGGCTTTGCAATGTCTTCATCATTCATTGCATCATATCCGGTATCTGGTCCAAGTCGCTTAAACATTTTCGAGTTGTTGTTTCTGAGCGCATTGATATGAAGCTGCATCGCCCATCCCCGCTGAGCATATGCCTGACCTAGTTCAATGAATGTGTGTGTTTTAAATTGAACCTTCTCCTTTTCCGTCAATGGATGTCCAGACATTCTTTTATGAAAAATGATCGTAGCTTCTTCTTCCGTCGTGTCTTCGTAAGTCATTTCATTGATGGCATGATCTGAAATCAAACAGCCCTGTTCATGAAAGAAATCGATTCGCATATGAAGTGCTTTTATGAAGTCTTGATAGGATTCGATCTTGATAGATGAAACCTCCGCCAGCTGATGAACATACTCGATAAACAAGTCATTTGTGATATCTAATGCCTTATCTGGCCGAAACCCTGGCAGTACTTGCACAGAAAAGCCTTCTTCCCGCAGTTGTTGGTGATAAATCAACGAATCAACTGGATCGTCTGTCGTCACAACCGTTTCAACATTTGATTTCACAATGAAATCTCTCGCACCAAATCCATCTCCTTGCAACTTTTCATTTACTTTTTTCCAGATGATGTCTGCGCTTTCTTCATTCAAAAGTTCTTCAACATCAAAATATCGTCTTAGCTCTAGATGGGTCCAGTGATAGAGAGGATTTCCAATCGTCATCGGAACAGTTTTCGCCCAAGCTAAAAACTTCTCATAATCTGAGGCATCTCCTGTGATATGTGTTTCAGGTATCCCATTTGCTCTCATGGCGCGCCATTTGTAATGATCTCCGTAAAGCCATGCTTCGGTTATATTTTGGAACGTTTTATTTTCATAGATTTCTTTTGGACTTAAATGACAATGGTAATCAATAATCGGAAGGTTCTTTGCAAACTCATGGTATAGCTTTTCCGCCGTTTGACTGTTTAATAAAAACTGCTCATCTAAAAAAGCTTTCATCAAACTCCCCCATCTCTTATAATGATGAAAATCAATTTGTTCACGTTAACAATTTTATTGTAATCGTTTACAAAATTGATTTCAATCCTAAAACAAGAAAAAACGATCTCCTTTAGAAAAGAAAATCGTTTTTTGGCTATTTTACAGATGGTGTTTTCTTTAGGATAATCGCAATAGTTGTTCCTTGACCTAATTCACTTTCTACTTGAATATCGCCATCGTGCAGTAAGACAAGCTCTTTTGCAATCGCCAGTCCTAGTCCTGTTCCATTTGTTGGATCATTCGTATTTGTCCCTCTATAGTAACGATTAAATAAATGATCCACTGTTTCTTGCGCCATTCCGCGTCCGTTATCTTTCATTTCGATCCGAACTTCATCATTTGTTTCAGATAGAACAGCTTGAATAAGAGTACCTTTCTGGTTATGCTTCACTGCGTTCGCCAGCAGGTTCTCAATGACTCGTCTAAACCAGGCTTTATCGATCTCAAACATGACACCCTCTGTTTGATCTTCAAAGGATGATAAATAATCTTCTGAAAGCGTGCTTCTTGAAAACTCGTCCATAATGGAGGCTAAAAATTCACCAAGCTCAACAGGTTTTCGATTAATAGGCAATGCACCATTTTTCAATCGATACGTGAGGTTTAAATCCTCAATCAAGGTCGACATGTATTCTGATTTCTCACGAATGACTTGTCCCATTTCCATGACTTCTTCCTTGGACCATTGGTATTGATCTGATTCTAGCATTAATCCATAGCCGTAAATCGTGCTAAGAGGCGTTTTTAGATCATGAGACAGCCCTGCGATCCATTCTTCCCTTGTGGTTTGAATTTTTCTTCGGTTTGCTTCATTCTCTTTTAACGTATTGGTGAGCTGATCCATTGTTTTGAGGATATCCTCAAACAGCCGGTACTCCCGCTTAATACGGCCCTTTTTATTTTTACTTACTGGAATACCTTTTCTATTTGTTGGCTCCTGCAATTTATTTCTTGATAAGAAAATCAGCCAGCGGATAATGTGATAGATCGGTAGCCCATAGCGATACGAGTACCATAATGTCATAACGATAATAATCGTAAGCGCAAGACCTGCAATCAAAAGCGTTGTATATTGGTTTAAAGCCTCTGTCTCTTTATCATAAAGCTCGTCTGGGCTGTATACTTTGTTTGGCACCGAAACAATCATATACAAATCCTTATTCACTTTGATATACGACAGGTCACTTCTAAACTCCCAAGGCTTTGATTGATACTTGAGCAGTTCAACATCCGTTACGTTATTTTTCAAATTATTTTTGGCTCGGATACCTTTTAAGTATTTTCCTTCTTCATTAAACAGATGCACCGATCCATTCATTCTTTTCAAAAATTCTTTTGTTTCAACTGAATATTGAGACAATGCAGCCAGGTTTTTTTCATGCTGCTTGAGATAATTGGCTACCTTTGTGCTGTTCGTTTTAAATCCATATAAGACGATAAAGCTTTCTTGATCAATCTCAATTGGCCAGAAGTACATCTTGTAATCTTTAAATTGTCTTTTTTCAAAGATCTTGATCATTTCATCCTTTTGATAGGATGTTGGAATGTTTTTAGGGAGTTGATAGCTATAGACGTTGCGTTTTTTGGAATCAATCACTTGTAGCCAGCCATCACGTTTTTCCACTGCTTGTTTGAGCTGATCATCGGCTTCCATTTTTCCATCCTCGTTAAAATAAAGCCAGCTCATGAGTGTATCTCCATCTGCCTTCGTTAAACCAGTTTCAGTCATATTCTCATAGCGTTTTTGAAAATAAAGATTTTCAGAGAATGTTTGCCCGATCGTTAGAATAACGATGACAATAAACATTTGTCCGACAAAGTGAAAGAAAAGTTTTGTTCGTAAATTCATAAACTATTGAAGAACCTTCACAGGTTGCGGAATGAACTTATAGCCCATACCACGGATCGTCACAATATATTCAGGCTGACTTGGATCTAACTCTATCTTTTCTCTCAGCTTTCGGATATGAACCATGACGGTGTTGTTGTCACCATATGACGGAACACCCCATACTTTCTCATAGATTTGATCTTTAGAAAGTACCACATTCGGATGATCACAAAAATACTTCAGCAAGGACAAAAGCTGCGCTGAGCAAGCCGTCACTTCTCCCCTTACTTTCAACTCGGCTGCATGAGGATGGTACGAGAAATGAGCATATTCATATTGACTGTGCGCTTCTTCCTGCTCCTCCTGTAAGGAGACATAAGTTCGGTTTAAGTGCGCCTTAATTCTAGCTACTAGCTCTAACGGATTAAATGGCTTTGTGATGTAATCGTCTGCACCTTGTGCAAATCCAGTCAATTTGTCTACATCAGACGTTCTTGCTGTTAAATAGAAAATCGGTGCCTTCGTCATTTTCCTGATGTCAGGCAGAACATCAAAGCCTGACTTACCGGGCATCATCACATCTAGAAGTAAGAGGTGGATGTCCTCGTTTTTGACAATATCTAATGCTTCATCTGCATGATAGGCTTTATAAATATGTTGAAACCCTTCTTTTTTTAATACGCGTTCAACCATTTTTACAATTGCTTCTTCGTCATCTGCAATCAATATTTTTGCTGTTTCCACGCATCTCTTTCCTTTCTAGCTATGATCTCTAACCGTATATTACCATTGTCCAAAGTAAAAAAGTACCTCTTTTCTGCATAAAAGCGAAAAAAGATTAACTGGAGAAAATGGCATAACAAGGTAATACCAGAAGATGCAAAAAAACTCGGTCATACATACCGAGTTTTTTGTCCATCTATTATCCGTTCACAGCTTCAAGCTTTCTTTCATGATTCATTAAGTCATATGTTAAACAGATCGGCTTATTCGTTCTCGGATCAAGCACAATTTCTGCATCGATGTGGAACACCTGACTGAGCACCTCTTTTGTCATGACCTCATGGGGCGTACCCTCTTTAATGACTTTCCCTTGATTGAGGGCAATCATGTAATGTGAAAAGCGTGCAGCATGATTGAGGTCATGAATCACCATCAGCACCGTTCTGCCCTGTTCTCTGTTTAAGCGTTCTAATAGCTGAAGGATCTCCAGCTGATGAGCAAGATCTAAATACGTCGTTGGTTCGTCTAATAAAAGCAGCTCTGTTTCCTGAGCGAGTGCCATCGCAATCCATACCCGCTGACGCTGTCCACCGGAGAGTGCTTCAATTGGCCGGTCATGAAATGCAATCATTCCCGTCTCCTCAAGTGCCCATCTGATGATTCGTTTGTCCTCATTTGATAAACGGCCAAATCCATTTTGATGCGGGAAACGTCCATATGACACAAGCTCATAAACGGTCAGACCACTTGGTGCTTCAGGCGT
The DNA here is from genome assembly GCF_024398395.1 of Bacillus sp. FS02. Taxonomy (NCBI): domain Bacteria; kingdom Bacillati; phylum Bacillota; class Bacilli; order Caryophanales; family Bacillaceae; genus Bacillus; species Bacillus sp. FS02. Next base: position 2,636,299 of record NZ_CP074101.1, on the reverse strand, counting down.
CTGCGGTAAAATGGCCATTTGTTTTGAAATTTCTTTTGTTGGTGTTTGATGGATCGCCTGGCCATTTAAATAAACAGCACCTTGATGGGACTTCATAATACGAGACATTGTTTTTAAAATCGTTGACTTCCCGCACCCATTCGGCCCAATTAATGTGGTCACCTTGCCTTTTGGGATGCTGATATTTAAATCGTCTACAATCAAACGGTCATGATAGCCAATACAAAGCTTTTCTGTTTCTAGTGATTTCATCTGTTATACTCTCCTTCCTCATTAGTTCGTTTTCATCAATAAGTAAATGAAGTAAGGTGCGCCTAAGGCCGAAACGACAAGTCCAACGGGCACCTCTGATGGAGCAAGTATGACACGCCCAAGTGTATCTGCAAGTAATAACAGCAGTGCACCAATCATAGCGGACGCCGGTATCATTCCTTGATGTTTCGGTCCAACTAGCTTTCTTGCGAGGTGTGGTGCCGCTAACCCTAGGAACGATATACTCCCTGCAACAGCGACACTCGCACCGGCTAATGCAACTGCAATCAGCATGAGAAAACTTCTTTCTTTATGAACTGAAATCCCTAAGCCATAAGATATCTGATCACCCAAATTCATGATATTTAAGTAGCGTGCCCTCACCATCGCTAATACAAGAAAAATCAGCATCCACGGCACGACTGATAAGACATATGTCCAACTTGAGCCCCAAATACTTCCTGACAGCCACACAATGGCTTGGTTAAAATCATTTGGGCTCATCTTTAATTGAATAACCACAATCGCTGCCGAAAATGCAGCATTGATCCCAATACCAGTTAAAATCAATCGAACAGGCGTAATGCCCTTTTTCCACGCTAGCACATAGATGAGGAATGCAGCAAAGGCGGCACCTACGAAAGCGAAAAGCGGCAGTACAAATATTGAAAAATCACCTAAGTTCGACATCGAACCCTGAAAGGCAAAGATAAACAAAACCACCGCAAAGCCTGCACCCGCATTTACACCTAGAATGCCGGGATCAGCTAAACCATTTTGAGAAACACCTTGCCAAATGGCTCCTGATACAGCGATAGAAGCGCCAACAAGTAAAGCGATGACCATCCTTGGAAGTCTGAACTCGAATAATACAAGCTCATCCATTTCACTTCCGAGTCCAAAAAATGTTTTGAATGTTTCCATCGGAGAAATCCGTATCTCTCCGGTATTTAAACTAATCAGGAACACAGCCACGATCGCTAAAAAGATCATGACCATCGTTCGTTTGTATTTCTTTTTCTTTGCCTGCTGCACCATTTCCATTTAAATTCCGCTCCTTTCACGTCTCGCTAAATATAAGAAGAAAGGAACGCCTATAATGGCTGTAATGGCACCCACTGGCGTTTCAAACGGCGCATTGACAAGCCTTGCCGCAATGTCTGCATAAATGAGCAAAATAGCCCCTAAAATAGCTGAGCAAGGGATAATCCAGCGATAGTCAACGCCGACCAAGAAACGCGTAACATGAGGAATCACAAGCCCGATAAAGCCAATAGAACCTGCAACTGACACGGCTGCACCTGTTAAAAGGATCACGACCAATATGCCAAGTACCTTGACTGTTCGTGTATATTGTCCAAGCCCTTTTGCTAATTCATCACCTAAGCTTAAAACCGTGATGGAGCGGGCAAGAATCATTGCGATGATCAGTCCTACAGCCGCAACTGGAATGATGATCTTAATATTGCTCCAATTCACACCAGCCACACCGCCTGCGTACCAAAAACTCATATCTTGCGCGACGTCAAATCGAATGGCAATCGCTGAGGAAATTGAGCTTAAAAGTGCGCCAACAGCCGTACCGGCTAATGCGAGCTTCACAGGAGTAAGTCCCCCTTTTGAAAGGGTTCCAACCCCAAATACAATAGAGGCGCCAAGTGCTGCACCCAAAAATGACCAAAGAATTAATGTAAAAGAAGATTGGCCTGGGAAAAAAGCAAACGCAATGGCAATCGCAAATGCAGAGCCATTTGTCACACCCATGATTTCAGGAGACGCAAGCGCATTTCTTGTCATGCCTTGCATGATGGCACCCGATACTGCTAAAAAGGCACCGACAAGTGCGGCACCAACTGTACGCGGCAGCCTTAGTTCCCTAATGATTTGATGTGAGGTTTGTTGTGAATCAAAATGAAAGACGGCTTCCCATACCGTGTGTAAATGAATGTTTGCCGCTCCTAGCGATACTGATAAAAAAAGACCGAATGCTAAAGCAATGATTCCTATGATGACAACAGCTGCTGTACCAAAAGGCTTTGTCACAATATCTATCGCATCATCTTTAGCTGACAGCTGTTTATTCGATTGTGAGCCCAAAACCAGTCTCTTCCTTTCCGTTCATATCTATTCGTTATTAGTGATAATGATTATCAATCTCGGAGTCTAGTATATCACTTTCTTCACGTTTTGAAATCCTTGTTCTAATAAATTTCTTTATTTTCATCAAAAAACCGGGAGAATTTCACCATTTTCATTTTGGTCATAAAATAGCCGATGCATTTTTTCTTCTATCATGTTAAGATATAATCGCGAATGAGAATCATTATCATAAACAATTGAATAGGAGCGAACTTTAGTGAAAAAACGAACTGGACTTCTTTTGATTTCCTTCATGACCCTTATGATTTTTACTGCTGCTTGCGGCAGCACTTCCAATAAAGAATCGGGAGCCAAAAAAAATGACACGATCACCTATCAAGATGTAAAGGGTGAAGTGAAACTGCCTCAAAACCCACAACGTATTGTGCTTCTGGCGGAAAGCTATTACGGGGATCTCGTCACACTCGGCAAAACCCCAATTGCTGCCACGGCGCCCATCTTTAAAAACCCTTTCTATAAAGGAAAAACAGATGGAGTGAAAAATATTGGAAAATCTCCCTCTGTTGAGAAAGTAGCCTCTTTGAAGCCGGATATGATCATTGCTTGGGGAGAAGATGAGAAATTTGATCAATACAAAAAAATTGCCCCTACAGTTGCCATTCAATACAATCAATATTCGTTTAAAGACCAGCTAAAAGAATTCGGTAAAATGACAGGCACATCAAAAAAAGCAACGGATTGGATCACACAATGGGATGCCAAAATTGCTGAAGTGAAACCAAAAGTAACAAAAGCTGTAGGAAACAAAACCGTTTCGATCGTATCACCATTCGATAAGGGCATTTACATTTTCGGTAACACTTTTGCACGCGGTGGTGAAATCATTTATGACGAGCTGAAATTAAAAGCTCCGAAGGCCGCCCAAAAAGAAGCCATCGACAGTGGTGTCGGTTATGCAAACATTTCTCTTGAAAAGCTTCCAGAATTTGCAGGTGATTATATTTTCACAAGCCCATGGAGCGGTTCAAAAAGTAATGGCGATCAAGTGTATAAAAGCAGCATCTGGGCATCACTTCCTGCTGTCCAAAACAAACGCGTATTTGAAACAGATACAGTCGGTTACTTCTTTAATGACCCTGTGTCACTAGAAGGTCAGCTCGAATTTATTGTGGATCGATTAACACCTGCCTCATAAAAAAATACGTTTCTCCAGCATTGGAGAAACGTATTTTTTAAACTGTACCTTTGGCAAATTTTTTGGACATGAATGGGTAGAGTAAAATGCCAACTAAGAACAATCCAATACCAAGACCAAATGTTTTGAAATCAGCTGTGCCTGAAATAATGACCCAAGCGGAATACCCTATGGCCACAAGCGCAATGATCCCGTCTCTTGTCCGGTTTCCTTTTTGGAGCTCATATGTGTCACCTTGCATGATGACCTTAAAGCTGTAGATCGACGACACGATATACGGAATGAGATACGCAAGTGTCGCTGATGTTGTTAAGAAAGTAAAGGCTTCATTAATCGTACGTGACATGACTGAGAAAATAAACAGCTGTGACATGATATTTGTGACAGTCAAAGCAATAACAGGACTGCCTTTTTTGTTTGTTTTTGCAAACACTGCTGGAAAATCGCCAGCTTTTGCTGCTTGATAAGGGACTTCAGAACCAAGCAAAATCCAGCCAAGCATCGAACCAAATAAACAAACGATCGCAAGAAGTGCCATGACAATGCCGCCAGCCGGTCCGATAATGAGCTGAAGCACGTCTACGAATGGTTTATCAGAACCTTGCAATTGATCATGCGGCAGAACGCCCATTGTAATCAAGGTAATAATCATATAAATAGACAGTGCAATTAAAAGTCCTGTAATCGTCGCACGTTTGACATCACGCTGCGAGGAAGCTCTTCCTGATAAAATGACAGCAGATTCGATGCCGATAAATGCCCATAGTGTGGAAATGGCCGCATGATGAATTTGGCCTCCAAGTCCGAGCACTCCTTCACCACTTGCTGCTTCAACAGGGAAGTAATAATGTTCAAATAATGCGGTTTGGAATGCAAATAAGCCTGCGACAATAAAAAGGACGAATCCAAGCACCTTTGAAAAGGTCGTAATAAAGTTCAGCTTACTTGCTGCGCTTAAGCTTGTAATTAAAATCGTATGAGTCCCCCATAGAAGGATTGTACATACGATAAACGTTGTGAGCTGACCAAGTGTGATCGCTTCTTTTCCAAAAGTAAAGACCTCCGTTTTCACGGTTAAAATTGGGAAAAAGGTTGTTAAATAACCAGCTAGGCTTGTGATAATGGCGACATTACTAATCCAGCTTGCCACCCAATATCCCCAAACCATTGTAAAACCGGCTGCTTTTCCTTTTTTCGGATCTTTAAAAAGCGCTCTTGCATAGCTTTGTGGTCCAGCTGTTAGCTGCGGTTTATGAATGGACAAATGTCCAAACACAAAGGCAATCATCAGTACGCCGCCACCTGTGACAAGCCATGCCATCGTCACACCTAAAGGACTTGCATGCTGGGCAAGTGTACTAGGCAGCATAAAGATGCCTGAACCTACCATATTTCCGACGACAAAAGCCGTCAATAACCAAAAACCCCATTTTTTTGTCTGTTCCATTTTCGTACCTCCGTTATATTCACTTTGGACCAGACCCGGCAGTATCTTCATTGATATATTTGTGAAGCAATGACTTGCATTCTTTATGTTCATGTTGGGTCACTTTCTTACCAGCATACCCTTTTCTTAGGCAATCAGAACATAAAAAAAAGCCTGAACAAAAGTCCATGCTTTTCAAAACATACACCTTGATCTCCGGATAGCCCTCCACGCTTCAAAGACGTGGCAGTCCTGCATTTGTTCAATGCAGACCCAGCATAAAGAAAGTTGGAGCTCTCTCTACACTTCGGCGCTGATGCCTTTTTTCTCATGATCAACGATTCCATCTCTCCCATGAGTGACTCATCATCCGCGCAACCTCTACCTCACTGAGACATAGCGTGAGGATTTCTATTCATTTTTACTACACGAAGGTTATCAAACATTCTCATATCTGTCAAAGGGAAAAACATAGAAAAAAGGCAGAGAAATGATTCTCCGCCTTTTTGTCAGCTTATTGATGGTTGTTTTTCTTCTTTTGGACAGCTTCTTGAAGCGGATCGCCTGCTAGTTCTTTACTTGCTTCTTCTAACAGCTGATCGACCTGCTGATGGTCTTTCTCGCTTTTCGCCTTTTTATCCTTTTGGAAAAATGACATCGCTATTTCCCCCCTTTTCTTAAAATGCCTTTGCCTGTTTAATTTGTGCTACAGCGCTCAGCATTATACAAAGAGGAGCGGTTCATTCATCGTGAAAGGTCTGTCTCATTTTTTGCAAATACGTTAGAAAGGTCTTTAAGTCTTCCTCTGTGAAGTCTGACATCATATGCTGAATCACCTTTCCAAAAAGACGTGTATGCTTTTCGTAAATAGCCAGCCCTTTTTCCGTAGCTTCTAGCCGGACAAGGGAATGATCGTCCTTGTCCCTTTCTCTCTGAATATAGCCTTGCTCACATAATTTATTGAGGGCAATGGAAGCGGCACCTGGGTTGAGCGAGAGTCTTTGTTTAAGCTCTTCAGCATGTGATACTTTTCCTTGTATCAATATAGAAAGAGCATATATCTGTGGAGGCGTGATGTCTTTTTCTAACTCAAGTAACTTGCGGTTTAATTTACGGCTGACTTCATAATGTACAAGAACAATTTCTTTTAAAATGTCTGCATTACTCATCCGAATCGCATCCTTATCGTTAGTGTCAACATGACTTCCTTCTTATTATAGAATGTTTTTCCAAACAGCCAACTATTTTATCCCATTTTTCTTTAGAAATAAGCCTTGCTGAATGGATTCACCCTTGATATAGTGAGTACTTGAACAAAAAACAGAACAGGAGTACGCATCATGACAGGAAAAACACATATTATGGGCGGAATTGCCGCCTCCACAGCCGTCGCCTATTATTACGGATTCGAACCAGTGACGATGGCTGCTGCAGGATCAGTAGGTGCCCTCATCCCAGATCTATGTCATACGAAAAGCAAAATCGGCAGGAAATTCCCGCTCCTTTCCACACTGATCAGTAGTGTGTTCGGGCACCGCACCTTTACACATAGTTTATTATTTCTGCTGATCATTTATTTTATTGCGACAACATACATTCCAAATGACAGCCTCAGTACCGGGTTACTAGTTGGGATGGCAAGCCACCTCATCCTTGATGCAGGCACAGTGAACGGTATTAAATTTTTGTTCCCCGCGACCATAAAAGTACGTCTCCCCTTTTATGTCAAAACAGGCAGCACAGGAGAACAAGTCGTACTAGCTGCTCTGACCATTGTCACCTGCTATTACATGGCTGTCATTTGCGGAATATCCATCCCATTGCCGTTTTAGAAAAAGAAAAAAGAGTTTTGCAAAAAAGCAGGATATGAATTGATCATTCCTCATTTTTTTAGTAGTTTTAAGATAAGTGTTTTTGCCTTGCAGCTGAATACAGAATGGTGAGGAGCTACATAAATGAAAGCGTTTTTCAAAAATCACTGGTTTTTAGTGTACTCCATCCTCTTTATGTGGATGAAAACATACATCATTTATCAATTCGGATTTCATATACGAACGGCCAATCTGTTTCTCGAGTGGCTGCTTTTGATCAATCCACTTAGCTTTTTGCTCCCTTTGTTTGGGATTGCTCTTTTCTTAAATGAAACGAAACAAAAGGTCTTTTTATTGACCACAAATTTTATTTTGACAGCCATTTTGATATCGAATACGATCTTTTACGGTTTTTATATTGATTTCATTACCATTCCTGTCTTATTTCAAGCAAAGAACATGGGAGATATGGGCAGCAGTATGACTGAATTGTTTCATCCGCTATTTATACTCATGCTGATTGATTTTGTGGTGCTGGCATGGCTCTTAAAACGGAAACCGTTATCACCAAAAGCGTCTTTTAAGACGATCAAAACATACTATGTGGTTTGCTGCAGTTTTCTATTGTTCCATGTCAGCTCAGCCATGATGGATCACCCTCGATTTTTGACAAGCTCATATGATCGAGAAGTCATTGTACGCAACCTTGGGCTGTTTCAATTCCATTTGTATGACGGTGCCGCTCAAACAGCACGTATTGGACAAAAAGCCTTTGCTGACGAAGATACACTTTCAACAGTGGCAAACTACACAAAAGCTGATTACAGTGCACCGAATGAAGACTATTTTGGACTTGCTAAAGGCAAAAATGTCGTGTTCATTTCACTTGAATCAACACAGCAATTTGTCATGAATCAAAAGGTGAATGGACAATACATCACCCCATTTTTAAATCAACTTGCCAAAAAAAGCTTCTATTTCGATGAATTTTATCAGCAGACAGAGCAAGGCAAAACGTCGGACTCAGAGTTTATCGTCGCAAACTCCCTCTATCCATCTAGCAGTGGCGCTGTCTTTTTCACAGCGAGTGACAACGAATATGACACACTGTACAAGCAATTGAAAAAAGAGAATTATCAATCCGTCCAATTTCATGCGAATAATAAAACGTTCTGGAATCGTGATGTGATGTATGAATCTCTTGGGATTGACCGCTTTTATGATGTCGATTCATTTGATGTCAATGAACAGAATTCGACTGGCTGGGGCTTAAAAGATATCGACTTTTTTGACCAATCCATTGATTATTTAAAAAAGCTGAAGGCGCCTTATTACAGCACGTTTATTACCTTAACCAATCACTTCCCATTTGAAATTGATCCAAAGGATCAGTTCATTGATGAATATGATTCGACTAGCACCATTTTAAACCGCTATGTGACCACCGTCCGCTATCAAGATGAAGCCATCAAAAGGTTCTTTGAACGAATGAAAGAAGAAGGACTATATGAAAATACAATGTTTGTCCTGATGGGAGACCACTATGGCATTTCAGAAGCACATCATGAGGCAATGGCAGAGCTGCTGAAGCAGGATGAAATCACACCGTTTGATGCGGTTAAACTGCAGCGGGTCCCTTTTTTGATTTACATTCCTGGGGTGACAGACGAGGCCCCTCAAACCATTTCTGAAACAGCCGGTCAAATGGATGTCAAACCGACACTTCTTCATTTACTCGGCATTGAATCAAAAGATGCCATTCAATTTGGAAATGACCTTTTCTCCAATGAGCGTACACCGTTTGCTGTGCTAAGAAATGGAAACTTTATTACGGATGATTATCTTTATACAAAGAACACGTGCTATGATCAAAAAACAAAACAACCTGTTGAACAAGACGAAGTATGCCAGCCTTATATAGAAAAAGCCAATAAAGAGCTGTCTCTATCAGATAAAGTGATCAACGGGAACTTACTACGTTTTTATCAGCATTAAAAGCTGCCCTCTGGCGGCTTTTTCTTTTCTCTTTTCCTGAAAACCTATGAATGGTCAAATAAGTTTGATTATAATAAAGGATACACATGATGTTGAATGATAAAGAGGTGTGATCATGAAATATTTATTCTTAACCTACGTCACCATCTGTTTGCTCCTGAATGGGTGTCAAACGGAGTCGACGTCATCAGATCAAAGCAAAAAGACAGAACTTGTGATTTCAGCGGCGGCAAGCCTGCAGGATGCTTTGAAAGAGATTGAATCTGCCTATGAAGATGATCATCCAAACGTGACACTCACGAATAATTTCGGGTCATCAGGTGCATTGAAGCAGCAAATCGCTCAAGGAGCAAAAGCGGATCTCTTCTTCTCAGCAGCTGAAGAGCCTTTTGATAACCTTGTTCAATCTGGCGACATCGATCAGGATCATACAAAGGATGCCATACAAAATGAGCTTGTTCTCATCGTGCCAAAAGAAGGTTCCTCTTCTATCAAAACCTTCCGCGATGTTCAGCACATAAAAGGAAAGATAGCGCTTGGCACACCTGAATCTGTTCCTGCTGGTACATATGCAAAAGAGATTTTCACAAAACTGAATATATGGGACCAAGTGAAACAGAACGCTGTCTATGGCAAGGATGTTCGTCAAGTATTAAACTATGTCGAAACAGGAAATGTGGAAGCTGGTGTCGTGTATAAGACGGACGCGCTCGTTTCTCGCAAAGTAAAGATAGTAGATGAGGCAAATCAGGACATGCATTCCCCCATCATTTATCCAGTTGGCATTGTCAAACAGACCGAACATATGAAGGAAGCGAAAGCATTTTTTCAATATCTCCAATCAGATCCAGCCGCAGCGATTTTTAAAAAGTACGGCTTTCAAGTGAAATAATGCCGATGCTGACCGAAGATTTTCTTTCACCTATCTGGCTGTCCGTACAAGTGGCTGCTTTCAGCGGGTTATTGGCTGTCGTTTTAGGAACGTCCATTGGTTTTTGGATGGCGCGTACATCTTTCAAAGGAAAAATGATCGTGGAAACGCTCCTCATGATGCCGCTTGTCCTGCCGCCAACGGTCGTAGGATTTCTGCTGCTCGTCGTGTTCGGGAAGCACAGTGTGATTGGACAAGCCATTGAATGGATCTTCCATCAGCCTGTCATCTTCACTTATTGGGCAGCGGTCATTGCATCGACGGTTGTCGCATTCCCACTCATGTATCAATCAGCGAAAGCTGGTTTTTCTACGATTGAGTCAGACATTGAAGGTGCTGCAAAAGTTGATGGTGCGCATTCTTTCCAGGTCTTTGCCTATATTACCGTCCCACTCGCACTGCCATCTCTTCTCTCTGGTGCAGTTTTAAGTTTCGCAAGAGCCTTAGGAGAATTTGGAGCGACTTTAATGTTCGCTGGCAACATTCCTGGGAAAACGCAAACCCTCCCAACAGCCATCTATGTGGCGATTGATTCTGGACGAATGGAACTTGCGTGGGCTTGGACGATTTGTATTGTGATCCTGTCTTTCCTCATGCTGTTGGCTGTGCGCCGAAGCAGGAATTAAAAAATCCCCTTCTCAAAAAGAGAAAGGGGATTCAGATTGTTGACAAAGGGCTAAAATGAACTTGATTTTAGCCCAGCCCTTTGTCTTCTTTTCAGCGTGATAGAAAACCTTTGCAGTCTAGGCATGACGAGTACTGACGCGGAGCGAATTTGACATTCGTGAGCAACAGCACGCACTGACAAAATATGCGAGGGTTTGTCTACACGCTGAGGGGATAATTTTATTTATTCAAACCCAACCGTCATCGTTTCTGGATTAGACCCGACACGTTCGTTATTATTAAGTGCATTGATTTTTTCCATGTCTTCTTGTGAAAGCTCGAAGTCAAAAATGTCGGCATTTTGTTTAATGCGATCTTCATTGATTGATTTTGGAATGGTGACAACGCCGCTTTGCAGATCCCAACGCAAGATCACTTGAGCCACAGATTTGTTGTATTGTGCTGCAATTTCCTTTAATACGTCATGATCCAAAAGCTTTCCTTGCATCAGCGGAGACCATGCTTCAATTTGAATGCCTTTTTCTTTCGCATATTGTCGTAATTCGACAAGTGTCAGTTTTGGATGAAACTCCACTTGGTTCACCGCTGGAACAACCTCCGCATCTTTTAACAGCTCTTCTAAATGCTGCACGTAGAAGTTGCTGACACCAATCGCTCTTACTTTTCCATCTTTATAAAGCTTCTCAAGCGCACGCCATGTCTCTTTAAATGTATCTGCATTTGGTCCAGGCCAATGAATCAAATAGAGGTCTAAGTAATCAAGACCGAGCCGGTTTAAGCTTGCATCGAATGCAGCGAGTGCTTTGTCATATCCTTGATCTGTGTTCCATACTTTTGACGTAATGAACAATTCTTCTCTTTTTACGCCAGATTCTTTAATGGCTTTCCCTACGCCTGTCTCGTTTTTATAAACGGCAGCCGTATCAATGCTGCGATAACCGTTTCGTATGGCTGCTTTGACGGCATCAACCACTTGGTTGCCGTCCTCCACTTTGAATACACCTAAACCAAACCATGGCATTTCTACTCCGTTATTTAGTGTTACGGTATCATTCAAGCTTTTGACCATGTTAACAACCACCTTTTCATAGATTCCATCTTTTTCATTATCTCATGTTGCGTTTGAAAACTCTATTATCAGGCGTTTCTCTTCGCTTCAATCGCTAGCAGCAAAGCACCTGTCATACCTGCCTTGTCCTCAAGTCCAGGAGAGACAATGTATGTATCAAGCGGCGGCATGTCGACATAATCATTGACATACGCAGCCAGCTTCTCTCGAATGAGCGGAAATAGCTGTTTTTGCTTCATGACGCCTCCACCCATTATAATGCGTTCTGGGCTTAATATCAGCGTGTATTGCATTAATGCCTGTGCTAAATAATCTGCTTCAAGAGACCAAACTTCTTCTTCTTCGGTAAGCTCTTTAGCCGGCTTTCCCCACCTTGCCTCAATAGCTGGACCTGCCGCCAGTCCTTCTAAGCAAGTACCATGCGCTGGGCAGACACCTGCAAACTGATCTGATTCATGCTGCCTGACCAGGATGTGCCCCATTTCTGGATGTGAGTGACCGTGGAGAAGTTCATTTTTCACAACAGCCCCGGCACCAATCCCCGTACCGACCGTGATATACAGACAGCTGCTTAGCCCTTTGGCGGCCCCTTTTGTCAGTTCACCTAATGCTGCGGCATTGACATCTGTCGTAAAGGACACCGGTACGCCTAATTGTTTCTCCAGCTCAGGTATCAACGGGTAATGCTTCCATTCAACTTTCGGCGTATTCATGATGTAACCGTAAGAAGGATCGTCTTTCTGGACACAAATCGGTCCAAAGGAACCGACCCCTAATGCTGCAATTTCATGTTGCTGAAAAAATGGAATAAGTGATTGGATGGTTTTTTCCGGGTGCTCTGTTGGAATGGTTAATTCCTCTATGATATCCCCATGCTCATTACCAATGGCACAGCAGAACTTTGTTCCCCCAGCTTCAATCGCTCCGTAATATGTCATCCTGCCTCTCCCCCTGCTCGTCTCTTTTTTTCATCATAAAACATAGGGGAGAAGATGACAACATCATGTATTGGTCAGTAAGACTGCTTCCATGTCGTTGATATACTCCCTTAAATGATGGGCAATATCACGATTGATTTCGCCATTTTCATATAAGGTTTGGATTTCATTACGAATCGTCTGTACGGCTTGGAAGTTAAGCTCTTTCTTCTTCCGGTCAAACGTACGATCCTTTTGCTGAAAGAAAGAAGGACCATGTTCACAGCGGAATATCACTTGATTGTAAAACCCAATGACTTGATGACACGTTTGTTGATTGTCTTCGGTCATATGGTGCTTAATAGAATCCACCGCAGCTTCAGCCGTTTTCTTACGGATTTGTTTATACGATTCCTCGTTTTCTAATATGCCGCTTGAAATACGCTGATTCGGACGCCATAGTTGAAGCCATTGTAGTAAGCGCAGAAACTTCACTTTTGAGAAACGAATTTTAAAGGAGTTGGAATAGAGCATTTCCAACTCATGAAATCTCTCTTGCAGCTCATACGCTTCTTCTTTGTCGATTTTCTCTTCCTCGATCAACTGCTGAAGTTTCATCTGTTCTGCTTTAATGCCGTGCAGTCTGATTTTTCTCTCTTGTTTTCTCATACCAAACTGGTACGGTTCCCGCTGAATATTTCTCAGCTTCATTCGGTAATCATTGATGAGTGCAAGGGAGACTTCTCGATTGTCTTCATTCATTCCTTCTTTTAGAGTTTTAATGGCACTTCTCAGCAGCTTCCGTTTCGCGTGCTGAATCTTTGTATCTAAGTCCACATCCACTTGCTTATCTTTTTTCTCCGATAAAATAGGCAGCAGCACACTCGCTAAAATGAGTGTACATAAAATGACGCCTGCTGCGAGGAAAATAATTAAATGACGCTCAGGAAATGGTGATCCGTCTGCAAGCGTAAATGGGATGGAGAAAGCACCTGCTAATGTAACAGCACCACGAACACCAGAGAATGTCATCAGCATGGAAGCACGCAGCTTCGGTTTTTTCGCGTTCTTCTTTTTCGATACACTCCAGTTTCCTGCCCAGAACAGCCATACCCATAGGAATCTGAGAATCATCAGACAGAATGTAATGATTAAAATGTAACTGATGACCTGCATATTATTAAAGGCTTCATCTTGGAAAATGACGGTCGATACATCAGGAATTTGTAACCCAAGTAAAACGAAAACAAGGCCATTTAAAATAAATAAAATAATATTCCACGTGTTTGAAGAAGCAATTTGCAGTTTTGCTAAATTCGCTTCCATTCGGTCTTGCTCGATGGCATGTGTCACACCACCGGCAACAACGGCTAAAATGCCGGATACGCCAATTTCTTCCGCTGCTAAATAAATCACAAACGGCGTGAGGATTTGCAGGATGATGTGCATTGTGACATCGTCCATGCCTAAACGGCGGAGAAAGTAGCGAAAACGAATGATAAAAAACGACAGAATAAATCCAGTCAATAATCCGCCAGCAGCAATAAGAACAAAGCTAAAGGATGCCTCTGCAATGGAAAATGCCCCTGTAACCGTTGCTGCAATAGCAAATTTAAAGGCAACAAGTCCTGACGCATCGTTCATCAGCCCTTCGCCTTCCAGCAGTCTCATGATCCCCTTTGGCATATTCACACGGCTGGAAAGTGCACTTACAGCAACCACATCTGTCGGTGATAAAATCGCTGCAAGCGCAAATGCAGCTGGAAGTGGTATGCTTGGAATCATCCAATGGATGGTATATCCCGCGACAATGACTGTCGCAAATACGAGCCCTAAAGCTAATAGAAGAATGGGCGCTCTTAATTTCCACAGCTCGTCCCTTGGGGTACGCTTCCCATCATTAAATAACAGTGGTGCAATGAATAAAACGAAGAATAGCTCAGGATTTAAAGAAATATGTAAACCTGAAGGAAAAGCTGCGACCAATATCCCTAAACCCACTTGGATTAATGGAACTGGAATAAAGGGCAGAAAACGATTGATAATATTAGATGATGCAATGAGTGCTAGTAGTACGAGCACTGCCAAAAAAATCTCCACTAGTACATGTCCCTCCCATTTCATTTTTTCCGTCATGTTTTGCTTACATGCAAAGATGTGTTCATTTCTTTCTGATCCATCCGTTCGATCACGAGCGTTTTTTTAGTATCCCGCAAAAAGTGAAACCAACACATAACAATCCATCTAGGCAAAAAAAGACTGAATCTACATATTCAGTCAAATGACAACATTTTCATCTCGTGTATTGTTCCAATGATGAATAAAGAACCTACTTTTATTTTACACGAAAACAGCTTGACCTGCTGACATCAAGCTCGAATAACAAATAAAAAAAAGAGCGACATCGCCCTTTTTTCGTTTTACCCTTTATTTAAAAAATAAGACCTTGCGGGAAGCCGCCATTTGAATAAGTAGGAACAAACCCTGCATATGACAAGGATGACAAACAGCAGATATAAAGCAAGCTCTCCTTGCGCTAAGCCGAGTCCGACGAGTAAGCCGCCTAGGGCTGCCCATACTGCGTAAATCTCTGCTTTTAGCACAAGTGGCTTTCGTCCTGCTAATAAATCACGCACAATGCCGCCGCCGCTTCCAGTCAAAATGGCTGCCACAATGACCGCACTGAGCGGGAGCTCTCTTTGTACAGCAAATAATGCACCTTGAATCGCAAACGCTGCTAAACCGATCGCATCTGAGAAATTCCCCCACGTGCTCCAGTGCTTGAGCAAAAGCTTTGGAAATAGAAACACGATCGTAATGGATACAAGGGCAATGGTAAACATTTTGCCCTGCGACCATAAAGCAGACACCGGAAGACCAATTAATAGATTCCGAATCGCTCCACCGCCAAATGCTGTGACAATCCCTAAAATGTACACACCAAGAATATCGTACTCTTCCTCCATTGCGACAATCGCACCACTAATGGCGAATGCCACAATGCCTATAATACTTAAGACTTCCCATGCCATTTTCCGCTTATCTCCTTACCATTGTCTGATCATCTAACACTCTCCCTTAATGTATATCTGACACAAATGAAAAGCAATACAAATTTTCTTTAAATTTTATCTTTTTGCAAAAATAAAAAATAGCCTGCTTAAAAGCAGGCTCAGATTGTTGACAAAGGGCTAAAATGAACTTGATTTTAGCCCTTTGTTTTTTTCAGCGTGATAGAAAACCTTTGCAGTCTAGGAAGGACGAGTACTGGCGCGGAGCGAATTTGACATTCGTGAGCACCAGCACGCAGGACTGACAAAGAATGCGAGGGTTTGTCTACACGCTGCAGCCTGCTTAAAAGCAGGCTATCTCCTCAATCTTCTTTTGCATTTAAAAGTAGCATACTAATGATGATCAGAATAAATGCAATGAGAGCTAAGAGTGGAATGGTGATAAAACCAAACCAGTTCAGATAATCAACGGAACAAGGAATACCGCTTAGACAAGGGCGAATCGATGCAAAGCCTGGAATCTTTTGTTCCATATAATGATAGATGGAAAAGCAAGCACCAATCCCGGCCAAAGGGAGAACGTAGTACTTCACTTTGACATCGCCACGGAATGTAGCAATTCCAAGTAAAAGCACAAGCGGATACATGAAAATGCGCTGAAACCAGCACATATCACATGGAATAAACTTCTTTACTTCACTTAAATACAGGCTGCTCATCGTCGCCACAATCGAGACGATCCAAGCGCTGTATAAGTAAATCAGTTTATTCTTCATGATTTTTTCCCTTTCAGCTCTTGATCAATTAATTCTTTGATTTCATCATAGTCATAAAAGTTTTGGACTTGTTTATTGTTAATGAAAATAGTTGGTGTTGCATTTACTTTGTATTGATTCACCAGCTGATCATCTGTGTTCAACTGTGGCTGATATGTTTTCTTTGATAGGTTATCTTTCAGCTTGTCCGTATCAATTTTCGTTGTCTTCTTCGCCAATTCGGTGAGCTTTGCTGGCGTTACCCATTCTGCTTCACTATCTGGTTGTGCGTTGTAGACCGCTTCATGAAATGCCCAGAAGTTTTTCGGATCTTCTTTCCACACTTCTTCAGAAGCCAGTGCTGCTAATACCGCACCGTCCCCATGAACAGGCAGTGGTAAATTAATAAATGAGAAGGATACATCGCCATTATCTATGTAGTCTGCTTTCAATTTTGGGAAAATGTCTGTCTCAAATGATTTACATGATGGACATTTGTAGTCCCCAAACTCGACAACTTGCACTTTTGCCTTTTGATCTCCCATGACAGGCTGTCCTTTAATAGACGGCTTACTGTCGACTGTTTGTGCTTCTTGGCTGTTGTTGTTACCGATCACAACGAAAATACCGATGAGAAGAGCTGCAATGATGGTTAATATAACTGCAAACTTGATGGATGAAGATTGATTATTTTTTTTACTCACAAAAGCACCTACCTTATCTTTTTCATTCATTCCTTCACAAAGAAAAAGGATAACAGCTCAGGAAAATGCCATTATCCAACTTCTTCTATTTTAACAAGAGGGGGTCTATTATGAAAGACGCTATTCATGAATTTTTCCTTACAATTTTATTTCATGACCCTCATCGCATTTAAAACAGCCAGTACAGTGACACCAACATCCGAGAAGACGGCTTCCCACATCGTTGCAATACCGAATGCACCAAGTATGAGAAAGACGGCCTTCACCCCAAGAGCAAACGCAATATTCTGCCATACGATGGCTCTCGTTCTTTTAGCGACAGCAATGGCTTCCGCTACCTTTGATGGCTGATCTGTCATAATCACAATATCAGCCGCTTCAACTGCTGCATCCGAACCAAGCCCACCCATGGCAATACCTATATCCGCTCTTGCCAAAACCGGCGTATCGTTTATGCCATCACCAACAAACAATAATTTGTCTTGAGATGCTTTTTTCTGATACATGTCTTCGATTTTGGCGACTTTATCCTGTGGCAATAATTCAGTGTGAACTTCGTCAATGCCGATCTGCTGTGCGACTGCATTTCCTACTTGCGCAGCATCCCCTGTAAGCATCACGGTTTGAATGCCCGCAGCTTTTAGAGAAGATATCGCTTCAACTGCATCGTCTTTTACTTCATCTGCAATCAAGATAGATCCCGCAAACTCACCGTCTATTGCTAAATACACAACCGTTCCGCTTCGTTTTTCTTTTTCAAAAGAAATGCCTTCTCGTTCCATCAGGCGATGGTTACCTGCCAATACATGGGCTCCGCGAATTGTCGCTTTGATCCCATGACCCGCAATATCCTCGTAAGATTCGATCTGGCTCTCATCAAGAGACGCTCCGTAAGCCGCTTTAATCGATTCTGCAATCGGATGCGAAGAATGTGCTTCTGCCAGTGCCGCAAAAGAAAGCAATTCCTCTTCTGACCATTTCTCATTCGCTGCTTCGATATGAGTGACTGTAAAGTTTCCTTTTGTCAAAGTACCTGTTTTATCAAACACCGCATAGCGCACAGAGTTTAAGGCTTCCAAGTAGTTACTGCCTTTCACTAAAATGCCTCGTTTTGATGCGGCACCAATCCCGCCAAAGAAACCTAATGGAATGGATACAACGAGAGCACATGGACACGAAATGACAAGGAAGACAAGTGCCCGGTACACCCAATCAGACAATTGAGCTGATGGGATGAGAAGCGGTGGTACAAAGGCAAGCAATAAAGCTAGCACGACCACAGCAGGTGTATAATATTTAGCGAACTTTGTGATAAAGTTTTCTGTCTGCGCTTTACGGCTGCTTGCATTTTCGACTAAATCTAAAATCTTCGTAACCGCTGACTCACTGAGCTCTTTTTGCACTTCAATTTCAAGAATGCCGTTTTGGTTCACAAATCCAGCAAGCACTTCTTTTCCTGCTTCCACATCTCTTGGAACAGACTCCCCAGTTAGTGCAGAGGTATCCACAAGAGAATAACCGTCTATCACGCGTCCATCCAAAGGAATTTTTTCACCTGGTTTGACAACAATACGGTCACCCGCTTTGACTTCTTCCGGCTTTACCTTTTTTGTTTCTTGCCCCACTTTGAGGTTTGCGTATTCTGGACGGATATTCATTAATTCGCTAATTGATTTTCTAGAGCGGTTCACAGCTGCCCCTTGGAACAGTTCTCCAATTTGGTAAAACAGCATGACTGCCAATGCCTCAGGATACTGCTGAATCACAAAAGCACCAACTGTAGCTATGGTCATTAAGAAGTTCTCATCAAATACTTGACCGCGCACAATATTTTTCAGCGCTTTCAGGACAACATCTCCGCCAACGAGTAAATACGCGGCGAAAAACATGATGAACTTCAGTAAGCCATTGTCAGGTATAAAATAAGCCGCCGTTCCAATGACTGCACCACCAATTAATTTCAGTACAATCGTTTTTAAATTCTTTGTTCCATGATCGTGATCGTGGTGATGTCCTTCTTCTTTTGGTGATACACTCACATGAGGTTCAATGGACTGAACGGTTTTTTCAATACGCTTTGACATCGTTTCTTGTGCATCAGCATGTGTCACAGTTAATGTACCCGTCGCAAAATTAATTGAGCAGGCTTCAACCCCTTCGAGTTTGCTGACACCTGTTTCAATTTTACGTGCACAGTTTCCACAATCGAGACCGCTTAATACGTATTCATCCTTCATCTTTTTCATGTTCTCACCTTTTTCTATATAAGTAGCCTTCCCTGATTCAATCAAACCTATCAGCTGCTGTAGATATTATATATGAGCACATATTCATATATTGAATTACCCTTATTATATGAAGAGTTCTTACAAACTGTCAATCATTTATAAGCAAATGTTTGAGATTTTTCGTATTCAAGGATGTCACGTGAATTTTCAATAATCCATGCTCATGTCCCCTCTTCGTTGCATAACATAAAAACGATCGCTTGATGGGAATATTCAGCATTTCTCTTTACAAAAGAAGGACATACGATTAGAATAAGATAAAAGTTTCCTTAAGGAAACAAATTAGCGTTAGAGAATCATTTCATCCTTTAGTCAAAATTATTAAATGTATGCATATATTTTTAGGAAACGCAATTGATGATCGAAAGGGGCCGCAAGAGATGTCAAACGCTTTAACAATCGACCGCCTGTATGTCTCATACCACGGACAGGATGCACTAGAAAACGTCTCTCTTTCCATACAGGAAGGAACGATGACTGGAATCATTGGTCCAAATGGTGCTGGTAAATCGACTTTATTGAAAGCATGTTTAGATTTAATTGAAAAGGATCAAGGGGATATTCGTTTTTTTGAACAACCCTTTAAACAAGTGAGAAAACAGATCGCCTATGTACCGCAAAGAAATGATCTAGACTGGACGTTTCCTATCCATGTGCTGGATACCGTACTGCTTGGCACATACCCAAAGCTCGGATTGATCAAACGACCGAAAAAAGAAGACCGTGCCTATGCGTACCATTGCTTAGAAAAGGTCGGGATGCAGGACTTTGCCAAAAGACAGATTGGGGAATTATCTGGCGGTCAGCAGCAGCGTGTCTTCCTTGCGCGAGCACTCGCTCAAAACGCACAGCTCTTTTGTTTAGATGAACCATTTGTCGGAATTGATATGGCAAGTGAAGAAACGATGATCGGCATTTTGAAGGAATTACGAGATGAAGGAAAAACCATTCTGGTCGTCCACCATGACTTAAGTAAAGCCGATGATTACTTCAGCCATCTCGTTCTTCTAAATAAAAAGCTGGTCAAAGCAGGGCCTGTACATGATATTCTTCGTCCTGAGGTCATGCTCCAAGCATACGAAACACAACTGCCATTTTTAAAATCAGCAGGAGGAGACGCGTAATGGAATTCTTAACCGGACTTTTTGAATATGCGTTTTTACAAAAAGCGTTATTTACATCCGTTATGGTAGGGATCATCTGCGGCGTCATTGGCTGCTTTATCATTTTACGGGGAATGGCTTTGATGGGAGATGCGATTTCACACGCTGTACTTCCAGGTGTCGCCATCTCTTATATGCTCGGCATTAACTTTTTCTTTGGTGCGGTTCTAACTGGTGTACTGACAGCCATCGGCATCGGATATGTCAGTCAAAACAGCCGCATTAAAAATGATTCTGCCATCGGCATCGTATTCACTGCTTTTTTTTCCATTGGGATCATTTTGATTACATTTTTGAAAAGTTCCAGCGATTTATATCATATCTTGTTTGGAAACGTACTAGCCGTTCGTTCATCTGATATGTGGATCACGCTTGGCATTGGCATTTTCATTTTGCTGGCTGTCATTGTTTTCTACAAAGAACTGCTCATTAGTTCATTTGATCCAGTGATTTCTTCGGTTTACGGTTTACCGAATCGCATGATCCATTATTTCCTCATGACCTTATTGACCTTAGTGACCGTGGCATCTCTGCAAACTGTAGGTATTATTCTTGTTGTTGCAATGCTTATTACACCAGCTGCCACCGCTTATTTACTGACAGACCGGCTATGGATCATGATTTATTTATCTGCTTTTTTTGGAGCAGTTTCAGCCGTCGTAGGACTTGGGCTCAGCTTTACGTATAACTTATCGTCTGGTGCTTCCATTGTGCTGGTCGCGACCATATTATTCGGCAGTGCCTTTATCTTTTCACCGAAACAAGGGATATTGTGGAGATCCTTAAAATCGAAGCGAAAACGAACACA
Organism: Bacillus sp. FS02; assembly: GCF_024398395.1. NCBI lineage: Bacteria > Bacillati > Bacillota > Bacilli > Caryophanales > Bacillaceae > Bacillus > Bacillus sp. FS02. Next base: position 2,615,247 of record NZ_CP074101.1, on the reverse strand, counting down.
GTTAAAAAAGGAAGCGTCTATGTAAAAGGAGGACATATATGAAGAAGGTATTAGCAATCCGTTTGACCGCAGTATGTATTGCCCTTTTGGTCATCGCAGGCTGTTCTACTCAGCAAAAGAGTTCCGGAAAAGATGACGGTACATTAAAAGTTGTCACGACCTACTCCATTCTTTATGACATTGTGAAGGAAGTAGGCGGACAGCATGTCTCTATTCACAGCATTGTTCCCATTGGTACAGACCCACATGAATTTGACCCACTACCAAAGGATGTTCAGTATACGACGGATGCAGACCTTGTTCTATCTAATGGCTTGAACCTTGAAACAGGGAATGGCTGGTTTCAAAAACTGCTTGAATCGAGCGGCAAGGACGGAGATGATGCACCTGTAGCCGAGCTGAGTAAAGGCGTCAAAGTGAAGCATTTGTCTTCAAAAGGGCTTGAAAGCCAGCAGGACCCACACGCATGGCTGAATGTCGAGAATGGGATTCTTTATGCGCAAAATGCCAGAGATGCGCTCATTCAAGCAGATCCTGAGCATAAAGAGGATTACGAGAAAAATGCTGAAACCTATATCAAAAAACTTCAAACGCTTCACGATGAAGCAAAAGACAAGTTTGATCAACTCCCAAAAGACAAAAAACTCCTTGTCACAAGCGAAGGGGCATTCAAATATTTTGCGGATGCGTATGGACTGAAAGCCGGCTACATTTGGGAGATCAACACAGAAAGTGAAGGAACTCCTGGACAAATGAAGCGCATCATTCATTTTGTTAAAGACCATCAAGTTCCTGCCCTTTTTCTTGAAACAAGTGTAGATAAGCGCAGCCTTGAAAGCCTATCTGAGGAAACCGGAGTTCCGATTAAGGGGAAAGTATTTACGGACTCTATTGGCAAAGAAGGTGAAGATGGGGACAGCTACTATAAGATGATGAAATGGAATATTGACACCATTTACAAAGGATTGTCCTCATAGCAAAAAGACAGGTGGAATGAGTCCGCCTGTCTTTTTTGTCAACCTGCTATATTTTCCGGGTGTTTTTTCGGCCAAATGACGTAGCTGATGCTAATGATGAAATCAATGGTTAAGACCATCCCCCACACACTGACAAGCTGCATCAGAGATTCCGTTCGTTCTGGTGCTTGGATGAGATAGGTCAATCCATATAACAGCCCCGCTCCGATGACATAAGAGATGAAATGACGCGTCCAGCCCACCATCTCATACAAAGACCGCTCCTTCCCGTACTTTGGTTTTCCCTTCGGCTTAGGGCCTCCTGCAAAACGATAAGCAAACTTAGCATCCGCCCATTTCACCATTTGATGTCCAAAGGCCAGACTCACACCAATATAAACAGCCGCAAGCCCGTGAATGACGCTCGCCACAGCCCCTTGCTTTAAATCTATATAAGTAGCCGCAAGAAGGATGAGATCTAAAACCGGCGTACAGACAAGAAAGAAAGCACCCCATTTTTTCTGTTTAAACACATAACGCAGTGTTAAGCCCATAAGAATAAACAGCCAAAAACCAATTTCACATGCCACAATCAATAAACCGACCAATTTCCCCACATCCTTTTTAACACGATTGTATTAAATAAAAAATAACACAACTGTGTTAAAAAAACAATAGCTGTGCTAAAATCAAGGTATGCCAAAAATCGTCGATCACCATAAACAAAAACAAAAGGTCGCTCAAGCTGCTATGAGAGTGATTAAACAAGAGGGATTGGAAAGCGCTTCTGTACGAAAAATAGCCGTTGAAGCTGGCATTTCAGCCGGCTCTATGCGTCATTATTTTTCCACACAGCAAGAATTATTTCTATTCTCCATGAATTTAATTCAGGAAAGAGTGAAGGAGCGAATTGCTAAGCTTCCATTAAACGGTTCAACAGAGGAAAATGTATTCACTTTATTGGAGCAGGTTCTTCCACTAGACGAAGAACGAATATTTGAAATGGAGGTGTGGCAGGCTTTTACAGTCAAGGCACTGACTGAACCAGATTTACAGCCGCTCAATGCAAAGATGTATGACGAGCTTTTTCAAACCGTTCAATTTTGCTTAATGAAATTGAAAGAGGATGAGCTACTGCTAGATCATCTCGATCTTTTATTAGAAACTGAGCGGCTTTATGCGGTCATCAATGGGCTTGCATTGAATGGAATCGTACAGCCCCATCGTTTACCGCCACAGCTCATGCGCTCCGTGCTACAGATGCATCTTCAATCCATCACAAAAAAAGACATGCTCTCCTTATAGAGAGCATGTCTTATTTAATCTTCCATGAAAATACGTTTCGCCTCGTAATAGAGCACCTGTACAAATTTCTTCACATTGATACGTGTGTGCTCTTCTCTTCCACTTTTCTCTTTTGTGAGTTCACTCATTTTCTTACGCACAATGGTAAAATCGAAAAATTTTGATGCATAGTTTTCAAAGGTTGGGTGAGAAAAATCGGTTAACCCGAGCGAGGCGATGTGTTTCAATGATTGGTTGATCGCACGTCTTACCCGCTGTTCCGCTGCTTTTGCTTCTCTTGCGATGTCTGCTGATGTAAAAGGTTCGTTTAATTTATCCTCTGTGATGCCAGTGAAAATTACTTTTAATGAAGGAAAAGAGTCGTGCTGATCGGCATGTAACGCTAAATACTGATCTGTGAAAAGAATCATATCTAGTAAATCCTTAGACCCTTTTTCGCCGACAATCCCAAGCTCCGCCAGCAAAAACTGACCTGCCTCTGCAAGACTTTTCCCGCGCTGCTTCGTTTTCGTGGTCTGTCCGCGCTGCTGGAACTGCATGACCGATTTGAGCGAATGCTGAATATTTTCAATTGAGTGCTCTAAATGCAGACGTTCAATCATGAGGTGGAGCACACTTAAGACCTCTACCCGATTGATCGGCTTTGTCACATAATACTCGACACCGAGCGTATATGCCTGGCCGATGAGTTCCTTTGTTTCTACCTGTGACAGCATTAAATATTTCCCATGAAATTCATCCTTGATCGCTCGAATCGTCTCAAGACCGTCCCTTTCCGGCATCAGAAGATCAATACACAAGATATCAATATGCAAATCATTTAAGTAGCTCGCTGTTACTTCAGCACCATCCTCTGCTTCCCCTGCCACAATGCCAAGCTCTTCATCTTCAATGAGCTGTGCCAGTGAAGAACGAACGGCTTCATCATCATCAACAATAAAAAATCTCATCTCCCATTCCCCTCTTTTCTGCTGACTTGATCAATTGGTATCGTTAAAGTGAACATCGTTTGTTGATTTGGGATACTCTTCATTTCAACACTTCCGCCAAGCTTCTCGGCTGTGTCTTTCACATAGGAAAGACCGATGCCGCTTGATGGGTTCCCGGCTTGGTCGTATTTTAAAGTGAAGCCCGGTTTAAAGATCACATGATGGTTACGCTCTTTAATGCCTGGACCGTTGTCACTGATTTGAAAAATTACATCATTCTCTTTCCGCGAAATGGATAGTGATACCTCTCCATTTACTGGAATCGCTTCAACGGCATTGGATACAATGTTATTTAATAAAGATAGAATGGTATACACATGATAAGCAGGGTGCTGTCCTTCTTCATCATAATGAAAAACGATGTGTTTTTTAAGAGATTCCGCGTAATTTTCATGGATACGAATCACAAGTCCAGCGATATGAGCAGGACTTGCATACTCCTGAAAGTTTTCCTCATGAATCAGTTTTGATAAGGCAGAAAAAATCCGCTGATTATCCTTTTTGATTTCGTGTACCTCACCTGCAATTTGCAGGGCTGTTTTTCCGAGTTTTTTTAAATCTAATGATTCCGTATCCTTTGCATGATGCAGAGATTGATACAATTGATATGAAGTAGCTGTAATGTGCTCAGCATGTGCAAGGGTTTTATAAAAATATGTAGATTCCGTATAAAGATTCGACAGCAGCATCAACAGGTGTTCCTTTTCCTTCTTCATTTGGCGCTCTCTCGCCTGTTCTTCGTATAATCGAATCATCGTATAACAAGCCAATACGAAAAAGCTTCTGAAAATCGCCAATACAAATAGTTGAAACAGCGTTCTCACTGTTAAAATTTCATCAATGGCTCCCCTGAGTGCAATCATTTCGACTACACTTGCACATAGTTCCATGATAATCCCTGTCGCCCCAATGAGCCAAGGCTTATCACGGAAACGTCTGACCTGTAATACATAAAAAAGCGTACCATAGACGACGTAATACAGCAGGGAAGGAAATCTTAAAGAAACGGCCTCTTCCAGCGCTAAGTGGCCTGACACAGCGGTATCAAGAAGCACCCGGAATGCAAACACTGATCCCCCCGCAATGATGCCGCTTGCCCATGCCGGGAATTTTTTCATTTGAAGCAGGATAAAGAAAAAGACAACGGTTCCAAAGCTGACCCGAAAGCTATCCTCAAATGGATAAAATTTCAGCTCTCCCCCAATCGGAGTCAGAACAATGAGCATGATAATTAAATAAGGCTCTGTATTCAACCATTTTTTCAGTAGATTCAAACGCAGTCACATCCCTAATAATTGACGATAGTATACTATGTGAGCTTCAGAAAAACAAACAGTCCATGAAAAAACGCACACCGGACATTTGTCGGTGTGCGCTTCTCATGATGCCGCTTAATCTTCTAAACGATCCTTTTCTAAAAGTGATGCGCCAGCAATACCTGGTTTTGTCATTTCAAAAGGATTTAAGATGATATCAAGCTCTTCCTCTGATAACACATCATTTTGCAGACAAAGCTCACGTACAGATACGCCTGTAAGAATCGCTTCTCTCGCAATTCGTGCAGCAGCTTCATAACCAATATGCGGATTGACCGCCGTCATGACACCAGCACTCTTTTCTACATATTCTTTTAATCTAGATTCATCTGCTTTTAGGTCACGCAAGCAGTTATCGACAAAGGATTCAAATACATTTTTCATCATACTGAGAGACTGTAGTAAGTTGAATATTAAAACTGGCTCCATGACGTTCAGTTCAAGCTGACCAGCCTCTGATGCAAGGCAGATCGTGTGGTCATTTCCAATGACTTGGAATGCCACTTGGTTCATGACCTCAGGCATCACTGGGTTGACTTTCCCTGGCATGATAGATGAACCTGGCTGTCTCGGCGGCAAGTGCAGCTCACCAAAGCCTGCTCTAGGACCTGAAGCCATCAAACGAATATCGTTTGCCATTTTGGACATATTCATCATACATACTTTCAGTGCAGCTGATACTTCTGTATAAGCATCTGTATTTTGCGTAGCATCGACTAAATCTTCTGCTCCAACTAACGGCAATCCGCTAATGTCAGCTAGATAACCAACGACCTGGCGAATATATTTAGGATCAGCATTCAGTCCTGTTCCAACTGCTGTTGCGCCCATATTGACTTCATATAAATGCTGTCTAGACTGCTTGATTCGTTTAATATCACGAGCAAGAACCTTTGCATATGCACTAAACTCTTGACCAAGTCTGATTGGAACAGCGTCCTGAAGATGCGTACGTCCCATTTTGATGACATGATCGAATTCTTGCGCTTTTTCTGTCATGACTTGATGCATGTTTTCCATCGTATAAAGTAGTTTTTCAATCATATTCAATGTTGAAATATGAATCGCTGTTGGGAAAACGTCGTTTGTTGACTGCGACATGTTCACATGCGTGTTTGGACTTAGCTCAGTATAAGCGCCTTTTTCCTTTCCTAGTAGTTCAAGCGCTCTGTTTGCAATGACTTCATTGGCATTCATATTCATTGAAGTGCCAGCTCCGCCTTGAATTGGATCGACAATAAATTGATTGTTCCATTTTCCTTCAATCACTTCATCTGCGGCTTGAACAATTTTTTCTCCAAGACCAGCATATAGTCGCTTTGTATCCATATTTGCAAGTGCGGCTGCCTTTTTGACAATCCCTAATGCTTTGATGAGTTCCTCATGAACATGGTAGCCAGTAATTGGAAAGTTCTCTACTGCACGTAATGTTTGAATTCCATAATACGCTTGAGTGTCTACTTCCTTTTCACCTAGAAAGTCTCGTTCGATACGAACTTGCTTGTCCTGTAGCTTCGTCATTTGAAAAGATCTCCTTTTACGCTGCTTTTGTTTGTTGTTTTAATTCCTCAATATACTTCTTCGATTTCTCTTGATCAAACACTTTTTCCCACTTAGACATGACAATGGCTGCAAGTGAGTTACCAAATACGTTAACAGTTGTACGAACCATGTCAAGGATACGGTCGATCCCAACGATGAAGGCAAGTCCTTCAAGTGGAAGTCCCATTGCTCCAAGTGTTGTGATGACAACAACGATCGATGCACCTGGTACACCAGCCATTCCTTTTGATGTGAGCATTAAGATTAATAGTAACGTAATTTGCTCATAGATGGAAAGAGGCATGCCGTACATTTGTGCAACAAATATGGCGGCAATGGATTGATAGATGGCACTTCCATCTAAGTTAAAGGTATAGCCTGTTGGGATAACGAACGACGTGATCGCTTTCGGGCAGCCGAACTTCTCCATTTTGTCCATTAGTCTAGGCAGTACAGCTTCTGAACTTGCTGTTGAGAATGCAAGAATGATTTCTTCTTTTAACACTCTAAATAGTGTAAAGACGCTTGTTCCAGCTAATTTTGCGATAATGCCAAGTACGACAATCACGAAGAATGCCATTGTGCCGTAAACGACAAGTACCAGTTTACCTAGCGGGAGAAGCGCTCCGACCCCGAATTTGATCACCGTCACACTGATGAGCGCGAATACACCAAATGGTGCAAACTTCATCACTTTATTGGTCACCCAGAACATTGCTTCGAGTATCCCCTCAAAGAATCCTAACACTGGTTTTCCTTTGTCTCCAACTGCTGCAATTCCTAATCCGAATAACACTGTAAAGAAGATTGTTGGTAATAGATCACCTTCTGCAATGGATTGGAACACGTTTGTTGGCACAAGATGCACAATCGTTTCAGAGAAACTAGCTTTTTCGGCAGAAGACTTAGATGTCTCTTCATATTTAGAGATATCGCCTTTCTCCATGTTACTCATATCAATTCCTGTACCAGGATGGAAAACGTTTGCTGCAAGCAGTCCAACTGCTAATGCAATCGTTGTCACAATTTCGAAGTAAAGAATCGTTTTCCCACCGAGTCTTCCGATGGTTTTCATATCGCCTACACCTGCAACGGCTACAATCAATGCAGCAATAACAATTGGAAGAACGATCATTTTAATTAAGTGGATGAATATATCGCCAATCGGCGTTAACACATTAATAACGGTTTCATTTTGATAAAATAGTGCTCCTACGACAACACCCAAAACAAGTGCGATGAGTATTTGAGAAGCTAACCCTAACTTTTTCATACGTGGACCCCCTTTTTTTGATAACGCTTTCTTTGTTGCCTAATCGCATCTTAACGATGAACCTACAAAAAACGACAAAAAGGAACAAAAAGAAGTGAATTTTTTATGAAAAATCTTTTAAAAGGTGGGTTTTTCCACAAAATTGTTAAAAAAAGACTTCGCTTTTGGCGAAGTCTCAGATTATTGACAAAGGGCTAAAATGAACTTTATTTTAGCCCTTTGTCTTCTTTTCAGTGTGATAGAAAACCTTTGAAGTCTAGAAAGGACGAGCACCGAAGTGCAGGACTGACACCGAATGCGAGGACTTCGCTTCTGATGAAGTCTCATGTTGCATATGATCAGCTGGCGGCTCTTGAAGAGGAGAAAGTTCGACATAAATCGCATAACCTATCAGTACAAAGGCTACATAAATCACAGCACTCAACGTCCACACCCATTTGACATTCAGCTTCATTTTGCCACACCCTCTCTGACAGGTTTCAATCGCTGTAATCTTAGTGCGTTCAGCACAACCGATACAGAACTAAAGGCCATTGCCGCTCCTGCAAGCCATGGTGCCAGGAACCCAAATGCGGCGACTGGTATGCCAATACAATTGTAAGCAAGTGCCCAAAATAGATTCTGTTTAATGTTTCTCATCGTTTTTCTGCTAAATTCAAGTGCATCTGCAATGGCATGGAGATCTCCAGTCATGAGCGTAATATCTGCCGCTTCCATGGCAACATCTGTACCTGTTCCGACAGCCATCCCGATATTTGCTGTTGCAAGGGCAGGGGCATCATTGATGCCGTCTCCAACCATCGCCACTTTTTTTCCTTGTTTCTGAAGCGCTACAATATGAGCCGCTTTTTCCTCTGGAAGAACTTCAGCGATGACATGATCTATGCCTGCCTCACTCGCAATCGCTTCTGCTGTGCGTTTGTTATCTCCTGTCATCATCACGACGTGAATCCCTTGCTCTTTGAGACGAGCGACCGCTTGAGAAGAAGACGATTTGATTGTATCAGCAACGGCGACAATACCTGCTGGCTCGCGGTCAATGGCAATGAGCATCGCCGTTTTTCCTTGTTCTTCAAGCTCAGTCACAACTGCTTCTAGTGCTTCGCAGCTGATATGATGTTTCTTTAAGAGCTTCCGTGTGCCAATCAAAAGCTCATGTCCCGCAGCCCTTGCTTCAATTCCATGACCAGGATCTGCTTGAAAAGCTTCTACCTCGACCGCTTGGAGACCCCGGTTCTTCATGCCTTCTGTAATCGCTCTGGCAAGTGGATGCTCTGACTGCTGTTCTGCCGATCCTGCTAACTGAAGCAGCTTATCTTCTGTCCAATTGGCAGACGCAATCACATCTGTAAGACTCGGCTCCCCTTTTGTCACAGTCCCTGTTTTATCTAGCACTACTGTATCTAGTGATTGGGTTATCTCTAAATGCTCTCCGCCTTTAAACAGAATCCCTGATTCAGCTGCACGGCCGCTGCCTGCCATAATAGAGGTCGGTGTAGCAAGGCCAAGAGCACAAGGACATGCGATGACGATGACCGCTATAAAGGTTTCAAGGGCTGCTGTCACATTTCCTGGATCAACAAAGATATACCAAATCAGAAAAGTGAGCACAGCCAATCCTACAACAATGGGGACAAATATCCCTGAAATTTGATCTGCCATTCTTTGAATTGGTGCTTTTGAGCCTTGCGCTTGTTCGACGACTCGAATGATTTGTGAAAGAGCCGTTTCTTTTCCTACTTTTGTTGCTTTCACTTTCACAAATCCATTTTTATTGATGGTTGCCCCGATGACTGTATCTCCTGTGGTTTTATCAACTGGCAGACTTTCTCCTGTAATCATCGATTCGTCGATCGCTGTTGTTCCTTCGATGATTTCTCCGTCTACCGGGACTTTTTCACCTGGCTTGACGAACACAAGATCATTCACTTTCACTTCAGAAATAGGAACAGTCATTTCTTTCCCATCTCGCTCTATCACAGCTTCTTTCGCTTGTAAGCCCATCAGTTTTTGAATCGCTTCTGATGATCTCCCTTTCGCTCTTGCTTCCATTAACTTTCCGAGCACAATTAGCGTAATGAGCACAGCACTCGTTTCATAATAGAGGGCCGCTTCATGTGTGCCTTGAACCGCTGATTGAATACTTTCATATAAACTATAGAAAAAAGCAGCCGATGTCCCTAGTGCCACAAGGACATCCATATTGGCACTTTTATTTTTCAACGCTTTATAAGCACCTACATAAAAAGGCCAGCCGACAATGAACTGGACGGGCGCTGCTAATGCGAGCTGAACCCATGGATTCATAAACGCTTCTGGCAGCCAAATAAACGATGTGAAAGAAAAATGACTGACCATTGCCCAAAGAAGAGGCAATGACAAGATCATTGAGAACAAAAAGCGTGCCGTTTGTTTCTCAATCGCTGCTTGACGATGGTCTTTTTTCCCTTCCTCCGCATGCTCTTCGGCTGGTTCGGTTAATGAATACCCAATGGATTTCACAGCCTCTTTTATGTCACTTGGAGATATTTTCCCTGGATGATATGTCACCTGAAGTGACTCAAGCGCAAAGTTCACTGATCCTTGATCAATACCATCCATCCGGTTGACTTTTTTCTCAATTCGGTTTGCACAAGCCGCACATGTCATTCCCTCTATATCAAATTCAGCTTGCTCCATCACCACATCATAGCCAAGAGATTGAATTTTTTGTTTTAGATCCTCTGCTGTGAGTTGTTCTGTTTCATACACAATGTGGGATGTTTCAAGCGCAAAGTTCACACTGGCGTCGTCCACACCTTCCAACCTGTTCAAGCCCTTTTCAATGCGGCCTGCACAGGCGGCGCAAGTCATTCCCGTAATTTGAAAATCAATTTCTTTTTTCATTTATCTCACCTCTCCATATACTCCATGGGGGTATTGTTATTTTTAAAAAAATACGTGCTGTCTTATGCAGCACGTATGCTCATTTTATACGACATCATATCCCTGTTCTTCAATGACATCAGAGATCTGGTGTAACGTGATTTGATCTGGGTGAAAGGAAACCTCCACCTGCCCCTTATCTAAATGGACTTTTACAGATTCAACACCTGCTAATTCTCCTACATTTCCTTCGACTGCTTTCACACAATGTCCGCAAGACATGCCTTGCACTTGTAGTGTTGCTTGTTCCACTTCTCATCGCCTCCATCAATCATTTTCTATTTTTACTATACCCTAGTAGGGTATCATTGTAAACATAAATGATCCTCTGTTTGCTACGATTTTGTCAGCTTCGTGAAGACATTCATTAACTCCTCAATCGCTTCATCCCCATTACCGCTCTTAATGGCATCCGCTACGCAGTGGTGTGTATGCTTTTCCATTAATTGAAGACTCACTTTTTTTAAAGCTGCATTGATAGCAGAAATTTGATTCACGACATCTATGCAGTAGCGATCGTTTTCAATCATTTGCTGAATCCCTCGCACTTGGCCTTCCACTCGTTTTAAGCGATTGATTAATTGCTCTTTTTCCTTCTCAGCTCTAGGCGAAGCGATATGTCTTTCTTCTTGTTCTGTCATCTGATCACCTTTTTTCTATCATACTTGTGTTACATTCAATTAAAGCATATCTTCACCTGAAAAGGCAAAGATATGCTGTGATCACCGTTTGCTTATCCTAGTTTGTTAGTTGTTCAATATCTTGCAAAAGGCTGACCGATTGCTGAAGCTGCTTCATGAGCCCTTGCTGATCCTCTAAAATAGCTGCAGCATCGAAGTTGTCCATTTTCAATTGCTGTAAATAGGTTTGAATCTCCTCTGACAGCACTTTATTTTTCTCTATGATTTGTGCATGCAGGTCTTCTGCTATTGATGGGGCTGTGAGTTCATTAAATTCTTGAATGTCTGCTTTCAATGATTCCAGTTGCTGCGTCAAATCTGCTCTTTTGGCAGCATCTTGTACAGCTTCTTCCGCAAGCTGTGGAAAATCCTCTGTGAATTGCTGAATATCTGTCACATACTCATTTGCCTCTGTGACATATGTCGTTGTATCGTTTACTTGGTCTAACAGTCCTGAACATCCACTTAACAAAAACGTACCGGTAAATAGAAACGCCATCACATATTGTTTCAAGATCCATCATCCTTTCATCTGCTATGTTGAAACCCCTCATTTGTCCAGCTTCCACCCACACAGATGCAAAAAGATCTTAAAAAAAGCCAGACCTTTGCCTCATGTGTGATAGGCAAAGGTCTGGCTAACATGTTCATGCCGGAATGGCCGAGAAACAACGGATGTTTCTGTAATGACGACCAAACCGTAAAAGCTACTCCCCTTTAGGAAACCGTTCAAATGTTATGTTTATCATATCTAAATGAAGGACAACAGTCAATGAGAAGCAGGCGGGAGATCCTGCTTTTGGTATAGCATATAGTCCGAACCAGTTGATGCATAAATCCGATTACGTCCTTGGCGTTTTGACATATACAAGGCTTGATCTGCCTCAAATAGAAGCGTTTCTAATATAGAGGGATCATTCGCTGTATGGGCGACGCCAAAGCTTGCTGTCACTCTTACTTTTTTCTCATCTGTCTGAAAGAAACTCACTTCAAATGAATGTCTCATCTGTTCCGCAACATGACATGCCTCTTCAAATGAATGATGTGGGAGACAAATGGCGAACTCTTCTCCACCATATCGGCCAAATAAATCATCCATCTTCAAATGCTGCTGACAAATGGACACAACATGACGCAACGCCTCGTCTCCTATATGATGTCCGTGCGTATCATTGATTTGTTTAAAGAAATCAATATCAAATAGCAATATCGCAGTATCCTGCGCATCCTCTTCCAATAACATCTGCGTTCGTTCAATAAAAGAAGATCGATTGAAGATATTCGTCAAACCATCAATATATGCTCGGCGCTCCAGCTCTTCCTGCAATAGTCGCTGCTCCGTAACATCGCTGATTACAATTTGCCTGCCCTCGACTTCGCCTCTTCTATTAAAAAGAGAAGAAGCAGTGAGATGATAATAGAAGGGCTGCTCTTTTTCCCACATTAAATCATACTGTGAATGATCCTGCGGAGAACGTAGCCACTGTATAAACGCTGGTTCTTTGATGATCCCTGAGAATATATCATCGATTTTATAGCCGATTCCCTTTTTAGCGAGCACAGGAATGATCAATGCAGCCGCAGGGTTATAATCAATCAGTGTTCGGTATCGATCCAATAGGAGAACACCTTCTGACATATGTTCAAACACACGCTCCATCGCAATGGGAGAGAGCTTAAAGAGATGAAAAGACATAATCGCCCATAAGTAGAGTGCGTTGGTTAAAAACATCACCACTGGTACTGGGTCAATGTGAAAAGGCGTGACACCTAATAAATAGATAAAAGAGGTCGTGATCGGCAATAATATTCCAACGAGCAAGATCAGAACCTGTTTCAAATATTCTCTCTTCACACGTAAAAACCAAAGCAGCATAAAAATAGCGAGCATAGAACAGCCAAATGTATAGACCCCATGAATGATATACCAATAACCAATGGTAAAATCAGCTAATAAAAAACCGTCTACTGTATTCATCGTGATGCTTCGGTAAAAGAGTGAATGAAAAGAGTTGGTGAACACCAGAATGGTGGTTAAAATTGGAATCAGCAAGAAGAGAATCACGCGGCGCTTTGTTACATATTGATGGAAACCAGTAAACTGCAGCACAATCATCAGGCTGAACGGTGCAATAAACGGAAGACCTATGTATTGAAAACTAACCCAGAATGTAATTTCTTGAGGGGTGCGCGCCAATAATTCAAATGTATGTCCAAAAATATAAATCGCAGTTGCTCCAGACATATACATAAACAATTGACAGCCAATATACCGATGGCGATTTGCATGAGCAATGATTGATAATATTACGGACAGAATGCCAGAAACACTCATGATCACAATAAAATGTAAAACAATCGAATCCATGTAAACGCCCCAATTTCAGTTATTTAGAACTAGTCTAATCTTACTATATATGAGGACGTCTCAAATGGGAAGATGTGATTTTGATTTGGTTGGCGGTTTTTTGGAAAGCGTTCGTCATTTTACTAGTCGTGGCGCCTTATCTGTTCATTACTTTTTACTTATTTTATGGATAAAGCATATTGTAGCAAGTGAAATATCTGTACAATGTGGAGATGAATGAAAAGGAGGCTTGATAGGAGATGACTTTTTTGATCATCATGGCAGGTTTGTTCATGCTGATTCTTTTAGAGAAGCCATTTCAGAAGAAACGATCTGAGCTGTTATTTTTGATGAGTTATTTGCTGCTGATTGCGGTTTATGTGATTCAGACAACATTTGTGGAGATTATGCCTGATGGGCTTTTGTTGATGATGGCGGTGATTGTGGTTTGTCCTTTGTTTATTCGGTTGGTTCGGTTTTCTTCAAGGAACTTACATGAAAAGTAAGAAGGATGACAGTATGTAGCATCCTTCTTACGTTGTGAACTAAACTCGTTATTCTTAAGACCCTCTGAGCTTTGTAAAGCAGACGTCTTTTTCTTTACTTAATTATGAATTTGATTTATCTTTTTGTTTTTCATTTGATTTATTGTCTTTCATTTTACTCATCTCTTTTTTAGCATTATCCACTTCTTCTAAAGCTTTTTTCATTCTAGAATTCATGAAACTTAAATCATCATCACTGACTTTATCTCGCTTGATTACTTTTAAGATATCTTTGAAAAGTGATTCAAATTTGTCATCCGCTTTCACCAAGTACTCGTTTACTTTTTTATACGTATCAGGAACTTTAACTTCTTTGTCTTTGGCTTCGCTGAGTAATTCTCTCATGCTATCAATCTTTGTCTCAACATCACTAGCCCATTCTTTATCGTAAACCTCGTCTAAAGGAACCAACGATAAAACAAAAGACATAATTCTTTCTTCAAACCGTTTTAGATATCCCTTATACCATGATGCATATTCGCTATCAGTCATTTTTTCTATTTTTTCTTGTTTTGCTGCTGCTTTGTTTGATGAACCGTTTTCTGATTCATTTTTACCGCATGCTGTACCCATCATCAATGTAAATACTAAAAGAAATACTGAAATGATTGTCTTTTTGTTTGTTTTCATTTTTATGAATTACTCCTTATCCTTTGAGACTTTTTCTAATTCGTCAACTACTTTAGCTGTTTCATCATATGCTTTGTAGGGTCTATTCGAACTTTTTTCTTTTAACTAAAATGTCCCCCTGTCATTATCTGGTGATATTTCCCTACAAATTATCATCGGTTAAAAAATAGGTATATTTAGGTATTCTCCCTAACTTTCTAATAAAAAATTCTATAAGAAACAACCTAAGCATCTATCTTCCAGACACTAGATACGACGGCTTCTGAAAGTTTAGAAACAAGCTACATTGCCGAATCGCTTCTTAATTTTTGAATTTCAAGTGTGAAATGAATTACATGAAGTATATTAAAGTATAATAAAGAGGTTAAAAAATGAAGTTAGATAATCTTCTAATAAATAAAGAGTGGACATAAAGGAGAACTTACGAATGACTTTTGATGAATTAATGGAACTTTCAGAAGAAGAATTTATAAATTATGATTTCAAAAGAGAGGTTTTTGATTTAAGAAATTTAATATATGATGAAAAAAACCCTATTGCAAATATTATTCTATATAAAGGTAATATTTATGGTTCCCAATCTGATTGTGATAGATTACCTTTGACCCTCGAAATATACAAACGCTTATGGGGAAATCAATTTGAATTCTGGAATACTAAACAAACAGATTTTGTTGAGGCAAATGGAGAAACAATGAATTCATTTGTAACTCCTTACAAAGCCTTTTATAAGGAGACATATGATTTATCTAATCCTATATTTAAAGATTATGCAAAATTAACACACACAGTAGGTAATTTTATACCTGTATACGCCATCAAAAATAATAAAAATTGGTTTTCTCCTTTTAATAGCAAACGTTATAAATCTACCTATGATTATTGGGATCTAACTTTGAACCATATTAAAGTCATTTTAAATGATTTTATGAATAGTAATGATTCTATTGAGATTTTTTTAGAAAACACAATGAACAATAACACTTTTAAGTATAAAAAATATATTATTGAATCCGCTAAGTGGATTTTAAGTTTTAAAACTTGGCCTAATTTTGTGGAGAAGAATTTTTTGCAGAGCTTTTTAGAAAACCCAAAAGATTTAACCAGTGAACCAAAAGAATTTTGGCGCAATCACTTTAAAGGAACAGTTAGTACCAAAGATGAAAATAATCTGAGTGAATTTTTAACTTTTGTTAATCAAGCTATTCTTGAACGAAGTTCACTTATATATAAACAACTGAAACTAAATTATGAATTCCTATAATATTTGTAACAGCAACATATAGCAAAAGTTCATTGCAACTATAAAATTTCACGTATTTAAAAAGTGTCAAAACCCTTATCTAACATGGGTTTTGACACTTTTTTAAAATCATATGGAGACGGTGGGAGTCGAACCCACGTCCAGAGACATCGATTACTTAAGCGTCTACGAGCGTAGTCAACATATTTACGTGTTCACTCATCCTCATGCCTGCTGACGGGCGCTTGGAGAGCTAGTCTGATGGATCTCTTCTTACGTCCTCAGACGAAAACGTAAGCGTAGCCTACTTCATTGGGCTCCTCACAGACACATAGGCGATGTCAGGAAGAGCTCGCTGCGCTTATTAGGCAGCTAGTGCTAAGTTTTGGTTAAAACTTTTAGTTTTGCCAGTTACATTTAGGTGCGTGTTAACGAGATCGCCTCTCGGCTCGCAGCCTAAGCTCGAACCATCCCTGTCGAATCCGTAACGTCCCCTTGTAAAAGGGATATACGGGATGGAAACGTTCTTTAGCTTAACTGCTTCCGTATATGACTATTATAACAATCTCATCGCTCGAAACAACTGGTGGTTTCTGTAAAAAACGACGATGATTGTTTACTGCATAACATATTGTAGCATAATGCTTCCGCTCTCAGCAAGCCATCTGCATGCGTCTAGAATTGCTTTTGCCGGTCACGGAAAGCACGCTCGATTTCACGTTTCGCATCTTTTTTCTTCAGATCTTCACGTTTATCATATTTCTTCTTCCCTTTACCGACTCCAATTAGCACTTTGGCAAAGCCATTTTTCAAATAGAGTTTAATGGGAACAAGTGAGTAGCCCTCTTCCTTTGTCGCACCAATCAATTTGCTGATTTGCTTGCGATGAAGAAGCAGCTTTCTCGTTCTGAGCGGATCATGGTTATAACGGTTCCCCTGCTCGTATGGGCTCACGTGCATATTGTGAAGAAACACTTCTCCTCGTTCGATTTTGGCAAAGGAATCTTTTAAATTCACTTTTCCTGCTCGAATGGATTTGATTTCAGTTCCTTGTAATACAAGGCCGGCTTCGTATGTTTCTTCTATAAAATAATCATGATTGGCTTTTTTGTTTTGGGAAACAACCTTTCCCTCTCCCTTTGGCATTGGCGTACACCCTCCTTTTGACACAGACACGGTCCAAATCGTACGGATTATTTTATCAAACAATCCAGCTTTCGACAATGCTGCTGCCACGTGGTCAAAAAGCAAATAGAGCATGGTGCCCTATTTGCTTTTTGTCACGTTACTTTTTCTTTTTGCGCTTTTGTTTCGGTGCGTTATCAAAAACGCGTTTTTTCTTTTTCTTCTTTTTACGACCTGTAAACCAGTCGCCGCCTTTATCCTCTTTGCCTTTTTCCCCAGAGGCCTTTTGACCTCCGCGTCCTTTTTTGGCTGGTGGATCTGTCCGTTTTTTGAACTTGAAGTCTTTTGGTGATTTACGGCGAGTGCCTTTCATCCCGACGATTTCAAAATCAATGGAATGCTCATCTTTATTCACACTCACCACTTTGACAGTGATTTCGTCACCGATACGGTAGACATTCCCTGTACGTTCACCGATCATGGCAAAGTGCTGTTCATCAAAACGATAGTAATCGTCTGTCATGTAGCTCACATGGACAAGACCTTCTATCGTATTCGGCAGTTCAACGAATAGTCCGAAATTCGTAACGGAACTAATCATACCATCAAACTCTTCACCGATTTTATCAAGCATAAACTCTGCCTTTTTCAGGTCATCTGTTTCGCGCTCAGCATCAACAGAGCGGCGCTCCATTGTAGATGCATGATCTGCGATTTCTGGCAGCAATTGACCCCATTTTTCAAGGGTCGCTTCGTCTGTCTTTTTCTCTATTAAATAGGTTCTGATCAGCCTATGCACGATTAAATCCGGGTAACGGCGGATCGGCGACGTGAAGTGTGTATAGAATTCGGTAGATAATCCAAAATGGCCAATGCTTTCTGGATCATACTTCGCCTGTTTCATAGAGCGAAGCATCACAGTTTGAATGACGACTTCTTCTGGTTGATCCCTGACAGCATCGAGGACACTTTGAAGTGCGCGCGGGTGAATGTTCGTTGACGTTCCTTTCACAATGTAACCAAACGTCGTCACGAACTCTAAAAAGCGCTGAAGCTTCTCAGGATTTGGTTCTTCGTGAATTCGGTAAATGAACGGAACATTCATCCAGTGGAAATGCTCGGCAACTGTTTCGTTTGCCACCAGCATGAATTCTTCAATTAATTTCTCTGCAACTGAACGCTCACGAATGACTACGTCTTTCGCTGCGCCTTCATCATCTACAAGCACCTTTGCTTCCTTGAAATCAAAGTCGACTGCTCCGCGCTCCATTCGCTTGTCACGCAGAATTTCTGCAAGCTTCTCCATCTCTTGGAACATTGGTACTAACGGCTCGTATTTGTCTAAAAGCTCTTCATCTTGGTCAACTAAAATCTTATTCACATCGGAATAGGTCATTCTTTCCGTCGTTTTGATCACACTTTGGAAAATTTCGTGTTTGACGACTTTCCCACTTCGATCAATGATCATTTCACAAGAGAGTGTGAGACGATCAACCTTCGGATTCAATGAGCAAATGCCATTTGACAGGCGATGAGGAATCATTGGAATAACGCGGTCTACAAGATACACACTCGTTCCGCGCTCATAGGCTTCCTGATCAATTGGAGAGTTTTCCGTTACATAATGAGAGACATCCGCAATATGCACACCTAGTTTGTATTTACCATCATCCAGCTTTTGCACAGTAACCGCATCGTCCAAGTCCTTTGCATCTGCACCATCAATGGTCACAATCGTTTCGTTGCGCAGATCACGCCTGCCCTCTAAGTCTTTTTCATCGATCGTTTCAGGTGTGTCTACTGCCTGCTGGAGCGCTTCTTCCGGAAACTCACCTGGTAGCCCGTGTTTATGAATAATCGACAAAATATCGATGCCAGGGTCATTTTTGTGACCAAGGATTTCAGTCACTTCACCCTCTGCGCTCATTCTTCCTTCTGGATAGCTTGTCAGCGTGACAACGACTTTATGACCTTCAACCGCTCCGTTTTTAGCGGATTTCGGAATGAAGATATCGTTTGTGATTTTTTTATCATCAGGAATGACAAAACCAAAGCTTTTCGTTTCTGTATAGGTACCGACAACTGTCTGAGTATTACGTTCCAGAATACGGATGACCGTTCCTTCTTTTTTGGTGCCATTTGATTTGTGGCTGACACGAACCATCACGGTGTCACCATTCATTGCTGTGCCTAGCTCATTTGGCGGAATGAAAATATCATCCTGTCCAAACTCTTCTGGTGTCACAAATGCAAATCCTTTTGCATGCGCAGACAGCTTCCCTTTGACCAAGTTCATTTTTTCCGGTACACCATAGCGGTCGCTGCGGGTACGGACGATCAGTCCCTGATCCTCTAATATCACAAGTGCTTTGACGAGCTCTTTATAATCATCTGGATTGGTAATTTCCATCATGACTTCTAATTCCTGTACCGTTAATGGTTTGTACGCCTCTTCTTGCATAAACGCAAGTAATTCATCCATAAATTCTTCTTTTTGCACACTCTAACCCCCTATATATTTAAATTGACCAATCGAGTGATTCTAAGAATGCATATACATCCTGATGAACCTTCTCCCGCTCTTTATCAAGCGTGATAACATGGCCCGATTCTTCATACCACTTTAAATGTTTTTCATCAGTCTCTACTTCGTTATAAATAATGTTTGCACTGTCTGTATTAATCATATGATCATGACGTGCCTGAACAACAAAAGTAGGTGAATAAATCATGTCAACATTGTTTCTGACATCAGCAATGAGTTCTTGAAGAGCCTTGAGTGTACCCATTGGTGTTTTCTTGAACTCTTCCATCTCTTGCTCAATTTGATCCTCTGACTTACCCTCGAATTTTTTATAGTTACGGGCATAATCTAGTACACCCTGGTACATGACTTCTTCACTTTTTATGTACATAGGTGCACACATAGGTACAATTCCCTTTACAGGTACAGTGTAACCTAATTTCAATGAAAAAACTCCTCCGAGGGATAGTCCGCAAACCGCAATTTCCTCATAACCTTCGTCTTTTAAAAATTGATAGCCTTCTTCTACATCTTTCCACCAATCTGTAGGACCTGTATGAACAAGCTCCTCTGGTGGTACACCGTGTCCTTTGTATTGAGGTGCATGGCATGTATAGCCTCTTTCATTCAAATAACGCCCAAGCATACGAACATCGGCTGTATTCCCAGTAAAACCGTGAAGAAGAAGCACCGCCTTTTCTCCACCTTTAAACGTAAATGGTTTTGGTGTAACAACTTTCATGATGTGACTTCCTTTCCTTCTGATATGGTTTATATTTTCCACTTGTATGTATGAAACAAACACAAAAGAGTGCTGATAATAAAAAAAGGTCTGAAAAAAGATCAGACCTTCTGTTACTCGCGCCTACACGCCTAAATATGCCAATGCAAGTGTTAAGATGAAGAAAAGCACTGACAAAATGACAGTTAATCGGTGAAGAATCAAGTCAAGACCTCTCGCTTTTTGCTTACCGAAAAGCTGCTCGGCTCCACCTGAAATAGCGCCTGACAGTCCTGCACTTTTACTTGATTGTAATAATACAACGATGATAAGTGCGATACTGACAATTACGAGTAATGTGATAACAAATGCGTGCATGAAAACACCTCCAGACAAACTGGTACACATAACTTTATTTTACATGAAAACAAGGTGCATGTCACGAAACATCAAAATAAAGATTTCCTATATATTGTCGACTTTATTTGTCATTTTGATTCAATTTCGCTCCAATGGATTGTATGCAGCATTTTTTATATGCAATTTTTGAGGTTAAAAAGCGTTTTTAGCGAGTTGCTTCTTCTTTTAAGAGCTGTTTTAATTCTACTAACAACCGTTCAGCTCCTTCAGGACTCAGCACGACGTTACCATTTCCATAGCTTTTGTTGTATTTCGTTATTTGGCCAGTTAATAAGCAGCTCTTATCTGCATCATATTTTTTCAGCATAATGGTTTGATCTTCGATGAAAATTTCTAACAGCTGCTCTTCCTTTATATTGAGTACCTTTCGCATT
Source organism: Bacillus sp. FS02 (assembly GCF_024398395.1). NCBI lineage: Bacteria > Bacillati > Bacillota > Bacilli > Caryophanales > Bacillaceae > Bacillus > Bacillus sp. FS02. The sequence continues at coordinate 2,594,332 of NZ_CP074101.1, read as the reverse complement.
TCTGAAGGCAGAACAATTCTGCCAAGCGAATCGATGTGTCTTACCATTCCAGTTCTTTTCAATGAAGCCGCCTCCTTTATGATCATAAGATGATTTCGTTCATTGACTTTTGTCAACATCTTCATAGTAAAATAAATCTTCAAATTTTTTATCAAAGTAATGAATCATTTTGCCAATGACAAGCTGTCCTGGCTTCCGGTGACCATTCAATACCCTGCTGAGTGTGGCAGGAGAGATGCCAATTTCATCTGCGAGCTGATTTAAAGACATATCGTTTTCAATCATATACTGCATCACAAAAGCCCGCCTGATCTGAATCTTTTCGACCATCATTACAACCTCCTATAGGATCAATATGTACAACATGTAGGATTCTCACATCTCCCGGATTCATTAACTTATGTCAACACTTTTATGCCCTTTCTATTTCCTTTGGTCAATGATCATACTAAAATAAGTCATATACTGAAATGTGAGGTTCGATGACATGAATCACTTTGGTGAACAATTACGCATTTTAAGAGAGAATAGAAAGATGTCTGTCAATCAACTCGCCATGTATTCAGGCGTAAGCGCTGCCGGTATTTCTCGGATTGAGAATGGAAAGCGTGGTGTGCCAAAGCCTTTAACCATAAAAAAATTAGCACGCGCTTTGAAGGTGCCTTATGAGGATTTAATGCTGCTTGCCGGTTATATTGAACAGGAAAAAGTGCATGAAATGAAACCGAAATATGAATCCATATTAAAAATCTATCAAACGGCGCTTCAAAAGGATGTAGAACATCTCCCTATTTTCGATGGAGACCAATGGGAAACACTCACCGCACAAGACATCAGCCAGCTGAATCAATACTTTCTCACGCTCATTAACCAAAAAAAGGCGAACAAATAGCGGGGCATAAACATAAGATACATCCACCATTAACTAATGTCAATATTTTCATGGTACACTTATTGCCAATAGTCAACAAATCGAGTACACTAGAGATAACTAATCTTTAACCATGTGAGGTTTTGAGTTGATGAACTTCGGTGCATATTTAAGAGCATTACGTGAGAAAAGGAAACTATCGGTGAACCAATTAGCGATGTATTCAGAGGTCAGCGCTGCTGGTATTTCTCGGATTGAAAACGGGAAACGCGGCATTCCGAAACCTCCTACAATTAAAAAACTAGCAGGTGCATTAAAAGTACCTTATGAGGACATGATGCAGGCTGCAGGGTATATTGAAGAAGCATCTTCTGCCTATGTCATAAAGGAAGAAGAAACGGCTTTTACCCAAATAAAAGAAGCAGCAGAGCAATATGAACTTGATGATCTTGAAATATTTAATGGCGACATATGGTCCACCCTTTCTAAACATGAAATAGAGGATTTAAACCGCTATTTGTTATTTCTACTAAACAGCCGTTCGTCATCGTAAAATGTTTTGATCATTGACAAGCTTTTTGCGCCGATTTTTGACAGAATTACGGTATAATGGGTTCAGATTGGAGTGAAGAAAGATGAATCAATCTGATATGTGCCCACGGTTTGAAAAAGCAGTTGAGTTATTAAGTAAACGCTGGGTGGCACTGATTGTTTTTCAGCTTCTCTCAGGTTCACAGCGCTTTAGTGAAATCGAAGCAACTCTGACCAATTTAAGCGGAAGGGTTTTATCTGAGAGATTAAAAGAGCTGGAAGCAGCAGGCATTGTAAAACGGGAGGTTTTTGCTGAAACACCCGTGCGTATTGAGTATTCATTAACTGATATGGGGCGCTCACTTGCACCCGTTTTTGAGGAAATTGCGAAATGGTCCTCTGAATGGATCACACTTGAATCATAAATGTCTCCTGATGTGAGCCGCCTAATCATGATAAAAAAACCTCCCCTACAGATGTAGAGGAGGTTTTGTCTTTTCAAGCATTTATGCGGACGTCATGTTTTTTTCAGCTAACGCCTTGCTTTCTTTTTTCTTGTTGGTTGGGCTTAAATAGCGTTCAAGCCAGCCCATGACAAGGTCGGCAATAATGGCCATGAGCGCAGTTGGAATAGCACCTGCTAAAATAATGGCTGTTCCGTTTGTCGCGTTTGATCCTCTGATGATGATATCACCAAGTCCTCCTGCACCAACAAATGTCCCAATCGCTGTAATACCGATTGCGATCACAAGTGCGGTTCTTAAACCAGCCATAATGACAGATAAAGCAAGCGGTAATTCAACCATTCTCAGCACTTGCCATTTCGTCATACCCATCGCTTTCCCCGATTCTAAATAGGCATGCTCAATGCTGACAATACCTGTGTACGTGTTACGGATAATCGGCAGAAGCGAATACAAAAAGAGTGATAAGATGACTGTATTTGCGCCAAGTCCTAATACAAGCATCAACACAGAAAGCATCGCTAACGCTGGAATGGTTTGAATGACATTGGTTATTGCGAACACCCAATTGCTCAGTTTGCGGTAATGCGCCACAAAGATGCCGACTGGTATTCCGACAATTGCCGCAAATAATACCCCATACGCTGACATGAGGAAATGCCGGTAAAATTCTTCTAACACATATGAACCGTTCTGTTGATAATACGCCCATAATTGCTGCAGTGTGTCCATCAGCTCTGACACCTCCCAATCTTACTCAAAGTAATTGTGTTTCTTTAAAAAATCTCTCGCAACAGTCGCTGGTTCTTTTAGTTCTCCATCGACTTGATAATTGAGCTCTTGCATTTGTTCGGTATCGATTTTTCCAATCAACCTGTTGATCACCTTGTCCAGTCCTGGATTTTCTTTTAATACCTTCTCAGGGACAACTGGTGATGCATCGTATGGTGGGAAGAATCGTTTATCATCTTTTAAGATTTTGAGATTATACGCTTTGATCCGGCCATCTGTTGAATAGGCAAGCACAATATCCATTTTTTCATTTTTCAATGCGTCATAGACTAGACCGATCTGCATCGGAAAAGTGCTTCCAAATTCAATTCCGTATGTTTTCACAAACCCTTCGTAACCGTCACCTTTCTTTTTCAGCCAAATATTATCCACACCGAAGCGATAATTTTTGGCATTCTTTTTTAAATCAGAGACTGTTTCTAGGTTGTTTTCCTTCGCCATCTTCTGCGTCACAGCAAAGGCATACGTATTATCAAACCCATAGGAATCAAACCATTTGTAATCATAGCGTTTTTTGAATTCTTTCTGGACGATTTCCATTGCACGCTTTGGATCTTTTTCTGCATCCATTCCTAGCGTACTTGTTAAATCCGTGCCTGTATATCGTGTTGCCGAAATGTCGACATCACCGTTTTCCATTGCTTTCTGCTGCACCGTATTTGAGCCTAAATTCTTCACAATGGTTGTCTTTTTATCTGTGTAATGCTCAATGATGTCTCCCACCATATAGGCCATAATTTCTGATTCTGTAAAGTTTTGTGCACCGATTCGCAGCGTGCTCCCTGAAGAGCCGGCTAGTCCAGGAAGTGAACAGCCACTTATGAATAGCAAGCATCCGGCAAGCAGTGCACTGATCCATTTTGTTTTTCGATTCTTCACATGAGCCAACTCCTTATGAAACTTCCTTCAATCCTTTTAAGCCTTCTGGTGTTACTTTTTTCTCAAGCTTCATCAATGTAAGGTCAATGATGACTGCTAAAATAGTGACAGGGATCGCACCCGCAATAATGTATTCCGGCTGGTAAAGCTGAAGCCCAATTAAAATGTAGTCACCAAGACCGCCTCCACCGATAAAAGCAGCCAGTGTTGTCCACCCAATTAAATAAATCGTTGAGGTTCTGACCCCTGCCATAATGACCGGAACAGCAAGCGGCAGTTCCACAAGACGAATTTGTTCCCATGTCGTCATGCCAATCCCTTTACCAGATTCAAGCAAGTTTTTGTTCACACCTTGAACACCGGCATACGTATTTCTTAAAATAGGCAAAACGGAATAGAAAAATAGCGCAACGATCGCAGGTATTTTTCCAACTCCCAAAATAGGAATAAAAAATGCAAGAATCGCTAAACTAGGGAGTGTTTGAAAGATATTCACGACGCCGATGACAAAACCGGCGCCTCTTTTCATTCGTGTAAGAATGACGCCTAAAGGAACGGCCACGATAATGCCTAACACAACGGCAATTAAAGAAATGTATAAATGCTCCCACATTTTTGTGAGGAGTTCCCCACCATTTTTCTCAAGAAAATCGATGATTTGATCCATGTGTACACCTCCCTTAGTTCATTTCAGTGACAGCCTCCGGGGTATCTTCTCCCCAAATAGAGTCATATACGACATCTACAAGACTTGCACGTGTGACGATGCCTTTTAAGTGCCCTTTTGCATCGACAACCGGTACATATTTAATGCCGCGTATTAAGATCTTTCGGACAGTATCTCTAAGAAGTGCACCTTCTTGTACTGTATAAAATTCTGTATTTAAAATATCGCCAACGAAGGCTGCTTTTCTACGGTTTGCATCGATGGTTTCAATGTCGATATAGCCTTTCAGCACATGATTTTCATCAACGACAAGCAGGGAATCAACCCGCTTTTCTCTCATAATAAAGATGGCATCTGTCAATGTTTTTTCGACGGTAATTGTGACTGGAGATGTGTTCATCATTTGTTCCACACGTTCCATATTCGGATTTGACTGAAGCAGACGTTCTTTCCCGATGAATTCTTCTACGAATTCGTTCACAGGGTTACGTAAAATATCATCTGGTGTGCCCACTTGGACAATCTCTCCATCTTTTAAAATGACAATGCGGTCTGCAAGTTTGATCGCTTCATCCATGTCATGTGTGACGAATACGATTGTTTTATTTAACGTTTTTTGCAGTTTCTTAAATTCTTCCTGCAATGAATCTCTTGTGATCGGGTCAAGTGCTCCAAATGGTTCATCCATCAGGATTAAAGGGGGTTCTGCTGCGAGTGCGCGAAGAACGCCGATACGCTGCTGCTGTCCTCCACTGAGTTCATGCGGGTAACGCTCTAAGTATTCCGGCCCCATGTCGACGAGTTTGAGCAATTCACGCGCTCGTTCTTTTCGTTTTTCTTCCGGCCACTTCAGCAGCTTCGGCACAAGGGAAATGTTTTGTGCGATGGTCATATGAGGGAAAAGTCCAATTTGCTGAATCACATAACCAATTTCTCTTCTTAATTGGACTGGATCTTTTTTCATAATGTTTTCTCCCTCGATCAATATGTTTCCTGAGGAAGGTTCAATCAGTCGGTTAATCATCTTCATGGTTGTCGTTTTTCCACAGCCACTCGGTCCAATAAAACAAATAAATTCTCCTTTTGCTATTTCTAAATCAATATTTTTGACAGCTTTTTTTCCGCCTTTATACGTCTTAGATACATTCTCTAGTTTCAGCAAATGAGACACCTCCAATTAGTCGGATATATATTTTCAGAAAATTTACACCTTATTTATTATAGTGCAAACTTTATAAAATAAAAAGTTTACAATGTGTTTGTATTGCATAAGATTTATTTAAAATTTTCAGTTAACGGCCTGATATGTACCGATCCCTCCTTTTTCCTCCAACTTACGAGCAAATACTCAATATTTATTGTTTTCATCAACAAACAGGTATATGATATATTGTGTTACAAATTGTCAGTCGTGAAGGGATGAAGCGGGGAATGGACAAGCAAGCGTTAGGCGCCATTCAAAAAGCACAGGATCATTATATTGAAAAAGCTGCCGAAAACATGAATGCCTTTGGTCTTTCTGCCACAGTGGGTAGAGTGCTTGGTATCATTCATATGAACCGTAAACCAATGACGCTCGGTGAGCTCTCAGAGGCGACCGGCATGAGCAAAACAAGAATGAGTCAAGTCGTTCGAGAAATGCTTGATCTGAATATTGCTGAAAAGGTTTATGAAAAAGGAATACGCAAAGATTTATATGACGTTGAGCAAGATCAATATCAAACCTTTATTTCATTGTTTGCAGCCAATTGGTCACGTGTTGTCAGCAAAAATCGCAAGGCACATAAGAAGACATGCAAGGAATTGCTGGAGCTGCTTGAACAAGATGACCTGCCAGAAGAAACAGTAGATAAAATCAATCTTCTTCTTTCAGAAATCAAGGAAAGTCTCGATTATTATGACTGGATTAGCCGTTTAATTGAGTTCTTTGAAAGTGAAGAAGTATTTCAACATGTGCCAAAACCTTAAAAAAGCTGTTTTATTTTACAATTTTGTAGAAAAAAACAGCTTTTTTATATACACTTATGACATCAGCATTGGGAACATCCCTTTGATCCCTGCGCCAATCATCTCTACTGCCACAACAGCTAAAATCAATCCCATTAATCGTGTCACGACATTCATCTCTGTTTTCCCCATTTTTCGCATAATGAAACTTGAATAATGAAATGCATAATAGGTCATGGCAAGTACAACCACAATGCCAATAAGAATCGCAAGCAGATGAAGCGTTACTTGGTGGCTTCCTGGCGTTAAGCTCATGACGGTCGCAATTGTACCAGGTCCGGCAATGATCGGAATGGCGAGCGGGGTCACCGAAACATCATCCTTCTCTTTGCTTTCTGCCTTTTCATCCGAATGAGGGTTTTGAACATGTGACTCTTTTGCATTCAGTAAATTGTAAGCGATACCAAAAATAAAAATACCTCCAGCGATACGGAGTGCATGGATATCAATGCCAAACAATTTAAAAATGAGCCTGCCTGCCAAAAGAAAGGCAATCAAAATTATAAAAGACACAACAATCGCTTTTTTGGCCGTCTGGGCGCGTTCTTTTTCTGAGTAGCCTTCTGTTAAAGTGATGAAAAGAGGCACGTTTCCAATGGGGTTTGAGACAGCAAATAGTGACACAATGACATGAATCATAAAGGAAATCAACAGACACCCTCCTTTTTTCATAGTGTCTGCTAATCTGATGCGAATATTCCCTTGTTCTGTTAAAACCTGGTTTGTTTTAACCGATGATAATAGAGGTTTAACGAAAGGGGAATAGAACATGAAAAAAAACATCACGATCATTGTCTTGTCTGTGATCATCCTAGGTGCAACTGGCTGGATTGTGTGGCAGCAGCAGTCGCTCACCGCGGCAGAGAAAAAACACCAGCAAGAAATGAGAAAGAATGATGAGCAGCTGACACAATTAAAGTCAGAAGGAACGGATATGAAAGATGAAATGGATGGTCAAAAAAAGGAATTGTCCACCGTCACAAACAAGCTGAAGAAAGAAAAGAAGGCGCATCAAAAAGAAACCAAACAGCGTAAAGCGCTTGAGTTAAAAATAGATCAGCTTCAAAAAGAACTGGCATCAGCGAAAGCAACGGCTCAAGCGAATAAGCAGGCAGCACAAACGACTAGGAAAACAACTGTTAAGAAAGACCCAAATGTCACCCATCATCCTCCTTCTCAATGGGTGCAGGATCAATATGATTGGGGTGTTAAACAAGGGTATATCAAAGAATAGAGAGGATGAAATGATTTGATACAGATTCGGCCATTGTCTCATGATCAATCTGTTCCTATGGATCTTTTACTATTAGCTGACCCTTCAACTGAAAAAGTCATTGCCTATGTACAATCTGGTTCTTGTTATGTTGCTTTTCATAAACAGGACATGATTGGTGTGTATGTTCTGACGCCTCTGTCTCAGCAGACAGTGGAAATCATGAATGTCGCCGTGAAAGAGTCATGGCAAGGTAGAGGAATTGGGAAGCAGCTGATCCGCCATGCTATTTCAGAAGCCAAGGCAGCTGGCTTTCATACAATTGAAATTGGCACAGGCAACTCTAGTATTCAGCAGCTCGCCCTTTATCAAAAATGCGGTTTTCGCATGGCGTCTATCGATCACGATTTCTTTCTGAAGCACTATGATGAACCGATTTATGAGAACGGTATTCAGTGTATGGATATGGTGCGGTTGTCACTCGTTCTTCAAGCAGACTGACTTCATTCAGCCTGCTTTTTTTATGTTCTTCTCTTTTTCACTGCATGAATCATATATTGAATCAAGAAGTAGAGAGCGGCACCCGCTAAAAAACAGACCACGCACCCAAAGAGCGTTGCCTCTGAGCTGAATTGATACTGTTCAATTTTCATGATATAAAATGGCATACCAAATAGAGTTGGACTTGATTCAACATGATGAACCTCTAGCAGCATTAAAAATACTGGTGTCATAAACACAGCAAACACATAAAGCATCGCAAGCGTTAAGCCGCTAGAAAACGAATGAAATACTTTAACCATTTAGTTCTCTCCTTTCATCTCTTTTAAACTGGCGATGATATTTTTCCCGTCTGGGCAAGCTGGATGCAGCATTACTGTATTTAATAAAGAAAATAGCAGCAATGGATGCGTCAATGGATGCCACCACATGAAGAAAAGCACACCCGAGCAGATCACTGGAAACACAGGACCTGCAAGTGCGACCATCATATTAAAACCCGGCCGTGAAAATTTCTCATGGACAATCGACACGTGCTTCCAATCGATCATCACCACATAATCAAAGATGGGTTTTTTTTCGATTTTGTTGCACACCATCACCATCAGGATATGTCCGAGTTCATGAATGAGCACAACGGCTATTAAGCAAAATAAAAGCGTCATCATCGCACAATCGGCCTCTTTAGCATGGCAGCATATATGAAGATGAAGAATGCGGCTGAACAAGCCATATAGGCAGTTGAGAGCAGCTGGATATTTGCTGAAAGCCACTGGACTAAAAGCATATCCAACATACTGAACACAGCAATCATCATCACGATCACAAACAGTTTATTAAAATCACTAATCTTCACGACAAACCCGACACATGCCGCCATGACAGTAATCAATAAAATGGACAAGCTTGCCAAACCGTGCCCTTCACTTTCAACCCCAATCATGAAATAAGCAAGCCCGATATAGACAAAATAAATCAATATATTCATTGTGTAATAAAATAAAATTCTTGATAATAAATAGGCACCCTTTGATGTATTTAACATAAAAATGGCTCGCTGATGGAGATGATATTCCCTGCCAATCATCAGAGGAAGCATAATAAGGATCTCCTTTAAGGCAAACTGCACAATAAAAGCAAACAGCCAGCCAATCTCTTCCGGAGTAAAGATGAATGGGAGACCTATCGTGAAACAGACAAGAAACAGGAACAAAATACCTTGTTCTTTAAACACAGCTGATCGGCTAAAATAAACAAGCTCCTGCCGCAGATGTGTGAAAAATGAAGAATCCGATCTGATTTTTTGGTAAGAAAACGACTTCACCTCTACCTTTAGCTGCAAAAACATCCGATTGACATAACAAGCCGCCAAGCCTTTCAGCCAAAACCACCCTGCACATAGAAAGATCATCAGAAATACAAGATAGATAGACGGCCATACGTGAATCATCTCAACCGCTTTTTGAAAAAGGAGAAACACGAAAGCACCGAGCGTCACAAATCCAATCGTTTGCAGCAGTAAATGCTCTTTTGTTTTTGATATAAAATGGCTCACACCAATGCGTATCAGCATCCAAGAAGCAAGCGTACAGAGCGCCAATCCACAGCAAGTGATCCCTACCACAATGATCCAATACAAAGATAGTGTAACGCCGCTAATGATCAGCCCTAATAGAATGGGTAAAAAAAGCAGACCAAGCATGATGAAACAAAACAGCACCGGAAAGAAATACACACAAAGGACAAATGAGACACTTTGCATCGCACTATTCAAAAAGAAGAACTGATACTCTTGACGCTTCATTTTATGACGGGAAAAGACAATACCTGCTCCCAAAAGCAGCAGGGTCATTTTCACAAATTGAAGGTATAAAGCAACTGGTTCGTTCTCCCCTACTTGCATAAAAAAACGCAGGCTCATGACAACGTATATGGAGTAGATCAGCAACATAAAAACGGCTGCGGCGAGAAGCTGCAAAGGATATTTTTTGCCAAGCTGCTTGATTTTCGTTGTGAGCATGCCCCATTCTATTTTATGAAGAACGTGTCGTGTCCAAGTCATTGAGCAACCTCTCCACCTGCATATAGTAATCTTGATTCACTTCTTTATAAATATCCTCAAGTGCTTGATGAGGGAATGTTTTGTTTGTTTCTTGACGTGACATATCCAGCTTGATATCACCGTTTCTTAAGATCATGAGGTGATCATACAATGTCTCACCAAAGCCCAAATGATGGGTAGAAATGAGAATGCCTGCGCCTTGATCTCTCAGCTTCATGAGCACCTTTTTTAAGATGATCATCATATCTGGATCAAGTCCATTTGTAGGCTCGTCGAATACATAATAATCACAAGGCCTAAGGAGCTGTGAAATGATTTGGGTTTTCTTTTGATTGCCATGAGACAACTGGGCAATTGGCTGATCCATATAAGGTTTCAGCTCAAAAAGTTCGACGAAGGCCTCTTCTCGAGGTCCATTTCGTTTGTCTGGAAGCTGGAGTAAATGAAAATATTCTCTCGGCGTTAAATAATCAAACAAAGCATGATCATCAGGAATATAGGAAACATGTTCTTTCAAAAAGGAGATATGTGCTGAGGATTGAAAATTCAGCTGTTTACCATGCAAAGAGACAAAACCCGTAAATGGTGTCAGGCCAAACATAGACTGAATCATCGTGGTCTTTCCTGCACCATTATGCCCCAAAAGCAGAAGCATACGTCCTTTCTCCACATTTAACTGAATATCGCGGAGAGAAAAGGTGCGGCTATACGTTTTTTCTGTTAAGTGTAATGTCAGCATCATGTCCCTCCATTTATTTCAGATAGAACAGATGACCTCGCATCTGTTCTCACCATCTGTTAAAAGCCGCATTTGATTTTAATGTACATGCCTAAAAATTTGAACTCTCCTAAAAATTTCGAGCCTTTTCCAAATGTTTTGCATGCCCAAATCAAAGCGGCAACTGTCACAATGCCTAAGATAGCAGCAAGGACATAAATCCAAAATGCATTTTTCTGTACGTTCTTAGAAGTTAGAATTCGTTGCTTCCTTTCATCATATGCCGCCAGTAGGTGAAGGACATACATGTACACGCCTACTGGAAAACGAAGGCTAAAAGGATTCAGCATCTCATCACCCCCTAATATATGTAAAATGATACCACCCCCATGCAAATAGCATAAGTTCAATTCAGATCATATTTTTAGTAGAGTTTTCATGATTTATTGCTTATAAATCGTCAAGCTCATCGTTTCTCCTCTGACTGAAGGATGATTTTTTACAAAAATAGGATATGACAAAGGAAGCAGAGCTAATTCGCTTGAGCCAGCTTTGCATCTTTATTTCAACATAAAAAAAGCGCTGCGATACGCTCTTTTCAAAAGAGCGCACGCAGCGCGTTACTTTACATTACTTATTCAAGTTGTAGAATGTAGCAATGCCGTGGTATTGAGCTGTTTCAGCCAATTGATCTTCGATGCGAAGTAATTGGTTGTATTTCGCCACACGGTCCGTACGAGACGGAGCACCTGTTTTGATTTGTCCAGCGTTTGTTGCAACTGCAATGTCTGCAATTGTGCTGTCTTCTGTTTCACCAGAACGGTGAGAGATAACAGCTGTATAGCCTGCACGTTTCGCCATTTCGATTGCATCAAATGTTTCAGTTAATGTACCGATTTGGTTTACTTTGATGAGGATTGAGTTACCAACGCCGTTTTTGATTCCTTCAGAAAGCTTCTTCGTATTTGTTACGAACAAGTCGTCTCCTACTAGCTGAACCTTGCTGCCAAGACGCTCAGTTAATAGTTTGTGACCTTCCCAGTCGTTTTCATCAAGGCCGTCTTCGATCGAGATGATTGGGTATTTCGATACCATATCTTCATACCAGTCAACCATTTCAGCAGATGTTTTCACAACACCTTCGCCTGATAAATGATATTTACCGTCTTCTTTGTTGTAGAACTCAGAAGATGCAGCATCCATCGCAAGTTTCACTTCTTCACCTGGTTTGAAACCAGCTTTTTCAATCGCTTCTACGATTGTTTGAAGTGCTTCTTCGTTAGAACCAAGGTTTGGAGCGAATCCACCTTCGTCACCTACAGCTGTGTTTAAGCCTTTCGCGCTTAATACAGATTTCAGGCTATGGAAGATTTGTGCGCCCATGCGAAGTGCTTCACGGAAGTTCGGTGCACCTACAGGCATAATCATGAATTCTTGAATGTCTACGTTGTTATCCGCATGCTCTCCACCGTTGACGATGTTCATCATCGGTACTGGAAGCGTTTTGGAGTTGAATCCACCAAGGTATTGATAAAGTGGAATTTGTAAGAAATCAGCAGCCGCACGTGCTACAGCGATAGATACGCCAAGGATTGCGTTTGCACCTAATTTCCCTTTGTTTTCTGTTCCATCAAGTTCGATTAACATTTTGTCAATTGCTACTTGTTCAGTGACATCAAAGCCTAAAAGCTCTGGTGCAATGATTTCGTTTACGTTGTTTACAGCTGTCAAAACACCTTTTCCAAGGTAACGGTCTTTGTCTCCGTCACGTAGTTCTACTGCTTCATATTCACCAGTAGAAGCACCACTTGGTACTAGTGCACGGCCAAAGGCGCCAGATTCTGTGTAAACTTCTACTTCAACTGTTGGGTTACCGCGAGAGTCTAATACTTCGCGTGCATATACGTCAACAATGTATGGCATCGTTATTTCTCTCCTTTTGAATCAATTTGTTATTTCTGAATCAATGATGTTCCTGTCATCTCTTTTGGTTTTTCAAGTCCAAGTAAGTCTAAAAGCGTTGGAGATAGATCAGCTAAAATGCCGCCTTCTCTAAGCGTCTCACCTTTTTTCGTTACGATGACTGGCACAGGATTCGTTGTATGTGCAGTATGCGGCTTTCCTTCTTCGGTAATGAGCACGTCTGCGTTACCGTGGTCTGCCGTGATGATGGCGTGTCCGCCTTTTGCAAGGATTGCGTCGACTACAGCTCCTAAGCACTCATCTACTGCTTCAATGGCTTTGATTGTTGGCTCAAGCATACCTGAATGCCCCACCATATCTGGGTTAGCAAAGTTCAGAATGATCGCATCATGCTTATCAGCATTGATGTCTGCAACAAGTGCATCCTTTACCTCATAAGCGCTCATTTCTGGCTTGAGGTCATAGGTTGCGACATCTGGTGAATTGATTAAGATGCGGTCTTCTCCAGGAAATTCTTCTTCACGTCCACCGCTCATAAAGAACGTCACGTGAGGATATTTCTCTGTTTCAGCAATCCGCAGCTGCTTCAATCCATTTTGAGAAAGTACTTCTCCTACTGTGTTATCCAAGTTCACTGGTTTGAAAGCCACATAGCCATCTACCGTTTCACTGAAGTGTGTGAAGCAGACGAAGTGTAAATCCTTCGGATGTGCTTCCCCGCGGTCAAACGAGCGGAAATCTTCATTTGTGAATGTGTTTGAAATTTGAATCGCACGGTCTGGACGGAAGTTATAGAAAATCACAGAGTCGCCGTCGTTTACTTTTGCAACCGGCTCACCATTTTCTCTCGTAATGACAGATGGAATAACGAACTCATCGTAGATTCCATTTTCATAGGAGTCATCAACGACATCATAGATGTTTTGATAACTTGGGCCTTCACCATACGCCATCGCGCGATATGCTTTCTCCACACGATCCCAGCGCTTGTCACGGTCCATTGAGTAATAGCGTCCAGATAGTGTTGCCACTTCTCCGACACCGATTTCTTTGATTTGTTCTTCAAGCTGTTTTAAGTACACTTTCGCTGTCTTCTGACCAACATCACGTCCGTCTAAGAAGCCGTGAATGTATACTTTTGTTAAGCCTTCTTTTTTCGCTAGTTTCAGCAAGGCAAAAAGATGCTGGATGTGGCTGTGCACACCGCCGTCTGACAAGAGACCGAATAAATGAAGCGCCTTGTCATTTTCTTTTGCATAAGTCATTGCATCTAGGAACGTTTCGTTTTTCTCAAATTCCCCATCACGAATGGCAACATTCACTCTTGTTAAGCTTTGGTACACGATGCGTCCTGCACCGATGTTCAAATGCCCAACTTCAGAGTTCCCCATTTGACCTTCTGGGAGGCCCACTGCCTCACCTGAAGCCGTTAAGGTTTGATGCGGGAATTCGTTCCAGTAGCGGTCGAAGTTCGGTTTCTTTGCTTGGGCAACAGCGTTACCGACTGTTTCGCCTCTTAAACCGAATCCATCTAAGATGATTAATGCAGCTGGTTTCTTACTCATATTGACCTTCCTCCAATAATTGAACGAAAGACTGAGGTTCTAAGCTTGCGCCGCCTACCAAAGCACCGTCAATATCGGATTCTGCCATATATTCTTTAATATTCGCAGGTTTCACGCTTCCGCCATATTGAATGCGAAGGCTGTCTGCCGCTTCTTGACCAAATTCACTTGCAACCGTTTGGCGAATGTGCGTACAAACATCGTTTGCATCTTTCGCTGTAGAAGATTTACCTGTACCGATCGCCCAGATTGGCTCATAGGCAATCACAGATTCAGCGACTTGCTGCTTCGTTAAACCAGCTAGTGCTTTCTTCACTTGATCAGCGACAAGTTCGTTTGTTTTGCCTGCTTCACGTTCTTCAAGCGTTTCACCTACACAGATGATTGGAACGATGCCATGCTTGAATGCAGCATGTGCTTTTTTGTTCACTGTTTCATCTGTTTCAGCGAAGAATTCGCGGCGCTCTGAATGACCGATCACTGAGTAGCCGATGCCAAGATCTTTAAGCGCAGCAGGGCTGATTTCACCAGTGAATGCACCGTTTTCTTCAAAGTGCATGTTTTGCGCACCAATTTTAAGGTCTGTTCCGTTAGAAAGGCTGTTCAGCTTTTCAAGGAAAAGGGCTGGTGCACAGACAATAGATTCCACTTTGTCAGGAGATGGAATAGATGACTTGACTTCTTCAACGAAACTTACAGCTTCACCAAGTGTTTTGTTCATCTTCCAGTTCCCAGCTATAATTGGTTTTCTCATGATTGACACTTCCTTATAGCAGTTTTGGTCTTATTTATCGTTTAATGCAGTCACACCTGGAAGTTCTTTGCCTTCCATAAATTCAAGTGAAGCGCCGCCACCTGTAGAAATATGGCTCATCTGATCGGCAAGACCAAATTTCTCAACAGCTGCTGCTGAATCTCCACCGCCAATGACAGAATATGTATCTTTTGCTTCTGCCAGTGCTTCTGCGATTGCTTTTGTTCCTTTAGCGAATGCATCGATTTCAAATACACCCATTGGTCCGTTCCAGACAACAAGTTTGCTGTTTTTAATGACATCAGCATACTTCTCTCTTGTCTCTGTTCCAATATCAAGTGCTTCTAGATCACTTGGAATTTCAGAGATTGGCACAATGCTTGTATTCGCATCATTTGAAAAGTCGTCGGCTACCAGAACATCTGTTGGAATCAGGAAGTTCACGCCTTTTTCTTTTGCACGGTCCATAAAGGATTTCGCTAAATCTACTTTGTCTTCTTCTAATAGAGATTTTCCTACTTCGTGGCCAAGTGCTTTGACAAATGTATAAGCAAGTCCGCCGCCGATGATCAGGTTGTCCACTTTATCAAGAAGACTTTCAATTACACCGATTTTATCCTTTACTTTTGCGCCACCGATAATCGCTGTAAATGGGCGATCAGGGTTTGAAATGGCTTTCCCTAGAACCTCAAGCTCTTTTTGCATGAGGAAGCCTGAAACAGCCGGAAGATACGCTGCAATACCAGCTGTGGATGCATGTGCACGGTGTGCAGCACCGAACGCATCATTGACATACACATCGGCTAAATCAGCAAACGCTTTTGATAATTCAGGATCGTTCTTTTCTTCACCAGGATAGAAACGAACGTTTTCAAGCACTAGCACATCTCCTTCTTTTAAGTCAGAGATTTGCTTTTTCACGTTGTCGCCGTAAGCTTCATCTGCTTTTTTCACTTCTTGTCCAAGAAGCTCTTGCAGACGTTTTGCTACAGGTGTCAGACGCAGTTCTTCAGTAACTTGACCTTTCGGACGACCCAAATGACTAGCTAGTAGTACCTTTGCGCCTTGTCCTGTTAAATACTCAATCGTTGGTAATGCTGCGCGAATACGAGTATCATCCGTCACTTTTCCGTCCTTCATTGGAACGTTAAAATCTACGCGGCAGAACACAACTTTACCTTTTACGTCAATGTCTTTTACTGATTTCTTATTCATGCTCGTCAGGAGATCCTCCTTTATTCTGGTTTCCTTACGCATTGGACAAGTCTCTCTTTATCCTTTTCCCATTTTGCCCTCATCAAAACGAGAAATCGTGCAGAACGGATAAATACAGAGAAAAAGGGAAAGGGATGCTTCCCCTTCCCTTGTCCGTCTTCATTATATCGTGTCTCTAGGAAAGAACCAAGTGAGTTCCTTCAGTGTGAGAAATTAAAGACCTTGTTTTGCAATGTAAGCTGCAAGGTCAACAACGCGGTGAGAATATCCACTCTCGTTATCGTACCAAGAAATGACTTTCACCATGCTGCCTTCCATTACCATTGTAGAAAGAGCATCGATTGTTGAAGAGTTTGCATTACCATTGTAGTCACCAGATACTAATGGCTCTTCGCTGTAGCCAAGGATTCCTTTAAGTTCTCCTTCAGCTGCTTCTTTAAGTGCTGCATTTACGTCTTCAGCTGTCACATCTTGATTTAATTCAGCAACAAGATCAACTAAAGAAACGTTAGGTGTTGGAACACGCATAGCGCCACCGTTTAATTTACCTTTAAGTTCAGGCAATACAAGTGAAACAGCTTTCGCAGCACCTGTAGAAGTTGGGATGATGTTTTCCGCAGCTGCACGAGCACGACGGTAGTCTTTGTGCGGAAGATCAAGAATTTGTTGGTCATTTGTGTATGAGTGAACAGTTGTCATCATACCGCGTTTGATACCAAATTTATCGTTAAGTACTTTTGCAAATGGAGCTAAGCAGTTTGTTGTACAAGATGCATTAGAGATGACATCGTGGCTAGCTGCATCGTATTTGTCTTCGTTTACACCCATAACGATTGTGATATCTTCTTCGTTAGCAGGAGCAGAGATGATAACTTTTTTAGCGCCAGCTTCTAAGTGTTTAGCAGCGTCTGCACGTTTTGTGAAGAATCCAGTAGATTCAACAACGATTTCTACGCCTTGTTTACCCCAGCTTAATTTCGCAGGGTCACGCTCAGCTGATACTTCGATTGTTTTACCATTTACTACTAAGTTCGTACCGTCTACAGAAACCTCTGCATCTAGTTTTCCGTGAACAGAGTCATATTGTAAAAGGTGTGCAAGCATGTTAGCGTCTGTTAGATCGTTAACCGCTACTACCTCAACTTCAGGATTGTTTAATGCTGCACGAAATACGTTACGTCCAATACGTCCAAATCCGTTAATACCGACTTTTACTGCCATGATGTTTCCTCCTTTTATAGGTCACAATGTTTTATATTGAGGGATCGATTGACTCCCTTAATAACTCTTTTGCGGCTCCTTCGTCTGTGACGAGAACCGTTCGGCGGGGTTTTTTGAAATAAGCTTCAATGGCTCCAGCCTTTGATGATCCACCTGCAACAGCAATGATGTGTGGAATGCTTTCTAAATCATCTAGCTGCATGCCGACGGAGTGCACTTTGTGGACGACCTCGCCATCACGATTAAAGTAATAGCCAAAAGCCTCTGTCACTGCGTCATGCTCATCAATCTTTTTTAAATCTTCAGCGGGTGTGTTTCGTCTCATCGCCATTGTTTTTGCTTCACCGATTCCATGAATGAGCATCGTGGATGATTTAATCGTTTGAAGCACTTCTTTGACAGACGGCTCTTCAATAATGGAAGAGTAAGCACCTTCTGACAGCTGTCCTGGAACAAACAGCAGTTTGTAAGTACCGGAAGCTTTTTCAGCCATGTGGGCACAAATGGTGTTTGCCTGATTTTTTACATTCTCCCCAAGACCGCCTCTCGCAGGGACAAACATCATGTCTCTGTTTTTGGCATCAGGGGTCATCATTTCGGCAACAGCTTCCATCGTCGTTCCGCCAGTGACGGCGACGATATTATTTCCAGTAAACCTTTTTTTCATACACTGGACAGCAGCTCTTCCCATTTCTTGCTTCACCCACGGGGATTCATCGCTGTCACCAGAAACGATGATGACTTCTTCTAGGCCTAATTTCCTCTTTAATGTATTTTCCAAAAAGGTTAAACCTAAAACGTCCTTCATCATTCCTTCAAGCATTTCAAGCAAAGCATGACCTTCAGTCGTCAGCATCATACCGCTCGTTTTGACATCCAGCAGATTTTGTTCCTTTAAGAACTGAACCTCAGCTCTTAAGATACGTTCACTCAGACCAAGACTTGTCGCAAGACTTCTGCGACCAATTGGTTCAGCTAATCTGATGTACTGCAAAATGTCGTAGCGCTTTTGCATAACTGTGAGAAGATCTGGTAATAATTTTTTTTGAGCTTCCAATAAACGATTCATGGCTAACGACCCTTTCTTTTCACGTTGGACTAAAAACGTCCCACTGTGACAAAAAACGTCCCGCCACAGCCAAAAAAAATCAATCCCTGCTTTCTTTAATTATTTTAACAGGATAATCTTGCATTTTCAACTCTTACAAACACATTTAGACAAAAAATAGACACATTTTGACCGATAACCTGCTTGTCATCTAGCTTTCCGCCATTTTATTTTTTTCAAACTATTTATTTTCTTCTATATTGAATGCATTTGTCTTTGAAAAGGTGCAGGCGGTCAGAAGCCGCCTGCTTATGTTTTCGGTATCGTTTCTTTCTCTTCATTAAATCGTTTCGCATCTTCCTTCGGTTTAATCTTGAGGTAGTAAATGATGTAGCAGGCGGCCATAAATGGAACTCCGCAATAAAGACCAATCCGCTGATCCTCAATAAAGAATAAACTGATAAGAACAATGCCAAATGCGATAAAGCCTGCTAATGGCACAAATGGATAAAAAGGCGTTCGGAAGACAAGATCCTTTACATCTCCGCCCTCTTTTATGAATTGTCTCCTAAAGAAGTATTGGGATAAACAAATCGACATCCAAACCACGACAAGCACCATACCCGAAATGGATATGAGCCAGACATATACCGTTTTTGGTGCTACAACACTCGTAAGCAGTGATAGAGCGGATACACCCATTGTCACCAATAAGGCATTGATCGGGATTTTACGCTTGGATAATTTTTTCGTGAAAACAGGTCCTTTCCCGTCTTTTGAAAGAGCCCAAAGCATACGTGATGATGCATATAATCCAGAGTTCGCTACAGATAAGACGGCTGTAATGATAATAAAATTCATGATATCTGCAGCGTATGGTATGCCGACCTTGTCCAACACCACAACAAACGGACTATCCACTGCGCCGGCGGTCTGCCATGGCAGAAGCGCTGCAAGAACCGCAATCGATAAAACAAAAAAGACCATCGTCCGCCAAATAATATTCCGAATAGAGCGCGGGAGTGTTTTTTCTGGACTTTCACTCTCCCCTGCTGCAATCCCTACAAGCTCTGTTCCTTGAAAGGAGAAATTGACTGTGACCATGGTTAATAAAATCGCAAAAAGACCATTAGGAAAAAGTCCACCATGATCCGTCAAATGACGAAATAGAGGGGCAGGTTCCCCACCTTTCAAATGAATCATTCCGAAAATTGCGCCAATTCCAATGATAATAAACAATAAGATCGCAGCCACCTTGATGGCCGAAAACCAAAACTCTGTTTCAGCGAAGCTGCGTGCCGAGATGGCATTAATAGCAAATAAGATGACGCTAAAGGCAAGACACCAAAGCCAAACAGGGATATCTGGGAACCACCTTTGGAGTAGAATACCTGCTGATGTAAACTCAAGTCCAATCGTACACGCCCAGCTAAACCAATAGAGCCAGCCGATCATAAAGCCCGTCGATGGACCAATATACTTCGTGGCATACTCCTGAAAAGAACCAGCTGTCGGCATCGCCACTGCTAATTCACCAAGACAGAGCATCACCAAATACATGAGCAATCCGCCAATGATAAACGAAAGAATGGCTCCCCCTGGGCCTGCCTGATGAATAATGAGTCCTGACCCAAGGAAAAGGCCTGTTCCAATGACCCCACCTAAGGCAATCATAAAGAGATGTCTACTTTTCATGGAACGCTCTAGTTCATTATGCTGTTCTGGCTTCAAATCCGCTTCCCCACTTTCACTCTTCTATTCATCAACCTTTGACAAAATTCGCCGTTCATTGAAAGAGAAAGGGAGAATTTGAAGGCTTCTCCCTTGATCATTTATGCTTGAAATAACGCTTCGATATGAGCGATTGCCCAATCCAAGTCTTCTTTTGAAATGGTGAGCGGCGGTGCAAATCGAATTACTGTCTCATGGGTTTCTTTGCATAACAGCCCGGCTTGCTTGAGCTTCTCGCAATAGGGTCTAGCTGCCTCAGTCAGTTCCATTCCAATAAATAGTCCACGCCCGCGCACTTCCTTAATGACAGGACTTTGAATGCGTGACAGTTTGTCTTTGAAATATTCCCCAAGCTCCAATGAGCGCTCGGCAAGCTTCTCGTCGATTAAAACATCTAGTGCAGCTAGCGATACTGCGCACGCAAGAGGATTCCCGCCAAAGGTAGACCCGTGAGATCCTGGGTTAAACACACCTAAAATATCACGATTTGCTACAACACATGAGATCGGGAATACCCCGCCGCCAAGTGCTTTACCAAGAATCAGCATATCCGGCTCAATGCCTTCCCAGTCGCATGCAAACATCTTGCCAGTCCGCGCTAATCCCACTTGAATTTCATCTGCGATCAATAACACATGTTCCTTCTCACAGATCGCTTTTGCCTCTTTTATAAAGCCCTCGGGCGGCATGACAATGCCCGCTTCCCCTTGAATCGGTTCAAAGAGAAAAGCTGCTGTTTGCGGAGTGATCGCTTTGCGTAACGACTCAATATCTCCATAAGGGATGAGCTTTATGCCCGGAAGCATCGGACCGAAACCTCTTTGATATTCTGCTTCCGAAGAAAGTGACACAGCCGTCATTGTACGACCATGAAAATTCCCGGTACATGCAATGATTTCTGCCCGATTCTCTTCGATACCCTTGACATCATAGCCCCATCGTCTCGCTGCCTTTATCGCCGTTTCCACAGCCTCTGCTCCTGTATTCATCGGCAATGCCATCTCTTTATTCGTTAATTTGCAAATCTTCTCATACCAAGGACCAAGCTGATCATTATGGAAGGCCCTTGATGTGAGTGTCACGCGGTCAGCTTGTGTTTTAAGCGCTTCTATAATGCGGGGATGGCGATGTCCTTGGTTGACTGCAGAATATGCACTGAGCATATCCATGTAGCGGTTGCCCTCAGGATCAGTCACCCACACTCCCTCAGCCTCTGAAATCACAATTGGCAACGGATGATAGTTCGCCGCACCGTATTGTTCTGTTTGATGAATCAATGCTTTTGTCTGTGTCATCGTGTATTCCTCCTTCTGTAAGCTTGCCTCTTTTTATGGGGTTCATCTTCACTCTTATGTTATGCAAGGATCATGCCAACTTAGTGATCGCTCTGTGCCTAGGATTGTTCTCACCTTTAACGCAGAAATATTTTGCATATGCAAATTTTTTTAGAGGAAACCGCAAAATTTTTCATGTAAAATAGAGGTAATGTCTGGAGGTGGCGCAAGTGAAAAAAGATCAGCATACCGCAAAGCTTGAAAATGAGATTGATCTATATAAACAAATGCTCGATTTAATTGATGTTGGGGTTCACGCCATTGACGAAAATGGCAATACCATTGTTTATAATAAAAAAATGATGGAGATCGAATCTTTAAAACGTTCTGATGTCCTTTATAAAAATGTATTAGACCTCTTTGTGTTTCAGGACGAGATGCACAGTACACTTGTCCAAGCGCTGCGAACCGGGAAACAAACGGTTCATGCAAAGCAGACGTATCACAACTACAATGGAAAAGAAATCACAACGATTAACCATACATACCCGCTCGTTCGAGACGGTTTGATTCAAGGGGCAGTTGAAATTTCGAATGATGTCACGAAACTGGAACGGCTCATTCACCACAATATGAAGAAAAAAGGAAACACACGCTTTACATTTGATTCAATCATTGGGGAAAGTCCTGCCTTTTTAGAAGTAATTGAACATGCGAAACGAGCCACACGTACCTCTTCTTATGTGCTGATTGTTGGTGAAACAGGGACGGGGAAAGAGCTATTTGCACAAAGCATTCATAATGGCAGCAGCCGTTCATCTGGACCATTTATTACGCAGAATTGTGCAGCGCTGCCTGATAACCTCATTGAAAGTCTGCTTTTTGGAACACAAAAAGGGGCTTTTACAGGGGCAACAGATCAGCCCGGTCTATTCGAACAAGCACAAGGTGGTACACTGCTTTTAGATGAAATCAACTCATTACACCCGGCTCTTCAAGCAAAACTATTGCGCGTCTTGCAGGAGAAGCGCGTGAGAAGGTTAGGCAGTACAAAAGAAATCGCCATTGATGTGAGAGTGATTGCTAATATGAATGAGGACCCTGTGGATGCGATCGCAGGTGGACGGATGCGAAAGGATTTATTTTACCGGCTTGGCATTGTCACCTTGTTTATCCCGCCGCTCTCTGAGCGAAAAGAAGACATCCCGACATTTGTGATGCATTTTATTCAAAAATATAATGAACTGTTTCAAATGAATGTGAAGGCGGCTGATGAAGAGGTACTTGCCCTGTTCCAAACTTATCATTGGCCAGGTAATGTAAGAGAGCTGGAGCATGTGATTGAGGCTGGAATGAATATGATGATGGACGAAACATACTTAAGCTTGCATCACCTTCCTTACCATTTCCGATTCAAGCAAGGAGAAGGTCATCCTAGTGAACACATGCAGATGAGTCCGGTGCAGCCTACAGCTGCAGCTGATACCTTCGTCTACACGAGCTCAGAACATACGACTGATTTCCAAACCCAAATGGAACGATTTGAAAAACAATACATCGTCCATTACTTAAATAAAATGGACGACAATATTTCACAGACTGCAAAGATATTGGGCATGAGCAGGCAAAGTCTGCAATATCGAATGAAAAAATTGCATATTTCTCTTCAATAATAGAGCTGTGCCCTTATGCGGCACAGCTTAGATTGTTGACAAAGGGCTAAAATGACCTTTATTTTAGCCCTTTGTCTTCTTTTCAGCGTGATAGAAAACCTTTGCAGTCTAGGAAGGACGAGCACTGGCACGGAGTGAATTTGACATTCGTGAGTACCAGCGCGCAGGACTGACAAAGAATGCGAGGGTTTGTCTACACGCTGAGCTGTGCCGCTTTTCGGCACAGCTTATTGTATATCTGGCTTTCCTTCCTGTTCTTGCAGCACATCACCAAGAAGTTGTTCTACTTTTTCCAAATGTGTGAGCATCGCCCGCTCTGCTTCTTCTGGCTGTTTGTCCATGATAGCTTGATAAATTCGTTCATGGTCCTTGTAAAGCTGACGTATGGACGCTTTTCTTGAGAATAACACGACTTTTCTTGTTTCTCGCATCGTTTCCATTAACAAGGTTGAGACCTGATTCATTAAAGCCTCTAGTAAATGATTCTTTGAGGCTTTGGCGATGGCAAGATGAAATGTGAGGTCTGCCTCCTCACCAATTTCTTTATGCGCTTCTGCACGCTTCATTTGTTCAAGTGCATCATGCAGTCGATGGAGGTCATCGTCTGTCCGCAGCAATGCTGCCTTTTTGACAGCACCTGATTCAATGATTGATCTCACTTCAAGAAGCTGCGCGATATCCTGCTGCTTCATCAAAAAAGCAGGAGATAAACAAAATGTGAGCTGCTCAGGATCGAACTGCTTCACATATGTGCCTTCTCCTTGCTTCATCTCTATTAATCCGATCGCTTTCAGAGCGGACAGTGCCTCTCTCACAGCGGAACGGCTGACTTGAAAGTTTTCAGAAAGTGCTTGAACCGAGTCTAGTTTTTCCCCTGGAAGTAGCTCCCCCGTTCGAATGGATTCGACTAATGCGTCCGCAATTTCTTCATATATTTTTTTCGTTTTAATTTGTTTATATTTCAATTGGTCTCACCTCATCACTGTTGTCTTCCTATCAGCTCATGCCCTATCTTATACTTTACCCCAAAACTCAGATCACACCTCTCCCCTTTTCTCAATTCTCAAGAAATCTTCGATCGCTCTTCCACTCATCAAAAAAGAAGCACGTGCCATTGTTTCTGGCATGTGCTTCTTTTTAATCATAGCGTTTCCGCAGCGTGGAAGACGGAAGGTTCATTTGCTCACGATATTTGGCAATGGTTCTGCGAGAGACACGGATACCAAAGGTTTGTTGAAGCTGCGTCATGATTTGCTGATCCGAATATGGTTTTTTCTTATTTTCTGATTGAATCAGCTCTGCAATGTGCGTCTTTACTGTGTAGCTGGATGCTTCTTCTAGCGAATGCCCTTCTAGTTTCGCTTGAAAAAACTGTTTCATTTCCATTAACCCATAAGGGGTCTGCACCATTTTTCCTTTGACTGTTCGGCTCACTGTCGACTCATGCACTTGTAATATATCTGCAATCCGCTTCATCGTAAGCGGTTTCATTTTATGCTTTCCTGTCAGGAAAAAATCAGTCTGTTGTAAGATAATCTCACGAACGACATTTGTCATCGTTTGTTTTCTCTGCTTCAGCGCTTGAACAAGCCAATTGTACTGCTGCTGCTTTTCCTTTAAATACGTGTATGCTTCATGCCGCTTTTGATCTTGAATCATGGCGAAATACCCTTCATTCATTTCAATGTCCGGAAAAGCACGCTGGTTCAGCTCGAATGTGATGTGACCTCCCGTAGCTGTAATCAACACATCTGGTTCTATATACACATCCTGGTCTTCATAACAGAAATGAAGGCCTGGTCTTGGTTCGAGAAGCGACACCTCATCTTGTATGGCCTGCAAGGTTTTCAAAGGTATACCTGTTTTTGCCGCGATTTCCTTCCAAGCCTTCCTTGCGAAAAGAAAGAAATGCCCTTCGATGATCAGCTCTGCTTCATACCAGCGATCCTTTTTTCGTCTAAGCTGGAGCAGGATACATTCTTGCAATGATCTAGCGCCAATACCGGCAGGCTCTAATGATTGAAGCTGATGAAGAACAGCTTCTACTTCTTCTGCCGAAGCCTGTAAAACAGCGGCCATTTGGTCAACCGGTTCATTTAAATAGCCATTGGAATCAATGGACTCAATCATGAAGTGAAAAATCCTTTGATTCTTTTCACTTAAATTCAAATCAATGGCCTGTCTCTTTAAATACATTTGCAGGCTTTCTTTTTGATGCGTACGATACGGCTCTGTCATTCGATCTTGCGTTCTTTTATGATAAACTGGTTGATAGCTGTCCGTGTCTTTCCGCTCAATCAGAGGGTTCTCAAGCGCTAACTGATCAAGATACTCACCCAGCTCTGCACAATTCAGTTGCAGCAGCGTAATCGCCTGCCTGAGTTCTTGTGTGAGTACCTGCTTTAATACTAGTTCTTGTTGCAGTTTAAGGCTCATTGTCTCCCCTCCCTCTCATCATTTTACATGAAGATTGACGGACCGTATATACGAAATAGGAGTGATTTCCATGTCTGAACTTTTTTCTGTTCCATACTTTATTGATAACTTAAAACAGCACATTGCTATGAATCAACATGAAGACAAGATTCATGCCATGAACGCTTATTATCGTTCAGTGGTTTCTACACTTGTGCAGGACCAATTGACGAAAAATGCTGTTGTCTTGAAGCGAATTCAGCATCTCGATGAAGCGTACCAAAAGGTGAAAAAAGAAAGCGAATAAATGGACGAAAAACAGCACCCTTTGTCACGATTGCAAAGGGTGTTTATCATGTAGGAAAAGCTTTTGATCCAGCTTCGATTTGTACATCATCAAAAAGCCGGACCGCCCTACAGTATAAATGATAAAGGCAAACCATAGTCCGTGATTGTGCCATATCGGAATGACTGCCGCTTGAACAGCCACAAACAAAATCATCGCAAACAGCATTGAATTCCTGACAGGAGCAATTTCTGTCGCACCTGTAAATACACCATAAATCACCAAGCCAAAACAAGCAGCAAACGGATAAAGAACGAGCCAATCGGCATATTGCAGTGTCACATCAAGAAGCTGAGGCAAATTTGTAAACAAGCTCAAAATCGGTACTTTAAAGAAAAAGTAACCTGTCGCAATGACACATGCCATCACAACTGCCCACTGTCTCGAAAGGGTTAATGTTTTATCATAAAGCGCTCGGTCGTTCGCCCCTACTGATCTGCCGACAAGAATACTGGATGCATTGGCAAATCCATCGAACAAATAGGCCATGATGTAGTGAATTTGAAATAAAATGGCATTCGCCGCCAATTGCTCCGTTCCGAAAGACGCTCCCTTCGCTGTAAACATGTTGATCACGACAAGCAGACAGATCGTTCGGATAAACAAGTCTTTATTCACATGAAACATTTTCTTTACTGCACGTGTGTCCGTCACCTGCCGGATAGACGGCATCCGAAAACCGTTTGACGTATGCTTCAAGATGATCCAGGCCCCTAACACAAAAGCAGTGAGTTCAGAGATCAATGTCGCCGCTGCCACACCTTTGACGGCAAAAGAGAACGCATGAACTAAGATCAATGCCAAGATCATATTCATGACATTGATCAAAATTTGTAAAGAAAGGGCTTCTTTCATTTTTGCCATCCCCATCAGCCAGCCGAGTATGACGTAATTCATCAAGGTAAATGGCGCTCCCCAGATCCGAATATGAAAATAGTCCGCTGCATATTCGCGCACATCAGCAGCAGGAGAGATGATCCATAATGCGGATTGAATAATGGGCCATTGAAGAGCAATAAAACAAAGCCCGACAATAATAGCCAGCAAAAAAGGCCTTAGAAAAGCAAGAACACCCTGCTCCTCGTTCTGCGCTCCGTTTGCTTGGGCGGCAAAAGCAGATGTACTTACCCGCAGAAAACCAAACAGCCAGTACAATGTACTAAAAATGAGACTGCCGACTGCGACGCCTCCTATATAAGCGGGGTTGGCAAGCTGTCCGACAACTGCTGTATCGACAGCTCCAAGTAATGGCGTGGTCATCGTTGAAATGGTTAAAGGGATCGCCAAAGCTAAATATGCTCGATGGTTCACGATGCCACCTGCCTTTCATGAAAAATAGCCTCTCTTAAAAGAGGCATTGAGGGAATGAAAAAGTTAACGAACCGGCCTGCCAATCGTTCGAGACAAAGGGTGGCTGGCGAGCGTTGCCTCCTTCATTTTCAGCACAGCTTCGTGCTCTGATATAAAGAAATCATCCTTCGATTGAAACTGAGCCACAAGCTCACCCTGATCAAGAATCGCTAATTGATCACTTAAATGATAGGCCGCTGTCAAATCATGTGTAATAAATAAGTATGCAAGCTTCAGCTCTTTCTTTAATTCGACTAACAAATCTAAAATGACTGCCTGCGTAACCATATCTAAGCTACTGACTGATTCATCCAGCACAATGAGCTTTGGCTGAAGCACCAGTGCTCTGGCGATGTTGATCCGCTGTAGCTGGCCGCCGCTAAATTGGTATGGGTACTTGGACAAATCCTGCTCACTGAGCCCCACTCTTTCTAACCAGTGAATCAGTATATGCTGACGTTTTTTTCGGGTCATTGGTTCATAGTTTTCAAGCGGCTCAGATAGAATTTGTTCCACTGTCCATCTTGGATTCACTGCTGAATATGAATCTTGAAATACCGCTTGTACATGCCGGCGGAAATGCTGATGTGTCCGCTGATCTGCACGAATGATATCCTGACCTTCAAACAGGACTTGTCCGCTACTTGGCTTCTCTAGTCCAAGGATGATGCGGCCGAGTGTACTTTTTCCTGCACCACTTTGACCTAATAATCCAAAACAAGTGCCTTCTTCAATGGTCAAATGGACGTTTTTCAGGACAGGGGCTCTCCCTTTTGTCCTCATCAGAAACGATCGGCTGCCATATGAATGACTAACTGCTTTCAATTCTATTAAATGCAACGGTCTTCTCACCTCAAATCGGGCAAACAGCTGGAATGGATGGACGAGCTGCTAAAAGTTTCTTTGTATAATCATGCTTCGGGTGTTCAAAAAGCTCAAGAACTTCAGCCTTTTCAACGATTTTTCCTTGTTTCATCACCACGACCTGGTCTGCCATTTCCGCAATCACACTAAGATCGTGGGTAATGAGCAAAATCGCCGTTCCGTATTCATGACGAATTTGATTCAAGTGCTCAAGCACCAGCTTCTGATTGTGTACATCTAATGCGGTTGTCGGTTCATCTGCGATGATCAGAGGCGGATGCATACAGGCAGCCATAGCAATCATGACACGCTGGAGCATCCCCCCGCTTAATTCAAAAGGGTACTTACTCAGTAATTGATCTGGATGCGGCAGGTTCATTTTCTCTAAGGCTTCAATTGCCTGGACCCGAGCCTTCCTTTTACTGACAGATGTATGCCGGCGGATTGTTTCAATCAATTGATGTCCAATTGTCCATACAGGCGTAAAGCTATTCATTGGATTTTGCATAATATATGAGAGATCTTTGCCACGAATAGACCGCATATGCTGTTCACTCAAACCGATCAATTCTCGACCTTGTAGAGTGATACTGCCAGTCACTTCCGTTGTTTTTCGATCAAGCATGTTTAAGATCGACATACTTGTCACCGTTTTTCCGCATCCGCTCTCACCAATTAATCCAACAATTTGACCGCGCTTTACCTCAAATGCTATTTCCTGAACGAGAGAAATGGTTCCTTGCGGCGTTTTCGTATGCACATGCAGGTTCTCTATATTTAAAATAGACTCTTCCAACTGACTCATTCCTTTACACACGACGTTTGATGCCATATTTCTCTGAAAGGGCTTCTCCCAGTAAGTTGAATAGAATGACCACAGCCATAATCACAAGGCCCGGATAAAGCATCAGCTGAGGATTTGTTTGAATATAAGATTTTCCTTCATGGATCATCGCTCCCCATTCAGGCGTAGGGGGCTGAACCCCTAAGCCTAGAAAAGACATGGCGGAAATGTCCATAATCGCCCAGCCCATTTCAAGTGTGCCCACAACCGCAAGTGGCGGCAGTACATTCGGAATCATATGCTTTCTCATGATATTCCAATGGGAAGTACCGCTAATCTTCGCAGCTGCAATAAAGTTTTGTTCCTTTAAACTAAGGACCATCCCTCGAAAGACGCGGGCGTAATACACCCACTGCACAAGCATCAAAGCCAGCACAACTTGAGTAAGCCCTGGTCCAAAAATACCGACTAATCCGAGGATCAGTACCAAATTTGGAAATGCCATGACCCCGTCGCACAATCTCATCAATACGTGATCGATCCAGCCGCCTTTATATCCAGAAATCAGCCCTACGATTAAACCGATAGATAGAGAGGAAACAAAGATTAACAACGCACATCCTAGTGAAATACGAGCACCATATAGAATTCGAGATAAATTGCATCTTCCCAATTGGTCGGTGCCTAGAGGATACTCCCATGAAGAACCCTTTAGCTTCATTGCAAGATTGACAGCCGCTGGGTCATGCGGAGCGATCCATGGTGCACATATCGTCACAATGAGCAGGAGACCGAGCAGCAGCACACAGATCGAGATCATCTTTTGATGATAGAAAAGATGTTTTACTTTTGTCATCATGGCTGGCGGCCTTCCTTTCTAGAAATACGGGGGTCAATGAGCAGCAGAAGAAGATCCACTATCAAGCTGCTTAAGATAAAGATACACGCCGCCATCAACACATAAAATTGAATGACCGGCAGATCCCGGTTAAAGATCGCTTCAATAAAAAATCGTCCAAATCCAGGCCATGAAAAAACAGCCTCTACAATAATGGTCCCTGTGAGCAGCTTGCCAAGATTCACGCCAAGTCCTGTCAGCATCGGTGATATCGCCATTCTGAAGACATGTTTGAACATAATCGATTGTTCCTTTAACCCTCTCATTCTCGCATATTGAACAAAAGGCTCGTGAAGCGTCTCACTCACACTCGCTCGCAATAATCTCGTATACATCGCAATTAACGGCACAGCCAGTGTAATGGATGGCAGTACAAGATGTTCCCATGTACCAACACCTTCAACAGGTAAAAGATCGAGTTTCACTGAAAAAAAGAAGATGAGCAAATACCCCAAAACAAAGGTCGGGATAGATGCTCCTAGGAAGGAAATCAACCGGCTCACATGATCTACAACGCCATTTTTTCTCACCCCGCTGAAAAAGCCCAGTGGAATACTGACACAAATTGCGATCAGCAGACTAGTGAACGCCAATTGAATCGTCGCAGGTATTCGATAGATCACCTCATCAAGCACAGGCTGATTGGTCATATACGACCGCCCAAAATCAAGACGGACGACTTTTTCAATCGTATGAAGGTACTGCATGTAAAAAGGTTCATCTAAACCAAATTCACTTCGTTTTTGGGCTAATACCTCATCAGTAGGCTGAATATGAGCCGCTGCTAAATATGCCTCCGCTGGATCAACTGGTGACAGATGAATCATGCCAGTTGTGAACAGTGTGGCTAGTAGAAATACAGGAATGATAGATAACATTCGTTTGATGATATAGCGGCTCATTTGCTTACCTTCCTTCTGTTACTTCAGCTTGATGCCTGTGAAAGGGTGTTCATCTCGATTCGCAGGGAAATCAAAGTCCTTCACATCTTTTTGATAAACAGCTGTCTTTTTAAAATAAGAGATTGGCACAATCGCCCCTTGATCTTGCAAGGAAGATAAGACGGACGAATAAAGTGCTTTACGTTTGTTTTCATTAGTTGTTGATGGAATCTCCGTCATTTCTTTGATCAGCTTATCTTTATTCGGATACGCTGAGATCGCCTCTTTGAATCCAAAACCATCTGATGAGACAACGTTCATAAATGTATGCGGATCATACGGCGCTCCATAATTGCTAAAGAAGTTCATATCAAATTTGTTCGCTTTAAACCGCTGAACCTGCGTCGCCAGCTCGACACCTTCAAGTTTGACGCCGACCCCAATGGCTGCCCATTCTGCCTGCAGTGTTTCAGCCATTGTTTTTTGAACCGATTCTGCTGAGTCATACATCATACTAAACTCAAGCGTTTTTCCGTCTTTTTCCCGTATGGTTTTTCCTTTTGGAAGCGTCCAGCCCGCTTCATCCAGTAAAGCCTTCGCTTTGTCCACATCATATTGGAAAGATTTCACCCGGATGCCTGACGTATATGGCATGTTTGTCGGCAAGATGTGATCTGCTACATCCTCTAAGCCAGAGGTCACACCTTCCACCAATGATGTTTTATTGATCGCATACTGAAGGGCGTGACGCACTTTCTCATCTGACAGCTGATCGACTTTTGTGTTCATGACAAGCTGTCTAGTGGCTATGGGCTCTGACATCTTCGTTTCATACTTGCCGCTCGCCTCTAATTGTTTAAAAGCATCGAGGCTAATCGTTCCTTCTCCATAAAGTAAATCTACATCGCCTTTTTCAAATGCCATCACTCTTGTTTCGGCATCTGGAATGACCTTCACTTTGATTTCTTTGACCTTTGGTTTCTCTCCCCAGTAGTGGTCATTTCGTTCAAAAATCGCGTAATCATCTTTTTTGTACGTCTTTAATACCCAAGGACCTGTCCCCACTGGTTTTTCGATTCCTTTTGACGTATCTCCGTTTTTCGGAAAACCTGCTTCGCCTAGGAAACGAACGGGGCGCACAACAGCTAACTCTTGAACAGTTGGATAATAAGGCTCAGTTAATGTGAGTTTAAACGTTTGCTTGTCCACTGCTTCTGTCTTTTTGATTTTCTTTATGACACCTAACCAGCTATGTACTTCTTTGTTTTTTAAAATCGTATCAAAATTCTTTTTCACAATATTCGCATTAAATTTAGATCCATCTGAGAACGTGACATTGTCTCTAAGATGGAACGTATACACCTTGCCATCCTTGGAAACATCCCATGATTTTGCTAATTCAGGTTTAAGCTTTCCATTTTTTTGATAGCTCACCAATGGTTCGTAAATCATGGATTGGGCAAACAATTGTGATGGATTGTATATGTGCGGATTCATTTCGCCAATATCTCTTGGCCATGCCATGGTGATCATATCGGGATGATCCTTGTCTCCACCTGCTCCATTATTTGCTTGAGAACAGCCTACTAGTAAGAAGATCAGTAGGATAGGTAATATTGTATTTATTTTAATTTTCAGAAATTTATTCCAAATAGACATAAGTTGCTCCCCCTAATTGATGCTGATAATCATTTTCATTTTAAGGAGGAAGGACTCTGTTGTCAATATCATATTTGATACGAAATGACAATGCATATTCCTTATTATTCCATAAATTAAGGGATTTGTTAAAAAGAGAGGCAGGCTGCTGATGAACGAGCAGCCTATGTGGAGGATAATGCTTTCTTTTGCAGGGCGCTGTACAATGTATCAATGACAAGCTCCTGTTCTGCGTCTGTCATGCTTGTACCAGATGGCAGGCAAAGACCTGTCTCAAATAACAACTCAGATGCAGGGACTTCATCGGCTGTTGTATAAAAAGGATAACCATGAAAGAGCGGCTGCTGGTGCAGCGGCTTCCATACACGCCTTGCTTCGATCTGCTTTTGTTCTAAAGCATCTATCATCTCTACTGGAGACATCTGTGCATGATGATCAATGGTGAATGTGGTCAGCCAGCGGTTTGATGTGGTGTCTTGATATTCTGGCATAAATTGAAGGCCTTCAATATCGGCTAAAGCATCTTGATAACGCTCGAAAATGCGGCGTTTTTGCTGAACACGCTCCTCTAACACTTCCATTTGTGCAATTCCTACACCTGCGAGCAGGTTGCTCATTCGATAGTTATATCCCTCCTCTTGATGCTCATAGTGTAGGGCATGTTCTCTCGCCTGTGACGCGAGAAATCGGCAGCGGTCGATCGCTGCTTCATCATCACTGACAAGCATTCCGCCTCCTGATGTTGTAATGATTTTATTTCCGTTAAAAGAGTAAACACCGAACCTGCCCATTGAACCGCTTTTTCTTCCTTTATATATACTGCCTAACGATTCAGCCGCATCTTCAATGATTGGCACATCATATGCCTCACACACTGCTATGATTTCATCCATTTTCGCACTTTGTCCGTATAAATGAACGACAATGACCGCTCGGGGTCTTTTCCCAAGTCGTTTTGTTTCAGCAAAGGCTTTCTCTAACGCCAGCGGACACATATTCCAAGTCTCTTTTTCTGAATCAATAAAAACAGGCGTCGCTTGTTCATATAAAATAGGATTTGCACTGGCAACAAATGTGAGAGTGGAACAAAAGACCATATCTCCCTTTTGAACGCCAAGGAGTTTTAAGGCAAGGTGAATGGCTGCTGTTCCTGAAGATAATGCTGCTCCTCTCTTCACCCCTGCATAATCCGCGACCACTTGCTCAAATTCATTTACAAGCGGTCCTAATGGTGCAATCCAATTGCTTTTAAATGCCTCCTCTATTTTCATCTGTTCTTTTCCACTCATATGAGGAGGAGATAAGTAGATTCGTTTCCTGTCTCTCATGATTTCCCACCTTCTCTTCGATCTTTGATCTCAATTGCAGGAACGCCTACAGCGACTTTCTGATCATGTATATCTCGGGTCACTGCCGCTCCTGCGCCGATTACTGCCCAGCTTCCAATGGTTCTGCCAGGTATGACAGCAGCCCCAGCTCCAATATGAGCACCCTCTCGCACAGAGACACAGCCGGTGAGCACAGCTCCCGGGGATAGGTGCGTAAAGGATTCGAGAAAGCAGTCATGCTCCACGATAGAACCGGTGTTGATAATGGCATGCTCACCGATCACTGCATCTGCTTGCACAACAGCCCTTGCCATCACAACCGTTCCCCCGCCAACCTTCGTTGACGAGCTCACAACTGCCTCTGGATGAATCAGTGTGGCAAATGCCCTCTCTTCAAATTCGAGACGTTCTTTGATCCTCTGTCTGATTTCGTTTTGCCCAATGGCAATCAGCCATTGCATATCAGGTATTTCATCTCTTACCTTTTGACTCATAGAAATCGGACCATACAGAATGCCGGTTTGAGGGTCAGCTTCCTCAAATCGATCGTCTAATACAGCACACAATGAGTACTCAGGATGCAAAAAAATCAACTCCTGAATGACCTTACTGTGTCCGCCAGCCCCTATTAAGCCAATGGGCTGCTCTTTACGTATCAGTTCCTTTGAATTTTTCAGCTGTTGCATGATTTGGCTGCTGCACCCCTTCTGTTTTGATGACTTTCAGCAAGGTCATCCATAAGATTTTCATATCGAGCCAAAACGATTGGTGCTCTACATACCAGAGGTCATAGGTGAATTTCTCCTCCCAAGAGAGAGTATTTCTCCCATTCACCTGGGCCCATCCAGTGATACCAGGCTTCACAAGATGACGCTTCGCTTGCTCCTCTGTGTACATTTGTAAATACTCCATTAAAAGCGGTCTTGGTCCAACGAGACTGATTTCCCCTTTGAGTACATTGACAAGCTGCGGCAATTCATCAAGACTGAGCTTACGAATAAAGGCGCCGGTTTTTGTTAATCGAAGATGGTCTGGAAGCAGTACGCCATGTTCATCGCGTTCCTCGGTCATCGTCCGAAATTTATAAAGCATAAACGGCTGTCCGTACAGACCAGGCCGTTCTTGTCGAAACACCACAGGCGCTCCGATTTTCCACCGAATGAGTCCATAGATGAGAAGGAAAAGAGGACTCCCTGCGATGAGCAGTGTCAGTGCCACGACCACATCTATTATTCTTTTCATCATTGCTTCTCCTTTCCACACTAGCGGGAGACAGCTCGTTCAATAGCAGCTTGTTTCACCTTACGCATGAGCTGTATCCGCTCTTGTTTTGTTCCTGCAAATTGATACAAATAGCCTAAGTAGAGAACGAAACATATTCCGCCAATACAAAATAGCTCCCACCATCTCGTCACATCATACACAGCCTGAATGCCGGCACAGATCCCCCATATGAACAGAGCCCCAAACAGCGGAACGACTGTATGTTTATAAAAGATGGTACTTTTCTGTTTCGTGATCTTGGCTGTATACAATGGGAGAAAGACGATATTTTTCATCAATAAAACAACGGCTCCTGCTGATGCAATGCCATATAACCCGAGCTGAAGTAGGTGAGTCAGTACATAGGCGAACAGGACATTGGAACCGCCTAATATGAGTGTCACAACCGCCGGCACTTTAAATCGGTTAAAGGCAGTCGGTACATAGGTCAGCGGTAAAAACATCAACGTGAAACACAAATAAGCCGCATGAA
Organism: Bacillus sp. FS02; assembly: GCF_024398395.1. NCBI lineage: Bacteria > Bacillati > Bacillota > Bacilli > Caryophanales > Bacillaceae > Bacillus > Bacillus sp. FS02. The sequence continues at coordinate 2,558,942 of NZ_CP074101.1, read as the reverse complement.
TCATCAGCAGCCATTTCAGCTCCTCAAAGGCTGGTCCAAGCCATAACAGCATGAGCGGACCGGCAAGACCTCCTAACAGAGCTGCGGGGAATGCCACAAATAAACCACTCCATTTCATGGCATTGGCGGCGTATTGAATGAGCCCCTGCTCGTCTTGGTTTGAATATAATTTTGTGATCGTTGGCGCAAACACAATCGCAAGTGTCCCTGCAAGGGTGCGCAATAATAATGGAAATTGTAAAATGGCGGCATACTGTCCAGTCGCTTCTGCCCCAATCAGTAAGTTGGTCATCAATAAATCGATTTGTAAAAACAACAAAATGCCCATTTGTTCAAATGAATGCCACACCCCTGATCGAACCAGCGTGAGACTTGAAGATAAAGAAACGTACCGCCACTTAAACGAAAACCAAGGAATGAGTTTCTTAAAATAATAGAGACCCATTCCCAAAGCGGCGAAACTCCCCATAACGGCTGCAAGCGGAATATGCCAAATAGCTGGTGTCGTCACGGTAAATAGCAGCACAATCACAAGCGCCCTGCCAAACATCTGAATGGCCTGTCCAACACTCGATACATATAATTTGTTCGCATAAAACGGTGCCGCCCCAATACCAGACATGACGAAATTGAGCATAAATAAAAGACCCCCTAACACAAAGGCGATCTGTGTATCTTTTGCAAGATGAGCAGGCACATGGAGCCAATCAACCAGCTGCTGAGACATGAATAGACAAAGTAAAAAAAGACAGATGGATAAAAAAAGAGAACTGACAAAATAGGAAGCGAGATAGCGCTGCGCTTGTTCCATCTCTCCTTTATGAGCGGCAACAGAAAAAAAACGCACCACCACAGCACTTAATGAAGCCGTAATGACCGATAAATAGTTGATCATATTTTGCGTCAGATGAATCAGACCAAACGCTTCCACTCCAAGTGTATGAACAATGTAAGGCGTTAAACAAACAGACATCAGCATCATCAAGATAAACGTCATCACATTTGCACTGACATTGTAAAGAAACGCACGGTTCATGGTGATTTCACGCAGTGTTTAAGGGCCTTCATCCAGCTTCCTCTCCCTTTTGTCCGCTTGTTTTCATATGCTGATGAATGGCCTTTTTCACCGCTTCCTCCGTTGGTTCCTTCAAAAGGGTCATAAATGGCAAGTGCGCTACCCATTCATATCCTTCCATGACTTTATGATCAAACGACCTGATGACAACACACGGTGTATGTGTGATCGCACAAAAGATCATGCCATGCAGTCGATCTGTCACGACGACTTGTGCCTGTCTCAACTGCGTCCATAACATGGATAATTCCTCTAAACGAGTCGTTCGATTCACTCGCTTCCCAATGGTTGTTGTGATAAAACCAACTTGATCATACGTTTCTTTGATATGCTCCTGCAGTTGTTCTCGTTTCTCTTTCGTGAGATATGCCTCCTTATCCTCACGCAGACAAAGCAGCACACCTTTACGGGTTTGACTCTTCGATGTTTCGTCTAATGTCAGGACCATATCAGGCTGTTTCCACACCTCTTTATTAGGAAAATGCTGCTTCATCCATTGATAGGTGGTTTGATCTCTTGCCATCAAGAGAAGCCTCGGGTGTTGTTGATATGCTTGAATGGCGCGGCGTTCTTCTCTTTTCCCTCTCTTTGTTTCTGTAAAATGAGCAGTAGCGGGCAGCTGAATGACGGGATAGGACTTAAAGGCGTTCATGATAAATTGTCTTGTCCATTCTTCATATCGATATAAATCGCCCATGTTGCCCCCACCGATGATACAGACAATGTCCTCTGGGTGCCGCGCGTGCTTCAGTGGACGTGCTAGACGATACATCTCCTGCATGTCTACTTCTATGATTTGATAGTCTGGAAAGTGCTTTTGTAAAAAGCAGTAGCTGGCATAGGCAATCGCGTGATCACCTAAGTTGTCATGTGCCGGCAGCAGCGTGAGAATGATTTTCTTCTGATGACGCAGCTCTGGCAGTCTTTGGCGGCTCAACCTATATTGAAGTGGATACTTGACCTTTAAGAGCAGCCACTCTGCGGCATGTGCTTTTAATTGCTGCAATGTCACACTCATCACCCCGATTTTCTCGTTTGATATTCAATCCATTTTTGATAGCTTGAAGCTGCGGCAGAGAGCGGATACACCCACTGCAGCCTAGCAAGGAATAAGATCATTCGCTTTCGCACAGTCAGCTTCGATGGTTCCACTTGTTTCACAGCCTTCTGAAAAGCTTCATGTGTCACCATTTCACGCATATGACCAAGCTTTTTTTGAAAGGAAAGGGAATTTTGGCTCTTCCATTCATTGAGCATACAATGCAGCGTATGATTCACGATAAAAAAACAAAAAGCCTTCTCATATGGTGTCAGCTCATCATGCTCTTTTAAAAACAAACGCTGCGCGTCATAAAACGCCAGTCCATGCTGAAAATACTGCTTTTGATATCGCTGGACAATGGATGACAAATGAACCCGGTAATAATAAAGCGGCTCATGAACAAAGGCAATGACACGTGATAAAGAAAAACAGCGCAGCGTGACATATTGATCTTCAATATTCTCAAGCTCACCTCTCAACGGAAAACGGATATGATGCTTTTCGATAAATGCCCGCCGATACAGCTTATTCCATGAAAATCCCGTGATCTCACCATGTAATAACGATTCTATTAAACTTGTCTTATCGGCTTTCTGCTGAGCTAACAGCGTCGTCGGTATGATCCGTTTTGACTGTTCAAACTGAATCCAATATTCACTAACAACAAGATCGGCACCAGTGTTTTCGGCTTCTTGATATAAAGCCTCACAGTATTGAGGAGCGAGAACATCATCTGAATCAACAAAGGCAAGATACGTTCCTGTTGCTTCTTCTATGCCCCTGTTCCTCACCGCTCCCAGCCCTTGATTGATTTGGTGAATCACCCGAAATCGCTCATCACGCGCAGCAAACGCTTCAAGGATGTCTCCACTGTGATCGGTAGATCCATCGTTAATGAGGATGACCTCTATATCTGAAAAGCTTTGGTCTGCAATCGATTGAAGACACTGCTCCACATATTGACTAGTGTTATAGACTGCGACCAATAGACTGATAGCTGGCATGACAGCAAGCCCCACCTTTCTTCAAATCTACTTTGTAAAAATCGTTCGGTACGGTAAAACAGAAGAATCAAACGGCATCAGCATGATGCTGTACAAAATATAGCAAACCGCAATTCCGATATACATAAAGAAATTTGTTCGCTGATCAAAAATCCGTGTGAAATAAGGCAGTAAAATGAGCTGATACAGACCAAAGTAAATATGAAATCTTGCATAAATGACATCCTTCGTTGCAAGGATGCCAAACAAAAAACCAAGCAAACAAAAATTCACAATATAATCACTCTCTGGCGTCAGCTCACGAAGTCGTTTTCGACAAAAGAACGCAAGCAATAACGGCAAAATCAAGACACCAATTTTCGTCACATTCATTCCATTCGTATTCGTTGTCAGCCACTCCTCGTAATGACCATAAGAACTCCCTTGCAGCATCACGACAAACACGGAGACAAAGCGGTCATACAGAGCGGTTAAGCCTAGAAAAATCATACATAACACAAGCATCATCCAAGACCATGACTTTGTTCTGACGATGAAATAGACTGGAATCATAATGAGTGCCGATGAATGAAATAGCGCGCATACAAGCACGAGCGGAAAATACCATTTCCACTGACCTTTGATGACAAACCGGATGGCATAAAAAAGAATCGCCGCCACCATATACTGCCGCATGCCATTGAACGAAGCGTAATAATGAAATGTGCCGAGAAATAGTAGCATACTAAGCTCAAATGGCCGTCCATATCGCACAAGTGTTTTGATAATAAAAAAATAGGTGATGATCCCAACTGTGATATACATGATTTGCGGCTCATGTGACAGTTGATTGAGCATCCACAAGATCAATGTAAAGCCCGGATCAGTGGCGGCCTTGTCTACACCGAATCCGAAAATATGCCAAGGCTTGTCATAGTTGACGGAGAACTCATACATTTGTCCATAGGTGACGAAATCAGTTCCTACTTTGTAACGTATGCCCGCCACAATACAAAGAAATAAAAACGGAAAAAACACCAGAAGCTTGTTCGGCCGCCAGCCGCTTTGTATGGTATCATCACGTCTGCCATAAAATGCAGCAAAGCTCGACCATAAATAGACCATGATCATGTTCACCAAATAAACCGCCATCTGCCAATCCTTCCTTACAATCCATACACATTCATCACACGGGTGATGTTCTGTTTCACATCAAATCCTCTAAGGCCAAGCTGAGAAATAATCGTCTCCTGAAGAGGAGGGTCTGCATGGTAGGCTTCTAGTATGGCTTTCATCCACTCATGTGCTGAATCTTGCAAGGATTTCCTTTTCACAAGCCCACAGCCTAAATCGACTTCCTTTGTGATATGATCTGAAATCACACATGGGAGTCCAGATGCCTGCGCTTCCACTAATACGAGCGGAAGACCTTCAAACAAAGACGGCATCACAAACACATCAAATGCTTTCATATACTGCGGAACCTCTGAGACAACGCCCGTAAACACAATGTCTTCCATTAATCCTGCTTTCTCTGCATACGATTCAACCACTGCCCGGAGCGGCCCATCTCCTATGAGAACTAGCTGAAAGGAGACCCCTTGTTTTTTCAGTGTCTGCGCTAATTCGATGAAAAAAACATGGTTTTTCTGCTCATGAAATCGCCCAATATGTCCAATGATCAGTTTTCTCTCGTGAAGATGGAGGTCTTTTTTCATCTTCACCTTCGCTTCTGGCTCCAACTGAAAAAAAAGGTCCAAATCAATCCCATTTGGTAAAATGTCCACTCGTCCATCGTGCATTCTTTTTTGTCCAAATAAAAAGACACCGGCATCTTCACCGCATGCAACAAGCTTCGTAGAAAAGGCAAAGATCAGCTGACGAAATCCTTTGAGCATCAAATGATCAACCCGGCTAGGAGACTGTTTCCAAGCCGTATTATGTGAATGGCAAATGCGTACCTTCACACCTGCCAGTTTCGCAGCAAGGGCAGAAAAGCCCGTTTGAAAATCTGTATGTGCATGCACCGCCTGATAAGGTCCCGTTTGCTTGATCGTCTTCGTCAACGTTTGGACAAACGTCCATGGAGAGGACGCTCCAATACTTGGGACATAAAAAATCCGCCCGCCAAGCTGACGAATTTCCTCATCGTAATCACAGACACCCTCCCGGTGGGTAATGAAATCAAATTGAAGAACATTCCGGTCGATTGCACGATAGATATTCATGATCATCGTTTCTGCACCGCCTCTGTTCATTCCGCCCACAACATGAAGTACACGCTTTGGCTCACTCATCCCGAATCGTCCTCCTTTTCACCATAGATCCTCCAAGTTTCCGCTGATGATAAAACCTCATGATCTTTGGCGACAAACAAGCGCGGATGACCGGCTTAAGCGCAAAGAGATAATCAAACGGCGACAATTTCAATTGCTTGCATGCTTTTAAAACAAGCCAGGCATTATCCATTGAGTATCGGAATTTCCGGCGCTGAAAGGCCGCTTCATCCTCCCTTACAAGGTATAAGGGCTCTTGCAAATTAAAGCCTTTTCTCCCCGCAGCAAAAAAACGAATCCACAGATCGATATCTTCCATCCGTCTGGTTGTTTTGACAGAACGATAGCCATTTAAAGCCTTGTAGGCTGACGCTCTCATCATAATCGTCCCATGACAAAAAGGCGTTCCTCTTGCCAGCACCCTTCGATCAGGCTCTGAGACAAGTGCTCGAACGCCCTTCGTCCCTGACTCATCAAACACCGTCATCGCCGTACCAACTACATCATATTCCGGATGTGCATCAAGGAAACGAACCTGTTTTTCTAATCGTGTAGACACCGATATATCGTCGCCATCCTGTCTTGCAATCAGTTCTCCATTCGTTTCAGTGAGACAACGATTTAAACTGGCGGCAAGTCTTTGATTGTGTTCATTTCGGATGAGGCGAATTCTATCGGGTTCACGCATGGTATAGTGCAGCACTTTTTCATAGGTGCCATCTGTTGATGCATCATCACATATGATGAGCTCCCAGTTTTCATAGGTTTGACGGAGAATCGATTCAATGCTTTCTTCTACTGTCTCTTGGCAATTGTAAACACCCATGATAATCGATACTTTCGGCTGACGCATGCTCACATCACCTTCTCTTTTTGATCCATATACGTTGTGTAAATTTCCTCCATAGCACTTACCGTCTGCTCCTGTGCAAATGCGTGAGCCATAGAACGTCCCGCTTTCCCCATTAGGTGAAGCTGGTCCTTTTTATGATAGAGCTGCTGTAAATAAACGGCTAAACCATTCACATCATGCGGTTTGACTAAAAAGCCGTTCACTCCATGTTTGACGAGCTCACAATGCCCTCTATTTTCTGTTGCAATCACCGGCTTTTCAGCAGACATCGCTTCAAGAAGATTCATCCCAAGTCCTTCTCTCAAGCTGGTTGATACACATACATCGCTCATATGCATCCAATCTTCGATGTGTTTGCAAAATCCCGCAAACTGTACATGTTCCTCAAGATTCAGCTGACAGACCAGCTTTTCATAGGACGACCGACTTGTCCCTTCTCCAGCAAATACAATTTTCACTTGTGGTATATTCCGATACACCTGCGCGCAAGCTTTGATGAGCATTCCTTGATTTTTATTGTCATTTAATTCACCAGCACACAGCACGATAAAATCTTGCGTGGTAAAACCATATGCTTTACGAAGGCGGTCTTTTTCTTTGTCATCAACTGGTGCAAATCGCTTCATATCGACACCCATACCGGGAACATAATGCACAGCCGCCTTCTCTTTTGACAGACGATCGGCTCTTTCATAGTCTTCTCCATTAATGGTGATGAGTGCATCTGTATATTGAACGAGCCATCTCTCAACTGGATAATAAAGCAGCCAATTTTGAAGCGGTGCCCCCTTCCAAAAGTGAAAGCCATGCGCTGTGTAAAGAACTTTCGTCCCTTTTTTGCGTGTTGTTTTCGCCGCTAGCCTGCCAATGACACTCCCCATCGGTGTGTGACAATGGATGAACTGATAATGCTCTTTTTCTAAAAGCTTTTTCAGCTCCACATAAGCAAGCCGATTTTGCAAATGAAAAGGGGAACGCTGAATCGGAATGGAATGCGCTTGATCCACATACGGCAGCTCCAGCTGGCCATTTGCCGCTGTATGCACTTCCCATCCTTGTTCCTGAAACCACCTGAAATACGGGAGATGGAACGCCTTAAAATGATAATCAACCGTTGCGCAAAACAAGACTTTTTTCTTCATTAGCAAGTGGCTCCTCCTCTCGTTGCATCGGTTCAGGCAATACATCATGCGACTCAATGGCGGCAAACAAGGCCTGTCTTAATTGATCGTCACTCATCATGTTAAATTCGTGAATAAAGCGGTTCAGCACATACGGATCACCATCCAAGGCATGGCCGATATGGATTTTCGGGAAAATTTGCTCCTGTGCTTTTTCATGCTGGTTGAGTAACTCCTCGTACATTTTCTCTCCGGGACGAATACCCGTAAATGTGATGGGAATCTGGTCTGTGGTGTAGCCTGAGAGGTGAATGAGGTTTTCTGCGAGGTCGACAATTTTGACTGGCTCCCCCATATCTAAAACAAAAATCTGCCTTCCTTCTGCTAGTGCACCAGCTTGAATAACAAGCCTTGATGCTTCTGGTATCGTCATAAAATATCTTGTCATGGCTGGGTGCGTGACGGTCACTGGCCCGCCTTTTTCAATTTGTTTTTTAAAGATTGGAATGACACTCCCCCTGCTCCCGAGTACATTCCCAAACCGGACGGCGACAAATTTCGTTTCACTGCTTGCCCCCATTTGCATAATCACCATTTCAGCAAACCGCTTTGTGGCTCCCATCACATTGGCAGGGTTGACCGCTTTGTCAGATGAGATGAGGACAAATGTTTCAACTCCGTGCTCATGTGCAGCTTCTGCCACATTTTTTGTCCCGATAATATTGTTTTTCACCGCTTCTTTCGGGCTAATTTCCATGAGCGGGACATGTTTATGAGCAGCGGCATGATAAATCATATCCGGCTGAAAATGACCAACGATTTCACTCATTTTTTGTTTATCTTGAATATCCGCAATTTGTGGATATAGGCGAATGCTATCTCCATACAATTCTTTCAGCTCTAGTAAAATAGAATGAATGCTAAATTCTCCATGTCCCACAAGCACAATCGCCCGAGGGGCAAATACACAAATTTGACGACAGATTTCTGACCCGATAGACCCGCCAGCTCCTGTCACCATAATCGTTTTTCCTTTTAGGTGAACGGATAGACGGCTTGTATCTAATTGAATCGGCTCTCTTCCAAGCAAATCCTCTGGCTGTACATCCCGCAATTGATTCAGCGCATGGGTTCCTTTTAAAATCTGTTCCATTTCCGGCATAATCTGTGTTTTGATTCCAGTCGCTACACATTCCTTATACAGTCCTTTTAATGTGTGACTGCTTTTGGATGGAATGGCGATAATGATTTTTTGAATATCCATCATCACAACAGCCGTTTGAATATGTTCTTTTCCCCCAAGAACAGGCAGCCCCATAATTTCAAGCTTATGCTTTGTTTTGTCATCATCAATGAAAGCGACCGGCTCAATATGTACATCACTCGACTGCTGAAGCTGACGAACGATAATGGTCCCGGCTGATCCAGCGCCAATGATTAGTGCCCGCTCCTTTTCAACTTGATACCGCTTCGCACCATCATGAAACAGCCTGGATGCCATACGAGATGCACCGATGAATAACACATGGAAAAGCCAGACAATAAATAAAAAGCGAAATGGCCATGTCTGCACAAAAATGTACAGCATCGTCATGGAAAATAAAAATGAACACGCAAAGGTCTTCATTAAAGAAAATAGCTCTCTAACCCCTGTATAGGCCCATACTTGCTTGTACACGTGAAAAATATACGAAAACAAATGGTGCCCGATCAGTAGACTGAGCGAAGAAATGACGAGCATTTCAAATGTATATACGGTTAACGCTGCCTCTTGAACAAATTGAAAGCCAAAAAAGACGGCTACTAAAATGAGATATGAATCTAGTGCCACGATGATTGATAATCTTTGGGCGTAAGTCAACGCTCCTCCCCCTTTTTAAAGCATCACTATTCTTACGTAAAATGGGCATCAAACCCGTCCTCACATCCCACTACCGATGACGAGCATCTAAGGCATATGTCATGCCCACAGCAGGATCGAGTGCCTCCGTTGTTAAAGATTAGGAGACATCACCTATCAATCTCTTTAATACATATAGTGCCTTCCCTTTTTCACTTTCTTGCCATTTAGCATCGCCCCAAGCAGTTTCCCTGTCGTCCCCTCTAATACTTCTTTTGATTTCTTCACAGCGGCAATCTTCGTTTTACCGCTTAAAACCACAAGAATGCTTCCATCCGTTCGGTTCGCTAATATTTTGGCATCGGCTACAGGCAGAAGCGGTGTGGAATCCACAATCACCATGTCATACTGCTGCTCAATCTCGTAAAATAGCTGCTTCATCACAGAGGAGGAAAGCAGCTCAGCGGGATTTGGCGGAATGGTCCCACTCGGAAGCAGCTCTAAATGCTCAATCGGTGTAGGCAAAATGGCTTCCTCCAAAGTGCAATTATTTAATAGCACATTGGTCAATCCGGTGTGCGGACTCAGATCAAAATATTCATGAATAGCTGGTTTACGTAAATCAGCATCCATGAGCAAAACCCGTTTTTTCTGCTGTGCAAAAACAGCTGCCAAGTTTGCAGCCGTAAATGATTTTCCTTCCTTCGGCAAGGAGGATGTGACCAATATCGACTTCAGCCTCGTTTGAATCGACGTGAATTCGATGTTCGTTCGGATCGTTCGGAATTGTTCCGCAATGACAGAGTGAGGATTTAATACAGAAATGCAGGATAAATCTCTTTTTTCTCGTTTTTTCCTCTTAAAAATCAATGTTCTGTCCTCCCGTTATGACGGACTGCTTGTCTTTTTTTGCCCTCCTGTCTGCATGCATCTGATAGACACTGCCGAGCGACGGCAATCCGATCTCTTCTCTTATTTGATGTGTTCGTTTTACCGTATCATCGAGTAAATTCATTAAGAAAATGAGTGTCATTCCCCCTAATACAGAGGCGCCTAGTGCCAGAACGATGTGAACGAATTTACGTGAGTTCATTAGTATCGTGTTGGACAGCTTGGCTTCAGACAAAACATTAATGCGATCCATATTCATGGTTTTTTTTGATTTCTTCTTGCAACACCTCTGTGGCTGTATTCGCAATGGCTACTGCCTTCGCTCGGTCCTCATCTTGTACAGAAATATTTATGACCTCTGACTCATTTTCTGTACTTGTGGCAATTTTGTGTTTTAATCCTTCTGCCGATTCTGTAAGATTGAGTGTTTCTTTTACTTTTTCAATGACAATTGGACTTTTTAATAGGACTTGAAAGGTACGTGTATATTGAAGGTTCATCTGAATATCGTTTAAATTCGCTTGTGCATCACTGCTTCGTTTATGAACAAGAATTTGAGTGGTTGCCTGATATACAGGAGTCGAGACATAGAACTGATAGTAGGCTGAAATGCCCGTTACGATCAGGACAATCAGGATCAGAAGGGCCATTTTCTCTTTTATGACAGAAAACAGCTGCTTAAAACCTATATTCTCATTCATAGATACCTCCCGATTTCATCATAAAAAGGTTATATATGGTTTCTTTTTGTTAATGATTGGATTATAAAAGATAATACCCGCAAAGAAAAATGTCATAATAGGTCTTATAGTTCTTTTTAAAGAACGAAATCGTTCGTTTTCTTTTGTTTACTTCCTGTTTCTTACGTTTTTGAATTTTATAAAGAACAATTTATTTCTTATAATGAACGAAAAGGTCACAGAACGATTCGCCGGGGAGAAGGGAGATCATATATCGAATGATAGGCAAGGTGATACGAATTTACCGAAAGAGGAAAGGATACTCAATCCAGCAGTTGGCTGAAGATGCCCATGTCTCTAAATCGTATTTGAGTAAAATTGAGCGTGGTGTCCACCGTAATCCATCTGTCCAGTTTTTAAAAAAGGTATCCTCATCACTAGACATTGATTTACAAGAGCTGTTTGATGCAGAAACGATGATGTTTCATTACGCTGAGGGCGGTGAACAGGAGTGGCGGGATCATATCGTTCATGCCGTCCAATCCGGCATGCCTAAAGAAGAACTGTATCAGCTGCTCCAAACCTACAGAAAGGAGCAGGAAGGAAAGACGTTGCATGTCCATCATAGAAAGCTGACCGACTCAAATATGTCAGAATGGAAGCGTCTCATGAGTGAAGCAAAGGCCATTGGCTTAACCATCGAGGAAGTGAAAGCGTTTCTTACCAATATGGGAGAACACCGGGCGTAAGCCACTGAGATCAAACCAATTTGCGGGGAGAGGCGCTTGTCGCTTCGATGAAATAGAGCCTTTTTATATGAAAAGGCTCTTTTCAGTTTATGGACAAAGGGCTAAAATGAACTTTATTTTAGCTCTTTGTCTTCTTTTCAGCGTGATAGCAGTCTAGGAAGGACAGCTACTTTTGCGGAGCGAATTTGACATTCGTGAGTACCCGCGCAGGACTGACACCGAATGCGAGGGTTTCTCTACACGCTGAGAGCCTTTTTGCATGAAAAGGCTCTGTTTTCTATTATTCTTCTTTTTTCGTTCGTGCTTTTTTCGTAATATCATTGTTCTTCCAATAGGCCCATAGTGATGTGATGCCAAGAAAAGCTAACGTAATGAATTGCTGCACACCTTCTTCATCAATTGGAATTGGGCTTTTTCCTGCAGCAGTGAGAGCGCTGTTCACAAGTGCCAATAAAAGCAGCACAAGCCTCGCAATAGTGCCTGCACTAATTTTTTGAACCTTCAACTGTAACCCCTCCCCTTATCCTTTCATACGGACGATACTGCTCGTTCCCTCTCATATGTATGCAAAAAGCGCATGAATAGAAGAATGAATCAAAAAAAGAGACATCATTCCTAGATGCGGAATGATGCCTTGATTTATGTGCTGTTTATTTAGAGAACATCTTTTTTGCTTCATCCATTGCCATTTTGTTGCCTAGAGCTGAATAATCAAGCCATGGCTGATCGGCAATCGGATACACTTGGTTTTTCTTTACGGCTTTTAGGCCTTTCCAAATCGGTGTCTGCTCTAACTGTTTGAATGCCTGCTGCGCCTTATCATCACGGTTCACGACAACAAAAATAGCATCTGCATCAAAGTCAGGAAGCACTTCTTGAGAAATGACTTCAAATGGACGTTTGCTGTCCAGCTTTTTCACACCATCTACAGGTGTCAGTCCTAAATCATCGTATAAAATTGGCCCCATCGGACGTTTCATACTAAATACTCGAAGCTCTTTTGCTGTTACACGAATTGCCATCACTTTTCCATTCCCAATCTTTTTCTGGATGAGTGATTTGACTTCTTTTGCTTCTTGATTGTAGTCCTTAATATATTGATCGGCTTCTTTTTCTTTATTGACGAGCTTGCCGATTTTTTTCAAGTGATCACGCCATGTGCCATCATTTAAATTGAACACTTCGGTTTTGGCAATTTTTTTGTATTTTGATAAGTCTTGTCCAGCTAGTTCTTCATCAACGTAAATGACATCTGGTTTTAAAGCAAGCAATGACTCCATATCAGGATCTGCTGCGATGCCCAGCTTCTTCGTTTGGCTAAGCTGCTTTTTCGCATGTGGAAGGAAATCTTTTAAGTCTCCCCCTACAACAGAGCCAGCAGGTTTTATCCCGAGTGCTAATAAATCATTTGTTAAATGAATCGACAAGGATGCAATCTTAGGTGTTCCGTTTTCATCTTGATTTGTTGTCTTCTTTGTTTCCTGTTGACCACAAGCGGCCAGAATCAAAAAACAGAGCGTTAAACCAAACACAAGTACTTTTTTCATGATGAGTTCCTCTTTCTTATTTTGTTTTTGTTAATAAATAGAGAAAATAAGGTGCTCCGATAAAAGCCACAACCACACCTGCTGGGATGGCATTTGGGGCAAATATGGAACGTCCGATTGTATCGGCACTGACCAGAATCAACAGCCCAAGCAGGGCACTTACTGGTAAAAAATATTGGTGCAGTGAGCCGACAAGACGCCTCGCCAAATGAGGTGCAACAAGGCCAATAAAACCAATTCCGCCTGTCATCGATACACTTGCACTCGCTAGACCTACAGCTAAGGTGAGTAACAACAGACGTTTACGCTGTACACGTACGCCAACACTTGAGGCGACGGCATCACCTAACGTTAACGCATTGAGTGTGCTGGACTGCATGAGCGTAAGCGGGACAAGACATACGATCCAAGGTAGGAGCGCAAGCACATGAATCCAGTCTCTTCCCCATACATTTCCCACAAGCCACCTTGAAGCGAAGGTGTATGTATCTTCATCCAGTTTCAATGACAAATATAACGTCAATGCACTAAACCCCGCAGCTACGGCAATTCCAACAAGGATCAGCCGGATAGGTACAAGCCCTTCATGCCTGTCGTACGCAAGAAGAACGATGACTGACGCCGCAAGTAGGCCTCCACCAAACGTAAAGAGCGGAATGAGTAAAGATGGATTTCCTTCTAGTACGTGAAAATACGTCACAAAGATGATTAAGCCGAATGCGGCTCCTGCATTCAGACCGATAATCCCAGGATCGGCCAGTGGATTGCGGGATAAACTCTGCAAAATGCCACCTGCGATGCCTAGACCTATTCCAGCTAGTATCGTCACGACGATTCGAGGGAGACGATAATCAAACAGCACCGTCTCACTTTGGAAATCTCCAAAGCCAAATAACGTTTTGACGACAACGAGAGGACTGAGTTTCAGCGTGCCGGTATTTAAACTATACAGCACAACAGCCGCACTCAGACAAAGCAAAACGGCTGTCACGACAAGAGCACGCCGTTTCTCTTTCATGACAGGTTCCTCCCTTCTTTTCTGGCAATATATAAGAAGAAAGGAACACCAACAAGTGCCACCATAACGCCAATGGCAAGCTCTCTTGGCGGATTTACTGTCCGGCTGGCAAGATCAGCGAAGACGAGAAGCATTGCGCCTAAAATCGCTGACATCGGAATGACGAAACGATAATTGACCCCAACCAGCTTTCGTGCAATATGCGGAATGACAAGCCCGACAAACCCAATAGACCCAACCGCCGATACAGAAACGCCTGCCAGCAGAACCGCAGCTGCCATACCTAGTATTCGCACTTGCCGGGTTTTCACCCCTAAATTCGCAGCTACATCTTCACCAAGTGATAATAACGAGAGGGATCGTCCTAATAACATCGCCCAAACGATGACAATGAGAATGACTGGAGCAAGGATCATCAGCTGCGGCCATTTGACACCTGCCACACCCCTGCATACCAAAAAGCCAGATCCTGACTGAGATCAAAGTAAATGGCGATACCCGAGCTTAGCGCATGCAGCAATGCGGCAACAACAGCTCCAGCTACAGTGAGCCGAAGTGGGGTCAGCACGCCGCCAGCCGCCCCAATGGCAAAGATCAGCAGTGTACTGAGAACGGCACCAAAAAAAGAAAATAACATCAATGCCGAATAAGGCATTCCTGGAAAAAAAGCAAAACAGAGAGCGACTACAAACATCGCACCGCCGTTAATGCCTAATATCCCCGCATCTGCCAGCGGATTTCTTGTAATGCCTTGCATGAGCGCACCTGCCACAGCAAACGCCGCTCCAACAAGCGCAGCTCCTAACACACGAGGAAGCCTTAATTCATGAATGATCTGCTGCTCTGTCACATGAGACTGATAGTCAAACACAGCTGTCCAGACCGTTTGCAAAGACAATGACTTTGCACCGTATGAAACAGCCAAAAACATAGCTGCCAATAAACCAATGACAGCGAGAAAAAACAATAAAAAGAACAAAATAGGTGATGATCGTTTTTGTTGAGATGTTCGCTTATCCGGCAAAATCGGTGTCATCCTTTTCTTCATTAAAAGTCAGTTTGAAAATGAGAATCATAATCATCAAAATTATAGCCGTCAGCCTCTGAAAAATCAATGTACGGCTCATTTTTTTAATTATTGAAGGTATTGGTAGACGGCAAATATGAGAATTCTTTCCTTCTGCTTTTTCTCGTTCTAAAAGACCTATCAATTTTTACAGTATTTTAATAGGAAAATAGTTGACATTCCGCATGAAAATCCCCTAAAATTACAAAAGTAAGTCAATTGTTATAAAAATATTACAAACAGATGTCAAAGGAATAAAGAATGACCCGTCATGAGAGGAGAATTGAAAGTTGTGTCAGTAAAGGGAAAATGGAGTATCATCCTATTTGCGCTTGCCATCGTCATTGGAGCAGTTGCATTCTTTCAAAATCAGCAAGCAAGCGGTACAGAGAAGAAAAATGTGAAGCAGGATACGAATTATAAAAATGTTGAAATTGTCACTCTTGTAAATGACGGGAAGTTTATGAGATATGCGGTGAACTATCCACTTTTTCATCAAAAAAAGCTAGATGACAAGATTCAAAGCTATGCGAATTCAGCATTAGAGCATTTCAAAAAGACATTTAGTGAAGCAAAGGACATTGATGAAAACAAACGGTTTGAACTGAATATTGACTATGACATGGTGCACTATGCAAAACAATCTGCGGCCATTTATTTTACGACCTACACATATACAGGTCAGCAAAATGGAACCACTCATCACGTCACAATCAATTTCGATTTTCAGAAAAAAGACTTTCTTGACACAAAAGATTTATTTCAACCCAAAAAGGACTATTTGAAAAAATTATCCTATATTACATACACGGAGCTTAAAAAAGATAAAACCTTGTCTAAGGATCTATCACTCCTTCAAAAAGGAACAGCCCCTACTGATCAAAACTTCAGTCAATTCGCCTTAAAAGAGAAATATATAGAGTTGTATTTCCCAGCTTCTCAATTAGCCGCAAAGGACTTAGGTCCGCAAACGCTGGCGATCAAAAAGACGCTGCTAAAAGATATCTTGAAGCCGGAATACATGAATAAGACCAAAAATCAGAATGAAATCAAAGAACCGAATCCAAAAAGAAAAGCCGTCAAGCTGCCGCAAAAGCCAAAGCTTGATCCGAATAAAAAAGCCATCGCACTCACATTTGATGATGGTCCAAACCCAGCCACAACTTCAACCATTTTAGCAGCGCTGAAGGAAAATAAAGGACACGCCACCTTTTTCGTATTAGGAAGCAGGGTTCAGTATTATCCTGGAATGCTTGCCGACATTTTAAAGGGCGGAAATGAGATCGGAAACCATTCATATAACCATCCTTTATTAACGAGACTCCCTCTAAAAGAAGCGGTCAAACAAGTAAAAGACACGCAGAAGCTGATTGAAAAGGCCAGCGGTTATACTCCTACGCACTTTAGACCGCCATATGGAGGAACAAATCCAGACATCAATCAAGCGGTGGGCATGAACGTTTCATTGTGGGATGTCGATCCTGAAGACTGGAAAATTCGCAACAGCCAGCAGATCACAAACCATGTTCTCTCACATGCAGCAGATGGCAAAACCGTACTCATGCACGATATTTATGACAGCTCTGCTCGAGCAGCGGTGAAGATCATACATGAACTCACCAAACAAGGCTACCAGCTTGTCACAGTCAGCGAACTTGAACAATTGAAAAAAGAACGAAACGAACAGACCCCTGTGCAGTAAACACAGGGGCTTTTTTTTATGACTCTAACAACTTCTTTCTTTTTAACAGCGCTTGAAACGTCTCTTCAAGCTCATGAGAAGGCTCGATGCTTAAACGACTGAGCACTTCAGACAGCTGCATATCAATCAGCAGGAGCTCTTCTTCTTTCTTTGTAGCAGCTGGCTTTTCTTCCTTTTGTTTATATTCTTCATAGGTGCCATCAAAGCGTTCAATGGTACCCTCGTGCACATGAAGAATACGAGTAGCCACCTGCTCAATGAGCCTCCTGTCGTGGGAGACAAACACGACTGTGCCCGGGTAATCTTTTAAAAGTTCTTCAAGCGCTTCTACTGCCGCAAGGTCTAAAAAGTTCGTCGGTTCATCAAGCATCAGTACATTGGCATCACTGACGAGCAGCTTGGCAAGCATCGTCTTCACCCGTTCCCCGCCGCTTAATACGTTCGTCAGCTTATACACATCGTCTCCCCGAAACCCAAGTCTCGCTAAAACGGTGCGCACAATCGTCTCATCTTGAATCGCCTGTTCCAGTGCATTTTGTAAGATCGATTCATCTAGATTCAGTCCTGAAAGATCTTGGCTGAAATAACCGATCTTCACGGCTTCTGAACGAAAAATCCCGGGATGTCCGTTTACAAGCATTCGGAGAAATGTCGTTTTACCGCTCCCATTCTTCCCAATGATCGCGACTTTGTCTCCGCCTCTTACTTCTACATTCGCTTTTTTCCAAAGGACTTTATCTCCTGCCATACCATCTACATGTTCCACACGAAAAATGGTGCGGCTTGCCACTTCCTTCATGGTATGCTGCGTCATTTGAAGAGGCTGGGCTTCCTTTACCTTCTCCACCTTTTCTAATTTCTCCATTCTTGTTTCGATGGATTTGGCTGTTTTTTGAAGCTTTTTTTGCTTGTTTGCATAATAAGGCTTTGCAATTTTAGGCCCCGAGGATTTCAGC
The DNA here is from genome assembly GCF_024398395.1 of Bacillus sp. FS02. Lineage (NCBI taxonomy): Bacteria > Bacillati > Bacillota > Bacilli > Caryophanales > Bacillaceae > Bacillus > Bacillus sp. FS02. Next base: position 2,541,143 of record NZ_CP074101.1, on the reverse strand, counting down.
TTTGGAGATGGCTTTGTCGCTTTGTCAGCTTTTTTCATTTTCTTTTGCAGTGCATGTTCTAACTGTTTTTTCTTTTGGGTATACGCCTCGTACGCCTCCACGTGCTGGCGATGTTCGAGTTCTTTTTGCCGGGCGAAATCGCTGTAGTTGCCTTTGTATAGTTTGAGCTCCCCATCTTCCAATTCCCAAATGTCTGTACATAACGCATCTAAAAAAGCACGGTCATGCGAGACGACAATCAGAGCACCTTGATGATAACGAAGCTTTTCTTCTAGCCACTCAATATGCTCCGTATCTAAATGAGTCGTCGGTTCATCGGCTAATAAAAGGGCAGAAGGCCGGCTTAAAGCTCTCTCAATATAAGCTTGAGTCATCTCTCCGCCACTTTGTCTGCCATCTCCTGTCTTTAGTTGAGGAAGCAGCGTACAAGTTGTAGTGTGTGCAAATGTGCCGCTGTCTGGTTTTTCCCTACCCGCCAGTACATGGAGCAATGTCGTTTTCCCACTGCCATTCGTCCCTACAAGGCCGATTCGGTCCCCTTGATGAATGGCCAGCTCCTCTATATCAAATAACAAGCGATCCTTTCGAAATACTTTTAATTGGTGGGCTCTCAGTAACATCCAACCCTCTCCTTTCGTATCAGGAGACATGAAAAAGCCTCCCATTCTCAGAATAGGAGGCAAAATGGTGTACAAAAATAAGCGTATCGATACAGAATGACATGAGGTTCATCAAATGAGCACACATCTCCCCCGTATCCATCACTTCAATCTTTGATTCCCAAGCTGTACCATCCTATTCCGAAGCTAAAAAATGAAAACGCAGCAAACATAGCAACACATATCGTTTGCTCACTGCCTTCGTTCTTTCATTTTGCTTACAGGTCATAGGATTAGTACTTCATTGCATTGGGTCACCCTTCCGTCGTTTGTTACGTATACGATAAAAGATTGGTTATTTTTTGTCAAGTTGAAAAGGCATGAGTGAGTCTATTAGCTTGAGCGTAAATGGATGAGTCGCTTCAAACAGCTGGTCACTTTTACATTCTTCCACAAGTTTTCCCTCATGTAAAAAAAGAAGTCGATCACATAAAAAAACGGCTGCCTCTAGATCATGGGTAATCATGAGAATGGTCATATCTAACTCTTGCTTTAATGTCTCAAGAAGCTCCAATATTTGAACTTGGACAGAAACGTCAAGTGAGCTAAGGACTTCATCTAAGATGAGAATGGCTGGATTCGTCGATATGGCTCTTGCTATGCATACACGCTGGAGCTGACCGCCGCTTAGCTGATGAGCATATTGATTTAGCAAAGACGATGGAAGTCTTACTTGCTTGAGCAGGGACAACACTTTTTGGTTCACATCCATGTTTCGCTTTATTATTTGCATGGGTTCTGCTATGATCTCTTTCACTGTAAAGGAAGGATGGACAGAAGATAGATAATCCTGAAAAACAACACTCATTCCCCCCGGTTCATCTTACGCCATGTATGAGCTGGCCATCCACCTATCTTTATCTCTCCGCCGTCTAATGTTTCTAAACCAAGCAGCGTACGTGCTATTGTACTTTTACCACTGCCGCTCTCACCGACTAACCCGACACATTCACCCTCTCCAATCTGAAATGAAACCTGAGCTATGCGTGCTATGGATTCCTCTTTATGAAAAAAGCGTCCTTTATCTTCTCCATGTTTAAGTAGTTGATTTGCTGTGATCAGCATGGGAATGCCCTCACTCTCTTCTGCTGCCTCAGTGCTTCAAGGGGTGCCGATAAGCGAAGCCTCGTTTCTAGTAAATGCCTCGTTTGAGGATGCTCAGGTGATGTAAATATCTCTTTTGCATGACGATGCTCAAGCATCTTCCCTTGGTGCATCACCAACAATTCATCAGCGATTGCCTGAACGACGCCTAAATCATGCGAAATGATGATCAAGGCAGCTCCTGTTTCTTCTTTCAGCCTCTGTAATTGTGTGATGACTTCACGCCGGTTATATGCATCTAATGATGCTGTAGGCTCATCGGCAATGATCACGTCAGGAGAAAGCATGATCGTAATGGCAATCATGACACGTTGAAGCATCCCTCCCGACAGCTCATGAGGATATTTTTTCATTAACATATGCGAATTGTTTAAATGGACACGTTCTAGCCCAGTAATCGCATGTGCTGTTCCTTCTTTGCCACGTAAGCCCAAATGCCGCTGGAACGTTTCAAGTATTTGATGACCAATTGTTTCAATTGGATTGAACGCATTCATAGCATCTTGTGGAATGTAGCCAATTCGCTTTCCTCTCCACTGCTGTGAAGTCTGACTTGTCAATTTTTCACCGTCAAACAAAATGGTCCCAATCATCTCTAGCGAAGGAGGGATAAGGCCAATTAATGCTTTTGCAACGGTTGATTTTCCGCTTCCACTTTCTCCAATAACGCCTAAACAACGTTGTCTATGTAATGTAAACGTGATATTTGCCGCCAAATCCTTTTGTTGAATCGGATCATGTACGGACAGGTTTTTTATCTCGATGAAAGGCAAATCGTCTCCCCCTTTTTTTGTTGCTAAGATGCATGGCAGGGTTCATGACCTGCTGAAGACTGTCTCCTAAAAAATTCAGTGCCATGACCACAAATAAGATCGCAAGTCCAGGCGGGAGCATATGAGCCGGGTGCGTCACCATGACATTCTTCGCCTCGTTGAGCATCATGCCCCATTCCGGTGTAGGTGCACTCACACCTAATCCAAGAAAAGACAGAGCAGAAATATTTAAAATGACCCAGCCTGCGTCAAGTGTAGCAAAGACAGCAATCTCTCCTGAGATGCGAGGAAATAGATGTTTTCGAAGGATATAAAAAGGTGAACCCCCAGATACTTTCGCAAACTGAACAGATGGTTCATTCGTATATTGCAGGACTGACGAACGAATCATCCTTGTATACCAAGCCCATTTTGCAAGGACATTGGCCAAAATAATATTGAAAAGCCCAGGTCCCATAATGCCCACAACGGCCAAAATCATCACCTCTGCTGGAAATGACAGCATGACATCACATATTCTCATTAGAGCTCCATCAACTTTCCCTCTAAAAAAGCCAGCTACAAGTCCAAGTATCGTGCCAATGAACATCGTGATACACATTGTCAGCACGGCAGCAAGCATCGTTGTCCGAATACCATATAAGAGCCGGGACAATACGCATCTCCCCAGCTGATCGGTTCCGAGGGGATATGTTAGACTCACACCAGCATATTTTTGAAGAATGTTCGTGTCAGTTGGGTCATGCGGCGCTAGAAACGGTGCAAACAGCCCAGCTAATGTGACAAGTACCAAAAGCCAGATAGACAGAATAGCCATTCGATCTTTTCTTAATTGATTCCATACGATCAAATTTTTTAGACCTCCTTTCTTAACTGCGGGTTCATGATCATTTGTATGACATCAGCAACGAGGTTGCACACAACGAACAGGCATCCCATCACAAACAAATAGGCTTGAATCATAGGGAAATCGGCGTGAAAAATAGCTGTTACACACAAACGGCCAACCCCTGGCCAAGCAAAGAGATTTTCAATAATGACGGTTCCTGCAATGAGCTTTGGTATTGACATACCGAGTGCTGTTACCGCTAGTTGAAGGGCATGTCTCATCACCTTCAATTGAATGGTTCGTTCCTTTAAACCACGAGCTCTTGCATAAAAAACAAAGGGCTCGTGCTGAAACTTTAGGATTTGATTTCGAATGAGTCTCACATAGGTCGATAAGTAGCCAAACGATAGAGTCATCGCTGGCAAAAGAAGCGATTTAAACCCTTCCATTCCACTCGTGTTGACCCAGTTAAATTTGACTGAAAAAAGCCAGATAAATAAAATGCCCAACCAAAAACTAGGCATGGAAGCTGCAATAAACACAAATGCTCTCACGATTCGATCCAACCATGTATGTGCCGCATATGCACACACCATTCCGAATAACAAACTCAGCACAATAATAAACAAAAGGGACATCCCTGCAAGCTGTAAAGTCGCAGGAAGTGCCTCCATCATCAGGTCAAGTACAGGCTCATGTGTGACATAACTACTGCCAAAATCACCTGTTAATCCGTCTTTAAGCCATGTGACATAGCGTATGAAAAAAGGTTGATCTAAGCCTAACTCTTGACGCATAGATTCAACCATCTCTTCCGTTGGGGTTACTTGGTTCACACGTAAAGCGACCTCAGCTGGATCACTCGCACGCATCGCAAGTAGCACAAACGCAAAAAACGTAATGAATACAATGAGCGGCAAAAGAAGCAATAATCGTTTTATGATATAGCGTGTCATGTCTCAGCCTCCCATTTATGACGAAAAATACATTCGATCAAAGGGAATTTCATACTGAGATACATGAAAATCTACACCTTTGAGGCGCTTATTATAAACGGCCTTTGTCACAGAATAGGAAATAGGGATATACACATTTTCATCATGAATATACGTCAAAATATCTCGGTACATTTGTGCCCTCTTTTTCTCATCCGGCTCCACCAATACTTTCGTAATGGTCTCATCCAACCACTTTTTCTTTTTCAATCCTAACTGAGCTTGATAATCAGCATGGGATGCAACACGGAATGAAGAGACGTATGTTTGAGGGTCATAAGGAAGTCCCCAAGATAGAGAGTACATAAGATCAAACTTTCCTGTTTTTTGACGATCTAAAAATGCCTGTTTTTCTTCACCTCTAATATCCAGCTTGATTCCAACCTGCTTGAAGTCCTGCTGAATCGATTCACTAATCGTTCTTTCACCTGCATTATCCGAATTATAATAAATGGTCACGCTGAGCGGCTTGTCTTCTTGATAGCGATAGCCGTCTTCTTTTAGCTTCCAGCCTGCCTCATCTAATAATGCCTCTGCTTTCTTTTTTTGATAGGTTTTCTTTTTAAGCGGAATATCTGCGTAAGGGACTGATGGGGCGAGCAGTGTATGTGCCACCTGTTCAGTTCCATTTAAAATCCCTTCTGTAATCATCTCTTTTTGAATGGCATATTGAAATGCTTCTCTTACTTTTGGATCTTGTGTTATTGGTTGATTGGAGTTGATCACAATAGATCTTGATCCAACAGGAGGACTCACGGTTACCCCATATTGACCAGCTTCTTTTAAAGCCTGAAATGAATCTCCGTCGATCATGTCACCATCAGCTCCAAATAAGAGGTCGATCTCCCCTTTTTGCAGAGCGAGTAAAATCGTTTGGTGATCCGGCATGACCTTCCATTTCACTGTTGAAATCTTTGGCTTCTTTCCCCAATAGTGATGATTCACTTCAAAAATAGCATATTGATTTTTCTTATGTTCCTTTAACACATAAGGACCTGTACCTGCATAACCTTTGACGCCTTTTGATGTGGTGCCATCAATAAAGCTTTTGGGAGAAATAAAACGGAATGGACGTGTTAAACCAAGTTCTTCTAATGTTGGATAATAGGGCTCCTTCAATGTGAGAACAAATGTATGTTCATCTACAGCCTTTGTGGATTTAATTTCTGACACGAGATTGAGCCAAGCATTTTTTTCAATATTTTTGACAACTGCATCAATATTCATTTTGACAGCCTTCGCATTAAATGGCTCACCATCTGAAAAAGTCACGTTTTCTCGAAGATGAAATGTGTAGGTTTTTCCATCTTTAGAAATATCCCAGCTTTGGGCCAGGGCAGGTTGAATGCCTTTTTCCGTATTCACAACAAGCGATTCAAACACCATATTTTGAGCGGCCATCTCCCCGCCATATAGATGGGGATTAATGTCTCTTATATCTTTTGTACTTGCATACACCAGTTCATCATCTTCTCTTCCACTTAAACTGGAAGAGGTCTTATTTTCAGAACAAGATGCCAATAGAAAACAAGCCATGACTGAAAACAGCATCAAGGTATATGTCACAAAGGACTGCTTTTTCTCGTCCTTTTTCTTTATGTAAACAGGTTGATGATTCATATGTACTTCCCCCAAATGTTCATTTTATCGTAATCATTACGATTATCAATCGAAATGATTACGAATTGAATATTAGCATACAGATCTGGGAAATACAATGTCTTTTTTCACCGAAAAAACAGACTCATGATTGAGTCTGTCAGGTTGTTGACAAAGAGCTAAAATGATCTTTATTTTAGCTCTTTGTCTTCTTTTCAGCGTGAAAGAAAACCTTTGCAGTCTAGGAAGGGCGAGCACCAGCGCACAGACCTGCGGGCGAATTCGAGGGTTTGTCTACACGCTGAGAGACTCATGATTGAGTCTGTTTCGCTTGCATAAACTGATCAATGACACGTAATGCTTTTTCTGTTCCACCTGCTGTTTGGAAACTTTCTTCAATCTTTTCAATTCCAGCACGGTACGTGTCACTTCCCAGTACACTTTCTACAGTATCTCTCAACTGCTTTGCTGTCAGCTGGTCTTTATCGAGTGCACGAGCAGCAGAGAGATCCGTCAGTCTTTTTGCCACCATCGGCTGATCTTTGTCAACCGGAATGACAACCATCGGAACATGATAATGAATACCTTCATTGACACTGTTCATCCCGCCGTGAGTCACAAACACATCTGTCAGTTCAAGGACTTCAAGCTGCGGCACATAAGGCTCGATGAGAAAATGAGATGGCGCTTCTTTTAGGAGAGACATGTCGATTTTTTCACCAGTTGCGAGAATCACTTTTCCATCAAAGTCGGCAAAGGCATCAATACACATATTAAAGAATGCTTCAGTATCTCCAAGAACCGTTCCCATTGAAATAAAGACGACCTTCTCTCCCTCAAGCGTTTCTAACGGGAAATCATGCTGGTCAGCACGTTTTAGAAAGCTAGGTCCAATGAAGACAAACGAATCATCCAATGCATCAACAGACGGCTGAAAATATTCACTTGTATACACCATATTCAGTTCTCCGCGGTTTTTCATGAATTGCATCAAATGGGTTGGCTGAACGCCAAAACGTTCATGTATTTCTTCTAACAGATGAGCCGCCTTCTCATCTTTTCTGTATAGAGGTGTATCAAAATGTGCCTCTTGCAGCACAAAAGAAGGATTCGAACCGATGCCTGGAATCTGTAAGTAATCCCGCACAAGCTCACCTGCTCCAAACATATCAAAATAGACCAAATCAAATGAATGCTGTTGAGAAAGAGTTTCCACCACTTCTAAAATGTCTAATGACGTTTGTAGCATGGCATGAAAAAATGGCTGCATGGATTCCAAATCGTCTTCTTCCACACTTAATGTCCGAATATAATCTGGATGTATATGTATGTGAGCGCCTAAGCGTTTGATCCGCTTTTGATAATGTTCAGTTGTGACCACATGCACTTCATCACCTCGATCAACAAATGCTCTTATCATTCCTAACATTGGGTTCACATGTCCTTCAGCTGGGAACGTAATCATTAAAACCTTCGCCACAAGAATCCTCTCCTTATTGTCAATTCCCTTCCATGTTAATCTTATACAGTGATCGGGCTCAACAAATACGCCTGAAAAGGGCAGAAATGAGTCTTATGGCTAGTATTTTAAGAGGATAGCAGAAAAAAAGACAAAGCCTCCTGTTTAAGTGCTTTGTCTTCTTTTTATTAATTTTTAAGTAGCATTTGTTTAAACGTAGCAGACTGTTTTTCAATTGAGATTGGATCAGCATAGATAAATTCATTGATTGAATAGGTTAGAACATGTCCTTGTTTTACTGCTTTATTTTTCTTCCATACACCACTGCTTGTGATATCAAAATTCGGTGCTTTTCCATCCTTTGTTGGTACAAGTAAATAGTCGCCAGTATACTCGTTCATCTCTTCTAATGAAATGCCGAGATACCCTTCTTTTGGAAGAGCTTTTTCTGCCTTTTCAGGCAAGCTGAACCCATAGCCTTGATAGATGACTGCCCCGCCGCGGCCAAAGTCTGTACCAAATAAGTATACTTGCTTTGGTTCGACGTCCATAATAGAGAACGTCTTGTCATTACCAATTTTTGCTTTAATCTCTTTGCCATCTTTCTTCAGCTGCTCGTCCATTTGTTGTACTTGTTTTTTCGCTAACGCTTCTTTTCCAAGAATCTTTCCGATTTCAATATGCATCTCTTTGAAGCTATGTTCACTTGTTGTGAAAGTAATTGTTTTTGCGATCTTTTTATATTTCTCAACTTGATCATTTTGTGAATAAGCAATGATGAGATCAGGCTTCAGTTTGGCGATTGCCTCCACATTTTCTATCGGCACCCTCTTCACACCTGTTTCATCTAAAAAGGATGATTTAGGATAAACATCTGTCATGCCAACAGGTGTCACACCTAACTTTTTAAAATTTCCAAGCTGCGCTGTTAACACAACAATACGCTTTGGCTTGTCAGGAATGGTGATCTTTTCACCCGTTTCAGTTGTATATGTACGAGTATTTGATTCTTGTTCTTTATTGTCTTTCTGCCCACAAGCCACCAACAATACTGCCAGCAGACTCATAAGCCAAATCATTTTTTTCACTGACGAAACCACCTTTAATTGAGAATGATTATTAATTATATCATAAATAGTTTGGTATAGATGTAAAGTTTTAGAAGTGAACGCCACACAAAAACCCCTCTCTTAATGGAGAAGGGTTTGAGAGACCTTGTTCTATCGTGAACTAGGTCGAGCATGAACTCGAAGAACGTATAATTGACATTACTTGAACCAACACGATGGATGGTTATTTGAATTGAGGACAGTTATTCAAACATAGAAATTTTAGGGTCTTTATCGTAACAGTGAACAAGCATAGCGTGTACTTGCCCCCTATGATGATAAACATGTGCTAATATCTCTAACAACCATTCATACCTTGTATATGTCACACCCCAATAGGAAGTGGTACGAGACAGTAATTCTGTGTCCGATAATTTCATATAATTATTTTTTAATGAATGAAAATTAGTCGTTAAGCCTTTTTCTATCGACTTTACAGTTTTATATGATACATTAGCATAAAATGTTTCCATCTCTTCTTGGGTCGCCTCATTCGCAATACGCCAGTCAGCTTCACAAATGATCGCAATGTGTTCCAGCAACTCTCCGATAGACTGCTTATGAGGTGTTGGTCTTTTTTGTAAATCAGCTTCTTCTAATTGCCTTACTATTTTTATCAATGTTTTAACAGCTACTTCAATTTGATGTAAAACACTTTCACAATTCATTAGTGCCTCCTTATGAATGAATTCTGCCCTTTTCGTTGAACAAGCTTTTAGAATATTGATCAACTGACTTTATACTCCAATAATAGATTAAGTTTACTTGATTGCCTATCATCAAGAAAATTTGTCTTTTTAACAATATTAATCTGTGTTTTTCGATACAAAATGAACTCTCTAATAAATAGTGAAGTTCCTCTCAATTTACTCACACAATACCACTCATAAAAAAACAAAAAAACCCTTTATTTTAAAGGGTTTTCAGCTTCTTTCATAAATGATCAATCGAATCCTATCGGATACTATAGACGCGCTCGGAGGGATTCGAACCCCCGGCAGACGTGGTACCGGAAACCACCGCTCTATCCAACTGAGCTACGAGCGCACGATATGTTTTTTAAACGTCAGCATATCAAATTATAAGGGAAATGCTGCAAGAAAGCAATGATTAATCGCTAGCCCTGTCGATGCATTTTCTTCATTCCCATACATATACTCATATGATGGTTTGAAGTGGAAGAGTTTTGGGGAAAATGGATAGGGGTATTTGATTTTAGGTCAGCATTTTGTTTGACCTTTATTGACCAAAAATGTATCATTGAATTACATACTTACCTAAAAGGTGAAGGAGGAACATTATGAATTTAATACCTACAGTCATTGAGCAAACAAATCGTGGGGAAAGAGCTTACGACATTTATTCTCGTCTTTTAAAAGACCGTATTATCATGCTTGGTTCTGCGATCGATGACAATGTTGCCAACTCCATCGTATCACAGCTTCTCTTCTTAGAAGCCGAGGATCCAGAAAAAGATATCTCTATCTACATTAACAGCCCTGGCGGTTCGATCACAGCTGGTATGGCCATTTATGATACGATGCAATTTATTAAACCAAAGGTATCAACTATTTGTATTGGTATGGCTGCATCTATGGGTGCGTTCCTGCTTGCTGCTGGTGAAAAAGGTAAGCGTTATGCCCTTCCAAATAGTGAAGTGATGATTCACCAACCACTAGGTGGTGCGCAAGGTCAAGCAACAGAAATTGAAATTGCGGCAAAACGAATCCTTTCTTTACGCGATAAACTGAACCAAGTACTTGCTGAACGTACTGGTCAGCCAATTGAAGTCATTGAGCGCGATACAGATCGTGACAACTTCAAAACAGCGGAAGAAGCACTTCAATACGGACTCATTGACAAAGTCTTGACCCGTAATACAGAAGAACAAAAATAATCACAAAACAAACCGTCTGCTCTTTGAACAGACGGTTTTTTGTTATGCATCTATTTTAAGACAGCTCCGTCCATTTCTGCTGCAGAGACGGTGTTTGATAGGAAGCCATCTGTGAAATCAATTCTTCCGGTTCTCCAGAGGCATGTAGCAATTGAAGGTGTGATTCATTCGAAAAACCTTCCTGTACACTAAACTTCACCATGTCTATGAGCGGATTGAAATAGTCATTCACTTGAAACAATCCGATTGGCTTTTGATGGATGCCAATTTGCGCCCAACATAGCACCTCAAATAATTCTTCATATGTACCAAAACCACCTGGCATAGCAATAAACCCATCGGCCAGCTCGCTCATTTTCGCTTTTCGTTCATGCATCCCTTTGACTTCAATGAGTTCAGTGAGCTCTTGATGCACAACCTCTCCTCTAAAAAGCCCTTTTGGCATGACTCCGATCACTTGCCCGCCGTTTTTCAATACCTCATCCGCTATAGCTCCCATTAAGCCAATTCGTGAGCCACCGTATACAAGGCGGATTCCTTGCTCTGCCATATAAGCCCCTAGCTCGACAGCTTTTTGTTTGTAGATGTCATTCACACCTGGATTCGAACCAGCAAACACACAAATCGTTTTCATCAAAACAGCTCCATCTCTCTCTATGATTTCTTCACCCACTCATTTTACTATAATTCATTGTAAAGAAACAGCCGCTCCATCTATATATAGTGTAAAATCAGAAGGTGAACACCATATAAGGAGCTGTATAAAGAGAATGCAAACAACTGAAATGGAAAAATGGATCAAAGATTTCTACAAAATGAGAAATTGGACAGAATACGGGCCGTTTATCAGGTTAGGTTTCCTGATGGAAGAAACAGGTGAACTCGCTCGCGCAGTCAGGGCGGTCGAAATTGGACGCGATCGACCTGATGAGAAAACACAGGAGGATGCCGCGTTAAGAAAGGACCTTATTGAAGAAATGGGAGATGTCTTAGGAAATCTACTTGTTCTAGCTGATCTCTATGATGTAACAGTAGAAGAGGTCTTCTCTTCCCATCAACAGAAACTCACACAACGGTTTTCTAGTGAAAAAGAGCAGGTAAAAAGCCCGTGACCGACATGTCACGGGCTTCAGATTGTTGACAAAGGGCTAAAATGAACTTGATTAGCCCTTTGTCTTCTTTTCAGCGTGATAGAAAACCTTTGCAGTCTAGGAAGGACGAGTACCGGCGCGGAGCGAATTTGACATTCGTGAGCACCGGCACGCAGAACTGACAAAGAATGCGAGGGTTTGTCTATACGCTGAAGCACGTGACCGACATGTCACGTGCTTTTTTTAGCCTTTTATAGCTGCTGTGGTGAAATATCATCCGTTCGTTCAAAGAAATGCTGCTTTCCAATGTGATGGAAAAGACCGGTACGATGCAAAAGCTCTTTTGGCTGTGATTGAAGCCCTACAATCATCAATTTTCCATTGTGATGCTTTAAACGATTAGAAATGTTCATCAGAACCGCTTCTGCTGAGGTGTCCATATAATTCACTTTGTTCATAAGCAAAATGAGTGTTTTCGGCTTTGTCTGAACATGATCCAAAATCGAATTTTCCAATGAATCGGTTGTACCGAAAAAGAGTGGCCCTTCAATCGAATACATACTAATCCCTTTCTGATCGGTCTCCCTTTCTAAGGCAGCTGCGGTTTCGATTTGAGGAACAGCAACATTTGAGGAAATATTCGTTGTCTGGCTCATTTTTTTGATAAAGGCGATAAACGCTAAAATGAGACCTGCAGTCACCCCTATAATCAAATCACCGATGACCGTTAGCAGGAAGGTCACGACAAGCACAAGGGAATCCGCATTTTTGACTTTGACAATATTGATAAACTCCTTTTTCTCACTCATATTCCACGCCACAAACATCAAAATCGGTGCCATGGCAGCAAGTGGAATCATCGATGCATATGGTGCAAATAACATTAAGATGAGCAAGACGACGACACCATGCACAACTCCTGAGATGGGGCTTGCTCCACCATTTTTAATGTTTGTTGCCGTACGAGCAATCGCTCCAGTCGCTGGGATCCCTCCAAAAAGCGGTGCCGCCATATTGGCAATTCCTTGTCCGACGAGTTCTTTATTGCTGTCATGTTTAGAACCTTTCATATTATCAGCTACCATCGCGGACAAGATCGACTCCACGCCGCCCAAAAGCGCAATGACAATAGCCGGCGGCAGCAAATAAATCATTTTTTCAATCGTCAATTCAGGAAAAGCGAAAGTTGGTAGCTGACGAGGGATTTCGCCATATGCAGAGCCGATGGTTTCAACTTGTCCTTGAAAAAAGAGAACAGCTATAAATGTTGAAACGAGTAGACCTAATAGAGCACCAGGTATTTTGGGAATGTATTTTTGTGCCGCCAAAATCACGATGAGCCCAACAATCGCTGTGAGAATGGCGAGACTGTTTGCGGTACCGAGATGGACCACGATTTCTCTCATATTGAGGAAAAAGCTTTCATGTTTTTCAACACCCTTTAATCCGAGGAAGTTGGCAATCTGTCCTGAAAAAATAATGACAGCAATGCCGGCAGTAAAGCCGATGATAACCGGACGAGGAATAAATTTCATGAGCTTTCCTAGTTTGAATATTCCGAATAAGACAAGCATACAGCCTGCCATAAAACCAGCAATGAGTAAGTTTTCAATACCGTACTGGCTGACGATCCCGAATAAAATTGGAACAAATGCCCCGGTCGGTCCGCCAATCTGATACTTTGAACCACCAAACAATGAAATCAAAATGCCGGCAACGATGACTGTGTATAATCCGTATTCTGGTCCGACACCAGATGCAATGGCAAAAGCCATGCCTAAAGGAATTGCCACAACGCCCACGACAAGCCCAGCGATTAAATCGCGTCTAAACTTTGATGAATCATAACCTTCAAATCTTCCATAAAAACGCATGGTATGTGTTGGCCTCCTTCAAGTATGTGTAGATGATTTAGGTATATTGCGGGTCGATCTGTTTATCTTTTATAACGACATCCAGCTTTCCTGTTGCCGGATGAATCACTAGTCCATGAACAGCTACATCACTTGGCATGAGCGGGTGCTCTTTGACTAATTTCACACTTTGGGATACGCTCTCTTCCACTGAATCAAAGCCTGTCAGCCAGCCCTTTAAATCGACACCTGCGCTTTTCACAATGCTCAAACACTTTTCCTCAATTCCCCGTGCTTTTGCCTTTTCAAGTAAAGGGTCTGCCGCAAGGCCTGCCATTCCGCATTCATGATGGCCGACAATGCATACTTCCTCTGCTTTCAGCTCATAAATGGCTAGTAAAATACTCCGCATGACACTGCCAAATGGATGTGTGACGATGGCTCCTGCATTTTTAATGATCTTCGCATCACCATTACGAAGCCCCATGGATTGCGGTAATAATTCCAACAGGCGTGTATCCATACAAGTTAATATAACCAATTTCTTCTCAGGAAATTTTCCCGCCTTGAAAGGCTCATACTGTCTCTCTTTCACAAAATCTGCATTGTGCTGAAGAATCTGTTCTAATGTTGATTCCATCCTGTCATCTCCTATCTTTTTTAAGTGATTGTAACGCCTTACCTGGCCTCCTTTTCCCTTGTGTGTTCTCAAGCATAGAGAAGAAAAATGATAGAAAAAAAAGAAAAAAATGAGAAAACGATGAGAGAATATGTAAGCATTTTCTCTATTTTGCTCTTTGTTCCGCTTCAGCACAGGGGATATGCGGCTTTTGCTTACAAACGATGGCTCACATTTCACCAAAAGACGATGAAAAGGTTTAGTAGAAAATGACCGTCCCGTTTAATACACTGCAAATATAATAAATTTTCTATCAAAAAGTCTCGATCTATTTTCCAGTTTGTCAGATTATCTCCCGAAACATCTAGCATTTTTCTATGACTCATCTACTAATCACTCGTTTTTCTACATCATAAAAAGACATCAGATGGCCATGTCATTTACTCTTTCACTATAAAAATCTCTCCTTTTCCGTTATTTCAGTATATTAAATATTGAGCAGCTCATATTCAAACGTGTACTGCCAAAATGGTTGCTTTATAATAAAAAGAGAAAGATGACCATGTGAAAGGAGCGAGTTGATGATGAAACCACATATTTTTGTCGCCAAACCCTTACCTGCCACTTTTGAAGACATGTTAAAAGAACATTGTACATACGAGGTATGGCAGTCAAAGGACCCGATCCCAAGAGATCTATTATTTGAGAAGCTGCAGAAGGCTGATGGCCTTTTAACATCAGGTACGAAAATTGATCAAGATTTATTAGATCATGCACCTCAACTCAAGGTGGTAAGCAATAATTCAGTCGGCTATGACAATTTTGATCTAGAAGCCATGAGACAAAGAGGCGTGATTGGTACGCACACGCCTTATACACTCGATCATACCGTTGCTGATCTTGCCTTTTCGCTCATTCTCTCTTCTGCGAGGAGAATTGCCGAGCTTGATCGTTTTATCCGCAAGGGAAAATGGACAAAATTTGTTCAAGAGGAAGATATATTCGGCATTGATGTCCATCATCAAACGCTTGGGATCATTGGGATGGGACGAATCGGAGAGCAAGTAGCCAAACGAGCCGCTCATGGTTTTGATATGAACGTCCTCTATCACAACCGGAGCCGAAACGAGAAAGCCGAATCGGCATATGGCGCTGTATATTGTGCACTGGATGACTTGCTGAAGCAAGCTGATATCATTGTGTTAATCACACCGCTGACGGATGAGACGTACCATATGATAGGAGAGCGGGAATTGAAATTAATGAAGCCGACAGCTTTATTTGTGAACATCTCCCGCGGAAAAACCGTCGATGAGAAAAGCCTCATTCAAGCACTACAGGAAGGGTGGATTAAAGGAGCTGGTCTGGATGTGTATGAGCAAGAACCGCTTCAGGAAGATCATCCTTTCAAGGAGATGGACAATGTCACACTTGCCCCGCATATCGGTTCCGCTACTGAAACGACAAGAGATCTTATGCTGAAACGAGCCATTCATAATGTGATTCATGGAATTGACGGCAAAGCCCCTATTGATATTGTGAAGGAGCTTGCCTCATCTTAATTGAAAAAAGGCGCAGGGAATTGCGTCTTTTTGTTTACGTCATCTAGAGACAGTAGGTCAAAAAGCCTCATTTTGTCCAATCTCCTGATTCTTTACATTCTCTTCATATGCCGGTGCTATAATATGAGGTAGACAAGCATCAAGAGGACGGCATCCCATTTCCTTTTGAGGAGGATCAAGATGAAAAAAATAAGTTCGATTTTTACTCTGTTCGCTCTGATTGCTGCCATTCTGTTTTCTGGATTTATCCCGCAGCAAGCCCATGCAGAAACACCACTTACACCAACAGCCACAAATGAAACTGCTTCCGTACAGCTTGCACCAGACCTTCGTACCCTTGCCGTCATTAATACCTTTGATGGTGTAGCAGATTACTTAATCCGCTATAAACGACTACCTGATAATTACATCACCAAATCACAAGCGAGCGCCCTCGGATGGGTGGCATCAAAAGGAAATTTAGCTGAAGTCGCGCCGGGCAAAAGCATCGGTGGAGACGTATTCTCTAATCGAGAGGGACGCCTTCCATCAGCTAGCGGCCGTACATGGCGTGAAGCCGACATCAACTACGTCTCCGGCTTCCGTAATGCTGACCGCCTAGTGTATTCAAGTGACTGGCTCATTTATAAAACAACCGATCACTATGCGACATTTACGAGGATTCGTTAATCATTATAAAAAGACAGCCCTAAGTCAAAAGGGCTGTCTTTTTTCATATTGTTTACGGAAGCAGTTTTTGTACGTACTCCTCAAACGGTTGTGAGAGTGGTTTCTTCGATACTTCTTCCTGTTCATGTATCGTGACATGATCCTCTGTCACGATCACACGACCTGTTGGTGTCAGTTTGGATGCAAGCGGTCTTTTGTTAAAAGGAGAGGCTTCATTTTCATAAATCTCATGCCTCAATTGCACAAGTGTATCTTCACCGACTTCTTTCAATGTGAAAGCATAACCTGTTTCAGCACCTGCTCCCCTATCCAATTGGAGTAGATGGGTTCCTTTTTCTGTTTCCTCTGCGTTCACTCGAAAACGAAGAGACGGTGCTTCCACCCATTCACCTGTAAAAGGGACGGGCTGAAGGGGTAAATTCACACCAAATCCGGCATCAATGAGGTAGCGCTCATGGTGATGTTGAAGGACGATGGCTACATGCGTCCCATCCAGTGCCCACTTCTCTGCTTCTTTGTTATATACGGTCCCTTGAACGAGCTGTACGGCGAGACCTGCCTCTTTTAAGACATAATATAAGAGCGGATTGAGGTCATAGCAAAGCCCACCTCTGCTGCCTTCCAGAAGATGATGCTTCAAACCTTCTTGATCCAAAGCATAGGCGTGTTTACCCACCACAGATCTATTTTCAAAAGGAAAGGTATAAGCCATCTTCCTTAGTAAATCAGGCAATTGTTCAAAGGTAATGGACGAAGCTTCGTATCCAATTTTCTGTAAAAAGGCTGATTGAATCACAACTTTCCCTCCTAAAAAAACTGAGCCCTTGAAGAGACTCAGTTTTCTTGATTGATAAAATCCGTTAACGCATCGATGGCTTCTTGTTCATCTGCTCCATCAGCTATTAGTTTGACGGTGACCCCAGAGCTGATCGCAAGACTCATCAGTCCCATAATACTCTTCGCATTGACCTTTTTTCCATCTTTCTCTAGAAAAATATCAGCACCAAAACGATTGGCTTCTTGAACGAACAAAGCAGCCGGACGTGCCTGCAAACCCGTTTTCAGCTGAATTGTGACCGTTTTTTCCACCATATGATCTGCCTCCCTTTTTTATTTCCCTATTTGAGTGTAACAGCTTGTCCGTTTCTTAATTGTTCTGCAATCTGATCTAGCTTTCTTAAACGGTGATTAATGCCTGATTTGCTGATCTTGCCGCTTTCCACCATTTCGCCAAGTTCCTTTAGTGTGACTTCTTGGTAGTCAATACGCAGTTGCGCAATTTCACGCAGCTTATCTGGCAGGGCGTCTAGTCCAATCTTTTCGTCAATGAATTGAATATTTTCAACTTGGCGCAGTGAGGCACCGATCGTTTTATTCAAGTTTGCTGTTTCACAATTGACGAGCCGGTTCACAGAATTCCTCATATCTCGGACGATGCGCACGTCTTCAAAACGAAGCAATGAGTTATGAGCACCCACAACACTTAAGAATTCCGTAATTTTCTCCGCTTCCTTCATGTATGTGATAAAGCCTTTTTTGCGTTCAAGTGTTTTACTATTAAGATGGAATTGATTCATGAGCTCACAAAGGGCATCATTATGTTCTTTGTATAGTGAAAAAATCTCAAGGTGATACGAAGAGGTTTCTGGGTTATTCACAGAACCTCCTGCTAAAAAAGCACCTCTCATATAGGAACGCTTGCAGCATCTTTTTTTCACAAGTTCTTCTGAAATGTTGCGTTCAAATACAAATTGTTCACCTAATATCTTCAGGTCCTCTAAAATGGTTTTCGCTCGTTCTACCAGTCTGACAATATACACATTATTCTTTTTTAATCTCATTTTTTTACGAACGAGCAGCTCGACAGTCACATCGTATTTCTTTTTCAAAAGGGTATAAATACGTCTTGCAATGGCTGCGTTCTCTGTCTGTATATCTAAAATCAATTTTCGATTAGAAAAAGATAATGAACCGTTCATACGGATGAGGGCAGAAAGCTCTGCTTTTGTGCAGCAGTCCTTCACTTCCAGATTAGTCAGCTCTTTTTTTGTTTCGGATGCAAATGACATCCTTGCCACCCCCATTCCTATTTTTTCTGATGCAGCAAATCGACAAGCAGCGCAGCTACTTTCAGCGTGTCATGACGAATCACATGCTGGTCATATGTAATGATTTCCCCAGGGATGACTTCTAGTCCCATGGCTTTGAGTACATCTGTGTCGAATTGTACAGGCTGCGCCTGCTCTTCTGCATATTTTGCTTTGATTTCTTCTGGAATTTCTTTATTGTTCACAAATATCGTATCGATAAATGGTCGGTCCATATGATCGTTTAGTGCCTGCACATGATCAGCTGCACTGTAGGAAAGCGTTTCCCCCGGCTGTGTCATGACATTACAAATATAGACTTTTTTCGCCTTAGAACGAATCACTTCTTCGCCAATATGCGGTACAAGCAAGTTTGGCAAGATACTTGTATACAAGCTGCCAGGTCCGAGGACGATCAAGTCGGCTTCACGAATGACTTGAATCGATTCTGGGAGCGGTTCAATCGTATCGGGTGTGAGGAACACTCGTTTAATTCGCTCACCATAGGTTGGGATTTTTGATTCTCCTGTTACCACTTGCCCATTTTCTAATTCAGCATGAAGAACAACACTTGAATTCGCTGCTGGCAATACTTTTCCTCTCACATTTAAGACCTTGCTCATTTCTGTGACGGCATGAAAAAAATCACCGGTTATATTCGTCATAGCCGCAAGAATGAGATTGCCGAGAGAGTGGCCTGTTAAGTCATTCCCTTTATTAAAACGGTGCTGAAATAAATCTTCTACAAGCGGTTCGACATCAGAAAGTGCCGCAAGGACATTCCGAATATCGCCTGGAGGCGGAATATTCAAATCATGTCGCAGTCTGCCTGAGCTGCCTCCATCATCAGCAACCGTTACAATAGCGGTAATATCCACTGGCTTTGTTTTTAGCCCTCTGAGCAAAACAGATAAGCCAGTGCCTCCGCCAAGAATGACCACCTTTGGAAGTGTCGTCATCTATTTTCTGCTTCTCTTTTCAATGTCCCGGTGAGTGACATGAGTATAGTAGTCATTTTTAAAATACTCCGATAAGTAGTTCGCTAGCGTCACTGATCGGTGCTGTCCACCTGTACAGCCAATAGCGATCACCAGCTGACTTTTCCCTTCTCGTTTATAGGACGGAAGCATAAAGCTGAGAAGGTCGATTAATTTCTCTGTGAACTTTTGCGTTTCACTCCACTTCATGACATAGGAGCGTACTTCTTCATCATTTCCAGTCTGTGGACGCATGCTCTCAATATAGTAAGGATTCGGCAGAAATCTCACATCAAATACAAGATCAGCATCAATTGGCAGACCGTATTTAAAACCGAAGGACATCACATTCACTGTAAACACCTGCCCTTGGCTTGTGGCAAAGTGTGCGACAATTTTTTCTCGAAGCTGTTTCGGTTTTAAATCCGATGTATCAAAAATCATTTGAGCCCGGCCTTTTAACTCTTCTAACAGAGCGCGTTCCATCTCAATTCCTTCGAGCGGCAAACCTGTTGTCGCAAGGGGATGAGAACGTCTCGTTTCTTTATATCTTGAGACAAGCACCTTATCGTTTGCATCTAAAAATAGAATCCTTGGTGTGATCCAGCCGATATCACTCATCTCATCTAAGGCAGCAATTAAGCTATCAAAGAATTCACGTCCTCGCAAATCCATCACAAGGGCCACCTTGCTCATCTTTGAATTGGATTCCTTCATGAGCTCTAGAAACTTCGGTAAAAGTGATGGCGGTAAGTTATCCACACAAAAGTAACCTAAGTCTTCAAAGCTTTGGATGGCAACGGTTTTCCCCGCACCTGACATCCCTGTAATAATCACAAGCTGAATATCATCTTGTTTGTGCGTATTCATGCCTGCTCCCTCTCCTTCTTTATGAAAACGGTTCATTTATTAGTCTCCTTGAGGATCTAATCGATAAGCAATCAGCTCAAAATCTGGTGTATACGTAAAAGTGCCGTGGAGAAGTCCTTTCCCTTTCAACATGAAGTCAAGAATATGGGAATCTCCTGGAGCCATCGGCAAGCTGGGCACATCTTTTACATCATGCCATTTTAAAATGCCTTCCTCCGACTCTGATACGTTTTTTCCTGTAAAGGAATCTGCCATAAAGGTGAACATCATCCACTCTTGAACGATTTGATCGCCTTCTTTTATGATAAAGGTAAACACGCCTTTTAGCTGAGGATTTAAAATATAAATGCCTGTTTCTTCTCTAAATTCTCGAACGACTGAATCCTTGACCGATTCTCCGCTCTCCATTTTGCCGCCAGGTGCTACCCACCAGCCTCGTCTTGGCTTTTGCAGCAAGAGAACTTGATCTTCGTGATGCAGCACACAATTGGTTACTCGTTGCATCAGCTGTCACCTACTCTTTTATGTCTTTTTCTTATTATACAGGTTCATCATGACTCCCACAATGAACATGCCCGTTCTTCACTGAAAACAGACAGGTTTTCGTATGAATATGGCGACGGGCACTTTCTCTATTCTTTATTTTACAACATGTAACGGTTCTCCATGCGTCATTTGTGAACATCTCGTGAATTTCTGATTTTAAGCAAAAAAAAAGGACACGGATTCACATCCGTGCCAAACATGTATTCCTTATAAAAGGGGGTCAATTACTAGTTTCATCATAACGGATAATTATTTCACCCGTGTTACATTCCAGTTAAAAGCCCGTGACGCAATATTAAGGATTTACGACAGCTGTTTATTTCATTGCTTTTAGCTTTTCAGCAAGCTCTTCTACATAATGCTGTGCACTCTGTGCTGCAATACTTCCATCACCTGTTGCTGTGACGATTTGACGAAGGGTTTTTTCACGAATGTCGCCAGCTGCGAAGATTCCTTCAACTTTTGTTTCCATTCTTTCGTTTGTCTCGATGTAGCCCTCTGCATTTGTAATCCCTAGATTTTCAAATGGTTTAGACAGCGGCAGCATACCGATGTAGATAAAGACGCCGTCTGTTTTGAAGTCTTCTTCCTCACCTGTCACGGTATCAATTAATGTCACACTGCCGACTTTCCCGTTCTCTTCATTGATTTCTTTGACGGTTTTGTTCCACATAAAGTCGATTTTTTCATTATCAAATGCACGTGCTTGTAAGATGCTTTGGGCACGAAGTTTGTCGCGTCTATGGACAATTGTGACTTTAGACGCAAAGCGAGTGAGGTAAACACCCTCTTCTACTGCTGAGTCTCCTCCGCCAATCACGACAAGCTCTTTGTTTTTAAAGAAGGCACCGTCACATACAGCGCAGTATGATACGCCGCGGCCGCCAAGTTCTTTTTCGCCTGGTGCACCGATTTTTTTGTATTCAGCACCTGCCGCAATAATGACAGAGCGTCCTTTGTATTCTTTTGAACCAGCTTTGACGGTTTTGTACTCTTCACCATCTACAATTTCTTTAATATCGCCATACGCATACTCGGCACCGAATTTCTTTGCATGCTCAAACATTTTATTTGAAAGTTCCGGCCCTAAGATGCTTTCAAAGCCCGGATAGTTCTCGACATCTTCCGTATTCGCCATTTGGCCGCCTGGAATTCCTCTTTCAATCATCAGTGTTGAAAGATTTCCCCGTGATGTATAAACAGCGGCTGTCATTCCGGCAGGACCCGCTCCAATGATGATCGTATCGTAGATTTTTTCTTCTGACACAACTGTCACTCCCTCTTCAATTGCTGCTAGCATTTCTTATTAGAATGCCCTTGGGTGATGCTTCCATTCATGACAGAGAGCATCATTTCCACTCTTAGCTTTTATTCCTTACCCATATCCTATTAAATCTGCGGATAATAAGCGAATCATTTGCTCATATCTTCAAAAAAAGAAAAAGCTTCCTTAAACTGCTGTTTAAGGAAGCCTGTTTACGGTTATATAAGAAGTAATGATTTATTCAACGACTCTTCTGACAACGCCATTGAAATATCTCTTCCAATAAGGATTACTCATTGAATCAACTGAAACGCCATGGGAGCTATTATCGTTCAAGAATGTACCGTTTCCTAAGTAAATACCAACGTGTCCATTTACTTTATACGTATCAAAGAACACAAGGTCTCCGCGTTTCATGTCAGATGCACTTACAGCTCTTCCTTTACCTACAAGCGTATCTGTTGTTGTACCGCCAACTGGTCCAAGGTTGATGCCTGCTGATGCAAATGCCCAGCGAACGAATGAAGAACAGTCAAAACGACGTGCGTCAATATCGGCTTGTGATCTGCCGCCGCCCCATTTATATGGAGATTGTCCTACAATGGTAGAACCTGTGCTGATCGCACCTTCGATTCCGCCTACGTTATTGCTGACAGGTGATCCACCGCCAGAAGATGGCTTCTTGCTCGGTGAACTGCTGCTATTGTTATTTGAAGATCCACTGTTATTTGAAGAAGAACCGCTGTCGTTATTAGAGCTGTTGTCTTCAGCTTGAACAGCTGCTTGACGCTGCTGTTGTCTTTGTGCTTTTTCTTCTTTTGCTTTTTGAGCAGCTTCTCTTGCTTCTTTTTCAGCTTGTTTTTGAGCAGCGATTGTTGCGTCTTTTTCAGATGCAATGCTGTTTGCCTCAGTATTTAACTCGCTGATTTGAGAAGAAGCACTTCCTTTTTGCTTTTTCACTTGCTTGAATAGCTTGTCTTTCTCATCAAGCTGTTTATTTAAGTCAGTTTGAAGTGTTTCAAGCTTTGCAAGCGTCTTTTGAACATCTTCAAGCTTTGTGTTTAATTCGTTTTCAGACTTTTGTAATTCCGCTTTGTCTCTTTCTTGTTCTTTAATGATTTCGCTGTCTGCGTTGATTAATGTAGATACAGCACCTGCACGACTGATGAAATCGCTAAAGCTTTTTGCTCCTAGTAATACATCTATGTATTTCGTAGAACCACCGCTTTCTTGAAGCGCACGTACACGCTTTTTCAAGAATTCGTTTCTTTCTTCGATACGTTTTTCTGTATCAGCAATTTCTTTTTTCAGTGCTTTGATTTCTTTTTTTGTTTTTTCGTTTTCTTTTTGTTTTTCTTCGATTTGATCACTTGTTTTTAAAGCTTTTTCGTCAATTTCTTTTAGCTTTAGCGCAAGTGCCTCTTGTTTTGCCTCAAGCTTTGAAAGCTCTTCTTTTTTCTTTTGAAGATTCTTGTTTACCTCTGACTGCTTGCTGTCTAGTTCTTGTTTCTTTTGTTCAAAGTTCTGTGCATTTGCTTCATGAGTAAATGGAATAAATAAACCGCTCGCTCCAATCACCGAAGCTAAACCGAAAGTAATAAACTTTTTCACGTATAGTTCCTCCTTTGACAATTTCCCAAGCGACATGAGAAAGCAGCAAATTCTCTGCGACCAATCTGTGCTTCCTGTGTCTTTCTTCCTGATGATTCAGTCAGATGTTGACCAGATTGTTTCTATCACTAGGTGTTGCATTATGTATAGTAAAATATTTAAATATATGTCTTTGTTTTAATCCACGAGTTTCATTATACATGACACATCGACAAAATGAGCTAATATTTTTATTACATTTATGTTTCAAATAGATGTCGAGATTGTCATACTTCGCCAAATCCTAGCAAATCCCACCTTTTTATCCAAGAAAAAAGCATGACCTTTTCGGCCATGCTGCTGTTATCTGAATCTATTTACCTATTCAAACCATGAACGTACAAATAACATTCTCATATTTTGACAGCGTTTGAACGCTGATCTGAAAAGAAGCTGCGATCTCTTTTTTGCTGACAGCTGATTCTTCTTGTTCATTCATCCATAGATAATAAGAAGCTGCTGCCCATGCACTGGCATTGTTCTTCTCTACGCCTGAAGCGCGTGCTTGCTGAATAATATGGAATAACCAAAAATATGGCATGTGGCTATCAGGCTGCACAGCTTCTTCCAAAGCAGATGCCGCCTGTTTTGCGAAGACCGCATCTTCTGAAAACGATCGTTCTTCCATTTGACCTTCATATAAAAGTAACTCAATAAACTGCTGTTCAAAGGCCGTTTTCGCAGCGCGGGAATCCAGAACAGATTGCAAGACGTCACGTTCACCTTTTTGTTTGCTGACATAGTAGGCAGTGAGTCGTTCCTCAATTGAAACCATTGGCTCAGACTCCTCTGGTTTGTCTTGCCACGGCTTGATTTCATCTGCATCAATATCTTCTTCCACCATCTTATCCCAGACGGTTTGCGCCAGCGTTTTGTGACCCGTATAATAGGCCGCACTTGCTAGCCAGTATAAAAACGTACTATCGCCTTGGAAACCCGTTTTATACAAAGAATAAAGCCATTTAAATGCCCATTCAAATTCTCCAACAAGGGCAAATGTCGCGCCAAGCTTATAACGCTGTTCACTTAATATTGGATACACGTGCGTTAATTGCTTCGCTAACAGATTGACCTTTTCTTCTTCTTTTTCATAATGATAGAAAACAAGCTGATTACAAAGGGCATGCAGATTACCGGGATTTTCATGAAGGACCCGGTTCAACATTTCTTTTGCCTGATCGATTTGGCCAGAATAAAAATAGGCCAAAGCGAGATTATTATACGCTGACCAAAACTCTGGATACTCAACAAGCATCTGTTCCAGCATCTCGATTGCTTCATCCAGCCTGCCGCTTTCTAGCAAATGGTTGGCTTGATCCTGCTTTACAATCAGATCATCCTGATCATAAGGAAAATCTTCATCAACATCGTCACTCATATCAAGCAGATCGAGGAGATCGTCATTTTCATCTGCAAATTCCCCGTCTTCTTCCAGCGCAGCATAAGCAGTGGCGCATCTATATGCCTCTTGAAACAAACCGAGATTCGCATAATTATTGGCTTTAAAGTAGTGACACTCTGACATATTCTCATCCAAGTGTTCAAGGATAAAATCAAGCAGTTCATTTGATTGTTGGTAATGACCCATTTCAGTATAAATAATGGCAAGCTGCGACAGCATTTCTACATTTTCAGGCTCAAGTACGATGGCCCGCTGTATCAGCTTACTTGCCCTAGACAGATTTCTTTCTCTATATGCTTTTAGACCTTTATGAAAAAAGTAATGCCCATCTTGGAATAGCTGGACGACTTGTGTGTGATTATTTTGAGAAGTGTATTTACTCACCGATACCCTCCATTTCGAACAGTGTACCGTGTGTAGTATAACATACTTCATGAGTCGTCACATAGAACAAAAGGAAAGGAAGGATTTGTTTTTCATTTAAAAGCAAAAAGCCGGGGGTACCCCCAGCTTTTCATTCCCCTTGATGACGCTTTTTCAATACCTTTAATACATCATCAAGAGGCAGCTGCTGTTCACGTAATAACACAAGAAGGTGATAAAGGAGATCTGCTGTTTCCCATTTCAATTCTTCTTGATCACGGTTCTTCGCTGCAATGATGACTTCAGAAGCTTCTTCCCCTACCTTTTTCAGGATTTTGTCGACTCCTTTTTCAAATAAATAGGTTGTATACGCTCCTTCTGGCATTTCCGTCTGCCGCTTTGCAATGACCTGTTCCAGTTCATTTAAAATGGCAAAGCGGTTTTGTTCTCCCCTTTGCTGTTTCACGCCTTCTTCCGAAAAACAGCTATAGCTGCCTGTATGGCAGGCTGGGCCGCTTGGTGTCACTAGAACAAGCAGGGCATCTTGATCACAGTCATAGCGAATAGATGTAACACGCTGGGTGTGTCCAGATGTGGCTCCTTTGTGCCAAAGCTCATTTCTCGACCGGCTAAAAAACCATGTTTCCCCTGTCTCTAATGTTTTTTCATAGGATTCTTGATTCATATACGCCAAAGTAAGAACTTCCTTGCTTTGAGCATCCTGTACAATGGCAGGAATGAGACCTGCATCATTAAAGGTTAATTCGTTTGCCTGTTTCATCTTACCTTCACCCCGTGTTCTCTCAAATATGTCTTCACCTCTTGAATGGAGGTTTCTTTATAATGGAAAATAGAGGCTGCGAGTGCGGCATCAGCTTCACCTTTTGTAAAAGCCTCCAGCATATGCTGCGCATTGCCAGCACCTCCTGAAGCAATAACTGGCACTGTGACTGCTTCTGATACAAGCTTCGTCAAACGATGCTCAAAGCCCGTTTTCTCACCATCGGCATCCATGCTAGTCAGCAAGATCTCGCCTGCTCCTCTTCGCACGGCTTCTTTCGCCCAGTCACTCACTTCTAAATCCGTTTGACGGCGTCCTCCGTGCGTATAGACCATGTATGCTTGTTTCTCTTCATCGTATTTCGCATCAATCGCAACAACGATGCACTGTGAACCAAAAAAGTCGGCTCCTTCTGTTATTAGCTCCGGTCTTAAAACAGCCGCTGTGTTCACAGACACCTTGTCTGCCCCCGCTCTTAATATACGCTTCATGTCATCAAGGTGGTTAATCCCGCCGCCCACCGTGAACGGGATAGCGAGAGTGGCTGCCACTTGTTTGACCACATCCACCATCGTTTTTCGGCCTTCATGAGAGGCAGATATATCAAGAAAGACGAGTTCATCCGCACCTTCCTCGTCATAGATCTGCGCTAATTCGACCGGATCACCAGCATCCTTCAACCCTAGAAATTGGATCCCTTTGACCACACGCCCTTCCTTTACATCAAGACATGGAATGATTCGTTTTGTCATCATATGCTGTCAAGCCCTTCAAACGCTTCAGCTAAAGTAAATTGCTTTGTGTACAGCGCCTTGCCAATGATGGCACCAGACACACCTGTCTGCTTTTGTGCTGACAGCTTTT
Organism: Bacillus sp. FS02; assembly: GCF_024398395.1. Lineage (NCBI taxonomy): Bacteria > Bacillati > Bacillota > Bacilli > Caryophanales > Bacillaceae > Bacillus > Bacillus sp. FS02. The sequence continues at coordinate 2,514,121 of NZ_CP074101.1, read as the reverse complement.
GCAGATCACTCACTGCACTGACACCACCTGAGGCAATGACTTGTTTGCCCGTTGCTTCTGCTAATCGAACCGTACTTTCCACATTTGGACCAGACAGCATGCCATCCATTTGAATATCCGTGAAAATGAAGACCTCTGCGCCTTCCTTTGCCAGTTCCTGACCAAGTTCCTCCGCCTTCACTTCCGACGTTTCAAGCCAGCCTTCAGTCGATACAAAACCGTTTCGTGCATCAATGCCAATGGCGATTTTCTCCCCATATTGCGCCAGCATTTTTTTCACAAAAACCGGGTTTGACACCGCTGAACTGCCAAGAATGACTCTCGATACGCCATTGTTTAAATAAAATGCAACATCTTCTTCTGTCCGAATGCCGCCGCCAATTTGGACATTCACATCTAATGAGGAAGCAATCGCCAGCACATGCTCATGATTCACGCGTTTTCCTGCTTTTGCGCCATCTAAATCAACGAGATGTATCCATTTCGCTCCTTCATTTGCAAACCGTCTCGCCATGTCTAACGGTGAATCTCCATAAATGGTTTCTTGGTCATAGTCTCCTTGCACAAGTCGTACACATTTGCCATTTCTCATATCAATTGCTGGATATAATGTAAAATCACTCATTTGCTCACCCTCTGTTCGTTTGCTAATTGAATAAACTGTTTCAACAGTGCCATTCCTGTTGTACTGCTTTTTTCAGGGTGAAACTGCGTTCCAAACACATTCCCCTTCCCAACAACGGCAGGTACTTGCACACCATAGGGTGCACTTGCCAATAGGTCTTCTGGATTCATGCCACTCACATAATACGAGTGAACAAAGTATGCAAATCCTTCTGGCACACCTTTAAACAATGGAGAGGGCTGATGAAATGTGAGCTCATTCCAGCCCATATGAGGCACCTTCAGCCTTTGTCCATCCTGATCACGATCCTTCAAAAGAACGACACGTCCTTTTAAAAGGCCTAGCCCTTTTGTTTTTCCTGCTTCTTCACTTTCTTCAAACAACAACTGCATGCCAAGGCAAATGCCAAATAACAGCTTTCCTTCCTGCACGACTTGGTGGATAAACGCCTCAAGTCCTGTCTGTCTTAACAGCTGCATCGCATCACGAAATGAACCGACTCCTGGCAAAATATACGCATCTGCCTTTTTCAGCTCCTCTGCTTCAGAAGACACGATATAAGACGCTCCTGCTCGTTCCAGTGCTTTTGATACGCTAAACAAATTTCCCATTCCATAGTCAATGACGCCAATCATTAGAGCATCCCCTTTGTCGACGGAATCCCTTTCACACGCGGATCAATGGTTGTTGCTTCATCTAAGGCGCGTGCCAGCGCTTTAAAAATGGCTTCAATCATATGGTGGGTATTGGTTCCATAGTGAACGATCACATGCAGATTGATTCGTGCTTCAAGGGCAAATTTCCAAAGAAACTCATGAACCAGCTCCGTATCAAAGGTGCCGACCTTCTGACTAGGGAAATCGGCTCTCATTTCCAAATGAGGACGATTGCTTAAATCCACGACTACTTGGGCGAGTGTTTCATCCATTGGAACAAAACTAGAGCCGTAGCGCTTAATTCCTTTCTTATCACCGAGCGCTTCTTTCAACATCTGCCCAAGCACAATGCCAATATCTTCTGTTGTGTGGTGATCATCGACATCTGTGTCTCCTTTTGCATCTACAGTTAAGTTAAAGTGTCCGTGCTTCGTGAATAAGTCGAGCATGTGCGTCATAAAAGGGACATCTGTCTGAATATCTGCTTTTCCTTCGCCATCAATCTCTAGCGCTAACGAAATGTTCGTTTCATTTGTCTGTCTCGCTGTTTCCGCCTGTCTCATTTTGATTCCTCCCGCTTTCTCGCTTCAATCGATCTGGCATGTGCTTCAAGCCCTTCTAATCTTGCAAAAGCCGCAATGCTTTCCCTATGTGTTTCAAAGGCTTCTTTGCTATATGAAATGATGCTCGTTTTCTTTTGGAAATCCGTGACGCCGAGCGGACTAGAAAATCTTGCCGTCCCGTTTGTTGGCAGCACATGGTTCGGTCCTGCGAAGTAATCCCCTACCGGCTCTGGGCTGTAACGCCCTAAGAAAATTGCTCCAGCATGCTTGATTTGACCAAGTAGTGATTCTGGATACGCCGTCAGCACTTCTAAATGCTCTGGGGCTAACTGGTTCACGATATCAACTGCACGATCCAAAGATTCTGTTACGTAAATATAACCATGGTCTTGAATAGATTGTGCTGCAATTGATTTCCTTGGCAAAGTATCAAGCTGCGCTTGCACCTCTGCTTGCACTCTTTCAGCCAGTACCTTAGATGGTGTCACCAAAATACTAGATGCCAATGCATCATGCTCTGCCTGTGAAAGCAAATCAGCTGCCACCTCATGTGCAGTTGCCGTTTCATCTGCTAAAACAGCAATTTCACTTGGACCCGCAATCATATCAATGTCTACTTGACCAAATACTTCCCGTTTGGCAAGTGCTACATAAATATTTCCTGGACCGGTGATTTTATCAACAGGCTGAATACTTTCCGTTCCATATGCAAGAGCGGCTATCGCCTGAGCACCGCCCATTTTGTACATTTCTGAAATGCCCAGCTCCTTCGCAGCTACTAGAACAGCGTCAGACAGACGGCCGTCTTTTCCTGGCGGTGTCACAAGGACAATTCGCTCAACGCCGGCAACAAGTGCTGGGATCACATTCATTAAAACAGATGATGGATAAGCGGCCGTTCCGCCTGGGACATATACACCGACCGCATCGAGCGGTGTTACTTTCTGACCTAGCATTGAGCCGTCCTTTTGGTGATAAAACCAAGAGGAGGTCAGCTGACGCTCGTGGTATGTTCGAATATTCCGGATCGCCGTTTGGATGATTTGGATCATCTCCGGGTCCAAACGTTCGTAGGCTTTTGTCTTTTCATCCTCCGTCACAAGTGACTGTTCAATAGAGACACCGTCAAATTGCTTCGTGAAAGACCGTACGGCTTCGTCACCATTTTTTCTCACTTCTTCGATAATTCGTTGAACAGCCAGTCGCTGCTCTTCCGTTCCTGTATCTAGAGAACGCTTGAGTGAGAGAGTGTCTGTCTCACCTTCTTGTATGTAGGTGATGTTCATGATGTTTCCTCCCCTTCTCCTTCGATGATTCTTGCCAGACGCTGCGCCATTTCATCGATTACCGCATCCTTCATTCGATAGCTCACAGGATTGACAATAAAACGTGACGTAATGTCACAAATATGTTCCGTTTCGACAAGCCCATTTTCCTTAAGTGTTTGACCGGTGGAGACAATGTCAACAATTCGATCGGCAAGTCCGATGAGCGGTGCTAATTCAATGGAACCATTTAGCTTAATGATCTCCACCTGCTCACCTTGTTCTCTAAAATAAGAAGAAGCGACATTTGGGTACTTTGTGGCCACACGCGGCGCAACACCGCCCCAGCTGGCTCCCGGCAAGCCTGCTACAGCTAAATGACATTTGCTAATGTTTAAATCGAGCACTTCGTACACATCCCGTGCTTCTTCAAGCATGACGTCTTTCCCTGCAATGCCCACATCCGCTACACCGTGCTCTACATATGTCGTCACATCCATTGGCTTCGCTAAAATAAAGCGGAGATTTTCTTCCGGTACATCAATGATTAGTTTTCTTGAATCTTCGAATTCCTCCGGCAGCTGATATCCAGCCTGTCTTAATAGCCCTGCTGCTTCTTCAAATATCCGCCCCTTTGGCATTGCCATTGTCAACACTTTACCCATTTTGCTCTTCCTTTCTAGCGCCGATAAAATAAGTCACTTGCTCAAATGCCTTGGTCATGGCATCGATATTTTCAATACCTGCTAAGTCTTGGAGAACAATCCTTTTGCCTTTTGTCCGCTCTTTTTCTGCAAAATCAAATGCTTCAAGCCGTTGTTCTTTACTAAAAATCACAGCCTCTTGGGGCTCATTTATTTCTTTTGCGTCGAGTGCCTCAAGAAGACGGTCTAATCGAAGTCCGAAGCCTGTAGCGGGTGCGGGTGCATCAAAGTGAGCAAGCAATTGATCATACCTTCCTCCACTTCCGATCACAGACCCAACATGATCTGCAAATACTTCAAACAAAATTCCCGTATAGTAGCTCATATGACTGACCATGCTTAAATCCAAACGGATATATTCTGTACAGCCGTAATCTTCAAGTGTCTCCCACAGCGCCTTTAACTCCGCCAGCACTTCTTTGCCCTCTTGTGAGACCACAATTTCTTCAGCCTGCTGGGTCACTTCTTGACCGCCGCGCAGCTCTAAAAGCTGGAGCAGCCTTGTTTTATCGATGGATGAGAGAGGCAATTGTTTGACATGCTGCCTGTAGCCCACATAATTCTTTTCATATAAAAATCGGCGCAATACGTTTGCCCGCTCTGTATTCCCTAGTACATCTAAAAACAAGGTCTCAGCCAAAGCCACATGCCCGATCGCAATTTTGAAGGATTGAAGTCCGGCATTTTTTAATGCAAACACGACAAGCGCTATGACTTCAGCATCTGCACTAATCGAACCATCACCGATCAATTCAATACCGACCTGCTCAAATTCAGAAGGTCTTCCGCCTTCTCTTTCCTGTGCCCGAAACACGTTGGCTGCATAACCGACTCGAAGCGGATATGCCTGTTCGTGAAGCTTTGAGGCCGCCACTCTCGCAATTGGTCCCGTCATATCAGGTCTAAGCACAAGGGTTTGACCATTTTGATCAAGAAGCTTAAACAACTGCGTATCTGTAATCGCTGATTGAACACCGACTGTATCGTAAAATTCAAGCGTTGGCGTTTCCATTAAACGATAACCCCAACCATTCATGACCTCTGTTAAAGAATGCCTAACCCTTTTCTTCGTCTCATACAATCCTGGTAATGAATCTCGCATACCATATGGTTTTTCAAACATGAACATGTTCTTCCGCACCTCCAACACATTAAAACGAAAAATTCCGAATCCTTTAGTTCGCTAATATGATAATATGCTAACAAAATAAAGTGATTAAATCAATCATTTTTATTTTCCCCTTTTTTTCCTTAATCATTTGTTCATATATTACATTAAAATGACACCTAATCCTTTTTGATCTCTTTGCTTTAGGAACATGCTATAATACTTAAAAATATTGAATAACACAGGAGATTACAGTGAAATTCATCCAGACATTAATCTTAACTTTGTTGTGCGCATGTCTTGTTTATTTCGGCTTTATTTACGTTTCACAATTCGACCAAGTCAAGAAAACAACGTCACCGCAAGAAGCCAAAGAAAAAGAAAATGATACCGCACTAGCAGCAGAAGAAACACGTTCTACGAAGAAAACAGAAACGACACATTCTAGTTTAAAAGGAAATAAAAAAGCCATGGACGTCATCCTCTTTAATCAAATGGATGCACCAAAGCTTTATAACGGATGCGAAGTCACGAGCTTAGCCATGCTTCTTCATTACAGCGGCTATGAGCATATAACGAAAAACGCATTGGCAAACGAGATTAAGCGTATCCCACTCAATTATGAGAATGGCTTAAAAGGAGACCCTCATGACGGGTTTGTAGGCGATATGGAGAATGGGCCAGGTCTTGGTGTGTACCATGAACCCATTTATCAGCTTGCGAAAAAATATGCAGGTAATCAAGCGGTGGACTTGACCGGCAAGCCAGTTAAAAAAGCCATTTACCAATCACTTGAAAAAGGTTATCCTGTCTGGGTCATTACAACTTCGACCTTTGCCAAAACAGATAACATTGAAACATGGAATACACCAAATGGAAAAATAGATATCAGCTTTAATATGCATAGCGTGGTCATCACTGGCTACGACAAAGATCATGTCTACTTAAATAACCCTTACGGAGAGAAGAATCAAAAAGTCGATCGTGAACAGTTTGAGGATTCTTGGAAACAGATGGGTAGCCAGGCAATTATCATTATATAATTAAACAGAAAAAGACAGTGAATACTCATCGTGGAGCTTTCACTGTCTTTTATTTATAATGTATTTTTAAATGACTTTCTAGGCATAATCTCAAGTAAATTAATAAAATCATTGGGACTTGTTACAAAAAAAGTATATAGTTGTCTTTTTTGCCCACCCATTGAAGCTAGATAAATCTCATGATTAGGTGCTTTATCATGACTACCACTTATCACCAAAGTTGAATTTGTCATCGTAAGTTTCCAATTTGAATCAATAGAAGGATAAGAAACACCAGGAAAATTTGTATTAAATGGGATTTTCGCAGAATGATAAAACTTAAACCCTAATTTTTTACTACTTGTGTCAGTTACATCTATAAAGATTGCCTTATTAGACGCAACTGCACTTTCTATAACTTTTTTACATGCAGCATCTGAGCATCTATAGGATCTGCCAATTTTTTTTGTTGGCATCCATATAGAAAGGGGATTCTGAAATTGCAAGTTTACTACTGAATGTGTACGACTACTTGTAGCATTTATGTTAAATCCCCGATTATCACCCTTTAAATAGCCTCCTTTTATGAAGTTTGGATCTTTAACAGATTTATATGGGATGAATGTGTTATAAATAATACTATATGCATCATTTTTTGGAAAAGATGCTTTTGTTGATAAAGCTTTAGACTTTCCTTGTTCTCCTTTACTTGTTAATAACCCAAGTGGAGATTTTAATGAGTCCTCTGTCAACTTTGGGATTTCAACAATGCTTGAAAACTCTGCACTAATATTATAGAGTTTTGATTTTTCACTTTTAGATAACTTAGATTTATTAATTTTCCTTTTAGCTAACAACTCGTTCACTTTATTTTGAGACTTCTTGCTTAGTGGAACATTCGTCTCGACTTTATATGTATAATTTTTTCCAGGTGTCACATTAGAATCAAAATAGGTTTTTGACTTTGTCTTTTTCAAAAGTTTGTTATCTCTGTATATAGAGTAAACTCCATTATCTCCTTGTATTTTCCCCCACTTCAGGCGAACACCATCTGAGCTTGAATGAGTATCTAACCCATTTTGATTAATTGAGTTATCTACTATTTCTTGTTCAGGATATAACTCATTTTCATTGTTAGACGAAAAAGCTTTGCTTTTCATATAACTTTTTGACTGTTTTGGTTCCAAATAAGAACTATTGTCGATTTTGATAGCTATTACTTTTTTTAATTTGTTACTTTTATAGACACCCAAATTATATTTTTGTATTTCATCTTTAATTTTCACTTTTATTTCATCTTTTTTACCTTCATAAACTAATTTATCATTATCATAGAGCTTATAATAATCTCCCTTTTCTTTAGCAACAATAGTTGCATAAGTACTATTCTTGCGAATAGATATACCTTGTTCATTAGACGCATAAGCATGTTGGGAAACTAAACAAACAGCAATCAAAACACTAAAGTAAAATATTATTTTTTTCAACATTAGAACACCTCAATTAAGCTTAATATGTTACAATTATTACGTTACCATAATTTAATTTATATTACAATAATTCCTAAGGAGAATAGCGTATGAATAATGACAAGTTTTTCAAAATATTATCTATAATTTTTAAATTTATTTCATGTATGATAATTAGCTCTATTGCATTAAGCTTATTTATAACTATCTATCAATATTTATTTAATGGATTGAGCATCTCCTATTTTATAATTTATTTACCATTTATATCTCTATTTTATTTAATCTTTTGTGTTCCTCTACAATTAATACTTTATAATAAAGTAACAAAATACAATTTGAAGTACCTTCTAATTTATATAATAATATCAGCTATCGTAAATGTATTAATTATTGATGCAACATTTAGAAACAAATTTGAGGTGATATTAACCATAATAGTTAGTTCACTTATTTATTGGTTTTTTGATTCATTATTACTTAGAAAAAAAAAATAAAAAAGCACCTATAGAAATAGAAGATTCTTGGGAACAGATAGGCAGTCAGGCGATTATCATTAAAGCGTAAAAAAACAACCTCTATTCACGTAGAGGTTGTTTTTAATGCTTCATTTTTCTAGTAATTCTTTCTATAATTCCTTCAGGTGGTCTTCAAGCTTTTCAACCGTCATTGCACCTCCGCCTAGGCTGAAGTATTCATCCCCTCTTTTTAATAAAAGTGTAGGATAGCCGTTCACATGAAGTTGATGAACCTTCGCAAAGTCGGCATACGCATCGTTGATCCCTTCTTTTGTTTTCATGCGTTCAATGACTGCCTCAGGATCAAGACGATGCGCCAAAGCGATCTCCCGATACGTTTCTTCATCACTTAGGCTTTTTCCGTCTTGATAAAAGGCCTTTTGCATAGATGAAGCCAAGTACAATGCATGCTCTGGTGCGATGGATCTTAATGCTGAAAATCCAATTGCAGCAGCCTCAGAGTCTAAAATGAATGTTCCGTTTTCTAGCAACTCTTCGTAACGGTCTCCAAATTCGACACCTGTCAGCTGACTGATACGCTCATTTGCTTCTGAAATGTGTGGATAATTCTTTATCGGTAGACGACGCTCTCCTACAAATAAACCGCCCGATACAAGTGTCAGTGGTATCTCAGGGTGATTTTCGAGTAAAGTACGGATGCTGTTTGAAAATCCATAACACCAGCCACAATACGCATCCCATACATAGATAAAAGATTTTTCTTGATCATTCATAAGACAGACTCCTCACTCATCGTTTTTTAGCGACAATGAAACGCATGTTATTCTACTTATTCTGCTTCAGAAACCACAGTAAAACGTTCTCCAACATGAGCATCTTGTTCTATCTCATCGACAAGCGCAACGGCGTAGTCAGCATAACTCACATAGCTTTCACCCTTCGAATTGACGATAAGATGGTCTTTGCCTTTCACATAAGCACCTGTCCGTTTGCCTGCTGGATCAAAGAAGGCTGCTGGACTTAAAAATGTCCATTTTAATCCTTCGGTCTTTTGAAGATCTATTAAATTTTCTCCTTGCTGTGAAGCAGTAGCAAAGTATTCCTTTGGAAACTCCGGTGTGTCCATCAGTCTAGTTGTTTTGGCCTCATCTACAAATAAACTTCCAGCACCTCCCACGACGATTAAACGCGTTTCTGGTGTCTCTTTCAAGAGATGAATGAGTTTTTTCCCTGCTTCTACATGAAGGTGCTCTTGTCCTGCTGGTGCACCAAATGCGTTTACGATCACATCAAAACCTTTGACGTCTCCTGCCTCTAAGTGAAAAACATCCTTTTCTAAAACAGCTGCTGATGAATTGGTCACTTTTTGTGCATCTCGAACGATTGCCGTTACTTCGTGCCCTCTCGATTGAGCTTCTTTTAAAATGTGTTGTCCTGCTTTACCTGTTGCGCCAATGATTCCAATGTTCATGTAAATTCCTCCTACAATATATTGTTATTTTGATCACTTAAGATGTAACCGAAATGGTTACAACAGAGGTAAAAAAAATTGAATAGATCATCCAATTTTTTTGATTAAAACCTGCGTTAATTCACTTAATTTGATCTCAGCAAGCACTTGCTCCATCGCACTTTGAGCACGGCACAAAATTAATTCTAGTACAGCTTGAATATTTGCACCGATCGGACAGTCAGGGTTTGGGCTTTCATGAATTTGAAACAACTCTCCCTCATCCACCACTTCAACCGCTTTATACACATCGAGCAGTGTAATGTCATCCTCACTTCGGTTTAATTGAGAACCGCCTTTGCCAAGACTCGTTGAGATTAGGCCTGCTTTTTTGAGCTTACTCATGATACGGCGAATGACCACTGGATTTGTATTGACACTTCCTGCGATATCCTCCGATGTCTGTAATGATCCTTTTTCAAGTGATAGCAAGGCCAGAATATGGACAGCGACAGTAAATCTGCTGCTGATTTTCATGTTTTCTCACCTCTGTTGTAATCATTATAGTTACACCATGTTAGAATGTCAACAAAAAAGTCTGCCGAGCTACTCAGCAGACGTAGATTGACGTGCTTCCATTTCCTCTTTTGTATATATCATCCGCATTGGATTACCTCCAACAAAGGAGCCTGCCGGAACATCTTTGTTCACAAGAGTTCCTGCCGATACAATCGCACCATCACCAATTGTCACTCCAGGTAGAATCGTTGAATTTGCCCCAATTAAGACTTCATCACCAATATAGACTTCCCCAAGCCTATACTCTTTAATCAAATACTCATGGGACAAAATGGTCGTGTTATAGCCAATCACACTATTTCGACCGACAGTGATTTTCTCAGGAAACATGAGATCGACCATCACCATTAAAGCAAACGCCGTATCCTCCCCGACTTTCATTCGAAGGAAGGTGCGATAAATCCAATTTTTCATTCCCATAAAAGGCGTATACCTTGCCATTTGAATAAAGATAAAGTTTTTCACAACCTTGAGAAAGGGGACCGTCCGATAGACTTGTCTAAGCGAATTGACCCCTTTGACAGGATAACGATCTGTTTTTCTCAACTTAATCAGCTCCAACAATCGCCAAGAGATCACTCATTTTCTGCAGCATATAATCAGGGCGATGCTTTAACAGGGCTTCTTCTCCCTTAATAGACCAAGCAACACCTGCTGTTTTCGTCCCTGCCGCTTGACCAGATAAAATGTCGTGATAGTTATCGCCAACCATGATCGCCTCATGCGGATCACTGCCGAGCTTGGATAATGCCAGCTGAACTGGTTCTGGATCTGGCTTTTCATTTTGTACATCATCAAGTGTGACAATGACCTCAAAAAATGGCTCCAATCCAGTCAGCTTTAATCCCATTAAAACCGTATCACGTATTTTTGTTGTCACAATACCAAGCTTAAACCCTCGATCCTGAAGAATTTTCAACGTATCTAAAACCGTCTCGTACTCCGTCACAAGCAGGTCATGCTGTTCATGATTAAACGTTCGATACATCTGAATCATGTCATCTGTCAGATTCGGATCCATTGCAGAGAATGTATCGAATAATGATGGACCAATGAAATGAAGGATATCCTCACGGCTGTATTGACCAGGGTAATAATGATCAAGCGTATGCTGAAATGAAGCAATAATTAATTCATTTGTATTGATTAATGTGCCATCTAAATCAAATAGCACTGTGTTAATAGTTGATTGGTTCATATAGCTTCCTTTCTAACAGCTGCATGTTCCCGCCTCCGCCAAATATAGCTGATGGCAGCTGTCAATAAAATAGCAGAAATAAGGCGAATAAGAAGAAGCGGCCATACTGGAATACCTAATGGAATGAAAATGAGTGTATCTTCAACCACCGCATGACACGCCACAAGGAAAATGAAAGCAAGCGTTAAATCCTTTTTGCTGACACCGTCCTCTTCCACTGCCTTCATCATGACGCCTGCCCCGTAGGCAAGACCAATGGTTAAACCAGCCACCATCGTCATAGACGTATTTTCTTTCATTCCAAGCATTCTCGTAAAAGGAGACAGCCACTTAGACAGCGTATGGAGCCACCCTAAGTCTCTCATGAATTGAATGATGATCATGAGAGGAATGACAATACAAGCCAGCTGCAGCACACCAAGAACAGCTTTCTGTAAAGCAAGAAGTACGATCATATACCAGCTAGAAGGCACATCAGCCGACTGAGCAGCTGTCAGCAAACCATATTGCGCCGGCTCCTCGCCTCCCTGCCAAACGAGATGAATGACAACTGCTGACACGACGGCAAGACTGATTCTGACTAGCAAAATGACAGACACCCGCAGCCCAACCTTCGCCGCCACTGTTGATTCGATGATCAAGTTGTGACAAAAAGAGAGCATGACCGCTAAAATGAACACTTCCTTCACCGGCAGCTCTAATGTCAAGATGGCTGCAATACCCGCATACAAGTTCAGCATATTTCCTAAAACAAGCGGAATGGCCGCTTCCCCTGAAAGACCAAACAGACCCATAAATGGACGGATGAATTGTATCATCCAATCCATCACAGGTGTATGCTGCAAGATACTAACGAGAATGGTAACCGGAAAAATGACTTTTCCAAGTGTCCAAGTTGTCGATAACCCTGCTTTCAAGCCGTTTTTCCATGTCTCCCTCATCTTTTATCCCCCTTGCTTAATTTGATGAGTTGTTCTCTTTATACGGTATAGATGCATATCCTTTGATTCTTCTAAACACAATCAACAAGATAGCCACTGCAAATATAGCAATTGAAATCATCTGTGCAATTCGAAGGTGCTCAGTCAGCATTAAGCTGTCTGTTCTCATTCCTTCAATGAAGAAACGACCGATTGAATACCAGATTAAATAAGACAAGAACATTTCGCCTCGACGCAATGATGTTCTACGTAATAAGATTAATATCAAAACGCCTGCGATATTCCATAATGATTCATATAAGAACGTAGGGTGATAGTAGGTCCCGTCAATATACATCTGATTAATAATAAACTCAGGCAGGTGCAAATTTTCTAAAAAGGCTCTTGAAACAGCCTCACCATGCGCTTCCTGATTAATAAAGTTCCCCCAGCGCCCGATGGCTTGCCCTAGTAAAATACTAGGCGCTGCGACATCGGCGATTTTCCAAAAGGACACCTTCCTCACTTTAGTAAAGACAATCGCTGTCAGCACCGCCCCTATCAGTCCACCATGTATGGCAATTCCGCCATTCCAAATCTTGATGATTTCATTTGGGTGCTGCTGATAATAATCCCATTCAAAGGATACATAATAAATTCGTGCACAAATAATGGCGATAGGAATGGCAAATAAGATGAGATCAATAAACATATCTTTATTGATGCCTCTTTTTTCACACTCCCTTAATGCGAGCCAGAGTCCAAGCAGCGCTCCGACCCCAATAATCACACCATACCAATGAACCGAAATAGGTCCGAGCTGAAAAGCAATCGGATCAATTGGTTGAATTGCTTCATTCATATAAACAGCTCCTATTCATCCTGGCCATTGTCTTCAATGACATCGGCAAGTTTACTTGTAAATTGTTCCGCTGCATTATGTCCCATTCGTTTCAATCTGAAGTTCATAGCAGCTACCTCGATGATGACCGCTAAATTTCGTCCCGGACGTACAGGGATGGTCAGCTTTGGTACATCTGTATCGATGATTCGCATTTTTTCTTCCTCAAGTCCTAAACGGTCATACTGTTTGCCTTGTTCCCAAAGCTCAAGGTTCATAACAATCGTAATTCTCTTATAGCTTCTGACAGCGCCCGCTCCAAATAAGGTCATCACATTAATAATGCCTAATCCACGGATTTCTAGAAGGTGCTCAATCAGCTCTGGTGCGCTTCCAACTAACGTATCCTGATCCTCTTGCCTGATTTCCACGCAATCGTCTGCAACCAGCCTGTGTCCTCTCTTCACTAATTCTAAAGCCGTTTCACTTTTACCTACACCACTTTTTCCAATTAACAGCACACCTACACCATATACATCTACGAGTACGCCATGAATCGCAGTCGTTGGTGCAAGCTTGCTTTCTAAGAAGTTCGTTAATCGACTCGAAAGTCTTGTCGTCTTTAAGCTTGAGCGTAAAACCGGCACTCCATTTTCGTTTGAAGCTTCGATCAATTCCTTTGGTACTTCACGATCTCGTGACAAAATGATGGCAGGGGTAATATCTGTACAAAGAGACATCATTCTCTGCTTTCGTTCGCGTTCTGGGAGCTGTTCAAAAAAAGAAAGCTCTGTCTTCCCTAAAAGTTGAACTCTTTCTTTTGGGTAATATGTAAAATATCCAGCCATTTCAATACCTGGTCTGGAAAGATCACTGATTGTAATGGGACGATTAATCCCTTCCTCCCCACTTACCAGTTCAAGATGAAATTGTTCCATTATGTCCTTCGTACGAACTTTCGGCACGCTTCTTCCTCCTTTTATCGCAGGCGTTTCAGAAATACAGCTCTATTTTATCACTTTCAATGATGAACCCAAAATAGTATTTTATCCTGATCCTGTTTCATCACATTTACTGGTATAGACAACTATACTTAAAAAAGGTAAACTGAATCTAACGACGAGAATAAGGGGGCACAATCATGAGCAGTTCTTTATTGCTCTCCAATATTCATATTGTGACAAAGACAGAAATCATTGAAAACGGTTTTGTCGGTTTACGCGATGGCAAGATCGACTATATTTCAACATCACCGCCGACAGGAAATTATGAAAAAGTATATATTTCCCGGGAAAACTTTTATTTACTCCCCGGAATGATTGATATTCACATCCATGGGGGATATGGTGCAGATATGATGGATGCGACACCAGAAGCCATGAATACACTTGCTGATCACTTACCCGCAGAAGGAACGACAAGCTTTTTAGCAACAACCATTACACAAAATCATCAAGAGATTGAGCAAGCACTTAAAAATGTCGCACAGTGGAGACCCTATAATGAAAAGCAGGCTGGAAGTCAGGCACAATGTTTAGGCATTCATCTAGAAGGTCCTTTTATTTCTAAAGATAAAGCTGGTGCGCAGCCAGCTCAATGGATTACACAGGCTAACCTTCCTCTTTTTGAGAAATGGCTGAGTGCATCTGATCAGCTGATTCGAATTGTCACTTTTGCACCTGAGGAAGATACTGATTTTGCATTTCTTTCCTTACTAAAAGAAAAAAATATCATTCCTTCTATTGGACATACAAATGCTCATCATGACATGATTGAACTAGCAGCAAAGCACGGTGCGCGTCATGTCACGCATCTTTATAATGCAATGAGTTCATTTCAGCATCGTGAGCCCAATGTTGCAGGAGCTGCACTTACAAACGAAAAGCTTTTGACTGAGCTGATTACAGATGGCATTCATTCACATCCTCTTTCCGTAAAGCTTGCGTATTTGGCAAAGGGAAGTGAACGTTTGATCATGATTACAGACTCAATGCGTGCAAAAGGACTTGGAGAGGGGACCTACGAATTTGGCGGGCAGACTGTGACAGTCGGCGGTGAAAAAGCATTGCTGGCAGATGGAACACTTGCAGGATCGATTTTACAAATGAAAGATGGGGTCAAACGTATGAGACAGATCACACAATGTGGATGGACAGAAATTGCTCAAATGACCTCAACAAATGCAGCCACTCAGCTCGGGATCGATCATCAGCTCGGTTCGATCGAAGTTGGAAAACTGGCAGACTTGGTCATTTGGGATGAAGCTGGCGAACTCATGATGACGATCTGCCATGGACAAATCGTTTATGAAAAAAAGGAGGCCACACACTGATGAACATCATCGAATTTGCAGATAAAGATCAATTAGGAAAAGCAGCTGCTGCTTTCATTGCACGTACCATTAAATCAAAAACAGATGCGGTTCTCGGTCTGGCAACTGGCGGTACACCAATTGACACTTATAAAGAGTTAATTCAGTTGCATCAAACAGAACAATTGTCTTTCAAACAAGCAAGAACAGTGAATCTGGATGAGTACGTGGGAATTGATCCAAATCATGAAAATAGTTATATGACTTACATGAAGTGTCATTTATTTGACCATATTGATCTCCCATCAGATCAATATTTCCTCCCCAATGGTGCTGCTTCTCACTTGGAAGAAGAGTGCTTAAGGTATGATCAGCTCATTGAAGATATAGGGGGCATTGATCTTCAGCTACTTGGTATCGGACAAAATGGACATATCGGGTTTAATGAACCTGGTACTCCCTTTGACTCAAAGACGCATGTCGTCCAATTAGATGAACACACTCGCCAAGCCAATGCAAGGTACTTTTCTTCTATTGATGAGGTGCCTACACATGCCATTACAATGGGAATTGCAAGCATTCTTTCAAGCAAAAAAATTCTCCTTCTCGCATCAGGAAAATCAAAAGCGGACGTGATACAATATTTAGAACGAACAGAGATTCACCCAGACTTCCCTGCATCTGCTCTAAAACTTCATGAAGATGTGACGATTTTTATTGATCGAGAAGCTGGTTCACTACGCTAAACACGAGAGGATTTTCACATGTTTATTGATAAGCAGTCACCTATCCCCATGTACCATCAGATTATGGAGAACTTGAAAAAGCAGATTGAGGATGGAACGTTAGCACCTGATACACTCATTCCTTCTGAAAGAGAATATGCCGAACGCTTTGGTATTAGCCGAATGACTGTCAGACAAGCCTTATCGAACCTTGTGAACGAAGGATATTTATACCGGCAAAAAGGAAAAGGAACATTTGTTAGCCGAAAGAAGTTTGAACAACCGCTTCAGGGCTTAACAAGCTTTACAGAAGATATGCGTCAACGTGGGTTCAACGCTTCAAGTCAGTTGATTGATTTCAAAAAAGTCGCATGCCCAGAGCATTTGCTGCAATCATTACAGCTGTCGAACAGTGAAGATGTCTATGAATTAAAACGAATCCGCCGTGCAAACGATGAACCAATGGCTATTGAAACGAGTTATATACCTGAAAAATTTGCTGGCGAGCTCACAAAGGACCATTTAACTGGATCTTTATATGAATATATAGAAACGAACACAGGTCTAACCATTGCCCATGCCAAGCAGGAGCTTGAAGCCAATGTTGCTTCAAAGGAAGAAGCTGACCTGCTGTCTATTTCATTAGGGGACCCTGTCCTCTCCATTGTAAGAACAACTTATTTTCAAAATGATCTTCCATTCGAGTATGTCATGTCCGTTTATAGAGGGGATCGATACAAACTCACTCACACAATGGAAAGATAAAACTGTGCTCATGAAAGCACAGTTTTTTTATTTCCTAAGAAATGTTGATTGATCATCATTTTTTGTATGAATTTTCCATATAGGCGAAATCGCTTTCCCTTCGAAACGGTCTTTTGCGACAGTGTACCAATAATATTCTTGATTTGACTTTAACCCTTTCCATTCAAAGGTTGCTTTTTTACCACTTTTCACACCTTTGACTTCTCCAAGAAGAACGTTTGTGTAGACATTCAATTCAAAATAATTGGTTTTAACGGATTTCATTTTTGGTGTTAAATCGACATCAATTGAAAATTCATCTTGATCTCCATACGTTTTTGGATCATAAAAATGTTCTTGATTCAAGTAAGGTGAGTATGTGGTGAAATGAAGTTTATTTTTTTCTTGATCTGCAGTGATCAGCCGCATAAAACCTTGACCGCCTTCAGGACCTGACTGGTAATCTGCAAGGATTTGATATACTTTTCTGTCCACTTTTCCATCATGATCATCGTCAATCTCATCTACTTTTCGACTGGCTCCGTGGTAGTGGCCACTAAATACTGCGACAATATTCGGGTGACGCTTTACCACTTGATGGAAGATCAAATCTCCAATTGGGCTTCGATTGCCGCTCACTAACAAATACTCATGGAAATTTAAAATGACAATTCGATCTGGATGTTCAGAAATGACTCGATTTAACCAGTCAATCTCATTTTGCTTGATCCCCCAGCCCATATACACCATCATATAATCATTGCCACCAGCAGAGATAAGATCATAATGACCTCGATTGTTTTGATAGGATTCACCGTAATACGGCTTGTCTTCAAAGCGTTTCGCTCCAAAGTATCTCCCATATTCCCTATAATGGCCGTCTTTGTGTCTGACATCATGATTACCAGCTAATACACCGTAAGGAATCTGATGCTGATCTAACACACGCATAAATGTATCGGCACGATTCCATTGCTTATCCTTTGAATCATCCACAATATCACCTGTATGGAACACATATTGAATATTTAATGGGTCCCTTTGATCTCTGATCCACTCGACCATTTTTTTGAAAATATGAGGATAACTTCTGGCATAATATTGAGTATCAGACATCCACACCATCTTATAAGGCTTTAACGTCTTACTGATCTCATCTTGTACAAGCAAATCAAACGTTTGATTTTTCATATACTGTCTGACTGACAGCAACCCTTTCAGGTAAAATTCCTTTTCATCCTTGGCAAAGTGATGAGTGATTTTATCCCACTTTTCTTGCTGATGATTCCAAGCATACATCGTTACCTTTCTCCCTGATAATGAGCTTCCTTTCCATACAGCCTCGACAACATCCTTTTCACGTACATCGTGATGAACCTTGATTTGAAAGCGATGATAAGGAAAATGCTGTAGATCTTTCGTTTCCACTGATTTACCATCAGCAAATGCAATTCGATTTCTTTCTCGATCAGAAAAAATCATTTCCCTTGTTTCATTTAAATGTTTTGGCGGCTCTGTTTCCGCTGCATATTTGAAAATCTTCATGGACGGATGCAGCGATGTATATTGATAGGCACGGTAAAAGGAGTAATCTAACTGATCATTAGTAGGATCATTGGTTAGCACTGTTTGCTTAGATGATTCCTTTTTTGTCCTATCTGACACTCTCTCTGGCGTTTCAGGGTGTTCATGTACCGTCTTAAAAACCTTTTTCAAAGTTGATTTGTTTCCAGCGGCATCTTTTGCTTTTATCTTCAATGTGTGCTCCCCAGGTTCTAATTCGCTAGAGGACGTTTGATAAGGCAAAGAGATGGGTTTTCCATCTAAATATGCCTTCATCTCCGCTATATCACTCCAACGATCCGTCACCTTTGCCTTTAACGTAAAGACGCCTTTATATTGGTCATTTGCCTGTATATTACTCTTGATTTTCGGACCCGTGTTATCGACTTTCACACGTACAGATTGAGATTCGTCTGCGGTTTTAGCCTGAACAACATGTACTCCTTCTTTCAGCCTTCTTGTATCCCACTGAATATAGCTTGAAGCATATGCTTGCTTCGGGATTTGAAACTGAAATGCTCTTACCTTCTTAGCGCTGCCACCGTCGCCCATTTTCCATTCCTCATGCTGGCTCGCATTTAGAGGCAGAATTTGAGTTCCATTCGATAAAATCATCTGGACATTTTTCAATTCAAAATCATCGTGATTTTCTCCAGGAAATCGGTCAAACGGCGATGACTTCGTCCCAGCATGGAATGATATCGTTTGTGGACCTGCCTTTTCTAAGTGTTTTTCTGGTATTGGTATTGTATAGGTGCGATACACTTTTGTCGAATCATCAAAAATGGAAAGTAAGTGCTTACCTATAGATACACCATTCTTAAAATATAAATTTGTCCCTTTGACATCAAATGCAAGATATGGATCTGCTTCAAGTGCAGGGAATACTTGTCGAATCGGTTTTCCATCTATCATTAATTGTATGCTTTTTTTCTGATCTGCTGTTGCTTTTAAGTTAAATACGCCAGAAACCGTATCTCCTTCTTCTACATTCAATCGAAGGCCGTGAGCTTTGCTTACTTGTTCCACATCAATTGTTTTTTTCATTGTCATTGCTTGATTTTCGCCGTCTGACGCTTCAATCTGATATTCCAATCGTTCTTTACCGATGAGCTCAGGTGAATAAATAATATGGTGAAACAGCCGATCATTATGATCCTTTTGAAGCAGCACCTCTTTAAAATCTTCATGACGATTGGTTCGATATCGCAATTTGACCGTTTTGACGGACTGATCATCCTGCACATCTGCTCTCATTTCAATGCCTTCAGTTGGTTTTATCGGTTGATTGTCTGTCATATCTTCGATCACAGGTTTATGAACATCTTGTGATATTTCTTTTTTTTCAGTTGGAACTTGTGCTTTTAACACTTTTCCGGGTGTCGGCTCTTCCTCC
This sequence comes from Bacillus sp. FS02, assembly GCF_024398395.1. NCBI lineage: Bacteria > Bacillati > Bacillota > Bacilli > Caryophanales > Bacillaceae > Bacillus > Bacillus sp. FS02. Next base: position 2,494,503 of record NZ_CP074101.1, on the reverse strand, counting down.
ACTTTCGAGATCAGCTTCATTTGTGTCGTTCCATCCATTGGATACTTGAACAGTAACGATCTGTGCTCGCTAAACAATGAAGACTTTAAACGATAGGATGCCGACGATACCTCTTCTCCTATATTTGTTGTGATAGAAACAAGGCGGGATTTAGAATTGGACAATCCTTTACTCTCAATGACCGATAGATGCTCGCCCTCTTTTAAATGGCTTTTGTACATCGCATTAAAATCCGCTACTGTTAAATGCTCCTGTCCTTTTTTTCTAAGCCAAAATACGTACGGTTTTCCAGGAGAAATGGTGATCGGACTTGTGTGGAATGAATATATATCATCCATCTCCACGCCTTGCGCTGGATTGCGATAGCGAAGCTGATAATGTCGAAGTGAAATGGGTGCATGTGTTGTGTTATACACCTCGATGAATTCAAAAGCATCCTTGCCTTTGCGGTTTTTTGAATTCACCACGATTTCTGTCATCAATAGCTCAGGGATTTGTGAGAGATCCTCTTCAAATCCGTTTAAGTGAACAGCTTGTTCGGTTGTTTTGATGACAGACTTCTGCGTCAGGAATTCTGTATAGTAATGAACTGTTGGATTCCACAATTGATCTGTCGGGATTTTCGCTGTAAATTCTGGTTTCATCCCCGGCAATCGTTCCATTGGGATCAATCGATATCCCAGTTCATCACTCTGTTTATAGTACAAGTTTGCAGACAAAATTTGCTCTGACTGACTAATAGATGCCTGAAATTGAAGATCACGGTTTTTTCCTTGAACCGGACGGACATCTACTTGAAATTGATCAAAGATAAAAGGTGAAAAGGGCTTATTTCGTATGTTCACTTGTGTTTGTGTCAAAGATCCTGCTGAAGCAGGCTGACTGAAACAAAAAAGAATGCTCAAAAAAAGCAAAAGAATGATTTGTCTGCTCACATTCACCATCGTGCACCGCCTCCCTTCGGATATTGTGTCTCCTGAAGACGGTTTTTATGACAGATGGAACGGGGAAACGATATAAATTCACACAAAAAAACCGTTAGCTTTTTTTCGCTAACGGTTCCACGATTCCTTTCTGTATGAGCAGATGGAAAATGGATAAAATGACAGCCATCCAAATGGCCGTTCCAAACCCATCAATGTTAAAACTATCTCCCATAAAGCTTGAGGTCATCATCAGTGTGATGGCATTAATGACAAAGAGGAACAATCCTAGTGAAAGTACTGTCACTGGCAGCGTTAAAATGATCAAAAACGGCTTCACTAAAATATTGAGCAAGGACAAAATAATACTTGCTACAATCGCTGCGCCAAAGCCTTCAATATACACACTACCGAGGCCTGGCAGAATGCCTGAATCAAAATATCCAGCAATGACGATTAAAAGTAATGCATTGACGAAAATACTAACGATCCATCTAAGCATTTAGTTAGTGCCTTCTTCCGGAACAACAAAATACCAGATGAAGTAGATCAAGAATATCGGCATAAATGCTGTCATAAATCCGATGATCACCGTTAAAATACGAAGCAGGGATGCATCGACACTTAAGTATTCAGCAAGTCCACCGACAACACCCGCTATTTTTTTATCTGTCGCTGAACGATAAAGCTTCTTCATGTAGAATCACTCCTTGTCTGATTGGTGCTTTACTTGGATTGAGCCTGTTTTTGTTTCTGCAAAAATGGATATATTGTGCTCCGCCTGTTGATTGGCTTTGATCATTTTCTCTTTTTGCAGCGTTTCATTTTTCTCTTTAATCATATTTGCATCAAGCAGCTCATGAGAGATCGATCCGAGATTGCTTTTCAGCTCCGCAGTCACTGCACAAGCACGCGGAATCTGAACGTCCACACTGCCTGTTGTCGTTTTTGCATAGATCGAACGGCATTTCTCATCTGACAGCTGAACAGCAATGTTCCCATTGAAGCTCTGTGCATCAATTGATTCACTTTTCCCACGCAGGTCAATGAGCCCATTAATGGTTTCTACTTCAATCATACCACACTCGTGATCAGCCAGTTTGATTTGCCCATTTGCTGTTTCAATTCCGACTTTTTCTGCTTGTAAAGAGGCAAAAGAGACGACGCCATTTGTTGTTTTTGCAGCCAGTTCTTTTGTCTTTAGCTTTTCCCCGCGAATCGGTCCATTAAACAGTTTGACTTTGATCTTATCGTATTGGATACGTGGTACATACAGGGTGACATTGACCTTCATGGTCTTCTTTTCAGTTCGGATAAAAAATTTGTCCCCTTCAAGCCCGCAATCCAGATGTTGAAGAAATTGCTGTCTGGCCTGCTCTCCATCCTCTGCACGGTAAATTTTCGCATGACACTCTGCCCGAACATCCCCATCATCCCAAGGCATCAAATTGAGACTGCCGTTTGCCAATTGAATATCTAAATGAGATAGTGCAGCGTCTTTGAATTGAAAAATGTGTTCAACGTCAACGGACTGTCCAAAGTTCAAATCAAGATCGACATCTTTGACCTTTTTCACCGCCGAATCTAACCATCCAAACAGCTTTGCACCGAGGTTTTCAGTACCAGTTCCTTTATTCTCTGTGCCAGCTTTTTCTTCATGAAAGGTATGATCAGCCGTTGATTTTTCTAGTGAAATGGACTGATTTTCTTCTAGTTTTTCAAGCAGCGTAATCGCTTCTTTTGCAGATAATGTCCCGTCTTCTACTAATTTTAAAATGCGTTCTTTTTCATTCATACAAAGCCCTCCTACGATTTAATGGATTGAAGCACTTTAATACCTTGAATGATATTCCAAATGACAGAGATCAAAAAGCCAATGGCGACTAAAAAGGACAAGATAAGTACGGTGAACACTGGAACGAGTGAGTCGCTTGCCTGTGTCGTCAATAAAAAGGGGATAGCTCCAAAAACCAGCAGCACACACGCTGCGACTGGCAAAACATGTGACCACAATGCACGCAGCGAATGCCGTTTCGTTTCCTTTTGATCCACTACAAAATATGCCACGATCGGCACAATAAACGGCATGAAAAATACACTAAAATAACAAATAGATGCAATGATCGACTGATCTCTGTTCATATATATTCGCTCCTTCATGATGAAAATTCCTTTCTAACTCATACGTTTATGGCGTATAAAAAGTTTCAAACTCATTCGATTTACATATGACCTTAGACACAAATTATTTCTTTTTGCACCTAAGTGTAGATTCTTTATGGATTACCCTTTAAAATATGTTGAAAAGATGGTGATTATCATTATAGGGGGTAATTATTTTGACAGATCATCATAATGCTAACCACACGGCACAAACGCTTTTAGACCTTATACAGAAACAGAAAAGCATGAACAGCGATATGATCAAGGAGCTAGAGGCCATTCATCCGTCTCATCCGAAGTATGGTGATATCCGTTATTTAAAAGTACTGCTCGATAGTAGCAGCACTCATATTTTAAAGGATTTAACGCACCTCAGTAACTTAATGCCAAAGGAAGATGTGCAATAAAAGGAAAACCCCTCTTTCCGAGGGGTTTTTCTTTATGAGGATGTCACACTTTCTGTTTCTTTGACTAACTGTTTCATTCGCTCACGATCACGCTCTAAAATCGGTTTTAAGTATCGACCGGTGTAAGAAGCTTCTTCTTTAGCAATGTGTTCAGGTGTTCCTGAAGCAATAATCGTTCCTCCACCAGCACCGCCTTCTGGTCCTAGATCAACAAGGTAATCGGCTGCCTTAATAATATCAAGGTTGTGCTCAATGACCAATACCGTATCCCCGTTTTCGACCAAGCGTTGGAGCACTTTTAACAACCTAGCAATATCATCCACATGAAGACCGGTTGTCGGTTCGTCTAAAATATACAAGGATCTTCCGTTTGAACGGCGGTGAAGCTCAGATGCCAATTTCACACGCTGCGCCTCTCCACCAGACAATGTCGTGGCAGGCTGCCCAAGTGTAATGTATCCTAATCCAACATCAAAGATCGTTTGCAGCTTCCGCTTAATTTTCGGGATATTCTCGAAAAATTGAAGTGCGTCCTCTACCGTCATTTCAAGCACATCGGAAATATTTTTCCCTTTATACGTGACCTCTAGCGTCTCGCGGTTATAACGTTTCCCGTGACACACTTCACAAGGCACATATACATCAGGTAAAAAGTGCATTTCAATTTTAATAATGCCATCTCCACGACACGCTTCGCAGCGTCCACCTTTCACGTTAAAGCTGAATCGCCCTTTTTTATAGCCTCGTACCTTCGCTTCATTGGTTTGCGCAAAAACATCCCGCACGTCATCAAATACACCTGTATACGTAGCAGGATTGGATCTTGGTGTACGGCCAATTGGAGATTGATCAATATCAATGACTTTGTCTAAGTGATCCATTCCTTTGATTTCTTTGTGCTGTCCTGGCTTCGCTTTTGCTCTGTGCAGTTTTTGGGCAAGGGATTTCAATAAAATTTCATTCACAAGTGTACTTTTCCCTGATCCTGATACACCCGTCACAGCGGTAAAGACACCTAAAGGAAACTTCGCATTCACGTTTTTAAGATTGTTTTCTTTTGCCCCTTTAATTTCAATGAATCGGCCGTCAGGCTTTCTTCTCTCAATCGGAAGCGGGATGAATTTCTCACCAGATAAATATTGTCCAGTCAACGATTTTGGGTCTTTCATGACTTCTTCTGGCGTTCCAGCTGAAATCACTTCTCCTCCATGAACCCCTGCTCCTGGTCCAATATCAATGAGATAATCAGCGGCAAGCATCGTATCTTCATCATGTTCTACGACAATCAGTGTGTTTCCGATATCACGCATGTTTTTCAATGTCCCAATCAACCGGTCATTATCCCGTTGATGCAGACCAATCGATGGTTCATCTAAAATATAAAGAACGCCTGTCAGTCTTGATCCGATTTGTGTCGCCAAACGAATCCGCTGCGCCTCCCCGCCTGATAATGTGCCAGCAGACCGGCTTAATGTCAGATAATCTAATCCGACATTATTTAAGAAGGATAAGCGCTCTTTGATTTCACGTAAAATGAGCTGGGCAATCTGCAAATCTTTCTCAGACAACTCAATTTTCTTATAGAAATCAAGGGCATCAGATACAGACAAATCGGTCATTTCTCCGATATGTTTGCCATTGATGAGAACCGCAAGCGTTTCTTTTTTCAGGCGATATCCTTTACAGGTCGGGCATGGCTGATTGGCCATATATTTTTCCATTTGCTCCCGAATATAATCGGAGCTCGTTTCCTTGTAACGCCGTTCAATGTTACGAAGCACACCTTCAAACTCGATTTCATTTTCACGGACCTGGCCAAAATCATTTTCATATTTAAAATAAATCAGCTCAGAGCCGCTGCCATATAAAATTTTATCAAATAAATGCGTCGGGATATCTTTTACTGGAATATCCATGTCAATTCCATAGTGTGTACATACGGCCTCAAGAAGCTGCGGGTAATATTGTGAGCTTTGAGGCTCCCATGGGGCAATGGCATGCTGCCGTAAAGTCAAATCCTTATTCGGAATCACAAGCTCTGGATCTACTTCTAGTTTAGAACCAAGCCCATCACAGCTTGGGCAGGCACCGAAAGGGCTATTAAACGAGAACATTCTTGGCTCAAGTTCCCCAATAGAGAATCCGCAGTGCGGACAAGCATGATGCTCACTAAATAACAGCTCCTCTTGTCCAATCACATCAATCATCACACGACCTTCACCAAGTCGGAGTGCCGTTTCAAGAGAATCAGACAACCGTGCCGCCACGCCTTCTTTCACGACAATTCGATCAATCACCACTTCAATGGAATGCTTTTTATTCTTTTCAAGCTCGATCTCTTCTGACAGGTCCTCCATCTCGCCATCAACTCTGACTCGAACGTAGCCCTGCTTCCGAATTTGATCAAGTACTTTCACGTGAGTTCCCTTACGTCCAGATACGACCGGAGCAAGCACTTGTAGTTTCGTTCGTTCTGGATACTCTAAAATGCGGTCTGTCATTTGCTCAATCGTCTGTGATGTAATTTCGATCCCATGAATAGGACAAATCGGTTTTCCGACTCGAGCATATAATAGACGCAAGTAATCATAAATTTCTGTAACAGTCCCAACGGTTGATCGAGGGTTCCTGCTTGTCGTTTTCTGGTCAATACTAATCGCTGGAGAAAGCCCTTCAATCGCATCTACATCTGGTTTGTCCATTTGACCGAGAAATTGACGTGCATAGGCTGACAGTGATTCAACATACCTGCGCTGACCTTCTGCATAAATGGTATCGAAGGCAAGCGACGATTTTCCCGAACCAGATAAACCCGTAATGACCACTAGCTGATCGCGCGGGATATTGACATCAATATTTTTAAGGTTGTGGGCTCTTGCCCCTTTCACCTCTATTCGTTCCATAGCCATCTGGCATTCATCCTTCCGCTTTTAGCTCTAGCAATAGATCTCTTAATTCTGCTGCTTTTTCAAAATCAAGCGCTTTTGCTGCATCTTTCATTTCCATCTCGATGTTTTCGATCACTTTTTCTCGTTCTTTTTTGCTCATTTTTGACAACTTTGGTGCTGCTTTTGTTTCGTATTCTTCTGAATCCTCATGTACTTTTGTTGCCTTGATCACATCTCGAATCTTCTTATGGATCGTTTGCGGAGTGATACCAAATTTCTCATTATACGCTTCTTGCTGCTCACGTCTCCGCTTTGTTTCTTGTATGGCAATGTCCATTGATTTCGTCATATTGTCTGCATACATAATAACCCGGCCTTCTGCATTTCTTGCAGCACGGCCAATCGTCTGGATGAGGGATCTTTCTGAACGTAAAAAGCCTTCTTTATCCGCATCTAAAATCGCCACGAGCGACACCTCTGGAATATCCAAACCTTCTCGAAGAAGGTTGATCCCAACAAGCACATCATATTTTCCGAGACGTAAATCACGAATAATCTCAATCCGCTCTAGTGTCTTAATTTCTGAGTGCAGATAATTGACCTTGATTCCGATTTCTTTCAGATAATCTGTCAGATCCTCAGACATTTTCTTCGTTAAAGTCGTCACAAGCACACGCTCATTTTTCTCAACTCTTGCATGAATTTCCCCAATTAAGTCATCGATTTGTCCTTCAATCGGACGAACTTCAATGATTGGATCAAGCAAACCGGTTGGACGAATAATTTGTTCCACGACCTCTGGCGTTTTATCAAGCTCGTATGGGCCCGGTGTTGCGGATACATGCACAATATGGTTAATGTGCTTTTCAAACTCATCAAATGTGAGTGGTCTATTATCAAGTGCTGACGGCAGACGGAATCCGTGATCAACAAGCACTTGTTTTCTTGCCTGGTCCCCATTGTACATGGCGCGAATTTGCGGGATGGTCACGTGTGACTCATCGACAACAATCATAAAATCATCCGGAAAATAATCAAGCAATGTGTAAGGTGTAGAACCAGGCGGACGTAAGGTGAGATGTCTTGAGTAGTTCTCAATCCCTGAACAAAAGCCCATCTCTCTCATCATCTCTAGGTCATACCTTGTCCGCTGCTCAAGACGCTGTGCTTCAAGCAATTTTCCGTTTTCACGAAGCTTTTCCAACTGTTCCTCAAGCTCTTTTTCAATATTAATAATCGCTTTTTCCATCTTTTCTTCTCTTGTGACGAAGTGAGATGCTGGGAAAATAGCAACGTGGTCACGATCACCGAGAATTTCTCCAGTGAGAGCATCTACTTCACGAATACGTTCAATTTCATCACCGAAAAACTCCACTCTGATACAATGCTCATCTCGTGAAGCAGGAAAAATTTCAACGACGTCTCCTCGAACTCTGAAGGTTCCGCGCTGAAAATCTATATCATTACGAGAATACTGAATATCCACCAGCTTACGAAGAAGCTGATTGCGTTCAATTTCCATTTCAGTTCGTAAAGACAGCACAAGCTCTCTGTATTCTTCAGGAGAACCTAAGCCATAAATACAGGACACACTGGCAATGATGATGACATCTCTCCGCTCAAATAATGAGGATGTGGCGGAGTGCCTTAGCTTATCGATCTCATCATTAATGCTGGCATCCTTTTCAATAAATGTATCAGTTTGAGGCACATACGCCTCAGGCTGGTAATAATCATAATAACTCACAAAATATTCAACAGCATTATTTGGAAAAAATTCCTTGAACTCGCTGTATAATTGTCCGGCAAGTGTCTTGTTATGCGCAATGACAAGGGTTGGTTTGTTCACTTCTTTGATCAGGTTGGATACAGTAAAGGTCTTTCCCGTACCTGTAGCACCTAACAGCGTTTGATGCTGTTTCCCCTGATGGATGCCCTCCACAAGCTTTTCAATGGCTTTTGGCTGATCCCCTTGGGGCTGATAGTTAGAAACTAATTCAAAGCGGTCACTCACATCAAAGCCTCCGTTTCGTTACGAAATCTATCTAATGAATATATTATCATAAAAGAACACAAAAATACGAACTAAAGTTCGGCTCTCACTTGATTTTTATTTCCAATACAACCATACCCTCTCTGCCGTGGCTCATAACCCTCTAAAGAAACCTTCCTTTCAGTATGGAACATTTTGGAGCGAGATATTCGATCAGCAGAAAAACCACAAAAAAGAAAGCTGCACTCACTAGAATCGTAAGCACAGCTCCTGCAATCAAAAACATTTTCTTTTCATCAAGAGGGATCACATCAATGATGTTTTTCAGCCTTCTCTCTTTTTTCGACTTCTTTCTTGGCCATAAACAATGCCCCGGCCACTAAAGAAATAATATCTAATCCTACGATAAAGTAGGTTTCTGTATAGCCTTTCATATACGAAGCAAATAAAAGCGCTGCTGTTAATGCAATGCCAACGTAATGATTATAAGTAACCTTTGAAAATAAAATAACGAGCAAGAAAGGAAAAACAAGTGCAAATATGGCTTTTGTAATCACAAAAACCCTCCCTCTACATGGTCTACTCCCTTGATTATAGTAAAGATTGGCATAATGAACAATTCACAGTTTTCAATTTCAGCTTTTTTCTTCTCGGTTGAAGACTTTTGATATAGATGAGGAGGAAAATTAGTGAAAACGTCCCCTTTCTAAAGATAGGTCTTTACGTCTTTGACAGTTACATCCAATAAATTCTATGATGAAAATGATAGTGCGCACTATCATTTTAAAAAACAAAAAGAGACAAATGAAACCATTGGCTATTTGGATAAGGGGGCATTCCCATGTATTCAGTATTATTTCATGCGGCTGAAGAATCCGCATCACTCGCAGGGGCAAAAGGCGTGAATTTAATTAAATTAAACAATCACGGACTGCCAGTTCCAGATGGATTTATTATTAAAACGAACAGCTTTGCAAGCTTTCTTTCATATCACAATTTCCATCCAACTGATCAAAATCTTGCCCGAAAAATCACAGAAGCTTCGTTTCCTTCACAAATGGAGACAGAATTACTTTCATCCTTTCAATCATTGTTGAAAACATATCCATCCGTTGCAGTGCGATCCTCTTCTGTTGCGGAAGATCTCGAAGGCGCCTCCTTTGCAGGTCAATACGAGACCTATTTAAATATCAAAACAAATGAAGAGTTCTTGCAAGCCGTCAAAGAATGTTGGTCGTCTTACTTCGCAGCAAGAGTCGCAGAATATAAGGAAGAAATGATTGAGAACGAGGAAGAGATGCCGCTCATGGCTGTTGTTGTACAAGGATTGATCCATTCTGACATCTCTGGTGTCATCTTTAGTGAGAATCCTGTATCAGGAAAAACAAACGAAGTCATGATGACTGCAAGCTATGGACTAGGAGAAGCCATCGTCTCCGGCCTTGTGACGCCAGATACATTTATTGTAAACAAAGAAACGTACTCTATTGAAAAATCACTAGGAACAAAAGAAGTGCAAATTGTCCCCTGTCAAGAGGGTGTCATTGAACAACCCGTAGGTGAAGAGATGGCTGGCCAATTTTGTCTTCGAGATGATCAATTGATCCAAATCACGAAAATGACAAAACAAGTAGAAGCCCTTTATGGACATGGAGTAGATATCGAATTCGGCATGTCAGATGGTACTTTTTATTTACTTCAAGCAAGACCGATTACTGCTTCTTTTTCCAATACAGCAAATGGCTCCTCAGGTGCAGCCTTTCAAATGAAACCTGAAGAGCTGCAAGACTTCTGGATCTCAATGGACGATCATATGCCTGGACCCACAAGTCCTCTTTTTTCAAGTTTGATCATACCTGCTTTAAAAAACGGGATGAAGAAAAACGGAGAGAAGTATCAAGTACCAGACCTTAACATTAAAGATATCAAGCTTTATAGAGGCCATTTGTATTCTTCACCGTCTATGCCAGAAGCGTCAGCTGAACCAGTTTTTGACGAGAGTCTATTCGAACTGTTTCCTCGTTTAAGCGAAAGAATGTATCACATTTTAGAGCAAGACTTGTTCCCATTATACGAAAAACTTGATCGGCAAATCACTCAACCGCTAACAATTGAGGAAGCCATTAATGGCTTTCAAGAATTAAAGGAGATTTATCTAAGAGCGTATGACGACCATTTTGATATTGTCATACCTCAAGTCATTCTATCAGCGATCATTGAAGACATGCTTGTCACATATACTGGGGATCAAACACAAGTCGTTCTGCTGCATGAAATGATGATAGGTGTGATGAACAAGTCTCTTGAAACAGATCAAAAACTATCTCACTTGGCAAAAGACGTTCTTCAAGATTCCGAGCTTCTTCAGGCATTTAAAGATCATTCAACGAATGCTGAACTATTATTTGCCCTCAATCACACAGATAAAGGAAAAAACTTCATTTCCGACGTAGAAGCTTTTCTCCAAGTCTATGGTTGGCGGTCTGTTAAAAGCCATGATTTCACAGAGGAAACATGGGTGGAAAATCCTGAATTTGTCTTGGACATCATTAGAAACAACATTCGGAACCAATCTGATTTTGATGAAGAATTTGCACAAGCCGTGATCAAAAGGCAAGAAACGTATGAACAGTTTATCAGTCAAGTGACAGATAAAGCGTTTAAAACAAAATTTGAGGAACTTTATCATTTTGCACTCCATGCAGCCAATATTCGAGATGATCATCACTTTTACATTGATGCCATGTTAGATGCAAAAGCGAGACTCTATCTCTTAAAAATTGGTGAACTTCTTGTTCAAAAAGGAGCGATCCCTCATCAAGAAGACCTTTGGTATCTTTACGATGATGAAGTACTCAATGCGCTCACAACTTCGACCACATACGATTCGATCATTCAGCAAAGAAAAATTGAAATGAAGGAAAATGAATCCATCCAACCACCAGCTTATACAGGAACGCCTTCTGAAGCTGAATTACAGCAAGTAGAAAGAATGCTCGGTTCGCTAAGGGAAAATGAAAACAACACAGACGATGCAATCTATGGAATTGGTGCATCTAGCGGCATTACTTCTGGAAGAGTCAGAGTCATTACATCTGCTGATGAATTTTCACAATTTGAAAAAGATGACATTTTAGTTTGTAAAACAACGACACCTTTATGGACCAGCTTATTTAGAGACGCAAAAGCAGTCATCACCGATTCTGGCGGCATTTTGTCCCATTCCGCTATTATCGCTAGAGAATATATGATACCGGCTGTCCTAGGTACACGGATCGCAACTGAAAAACTAAAATCCGGTGACCTCGTGACAGTAGATGGAGCCAATGGGCGTATCCAGTTATTAAATCAGCATTCACGGGCATAGTCGTCACTGTTTGAATCATATTGGCGGTCACAGATTTTATCGGTATACTTACTTTGTTGCAAACACATTCATAACCTGAGGTGAGTATGCTTGTTAAAATCAACAAATCAACGGATCATTCGCGCAACAATGGAATTATTGTCTGAAAAGGGCTATCAAAAAACAACGACAAAAGAAATTGCGACAAAAGCGAATGTAAGTGAAGCGACAATTTTTCGTAACTTTAAAAACAAACGCGGCGTGATTGCTGCCATTATGAAAATGAAATCAACACCGACCAAAACCCTTGAAGCAGAATTTAAAGACGATTTATACACCGATTTAAAATTTCTCGGTAGCTATTTCCTTGAAGATTTGACTTCAAAAAAAGAATTTATCTATATCAGCATGAGAGAACCCGCTATGTTTAAAGATTTAACAGACCATGAAAAAATTTATCCTCAAGAATTGAGAGACATGCTGATTCATTATTTCAAAAAAATGGGCGCTCAGCATCGTGTATTAGAAGGAAAAGAAGACATCTATGCAGATATATTTATTAGCACGTATTTTGGCTTTTTCATTCAACAGCTAGAGCAAGACATTCAGCTTGTTTTAACAAAAAAAGAAGACTTTATTGAGACATGCACACACATTTTCATGAGAGGAATTTCCCCCACTTAATTGGGTGAAATTCTTCTTTTTTACAAAGGTGGTAAACACATTGAATCTTAAAAAAGAGAACTTGATCATTTATTCTTTGCTGCTTGGAGCTATTTTAGTTCCAGTCAATTCAACCATGATCGCAGTCGCTCTATCATCTATATCAACTTATTACGATCAATCCATATCAAACATTACTTGGGTGGTCACGATTTATCTAATTGTCATGGCAGTCACTCAACCTATTGCGGGTAAGCTGGGAGATATATACGGCCACCGCAGCATGTATTTAGCTGGTGTGATACTCTTTTTGATTGGCTCCATTGGATGTGCTTTCGCACCTAATCTTGCTTTTCTTATTAGCTTCCGATCAATTCAAGCGGCAGGCGGAGCTATATTAACGCCGAACAGCATTGCTTTAATTCGTGCAACAGTATCACATGAAAAGCTTTCTAAAACTATGGGTTTTTTCGGTTTTGGAGCGGGAATTGGTGCCGCACTTGGACCTTTTATCGGCTCTATTCTCATTCAGAGCTTTGACTGGCATTCCATTTTCCTAGTGAATATACCATTTTTGATTCTCACACTTGTGACAGGCGTTTTTATGATTCCGAAGATGAAACATACACGTTTACAAGCCAATGTAGATATCATCGGTTCGTTATACTTAACAATCGGGATCGCCACACTCATTTTGTTTACTAAAAGCCAAGTATTAAACGAATACATGATCTATGGCGTTCTAGCGGTCATTTCCATTCCTTTATTTTTCAAACACGTACGGAAAGTTACAAATCCCATCATTGATTTGACATTATTTAAAAACAGTGCCTTTACGAACGCTAACCTTTCTATCATGCTTAGTAATTTTGTGATGTACGCGATTCTTCTCATTATGCCGCTGTTTATGGAGCAAAAACTCGCGCTTTCTCATACACAAAGCGGGATTTTCCTTTCGATCTTTTCACTCTGTATGTCTATTAGTGGATTACTCGGGGCAAAGCTCCATCCAATAAAAGGTGCCAAAAAAATGATTCGATTTTCATTTCTCTGTCTTACTTTATCCGGTGTTATGCTGATCACACTAAGCAGCTACCCAAATTTACCACTCCTTATCATCACATTAGTCGCTGGGGGATCTCATCAGGTATTGGCATGACTAGCATGCAGATGGCTTCTTTAACATCTGTTGATCAGAGTTTATCTGGTTCTGCATCTGGGATTTTTTCTACCTTTAGATATTTCGGAAGTATCATTTCATCTACTTTAATTGGTATATTAAGTGGTTTTCAATCTTTATTTATCGTATTAATGGGCGCAGGTATTCTTGGTTTCCTCCTCTCTCATCGTCTAAAAACGAAATCCACTTCTCATTCATCTGAACACTCTGCTTAACGACTCCCTTCGCTCTATTTAGGGCGGGGGAGCTATGATTATTTGTTACTGTAACCAATTATGAATACAATGATCAAACTGTGAAAATGATCTTTTACTCATGAAAAAATGTCATATGAATAAACGAAAAAGAAATTTCAGCTTTCATTTACCTCTACTTCCCCACCTAAAAACTTCTTTTCATTTCTTCCAGCATTCATAACTTCGATTTTTTTTCACAATTTTTGTGTTATGCTTTTTGAAAATAGAGCACCAAAGGAGCAGAAGGATGAAACGAGTGAAATATTTTTTAATATGCTTGTCAGTTCTACTATTTTTCCTAGCAGGCTGCGGAAAAGACCAGCAATTTACGCCCCCTGGCAGCTCTCAATCAATTGCTGTCATTTCTCAACTAAAAAAAGCCTCCTTTTCAATCGTTGATTTACAAAAAAATAAAATTGTCTCTTCCGTTGATTTAAAACATCCTCTCACTGATCTTGTTCACATCAACAAAGACGTGATCATTGCATCAAGTAAGGAAGGACAATCTCTTATAGAAATCAATTTAAAAAAAGGAACAGCAGCGGACTATATGGATGTGAATAAAGGTCTGACTTCACTCGCGTATGATGCGGATACCAACACTTTACTTGTGACCGATTCAGAGAAAAATGTCGTTTATTTTATCGATACAGTGCACAAGAAAATAAAAGCAACTGTGAAGACCGGGACATTACCCTCTTCTATGGCGTTGTCTTCTTCTGGAACGTTGTTTGTTTTAAATGCAAAAAGTCATTCTGTTTCAGTCATTGATATTGAAAAGAAAAAAAAGATACGAACGATTTCCGTCCTAGAACGGCCATCTGGCATTCATTTTGATGGGCATTCCATTTGGGTTGGAGGACATGGTAAACCGGGCACATTAAATAAGAGCATTTTTGCTTACGACCCTAAAACAGGTAAAAAACAGCGAGAAATCAAACTAGGTGTTATGCCAGTCGCATTTTTTTCAGAAAAAAACTCTTCTACTTTATATGTATTATGTCATGGAGACCATACACTATATAAAGTAAATACCGATAAAAACAAACTACTTTCCTCTGTTGAGACCGGTCAAAATCCGAATTATATCACTGCTGATTCCTCATCTATATATGTCAGTAACTTAGATGACAATTCAGTATCCGTCATTGACAAACATACATTTATGTTGAAGAACCGACTGAACATCCCAGCAGGACCTTATGCTATCATGTTGGAGGAAAAGAAATGAAAGAACAGATGAATATTTTAATAGTAGATGATGAATTAGATATGCTTGAGTTAATCGGATCCTTTTTGCAGAGACAAGGCTTTCACGTGATAACTGCAAATAATGGCACGGGCGCCTTACATCAGCTTGAAAAAGAGGCCATTGACCTTGTTGTATTGGATATTATGATGCCAGATATGGATGGATTCGAAGTCTGCCAGCGCATCAGGCAAACCTCCCAAATCCCCATTTTATTTTTAACAGCTAGAAGTTATGAAGAGGATCGCATTAAGGGGCTGGAAATTGGCGCAGACGACTACATCATGAAGCCTTTTAGTCTACGTGAGCTTGCAGCTAGAATTGAAACGACATTAAGACGAATTAGAGGTCTTTCTTTAAAGCGCAGTCGAATCATGATTGGTGACTTGGAGATCGATCAAGACGGCAGACAAGTCTATCTCAAGCAAAAGCCCATCAATTTAACAAGAAGAGAATTTGATTTACTTATGTTTCTTCTGCTCAATCAAGGCCAAGTCTTTTCCCGTGAACAGCTCTATCAAAAATTGTGGGAATCACACTCACCTAGTGGCTCTTTAAGAACAGTCGATACACATATTAAAACACTAAGACTGAAATTAAAGGAAGCGGAACGGTATATTAAGACCGTTTGGGGTGTAGGCTATAAGTTTGAGGAGGACAAATGAAGCCATTATCTATTAAAAGGAAAGTGCTTTTCTTAATCCTTTCCGTTATAGGCATCGTTGCTGCCTCAGCTCTTGCCCTGACTTATTACTTATACCAGCACTTATATATAGATAAACAGATTGACTCTTTAAGTTTACAAGGAAAGAAGCTGGCAGAAATCTATCACAAACACGGGAAAGACACGTATTTTACTGACAGAATGAAGTGGGCAAATGACTCAAGTCAGGCAAGTGTTATTTTTACTGATGATCCTATGGAGCTTTCAAGCGGTATTCCTTTCGATACGAATACAAACGATAACCTCATTACGTTTAAAGAACGCCAAAAGCTTCTTCAGGGGAAAACAGTTGTGTTAATTAGAGAACACCCCCAGTTTCATCAAGATATTCTCGGGATTGCCATCCCTGTGTTCTCAAACAAAAATGATTTATCAGGAACCATTTTCCTCTCTATGCCTTTATCTGATGTGTATGAACCGTTTGTTCAAATTCGATTAACGCTTGGCATCTCTATTTTAATTATCCTGCTTTTGATTTTCTTTATTGGATATAAAAGTTCTAATAAAGTCGTAAGGACGATCAATCAAATGAAAGAAATTGCAATGGAAATGGAATCTGGTGATTTTTCAAAACGCATGGCTGTGACCAAAAAAGGGGATGAGCTAAATCAGCTGAGCCGTTCCTTTAATAAACTGTCCTCTACGTTAGAAAAAGTTGAACAGCATCGCAGAGAGTTCCTTGCTAATGTCTCTCACGAACTGAGAACGCCTTTAAGTTATATGAAAGGCTATGCCGAAGGAATTGAAGAAGGCATTATTGATCAAAAGAAAGGCATGCAGATTATTCAAGACGAATCCACACGATTAAGCAGGCTCGTACATGATCTTCTTGATCTCGCGCAGTTAGAGGGGGAATCTTATCCACTAACGATGGAACCAATCGTCTTTGCGCAGCTTATTCATGATGTTCTTGATCAAATGACATTCATTACTAGTCAAAAGGGAATCTCGTTCAACCGAGAACTCGAAGAAGATTGTATTATTTATGGTGATAGCGATCGACTTGAGCAAGTCGTTCGTAATTTATTGGACAATGCCATCCATTACACGCCATCAGGAAAATCGATTTCGATTGAATTATTCGTTCACCAACAAACTGCTGAATTGAGAATCACAGATGAAGGCAGCGGAATTCCAAAAGGAGATCTCCCTCATGTTTCTGAGCGTTTTTATCGAGTGAATAAAGCCCGCACAAGAAAAGATGGCGGCTCTGGTCTTGGACTAGCCATTGTTTATCAAATTATAAAAAAACATCGTGGCACGTTCGTTCTTCAATCTGAACAAGGCCTAGGTACGACCGCTGTTATACAATTACCAAGTGCAGAGAGCACTGAAACTCCGCCTGTCTCCTCATAAAATAAGATGACATCTTAAACAAAACAGCTCTTTTCTAGAGCTGTTTTTATTCAACAGAAAAATAAAGAATTGGCCTTTTTTTATTAACAATTTATTCATATTTGCTTGTTACACTTTTTTCAAGTTAAGAAAAAGGAGTGACAAGCTTTTGATTAGACGCTTTCAGAAATTTGATCTTTATTTATTTTTCATATTGATTTTATCTGCCATTTTAAACATTTATAACATTTGGAACGACGATACGGTGAACGCTTATTATACAGCGGCGGTCACAAGTATGATGCAAAGCTGGCATAATTTCTTCTTTGCTTCGTTCGATCCCTCAGGTTATGTCACGGTGGATAAACCACCGCTCGCCTTCTGGCTGCAAACGATCAGCGCCAAAATTTTTGGCCTGCATGGCTGGAGTGTGATCTTACCCCAAGCTTTAGCTGGCATTGGATCTGTTTATTTAATCTACCGCCTAGTCAAACCTACATTTGGCCTGGCTGCTGCAAGAGTGTCAGCACTCATTATGGCGTGTACACCAATCGCAGTTGCTGTATCTCGTACAAATAACATTGATAGCTTACTCGTCTTTATTCTTTTACTCGCAACAGCCATGATGTTCAAGGCTGTGAAACAGCAGAAAGTGCTTTGGGCGATTGCTTCTTTTGCAATGATCGGTGTCGGTTTTAATACAAAAATGCTACAAGCGTATATGATTGTACCGGCTCTCGTTCTGTTTTACATCATTGCCTATCGAACGACATGGAAGAAAAAGTTGTTATCGCTGATGATTTCAATGATTGTTCTTTTAGGTGTATCTGCTTCATGGTCTATAGCGGTTGATCTCACTTCCAAAGACAATCGTCCTTATATGGGATCAAGTCAATCGAACTCAGCACTAGAATTAGCCTTTGGTTACAATGGTCTGCAGCGGTTGACTGGTCAACAGTCTGGCGGAGGCGGCACAAATCAAGGTGAGGGACAGCCACCTTCACAGCAGGGTGATCAGCAAAATGACAATGATTCATCCACCATGCCTCAGCCGCCATCAAATGGAACTCAAAACAACTCAGACAATTCAAACCAATCATCCAGTCAGGAACAGCCTTCAATGCAAGGACCACCAAGCAATGCAAACGGCACAACACCACCTGATATGCCTTCAGGCGGTAATGGTGATGGACCGCCAAATGGCGGGGGCGGAAAAATGGGAAATGGTTCTGGCATGTTTGGAACAGGAACAAAAGGGCCATTACGTCTGTTCCAATCTGAACTGTCCGATCAAATCAGCTGGCTGCTTCCATTTGCGCTCTTCGGTGCGATTGGTATCTTCTTCTCGACAGCCTTTGAAAGAAGACGCCTCAATACAAAACAAAAAGAAACACTATTTTGGTTAGCTTGGCTTATACCTGTTGCTGCATTCTTCAGTGTAGCTGGATTTTTCCATCACTATTATTTAATCATGCTGGCACCGCCAATTGCTGTCTTAGCAGGAGCCGGATGGGTTTCTATGACTCAATTGTTTCAAACGGGAACTGGCTTTAAAAAATGGCTACTGCCAATTGCGATATTCGTCACAACCGCATTTGAAATCTTTATCCTATCCACTTTTACAAGCACGATCGGTCTTGGACTAAGCATTGCAGTCGGTATCATTGGTGTTGGAAGCACCCTTTCTCTACTCTTGGTAAAAGGGAAAGAAAAACTAAAACAATTCATGTCTCTCATTGCCATCCTTGGGATGCTGATCGCACCACTATACTGGGCAAGCACACCTCTTCTTTACGGAGGAAACAGTATGCTGCCAGAGGCTGGTCCTCAGCTTGCAACTTCAAGTGGCAGCATGAGTTCACAAGTCAATGAAAAGCTGATCAGCTATCTTGAGAAAAACAATACGGGAGAAGAATTCCTATTCGGGACAACAGATGCAACCACTGCTTCGCCTTACATTATTAAAACAGGAAAAGCTGTTATGGCATTAGGTGGATTTAGTGGATCTGATAACATTCTCACGCTTAATGAATTCAAACAGCTCGTTAAAGACGGCAAAATCAAATACTTCTATCTTTCTGGTATGAGAGGCGGCAGCTCTGACATTCTTACTTGGATTCAAAAAAATGGCAAAGAAGTAACTGCTTCTAAATGGCAGAATAGCTCTACATCCAAAACGAACCAGCAAACAGGCAGCCAACAATCCGAACAAAATGATCAGTCAAATGGACGAATGGGCGGAATGGAGAGCGGTACTCTTTATGAACTATCCGTTGATTAATTCATCTATTAAAAGGGAGGAACGATGACTGATGGAAAAGAACATACAATACTCTGTTGTAGTCCCAGTGTATAATGAAGAACTTGTGATCCATGAATCGTATCAGCGCCTCAAGACCGTCATGGATTCGACGGGAGAAGCATATGAGCTTCTCTTCGTCAATGACGGCAGTATGGATCGAACAGCTGAACTGATTAAAGGGTACTGCCAGACTGATCCGCATGTGAGACTTATTGATTTTTCTCGTAACTTTGGGCATCAAATTGCCATTACAGCGGGAATGGATTATGCAAAGGGAGAAGCTGTCGTAGTGATTGATGCGGATTTACAAGATCCACCTGAATTGATTTTAGACATGATTGAAAAATGGAAGGAAGGCTATGAGGTCGTATACGCGGTCCGCACGCAACGAAAAGGCGAAACAGCTTTCAAAAAGTACACGGCTTCCCTTTTCTACCGAGTGCTACGTCAAATCACCGAAGTAGATATTCCTATTGACACCGGCGACTTTAGATTGATGGATCGTAAAGTGTGTCATGAAATGAGAAAAATACGCGAGAAAAACCCATTTGTCCGCGGATTAGTGAGCTGGGTTGGCTTCAAACAGGTTGCGGTAGAATATGTTCGGGATGAGCGGTTGGCAGGAGAAACAAAGTACCCTCTCAAAAAGATGCTCAAGCTCTCGATGGATGGGATCACATCTTTTTCTTACAAACCTTTAAAGCTAGCCAGCGTGGCAGGTATTACCCTTTCAGCTATTGGCTTCATTTCGATGTTTCTAGTTTTATATTTAAAGCTTTTTACAAACAGCACCATCACCGGCTGGAGTTCATTAATTGTCATTCAGCTATTCTTTAGCGGGATCACCCTCTTTATGTTAGGCATGATCGGAGAGTATATCGGCCGAATCTACGATGAAGCCAAGGACCGGCCGCTTTATATCGTCAGGGAGAGCTATGGCCTTCAGGCAAAGCCACATCCCGTTCAATCCCCTGTCCATTTCAAGCAATATAAACAGTATTAAAAAAAGCGTGCGAGACCCTTCAGAAGGTCCTGCACGCTTTTTAATAAATTAGACGGCTGTTTCAAACCGTTTTCTGTTAATAAAGAAAGAAAGTGTAATGATTAAATAAATGCCCATTGTGACCAGCGTTTGAACAATTGGTGTATTGAATACAACGCCGACAAAAATGGCCATGATCGCAATAACGGAAAACCACGTTGTGAAAGGATACAGCTTCACGCGATATCCGGCTGGCTGTGCGACGCTTCGAGATTTCAAATGACCGACGGCAATGATAAACCAGATGAATAGAACTGTGTAACTTAAAGAGCCCATCAAGTAATTAAACGTTTGACTTCCTACAAAAAGAGAAATCAATACAGCTGCATACAAAGTAGATGTACATACAAGGATGGCTCGAACAGGCACCTGCTGTTTTGACAGCTTGGAGAATCCTTTCCATACACGGCCATCCATTGCCTGTGTATAAAGCACCCGTGATGAAGCATACAAGCCAGAGTTCATAGAAGACAAAATCGCTAGTAAGATAATGCCGTTCATGATGTCACTGGCATACGGTACTCCGATCGTTGCAAACACTGTCACAAATGGACTTACTTGCTCATTGTTTACTTGATTCCAAGGGATTAAGCTGACAATGATAAAGAACGGCAGTACATAAAAACCGATGATGCGTACAAACGTACTTTGAATGGCCTTTGGGATGACTTTTTCAGGGTTTTTTGTTTCTGCTAACGTGACCCCAATCATCTCCGTCCCACCATATGAATACACGACAACCAGCATTGCTGCAATTAATCCGCCAGTACCATTTGGGAAAAATCCACCGTGATCCGTTAAGTTAGACAATCCAGGTGCTGCATGCTGTCCGAATGAGACAAATAGCATGGTAAATCCAATGATAATAAATAAGATGATGACAGCAATTTTAATAGAAGCTAACCAATACTCTGTCTCAGCAAACATTTTGACTGAGCAAACATTAATGATTGTGACTACAAGTGAAATGATTAACACAAGTATCCAGATTGGCACTTGTGGGAACCAGTACTGAATAAAGATGGCCGACACAATCGCCTCTGCTGCAATGTTCAGCACCCACATTTTCCAATAGATCCAGTCTAAGAAATAGGCCGGATATTTTCCTAACACAGGTTCAATCAAGTCACGGAATGTTCTTGCTCCAGGTCGTGCAACGGTCATTTCGGCAAGTCCTTGCATAATAAATAATAAAATAAGACCACCAATCATGTATGCCAAAATGACAGCAGGACCCGCAATATCAATGGCAGAACTGCTTCCTTTAAACAGACCAGCACCGATGGCACCGCCAAGCGCAAGCATCATAATATGCCTTGATGTCATTGTTCGTTTTAACTGCACATGTTCCTTTTCCATTTTCTATAGCTCCTTTAAATTTGAATCTTCAGACAAATATGAGATAAAAGCATATAAAAAGGCCAGCCATCTCCTGGAAGAGACGACTGACCTTGCAACCGCGTTACCACTCTTATTGATTCAGCCATGGCTGAATCCAACTTAAAACCCGATAACGGAGGTCACACGTAAAGACTTACTATTCATTCAGTCTTACCGCTCTTTGAGCGAGTTCAATGATTCGTTTTACTGCGTTGCACCGACCCGCAGCTCTCTTAAAAAACGGATGTTCATTTACTATTCTCAAGTCAAAGCGTTTATAGTCAAATTTGTATATTCGTCAAAGATTTTATTTTTTAAATATACTGACTAACCACGCAATTGTCAACAGCCTTTTTCAGACAAACAGCGATTAACGAATCCAAACAGCTACTTCATCCATCGGGCGACGTGTTTTGCCGCGTTTTGGCTCAATGACACGATAACCAAAGGCTGCCATGACAGAGATGTCGTATTGACCATCCTCCAGTAACCCTTCTTCTTCTAAGATACGATGGATGTGATCGTAGCTAAATCCTTCAACTGGGCATGAATCAATGCCGATCTGTGCCGCAGCTGTCATCATGTTACCTAAGGCAATATACGTTTGTTTTGAAGCCCAATCAAATAATGTACGGTCATTTTCTAGTAGATGAAGATCGTTCTCTTGGAATTCTCTGTAGCGCCCCTTGACCATTTCAAACGTTTCGTCTGTCATTCCTTTGATTTGCTTGTTGATGTATTCTGCATATGCTGAATCATAGCGGGCATCTGTTCTTGCCAAGATGATCACAAAATGGCTGGCAGTTGGAAGCTGCTTTTGCGCTCCCCATGTATACTCTTTTAATTTTTCTCTAAATGCTTTATTTTGAACAACGAGGAACTTCCAAGGCTCAAACCCTACAGAGCTTGGAGAAAGTCTTCCTGTTTCTAAAATAAATGCAAAATCATCCTCTGGAATCTTTTTCGCTGGGTCAAACTCTTTTGTCGCATGACGGAATTCATACGCCTCAATGATTTCTTTTTTTAATAGCTCTTTGTCTCGCATGTTATTCATCCTTTCTAATGAACAGGTGTGTTCCCACAATCCAATTTCTTTCCATTCCCTCATAGAAATTGTTATGATAGGAAAACAAACAACCCGAATGTGTGATGTCTATCTCTATGGTAAAAGAAAAGCTTCCATTGATTCAAGTACGCACATTTTTGTTCGTTAGGTACAAACATGTTCGTTTATGACCATTTTCGTTTAAGAAAGGAATGTTGAGATGAGTGCACCATCCAATCCAGTCAGTATTGTGAATCATGGCTGTCCCGTGTCTATCACTACAAATGTCATCGGAGGGAAATGGAAAGGCGTCATCCTTTATCATTTGACTTGCGGTCCAAAGCGTTACAACGAAATACGCCGGCTTCTGCCAAGAATTTCGCAGCGTGTCCTGACGTTGCAATTACGAGAACTTGAACAAGACGGGATTGTTCACCGTGAAGTCTATGAGGAAGTCCCTCCTCGTGTCGAGTATTCACTGACTTCTCTTGGAAATACGTTAAAGCCCATTATCTTTGCCATGCGTGAATGGGGCGAATCCTATGGGAGAGAAACGCGCCCAAAAGAAAAAAGCTGCCATCTCTAGCAGCTTTTTTTAAGATGAAATCGCCGTTGGCTCTTGCTGAGGATCGTCCTTCACAAACAGGATACCAAGCTGGTGATGCTCCCCTTCGTAAGAGGCGCGTTTCTCAAATCTTGTCTGACCATTGAGACCAATGATCTCGAGCTTTGTCAGAGCACGGTTGGTTTGTAGTGCTTCATAAAATTCTGAAACGGTTTTGATCTCGATTCCATTGACCTTTGTAATCATTTCTCCGACCTCAAGCTTTAAATCAGCCGCAGGTGTATTCGGAATGATACCAAGCACCATAAGCCCTTGATTCCGCTTAGAGAAAAAGAATGGTGCAGCGTTGTCATTCACCCTCTGCTTCCATGATAAAAAGGCTCTTCCTGCAATCGCTAGAACAACAGCTCCCCACGCAATCGGCTCAAACCAAATACTTGCCGCACCTACTGCAGCAACAGCTAGACCGAGCATCATAATACGGCGTGACGTAATTTGAATACTCACAATTGGCAGCGATCCTTGAATACGCTGGCCAAAGCCGATGATGTACGGGATCACAATAAATGAAAAGCTTTGATCGTGCACTTGAAGCACAGGCCACCATGGCAGAGAAGAAGTCCATTCACCTGCCGGCATCAGCAAAACAAGTGGTAGAAGCCACAGACGGTTCGCTCGCTGCTGGCCGATCAAAAGTCCTCTCGCACTCATCACCATTGCAGGCGATGTACGTAAATGCGCCGTTCGATAGGCTAAGATGCCTTCGGTCATTAACAGTAGCCCTAACAGGATCACAACGGCTGATGCATTCATCATTGAAAGCTGCGGCAGCCAAGAATGGCTCACTTGAACAGACATCAGTCCAAATGCCGCAATAAAACTGAAACCGAGTGTGTATGCAGACGAAAGCGCACTCGCCTTAAAGAATAAAGAGAAAACGATGGTCATCGCTGCAATCAGCACGATGAATCCAGGCGGAAGGGAAATCCCTAAGCCTACAGATATGATCGATAGACAAATTCCTGGAACCCATCCCTTTGAATATGTAAATTTCAGTTCATCGTAAACATCTTCTATTCTTGTTTGAAACGCTTTTCTCTCCCGCTTTACGCGGATGTAGCCATATAATAGGCTGATTAATATCATAAAATAAAAAAGAGGATGGATTAAAAACAGACCGACCGCTTTTAATCCGGCTCCCATCCACTCCGAGCTCATTATCGTTCACCGCCCAAGTCAAGCATTTTCTCTTATTCTATCAAATAAATCGATGCTTGACATCAGGTTTATTTCTCCTGATTCATCCAAAGTGTGACATTCGACAGTGAAAAATCTTTTAAATAGTGATTCACATCTACATCTAGTATGCCGCCGAGAAGCTGCATGGACCTCTTGATGTCGGTTAAGTTTATACCAAGTCTCTTATGATTATCCATTAAATAATTGAAGTATATCTCAGCACAGTCTTCATCGATCTCGTCGACTGATTCTACCGTTGTGTAATTGACCAAGTACCTGCTTAACAGCATGAGTAGACTTAATGCCTTTGTAGCCGAAAACGTCACATCTTTCGTACGACTCTTAAGCTCCTCTACCAACTCGTAATATTTTTTCTCTCTCACAATACTTGCCCTTTTCAATTGTGTACCCCCATTTACTAGTTCTTTTAAGAAAAGCGCAAACCTCGGTACAGCTCAATGCTTAAGCTGAATATCCGCAAAAAATAAAATATTTAAAATGAGTGCTACTTTTTATTGTAAGAATTATTTATGTAACATACAACTTTCAAAAGTTTCATTTTCATGACATGTTTAAATCAACAGAAAGTCTCTTATATAAATATGTTATCGGGTAAATTCGAAGGAATGTTATGTTTTTTGTAAAATAAATGAATATATTTCTCGATATAATATATTTTTAAGAATAAATTATTACATGTTCGTAACACTTATGAACCAAAAAAAAGAGGCATTTATTCGCCTCTTTATTTTTTGAGATATAGTGCTTTTAGTGCAGTTTGCAGCTGAAGATCATTCTTTTCATAAGATTTCACTTCATCTACCATCTTGTTCATCATTTTCGCTGTCTTTAAATCAATCACACCTGATTTTTCGAGATTGTATGTGCTTTGAAATGCGAGTACAGCCTTTTTCGTTTCTTCGTCAAAATATCCATCTACTCTGCCAGGGTCAAATGATAACCCCTTTAACAATGTCTGTGCTTGTCTGACTTCTTCATTGTTCATATCAAGCTGAAGCGGTTCTTTCAGCTGGAGCGGGCCAACGGTGAAGTAATCTGGTTGATGAATCGCAATGGTCGGCACAACGCCTTTTTTGTGAATCCAATTCCCTTTCGGTGTCAGCCACTTATACAGCGTTAATTTAATGTTACTTCCATCTCCCATTGGTACCGCCTGCTGCACAGTTCCTTTACCAAAGGAAACATCACCTACCACTTCATACTTCCCTGCTTCTTTCATGGCACCAGCCAGAATTTCAGAAGCGGATGCACTTCCTTTATCAATTAAGACATTGACCGGATATGGTTTTTGTTCTTTTCGTTTTGAAAAATATCGTTTTCGATCGCCATTCCGTTCTGCAATTTGAATATATGGCTGATCCTTTGTGATAAAATGTTTCAAAATGTCTTCCACACTTTGTAGATAGCCGCCAGGATTTCCTCTCACGTCCAGCACAAGGCCTTCCATGCCCTTTTTCTCGAGCTTATTCAAGCTTGCCGTGAAATCCTTCGCCGTATCTTCAGAGAAGCTAGAGATCGCAATATAGCCTGTTTTATGACCATTGACCTCTTTCATTGAAGCCGTTACGGTTTCAAGCGGGATTTCTTCTCGTTTGATATGGAATGTTAGCTCTTTTTCAATTCCATTTCGTCTGATTTTCAAGGCGACAGACGTTCCTTTTTTTCCTCTTATTTTCAGTACAGCATCGTTTAGGCTTTTTTCTTTCATCGTCTCACCGTCAATGCTGATGATTTCATCTTTCGGTTTCAGACCCGCCTTTGCCGCAGGGGATTTTTTAAAGGCAGAGACAATGATAATCTTTCCTTCATCCATTCCAACTTCTGCCCCAATTCCTTCAAATGAGGAATCAAGTGAATCCGAAAATTGCTTTGCGGTTTGCTTGTCCATGTATACTGAATACGGATCATTTAAGGTTGAAAGCATTCCTTGTATGGCACCTTCAAGCAGCTTTTGACGATCCACTTCCTCTACATATTCATTCGAAATGAGGTCATAGGCTTTCTCAATTTTCTCCATTCCGTTTTCCTTCGCTCGATCACTTGATTGAGCTTGTCCAGCCACTGCAGCCGCTTTCGGTGACTCCGCTTGAGTCGCCTCTTTATGCGTCATAACCCCTGCACTGATGATGAGAATGACACTTGCCATGATGGATGCGATTTGTTTTTTCATATTTGGCCTCCTTCTTCAACTCTTCCTGATGACCTGAGTTATTATATGCCAGAAGAAGGGATTTCATGTAAAGACATTCTCCTAAGGAGGCTTGACTAATCATTTCAATAGGTGTAATTTTTATTTTGTTATGATCGAGAAGGAGTCTTCGCTATGTATATTATATTGACGATGCTTTTATTAGGAATTTTACTAGGGTTTGTAGGAGCTGGCGGGGCTGGTTTTGTCATCGCATTGCTGACGTTAATCTTTGATGTACCAATCCATACTGCACTTGGGACATCTTTAGCTGCTATGGCATTTACGACTTTATCTGGTGCATACAGCCACTACCGGGAAGGAAATATCCAGCTCAAATCAGGTTTGATTGTCGGTGCACTAGCTTGTATTGCTTCATTTGCCGGAGCAAAAGTGGCTCCTTTTATTCCAGAGGATAGCCTGCACTATTTAACAGCTGGTATGCTCTTTTTATCTGCTGTTTTTATGATGATCAAATTGTTTGTCCTAAAAGAAGATGCTGAGCAGCAGCCGCTTTCTTCACGCCAATTGCTGATCAGGGGCATTATATTAGGCCTTGTATCAGGGATGCTTTCAGGGATGTTCGGTATCGGATCAGCACCATTTATTCAAGTGGGGCTTTTGATTTTGCTGAAGCTGTCTATTAGACAAGCTGTTGGCACAACGATGCTAGTGATTATTCCAATCTCTATTGGCGGTGGAATTGGTTATATTTCAGAAGGCTATGTTGACTTTATCCTGCTCGTTCAGATCTTAATCGGTACCGTATTAGGAGCTTTTATTGGGGCAAAATTTACACGCCTTGCGCCGAAACCTCTCTTAAAATCCGCTGTGCTTTTAACACCTATTATTGCCGGATTACTGCTGTTATTTTAACTTCATCTACATGAAAAAAGCCGATAACATGCTGTTATCGGCTTTTTATTAGCGGATATATTGCGCTGGATTGACTGCATTTGATTTCGCGCCATTCCATAATCCTTTATGAATTTCAAAATGAAGATGCTGGCCATAAGACTGACCTGTGTTGCCCATATATCCAAGGAATTGACCTTGCTCGACTCTTTGACCTGTTGACACACTTCTTGTTGAAAGATGAGCGTATACCGTTTGATACGTTTGGCCATTGATGTTATGTGTAATGAACACCACGTTCCCATAACTCGACGAGTAGCTTGAGTTCGTGACTGTTCCAGATGCGGCTGCAACGACAGATACAGTGCCTTTTGCAGCGATATCTAATCCGTAATGCTGTCCGCCAGAACGTCCGCCAAAGCCTGATGAGAAACGGCCTGCAGCTGGTTTAATGAAACCTGAGCTACTTGCTGGTGTATCTGACACTTGATCAGATCCTCCACTTGGTGCAGGTGCACTTTTCTCAGCAGCTGCTTGTTCTGCTTTCTTCGCTTCTTCTTTTTGACGACGTGCCTCTTCAGACTTTACCGCCGCTTTTTGATTCGCTAAAATTTCTTGTTCATTTTCAAGCTTTCCTAGTTCATCATGTGCATGTTCTTTTTCTTCCGTTACATGACCAAGGACTTTTCCTTTTTCTTTTTGCTGTTTAGATAGGTCCTTTTTCAACGTTTCAAGCTCTTTCAAAGATGTTTCAAGTCCACTTAGCTGTTTATTTAGCTCTGCTTCTTTTTGCTCTACTAGCTCCAAATCATTTTCGTGTTCTGTAATCATGTCTTTATCTGCTTCGACGATGGTTGTAACAGCTCCCACACGACTGACAAAATCACTAAAGCTACGAGCACCTAGCAGCACATCTAAATAGTTGATTGTACCGCCGCTTTTTTGCATAGAACGAATTCGATCTTTGAAAATCGCTTTTCTCTTTTCAATTCGCTCGTTGATGACTTCAATCTCTTTTTTTAGTTTTTTGATCTGTTGTTTCGTCTGTTTGACCTCTTTTTCTTTTTCAGCGACTTTTTCAGTTGCGGCACTTACTTTTTGGTCAATTTTTTCAATTTCTTGCTTGAGCTTTGATTCTTTCTTTTCAAGCTTTGCCAGTTCTGATTTCTTTTTCTTCAAGGTTGATTCAGTCTTCGATGTTTTCTCTTCAATTTGTTGACGTTTTTGATCTAGGTCTTCGTATGCGAATGCACGATTTTCGTTCCCTGGAATGTATAGCCACGTTGTTCCAATAAACGCTGCCATTCCAGCCATCATCAGCTTTCTTTTCAAAACGATATTCCCCTCCCATGACAACTGCCTGCATGAAGAGTCGACCGGATGAATTGGATCAACCGGTCACATCTTCTATAGAATCTTCGAGTGCTGCCATCAATATAAATAGATTTATACTTTCAAGAATTTACGGATGGACGTTAAACTTCCCCACACACCGATAATGGCACCGATTAATAGTAGAATCAGTGATACTTGATAGACAAACGGATTGTATGGAAGCATTGAAATAAATGAACCTTGTACCCTTGGCGCCACCCAGCCGACAGCATATTGATACGTGCCAAGCAATACAGCGATTGGTATAATCGAGCCAAATACACCAAGTAGTAATCCTTCGATGAAGAACGGCCAGCGGATAAACCAGTTCGTTGCACCTACTAGTTTCATAATCTCAATTTCTTTACGTCTAGCAAAAATCGTAATTTTGATCGTATTGGAAATCAAGAACATCGCTGTAAATAAAAGCCCAATAATAAGTGCGATGCCGACATTACGCGCCACTCCGACAACATTAAAGAGTCGGCTGACCTCTTCTTTTCCATAAGTGACTTTATACGTCCCTTTTAGGTTTTCTAATTTCTTCGCTACTTTTGGTGTATCGTGAGGATCTGTTGTTTTTACAATAAACGCATCATTCAATGGATTTTCTTGATCAACCAGTCCCATAGATTGTCCATTTTCACCAAAGCTTTTAATCAGTGCTTTTAGTTCATCATCCTTGGATGAATATTTCACATCACTGATTTCAGGAATCTTCTCAATTTCTGCTTTTAATTCATCCTGCTGCTTTTGATTCGCAGTTAAATCGATGAGAACTTTTACTTCTACTTCTTTCTCAGCGTTCGATGCCATGTTATTCAAGTTGAGCATAATGACAAGAAAAACCCCAACTAAAATCAAAGTGACAGTGACCGCACTAATTGATGCAAATGTCATCCACGTGTTTCTTCCAAGTGAACGGAAGCTCTCACGTAAATGCCGCGAGAGAGTTTTAATCATAAATTCCGTACTCCCCTCTTGCTTCGTCACGCACAATCATTCCATCTTCGATTGCGATGACGCGTTTCTTCATGCTGTTTACAATCTCTTTGTTGTGTGTCGCCATGACGACTGTTGTTCCGCGGTTATTAATCTCTTCGAGTGTCTTCATGATTTCCCATGAAGTATCTGGATCAAGGTTTCCTGTCGGTTCGTCTGCAATGACAACCTCAGGATGATTGACGATCGAACGAGCGATCGATACACGCTGCTGTTCACCGCCGGAAAGCTGATCTGGAAATTGACGAGCTTTGTGCTTTAATTGCACCAAATCAAGTACTTCAAGCACTTTTTTCTTAATAATACTTGGCTGTTCACCAATGACTTCAAGAGCAAATGCCACGTTCTCAAAGACCGTAAGACTTGGAAGCAGTTTGAAATCTTGGAATACTACGCCAATTTCTCTTCTCACATAAGGAATTTCTTTTTCCTTCATCGAGCCTAAATCTTTGTTATTAATTAAGATTTTCCCTTTTGTTGGCTTCTCTTCACGATACATCATTTTAATGAACGTGGATTTACCAGCGCCACTGGGACCAACAACATACACAAACTCTCCTGGATGGATAGAGACATTGATTCCATTGATCGCCTTTACACCATTAGGATAGATCTTATAGACTTCCTTCATTTCAATCATGTAATCACCTAATCTTTTCTTATTCGCTGTCAAACAGCTTATCATGATGTTCTGACACTTCTCGTCAAAAAACGTTATGTATGGTCACGCACATACCCTTCGATACGCACAAGCAATTTATGTCCTTTTCATCCAAAAAGATGAAAAAATTGAATCGTCTAAATTTCAACAACTCCAATTATACGTCATGAATCGACGCAATGGTATTACATTTATATTTCAAAACTTATAAATAAAAGGTAAATAGAGCAACCAAAACCGAAAAACGTGTCTTTTTACCCTTATTTTTTAAATAAAATTTAATATAATACGTTTTCATACTATCCAAAAGTCTTTTTCTACAAATAGAAAATAAAAAAACCTTGTCGATTAGACAAAGGTTTTATTTTTTCTCTGCAAGCCATTTGGCGACTTCTTTTGCTTGTTTTTCATCTACCATTCCGCTTGGCATAGATCCTTTACCGTTCTGGGCAATATCTGCAATTTGGCTTTCATTATATTTCTTCCCGACTTCTTTCAGGCTTGGGCCGCCTCCGCCAGATAAGTCTTTTCCATGACAGCCAATACAGTTTTGCTGATAAATCTCTTCACCACTGCTCACACTTGAAGCACTTTTACTGCCTTCTTTGTCACTGCTACTTGAATTTCCTCCACAGGCCGCAAGTACAAAAAGCATAGCGACAAAAAGAAGCGTTAATCTGCTCTTTTTCATGTATTTCCCTCCCTTACAATCATTTGGTCAACGTTATTATATCCTTGTTTACGCCCTTTTAAAACCCTCACCAAGCACCTCTTTTGCATCCATGACGATGACAAACGCTGATGCATCGATCGCTTTTACCACTTGTTTCAACTTTGTGAATTGTGACTGCCCTACCACACACATTAAAATAGGCCGGTCATGGTCGGTGTACCCACCTACTGCTGAAATCTTCGTTACACCACGATCAATTTGATCAAACACCGCCTGTCTGACCTCATCCTCATGGTCCGTAATAATCATGGCCATCTTCGAGTGACTAAAGCCAGCCTGAACCACATCAATCGTCTTACTAGAAATGAACACTCCGATCACAGCGTACAGTCCTTCTTCAATCCCAAAAACAGTCATGGCCGCCAAAACAATCAAACCGTCCATCATCGCTAAACAAGTACCTAACGTCAGCCCTGTATATTTATTGATGATTTTGGCCGCAAGTGCCGTTCCTCCCGTTGAACCATTGCCGAGGAAAACGAGCCCAATCCCGATCCCAATCACTACACCGCCAAATATTGCGGCGAGCAGTGCTTCATGGGTGACAGGAGCAATGTGTCTTGTTAAGAACACCATTAAAGGTAAAAAGACAGAACCAACGAGCGTTTTTACCCCAAATGTTCCACCTAATAAATAAAAGCCTGCGATAAAGAGCGGAATATTGAGACCCCATTGTACATATGCAGCTTCAAAACCGAATGACTGCATAATGGTACTGATTCCACTCACACCGCCAGCAGCAATCTGATTTGGTAATAATAACGTATTAAAGCCAACCGCCACGATGGCTGATCCTATTAAAATAAGTACATAATTTTTCACTTCAATCCAAAGTTGAGAATGTTCCTGCTTCATGTCTTTCTTCCTCCGTTACTTCTGAATGCACACCTATTTTAAGCCCTCTCATTCAGATTGTAAATAACAGCCAAATGCAGTGCTAATGGATTAATACTTTATCACACAGCCGGATCAGCGTACTTGCCGTTTGGCAGAAGAGTAAATGATGGTATATTTAATATGTACATGAGAAAGAAGGGACATACGATGAAGAAAATACTGAAGGTCACCGGTATTACATTACTTGCACTCATCATCTTAGCTTTTGGTGCTTTCTATACATGGAGCCGCTTTACATATGGACCATCGGAAGCGTTAAAAAAGCAGATGAAGATTGAGCAGGTCGATCATAAAAATGGGGTATATTCATTTGAAGCATCAAAAAGCGATACTGGCATCATTCTCTATCCTGGGGCAAAAGTTGAACCTCTTGCGTATGCCTATCTAGGGAATGCGCTGATGAAGAAAGGCTATTCGGTCTTTATCCCAGACATGCCATTTTCCTTCGCGATTTTTAATACGAAGAAGGCAGAGGATATCCTCAAAAGTCATCCAGTCATCAAGCATTGGTACATTGGCGGACATTCGCTAGGCGGGACAGCTGCCGCTATGTATGCAGAGAAAAATCAAAGCAAGCTGGACGGCCTCTTTTTCCTTGCCTCCTATCCTGCATCAGATGATTTGAAACAGGCTTCCTTGCAAGTATTATCTATTTCAGGCGAAAAAGATGGTCTCGCAACACGAGAAAAAATCAAAAAATCGAAAAAGCAGCTGCCTTCTCAAACGGTGTATCATGAGATAAAAGGTGGTAATCATGCTCAATTTGGCATGTATGGCAAACAAAAAGGGGATCAGCCTGCAGACATTCCAGTCCTCACGCAACAAAAAGACATCGTTCAGACGATGCTGGAATGGGTAAAACCAGCAAAAAAGCTCCCGTAATGGGAGCTGCAAGATTGTTGACAAAGGGCTAAAATGAACTTGATTTTAGCCCTTTGTCTTCTTTTCAGCGTGATAGAAAACCTTTGCAGTCTAGGAAGGACGAGCATCGGTGCGGAGCGAATCTGACATTCGTGAGCACCGAAGCGCAGGACTGACACCGAATGCGAGGGTTTGTCTACACGCTGAAGCTCCCGTAATGGGAGCTTTTCATTTTTTATGCCTTCGTCGCTTCTAAAAACTCTTCAGCATCTGCCACAGCCAGTGAAATGGCCTCTTCCCAAAATGCTTTTTGAGTAAGGTCGACACCTAGGTGCTTATATGCCAAATCTTCTACAGTCATTGACGCTGTATCTTTTAATAGCGCAATATATTTCTCTTCAAATGATGCCCCAGCCTGCAATGCTTTTGCGTAAATACCTAGCGAGAACATGTACCCGAAGGTGTAAGGGAAGTTATAAAACGGGACACCTGTAATATGGAAATGCAGTTTAGACGCCCAGAAATGCGGATGGTATTCATCTAAAGAGTCACCAAAGGCTTCCTTCTGTGCTTCTACCATCAACTCATTCAAGCGGTCAGCTGGCACTTCTCCTTGTTTGCGCTCTTCATAAAAGCGTTGTTCAAATAAGAAGCGTGATTGAATATTCATAAAGAATGCCACACTGCGCTGCAGCTTATCCTCTAGCAAACTGAGACGCTCTTCTTCATTGGCCGCCTCTTTTAATGAAGCATCTGCCACAATCATTTCTGCGAATGTAGACGCAGTTTCAGCTACATTCATCGCATATTTACGATTCAACATCCGAACATCCTGCATGACTTCCTGATGGAACGAATGACCAAGCTCATGTGCTAGTGTCGCTACATTGGATGGAGTCCCTGAGAAGGTCATAAAAATACGTGATTCTCCGCTATCAGGGAAATTCGTACAGAAACCGCCCACTCGTTTGTTTGGGCGATTCTCAGCTTCTACCCAGCGTTCATTAAAAGCTTTTTCAGTAAAAGCAGCAAGCTCTTTTCCAAACCCTGCGAAATGCTTGATAATAAAAGCGGCTGCGTCTTGATAAGAATAGGTTTTTGTCTCACTTCCAATAGGCGCTCCCACATCAAACCAGCTTAGTTTATCAACCCCAAGCATGTCAGCTTTACGTTGTAAATAATCAATGAATGGCTGTTTATGTTCATCAATGACAGACCACATTGTATCGAGCGTCTCTTGTTTCATCCGGCAAATATCAAGGGGCTCTTTTAATATATGATCCCATCCTCTGGCTTCATATACTTGTAGACGAAAACCAGCGAGATGATTGAGTGTGCTTGCAAACAAATGTTCATCCTGTGTCCATGCATGTTCTAAATTATGATAGACGGCTTTTCTCACTTCACGGTCTGAATCATCCATCGCATTTTCTGCTTGGCCTACAGAAATCATTTGTGTTTCACCATTTTGCTCAAATGGAATGGTAATTTTGTTCACCAAGCTAGAATAAAGTTCATCCCACGCATGATACCCATCTACTGCTAGTTTTTGAATGAGTGTTTCCTGTTCAACAGGCAGTTGATCTTTCACATGTTCTCTTCGTTCATTTAATATGTAACGAACATCTGAGAAAGCGGCTGAATCCATTAATTCTTCCCACTGGCTAGTAGGTATCTCAGCAAGTGATTGATCAAACCCTGCTAAAATGGTTCCTAATTCAGCTTCCAGCTTGGCAATAGACCCTCGGAGACTGCCCGCCTTCATATCCTTTGTATTTTGAGATTGTAGACAGGATACAAATGAACCTGCTTGTGCTAATTTTTTATATGTGATTTCATACGTTTCAAGGACAGCTGTTAACTCTTTTTCAATTTGTGTATCTTCTTTTGAAAAGGCATCTACCTTTTGTCGTAACTCATCTAATAGCTGCTGTATGTGCTGTAAGTATGTGATAAATTCTGATGAAGAACTGCCTCCTTTAAAAAAGGCATCTAAATCCCACGTCTCTTGTAATGGTTTTAATCCCAAATTATTTCCCCCTTTAATTGCTAATTTCATCATACAAAGGATATAGAGTCAGTATGGCATATGTATTCCTTTATATTCATTATATTTTCTCACAATTAAAAAAACCCGGCAAGAAGCCGAGTTTTTATGATAATTTTGAACGTAAATACGCATCGATAAAGGAATCTAAATCTCCATCCATCACCGCTTGAACATTTCCCATCTCCGTGTTGGTACGATGGTCTTTCACAAGAGAATATGGGTGGAAAACATACGAGCGAATTTGGCTTCCCCAGCCAATTTCTTTCTGTTCTCCTCTGATTTCATCCAATTCCGCCTGTTGTTCTTCGATCCGTTTTTGATAAAGCTTAGATTTCAGCATTTTCATTGCACGTTCTCTGTTTTTGATTTGGGATCTTTCCGTTTGGCACGTCACGACGACATTTGTTGGGATGTGTGTGATACGAACCGCAGAGTCCGTCGTATTGACGTGCTGCCCCCCTGCACCACTTGCACGATACGTATCCACCTTAATATCCTCTGTACGAATATCGATATCAATTTCTTCATTAAATTCTGGCATGACATCACAGGAAACGAAAGATGTATGTCTACGGCCAGATGAATCAAATGGAGAAATACGGACTAAACGATGGACACCTTTTTCTGCTTTTAAGTAACCGTAAGCGTTATGTCCTTTAATCAGCAATGTCACAGACTTAATTCCCGCTTCATCCCCTGGAAGATAATCAAGGGTTTCAACCTTAAAGCCTCTGCGCTCTGCCCAGCGGGTATACATTCTGAGGAGCATCGATCCCCAGTCCTGTGATTCCGTTCCACCTGCACCCGGGTGAAGCTCAAGAATGGCATTGTTTTTGTCATACGGTTCACTTAAAAGAAGCTGCAATTCAAACTCGTTAAATTGTTTTGTTAAGTTCTTCAGCTCTTTTTCAAGCTCTGCATGAAGATCCTCATCGTAGTCTTCTTTTAATAAATCATGCGTCATTTGCAGCTCATCATGAGATTCACTGAGCTCATGATATGTATTCACATAATCCTTCAGTGCATTGGCTTCATTAATGACACCTTGCGCTTTTTGCTGGTCATTCCAAAAGTCAGCCTCTGACATCGTGGCCTCAAGCTCTGCAATTTTCGCTTCTTTTGTATCGAGGTCAAAGAGACCCCCTAAAATCAGCTAGCCTGCTAGCCATATTTTCAAGCTCTTGTCTAATTTCTACTAATTCCATATCCTTCACCTCATAGATGTATGGGGGCTGACATGAATAGAAAGAGGTTTTCACCTCTTTCCATTACTTATTCTGTCTTCCCATGACAATTTTTATATTTCTTGCCGCTTCCGCAGTGACATGGTGAGTTTCTTCCGATATCCACCACTTTACGCACCGGCTTTTTTTTCACTGTTTTCTCCTCATCGCCTTCTTGAGGCTGATGAGCAGTTGTTTGTCCTTGAACGACTTCTTCACGTTCTAGGTTGTTTTGGATTTCTGATTTTAGCACATATTTAGCGACGTCATCTTCAATTGAAGCGACCATATGCTCAAACATCGCAAATCCTTCCATTTGATACTCACGAAGCGGATTGGTTTGTGCATATGCACGTAAATGGATTCCTTGACGCAACTGATCCATTGCATCGATATGATCCATCCACTTCGAATCTACTGCACGAAGAACGATGACTTTTTCAAATTCACGCATTTGTTCATCGCCAAATGTGTCTTCTTTTGCATCATATTTCTCTTTAATCCGCTCCATGATGAATTCGGTGATCTCATCTGCTTCTTTACCGAAGATATCTTTGACCGAAATGGCACCTTCATCTAAATAGTTCGTGTTGATTAATTCAACAAGACCATCTAGTTTCCATTCTTCTGGAAGTTCTTCTTTCGGCGTGTAAGATCCAACAGCCCGCTCAATAGACGATTGAATCATATTGATCACAATCGATTTCAAGTTATCAGAATCGATGACTTCAAAACGCTGTTTGTAAATGACTTCACGCTGTTGACGAAGAACATCATCATATTGCAGAAGCTGCTTACGGGAATCAAAGTTATTCCCCTCAACACGTTTTTGAGAAGATTCAACAGCTTTTGAGACCATTTTACTTTGAATTGGAGTAGAGTCATCCATACCGAAGCGATCAAGCATCGCCATTGTCCGCTCTGCACCAAATCGGCGCATCAATTCATCTTCCATTGAGAGATAGAATTGAGTAATCCCTGGGTCTCCTTGACGACCAGAACGACCACGGAGCTGGTTATCGATACGGCGTGATTCATGACGCTCTGTCCCAATAACAGCAAGACCGCCTAGTTCTTTCACACCTTCGCCAAGCTTGATGTCTGTTCCACGTCCCGCCATGTTTGTCGCAATTGTGACGGCACCTTTTTGTCCAGCTTCCTCAATAATTTGTGCTTCACGCTCATGGTTTTTCGCGTTTAACACTTGATGAGGGATGCCTTTATTTTTAAGCAGTTTTGAAATCAATTCAGATGTCTCAACCGCAACAGTTCCGACAAGAACCGGCTGTCCTGTCATATAACGCTGTGCGACGTCTTCAGCTACTGCTTTAAATTTGCCATCCATTGTGCGGTAAATTAAATCAGGTCTGTCATCACGCACAACCGGTTTATTGGTTGGGATTGTGACAACCTGCATATTGTAAATGTTACGGAATTCCTCTTCTTCCGTTTTCGCTGTACCTGTCATACCAGATAGCTTTTCATACATACGGAAGTAGTTCTGGAACGTAATGGTTGCAAGTGTCATGCTTTCATTCTGCACTTCAAGACCTTCTTTTGCTTCAATGGCTTGGTGCAGACCTTCACTATAGCGACGTCCTTTCATTAAACGTCCTGTGAAGGAGTCAACGATGACGACTTGGCCATCTTCCACAACATAATCAACATCTTTTTGCATCGCAACATGTGCCTTAAGAGCCTGCGCGATATGATGGTTAAGAGCGACATGTTTGACATCAAACAAGTTCTCAATGCCGAATGCTTTTTCCGCCTTCGTCATTCCGCTTTCCGTCAGCTGTACACTTTTTGTTTTAATATCATAAGTGAAATCGTCTTCTATTTTTAACGTACGAACAAAGGCATTTGCTTGTACGTAAAGTTTCGTCGATTTTGCAGCTTGTCCAGAAATAATAAGAGGTGTTCTCGCTTCATCAATTAAGATGGAGTCAACTTCATCGATGACGGCATAATGAAGTGGTCTTTGAACCATTTGCTCTTTGTACAGCACCATGTTATCTCGTAAATAATCGAAGCCAAGCTCATTGTTTGTTGAATACGTGATATCAGCAGCGTACGCTTCTCTTTTTTCATCTTTGTCTAAACTGTTTAAGTTCAAGCCAACCGTTAATCCAAGAAATTCAAAAATCTTGCCCATTTCCTCTGCATCACGGCTTGCCAAATATTCGTTGACTGTCACAATGTGGACGCCTTTTCCAGAAAGAGCATTCAAATAAACAGGCATCGTTGATGTCAACGTTTTCCCTTCACCTGTTTTCATCTCTGAGATATTCCCTTCATGAAGGGCAATCCCCCCATGAGCTGTACCTTAAATGGGAACATTCCTGTCATGCGGCGTGATGCCTCGCGAACCGTTGCAAATGCTTCAACCAAAAGGTCGTCTACAGATTGTCCTTTTTCAAGTTTTTCTTTAAATTCGATCGTTTTATTTCGTAAAGCCTCGTCAGATAATTTTTCAAAATCTTGAGCGAGAGCTTCGATTTCATTTGCCTTTTTTTCATATCGGCTGATCGTACGTTTCGTAGGATCAAACACTTTGTTTAAGATTCCAAGCATATAATAACGCTCCTCTATTTCATGCAATTTTTCGGCATGTCCAAAAGTTTGACAGGTCCATATTTACCTGCATTTATCATACCATACCTTCCTTGATTTCCAAAGAATTTGCAATGATTTAGCACAAAAAACCCGCCCCTAATGAAGGGAACGGGTTTACTTTTTTTAGGTCATTTTCGGATCAAAAGGAACGAATGATTAAGCGTTCGGCTCAATGAGTCCGTATTTACCGTCATTTCGGCGGTATACCACATTGGTCAAATTTGTCTCAGCATTTGTGAAGACAAAGAAACTGTGACCTAACATGTTCATTTGGAGAATGGCCTCTTCGCTATCCATTGGTTTTAGATTGAAGCGTTTTTGTCTGACGATTTCTGTTTCATCAATTTCTTCGTCATCTTGAACTGCTACTTCGGAAGCACCGTTTCCTCCAGCAAATAAATGCTTTTTCGCACCTTGCTCACGGAATTTACGGTTCACTTTCGTTTTATGTTTTCTAATTTGACGTTCTAATTTACTGGTTGCTAGGTCTACTGCATTGTACATATCCTCATTATGCACCTCTGCTCGAAGTGCTAGATCAGTCATTGGAATGGTAACCTCAACTTTAGATTCTTGATCGTTGTAAAATTTCAAGTTCACGTTGACTGAAGCATCAACATCTGACTCAAAATAACGCTCCAACTTTCCAATTTTTTTCTCGACATGATCTCTTAGTGCAGGTGTTACTTCGATGTTTTCTCCTCGGACATTGTAATTCATGTAAAGAACGCCTCCTTTAAAATTAAGGATATGTAAACTTATTTCTACTTTTCCCTCCTTTTCTCCTGCTCAAACGTAAAAAAAATGTGAATTTTTATTGAAATTTGTCGAATCCTGCGGTGCTTCAGCTTTTACTTGATAGGTGATGAATATATATTCGATTGATTCTTGAAAAAGACCATCGCACTGTTAAATCTTGAAAGATGAAATAGATGTTTTCAGTGATTGAGACAAAGATTTTAAATCTTCCGCAGCTGCTTTCATTTCCTCATTCGCCGCTAGTGATTCTTCAACAGCCGCCGACATGTACTCTGTTTCCTCAGAATTTCGCTTGGCTCCTTCTTCTATCACACCAATTGTTTGAGAAATTTCTTCTGTACTAGCTGAGATTTGCTCTGTCGTGGCAGAAAGCTCCTCTGCTTTCATCGAGATATCACGGATGGATTCCAGAATTTCTTGAAAGCTCTGTTCAGACAATTGCGATACTTTCACACCTTCTGCTACATCTCGTTCCACTTTCGTCATAGATTGAGACGATCTTTCAGTATCTTTGTTCACGTTGGCGAGTAGCTGACTAATTTGATCAGTCAGCTGACTTGATTCTTCCGCCAGCTTTCTGACTTCATCTGCAACAACCGCAAAACCTCGTCCATGTTCCCCAGCCCTTGCTGCTTCAATGGCTGCGTTTAAAGCAAGTAAATTTGTCTGATCTGCAATGGCATGAATATTCCCCAGCAGGTCTTGAATGCCGGTAAACTGTACTTGTACATTGGCCATTGTAGAATGATGTTCATTCACAGATTCTTTAATAGAACTCATTTGTTTCACAAATTGTTGAATGAGGGATGCGCCCTCTTCAGCCTTTTCAGTCACTGAAATTGAGTGTCCCGAAACATCAGACGTATGTTCAGCCGCATTATGCATACCAGTCGAGACTTCTTGAATCGCCGAAGCTACTTTTCCTACTGCATCCGATTGTTCACGTGAAGCTTCACTGACCTGTTCAATCGAGCTAGACGTCTGTTCACTAGCCGAAATGGTTTGACTGATGGTTTCTTCGAATTGAGCAGCAGAATCAGCTAATTGCCTTGACCCGTTTTGCACCTGTAAGATGAGCTGACGCAAATGAGCTGTCATTTGGTTAAAAGCCGTACCGAGCTGGCCAATTTCATTTTTAGAGGTTACTTCAATCTCTTCAAGTGTGAGGTCACCATCTGCCATTCTTCTTGCTGCATGTGTGACAGAGACAATCGGTTTTGTCATACGTTGAACAAACCTTGTGCCAATGACTAAAAAGCCGACTATAATCGCTGCGCTAACGAGAATGAGCGTCAGCAATAATTGGTTACTTTCTTCATTGAGCTGACTGATTTTTTGATCCCGCTGTTTCAATTGTGTTTGAGCAAATTCTTTTGTAAAGGTATGTATTTCTTGTTCGATAGGTTGTAATTCTTGACTGAGGCGGGTGTTGAATTCTTTTTGATTGTTGGTATTCAATGAGATAAATAGCCTTTTCGTGGATTCATAATAAAGCTCATTCTTCTGAGAAATCTTTTCTAACAATTTTTTTGCTTGTTTGACTGTACTCAGTTTTAAAGCATCACCTGTTTTTTTATTAATATCAACATAGGTATCTTCAATATTTTGTGAGACTTTCCTATCCTGCACAACCACATACGTTTTAATTTGTGCTTCCTGCTTTTGTAGCAGTGCCTCTAATTCCAGTGAGGTCTGGTACAGCTTTACTTCTTTGGTGAGAAGTGCTTTATACGATTGATCTGTTTTGTAATAAATAAAACTAGAAAACCCCAAAATACTGACAAACAATACACATATGACAATAAGCCCAAATAAAAATTGATTTTTTAGTCTCATAAATTCCTCCGAATGGTCTGAATTGAACAAAAATTAATGAATGACATACGGCCTCATACAGGCATGTATTTCATCCATCCACTTTCTATATTCAGGTATAAAATATGATGTAAGGAATGACTGGAAGTGATTTGAAGGGAATGTATAGAAAGCTAGTATATCGAAACTTAAAAAAATTTGGTCAAACGATCGAATCGTCTTGGCAAAGTGCTCATTTTCAATAATTGAAAGCAGAAGCGGGTGTGTTGTCTCTAAATGAAAGAAGGCATGGATCAGATCATTAAAGATCCGATCCCCTTCTGTTTTAGCGAAATCCTTCTCAATTTCATCTAAATATTTTAGACTCTCTTCTATCGTATATAGAAGGTCATAA
This sequence comes from Bacillus sp. FS02, assembly GCF_024398395.1. Taxonomy (NCBI): domain Bacteria; kingdom Bacillati; phylum Bacillota; class Bacilli; order Caryophanales; family Bacillaceae; genus Bacillus; species Bacillus sp. FS02. Next base: position 2,452,374 of record NZ_CP074101.1, on the reverse strand, counting down.
TATGTGGTTAATAAAATATAGTCATCTGAACGATACGCCACAGGTCTCACCTATTTATTTCCGTTTATCGTAGTATACGCCGTCACTTGTCATGGGCTGATACGGATTTTGATAATTCAGCTGTTTTGTTTTCTTACGTTGAATGGCTTGAATATCTGCCTTGATCCCATTTTGAATCTCTGTTAATTGCTTGGCCATTATTTGATCTGTTTGAATGATTTCTTTGATTTTCTCTTTTTCTTGAACGGAAAGCTCATGTTGAATGTCTCTCATTAGTTCGTCTCTCTCAACTAAAAAAGCATCAAAGTCTTCAACGAGTGTTTCGCTTTGCGGATTGGCCTCTATTTCCGCTGCCATTTTTAACGTTTGGTCGTGCAGTTGGTCCACAATACTCATAGAGATCCCCCAATAGAGTGGTGACGCCCTTTTCGATCGGTTTGAATGACTTCCTTCCAAGCATCTCGGAAATCAGTCACATATTGCTCTACTTCATTCAGGATCTCTTCGTCATTTTGCAGATTGGCTTCAATCAGTCTTCGATAGATGTAGTCATACATACTTGCCATGCTCTTTGATACATCATACGTACGATTTAAGGTGACATTTAATTCTTGGATGATGTTTTGAGCCTTTTTCAGGTTCAAGTTTCTCATTTCAGCATCTTCTTTTTGAATGCCATGCTTTGCTAATCTAATAAACTTTAAGCATCCTTCATAAAGCATAAGCGTTAACTCGGCCGGTGTTGCGGTCTCAATAGAATTTTTCTGATAGGCGGCATAAGGGTTCTGAATTGCCATATGTTATAAACCTCCAATTATTGTCCAAGCAGTTGAGAAAGATAGCCAGATTGGTTGTTTAGCTTTTGAATCGCACTATCCATGGCGTTAAACTTTTTGTAGTAACGAGCTTCCACCATTTTTAAACGATCTTGGAATGTATCCATTCGTTTTGTCAAAGAATCTAAATCCTTACCAAGTCCATATTCTTTTAGCTCCATTGATGTACTACCAGCTTTTGTTTGAATACTCTTCGTGAAGGCTGATAAGGAATTTTTGACGCGATAGATGATTCCTTGTTCTTTATATTGCTGCTGTGCTTTGTCTTTGTCTTTAGAGTCAACATTTAAAGAACCAGAGATAAACATTTGACTGACCTTTTGTGGGTCTTCTCCAATGGCTTTTCTTAGTTTTTCTTCATTAATTTCAAGCTTTCCACCATCTTTATATTTCGATGATGTAGTAATGCCGATTTGGGTGATTTGAATTTTATTCGCATCGCTTGTCGTAATTTCGGCATAAAAATCACTTCTTAATTTAGCAGTACCTGATCGTAAAATAGAATCACTTCTCAACAAGCCCGACTTAGCTGTTGTTTCCCATAGCTCGACTTCTTTGTCAGACATGGCTTTTTTCTCTTCAGCCGTTAATGGATAATAGTCTCTGTTTCGTTTTTCATTCACTTTACCATTGACCTGTTCAACAAGTTCATTGTATTTATCAACAAATTGTTTAATTTTATCAAAGATGGCATCGACATCTGTTGAAACGTTCAAGCTGACAGGCTTATCTGTTGTTCCTTTCAGCTCATATGTGATACCAGCCTGCGTGAAGGTATTATTGTTATTTTCCATTTTGAGACCATTAATTTCGTATTGCGCTTTCTGTCCTTGAGTGGTGGCAACTAATTTGTTATCTCCATCCACTTGGAAGCCTAGTTGCGTTAAAAATGAAGCAGAATTACCATCTGCCGCCTTAATACTGACACCTTCACCAGTCGTACGCGAAGTCAGAGCGATCGTATCTACGTAGTTGGTTCCATCAAAGATCTGGCCTTTATAAGCCGTGACACCAAGTTGAGAGCTGTTCAATTTTGTCACGATTGTATCAAGGGTATCTGTATCAGTGGTATTAATGGTCACTGTTTTTGGTGTTGTAGAATCTGGTGTCGTCACCTCAAACGTAAACGTACCGTTTGAAGCAGTAAATCCAGATGTACTAGAAGATTTGAATACGGATGCTGTCGCTAATTGGGTCACATTAATCGAGCCAGAAGAAGCATTTGTTGAGCCAGTTGCTGTGACAGCAGATTCATTGGAGCTTGTGACTTTTTTTGCGCCATAAGTACTTGGTAATGTTAAATTTAGTTTGTTAATGAGATCATCTAATTCTTTGACCTTTGAATTGACCTCGCGGTAGCTGTCTCTTTGCCATTCAAGTGTTTGTTTCTGACGTGTCATTTTATCAAGTGGTGCTTGCTCAGTTTTCATTAGCTTTGAGACGATTTCATCAATATCAAATACATTTGAAAATCCAGTAATTCGATTAACCATGGTTTATGTTCTCCCTTCAATTACATTCTTTTATCGACAAATAAACCGACAATTTCTGTCATTGCCGCATAGAAATCAAGCCATTCTTTGGAAGGAATCTCTCTAATGACTTCTTCGGTTTGGTTATCTACGACTTTGACATAATATTCATTGAGTTTTTCATGCAATTCAAATTGAAGATGAAATTGAGTAGGTTCAATCAGCTTATTTGCTCCTTGAAGCGTTTTCTCAATTTCTTCTTTTGAAACGACTTTTCCATTTGCTTGTAAATCAGTGTTTGCATTGTCATTTTGATGATTCGTAACACGGGTTTGAAATGCATCAATCAGTGGCTCTAGCGAAGTCAACTTACCAACAGACATAGTTATTCAGCTCCTGTGCTTTAATCTATCTTTTATATCGGCTTTGAATTATTAAATTAAATATAGATGGACCGATTTGTTAAAGTTTCATATAGATGGTGTCATACCCCTATATAGAAATGATTTTAAACGGAGGTTTAAAGACAAATAGGATAAAAAAATCCTCACTTTTTTTGTGAGGATAATTGAGAAAGTAAATCGAAGGACAAGCTAGCAGCACGGCTGTTTTCTTCTTGAATAGACAGGTATACTTCCTTCCTGTGAATATCAATATGCTTAGGAGCCTCAATTCCGACTTTTACTTGATCGCCTTCAATCGCAATAATTTTAACTTCAATATCGTCGCCTATTTGAATCGATTGATTTAATTTACGAGATAGAACTAACATGAGGAAGCCACCTCTAGCAAATGTTTTGTATGATAGGCTGAATCATGCAAAATGACCTGCTTGGCTTTCATGTTTTTCCGATTCACAATAATAGGCGCTCTTAAATTGGCTGTCGTTTTTTCAATAGAAGATCCCATTGTTAAAATAACCATGACTTCCACATCATTGGCATCTTCTACCCCAAGAATGTCTACAACCGATTCTTCTAAGTCAAATTCATATTGATTGAAGAACAAAAATGGGCTGCTGACAATAAAGCCTAGTTCTGCATTTTTCAAAGATTGAAGAACTAAAAATGGGGATTCCTCTGATAAAGGTAAAATGACAAATTGTTTTTGATCCAGAAATCCTGGTATCCCATTAGAGAAGTGAATGATTTGCTCCTCTTTAATCGTCACTTCACCATGGTATTTTGTTTGAATGATCATAATTCACGACCTTTTTCATTTTTCTTAACTATACCTTATCACCATTTTGACCTGTTTCGTCAACTTCTATTTTTAATTCTGGGAATTGTAACATATCAATATGAACTTTACCTGGCTGGTAGTTAACAATTGGTTTATGAGGTGTTGCCTCTATAATAGCTTTTTGTGGCTCCACATCAATTTTAAGTTCAGATGGCTGATAGTGAATTTTTACACTAAAAAATGAAGGAATCACACCGATGTTGAATTGTTTTGCTGGAGGACTGCCGTTGATTTTCGCAAACTCAGCAATCGCATTCCCACCATTCTCGATCTTGATGAGTTCACTTCCTTCTTCCGCTCTACGCCCCATTCCTTCTCCAATCGCACGTTTCCCCTCAGCCGCCCATTCCTCTGAACGCCTAAAAATCGACTTAATATCCATATCGGCAAATGCCTCGGTTTGATCTATGGTTAATTTCGACGGTGTCCTTGTGATATTCATGACAGCTCTTGGCTGCTGAATGTCAAGATCCGCTCTTGGCTGCTCTACTTCTTGCTTGGAAGGGGTTGTCGACATTTGCAGCTTTGCATAAGTTTGCTCCATTAACAATCTAGGGATTTGCATAGGTTCACCTCCATGATGCAAAAAAGCACCCAACGGATGCTTTTTCTTATCTTAAGAAATCGACAAGGGATGGCTGAATCACTTTAGCTGTCGTCGCTAAAGCAGCTCTATTCACAGTCTCTTGTTGAAGAAGATCAAGAATGGCTTTTTCACTTTCTACATCTTCGGCATCTGATTTAGCCTTTTTCAGCACTTCAAATTGCGAAGTCAAACGGCTCCCGACTAAGTCGATACGATTGGATCTAGCCCCAAGATCTGAACGCTCAGCACTCATCACTTCTTTAAACTGATCGATATTTCCTAATGCATCATCTGAATTTGTAAACGTTCCATTTTTTAATGAGTTTTCTAAATCAGTCAGCATTTCAATGACATTTTGACCACTGGCAGATTGCCCACCAAAAGCTGAAAGAGGATTTGAATTCACATTTAATGTGATTCCATCAGAAATGTTCGACTGAACCACGTTTGCATCTGTATAGTTTTCAAAGTTAAATGTAAACGTACCATCTGCATTCTCTACAACTGGTTTAACATTGGTATTCGTCCCATTAAAAACAAACTTACCTAACATCTGCGTGTTCATTGCATCAATGATTTGATTCTTCATCTGACCAATTTCCACTCCGATAGCAGCTAAATCTTCTGGCTGTTTTGTTCCATTGGCCGCATCGAGTACTTTATCTCTTATATTTGACATGATATCAATGATTTCAGTGACACTTGTTTCAGATGTATCAATCCAGTTTCGTGCCTCATTTAAATTAGTTTGGTATTGCTCATTTCGAAACATGGCTGTACTATATTGAAGACTTTTCACTGCTGCCACAGGATCATCAGACGTTTTTGTGAAACGTTTTCCAGACTGTGCCTGCTCATTAATTTTAGAGAGTTTTTCATAACTTTTACTAATATTTCGAAGTGAATTTTGAGAAATCATACTTTGCGTGACTCGCATCAGTTACCCTACCTTCCTACGACTCCCATGCCGTTTATTATTTTATCTAATACTTCGTCTTGCATCGTCATAATTCTTGCTGCTGCATTATACGCATGCTGAAATTGAATCATGTTCGTCATTTCTTCATCTATAGATACAGCACTAGTTGACATCCTGCGTTCATTGGCTGAATTCACAAGAGCAGCTGAACTGCTTTCAAGGGTCATGTTCTTTTTAGCTTGTATCCCCATTTCAGCAATAACATTCTGATAGTAATCCTGAATCGTAGTGGTAGTTCCGCCGATTGGCAGCTTTAAGTTTTGAATATTAGCTAATTTCGTAGCATTCGAACCATCACCTTGCGTTTGATTAAGAGATGCAGCAATGTTATCTGTCGATGCTAAAATCACGTCACTCACTTTGATACGTGCTGCCAAGCCTTTATTCAAATCATTGTTATTCTCAATATCGAAAAAGTCTTGTCCACTTGTGCCATTTAACGTGTACCCTTGCTTATGGACGTCGTTAAAAGTATCCATAAATACTTTTGCTACTTCATCCAGCTCAGCAAGCATATCCGGGTACATGCCTTTTTCATCTCCATTAGACATATAGCCATACGCCTCAACAAGTGCTTTTACTTTACCATTCACTTGTAATTGATCAGCTGCGATGGTTGTCGTTCCAAATTGGAGTGAGTTAACAAGTCCTGTCGTATTATCATAGGAAAGTTGCAATTCAGATTTTTCATTGGTAATGCCATTTAAAATTGTTCCAGCAGATTGCCCATTAGCACCGATAATGTCGATGTTAACGGTTCCTTCAGCAATTTCCAGAGCATTTCCTCCAGAAGGGTTGTAGCTCACTTTAATATCAACAAGTGAGGAAAGCTGATCTATAAGAGCGTCTCGCGTATCATAAAGATCATTGGGAAGATAACCATTTGGCTCAACTGTTGCAATCTGTTTATTCACTTCATCAATTTGAGTTAATATGGTGTTCACATTTTTTGCCGTTGAATCGAGTTCAGTTTTTAAATTCTTTTGTATCGTTGTTAAAGAAGAATTTAGCAGGCGGAATTGATCTACTAAAGCCTGAGCACTTGTCTTAACAACTGTACGGGCTGAAGCAGTATCAGCATTTTTCGATTCTGATAAGACTTGTAATGATTTCCAGAGATTATCAAAGGCTCTATTCAAGCCTTCATCTGTTAAATCATTCATCACTCCTTCCATTTGTGAAAGAGCATCAGACTTCGTCGCATAATAAGACAAGTTATTGTTATGATCTCTATACTGAAGATCTAAAAAGCTGTCTCGAATTCTTTCAACAGTTCCAACTTGGACACCTGTCCCCATTTGGCCATATGTCTTGCCATCATAAACAGAAATCACTGGGTAAGGATTCTCTGCTTTAAAGGTAACTCTCTGTCTTGAATAGCCATCAGTATTTGCATTGGATACGTTGTTTGATGTGACATAAAGCCCTGCACGCTGGGCTGTGATTCCTCTTTTTGCCGTTTCTAGTCCCATGAATGTAGAACCCATAGATATCCTCCTTGTTTACGCCTTTGAATCAAACAAAGCCCTATGCTGTTTAGGCTTTGAACTCTCAAGACCATTTTGTCCGTAATTCATATTTTCTTTGTTAGGATTCACAAGATCGAATGTCAGTGAAATAAATTGAAGTGACTGCTGAATAAGCTGTTTGTTCAGTTCGTTTACATCTTTCAGTTCCACCATGATGTCATTCAGCTTCTCATATAACGAAATAAGCTCTTCTTGATCCGTTCCTGTAGCTTTTTCGATACATGCGGTGATTGTCGGCGATTGATCACTTTGTAAAAATTGAACTGCTGCTTCAATCCGCTTTTCTTCTAATTGTGAAATGGCCTGAATATATTTTTGCTCAAGGTTCAGAACCTCTGAAAGAGCATCGATCTCATTATTTTTCAGCATTTCTGTTTTATTCTTAGACAGCTTTAGAAGCTGTTCATGTAATCCGTAGAGACGGTGCAGTTCTTCAATCATTATTTTTACTGACATTCACGCTACTCCCTTTTGTTATTGTTGTTTATAAAAATTCAGCATTTTATCTGCAATGCCTTTTGTATCTACTTGATATGTTCCGGCTTCAATGCTTTTTTTAATTTGGTCTATTTTATCTTGACGTTCTTTCATGATATTCGGCACCTTTTGCATTTCGATTGCCTTTTTAGAAATTTCGACTTTGTCAGTTGATTTTGCTTGATTCGATTGCAACGTTTGTTTCTCATATGTTTTCTTGTAAGGATTTACTGGTTGTGTTCCATATCGATTAATTTTCACGGGATTCCTCTCGCTTTCCGTTACAGTCTGTCTTGATTCTATCCATTTTATCGACCAAACTGCAACTTAGTTTAGGGAATCAGTCGTTTTTAGGATTAATGGCATAATAGGTGTCTTTTTTCCTAGATTCAATCTCCCTTTTACGCTCTTCTTCTTGGTCCATTTGGCTGATTTGTGTCTTTATATCCTTTTCACAATGGCTACACAGCTTGTTTTTCCTGATCGGTTGGCCGCATCTTTCACAAGGATAGTTGATATTCGGGAATTGACTAATTTGAAGTCTTTTCAAACGGATAAATTTCAGGATTAATTCTTCATCAACTTCTGTTGCGTCTACTATTTCAGCAATGGTTGATTGTCTATTACTTTGCTTACGCAAGAATTTATAAACGATATCAAAAGAACGTTCTTCTTCTTCAAAGCATTTGTTACAAACCGTTTGGATGGTGGTTTTTAAAAATAACTGATTACATTGTGGACAGTTTGCCAATTGATTCATAACCAAAACCCCTTACGTTATTTTCTTTTCTTAATATCGGTTGATTGTCATGATTTTTAACTACGAATCAACGTAAAAGAGGAAACACTTTTGGCGCCTGCGTCTTTTAAAATTTTTGCTGCATGATAGACTGTCGCCCCAGTTGTATAAATATCATCGATTAATATGATATCCTTTAGAACGATCGGGTTTGACTGCCTTAATTGGAACAAATTCTGTTGATGTAAACGTTCATTTTTTCTTTTCTTTGACTGCTTCCTTTGATGTACTTTTATAAGTGGCTCCAATATAGGTCCGCCAATCATGGAAGCAAGCATCATTGACTGATTGAATCCTCTTTCCTTTAATCTCTCTTTACTCAAAGGAATTGGGACAAGCACCGGTTCTTTGATTGAAAAAGAACGTTTAAACGCTGACTGTACATCTTTTTTAAATAGATCAGCTAAAGCCGTATCACCTCGAAATTTAAATCGAGCTAGAATATCTTTCATAAAGTCGTTGTAAGCATAAACAGACCGATTCATTACAAGAATCTCAGCAAAATCCCGTCGTTTATTCCACCTTGAACAATCTTGACACAATTGATCATTTGATTGCGCTCTTCCGCATTTGGGACAAGTAGGACCTTGAATCTTCATCAGGTGGTTCTTACATGCTACACATAAACGATCTTCATTTAATAGTAGGAATGATTTCCATGTAAAATCAGCCACAAAATGACTCTCACAAATTGGACAAATCAACGCTTTTCTTTGTTCAACGGCAAATGATTTTCGCACCTTGGATATGTAGTGACCGTTGAAGCAGCTTCTGTCAGAATGACGAGCATCGCTGTATTTTTCTGTTTATCCACCATCTCGGATTTACTGTAGGATATTTTATCGATATCTGTTATATATTGCGGTTTCACTTGATTTAGAGAAATGGCTAATACATCTTCTATACATTTTTCACAATGACAAATCATGTTTAATTGATTGAGATATTGATAGAGAATTTCTTTAAGTAGTATTTCTTTTGCGTTGAGTAGCATATTTTGTCTCTCCTGCCATTTGTGTTTTGTGAATATAATGTACCATGATTTAGTTGAACCCACACTATTTTTCAGAAAACTCTTTTTCAGCTGTATTATTCATTTTTACGATATGTTTCTTTGCTTGTTTCATACTTCTCGTTAAACCAAAATGAAAAAAGTACACGTCTCCGTTAAAAAAATCTGGATGTCTCCCTGCTCTACCAGAAATTTGAACAAGTGCACTTTCTGTAAAAATAGGAGATTCCGCACCTAAGACGCCCACTTGAACATCTTGAATGGTAACGCCTCTTTCTAGAATAGTTGTTGTAACCAATACATCGTATCTATGATCTCTGAAATGCTGGACTTTTTGCTTCCTTTCTTGATCATCCGCAGAAACACCCTGTACATTTACATCTTGACCTTGAAGAATATGAGTTACCTTCTTCATAGTAGAAATAGAAGGAACAAAGAGTAACACTCTTTTTTTCTTTGTGATATGTTCATGCAGCCAGTTCATTGTAGATGCTGGAAGCCGATTTCTTTTTAATCTCTTTTTCCAATCTCCAACCCATTGAAATGTTGGGACAGGTAACGGTTTTTGGTGGAAGCGCAGAGGAATTTTGATCGCTTCTAATTGTCTACGAGCAACATCTTTTTGCATTTTTTTAGATGGTGTGGCACTTAAGTAAATTCTAACTCCTGTTTTTTTCATTGACTTTAAAACAGCAAACTGAAGCCGTTCATCGATTGAATAAGGAAAAGCATCGACTTCGTCTACAATGAGGACATCAAAGGCGTTTTTATATCTCATTAGCTGATGGGTTGTAGCGATCATAAGCGGCGCCATTTGAAATCTTTGAGAACTCCCGCCATAAAGTGCAGCTATATTCAGTCCTTGAAATGCCTTTCTCATTCGAGGTTCAAGCTCAAGTACAACATCGGTTCTAGGCGTCGCAATACAAACACTCATTCCGTTATTTAGCGCATATTTTATTCCATGAAAAAGCACCTCCGTTTTCCCCGCACCACAAACAGCCCAAACGAGCAGATCAAATTTGTTTTGGATTGCTTCTACTAGCCTATCGGACGCTCTCTTTTGCCCTTTAGAAAGCTCCCCCTGCCATGTTAATTCAACTTGTCTTGTGTCTTTCTTTTGTGGACCCGTCCATTCGTAGAGAAAGCCACATTCGCTTACTTTTCCCAGCATGATGCAGGATCTACAGTATACACAGTCTTTTTTACATGTTTCACACGGAGAGAGGGCAAAGTAGCGCATGTTTGATACACCGCACCGGCAGCAGATCAAACCACTCGCCACCCTATCGACTGCAGGTGTTCTATGGATAAATCCTTGATTCTCCAGCCACTCCAATTCGGACTGTGTACATTGACATTCAACAGGAAGAAGGTGCCTTGATTGTAGCTTGTGACTGAGTTCCAATGCTTTTTCCAGATTCAATTTCACGCACTACCTTTCCATTCATGTTGACCCATTATGTACAAAGAGAAGGCCTTTCGTCTAATTGTAAAAATAGAAAAACAAATCCCCTTTTCCATGAGAAAAGGGGATTTTGATATCTATCTGATGATCCAGCCAAGTGCTAAAGAGCCTTCGCCTAGATGAGTGCCAATCACGGCACCAAAGTAGCTTTTATAAAATTCAACATGAGGATACTTTTCTAATAAGTGCGCAATTAATTCATCTGCTTCTTCTTCTCTATTACCATGTATCAGAGTTGCTCTCATTGGAACACCACGTGATGCATCTTCATCAAATAATTCAAAAATACGTGAAATGGCTTTTTTGCGTGTACGAATCTTCTCAAAAGGGACAATTAGCTTGTTGTCAAAATGCAAGATAGGCTTTACCTTTAAGAGGCTTCCAATAAAAGCCTGAGCACCATTTAATCTGCCGCCTCGTTGTAAATGAATTAAATCGTCTACCATAAAATAAGCTCTTTGATTTTCTTTCAGATAATTGAGATGGGAAATCACTTCTTCTGGAGAAGCACCATCTTGGATTTTTTCAGCAGCTTCTAACACATAAAAACCTTGCGCCATACAGCTAGTCTCTGTATCAAACGGATAAATGTCGATTCCGTCAACTAGTTCATTTGCTGAGGCCGCACTATTGTATGTTCCACTAATTCCGCTTGACAGATGTATACTAATCACAGCATCATATGTTTCGCTAAGTTTTTCATATAATTCTATAAGTTCACCGAAAGCAGGCTGAGAGGTTGTTGGAAGATCTTTATGTTTCTTGACTTCTTCATAATATGTCTTCCAATCCATTTCTACTTCTTCACGGTATGATTCAGTACCAAAGATGACATTCAGAGGGATCATATGAATATGATGTTTATCACGTAGTTCTTGTGGTATATAAGCAGTACTGTCTGTTACAACGGCTATTTTCATTCTTAAATACCTTCCTTATCCGTTAAGTTGCTTTTTAAAAAAGAATGATCATTGTTTTTCACTAGATTTATAATACTAATCAAAAAAGCTTGCCTAATCAATAGGCAAGCCCGCTATATCCGAAAAAGACTCCTTACCTGCCTATCATTGCTCTCTAACTTGAATGTGAGAGAACTAAAAACAGGCGAAAAAGGAGTACTTGTCCGGAACATTATCTCATTTCTACCCAGCCGTTTTTAATTGCTACAACAACAGCTTGAGTACGGTCGTTTACATTCATTTTTTGCAAGATGTTACTCACGTGGTTTTTGACTGTTTTCTCACTAATAAAGAGCGACTCACCAATACCTCTGTTGCTCTTTCCGTCAGCTAACATTTGAAGAACTTCACATTCACGTCTTGTTAAGATATGAAGTGGTCTGCGAATTTCAGGATATACCTCGTGCTGTGGATGTGCTGAAACGCCGCTTGTTGCTAAGCGTCGGAATTCATTTACTAAGTTATGAGTGACTTTCGGATGTAAATAAGAGCCTCCGTCAGCTACTACTTTTACTGCTTCAATGAGGGTGTCTGCATCCATTTCTTTTAACAAGTAGCCTCTTGCTCCTGTTTTTAATGCATGTGTCACATAGTTTTCATCGTCATGAATAGATAGGATAATGACTTTTGATTCGGGATAAAGCTCTACTAGCTGTTTTGTAGCCTCCACACCATTTACATTCGGCATATTAATGTCCATAATGACAACATCCGGATGATAGTGTTCTACGATACGTGCAGCTTCGTCACCGTCGTCTCCTTCTGCAACTACTTCAAAAGTAGGTTCAAAATCTAAAATCCGTTTGACACCTTCACGGAATAATTGGTGGTCATCGATAATTACAATATTTACTTTAGTCACAAGCTACGCCTCCCCATGTTTATTGTTCTACACCTGAACTTTATGGTCAATATGTCTTTTGTCTCTATTTTACAATTTTATTTTGTAATGTTAACGGTACTCTAATCATGATGAATGTCCCTAGACCTATTTTTGAGTCTATGGTCATTTTACCTTCTAGTAAGTCTACGCGCTCTTTCATACCAAGTAACCCAAAAGATTTGTTTTTATTTGTTTTAACATCCTTCATATCAAAGCCTTTTCCATCGTCTTTGATTATTAAGGTGACAAAGTCTTTCGTCACTTCAACCTTCACAGAGATTTCTTCAGCTTCAGAATGCTTTAAAGAATTTGTGACAGCTTCTTGAGCTAGTCTAAATAGTGCCACTTCAAATTGAGAAGCAATTCTTTCGCTTTCAGTATCACCTAAGCACTGGAACGTAATTTTGGTTTTTCCATCATATTCTTCAATTGTGTTTAAGTATTTTCGCAGTGTCGGAATGAGACCCAAATCATCTAAAGCCATCGGTCTTAAATCATAAATGATTCTTCTCACTTCGTACAGTGCATTTCGCACATTCTGTCTTAGACTTCTAATTTCTTTAAAGCCTTCTTCTGTTCCACGGTCTCTAAAAATCCGTTCTATTAGTTCTGAACGCATCATCACGTTTGCCAGCATCTGAGCAGGTCCATCATGGATTTCTCGTGATACCCTTTTGCGCTCTTCTTCCTGGGCTTCAATAATTCTTAGTCCAAAATCTTGTTTTGCCTGAGCATCTTCAAGTAAAACACCGACCTGACGTAAATCTTGGTTCAAGTAGTTGAGGACGACCGTGATCTGGCTCACAAGCGTTTCTGAACGTTCAATGACATCTTGTAAGCTTAACAATCGTCTTTCGAGATCATCTCTTCTTTCCCTCAGCTGTTTTTCGCGCTGCTGGATCATGGTCAATTCTACTTGCAGGTTATGTGCTTTTTCATAGGCTTCTCGTATTTCTTCTTCGCTGAATTTGTTGAAGTTTCTGCTGACCTCAGATAATCGATTTCTAGCATGTCTCGTATGTACTTCTAGTTTATCCCCAAAATCAATTACTTCGTTGACTTGCTGTTTAATTTGCTTGAGCTCTTCTACTAGGCTTTCATATTGTTGACGGGACTGTTCGCCGATTCTAAATACTTCGTCCTTACTGCCATCAACTGTACTTAGCATTTTCATGATGATTGAATCCAATAACTTCGGATCCATTTTAGGTGTTGTCATGGCTTTTCCCTCCCGTAACAGTGATGTCATCTTTTTTTATTATAAATGTCATTGATCTGCATTTTATGTCGAATTATAATGAAAGAATGCGTATAAATCATGAAATTTTTATGACGACCCTTTTTCCGCTCCTATCATCATAACAAAATACGCTGTAAAATTCTAAAACCAATGCAAATTTTCTCTAGCCTTACAATTTGCTTGTCAGGAGGGTATGTCTTTTGCTGAACCGCTATCTCACAGTCAAAAGCCGTGGCGAGCATGAGATCGTCATTGAAAAATCACGTTTTATTTGTCATATACAACGTGCTGTCTCAGAAGAAGAAGCACAAGCCTTTATACAATCCATAAAAAAACAACATTGGAACGCCACTCATAATTGTTCCGCGTATTTGATCGGTGAACATGATCTGATTCAAAAAGCAAATGATGATGGTGAACCAAGCGGTACGGCAGGGGTACCCATGCTTGAAGTGCTTAAAAAACGCAAGCTGAAAGATACAGTTGTTGTCGTCACTCGTTATTTCGGCGGTATTAAGCTAGGTGCCGGTGGATTAATTCGCGCATACGGAAAATCTGTGTCTGAAGCAATTAATCATGTTGGTATGGTAGAACGCTGTTTAATGCGTACGATGCACACAACAATAGATTATACATGGCTTGGAAAGGTAGAGAATGAGCTTAGAGCCTCATCTTTTCAGCTAAAAGACATCCATTATGCAGAAGATGTGATTTTTGAAACGTATGTAGAAGAAACACAAACAGAGCAGTTCATTGAATGGATGACTGAGTTAACGAATGGAAAGAGTGTTACTAAAGAAGGCGAATTGATTTATTTAGAAAAGGACGTTGGTCCGATAAAGGAGACAGATGAATGGCACAACGAGTAAAAGTGCGTGTACGAAAGAAAAAGAGTAAGAAGAAAAAGATTTTCAAACGGATTCTGGTCTTATTTTTGCTTCTCTTCATCTGCATGGGCGGATTTGCAGTTTATAAGATTGTGAATACACTCCAGGCTGCTGACAAAACTTATGATGAATTAGAGCGTGGGGAGAAATCGAAACTCCGTGATGCTGTCATTGATATAAAGAAAAAACCTTTCTCTGTCCTATTTGTTGGTATAGAGGATTACGCCACAAATGGTGATCACGGCCGTTCAGATTCACTCATCGTCGCAACGATTAATCCTCAGGATAAAACGATGAAAATGGTCAGTATCCCCCGTGACACACGAGTACAGCTTGCTAGTGACACAACGGGAAATAAAGTAAAGATCAATGCGGCATTTGCTAAAGGCGGTAAAGACGAAACGATTGAAACTGTCGAACAATTCTTGCATATCCCAATTGACAAATATGCAACAGTGGACTTTGACGGTTTTAAGGATGTCATTGATGAAGTTGGGGGAATCGATATAGACGTTCCATTTGACTTCAATGAAAAAAGTGACGTCAAAAAATCGAAAAAGATTTACTTTAAAAAAGGGAATATGCATTTAAACGGGGAAGAGGCACTTGCTTATGCGCGAATGAGAAAACAAGATCCACGTGGTGATTTCGGGCGTAACGATCGTCAGAAACAAATCTTACGTGCCATGATTGATCAAATGGCGAAACCTCATAACATTGCAAACGTGGATAATATCGCAAAAGAAGTAAGTGATCATATAACAACCAACTTCCGCATCACAGAAGGACTTGCTCTACAGCAAATTTACAGTGGTTTCAAAGGAGACGATACTGAAACACTATCTATTAAAGGATCAGACCTTTATTTAGGACCAAATCGAACATACTTCTTTGAGCCAGATCAAACCAACTTGGCTGAGGTGCAAAATGAGTTAAGGACGCATTTAAAGCTTCCTGCTGAGTCATCGTCCTCAACTGAAACAAATACACAAACCGATTCATCTTCTGATGCAACAGGGTCAGCCGATACCCAGGCCCCTTCGACCAGCACATCAGGACAATAATAGGAAAACAGCCCGTTCCTTGGAAGCGGGCTGTTTTTTATTGTCTTTTGACCATACGTTTGTAGAATTTCGTAAATGGTTTAAACTCTTCGTTCACCAAACCAGTGACTTCAGCGATAACTTGCATAAACATGACCAGTAAAAAGATGATGATCAATGACAGCCAAATGGTGGCACTTGTCAGCAAAATCGCGCTTAAGCTGAAGACTAAACCAATCATGTAAATCACAATCACTGCCATTCGATGTGATAAGCCAAAGGCCATCAGTCGATGATGGATGTGTGATTTGTCAGGTGCTGAGATAGGCTGTTTATTCAATATTCGTCTTATGATCGCAAAGGTCGTATCAAAAATAGGCACACCTAAAATAATTACAGGGACAACAACACTAAACAAAGTAACACTTTTGTACAATCCTAAAAGTGACAGGACCGAGATCATATAGCCTAAAAATAACGACCCTGTATCACCCATAAATATTTTTGCTGGATGGAAGTTATAAAAAAGAAAACCGATGGTACTGCCAATGACGACAAGAGATAACGAAAGAATCAGGATCTTGTCCGCAGAAAATGCCATGACGGCAATCGTGGTTAAACCGATAACCGAAATTCCGGCAGCCAGTCCATCTAATCCGTCAATTAAATTGATCGCATTTGTAATCCCAACAATCCATAGTACAGTCAGGGGATATGCCATCCATCCTAACTCCAGTCGATCTGTTAAGAAAGGAACAGAGAAAAAGTCCATTTTTAAGCCCGTGCTCACGATTAAGCAAGCAACGAGAACTTGCACAAGAAATTTAAATTTTGCACTTAAATTATATTTATCATCAAATATACCTAAAATGACGATGAGTACAGCGCCAACTGATATAGCTGTAATTTTATTATGTAGAAACAGCCCGCCTGCTAGTGCTCCAGCCGCTACCCCAATAAAAATCGCCAAACCGCCCATTCGAGGCATTACTCTATCATGAACTTTTCGTTTATTCGGCTGGTCCACTGCACCAATCTTAATTGCAAACTTTTTGACGATTGGTGTCACAATTAAAACTGTAGCCAGAGAGACAAAAAACGCTAATAAGGCGCGTTCGTAATCCATAGGTCAGTCTCCTTCTAAATTGAAATCTGTATTTTGTATATTGGCCGCTCTTTCCATTATACAATTGAATATAGGATGATCACAAGCTCCCCTAAGAAGAAGAAACAAATAAAAACGCACAATCCTGAATGAATTATGCGTTTTCTTTAATATTCGTTAATTCCACCATGTTTGTGAACAGTGCGTGCCAATCTTTTTTCTTTGCCCGGCTTTGTCTTAGATGTCTGCATGTCATGTCATCTTTTTTACTGATCACTTTCTGGCAGGCTTCGACGAAGAGAGCTGGATCTTCGCCCTCTACATATTCATACACATCATTCTCTTTTAGCCTTTCCGTTGATGGAAGATTTAAACCAACAACAGGGATTCCGGCAGCTAAAAATTCATACAGCTTGAGCGGAAAAACCGCTTGATTGTAAGGAGACTGTTTGTATGGCATCATCCCTACATCAATTAATTTCATATAAGCAGGCACTTCTTCTGGTGCGACTGCTCCTGTCCATATGACATTGGGCAGTTTGAGTGCATGCTGAAAAGATGGATCTCCATTCGTTCCATCCGGACCGACAAATAAAAATGTCCAATCTGGCTGCATTCGAGCAGCTTGAGCGATCATGTCAAAATCGAGCTTCGGCTTGATCCCACCTATAAAGCCAAGAACCGTTCCCTCTCTTCCCTCTAGCACGTCTTCCCTGCTAGGGAGGTTGCTTTTTGCAAACACATCATACTCGACGCCATTTTCTACTGTAAAGACATCTTTCGGTTCACCCATGAGCCTTTTTTTGATTTGATCATGTAAGTATTGTGAAGAGCATGTAATGCTGTGTGCATATTTAATAATGCGGTTTTCAGCTTTTACAATGACTCGCTGTCTCATATAAGAGAGAATGTTGTTTTTTCCGCTGATGGGCTCTCCCCACAGGTCACTGCAATCATACACAATATGTTTCCATTCAAATAAAGAAGATAAGAGCGGAAATCCCGGAAACGTATACCATAAACAGACGGCTATGCCCTGCTTTTCTTCTTGACGCAAATGCTCAAGAAGAGGAGATAATTTATGAAAATAAAACATATCTTGATAACGGCCAAAGCGAAAAAACTTGCTCTTGAGCACATCAGGAATGGTCATTTGCTTCATTCGATCCGTTATAGGCTGAAAGGGAGTTGAATGACGAGTGGAAGATGGGCATACCCAGATGACCTCTTTCGTTTCTGGATCAGATGCAAGAAATTCCGCCAGTCGATGCCGTCTGTACCTTAAGCCATCGTGGCCCCATTCTCCCGTTGCGACAATCACATGTATGATCGAGTCTGCTTTCACCTTTATCACCTTTTTTCCCTTCTGTTTATAAACGCTTTTTGACAGCATTTGTGGCATAGTGCATAAAACACCAAGATGCTTTCACAAAATGAAGCTGCTCAATTTCTCTATAGACAAACCATGTTTTTTTCGCTGCTTTCCACTTGTTACTAGAAATCGAGTTTCCCACGATGCGATATTCACTGAGCGGCTCACTCATTCCATAGGCAGTAAATCCTTTTTTTAAAATAGAGAGCCATGTGGCTAAGTCCTGCCTTGTTCGAATGTTTGGCATTTCCACGTGTCCTACTTGTTGAAGATCGAGCATCACCGTCAAACAGCCGATAATCGTATTTTTTAAAGCTTCATTGTAGTTCAACTGAGCCGGCGCTGTGACGGTTTTTTGTAACGGCTCTCCATTTTCTGAAATGATGTCATATGCCGTGAAAGTAAAGGCATGATCATTTTCTAACATAAACTTGACCTGCTTTTCGAGCTTTGTCTGTTTCCAAATATCATCGCTATCTAAAAAAGCGATAAAGCGGCCTTTCGCCTGTTTGATGGCTGTGTTTCTAGCAATAGCGGCTCCCCCGTTTTCCTCTAAATAAATGACGTTGATTCTGTCGTCCGTCTGACTTAATTCCCCTAACAACTTCCTTGTGCCATCTGTTGAGCAATCATCTGCAATGATCAGCTCCCAGTTGGAATAGGTTTGGGCAAGGACGGAATGAACTGTATCCGTTAAATAACGTTCCGCATTATACGCCGGTGTAATAATTGATACTAACGGTTGATTGTTCACCTAAGACTCATCTCCAGTTCATCATTAAGATTCTTTGAACACTTCAGGTAACACCACAAACATAAGCGAGATGCTAAGGCCAATGACAAGTCCAAGCAGTGCTCGTTTTTTCGCTGACATCCCTTTGTTCCCTTCATCAAGTACTTGGGCAGGATCGACAATCTTTGCCTGCTTCATCCCGAGCTTTGTCGATTCCAATTCATATAAAAATCGTTCTTTATCGACTTTGGAGTCATTGCTGACAGATTCATCTTCAAGAGCGGATAGTCTTCTTTCAATGACTTGCTGTCTTTTCGTAAATAAGGCTTTGTCCTGCTTTAAAAATGTATCTGACACTTGTTTCACTACCGCCAAAGCTCGAGCTTGATCAGCATCTGTAAACGACAACTGCAATTGTGTATCGGACTGGTTCGTGAGAATCAAACGATTTTTCACACCCTGCCTTTCTTCTTCCTTTACATCACGGAGTGCTTGATTCAGAAATGCATCACTTTTTAATAGAGATGTCACTTCTTCCATATTGTTATACACACCGTCGTCATATTTCCCAAGCGTCAAGGTCACAGCAGCTGTGTAACTAGACTGTTCTACTGTCCCCTTGGCAAAAAAGAAACCAAAAGCAGCCAATACAACGGGCAGCAGCACAAGCCAGACGATATATTTTTTCATTCGCTTCCCTATTCTTAACATAAAACCAGACATGCTCATTCTCCCAACATTGACGTATTTGCTTTTTCACTAGTGTAGCCATACAAACTCAGCATCACACGTTTGCCCACGGCTTGAAGCGCTGTTTATTTTTCATGATATTGACCGCTGCGATCACTAGACCTAGAAACACCCAGTGGAAATATAAATTCGAGACCGAACTCGGACTGATACTTGAGACGAGAAAGCTCAGCATGGCAGCAAATAGACCTTCAATGATCATCTTGGCTGATCTCGTGTCAGCCAATTGGTATTGTTTGTACAGTGAGAACATGAGATAGGCATACACTGAGATATAACCTAGCATGACGGCAAACCCAAAATTCGTCATCACCTCTAGCAGCCAATTGTGAACTTCGACGACCTGATCTGTATCAAAGATAGAAAAGTGAGCTAAGTAATAAGACACATTGCCCGCTCCGACTCCGAAGCCATATGAATTCGTAAAGAAATGCCAGGCGTTTTTGATTAAATTCGCCCGGGCAATGTTGGACGGAAGTGGTTCGCTAAAAGAATGAGCGACCTGAGAAGCGAGAAACAAGTCATCAAAGACAGAATAGATTTTGGCTGAAAAAATGGCGATACAGATGATACCAAGCCCGCCTGCTGCCATGATGGACCACTTTTTTAAAAAGCGAGGCATCAGTAGCCATACATAGATGACCGCTCCAGCTAATATGCCAAGCAAGCTGGCGCGCGATTCTGTTAACAAAATGAGATACAGCGCTAAGATGGCTCCTAGTAATCCGAACGCTTTGATATAACCATTTTTCATTTGGCGCATACACGCCACATATAAGAAAAAGCTAATAGATAAAAACGTCGCAAAGTCATTTTGGTTAAAGAAGACAGCCGTAGGATAGTGCTGTTTGTACGCTGGTCCAAGATACAATGAGGTATTCGGTAAATGATTCAAGGTCAAGTGATTATAGAACCCGATTCCCATCACAAATACAGTCATGACTAGCCAAATACTATAAAAAGTCACGATCTGATCCATTCGCTGAATGTACATGACCACAAGAAAGACAAAACCCATTCCCATCGCAAGAAGAGACATATATTTCAGGCCGTCTGTGACCGAATGAGCCCAAAGCAGTGAGATGAGCCCGTAAAGAAACCATGCAGCGAAAAAACCAAGAATGCCTTTAACACGAATTTGCTGCCACTGGGATATGTACGTTCCTTTGTCTCTCATCCGCCATATGAATAAAGCAAAGACAGCCAAGAGCATGATGCGGTAGAGAAAGAGACTAAAGAACCCAACACTAATAGAGAAAAAAGCATTATTGAGAAATGTTAATGCAATCAAAAGGTAAATGGCTGACATGAATATGTGCTCACCATTCATGTAGAGCTTCATACATATAGCAGCCGCTATGAGCACCACAATCAAAACCGGAATGACCACCATCTTCTTTAACCCGATAGGCTGTGCGGATGCCATTTGTACAAGCCCTATACCCGCTGCTAATAACATACATCCGATCATGATTTGCCATGCTGTTTGTTTCATACTCATACCTATTTTCCTCCTAAGCAACCCATCCGATTTGAGGGATTAAGCCTTTACTTCCTGTTCATAGTAGGAAATGGTACGAGCCAAACCTTCTTGTAAAGTCACAACAGGCTCCCATGCTAAGACTTGTTTCGTTTCCTCATTTGCCAATGTACTATGCACAATATCTCCTGCACGCTGCGGCTTATAAATCGGTTCAAGATCTGATCTCGTGACTCGCTTCATCGTTTGAAACAGCTCATTCACCGTGATGGAATGACCACATGAGATATTTAAACAAACGTTTGATTGAGCTGTTAAAGCTGCAACATTCGCTGCGGCTAGATCGCCTACATAGATAAAATCTCTTGTTTGTTCCCCGTTTCCGAAGATGAAAGGTGCCTCATGTTTTGCAAACTTATCAGAAAAAATTGAGACAACACCACCTTCACCAAGTGCGTCTTGGCGCGGACCATATACATTGCTGTACCGCATAATACAATAGTCCACATCATAGAGTGATTTTGCCATCTCTAAGTATCGTTCAACTGTCAGTTTCGACAAGCCATAAGGTGAGCCAGGCTGCAGTGGATGAGCTGTGTCGACCGGCAGATAGACTGGGTCTCCATAGACTGCTGCCGATGAGGCAAACACCACTTTCTCCACCCCGGCTTCAGCCGCTGCTTTGATCACATGCAGCGAGCCTTTAATATTGACCTCTTCGTCGTAGACGAAATGTTGAACCGAAACGGCTACACTCACTTGCGCTGCAAGATGAATGATATAATCTGGTGCAATGTGTTTGATCAAATCGACCGTTTCTGATTTTGTGACATCTGCTTCAATGCATTGTACGGATAGATGAGCGATATTTTCCTTCGATCCAGTTGAAAAGTTATCAAGAACGATAGGCTCATATCCTTTCTCTAATAAAGCCTCTACCGTATGAGATCCTATAAATCCACTTCCCCCAGTGACCAATACTTTCTTCATCCAAGTTCCCCTATTATTGTGCCTTCGATACCAATTCTGTTTCCCATACGCCTGGGCGGCCGATGGACTGGTAAATAAATCCTCTCTCTTTCATTTCTGCTGGATCAAACAAATTCCTTCCATCAATTAAAATGGGAGAACGAAGCAGCTGCTTGATCTGATCTTTATCCATCTTCTGTACGTCATCCCATTCCGTTAAGATGAGACAAGCATCTGTATCTTTCACTGTTTCATAGAGATCATTGCTGAAGACCGCCTGCGGGCCAAGCTCTCTTTCTGCTTCTATATAAGCAATTGGATCATAGGCTTTGACAAAAGCTCCGAGCTCTCTCAGCATTGGGATAATATCTAGTGCTGGTGCTGAACGCATATCGTTTGTATTTGGTTTAAATGCGAGCCCTAAAACGGAAATCGTTTTTCCTTTAATATCACCGAACACACTCATCAGTTTGCTGACAAGATGGGCTCTTTGGTGGTTGTTTGTTTCAATGACAGATTCGATCAGCTTGAACCGGTAGCCGGCTGTTTCGGCAATTTTGAGAAGAGCCATCGTATCTTTTGGGAAACAAGAACCGCCAAATCCAATGCCTGCTTTTAAAAATTTATGCCCGATACGGCTATCTAACCCAACGCCTTCGCTGACTTTTTCCACATCAGCACCAACTCTCTCGCAAATGTTCGCAATATCATTGATGAATGAGATTTTTGTGGCGAGCATGGCATTTGCCGCATACTTAATCATTTCTGCACTTTCTAGATTGGTCTCAACCACTTCTGTTTGAAACGGATCATGCAATTTTTTAATGATCGTGGATGCATGTGCGCTTGTAGAGCCAATGACCGCTCTCTCCATATTCATCGTATCTTGAATAGCTGAACCTTCCCGCAGAAACTCTGGATTGGAGACGACGTCAAATGGATATTTACTGCGTGAAGCCTTTTGAACAATGGCTTGAACAAGACGTCCTGTTCCAACTGGCACTGTGCTCTTATTCACGATGATTTTGTAGCCATTCAGGTGTTCTCCAACCGTTTGAGCCACAGCTTTCACGAATGTTAAATCCGCTTCCCCTGAGGTGTCATTGGTGTTCCTACCGCAATATAAATAATCTCTGATTCTCGAATTGCAGCGGGAATATTGGTTGTAAAACACAATCTTCCCTCTTCTGTATTCTTCTCAATCAATTCCTTTAAGCCCGGTTCATAAATTGGAACGAGACCGCTTTTTAAGCTGTTGATTTTTGATTCGTCGATGTCACAACAAATGACGCGATTTCCGATATCAGCAAAACAAGTACCCGATACTAACCCGACATATCCTGTTCCAATCACAGCAATTTTCTTCAACATGTTTCATCCTCTCAGTAAAAGCATATTGGTCGTTCCAAACTGTTTATCTATCAGTCTTTGCACATTTCATCCTGTTTAAACGGTGGATGTTGATTGATTCAGCACCTTTTCATATTGCTGAATCAGGAGCGTAGCATTATGTGATGATGAATAATCTGTATGGACGATGTGGTGAAGATCGTTCTTCACTTGCTCGTTCCATCTGTTTTCATAAAGATAAGCGTGAATCGCTTCTTTTAGCTGACTCGTTGAACGCGGTTCAATGAGCAGATGTTGATAGGTAGAAAATAGTGATGGGAGACCACCAACCCGTGTTGCGATGACAGGCAGTTTTAAAGCGAGCGCCTCAAGGACGACAGTCGGCATTCCTTCACTGTAGGATGGAAGGGCAAACAGGTCAGCTGCCATTAAATAATGTTTGACTTGTTTATTCGGCACCTGCCCCGGGAGTATAATGGATTCTCCCGCCCGTTCGGCCAGCTCCTTTGCGAGGGGGCCTTTTCCGACAAAGACGGCTTTTACACCCTCCATCCCGCTGACAGCTTCCGCTAATTCAAGCAAACCTTTCTCTTTGACTAAACGGCCGACAAAAACGACGAGCTTGTCGTGAAGCGGTAAACCGATCTGCTTTCTGATCGCTGTTTGATCCCCTGGTGTTCTAGAAAATGACTTGAGCGGAATTCCCAGCGGGAGACATTGTGCATCCACCTCTGTCATGTCATGTGTTTTCTTTGCCAGCTCTTCACTCACTGTGAGAACAGCAGACGCCTGTTTTACTGCTGCTTCGAAGGCTGCAAGCGCCCCTTGGCCATAGGTTGGATAGACGTTCACATCACTGCCGTGTAAGGTCAGAAGATAAGGGATGTTTGCTTCCTTTTTGATCACAGCTGCTGCGCCGCCAGACGGCATGGCAAAGTGCGCATGGATGAAATCCGGTGACAGTTCATAACGCTCCATTGTGCGCAGGACAGAAGCTGCGATTCGTTTACTCGGCTGAGCCCATTTTAGCTGTCCAGGCAGCGCTGTATAGGGCGGTCTGTAAACCGGCACGCCGCACCTCACTTCCTGCTCGGGAAGATCTTTTCTCTGACGATAGGAAGCTTTAAGCATCCGTAAGATGGGCGGATTGACAGGAGTAGGACAAATCACGCTCACTTCTACGCCTTTTTTGACCAGCTCCTGCACTTGCGTTTCATGGAAGACGCCTTCACTTGGATGTTTTTCACTAGGATATACACTTGTCAGCCATAGCACCTTCATGACGAACGACCTCTTCTCCATAATTTCCCTGCCATCTGCGGATACATTTTGACAAGTAGCAAGCTATATAAAACCGCACTTAAACCAATCGTGAGTAGTAATTGAAGCAGTATATCCGCTGATGTCAGCTTCATCCCTTGATGAACAGTCACTGCGCAGGCGGCCATTAACAGCGTCATGACAGCAGGCTTTACGAGTGATTTTACATACACCTTCATATTTAGCTGAATGACATAAGCCATCAGCCACCTGCCGACAATGAAGTTCAGCAGGCTGACCCCTGAGTAGACCCAAGCTACAGTCAATAGACTGCCGGTATGGACTCCTGCATATAAGGCGCATCCATATACGATGAGCATGCCTGTATCCCAATAAAAAGCTAAGTCAGCTCTTCCTTTTGCAAGAAGGATGGAACCATTTGGATTCATCAGCACACGGAGTAGACCAACAATGCACAAAATATTCAAAACCGGGACCGCCACTAGCCACTTCTCTCCAAACACCACTTCTATAAAGCTATCTGATACGGCAGCAAGACCGATGAGGAGTGGAAAACTAATGAGTGCGAGCATATTCGTCATACTGAGGAAGCCCTCACGCAGCCTAGAATGATCACGCTGACTTTTTGCGAAAACTGGGAAAGCCACTCTCGTCACAATCGGGTTAATTTTCAGCACCGGGATTGTGACGATTTGATAAGCCAGGCTGTAAATCCCTAAAGCTTCTGCTCCAAGAAACCGTCCTATTAAAATCATGTCGATGTTTGAGCCTGCCCGATTGACGAGTCTTGACGCAAGCTGGAAAGCCCCGAAGGAGAAAAACTCTTTCACTTCCTCTAATGCGAAAACGGGTGCCGGGCGCCACTTCTTCCAATAAGCCGCTGCATACATGAGACCTTTTCCTGATTGAAGCAGCACTTGAGAGATCACATAGGCCACAATTGGATTGATAAAAAAGGCTAGGATCAGTAGAACAATCAGCGAAATGATCGTCGCTATCGTCTCAATCGTACTTAAGGTTTTAAAGGCTAAATCTTTCTGCATCATATATTGGTATTGCTGACCAATTGGTGCAATGAGAAACATGATTGATAATAACTTGAGCAAGCCTTCCAGCTCAGGTCTGGCATAAAAGGCGGCAATCAAGGGACTTGCGAGGATCAATACACAAAACAAGAGAATTCCCGTCAGCAAGTTGATCCAATATAATGTAGATAATTGACGTTTCGTCGTTTGTTCCTTTTGAATGATCGCAGCACCGATGCCTAGATCAAGTAAAATCTGTGTAAATATTGTGACCGTTGTGATCATGCCAACGAGTCCAAATTCTTTCAGTGACATTACGTTCCCTAAAAAGGCGAACTGTGCAATTTGGATGATGGTAATGATCAATGCGGACAAGCTTGTCCATTTTGCTCCGCCCAGCAGGCGATTTTTCATACTTGCCATTTCTCTTCCCTACTTTACTTATCTGGCTCCGTCACCAGTCACGATGACTTTTAACGTTTTTACCATAATCTTCGTGTCGAGAGAAAATGTCAAGTTTTGAATATACTGTAAGTCGTGTGATAATTTTTCACTTGGACTCATTTCATATCCCCCATTTACTTGAGCAAGACCTGTCAACCCTGGCTTCACTGTCAGTCTTTTTGTAAAGCCTGGAATCGTCCGATTAAATTCGGCAGTAAACATTGGTCTTTCAGGACGTGGACCTACAATACTCATTTCTCCTTTTAACACGTTGATAAATTGCGGCAGTTCATCAATTCTTGTTTTTCTGATGAATGCCCCACTTTGGTGATACGAGGGTCATTTTTTTGCGCCCATTTCGCTCCTCCGCTTTCTGCGTTGGTTCTCATCGATCTGAGCTTCCATAATTTAAAGTAGACACCGTCTTTTCCGACCCTTTCCTGCATATAAAAGGCTGGCCCTGGTGTTTCTAGCTTAATTAAAAGGGCAAACAGTAAAATGATTGGCGTACTCAACATCAATCCGATGAACGAGAACACGACATCTATGAAACGTTTTGCAAATAAATATCGAACCATATGTTCTGTTAAAGCAAAAGAGTGGTTTCGTCTCACTTCATATTCTCTGTAAAGGTTCATCGCTTTCTCTGCGCTCACTGACCTGCACCTCACCATTCAAAGTAGTTGTTGTGTAAAGAGATGTTCTATGAAAGTCAGTTTAGCAGAGCAACATTAAGCAAATGTAAATGGGCTGTTAAGTCTTGTAAAAGTGTGTTAAGAATGTACCCTTATATCAAGTTATGCCCTTTTAAACGTAAAAAAGACCCGCATTTCTGCGGGTCTACGTGTCTTTTTTTTATTTTGCCTTTACGGATTCGATCGTCTTCAGTCTAAGCGTTCCGTTTGCATCTTTTGTATACGTTACTTTCACTTTTGATTCTTCTTTTAGGCTGTTCACTTGTTTAGAAAATGTATTTCCGAATTGAATGGCTACTTCTTTTCCATCAATGTTGACAGCAATTGTATGTCCATCAGCCAAACCGACATATGTGCCTTCTTTGGTGACTTCATTTTTCTTCGTTGTAGATTCTTTTTTTGTTTTAGATTCAGCTTTTGACTGATCATTTGTCGTTTCTTCTTTTGTGATTTCCTTACTTGAGCTTTCTTTTGCATCTTCATCAGATTGACCTGCTTGGTCTTCTGTTTGAGCAGCTGTTTCTTTGCTTTCATCATCTGCTTTTTCACTTGCAGACTTGTCTTCCGTCTTTTCGTCTGTTGCATTTTCTTTCTTTTGATCTGCTGCTTCAGTTGTTTCTTTTTTGCTGTTATCCGTATTGTTATCGTTTGACTGATTTGATGTGCCGCATGCTGTGAGCATTACACCTAGAAGTAAGACTAAAAACGGCATTGTGATTAATTTTTTCAAGATCGTCACCTCTTCATGATTTGTCGATTTGCTGTCATTGGAAGGCAAATACGTGAAAAATCCACCCTCTATGTTTCGATTATAACAAAAATAACCTGAAATGAAATGTATTTTTAACTTGACATATCATTCATCCGATCTATTTTATTCAAAATATTGAGATACACCTGCTGCGATTCCTGAAGCCAGCCGCTCCTTGGCAGTCGTTGATTTTAATATACTGGCATCAATCGGACTAGTTACGAACCCCGTTTCAAGCAAGATGCTGGGCATTTTTGAATACTTGATCACGTAGAACCCTGCTGTCTTCACACCGCGATCTCTTGTGCCAAGGGCTTTCACCATCTGGGGCTGTACCTTTTGTGCCAGCTTTAAACTATTGGCCGAAGCATACGTCGCATCATAATACGTTTCTGTTCCATTTGCACCGCTATGATCATTTGCATTGGCATGGATGCTGATGAACACATCCGCACCAGCCTGTGATCCTTTGCTTACACGTGTTTGCAAGGAATCAAATGTATCAGATGTTCTAGACATGACCGTCAGCGCACCCGCTTGTTTGAGCCTTGCTTGCAGTTTTAACGCGACATCCAGATTAACGTTTTTTTCAAACAGCCCATTTCCTACCGCTCCAGCATCCTGTGCACCATGACCTGGATCAATAAAGATGGTTTCACCTAACACATGATTTTTCAGCTGTGTGATCACACTGGTTCGTATGGTTGATGTTCCGCCCAACACTGTAAATGTTGAAATCTTTTTAGACCCAATGACACGACGAATCGCATCTGGTACTGATTGAGCGTCTGTAAGAAGAAGGGTTTGCCCTTGCTTGGCTGCCGTACTTGCCGCAGCTGCCGCATCGGCATATGCATAGCCGTTACTCATATACGTTTGGGTTGTCTTCATCGGGTATGTTTTCGCAATTCGGGCTGCCACTTCATACCGATTGGCTCCGCTGATTCTCACGGGTGATGGTAGCTTTTGATAGGCTGCTTGATTGACATTTGTTTCCCCGCCAATCACAATCGTCCGTTTCACCGCTTTGCTTTTTAATAGATTGGCTGTTTCCTGCCGCAGCCCTTTTGCATCGGTTAATAAAATAGGAAAGCCCTGTTTTGCAGCATACGGAGCAATCGCCACAGCATCTGCATAAGCAGAACCATTCACAATCACAGCTGTATCAGCACTCTTCATTTGCTTAGCAACGTTTGCCGCCAATTCATATCGATTCTTCCCTTGTATTCGCGATACGGATAGATTCATTGCTTTTAGCTGCGCTACGACTTTTTGAGAAATGCTTGCGGTTCCGCCAAGAATGATGACACGCTTCGTTTTAAAATGCTGAAGACCTGACTTAGTTGCACCTGAAAGACTGCTAGTATTCGTTAAAAGCACTGGGGCTCCTTGCTGAAAGGCATACGGCACAGCACTTAGCGCATCTGCATAAGCTTCACCGCCTACTAAAACAACTGTATGTGCTGTCGACCAGCCTCGTTTTGCAGCGTTAACTGCCACCTCATATCGATTACTTCCCTCAATTTTCGATACATTGTGCTGCGCAAATGCAGATGGTGCATACAAACATAGTGAAACCACAATCAAAACAAAACATTTGATATAAGAACGCATGAAGTCAACCTCCTTGGTTTTGAACCCTTCACCCCGGAAACACTTCATGTACTTTTGAAAAAAGGCTGCCGAGAGTCGTTTCTCGAGCAGCCTAAGAGGTGTATCTTAGGCACCCCTCATCTGTATGTTTTCTTATCTAAAATAGCCTGAAACACCGCTTGAAATACCTGACGCTAATCGATCTTTATAAGTAGCAGATTTCAAAATATTTGAATCAACTGGACTGGAAACAAAACCAGTTTCTAAGAGAACACTTGGCATCTTAGAATATTTAATCACATAGAAACCAGCTGTCTTCACGCCACGGTCTCTTGTGCCTAATGCACTGACCATTTTAGGCTGAATATTTTGCGCAAGCTTCAAGCTGTTTGTTGCCGCATATGTTTTGTCATAATACGTTTCAGTTCCATTTGCACTGCTGTTATCATTTGAGTTCGCATGGACACTGATGAAGATATCTGCATTTGCTGACGCACCTTTGCTCACCCGTGTTTGAAGACTGTCGAATGTGTCTGATGTTCTTGACATCGTCACAAGTGCACCTGCGTTGTTTAACTTTGTATTTAGACGTTTGGCTACATCTAAGTTTAAGTTCTTCTCATATAATCCGTAGCCTACCGCTCCTGAATCATGAGCGCCATGACCTGGGTCAATGAATACTTTTTTGCCAACGACAGGATTTTTCAATTGATTCACGACAGTTGGTGTCACTGTATTTGTACTGCCAACGACAGTAAATTTGGTGATTTTTTTGCTGCTAATCGTCGCTCTTGTTACCTTTGGCAGCGTCTTTTCATTCGTTAGGAGCAATGCTTTGTTTTGCTTTGCTGCAATTCCTGCCGCAGAAGATGAAGTGGCATAGCCAAACCCTCTTCCTACATAGGTATTATTTGTGCTCATATTGTATTTTTTCACAATATTCGCAGCCACGTCATAACGAGTAGAGCCTTTGATTCGCGTTGGAGATTTTAATTGATTATAAGCTGCTTTTGTGACGTAATTCTCTCCGCCTACGACAATGGTTTGTTTCACATTGCTTGCTTTTGCAACAGAAGCGATTTCAGAACGAAGGCCCTTTTTATCTGTATATAGAATTGGGAACCCTTTTTGTGCCGCTACAGGTGCAATGGCAATTCCATGTGCATAGAATGACCCTTCAACCACAACGACGCCAGCTGGCGTTTTCATTTTTTTCGCGATATTTGCCGATAGCTCATATCGGTTTTTTCCTGAAATACGTTGTGTAGAGATGCCCATTTTCTTTACTTGATTGACCACGTTGTTTGACACACTTGATGTGCTGCCTAAAACAATAACTGTCTTCGTTTTTAAAGCCGTTAAGGCTTTTTTTGTATCTCCAGAAAGGCTTGTACTATTTGTGTAAAGAACTGGTCCATTTTTTTGATGTGCCAGTGGAATTCCTGCTGTTGCATCTGCATATGCAGTTTTCCCCACTAAAACAACTGTACTTGCTGTTCCCCATCCTTTTTTCGCTACGTTTGCTGCTACAGCATACCGGCTCCCACCATCAATTCGGGAGACCGAGTTATCTGCTGAAGCTGTTGGAACAATAACGAAAATGGCGATGAGGCTGAGGATGGCTGTTTTGATCATTGAGCGCATCTTCTGTGTCCTCCCTTAACTTTTAATAGTTTGTTAGTTTTGTACCTGGATAGTAGAACGAAAGTATAGAAGAATACGAGTTTCCAGATTCAGCTCTAGCTTTGGCGCCGTATTGACTCATACCAATGCCGTGACCATAGCCTTTTCCTGAAATCGTGAAATCATTTGTATTATTCTTTACTGACGCAAACGTACTTTTCACCTTTGTTGCGCCCATGACTGTTCTAAACTCTGTCATTTTCATACTTGCCGTTGTACTTTTGTTCACTGTATACGTACCTGTTTTGTTTTTCAGATGGTAATTCAGCTTGATTGAAACGGTCTTCGCACGCTGACCTTTTGTTTTTCCTGAGAATGTCAGGCTTGAAATAGATGCAATTCTCATGTCAGATGCAGCTGTTTCTTTATTTTTCAACAGCCATGATTTTAGACCAGCAAGGTCGGCAGCATTGGCTTCTTTTGCCTTAGACCACTCAGAAGCTGCTGTACTTGCAGTCAACGTAGTGCCTAATTGCTTTTTAGACAACTTCAGTGTCCACGCATTGACAGGATCTTTTGTGTCTTTTTTGGCGACTAAGTATGGCAGTGCATTCCCCCATACTTCTTCACTCGCCTCAGTGTATCCGCCATTACTAGAATAATAGGTGGCTGAAATAAGTTGATTGTTGTATTTCAGAACCTTGCCTTTTGTGGCATCCACAGCTTTTGTCGAATTTGTGTACCAGTTATATCCTCCATATACTTGGAAGGCTGTTGTATCAGGTACGACTTTTCCAATACTTTTCACTGAATACGTTCTAGCGGCAACAGCTTGTGCTTTTAATGCCTCAACATGCCAGCTCGCAGGCATTTCGTTTGGCACAACACCTTTTAGATAGTCTTCAAATGGAATATTTTCATTAGTCGGCCTGATATATCCTGATTCAATGGCAAAGTTGACGTTACCTAAGTAAGGCTTCCCTGCGATTTGAAGGACATTTTTGGTTGAATATTTCTCAGGAACAACTCTTAATGTGTTATACGTCTTAATGCCTTTTAATGAAATTTTTCCGTTAGAAATATTCAATTGGTAGTTTTGATTTTTTTTCAGATAGACTTGTTTGGCTAAAGAATTTTTTAAACTATCTGTAATCGCACTTGTGCTACCAGCAAGATGGTAAGCATATGTACCTTTTTCTTTCAGCAATGCTTTTAATGACGCTGTGACAGAATCCGGCTTCACATACACAACGGTACTGTTAGATTTTGCAGCCAATTGCGACAAAGGCATTGCATAAATATAGCTAGAGGCTTTTGCCAAGTACACTTTATCTGCATTAATGTTTAATTTTTTAATGATATTCACAGATAATTCGTAGCGATTGGCACCGCTGATTCGTGTCACCTGTGAGGTTTTCTTGATTTGATTTTCTACTTTTTGTCCCGTACTTTTTGTACTGCCGATGATAATGACTTTACTTGGCATTTTATAAGACGGAATGGAATCTTTTTTTGTTAATAGGATTGGGTATCCTTTTCTCGATGCATAGGATGCAATTGCAATCCCATTCATGAATGAGTTCCCGCCGACAACAATTGCTTGCTTATAGTTACCCATTTCTTTGGCGATTTTTTGGGAAATTTCAAATTTGTCTTTCCCACTAATGCGTCTCACTTTTCCATACTTTTTGATTGATTTCTCAGCAGCTGTTGAAATACTTTTCGTATTCCCGACAATTAAGATGTTATCAGGATTCATCTTTTTCAACTGATTTTCAGTTGTCTTCGTTAGCTTTTCAATGTTCGTGTACAAAATTGGGGCGCCTAATTTGTATGCTAACGGCGATACAGAAATGGCATGATCAAAAGCATCTCGGCTCACAATCACAACGGTTGAAGGATTTTTCCATCCTGCAGAAGCAATACTATTGGCTACTTCGTAACGATTTTTGCCGTCGTATCTTTTCGTCACAGCGACATTTGATCCTGATAGTTTGTATTCCCCCGTTGTTGAGAAATCCATGCTGTTTTTGTTTCCGATATAGTTAGACAGTTTTACTGAAATTGTCGAGCTGGCCATGGCAGACTGAAAAGGTGCAATTAGTAGTGTCAGTGTCATGAGAACGATAAGTGTAATGCCTGTTTTCTTCAATTTTGTTCATCCCGCCCATCTTTTTTTACTTCTGTTTTTCAATCTTCTGAATTTCTTTTTGACCACTGTCATTGATAAAGTAAGAGATTTCTACTTTGTCACCTGGTTTAAATTCATTTAATACATCTTTAAAATTATCCGTAAATTCATAGCTTAAGGTCGTATTCACTTTTTTCACTTCGACTGTATGTGCATCAGCCATTCCAATAAATTCAGCTTTTTCTTCCAGCACCTGAGGAGTTGAACTGCTTGTCTTGTTTTCTCCTGAGGATTGCTCAGCCGTTCCACATGCTGTGAGCACGATACCTAGTAGTAGTATTAAGAACGGTAAAACGACGATTTTCTTCATTTTTTTCACCTCATGTCTTTGTATCGTCTTATAACTTAATATTTTAAGGTAAATTTAAGGTTTTTTGAAACCTTTTTTTTGTTACAACGTCTATATCTAGGTTCAGAGTAAAAAAATAACTTGTTTATCAAGATTCGTAAACCTATAATCATGGAAGAATCATAGAAAAGGTGAGGGACATTATGAGAGCTGAGAGAAAAAGAAAGAAAAAGAAGGTTCTTTGGATTGTTTTATCGATTATTGGCTTATTCGTATTAGCCACTGGCGGATACGCGTATCATCTTTGGAATACAGCCGCATCCACTGTCGCAGGCATTCAAGAGAACTTAAAGAAGTCAGATAAGCGTGACAAAGATGTCGATTTAAGTAAAAAAGACCCGATCTCCATTTTAGTCATGGGTGTCGATGAAAGAAAGAATGACCGAGGCCGTGCAGATACATTAATATACATGACAGTGAATCCGAAAACGAAAACAACTGAAATGGTGAGTATCCCCCGTGATACGTATACAAAAATTGTCGGAAAAGGCACAATGGATAAAATCAACCACTCTTATGCTTTCGGTGGTACACAAATGGCTGCAGATACAGTAGAGGAACTGCTTGATGTACCTGTGGATTACTTTGTGAAAGTGAATATGGAAAGTTTCAAAGACATTGTCGATACACTTGGCGGCATTACGGTGAACAGCACGTTTGCTTTCAGCTATGATGGCCATTCATTTGGTACAGGAGAAATTAACCTGAACGGCGATCAAGCCCTTGCCTATACAAGAATGAGAAAGCAAGATCCTAAAGGTGATTTCGGCCGTCAGCAAAGACAGCGTCAAGTCATTGAAGGCATCATTGCAAAAGGCGCTAACATTTCATCTATTACGAAATTCGGCGATATGTTTAAAGTCGTTGAAAACAACATGAAAACGAATATGTCCTTTGACGACATGTGGACGATGATGAATGATTATCGTGATGCAAGACAAAATGTGAAACAGCACGAGCTGAAAGGTACAGGCGCACGAATCAATAATATTTATTACTATCAGCTTGATGACAGCAGTTTAGCGAAAGTGAAGAAGGAATTGAAGGATAGTTTGGAGCAGTAAAAAAGAAGACTACAGGAATGTAGTCTTCTTTTTTTATGATTGGAATGGGGCTGGTTTTTCATCACTTAAACCATAACGATGGAGAAGCTCTTCGACAATTCGTTTTGACGCTTGTCCATCACCATATGGATTAGACGCCTTTGACATGTTGTCGTACTCTTTCTGATCGACTAGAAGCTGTTTTGCCATGTTGTAAATGGTCTCTTCATCTGTACCTGCGAGCTTCAGCGTACCAGCTTTCACACCTTCAGGGCGTTCTGTTGTATCGCGCAGCACTAGTACTGGCTTCCCTAGAGAAGGCGCCTCCTCTTGTACACCGCCAGAATCCGTTAGAATAAAGTGCGAGGCAGCAGCGAAGTTATGGAAATCAACTACTTCGAGCGGCTCAATTAAGTGCACACGATCAAGATCACTGAATTCTGTCTGAGCCGCATCACGAACAGCAGGGTTTAAATGTACAGGATATACAACCTGAACATCTTCAAACTCTTCTACAATACGTCTAATCGCTCTAAACATGTTTTTCATCGGCTGGCCGAGATTTTCTCTGCGATGAGCCGTTAACAAAATCATTTTATCTGTGCCTATTTTCTCTAAAATAGGGTGTTGATACTGCTCTGTAACCGTTGTTTGCAATGCATCAATCGCTGTATTCCCCGTCACACAAATCGTCTCTTCTTTTTTATTTTCAATTAAAAGATTCTGTTTCGCCTCATTTGTAGGAGCAAAATGAATATCGGCAATCGTGCCTGTCATTTGTCGGTTCAATTCCTCAGGGAACGGCGAGTATTTATTGTGTGTTCTTAAACCCGCTTCAACGTGACCGACAGAAATTTGGTGGTAGAATGCGGCCAAGCTTCCTGCAAAGGTTGTAGTGGTGTCTCCATGAACAAGGACAATATCAGGTTTTTCCTCTTGGAATAATTGATCTAGTTTCAACAATGCATTTGATGTAATTTCAGATAATGTTTGGCGCTGCTTCATGATGTTTAGATCATGGTCTGGCGTAATAGAAAATGCCTCAAGAACTTGATCTAGCATTTCTCTATGCTGAGCTGTTACAGTGACAATTGAATTTATTTGTGGATGTTTATTAAGTTCAAGGACAAGTGGAGCCATTTTGATTGCTTCAGGTCTAGTACCGAAAATAGTCATTACATTTAGTTTTTTCACTTGTTTATGCCTCTTTCCTAGTATAATACTTTCAATTATACACAATTTGGAGGATAAATTTAATGATATAAAAAAGAAATTTACATTGAATTAACGTTATCATTCACCCTCCTTTACATTTAAAATATAAAATGTAAACTATCTAAAAATCATTTTTAGTGAAATCATTTGTCTTTCCTATGATTTGTAAGTTACACTTTATAAAGACGACCAAGAACTAACATTGATTATTAAATCGGTTATCTATGTAAGGAAGGTGCAAAGTTCATTGAAAAAAGTACGTAAAGCCATAATACCAGCAGCAGGTCTCGGAACACGTTTCCTCCCTGCCACAAAGGCTATGCCTAAAGAAATGCTGCCAATCGTTGATAAACCAACCATTCAATATATTATTGAAGAAGCTGTTGAATCAGGAATTGAAGACATTATTATTGTCACTGGAAAAGGAAAAAGAGCCATTGAGGATCATTTTGATTTTGCGCCAGAGCTTGAGCGCAACCTTGAAGAAAAAGGAAAAAGTGAACTTTTAGAAAAAGTGAGAAAGTCCTCTAATATTGCTGATATTCATTACATCCGCCAAAAGGAACCTAAAGGACTCGGACATGCCGTTTGGTGCGCACGCAACTTTATCGGTGATGAACCCTTTGCTGTTTTATTAGGTGATGATATCGTCCAAGCCGAAACACCTGGACTTCGCCAGCTGATGGATGAATATGAAAAAACCCTTTCGTCCGTGATCGGCGTTCAGCAGGTAGCGGATAGCGATACGCATCGCTACGGGATCATTGACCCTCTTACCCAAGAAGGGCGCCGCTACCAAGTGAAAAACTTTGTTGAAAAGCCGCCGCAAGGAACCGCACCATCCAATTTAGCCATTTTAGGGCGCTACATTTTCACGCCGGAGATCTTTATGTACCTTGATCAACAAGAAATTGGTGCAGGAGGAGAAATTCAGCTGACAGATGCCATTCAAAAGCTCAATGACATCCAGCGTGTATTTGCCTATGATTTTGAAGGAAAACGATATGATGTCGGAGAGAAGCAAGGTTTCATTGAAACGACGCTAGAGTTTGCCCTTCAAGATGAAGAGCTCAAGAAAAAACTCATTCCATTTATGAAACAACTTCTTGAAAAAGAAGAAGTGAATTAAAAAAAGCTGCCGGCATCGGCAGCTTTTTTATTTGATCGCTGAAACGGTCAGCGTATGCTGTTCATTATCAATGACAAACAGGTTATGTTCGCCCTTTACTGCGAACTTCGTTTGTTTCTCATTCATCCAGACATTCTGTTCTGTCAGTCCAAGTGTTGAAGGAGAGATAGGCATGATCTCGCGGAACACCATCGTATTTGCCTGGCCATTTTGAATCACATAATCGGTTTTCTCAGTGGTCAGCCGCTCAACGGTATCACCTTGCTCACTTTTGACCGAGCTAAGTGTTTGCATTCTTTGCTTCAGCACAGACTCTTCTTTTCCAAGGAAAGAAAGTAAGTACTCATACGAACCCGCAGATGCGGGTGATACGTAGGAATTGAACTGTGCTGGTCCGATGGATAACGGCTTCAATTCATCTGCGTTTTGTAGCGCATCAGGTTTCACATAATACGTCTCTGATGCTGTTTTGATTTGAATGGCTTTTTTATTTTTAGCCACAGCCTTTACTTCTTGTCCAAACGATAATGTGACGTCTGCCTTTTTTTTCATGGCCCTGTCTGTATAAACCGTCATTGGATCTGCCTTAACTATGGCCTGTTGATCAATCTTTTTCATATCATCAGGGGCACCTTTTGTCTCATGGTTCGTTGACTGGGGCGCCTCTGTTTTACCTGAAGGAATTGCACCAAATGTTGCCAGTGTACGAAGCGGGCGATCCGAAAACATTGAAAGGGCAAGTAAGATGGTTAAAACAGCTATCATGGTCACTTGAAACGCTGGTCCAAAAAATGAACGTCGTTTCTCGTTCTCATGATAACGAGACACCTTCTCTGTCTTTTGTACGCCTTTTCGACCTTCTTTGTGCTTCAATTGGTATTCCTTTTTTTCTTTCTTGGAAAGCTTGTTAAACCAATCAACAAACTCCTTATACTCTTTCACAACCTTTTTCGTATCATCAAACATACGAAGTTCACCATAATGCATCCAAGCAACCCGATCACAGATTTTTTGGATTTGACTAATGGAGTGACTGACAAAAAAGATCGTCTTTCCTTGTTCTTTGAATTCGGTGATGCGATCCACACATTTTTGATAGAAGGTTTGGTCTCCTACAGACAGTGCCTCATCAATAATGAGGATATCTGGATCTATATGTGCTGAAATAGCAAAACCAAGACGGGATTTCATTCCGCTTGAATAGCTCTTTACAGGCTGGTCTATAAAGTCTCCAATATCCGCAAACTCTACGATTTTTTCATAAAGATCGTCAATTTCCTTATTTGTCAGACCCATCATTAAGCATTTTAAACGAATGTTGTCTTTACCGCTTAACTGATTGTTCAGCCCTGCCGCAATGGCAATTAACGATGGCTGGCCGTCCATATCAATCTCACCACTTGTCGGTGGAATGATTTTCGCTAGAAGGTTCGACATCGTGGATTTCCCAGAACCGTTGATCCCTACAAAACCAATCGTCTCTCCTTCATAGACATCAAACGACACATCACGAACGGCAAAGAAACCTTTTTCATTTTTATTAGGAAAAAACAGCCCTTTGATCTTGTCAGACTGCTTTTTATATAAGACGTATTGCTTGGATACGTTTCGAAACGAAACCTTTAGTTTCATCGTATAATCTCCTTACTTTTTAAAGAAAATCGACAAATTTATCCCTAAATTTCATATGAAGCAATGAACCGACTGTTAAAAAAAGAAGCGTAATCAGCCAGAAATAAAGCGTATATTTCACATCATGGAAGAACCATTCTCCCTTTAACAAGCTATTTCTGAAACCATCAATAATGTAGAAAAGAGGATTTAATCTTAAAATATCTCCTATCCATGCTTTGTCTCCAGTGAGCTTCTCTGAGATATTCCAAAAAATCGGCAGCAAAAAGAAAAGTAAACGTGTCACTGATTGTAAAAGAAATTGATAGTCCCTTACGAGTACACTAATTGTTGAATTAAACAAACTAAACGAAAACATAAACGCGATCATACATATAAGGTAGTAAATATATTGTAGCCAATGCGCGTCAGGATATATGCCATAAGAAATCAGCACAATAAGATAGACACCCATCATGACAAAATAGCTGAACAAGTTGGACATGATGACCACAGACGGCAGCGCACTAATCGGAAAATTCATTTTTGATACCATATTAATGCGTTTAAACACACTGTTTGATCCATCAAGGATCGTCGGACTAATGAAGAACCACGGTATTAATCCAGCAAGCATCCAGATGATAAATGGAACCTCCATGCCTCCAATGACAATTGGCTGTCCTCCGCGAATGCCTAAACCAAAAACAAACCAGTAAGCCAGCATTTGAATCAATGGATTTAAAAACTGCCATAAAACACCTAAATAATTCATCTGATATTTTGATTTTGTTTCATAAACAGCAAGTCGCATAATCAGCGAAAATGAGCTGATTTGCTCCTTCAGTATCGTCAACATTGCGTTCATTCTAATCTTCCTTAGATATAAGTTTTTGGGATCACTTTTTTAAAAAGCACCGCTCATAATTGTAACAGATAACGATTCACATTTCATCTTATAACAAAAGTCGTATCATTTATTCAAGAAACTAAAAATCCCCCTGAATCCTTGCGATCGTAGATTCAGGGGCCCCTCAGATGTTAGATGATTTGATGCTCTTTTAAGAAATCAGTAATTCTTTTTGTATTTTGATTATCGTTAAAGCTATTGATCTTCAAATATTTTTCTTTATACTCATCTTCTACCACATACTGATGATCGATTGCATGTTTGACAATACGAATCAGGTCTTGAGTGTTATATGCAATTGGACCTGGTGCATTCTCTTCGTTCACAGGCGGAATGGCCTTGTACTGTCTAATTAAGTAATCTTTCTCTTCCCAATAAAAGATCGGGTAGGCTCCTCTATATTGCGCATCATAAATAGCAGAAGAATAATCTGTAATAAACACTTTCGACACTTTTAGCGCTTCTGAAGGGTTATCAGAAATAATATGTTTATACTGCGGTAAATTCTGATACACATATTGTGAAAATTTATTATGCGGTACAAGTAAAAGACGATCAAGCAAGCCTGCTTCTTCAAAGCTTTTAATGATTTTAATTAGAACTCTATAATAAGAGGTTTCCTCAATTCTATTCGTATAAATAAGCCCCTCTTCCCAATATCGGTAAGTTGGCATGAAGGCAATCTTATCTGCACCCTTTACTAACTTTGCATGGTCAAAGGTCGCAAGCCCGGTCAAAATTAAATCATCACGGTCATAGTTCATTTTATAAAACTCACCGGCTTCTAATTCAGAGCTGATGACTGATTTATAAATATTGTATTGGTTCTTGTCTTTATGGAATCCAAAAGCCATTGGATTATCAACTGGCTTAGCAAACATAATGCCATGCTGTAAAAATACGAGCGGAACACTCATGATTCTCTCTCTAAGATGATCAATATATAGTCTATCATTCAGAACATGGTTAGATAGCTCACTTGAAATAAAATAACTGGCATTAAAAATACTTAAATAGTGTCTCAGACTATATTTCGGAATGATTCCTTTTCCATATTTCGCCTTCAATGCTGGATATGCACTGGATTTCTTATTGAGAATAAAGTAATTCTTTGAGTCTGTTTGACAATTCTCTTGAACATAGTCATAAACCCTAATAGCTGATTCATCTGCTTTGTCACTCTTTTTCTCAAAAAACAAATTGACACCATATTTTTTGTCTTTATAAAACGATGATAAAATGCTCGCTACTTTTATTTTGACCTTACTAAATAAAGAATATTCCTCAGAATAAGGAATAATAGTTGACGTGACATTTCCAAAAAGATTTGTTCTTAGTACTTGTAGCTTGTCCCCATTCTTTTTCGTGATATATGTCTTAACCTTTTTATCTCTTTTTTTCAATCTTAAACTATGGATAATCCGGTGATCATTTCCTACGAACAAGTTATTGTGGATTCTGCTATCTAAATCAAGATCATTTAACGAAATTTTAAAGAAGCCATATCTTTTCAGAAACTTGATCTTTCTAAATGGTCTTGTAAATTTCGCCAATTGGTGCTCAGAGTTTCTAATATAAAGATATTCATACTTCTGGTCTGAATTATATGCGTAATGAGTCAGTCTTCCATAAACATAGAAGCTATTAAACAAACTAAAAATACGTAATCTAGAAGTGTGTTTTGTGACAAGATATGGATTTCCTCTTACTAAATAAACACCATTTGTTCTTACATATATGTAATATCTTTGTTTATTTATCACTAGAATATTAAGAATGTTATCTTCTTTGAATTGCTCTAATGTATCTTTACCGAAAATCTTAAGCGGCTGATATGTAGGAACGAGTCTAAAGTTGACGATTTTCTTTTGCTCAGTTACCTTATTTAGAATTTTGATTTGATTACGGTTATTTACAGTCACTTCAATCTCTTTATGTTCCTGCATCACATCAAACAAGATTTTTCTAACATTTAGTTCTTTATTTTGACAATCGTACGTAATAACAAAGTGGAAAAGACCATATATGATAAAGGAGATGTCCACAAATCTTTTTTCTTCTCCATCAATGGCTAAATCCATTTTGTAATTTTGATTGATCTCATCTACATTTAGCAGCCCTGAGAATAACAACAGTTCCTTTTCTCCACTGTACAAGCCATAGCGGTCTAATCCTAATTGTTTAACATAGATTTTTTCAAATTGATTGTTAATTTCAATTGAATGTATTTGTTTTGGCTGAATCATGTCAGAGCTTTCTTTCAAGATATACAAATTTTGATCCTTAGCATAGAGATAAATCATTTCATTAGAATGATCTATTGTGGATTCAAAAATCATTTGATCCTTTACATCAATTTTACAAATCCACTTTGAATCGTTTACATTTAACTCTTTAAATTCAAAAGTTGACAACTTCTCTATTTCGTCAATATATATTACTAGCTTATGTTCATCTAAATTTAGAATTTCTATAAAATTATGATAAAGTTTGTACATTGAAGCACCTCTATATTATTTTCAGCATATTTACAATACCGGATAATCTTATCTAAATTTAGCATGTTTACTGTTAAATTTCTATGTTTTTTTATTTTTACCATTACTTTTAAATATGTGTACAATGGAATAAAAAAAACAAAAAAGTACCGTTCTACATGAGAGGAACGGTACTTTTTTTACTATTTTTCAGAAAACACTACTTCCACCACACGCTTCGATGACTCTCCGCTCTCTAGGTAGCAGAATTTTTCATAAAACGGCGTAAATGAAGGTGGTAATGTAAATGTCGGCTGTTCTGTTTCTCTTACCCATTCAATCACGCGTGATGTTTCTTTTACAAGTGGTCCTGGTGCTTCTTGTTCAAAGTCGAAGTAGAATCCTCTGAGCTTGTCACGATATGTTTCGATGTCTGGTACATAGAACAGCATCGGACGTTTAAGGTTTGCATAATCAAAGAACACGGAAGAGTAATCTGTAATGAGTAGGTCGGAAATCATA
Organism: Bacillus sp. FS02; assembly: GCF_024398395.1. Classification (NCBI taxonomy): domain Bacteria; kingdom Bacillati; phylum Bacillota; class Bacilli; order Caryophanales; family Bacillaceae; genus Bacillus; species Bacillus sp. FS02. The sequence goes on along the minus strand of NZ_CP074101.1, from coordinate 2,410,344 downwards.
TAAAGGTCTCGAATGTCTTCGTAATGAGAGAAGTCATAGGCAAAGCCTTCATATGGTCCGAGATCAAAGTTTTCCGCTACTAAATAGTGCATACGAAGGATGATGATATATTCTTCTCCGATAGATGCTCGTAGCTCATGCAGATCAAGGTCTAAATCAAATTTGTACTGCCCTTTTTTATAAAATTGATCGTCTCTCCATGTCGGTGCATATAAAATCAATTTTTTATCAAGCGGCAAGTTCATTTTTTGTTTGAGCGCTCTCATTGTTTCTTCATTGTTTTGATTGTGAAGGAAATCATTTCTCGGATATCCTGACTCAATCATGGTCTTTTGGAATTGGAACGCACGGGTAAAAATTTCGGTCGAGTATGCATTAGGAGAAATCAGATAATCCCAATTCGATGCTTCTTTCGTGAAATTCTTTTTGTACTTCTTCGTGTTTGTTCCAGGCATATGCACTTCGTCCATGTCCATCGCCAGTCGTTTTAATGGCGTGCCGTGCCATGTTTGTAAGTATTGGGTGTGTTCTGGTTTTGGAACCCATAGCGGCAAACGACTGTTTACGACCCAATACTCAGCTCTTGCCATTGCAAAAATCCATTTCAATGACAGACGATTGATATAGTAGATGCCTTTTTCTTTAAATGGTGCTTCATGACCTTTTTTAACACTCCAGATCAGCGTATATTCAGGGTGATTTTCTTTCATATATTCATAAATAGCACGCGGGTTACAGCTGAATTGTTTCCCATTAAAGCTCTCAAAAATAACGGTTTTCTTTTTGACAGACAGTTTACTCGCCAGTGTAAAGGTCGTTTGGAAAGTACTTGTCACAAGGCGATTGCGAACTTTTTTAATCTTACCCACTTGCTTCTTGAATTTCTTCCACTTGCTTTTTACGTAGTACTTAGCACGTGTCTTCATGGTGTAATCATTAATTCGGATGCCTAAAGTTTGTCTTTTTTTCTTTCTGTACACTTCATATCGAATCGGTACATCGTTTCTTTTATGAATTTGAACAAGTCCTTTGAGTTTGTTTGAACGATCTCCAAGCACTAAAGAAGTTGTTGTTAACGTTTCTTCCACTCCGTTAACATCGCAAATAAACTCAAAATAGAAGCGATAGACAAACCGTTTGTTTAAGGAATAAGTTAACTCCTCTAAAGGAACTTCTGCTGAAAATTGATACAGTTGTGGTGTTTGATGGTCGTCACGATATTGAATGACTTCATCTTTTTTATGTGTCATCTTGACAGGAAAACGATGCTCAACTGGTTCCTCACCATTTTTCTTCAATAGAAGCTTTACTTCTTTGATCTGATAAGGATGCTCTGCACTTAGAACGCCTGCATACCCAGATAAAGATAGCGTGCATTCTTTGTTGAGCTCGATATGATGGAATTTCACAACTTTGAGCTCCCGTTTGATTTTCAATGAAGCATTGCCTTTGTCTGTACGATATGGAATAACATACAACAGCGCTTCTTTATTTTCTAAAAATGTCAGCTCTGGCGTTTCAATTTCCATTTTCAAACGACGTTTATAATATGGTGTTTTTTCTTCTATTTCGGAAGTTGCGCTGGTATCCGCTTCTTTTGCGTCTTCATCCTCTTCTTCCGAATCAGAATCATAGGCTGAGTCTTCGAGCTCGTCTTCGTCCTCTTCTTTGTTTGCGCTCAGATAGTCCGTGACATATAAGTTGTATGTCTGGCCTTGCTCTAACGCAAGCGGAAGCGATGCTTCACTCAGTACCAATTTGAATAGATTCTCTTCTTGATGAACAAGCGGGAGGAATAGTTCTTGTTTTGAGACCCTTTCCCTCATAAACAGATAAAACTCTCTATCTGCTAATGGCATGTCATCGTAGATGCGAACGAGCATTTCCAATTTTTCATGATGATTTTTTAAACCTTCAACGACACTCTTCTTATGGATTCCCTCTTCAATCATTAATCGTTAATCTCCTCTGTTCAAAAATCTTACCGTTATTTGTATCATTATTTTACTTTCCAAGAATAGTTCCCCTGTTTCGTTTGATACGACCAACCATCAATTGAAGATGGTTTATTGGTAAGGAGCTCTCCCTCTACTTCTAGACGTTGCAAAACTTCTTGAAGTTCTTCTGTTTTAAAGCGGATGTAAAAATCCACAAATTTTGTTTGGTTGGTTTCGATGTTTTTCTTTGTTTGAAAATGACCAATTGGGAAACTGACTTGATCATTCTCATCAATTGTTTGAGAAATGATTTCAGCTCCATTCACTCGATCATATCCTGCAAAATCAATTTCCACATGATCCGCTTGGCTCATTTCGTCTGTCATCTTAAGCTGAAGATGAAGAACATGGTGTTCAGAGCTAAGATCATGCAGCACCCATTTCGTGCGATCCACGATCTTTCTCAGCTCATCTTTACGTATACGGTTTTCCAGCATCTGATGAAGTACTGTTTTCCAAGCTGACATTTCATCAGAAGGCACATGGTAGAAATAAGTTTGTTCTCCTAAAACCTTCTCAACATCTTCTTTATGCTTAGTATCGCCAAAGAAGACGGCATCCACTTGCTGTTTTCTTATTTGTTTAAATAATTCTCCACATTGAGAATTGATATGGTGCGGATTTTCCTCATAATGGGCTTCATGCACAAAAGCAGCATAATAAGTTGATTCCGGTTGATCTATTTTAAACAAGTGGCGGTCCTGGTCCCGGTCCTCTGTGACCATCAGTTTTAACCGGTCATTTTGTAATTGAATGCTGGATAGCCATTGTTGTTTTATATCCGTCTTCTTTGTAAATGTTTGAATTCCTGTTTTTTTATACCAATTAATGTGACGGACTGGATTCTTTTTTGCATCACCAGCATAGATGATCTCCATAAAAATGCTGCCATCGTCCTTGATCAATTCTTCTAAATAGAGAGCACCTGTATGAGGAACAAAGCTTTGAACTCTGCGTAAAGCTCCCTGCCAATTGTATTCTTCTCTCTTCACTAATTGCTGCTCTTCATTATATTGATCAATCATACAGATTGGGGAAGAAGGCAGTTCATATCTCGTCACATGAATGGTCGATGTATCTGCCGGGATAACTGCTTCATTGATGGATTGAGGTACTTCACCCGCAATAAACTCCGAATAATACCTTTTACTTCCGCTCTCTGGCAGAATGTAATGTTCAAATACATTCAGGATGTCAATTTGAGGATGAAAGGTCTCCTCCAAGCGGCGAATACGTTCCTTCACATTTACATCGAAATTCAAAGTTAACATCGCAGTACGTTTATGTTTCTCAGCCAATGGCTCTATTCTTGCTTTTAAAGACTTCGTTAAGCCGTCTTCCTCATTTGGTACGTCACCTACAATAAAGTAGTAGTCCATGTCAGGAATTTCAACTAATGTCATCGTTTCATTTTGTTCAGGTTGATCCAATGTATCTTCAACTTTTTTCTTCATCCAATTTTGAAACAAAGGAAGCTCTCCTTAAAAATCATGATAACTTGCTCATTGTATTTTACATGAAAAAGCACTTCTCACCAAAAGATAAGAAGTACTTTTTTTCGATCTATTAAAGTCCCGCAATTTCTTCCTTAATTTGAGTTGTCGAGATACCTTCTGTTCTCTTCAAGTAAACGACTTCGCAATGCTCTTTCAAGAAATCGAATTTACCTTCCCAGTCATCTCCCATGACAAAGACATCAATGTCATGCTCTTGTACATCGCGGACTTTTTGATCCCAGCTGTTTTCTGGAATGACTTCGTCTACATAACGAATGGTTTCTAAAATCAGCTTTCGATGCTCGTAGCTATGATAAGCCTTTTTGGATTTTTGTAAATTAAATTCATCTGTCGAGATGGCTACCACTAAGTAATCTCCAAGCTGCTTTGCACGCTCTAGCAGCTTAATGTGCCCCCAGTGTAATAAATCAAATGTACCGTAAGTAATAACTTTCTTCATTGCAAACATAAACTCCTTTCTTCATTCCTTATTCGACTGCTTCAAGCAGTAATGTTTATCCGTAATCCTATTATCTTCGATCGTGTTTTTCGCTCTTCGGAACCTCATTATATCACAGCGCCTAACAAACGTTAAGCAGATGTAAAGACAAACTATTTCCAATTTAATGGGCACGGAACGTAAAGTCCGAAAAATCAATGTTTTATGAAGCACCTTCCATATGAAGTTATCAAAATGTCACGAAATTTAAAGGATTGTAAAGTTATTGTTAATATTTCATGGAGCAACTGTGATAAAATGATGAGTAGGCGAAGAATGAATTTACAATGAACGTTTCATAGATAACAAAATGAAAAAGGAGGTCTGAACAATGCAAACAGAAGTGGTCTCTAACCTTTCTTATGTTAATGGTGACTTAGATGAATTTATTAGCTATATCAACCAGCATCATATTTCCCAGAGAAGAGGCGCCATGATTGCGACAGTGAATCCAGAGATCGGCTATGCTGTCATGAAGGATGATGCATATCATCAAGTGGTTTCTTCCGCGGATTATGTACTGCCGGATGGTGTAGGTGTTGTGTTGATGTCACGCATGACGCAAAGTCCATTGAAATCAAGAATTGCAGGTTTTGATGTGTTCATGTCTATGCTTGATCTCGCAAACAAACAATCTAAAAGTATCTTTTTATATGGGGCGAAAGAAGAAGTGCTCGAGGCTGTCAAACAGCGAATTGATACGGAATATCCGAATGTGGTGATTGCAGGGAGCTGTGATGGTTATCAAGCGGATAAACGATTTGTGGCAAAACAAATTGCTCGTTCAAAAGCAGATATGGTGTTTGTTGCTTTAGGTTATCCAAACCAAGAGAACTTTATTTATGAATACCGTCATTTGTTCCCGCAAGCTGTTTGCATCGGTTTAGGTGGAAGCTTTGATGTATTTAGCGGTACGGTGAAGCGTGCACCACGCTGGATGATTAAAACAAATACGGAATGGCTGTACAGACTCATTGTCAATCCGTGGAGATGGAAACGAATGCTGAATATCCCAAAGTACGCTTTTGCCGTATTAAAAGAAAACAAAGGGAAAAAGCGCTACTATCCTGAGCAAGTAAAAGATCAGACGAAGCAGCTGTGAGAGACTGATATATGATGAATATACGCTCAATGATCATCTCATGCTATGCAGCTTTTGTTTCTTTTGCTGGATGGCTCATGAGCGGCGTGAAACCTCGTGACAATCAGGTGACGCTGCTTGTTTCATTCCAAGAGAATGCAGCTGCTCTCATCGATACTTATCAACAACAGGCGAATATGACAATGAAGCTCACTGTCCTCTATACGAAGCATGCTTCCGTGATAGAAAAGGACGTGCCTCATGTGTCATTTCGCTATTTTCATGAAAAAAATCCCTTCCATCTCATTCAATGTATCTATACGATGCTAAAAAGCAAAGTTGTCGTCACAGATAATTATTTTCTGATGACAAGTGTGCTAAGAAATAGACCTTCTACCACTTGTATTCAAGTGTGGCACGCCAATGGTGCTTTGAAAAAGTTTGGTCTTGAAGATGCTTCAAATCATCACCGGAGTTCTCGTGATCTGCAGCGTTTCAAGCGGGTCTATGCGTCTTTCGATTATATCGTTACTGGCTCAGATCACATGCGCGAGATTTTCAAAACTTCATTTGGCGTCAAGGACGATCGTTTTCTGCCAACAGGTGTACCATTCACAGATGCGTACTATGATGAGCGCCCTATTTCCTTTCAGATGGATATTTTTCCAAAAGGCAAAAAAGTGCTGCTGTATGCGCCGACCTACCGGGACTTTGCAATGGACGGTCTTGTCTTACCTTTTTCTAAAGAACAATTGCAGAGTGAGCTGAATGGTGACTATATCCTGCTCGTCAAACTTCATCCTGCAGTGAAACATTTAGCCAAAGCAGAAACAGATGGTGAGTGGATATTTGATGTGTCCGATCAGCCGCTCTTTCCATTGCTCTCTGTATGCGATGTCCTGATTACAGATTATTCGTCCATTGTGTTTGAATATGCGCTGCTCCGAAAGCCTGTTTTGTTCTTCACTTACGATCTAGAGACTTATCGCACAAAACGCGGCTTAGTCGAACGTTATGAAGACATCATTCCAGGAAAGGCTTGCGTCACTCAAGATATGCTCTTAGAGGAGCTTAAGCAGCTAAACGAATCAATTAATCAAGACTTATTGAAAACCTTTGCTGAGAAATGGAACCAATATTCAAAAGGGAAATCAAGTCAGCAGCTTCTTTCCTTTATTGAACATCAGCTGTTACACAAAAAACGTCCGGCTTCTCATTAAGAAGCACGGACGTTTTTTTATTTGTTATACACGGGGATATCATAATACAGCGTATAGTTATCAAGTAAGTTATACAAACTATACATACGAGTGACCTGTTTAGAAGCCCAGCCAATATCCGTTGCATATTGGTGAGTGGCTGTCGCAGACCAGCGCATTTTGTAAATGGTATCTTGTTTGTATGTGGCATTATTGATGTAGCTGTTGCCAATGAATTTTGCTCCGCCAATAATGGCTGCCTCTGGTGTGAACCATTGCTGTTCATACGCATATTTTGCTCCGAGGTAATTCGGGTTACTGTCATATGCACCAATGCCATACATGTTGTACACGATTCTATCATTAAACTTCGTACCGTTCGCTAAAATGGAACTGCCGTTTCCTGTTTCAAGCAATGCATGTGAAATCAGATAGATTTCGTTAATATGATACGTTTTTGCTGCTGTGATAAAGGCTTGTCCTTTTCCGGCAAGAATCCCTTTCCCTGCTAAAATCTTCGTATTCACTTCAGTCGGATTGAGATTTGCAGCTTCAGAGAGTTTGAGAAATTGAAAATAAGATTGAGTGCCCTCCGCGATATTCGCTGGGTCTACATATTTTAATACTTCTGCTGAACTGGCATTTCTCCAGCCGAGGCTGATCTTGATCCAGTTGCCTTCTTTTCCACGCTGCTTCACTTTTGTCCCTTTGTTCAGCTGTGCGACGATGTTGCTAGCCGAACTTGAATCAGGTGTAGAACGGACATTTAGCCCGTCTGTATTCACTGTGGACGTCGCTGGGTCTACATATGTCGCATAGACATAGGCTGCACCATCTGTCTGCGGTGACACCTTCATTTGTTTGTTTACCATCTCATTGACTGTGAGGTTATAATTCGTCTGCATCACCATTGGACCGTTTTTGATTTTTGTCGCTGTGGCTGTCCAGCCGTATTGGCTTTTCACAAAAGCAATGGCTGCATTCGCATTTGGTAACCCTGTAAACTGCTGTGTGATGTTGATTTTATATGCCGGTTTTGTCGTTGTTGTATAAGCAGCTGGTTCATTTCGTTTTTTGAAGAATGTCATGCCTTGGTCTCTTAAGGCAGCAGTCGAAATGACCCCTGTTTTGATCTGATATTGACCATAATCAGTTGCTCCCGTTTTTTGAGCGGCTGCTTTCATTTTTTGTTTGGTTAAATAACTTAAGGCTTGATTCAGTTTTGTCTGATTCACAGTTGCCTCTGTCGTAATACGGTATTGCTTAACAGCTTCTGTTAATGTTTTTGTACTACTGGCAACTCCATTTTTTTTCATGATCTCTTGCGCCTGCTTTACTTTGCTTTGATCATATACAGGAGTTGTCATCAGGCTGTATGCTTTACTGACGGCTTGCCCCTTGCCTGTTGTGATGCTGCTTGTCACCTTTTGTGCTTTTAAGTATGCAGCACCTTTATTTACTTTTGTCTGATCCGTTGCTTGATTCACAACAAGTCGATACGTGCTGTCAGATGCTTTGCCTGTTTTTTTCGTTGTGGCGGATACTTTTTTCTTTTGGAAAAATGCCGTTGCTTTTTTCGCTTGATCATCGCCCAAAAGATTCCCAGTCACTACTTGATATGGCTGTGTAGAGGAGATCTTTTTAGATGTATAGCGCCATTTCTTTTTCTTGAAAAAGGCAACTGTTTTTGCGTAAGTTGTGTCATTTAATTGATTGAGCTTTACGATATAATTTTTCGTTTTTCCTACTCGCTGTACAGTCCCTGACACACCAGCTTGTTTCTTAATCTGAGCCGCCGCTGAGGCTGCTTGCTTACTGTCTTTGAAATAGCCTGATTCCATGCTATATACATTTTTAACAGCTCCAGCCTTCTGAATCTTTCCGCTAATTTTCGCTTCTTTTTGCAGCTGGGTCAGAAGGGTTTGCGCTTTAGACTGATTCGTTTGTGTAGCAGATGTGACGATGTAATACGGTTTGCCTGCTGCTACCGTTTGGAGTACTGCTTTTAAACCAGATTCCTTTTGAAAACCTTGCAGGATGGTATTTGCCTTACTCTGTCCAACAATATTGCCTGAGATCAGCTGATACACGGTGCCGGCCTTGTTTTCAGTTTGGTATGTACTCGTGACTCCGGCCTGTTTTTGTAGTTCGGTTTGAATATTTTTGACTTTCGTTTCAGAATCAATGGCTCCTGAAATGACCTGATAAGATGGTCTACTTTGATTGATAGCTTCATACGTGCTATTGAGTCCTGATGTTTTCGTCAGCTCGAGCGTCAGTTTTTTCGCCTGACTTTCATCGTTGATTGGATCAGATACGATTTTCTGTAAAGGAAGGCGGTCACCTACTGGAGACACCGTACCGCTCATGCCTAACTCTTTTTTTAATGCAGCGGCACTTGCATTAGCTGCTACTTGTGAGTCATATCCTGAGGCAGTCAGTTGATAAGTCGATGTATTTCCTGAAGTTTGATAAGTGGCTGTCCATTTCTTATCCTTTTTCAACGTGTCAACCGCTTTTTTCACTTCTGCTTCTGTTGTAAATACTTTTGAGGTGCTAATCGTATAAATGGATTGATCGACATAGGAGGCTGCTTGCACTTCTTTGCCTGTGTGTAATGTCATACCAAAGGCAGCTGCGAGTAACATAATCTTGATGGTTTTTTTCACGTTCCCTGTCCCTCTCTTAACTTTGCATAATAGTCTACTAATCTCTTTATCGACAAAAACAAGTCTCTTTCAAGTCTTTTATGCAATAGAAAAATAGAGGACTCTCGAAGTCCTCTTCCTCTTTTTCTTTATATATGTGACACAATCAATTCACAAGATCCTTCAATTGTGAAGTTCCCTGTTTCAGCAGGCAGGATAAAATGGGCTCCTTTTGGCAGCGGATATGTATGTCCATTATGCTCTAAGGACCCTTCCCCATTAATAACGCTGCACAGCAAAAACGGATAATCTTGCGATAGCTCTACTTTTTGATCAATTTCCCATTTATACACAGAGAAGTATTCTGCTTCTACAAATGTTCTAATGGTCACCCCTGGACGAGTTTCTACTGATTCATCTGCATAACCGTCTACATGAGGAACCGTGGTAACATCAATGGCCTGCGTGAAGTGAAGTTCACGTTCATGGCCATTTTGGTCTTTTCGTTCATAATCATACACCCGATAGGTCGTATCTGAACTTTGCTGCGTTTCAAGAACCAGTGTGCCTTCACATAGCGCATGAATGGTACCGCTTGGCACATAATAAAAATCGCCCGGCTTAATTTTCACTCGCCGCAAAAGGCCTTCCCAATCTCCGCTGTTCATCATGGTCACAAGCTCAGTTCTCGTCCGTGCATTATGACCGTAGATCATTTCTGCGCCTTCTTTGCAGTCAATGATATACCAGCACTCTGTTTTCCCAAGCTCGCCATTTTCATGTCTTTCCGCATAATCATCATCTGGATGAACTTGAACGGATAAATCTTGGTTTGCATCTAAAATTTTGGTTAAGAGCGGGAAGCGATCGCCTTCTATTCCCCCAAACAATTCTCTGTGATTGTTCCATAGTTCGATCAGCGTTTTCCCTTTATATGGACCGTCTTGCACGACACTTGGTCCGTTTGGATGAGCAGAAATTGCCCAGCATTCTCCCGTTTGATCAGAAGGAATATCATAGCCAAATTGATCCCTTAAGGCTGTACCTCCCCATATTCTCTCCTTCAATTCAGGCAGTAAAAAAATTGGTGACTGCTTCATTCAGGATGACTCCTCCCTTTGCTACCCTTTGATAATCCTTGCCTAGCATAATGAAAACTAGCAAGTCTCAACTTTTATTATGACGCTATCTAAAGAGAAGTCAATCCTTTCAGTACACCGAATGAAAACGATAACAAGAAAATCATTTCACCCTTTGACAGAGCCTGCAAGAAGCCCTTTCACAAAGTATTTTCCGAGTAGAATATAGACCAAAAGTGTCGGCAGCGCAGCCAAGATGGCACCTGCCATTTGAACATTCCATTGCACAATTTGACTGCCTGATAAATTTTGCAACGCAACCATGACCGGCTGATTCTCTGCCGTGGTCATAGTAACCGCAAATAGAAACTCATTCCACACATTTGTGAACTGCCAAATGGCAACCACGACAAACCCTGTGATGGAAAGCGGCAGAATCATATGTCTGAAGATCCCGATAAATCCGGCCCCATCCATCTTCGCTGATTCAATCATTTCATCAGGAATGCTCACATAAAAATTGCGGAACATGAGTGTTGTGATTGGCAGGCCATATACGACATGGACAAGCACAAGTCCCGGAATGGAGTTATACAAGCCGATTTCACGTAAAAATTGAATAAGTGGAATGAGGATACTTTGGTATGGAATAAACATACCGAACAACATGAAGGTAAACACCACTTCTGATCCTTTAAAGCGCCATTTAGACAGCACATAGCCATTCATCGCACCTAATACAGCTGACAATAAGGTAGCAGGAATGACTAGATAAAGAGAATTCATTAAATTGGGTGATAACTTTTCAAAAGCGATTTTGTAGCTTGAGAAATCAAGTGTAGATGGAAGCGACCACATTCGCTCAAGGGTAACTTCACCTAATGGCTTTAAGCTTGTGACGATCATGACATAAACAGGCATGAGAAAAAACAAACTGCACATTATTAATAAAGCATAAAGAACTGGGCGGACAAATCCTCTTGCGGTCATGATGAAGCCCCTTCCGGCTAGACAGGAGATATGGCACGATAAAGACCGCAACAGAAATCAACATAACGATCGCAATGGCGGCACCACCTGCATAATGGTTTCCTCTAAAGGTCATTTCAAACATATAAACACCTGGCACATCGGTGACAAAGTTTGCACCTGGTCCTGTCATCGAGTAAATCAAATCGAAGATCTTTAAAGAAATATGTGCCATGATAATGACGACGCTTGCTGTGATTGGTTTTAACAGCGGAAAAATGATTTTCCAGTAGATTTGCCACTCGGTTGCGCCATCCATTCTAGCAGCCTCTCTCACTTCCTCTGGAATGCCTCTAAGACCAGCCAAATACATCGCAAGTGAGAACCCTGTCATCTGCCACACAGCAGCGATGACAACTGCAATCATTGCTGCCGGTACACCAAACTCAATTTTTCCCCAGACAAATCCAGCTAAAATGTTCGTATCCGTGTACCACTTGGGCTGGATGCCGAGTGTTTTTAAAAACAGATTCACCCCAGTAGATGGATTTAGGATCCATTGCCACACAACACCTGTGACAACAAAGGAAAGGGCCATCGGAAAGAAAAAGAGATTCCGAAAAAGTGATTCCCCCTTGATCTTCTGGTCTAGTAAAATGGCCAGTACAAGCCCAGAAGCAATGACTGCTCCAATAAAGAATAATGTAAAAAAGACCGTGTTTCGAAGATCTGACTGAAAGCGAAAATCTTGAAACAGCATGACATAATTTTTCATACCTGCGAAAGAAAAATCAGGAACAAGCGAGGTCCAGTTCGATAATGAAACATATCCTGTCCAGCCAATAAAGCCGTAAACAAAAATGAATAATAAAACAGCTGACGGTGCTAAAAATAGCAGGGCAAGCAGCTGGTCTCCATTCCATTTTTTCCGAACACGTTTCACTTTTGCTGCTGGTGTTTTTGTGGTCGGCGATGTGTCCATGCGCATGAAGCTACACTCCTTTTTTTAAAAAAGAGGCGGTGCCTAACGGCCGCCTCTTTCATCTTTATTTCATTGAATCTTTTAAAGAAGAAACGAACTGGCTGCTGTCTTTTTGTGTCACGAAAATATTGACGGCTTGGTTCGCCTTCGTGACAAAACCTTCTTCAGCAGCTGAGCCATGCGCAAGAGACGGTGCCAGCTTTGACTCTTTAAACGCCTTCATTGCTGATTTTCCGTATTCATCATATTTTGATACGTCTGCATCCACACGAGCCGGAATTGACCCTTTCAGCGGATTAAACGCATCCTGTCCTTCCACAGATCCTAAGACAGATAAGAATTTTTTCACGTTTTCTGGCTGTTTGACACCCTTCGGCAGTCCGAATGTATCCGTGATGACCATAAAGCTGCCCTCCGTACCAGGAGTTGCCACGTATCCAAAGTCTTTATTCACCTTCAAATCTAGATCATTCACAAAATATCCTTTTGCCCAGTCGCCCATGACATTCATTGCAGCTTCCCCTTTTGCCACGAGTTGTGAGGCATCCTGCCAGTTACGCGAGCTATGATCGTCGTTGACGTATTCGAGCATACGTCCAAAGATGTCTGCCGCTTCCTTCACTTTTGCATCATCCATTTTTAAGTCGCCCGCCCAAAGTTTTTGATAGTCATCTGCACCTAGTACTCCTAGAAGAACGCTCTCAAACAAATGAGTCGCTGCCCAAGGTTCTTTATCCCCAAGCGCAAGTGGTGTAATCCCTTTTTTCTTTAAGGCATCGGCTGTTTTGAAAAATTCATCAAACGTCGTTGGTGGCTGTAAGCCCTGTTCTTCAAATACTTTTTTGTTATACCAAAGCACATTGCCTCTATGAATATTCACTGGAACGGAATAGATTTTCCCGTCTTTGCTCACAAGGTCAATCAGTGATTCTGGAAATTTATCCTTCCAGCCTTCTTTCTCATAAAGGTCATCCAGCGGCTCCATTTTACCTGCGGCTACCCAGCTCTCATTCAGCTCTGCTCCCCCGTGTACTTGGAAAGTAGCTGGCGGATCATCTCCTTGCATCCGGCTTGTTAGAACAGCCTTTGCATTCGTACCAGCGCCACCAGCGACAGCTGCATTTTCAATTGGAATGTCTTTATTTTTCTCTTCAAACAATTGAATGAGTGCCTTCAGCCCGTCTTCCTCACCTGCACCAGTCCACCAAGAGAAAATTTCTAGTTTCTCCGCTCCGCCCTCTTTTTTTGCATCTGAGTTCGTCGATGAACTGCAAGCAGAGACGACCAGCATACAGATTGCCAATAAAGTAAAGCCTAATTTAAACTTCATCATGGATCCCCCATCCCTATTTTGTAAGCGTTATCAAAATAAGTATACTGGCAGATCCTTGCCTTTTTTCAGGCAAACTTCTTCACTTTTTTATGAAATTCTTCATTTTTTTACGACCTGTTTTCGATATTCCTTCGGCGAACAGCCAACCATTTTTTTAAACACACGACTGACGTAATTCGGATCAGTATATCCTGCTTGATAGGTGATTTCTTTTAAACTAAGCGAACTCTCTTTCAGTAGCTTCTTCATTTTATCCATCCTACAGGTCGTCACATATTCTTTAAACGTCAGACCTGTCTCATCCTTAAAGCGTTTGGTGAAATACGTCGGGCTTAAATCAACATAGGCGGCCGTTTGCTCCAGCGTAATATGTTCGCAAAAATGTGTTTGAATGTATCGTTTCGCCCGTTCTATATCATTCACCGTCTGGGTTCTTGCTTCATACAGATCAAATAAATGTTCACAGCATTGGCGGCATCCTGTTTCTGTGGTAATAGCTAGAATCGGCACATCTGCACGAAGTCGTGATTTGAGTAAAATGAGCAGCTCTTTCACATGAGAAATGGTTGCCCCTTCTAATTGGAAGGCATCATAGTAAGCAAGAGCATCATCTCTTCTCCCTTCTTCTAGTGCCAGCATCATGTCATCGGCAAGCTCAGGCAAGTTGATCAATACGTAAGGTTGTCTATCTGTATAGTAAAAGCCATAACGAACCGCACCGTCATCTTTTTTTCGCTGATAATAGGAAAGCTTCGCTTCTGCCGCACTTTTCTGAAGTTGAAGTGGATTTGAGATAGGATGACCCATGCCAACAATGACAGGGGAATGCCGTTCGCTTGTCATAGCAGCGCGAATGGCTTGCAGTACATTCGCCTTTAGATGACCAGGTGATTGATGGCTGTAAATCAAGCATGTAAACAGCTCACCGCTCACTTGGATCGGCACTGCTTGAAAAAGAGCAGACTCCTGCAAATGATTCAGGAGTTGATCCCCACCTGTCCGCTGAACAGCGATCACTAGACCTGCTTGAAAATCCTGAAACAGCCGCTCAAACGCTGTTGAAGTATAAGATTGACCGTTCAACACATGGGCTTCCAGCCATTTTGACTGCTGATTGACTTTCTCCGCCTGCCGCAGGGAGACCTCCTGCTGAATTTCTGCCGCAACAGAACGAATCGCTGTAATGGTTTCGTCTTTATCAGCTGGTTTGACAAGGTATTGTTTGACCCCTTCCTGCATGGCTTGCTTGGCATAATCAAACGTATCGTAGGCTGTCAGCATAATAAATTTAGTATGAGGACAGCTTGCTTTGATCTGTTTGATCGCTGTGAGTCCATCCATGCCTGGCATTTGAATATCCATGAGCACAAGGTCAATTGGCTTAGACCGCGCCAATTCCACCGCCTTTTTTCCATTCGCAGCTTCCCCTGCAATATGACAGTCTGGCAGCCATTCGGTCATGAACTTACGCATCGCCATTCGTTCAATTTTTTCATCATCCACAATCAGCACGTTCAGCATGCTCGTTCCTCCTTGATTGGTATTGTCAATTGAATGGTGGTCCCTTCGTTTGGCTTTGAATCAATTTGAAGGGCATCCTGCACTCCGTAAAACAAACGCAGCCTCGACATCACATTTCGAAGACCAATTCCTGTCGAGTGACCTTTACTACGTGTGTCTGAATGATCTTCTTCCTCTTGCGATAGCAATCTCTTTTTCTCTTGATCACTGATGCCAAGTCCATTATCCCGAATCCGAATCATGACAAAGCCATCATCTCGATCAATAGAGAGCTCTACAAGCCCACCCTCTTCTTTTGGTTCTACCCCATGAATAAAGGCATTTTCAACAAGCGGCTGCAATGTAAGGCTCGGAATGTGAACAGATAGACACGACGCATCTATGGTCGTTTTGCATGTAATACGATCGGAAAATCTTGTTTCTTGTATATGAAAATATTCTTTTACCACTTTCACTTCTTGTTCTAACGTAACAGATGCGCTGAGAGGAGATAGCGAATACCGCATCAGCGTAGAAACGGATTGTATCAATCTCGATGTCGCATCAGCTGATTCTAAGTACGCCATACGTGAAACGATGTTTAATGTATTAAATAAAAAATGTGGATTCATTTGGTTTTGTAGTGTTTTCAGCTTCATGTCTTTAATTTTCTGATCTAAAGCAGCCTTTTGTTTCATCTCTTCAATCATGACCTTCATCTCTCGCCGCATTCGCTCAAAGGCATGATTTAACACAGAGATTTCGTCCTTTGATGACACATGCAAATTCGGACCATCAAAATTTCCTTCTGATACTTCTTTGGCACTTCGAGACAGATGAACGATCGGTCTTGAAATTCCACCCGCAATGATATAGGCCATCCATAAAGCGATTCCTATCGATAATGTAAACAGACATAGAGTAAAAAGCGCATACGTTTGATGTCTTTTTTGAAGGGATTGGTAGAGTACTTGATACTCAGATAATTCATCATCCAAAAGAGTCATTGTCTGTTCTTGGATATAAGAGGACACGGTTCTTACTTCTTTCACACTTGCAGCATATTCTTTGATTTTCCCTTTTTTGACATGATTCATTGTCGCATCACTTTCGTTTATGAGCGTCCGCATCATATATTGATATTTTTCAATGGACGGGATGGCGGCATGAAGCCCAGCATCTTTGAGTAATGCTTGATCATATGATGTCATTTTCCGTTTTGATTTAGCATAGCCCTTGGCAAACGCCTGATCCTTTTCGATGGCAAAGGCGTTGACCTTTTCATACATCGTTTTTGCCTCTGTCGAAATATCATTCAGCAGGAGAAAGGAACGAAAGCTCTTGCTATATTCTGATGTGATTTTTGAACTGCTCCAATACACAAAAAAAGCGGCCACATTACCAAGGAGCACAAGAATTAAAAATGCCAATAATAATTTACTTCGTATTTTTCTCATGGCTGAACCCCCTGTGGTCTTTCTGTTTGATGAAGGGGCAGGTCTCCTCGCCGAATCACACTCGTCCCTGTGTACTGAAGCGGTTCTTGTTTATCCCCTTGTTGCAAACGAACAAGAGATTCAACCGCTTGATAGCCCATTTCATAAGGGTGCTGTACAACCACTGCATCAATTTTCCCATCATCCAGCGCTTGAATCGTATCAGGCAGAGTATCAAATGCGAGCACATAAACATCTTTAGATGAATGATATTGCTCTGTTGCTTGAATAATGCCGACACCGTCTAATGCACTTGTTCCATAAAATGCGGTGAGCTGCGTATGATCATTCAACAATTTATACGCAGCACCGGAAGCACCTGATTTCGTAATCGCCGACTCTTCTATTCCAGCAATATGAATGCGTTTCTCACCAGAAACGGCATCTCGAAACCCCTTCACGCGAAGCTTCTGGTGAATCGCATCAAGCCGTCCCGTCACAATGCCCACATACTGTTCGCCTTTTGTATCGGCGATGAGTGCCTGTCCGGCGATAAAGCCAGAATAATAGTTATCTGTTCCGACATACACTTGACGCTTGCTCCCCTCTGCATCGGTATCGACTGTGACAACATCTATACCTTTCTCTCTTGCTTTTTGAAAGAGCGGTTTGTATTTCTTTGCATCAAGCCCTTGTGTCATAATGCCGTCCACATGACCAGCAATCGCCATATCAATGGTTTTCAGGTGATCATCCAAATCAGCCTGCTTTGG
The DNA here is from genome assembly GCF_024398395.1 of Bacillus sp. FS02. Taxonomy (NCBI): domain Bacteria; kingdom Bacillati; phylum Bacillota; class Bacilli; order Caryophanales; family Bacillaceae; genus Bacillus; species Bacillus sp. FS02. Next base: position 2,393,352 of record NZ_CP074101.1, on the reverse strand, counting down.
ACCTAGGTATTCAAGATACACCCGATGAACTTCCGCCGCATCAGCAGCTCCCTTTTGCACCAATTGCCAATATTCATTATCAAGTTCCTCCGGTACAAGAACAAAGTGATATTGGTAAGTTGATACCGCCTCATCGGAAGCGCTTTCAATTTTAACTAAATCTTGACCTAATACAGATAAAAAAAGAACAGATATAACACAAAATGTGAGAAATGCGCCCATTCCGAACAACTTCGACCATTTCATTCACATTCCCCTCCTTCCATTGTTGCCGCATAAAAAAAGAGCTGCTTATAAAAGCATACTCTCTCGACCTCTATAATTCCTTTGTCATAAATAAACTGTTCGGATCTTCTTGGTATGAACCAAAAGGCGGACAATATCGAAATCCAAAGCTTTCATATAATCTTCTTGCTGGTTCGAAGAAAGCAATCGCACCTGTTTCAAGGCTCACTCTTTTATACCCCCGCCGCTTCGCCTCTTGGAGAAGGTGGGTCAACAGATGCTTCGCCACGCCTTTTCGCATATGGGCTGCTGCCGTCCTCATCGATTTGAGTTCACCATGTTCACTCGATAGCTCCTTGATGGCTCCGCAGCCAAGAAGCACCTCGCCATCCCTTGCACTCCATACTGTGACATCTTGTTTTTTCAGATCGTCTAACGGAAGGGCATGAATGCTTTCTGGCGGTGAATGTTTTTTCATCTCTTCTAAATGAGCTTGAATCAATTGTTCAATTTGACCATCTTTTAGTTCATCTTGTTGAATGTACATATCGACCTCTCCTTTATGCTCATTTTACGTGAAAAGATGCGTCTTCTGAGCTTTTTTGTCAGATAAACGAACAAACAACCGGCAGTCATCCGCCGGTTGTTTATGTGAACTACATGATGGTGGAAGAAAGAACAGCCTGTAATTCTTCTGCTGTACTGCTTTCAAGCTGGCTGCCGACACCTACTGCCACGGCTCCTGCTTCAAGCCACTTTGGCACATCGACTGGATGAATGCCTCCTGTTGGGATGAACTCAATCTCTGGAAACGGGCCTTGCAAATTTTTCATATAGGACAAACCGAAGGCGCCGCTCGGAAAAAGCTTTAACACGCTGTATCCATTTGCTTTTGCCTGCATAATTTCACTCGGGGTCAAAACACCTGGAACGTAAAGTGTATCATGAAAAGATAGGTGCTCTCCGATGACAGGAAGATATCCCGGGCTGACGATAAATTGAGAGCCGGCTTCAATGGCTGATTGTGCCTGCTCAAGCGTTGTAATCGTTCCGGCTCCGACAATCAAGTCGTGGTCATGCTGGTAAGATGCAATGATCCGCTCTGCATTGGGCGTGGTATATGTCACTTCGATGGCCCGCACCCCTTTTTTCTTTAAACGACCAATCATCTCTATCCCCTCTGCTTCACTACCTGCTCTGACCACCGCAATGAGTTTACAAGCTGCGAGCTTCTCTTTAACACTCATACTTGCTGACTTTCCCATACCTCTCATCTCCCTTCATATCGTGTCGCCTTTGATATCGTTTGGCTTCTTTTATAAATGCCTGAAGCTCTTCACGAGTCGGCAGTCCCTCGTGATCTCCTGGGGACATGACTGCAAGTGCTCCAATGGCATTGCCTCTTGCTACCGATTTTTCATATGATAAACCGTCCAGCAGACCGCTCATCACTCCCACTGCAAATCCATCACCAGCTCCGACTGTATCCACGACATGAGACACATGGAAACCATCCACTACACCTTGGCCGGATGCACTTTTGAAATAGGCTCCTTCCGCTCCCAGTTTAATGACCACAAGCTTGACACCTTTTTGTAAATAAACATCCGCAATCGCTTCCGGCTCATGACACCCCGTGAGTCTTTGACCTTCTGCAAGCCCAGGGAAAAACCAATCTACTTGAGCAGCCATCTGATTCACCGTATGAATCATGTCTTCTTCCTCTTCCCATAGTTGAAGTCTCAGGTTCGGGTCAAAGGAAATGGTTTTTCCTGCTTCTTTCATTTCTTTAAGGGCATGAAAAGAAAACGCTCTCATTTCACTAGACACAGCAGGCGGGATTCCGGTCATATGAAGATGTCCTGCCTGCTGAAAATAAGTGGACGGGAAATCGCTTGCGTTCAATGTGCTCGCAGCAGAGCCTTTTCGGTAGTACGTCACATCAGGGTCTCCATCGATGACTTTTGATTTAAGCAATATCCCTGTTTTGGCTCCATCATTTGAACGGAGTACTGCCTTCGTATCGACCCCTTCTTTTTGAAGCTCTTCTAAAATAAATGTACCAAGTGAGTCCGCCCCGACCTTGCTCATCCAGCCAACGCTAAAGCCTAATCTTGCCAAGCCGACCGCAACATTACTCTCTGCACCAGCAAGTGCTTTTTGAAACGTATGCACTTGGTGAAGCTCGCCAATTTCTTTTGCATAAAACATCGCCATTGATTCCCCAAATGTGATCACATCCAATGCTTTCACTGATTTCTCCCCTTTCTTGGTACCGGTTTCAAAACAGTTGAAAAAGAGAGAGCATGCACGTATGTATACTCTTCTCTGCCTAACGTTTATAAAGATTTTCTCACAATGATTTCTCCATCAAGTTGAATGGTCTGGGGTGCACTCTTATCCCCTTCAAGACGCATCTTGATTTTTTGCATCGCCGCTCTCCCCATCTCATGAGATGGCTGCGCCACCGTAGTGATGCCTGGCCCGATCAGCTTATACCATTCTGTATCATCAAATCCGGCAATGCCTATCTCCTCAGGAATCTTCACCCCAAGATCGACGAGTTCACTGATGAGCTTCAGCATGAGTAATCCATTGCCTGCTAAAATCGCTTTTTTCTGATGGTTTGATTGTAAAAAACGACAAATCTCATCTCGCATTTGTTCCTTTTGCTTTAAATTGATTTCTGCAATCATAGGTGTCTTATGTTGACTCATCGCCGTCTGTTCATAGGCTTCTTTTCGTTCTTCACGTGGACTAATCCCATCGACCGGCTCAGTAAAGAAAGCGATATGTTCGTAGCCTTTTTCATACATCTGATGAAGTAGACGAGCCGTGATGTCACGGTTATTCGTTGTGACGGTATCGACCTTGAGTTCAGGTAACTTACGGTCAACAAGAACAATCGGTACACCGTTTTGCTTAAAGTCTTGCAAAATGTCATTGTTTTGACCGGTCGTATTGATGATCAGCCCTTCAATATAATGCGCATTCAGCTTCAGAAGCATTTCTCGTTCTTTTTCTGGACGATTATCTGTGTTGCACACCATGATGCTGTATCCATATTCATCACAAATCTCTTCCACACCACGAAGTGTCGCAACAGAGAACGGGTTCGTAATATCAGCCACAATAAAACCAATGACCTTGCTCTTTCTTACTTTCAATCCTTGGGCAAGCTGACTCGGACGATAATGGAGCTCCTCAATGGCTTTTTTAATCTTTTTTACCTTTTCAGGAGAAATCTCATTTGTTCTGCCATTGATGTATCTGGATACCGTTGATTTTGAGACACTTGCATATGCAGCAACTTCGTTAATGGTGACTTTCGTTTGCTTTTTCTCTTTCATACAAAAAACTCCCAAGATCGATCTTCTCATTTGTTTCGAAACCGATTTCAAATAAACTTAAAAAAAGCATACCACAAGTTGAACTGTATCAGAAGATTTTTTTCATGAAAATGAAGAAAAAAAGCTTTTATAAAATTAAAGAAAGCGATTTCAAATTAACGGTTGACGCCGCTCTCTTTTTCCTCTAGAATTTTCCTTGAAACCGATACCAAATAAAACAATCATATGTTTCAGATGGAAAGGGAGGCTTATCTCAAATGGAAAATCGTTATGCTGTACATCCTGAGCAGGTCAAGCGTTTTACAACAGAGGAACTTCGTCGTCATTTTCATATTCCGACACTTTTTGTCAGTGGTGAATTGAAGCTGTATTATTCGCATGAGGACCGTGTGGTGATTGGCGGCGTTATGCCGACATCAGAATCGATCAAGCTAGATGCCGGCGACTTTTTACGTACAGAATATTTCCTTGAAAGACGGGAAATTGGCATTGTGAATGTCGGCGGCCAAGGTACGGTTACAGTCGATGGTGAGTCATTTGTGCTGCAGCATAAAGATTTCTTATATATTGGACTTGGACACGAACATGTACAGTTTGCTAGTTCATCAGGTGAGCAGGCCAAATTTTATCTTGTGTCAGCCACCGCTCATAGAGCGTATCCGACACAAAAGGCTGCGATCGCTGAATTAACACCGAATCATTTAGGGGAAGCATCCGCCTCGAACGTACGGAATCTGTATCAGGTCATTCATGCAGACGGCATCCAAAGCTGCCAGCTTATGATGGGCATCACTCAGCTTGAAACCAATAACACATGGAACACGATGCCTGCTCATATACATGACCGGCGGATGGAAGTGTACTTATATCTTGATATAGAGGAAGACGCACGTGTCTTTCATTTTATGGGGGAGCCATCTGAAACGAGACATCTCGTTGTAGCAAATGAAGAAGCCGTCATCTCACCTGCCTGGTCCATTCATTCAGGCTCAGGTACCGCAAATTATTCATTTATTTGGGCAATGGCGGGAGAAAACTATACGTTTAAAGATATGGACTTTGTCCCGATGGACCAGCTGAGGTAATGAGATGACGACGACATCCTATGTAGCGTCCCTCTTTTCCCTCGAAGGCAAAACAGCTCTTGTCACAGGTCCTGGAACTGGAATTGGGCAAGGGATTGCCGTAGCGCTTGCTCGTTCAGGTGCAGATATCATCGGCACCTACCACCATACGCCGCTTGATGAAACAAAAGAACTTGTCGAACAGACCGGCAGATCATTTCATGCGATTCAAGTAGACTTTTCAGATCCTAAGTCCGCAAAGCGGGATGTTGATGCCCTTTTAAAGCAGCACACAATTGATATTTTGATCAATAATGCTGGGACCATTAAAAGAGAAGAGGCCGCTCAATATTCAGAGGAAAACTGGCATACTGTGATGGATGTGAATATCAACAGTCTCTTTTTCCTCACGCAAAAGGTCGGACAGCAGATGCTGAAAAAAGGGCAAGGGAAAATTGTCAATATCGCTTCCCTTCTATCATTTCAAGGTGGTGTCTTTGTTCCCGCTTATACAGCAAGTAAGCATGCTGTCGCAGGTTTGACGAAAGCATTTGCAAATGAATGGGCAAGTCAGCATATTCAGGTGAACGCGATCGCGCCTGGTTATATTGCAACCAATAACACGCAAGCCATTCGTGACGACGCGAACCGGAATGAAGAGATTCTGAAACGAATCCCCGCTGGACGCTGGGGAAGGCCTGAAGATCTAGCAGGTGCCGCCGTCTTTCTCAGCTCCCCTGCATCTGATTATATGAACGGGCATATTTTAGCCGTAGATGGCGGCTGGCTGGCGAGATAAACATGTGAAGAGAATTCCTATTTTAGGGGATTCTCTTTTTTCTATTTGCATAATTCTTCTCCTTCCGAGTCACTCTATAAAAAAAGACATGAGGGTGAGGTATTATGAAAAGTCGTATTGAACAAGATATAGAGTCCGTCATTCAGCGTGTCAAAAGCTTTGCCGGCAAAAGTGATGATATCGTGTTCCACTCTTTTTCATTTGGTCCTTCCGCTGTCTCTGCATGTCTCGTGTACGTTGAAGGACTCACAGAATTTGAGATGCTTTCCAAACAAATCATTTCACCTATGCAAAAGGAACTGACCATCACCGAGGTCGACCACACCACACTTTCTTCCCTTTCTAAAACGTTCTTTGGCATTCAAAATGATGTGCTGGAAGATATGAACCTTGCCATCGAGCAGTTATACAGCGGCAGGGCTATTTTATTTGTGGATAGAGCCACTCAAGCGCTTGCGCTCCATACGAATCTTTTTCAATTTAGAGAAGTAGAGGAGCCGCAATCAGAAGTCCTTGTAAGAGGACCCCGGATTGGATTCATTGAAAATCTTGAAAAAAACACGGCATTGCTTCGTGAAAGAGCAAACGATCCGAACCTTGTCATTCAAAAGGTGAACATAGGTACTCGTAACAAGAAATCTGCCGCTCTCGTGTATGTTCGTGATATCGCAGACCCCAAATTAGTAGATGATGTACTCTCTCGCATGAAGCAAATCAAAATGGATGATATTCCTGAGTCCGGCTATATTGAACAGTTGATTGAAGACAGTCATGTCTCTATTTTTCCGCAGATTCAAAATACAGAACGTCCTGATCGGGTGATTGCCTCTGTGCTAGAAGGAAAGGTGTCTATTTTGCTCGATGGGACGCCCTTTGCCCTCATTATGCCGATGACTCTCACTGCCTTGATGCAATCACCGGAGGATTATTATCAAAGATGGACAAGTGCGACTCTTTTGCGTTTGCTCCGTTATATTGCCGTACTTTTGACGATCTTTTTACCGGGACTCTATATCGCCCTTGTTTCCTATCACCCTGGTTTATTACCAACACGAATGGCACTGACCATCGCAGGCAGCCGGCAAAATGTGCCCTTTCCTCCTGTAGTGGAAGCCATTTTGATGTCGTTTACGATTGAACTGCTGCGGGAAGCTGGACTTCGTCTTCCTAGGGCGATTGGGCAGACGATTGGACTGATTGGCGGCGTCATTATTGGACAGGCGGCTGTCCAAGCCAATATCGTCAGTGCCTTAATGGTCATTATTGTGTCTCTGACGGCACTAGCCGATTTCACTGCTCCATCATATGATTTCAGCTTCCCCTTACGCATTCTGCGGTTTATGGCGATCTTCAGTTCAGCCATGTTTGGATTATACGGCCTCATCATGTGTTATTTATTTGTACTTTGTCACTTGATGCAGCTAAAGACCTTTGGTTTTGACTATTTCACACCTGTTTTGTCTTCACCGTTTTCAGATTTAAAAGATACGTACGTTCGTTTACCAATAGGGCTATTTAAATCGAGACCGAAAACAGCCAAGACAAAAAATCTCAAAAGACAAGGAGAGTAAACGATGTACAGAGCTGAGAAGCTATCATTGTTACAAGTCACCATTCTGTGCAGCTCTACAATGATAGGCGCTGGAATTTTAACCATTCCTCGCAGTTCTGCCAATTCAGGATTCCCTGATGGCTGGATCATTGTATTAATACAGGGAGTCATCTTTGCTTTCGTTGCTTTTTTGCTAGGTTGGATTGCGGAGAAGAATGCACCGGATACCATTTTTGAATCGAATACAAAAGGAGCCGGTGCATTCTTTGGCACGATCTTTAACCTAATGCTGATCGGTTATTTACTAGCCATTGTGGGCTTTGAGGCGCGTGTACTGGGGGAAGTGGTTCAGTTTTTCCTGCTGCAATCGACCCCTATGACGGTGATTGTGATGATTTTTTTACTTGTGGCCACCTATCATTTAAAAAGCGGAATTTTTCCGGTAGTGAAAATGGTGACATATATTTATCCGATGACCATGATCATTTACATTGGGCTCATGCTGTTTAGTTTGAAAATATTTGATTTTGATTACCTACGCCCAGTGATGGCGCACGGGTTTAAAGATTTTAGTAATTTGTTCTCTCAAACATTTATTCAATTTACAGGCTTTGAAGTCATTTTGTTTGTCGTACCGCTTATCTATAAAGACAAATGGTCAAAAGCGAAATGGGCCGCAGCGATCGGTGTAGGGATCACCACACTTATTTACTCCCTCACGCTCTTTATTGTGATTGGTTCCATGACGGTTGGAGAAACGAAATCACTCACCTGGCCCACTGTCTCCCTCATTCAAGCGCTAGAACTAGAAGGGGTCTTCATTGAACGCTTTGATATTTTCTTACTGACGATCTGGACGTGCCAGCAGTTTATTTGTATGCTTGGCTTTTTCCAATTTGCTATTAAAGGCTGTCAAACGGTTTTTAAGACAACCAATTTAACGAGACTGCTATGGTTGCTGTTTTTGCTGACCTCAGCTCTCTCTCTTTTTCCGAGAAATATCAATGAAGTCTTTTACTACTCGACTTTACTCGGCTATGCATTATTCGCTGTGTTAGCGATTCCTTTTTTAACAGCTGTTCTGCTCATGATACGTAAAAAATGGGGAGGTCGATCTGCATGAAAGGACGGCGTTTATGGCTCACCTTTCTGTCTTGCTGTCTTTTGATTTTATCGACAGGCTGCTGGGACTTAAAGGATATTGAGAAATTATCGTTTGTACGCGGTGTTGGCATTGACGAGGAAGATGATAACGGAGTCAAACTCACCTATCAAAACCTTGTCCCTAAAATGGGCGGAACACAAGAAGCAGATTCCCCTGGCTATGTGAATGTCGTCTCAAAGGGGAAAAATGTACTGGAAGCAGTCAGCAATGTCGCTTTGAAGGACCCGCCGATTTACAGTGATCACCTCAAAATCTTTTTGTTTGGCAAAAATCAAGCCGAGCATCATGATATTCAAGGAACACTCAACCACTTTATACGAGATGATGAGGTTCGAAGAAGCAGCTACCTCTTAGTGTCACGGCATGAGGCTTCAAAAGTCATCAATCAAAAATTAAAATCACAACAAAAGGTGCCAGTTGAGCATATTTTTGAAACATCAAAAAACCGGAGCTTTAACGGGAAGATTTTACTGCCAACACGTATTGGCCGAGCGTCGGATTACTTTCAGATGGGTACAAGCTTTCTTGTCCAAAGTGTGGATGTCGTAAATGGAGAACTCACCTATGATGGTGCAGGCATTATCCATGGAAAAACACGAAAGCTGATAGGATTCATTCCAGCAAAAGATGTCCAATCTTTAAACTGGGTCATGAATCGCATCTCAGGCGGAGTCGTACCCGCCACCTACAAAGGCTTTCCGATTACGTATGAAATCAAGAAAGCAAAGTCCAAGATTGAACCCTATCTGAAGAACGGAAAGATTTCCTTTAAAATTAGTGTACAAACAAACGGGAAACTATCAGAAGATCAATATCCCCTGAAAACTCATACGATGAGCAATACATCAAACGATTTGAGCGCATTTTTGAACGCAAAATCAAAGAACGCATTCAAAAAGCTGTCCACCACATGCAAAAAGAAGTTGGTGTTGACCCGATCCTTTTAAATCGGCAGGTGCGCATCAAGTATCCAGACTTTTGGGATCAGCACCGCAATGAATGGGATACACTATTTCAAGAAGTAGACATTGCATATGACGTCAAAGTGAGCATTTTGAACTTTGGTGCAGAAGGCGCAACAAAAAGCTTTAAATGGTAGCACAAAAGGCGGTCATCCGCCTTAGATGGTTGACAAAGGGCTAAAATGAACTTTGTTTTAGCCCTTTGTCTTCTTTTCAGCGTGATAGAAAACCTTTGCAGTCTAGGAAGGACGAGTACCGGAGCGAATGAAGGATTCGCGAGCACCGGCGCGCAGGACTGACAAAGAATGCGAGGGTTTGCCTACACGCTGAGGCGGATTACCCGGAGGGGGAACCGCCTTTTTTACGTGCAACGATCAAAAGCTGATAGAGCGTCACTTGATCAGATAATTCTTTTGTTTGAAAGCCAAGTGACTCTCCTACTCTCGCCACTTCGTCAAAAAACAATTGAACGTTTTGATCAATTGGCACATTGATCGGCTGTTCAATCACGCGATGAAACAAATGGTCTGGAAAGAGCGCCCGCATTGTGTTTGGTGTGAAAAATCTCATATGTGTTCGATCTAAAATCCCCACATCTTGATACGTAAAATCACCTGCCATTAAAGGCAGCAGTACTTCCGCATGCATCATATTAGGTAAGCAGCAAATGATCACGCCACCTGGTTTTAAAGACGCATGCGCTTGAGCTATCAACTGCCATGGGTCTGACACATGCTCTAACACATCAGAAAAGATCACAGCATCAAAAAAAGCTTCTTTCTCTGACCAAGGATACGCCTCCGCTTTTGTCTCAATCACTTCTTTGTAATACGCCTTTGCCATCTCTGCTTTTAATGCATCCGCCTCTACTCCGTACATGTCAACGGACTGCCGGTTGATCAGTTCAAGTCCTGTCGCCCCAGCACCACAGCCAACATCCAGCACACATCCGGCATCCTCAGGGAGCAGTGTTGCAAAATATGGATGGGGCGTTATCAGATTTAAATCAATGCCCCATTTATCTAAAAAACGAAGCCTGTTCTCCGCAAACAATGTAGAGATGTTCGTTTCTTCATTGGCATTGAAGGTAGCATGACCGTGATGATGCACAAAAGAATCATGGACGATTTGCAGCTGGTATCCCTTCAGCAACGAACGCAGACAAAGGTCATCATCCTCAAATGATCCATATACAAATCGCTCATCAAATAACCCTACATCCTCGATCAGCTCTCTTTTGACCAGCAGACAAAAACCAACAAGTCTATGCACATATGTTCTTTGACCTTTTCTCGAAGCCGTATATGCCTTCGCAAAGGCAGGAAGCTCCTTCACATCTGTGTAAGATGGCTGAACGAGCTGAGGACCACTCACATAATTGGAGACAGGGCCTACCATGCCAATACGATCTGATGCAAAAAGGGCTTCTCTTAAAGGCAACAGCCAGTTTTCGGTCACAATCGTGTCGTTATTTAAAAAAAGAAGACTATCTCCTGTTGCCTTTTTCGCCCCTTGGTTACAGCCCTTGGCAAAGCCTTGATTCTTCTCGTTGTCAATCAACACGACATCTTCCAGTTGTCTCACATATTCCTTTGTTCCGTCTGATGAAGCATTATCCACGATAATGAGTTCATATTCATCAGGCTGAGTATGCTTCTTGATACTGTCGATACATTTTTTCGTTAGGTGCAGTTCATTGTACGTCAGCATCACAATGCTCGTTTTTCCTTTCATCTCATTTCCACCTTTCGCCCGCCTGTTCCATATGTATGTCATAGGCAGCACGTTCAGAAGATGAGTGATTGTCCTTTCTTGATTAAACGTTTGTTTAACAAAGGAAGACCAGCTGCCTCATGCAGCTGGTCTTTTTTCATACCGTTTCCCCTTCGTCATTGACGACGGCACGGTTTCTCTTTTTTAAATCTTCTTCAATCTCTTCAAGACTTTTCCCTTTCGTTTCTGTGACTAAATATTTCACAAATAAGAAGGCACCTATGCCGATGGCTGCATAAATAAGGAAAAGGTTACTGATGCCAATTGCACTTAACAAGGTCGGGAATGTGAGCGAGATGATCAAATTCCCTGTATGCAGTAGGAAGGTCGATACCCCCGTACCAATTCCCCGGACATGTACAGGGAACAGCTCTGGCAGCATCACCCATACGACCGGGCCCCAGCTGACAGCAAAAATGACGATGAAAAGTCCTAAACATATAATCGTTGTCCACCCTGCAGCTGTTGATCCCTCGAAAAAACGATTGACCACTGCTAGAACAATCAAACTAAGGACCATCCCTACATTTCCAAATAGGAGTAACGCTTTCCGCCCGACACGATCAATGATTTTAATCGCAACAAACGTCATGACAACATTGACTGCACCAATTCCTACAGTTCCTAAAATGGCTGCTGAATCGCCAAAGCCGACACTTGTGAATGTTTTTGGTGCATAATAAATGATCGTATTTGTCCCAATAAACTGCTGTAAAAAGGCTAGACCGACACCAGCAATTAAAGCGGGGCGCACCCATGGTTCGAGTAATTCCTTAAGACCGCCTTTTTCTTCACTTTCTGCTTTTTGAATATCCGCAATTTCGTCTTCAACTTCTTGCTTGCTTTGTCTAAGTTTTGACAATATTTCTTTCGCCCGGTCCGCCTGTCCTTGGACAAACAGCCAGCGAGGACTTTCTGGCATAAACAAAATACCACATAACAAGAGCACAGAAGGAACAACGGCAATTCCAAGCATCAGACGCCATGCCTCTGCATCTGCTAAAACGTAGTTCACAATATAGGCAAGAAGAATACCAAATGTGATCATGAGTTGGTTTAATGAGGAAAGTGCCCCTCTTGATTCCTTTGGCGCAAGTTCAGATAAATACAATGGAACAATCGTCGTCGAGCATCCGACAGCAAGTCCTAGCACGATTCGAAATAAGACCATGACCTCCGTATTCGGTGCAAGGGCTGTTCCAAATCCGCCGATAATAAATAAAATGGCTGCGGCGATTATCGCTTTTTTCCGTCCGAATTGATCTGTCAGTTTTCCAGAAAGAGAAGACCCGAGCATCGCCCCGATTAAAATCGAGCTGACCACAAGTCCCTCTGTAAATGCATTTAAACCTAAATCCTCTTTCATAAATAAGATAGCGCCAGAAATGACACCTGTATCGTAACCATATAAGGCGCCGCCAAGTGCGCCGAAGAAATAAAGCCACCCATTCCGATTTTTCATGATCATAACCCCTCTTTTATCTATGTAATGACTGGATGTTTCTCTATGAAAAATCATTTTCCTCACTTCCTGTCATTTCAAACATTTCGATGTTTTATGACAAATATATTTCATTTGCGTATCATTGAAACTTTTTTAGATAAGGAAACGTCAATTAAGCGTTAGTGAAAAAAATGTCGCACTATATCCCGTTTTAAGGTATATTTGTTTTAGTTTGTAAGCATGAAGAAGGACATCTTTACTATAAAATCATAGCGAGGGTTTAAAATATATGGATCAAACAAGAAGTAAACGCAAAGGCAAAAAGCGTTTAAAACCATGGGTGAAAGTCACTCTTTTTATTTTTGGTATTCTTTTACTGACAACCGCTTCTGTCACCGGCTATGCCTACTATAAAGTGACATCGGCTGCAAAAAAAGCACAAGTCTCTCTAGACCGCGGTGCACAATCTGTAAAACGGATTGAAGCATTTGATCCTGGGAAAGACAGCTTTTCTGTCTTGCTGCTTGGCATTGACAGCAGACCAGGCGAAACCGTCAAACAAGCACGAAGCGATGCAATGGTATTAGCGACAGTAAATCGTACGAATAAAACCGTGAAATTATTAAGTATTCCAAGGGACTCATATGTTAATATTCCAGGTCATGGTTATGACAAAATTACACATGCACACGCATTTGGTGATGCAGACCTCACGGTGAGTACAGTTGAGAATTTACTAGATATCCCTGTCGACTTTGTAATTGAAAGTAATTTCAAAGCGTTTAAGGAAATTGTGAACGAATTAAACGGTGTTTCCGTTAACATTAAAGATGAATATGTTGTGAAACAGATTCTTAAAGATACAAAGGGCAAAGTTCAGCTGCAAACGGGTACTCACACACTAGATGGTAATCAAGCTCTCGCTTATGTGAGAACAAGAAAAGCAGACAGTGATCTCATGCGCGGACAGCGTCAAATGGAAGTTTTAAAAGCCATTTTCGATAAATCAAAATCAGTAACGTCCATTCCGTCTTATGACAATATCATAGATACTCTAGGTGATAACGTCTCAACTAACCTGTCAATGAAAGAACTAGTCGGTCTTTTCCCACTACTCACTTCATTGAAATCTGTTGATACGATTCAACTAAAAGGATCTGATTACCAGCCAAATGGCGTTTATTATTACCAATTGGATCAAAACCAACTGAACGAAGTCAAAACGGAATTGAAGAAACAGCTTGAATTATCATAAAAACAGAAAGCGTCCTTTTGGGCGCTTTTTATGTGTTGAAAAAGGTGTTTGCCCTTTTTCTTCTTTTCACCCTGATAGAAAACCTTTGCAGTCTAGGAAGGACGAGCACCGGAGCAGAGCGAATTGACATTCGTGAGCACCGAAGCGCAGGACTGACAAAGAATGCGAGGGTTTGTCTACACGCTGAAAGCGTCCTTTTGGGCGCTTTTTCTTATATCCTTGATCAATTGACCATTTTTGTTTAGCCTTAAAGAGAGGAATCCACGATCCGACTCTTTCATGAGAATGAAGGAAATCGTACATACTTTGAAGAGGCTATTGCATGAATGAAGGAGGATATAACAGCAATGAAAAAAATGATTGCGATTGATTTAGACGGTACACTCTTAAATACGAAAAGTGAAATATCCGCTCAAAACCGGCAAGCATTGATTCGTGCGAAGGAAGCTGGATATATTGTGACCATTTGTACAGGGCGCGCGACTTTTGATGTAAAAGAGCTTCTTGGGGATTTGGACATTCCCATTATTGCGGCAAACGGCGGGACTGTCCATACAGAGGGATACGAGCTCTTCAGCCGAATCACATTGGACCAAGAAGCGGGCAAGCGCGCTGCTAAGGCATTAGTGGAACGAAACATTTACTTTGAAGTCTATACAGACGATGCTCTCCTCTCCCCTTACGATGGAAAAGAGAAGCTGAAAGCAGAATTTGATCTGATCGAAAGCGCAAACCCAAATGAGGATCTCGCTGATCTATGGGAGGGAGCCATGACGCAATTTAAACAATTTGGCATCAAACCAGTGGATGATATCCGTCAGATTTTTGAGTCGAATGAACCGACCTATAAATTACTCTGCTTCTCGTTTGATATGAACAAACTGACTAAAGCACGAAATCTTCTGGCAGACATGCCCGAGCTTTCATTGACCTCGTCTGGAAAACATATTATTGAGGTGCTGCCAAAAGAGTCTGGAAAAGGACATGCCCTGAAAAAACTCGCAGCCCATTATGGTGTAGACCGCTCACATATTTATGCAATTGGTGACAGCCCAAACGACCTTTCTATGTTCGAAGAAGCAGGCCACCGCATTGCAATGGGGAATGCGGTTGATGTCATTAAAGAAAAGAGCACTTACATCACAAAAGGGAATCATGAAGATGGTGTCGCTTATTTTATTGATCTGCTTTTGCAGAATCAATTTCAAGAAAAAAAGACGCTTGTCTGATCAGCGCCTAGTGAGAAGTCGAGAAGTCCGATCCGAGCATTGATCGGGCTTTTTCTTTATTTTTTGATTCTAACGGCCGTCTCATATTTATCCTTCCAATACGTACTTGTTTTCATATTGGTAATGACAACGCCATTTGAAACCGTCACATGAATGACTTGATTGGAACCAGCATAAATGGCTGGCATCAACGAAGTCCCTTTAAAAAAGACAAGATCTCCTGGCTTTAGTTCCGATCGTTTCACAGGTGTGCCTGCTTTAACTTGTCCCGGCGCATAGCGAGGCATCTCCATTCCAAGCACTTCTTGATAGATATACTGCGTGAATCCTGCTGTATCAAAGCCTTGCTTTGGGCTCGCACCACCTTTTACATAAGGTACTTCTCCAATATACGTAGCGGCTTTTGATACGACTGGGTCTTCTTTCGCTAGTTTCAACTCAGTTAATCGTTTCGCACCTGTCCATTTCTCACGCCAATACGATTCAGACAAATAAGAAATTGTCACACTTTCCGAACGGCTCGCATGAATAAAGCGGTCTCCTCCGATGTACATGCCTACATGTGAAATTCCTTTTTTATACGTGTTGCTAAAAAAAACAAAGTCTCCAGGGCGAATATCGTCTCGTGCTACTTTCTCTCCAACCATCCATTGCTGCTCAGCACTTCTTGGTAAATAAATCCCAAGTGATTTTTCAAATAAATATTGTAAAAAACCTGAACAATCGAATCCTACTTTTGGATCTGATGCCCCGAATACATAAGGGATCCCCAAATATTTCATCGCATCTTTCACAAGTTGATCATCCGACATCTCTTGGGAGACAGGCAGCCGTTTGACCGCATAGAACCGATCGGTCCAATATTTACTTTTGCTGACATCTGTTTTCACCACCCCTTGACTGAGTGTGATGTGGATCACCTGATCATTTCCAGCGTACAAAGCAACATGTGTTGGGATGTCTTTTGTTTCTTCAAGACTGCGAAAATAGACAAGGTCTCCGGGCTTCGCTTTTTCCCATGATACGCTTTCACCGATTTGGTATTGATCAATCACCTTTCGCGGCAAATCAAATGCACCTGTTGTTTTGTATACATATTGTATAAAGCCAGACGCATCAAAGCCCGTTTTCGGATTGATTCCTCCTTTATGATAAGGCGTGCCTATCAGCGTTTCCGCTTGTTTTAAAGGAGATGTTGTTTGAGCAGACACCTCTGTTTGGGACATAAACATGAGTCCTACAATGGCACATCCTCCAAGCAGTATTCCTTTCCATTTCATCCTCTCTTCCTCCTTTCTTTTATAGTTTCGACATGACCCCTTTCATTTTACACCTTTTTCCGTCAAAAAAGAGCACGCCTCGCGTGCTCTTTTCATCATCATTTCTTTATTTACTTGCTTCTGCTTTTGACTGCTTTTGCTGTTCGATTTTCTGCATTTCAACCGAGATCTTTTGTTTCTCATGATCGGTGAGGCTGTCACTAAATTTAAAAGCAGACATAAAGACAAAGACTAAAATTAACGCAACAAACGGCCAGCTTGCTTTAAGGAATTTCATTTTTTATCCTTCCCCTCGTTTTCTTTTAATGTTTGAACTTTATCAGAATGATCGACTTCAAAGAAAATATGTCCGTCTTTTTCTTTCCAATCCGCATTCGTGCCATTTGTCAGCATACGGATAATCGATTTTGATTCAAGAGATCCTGCTTTGACTGGAGCAGGTGTCGCTTCTTTGATGTACATTGGAACCACTTCAAATGTCGCTTTTCCATCTTCATTCAGATGATACTGAACAATGGCAGAATCACGTGTTCTTGACCAGCCTTGGTCAAAAATAAAGTTCCCCAAGCTATAGAAGATCGCTGTTCCGTTATAGACTTCCATCGGCTCAAGAACGTGCGGGTGTGCACCGATAATGATATCAGCACCAGCCTTTGACATCGCTCTTGCCAGCTCTCTTTGTCTGTCGTTTACTTCATTGTTATATTCCTGTCCCCAGTGCGCATGAACGACAACGATATCTGCCTTTTCAGCAGCTTGTGAAATCATCGGAATAAAGATAGATGGATCAGCTGGTAGAATACCTGCCTTGCGATTTGTTGCTTTAAAATCTTTTCCATATACATCTGTAAAACCAAGGGTAGCGATTTTAACGCCATTCACTTCTTTGTATGAAATGTTCTGCTTCGCATCATTGACGTTGCGCCCTGCCCCTGTATAATCCATGTCAGCTTTTTCAAAGGCATCAATCGTGTTATTTAAGCCTTTTTCACCGTAGTCTGCTGCATGGTTATTCGCAAAGTTTAGTACAGAGAAATTCAAATCCTTTAACGCTTGTACAGAATCTTCATCTGTTTTCAAATGAATATTCTTTTGTGCTGCCTGTTCCTTATCTGAAGCCACTGGATGCTCAAAATTCCCAGTTACATAATCTGATACATCAAAATACGGCTTCGCATAGCGGAACAGGTGCTGCTTTCCATAACGGTCTGTTACTTTCTCTACATTTCTTCCAAACATAATATCTCCGACAAACGAAGCGGTCAGGATGTTTTCTGGATTCTTTTCTACAGTTGGTACTTGTGCTTTCCCGATAAATGTAAATAGAAATGTACAAGCAATGACAATCGGTAAAGCAATCAGTACGTGTTTATTCGTCTTTTTCTTTTGGTTCTTTGTGATTTTCAGCAGCTTTTCCTGAAAGCTCAATTTTTTATTCATCATTGGACACACCTTATCTTAAAATAGATAGTAAACATACATGATGGCAAATGTTGCACCACTTAGAAGTAATGTGCTTCCAAGGGTAATCGTAAGACCTTGCTTTTGAATCGTATTCGCAATCAATCCAGGCACGATGATTCCGATTCCGCGGAATTCTGCTATTTCAAACGGAACCACTGGATAGAAGAAATCAAATATGAGCTTTAAGGCAATCCCTGTAATCAGCATCGCCGCAAACTTTCTGCGTCCGTACAAAATCATAAATTTCGATAGACCAAAACGAACGATCACATATGTCAGCAAGCTGACAGATAAAACAACTAAAATGAAGACTGGCTGGTTAAAGACGAGTGCCAGATAACCTGGAACAACCAACCCAGCTGGTACGATTCCTGTTTTTTCTGCAAAAATTAAACTGAGTAGAACACCTAAAATTAACGAGATATAAAGATCTGATCCGAACATTTTCTATATTTCCTCCTAGCTGACAAGCTGCTTAATTTTGTATTCTTGAATTTTTTCGATTAAAGGTTCAGCGGCGCCGTGAATATTGCCGACTCCATAAACCACTCGATTATGAAGCTTTTTCTCAAGCATGTTCATAATTTGTTCTGTAGATTGATATTCAAGGTTGTGTAAGTGGTCAGCCGGAATTTTTCCATCCTCAAATGCCTTCACAATTGGATCTGTCGTTTCACCAATTAAGACAAGATCACTTGCTTCAATATAAGGAAGTACATCCTCCGCAAACTGGATCGTTCTATCTACACGATCCGCACGACAGTTCATGATAATAATCGGTTCATCTGTTGGATACCCAATTTCCTTTACACGCTTCCAAATGTTCAATGTAGATGCTGCGTCATTAGCCGCAAATCCATTTACAAAATGTCCAGGTGTTTTTGCGTCCATTAATGGAAGAATTCTCATCGCTCCTGGATCAGGCGGCGCATTTAACATGCCTCTAAATGCCGTATCTTCATCAATTCCCAATGCTTGTGCGACACCAAGTGCAAGTGAAGCATTATCCGGGAACACCATATACTCAAATTTCCGTAAATACTCATCGGTAATCTTGGAATTATCTGCAACAATCACTTCAGTATTGCGTTTTTTCGCAATCTCTTTAAAGAAATCTGTATATTCACTATCCGTAATAACCAAGTGCCCATTGTAAGGAATTGTCGCTGTAAAGGCTTCAGCTATTTCATCAAGAGTTGGCCCCATCACATCCATATGATCTTCAAGAACGTTTACGATCACGCCAATATTCGCTTGAAGCAGCTCTTCCTGAAAGATAATTTGGTAATCTGGATTCACCGCCATACATTCACTGACGATGGCATTTGCTCCTCTTTCAACTGTTTCTCTCATAACTTCTTTCTGCTCTCCGATATTTGGTCCTTGCGGTTTCCTTTTAATCGGTTTCTCTTCTGGCGTATCCCAATAAATCATTCTTGCATCCGTTCCTGTTGTTTTGCCGACAGTTTTATAACCTGCCTCCATTAAGATACCGGTTGTCAATCTTGTAACGGTAGACTTTCCGCGTATACCATTAATATTGACGCGTACCGGCAGGGCATCGATATTTTTCTGATGACGCTTCTTTTCAATAAAGCCAATCCCTAACATGATGACACAGGCTATAACGATTAACCACATCGCTTATCTACATCTCCTTTTTTTATGAGTGTGATATGTAAATTCAATCAACAGTATATAGGTTCAGCATAAAATCACAATCGGTATTATGTAACATAATCTTTCACTTCCTCGTATGCCAAATTCCTCTAAACAGAAGGCGTATTTGCCTATCTCACGCTCAAATGAAAAGGCCAAAAGACGGACAAAATGACGACTGAATTTCTGCTTCAAACAAGAGAAAGCGTTACCATCAAACAGTGAAAAATCTTTTGTCCTTTTCTCCCTAAATTTTTCGACAATTATTAAGATGTATTTTGAATCAATGTTTTAAAGCCCTTTCATCTCTACGAAATCAGTCATATCAGCGCTTTAAATGAATAGTGCGTGTTTTAGAATATTTTATATTTTTAAATGAACAGGTTAGAAAGTCATCCTCATCGGTCAGAACGCTATGTGTTGACCTATGACAAAGGTCACCTGTCAAAAAATCAAGTCATCTGCTTATTTTCAGGTCACAAAAAATTGGGATAAGATGTCAAAGATTAATCATTTTGTTATAGCCTCTCTTTACGATATTCACTCCTTATGACCTAAACAATGAAACATTATTCATTTCTTTTTATCAAGATTCATCATTTCTTAACATTTTTAATGTGATTTTAGTTGAAAGTTGTCGGTGCATGTCATGCTTTCCCCAAAGATGACGCATAAAATCATCTTCTCGGCTTACACTATGGTTAAAAAATCTGTGAGAGGAGGCTAAAGATGCCAAATACGAATGAGCAAACACGCTTACACTTTTTATCAGGCGGTTTTGAGGAAAAGATTCGGATTCTGAAAAAAGCATTTCAACAAAGCGCTGATTTTGAATACCGGGAATTGATGGTGAATGAAACGAAATCAGTGCTGTTTTTTATTAAAACAAGAGTGGATGAAAGTAAATTAAACAACTTCATTATTGGCAACTTGCTTGGCCCTCCTGGAAAACAGGACTATGCAAAATCTCTTAGTTCACTCGAAACAGGTGACTTGACGCTGATTGTCGACAGCATTATTGCCGGAAGTATTGCCTTCCTTGATGAAAAATCCGCACAGATCAAAATATTTGCTGTTGGGCAGCCGCCGCTGCGTTCCATTTCTGAACCTTCTTCTGAAAGTATTATTGCAGGCGCACATGATGGGTTTGTTGAGAGTTTAGATACCAATTTATATTTGCTGCGTTCACACTTAAATGATCGAAAACTTGCAATCCAGTATCATAAGGTCGGTACAAAATCTGAAACAAAGGTTGCAACGGTTTATATTTCTGATATTGCCAATCAAGAAAAGATAGATGAGGTTAACAAACGAATTTCTTCTATTAAAGTAGACACGCTGCTTAGCCCCGGTTCTATTGTAGAGGCGATTGAAGATGATTCGTATTCCATCTTCCCGCAGCTTATTGACACAGAACGACCTGACAAAGTGAGATCTGCCATTCTTGAAGGAAGAATTGTCGTCTTAATGGATGGCAGCCCAATGGCTATCATTTTGCCTATTACGTTCTTTAGCTTCTTTCAATCACCAGATGACTATAATAGCCGCTGGATTCCGGCTACATTTATTCGTATTCTTCGTTATATTGCCTGTATCATCGCTGTGATTTTGCCTTCTTTTTATATTGCAGTCATCGGCTTTCATTATGAGGTAGTCCCGGATGAATTAGCGATTACGATGAAAAATTCCATTATCGGCATTCCTTTTCCGCCGTTAATTGAAGCAATGCTGATGGAGATTACGATTGAGCTCATACGAGAAGCAGGGGTGCGACTGCCAAAGCCAATTGGTCAGACGATTGGGATCGTAGGCGGTTTGGTCATTGGAGATGCGGTAGTAAAAGCTGGGCTCATTTCCAATGTTCTTATCGTTGTGGTCGCCGTGACCGCTGTTGCTTCCTTTGTTCTTCCTTCGTTTGAAATGACGTCTACCATCAGGATGCTGCGTTTTCCGCTCATGTTCATGGCATCGATGTTTGGGTTTATTGGCATTTCATTCGGTCTGTCGATCGTCCTGATGAATTTATGCCGCCTTGAATCACTAGGTGTCCCGTATTTATCTCCAGTAACTCCATTTAACTGGCAGGATTTAAAAGACACTGTGATTCGATTACCAATGTGGATGTATAAAAATCGCCCTGTTTACTTAAACCCAAAAAAGAAAGAGCAAATTGAAAATTTGAGAGGATGGAAAAATCAAGATGAAAAATAAAATATCTCCATCTCAAGCTGTCTTTTTTATCATTCAATCTCAAATTGGTGTCGGTATTTTAGCCCTGCCTCATTTGCTCATGAAAGATATGGGGCATGATGGCTGGATGGCTATCATTTTGGCCTGTTTTTTTATCCAAATCATCAATACCATTTTTATATATATCATTCACAAATACCCTGAGACATCATTTTTCGAGGCGTTAATTGAGGTTTTTGGAAAATGGGTTGGGCGAATCTTAGTGGCTCTTTATACAATTTATTTCGCCTCAGTCTGTATTGTCGTTCTATCTATTTTCACGAGAATTCTGGGTATATGGGTTTTACCACTTACACCCAATTGGGTCATCAACCTACTACTCATGATATCCATCCTTTACATCGCCAAGGAACAAATTACAGCGATTGTCAGATTCAACTTTATTCTGACTCCTTTTTTACTCTTGTTGTCTCTCATCATGCTGTATTCATTAAAAGGAACCAATATCGACTACCTTATGCCCTTTTTCCAAACGGACTTCTCTCAATTTCAGCTTGGATTGAAGGATGTTGTATTATCTATGAATGGATTTGAGATGATTCTGATCATCTCTCCACTGATGAAAGGCACCATTAAAGCGCGATACAAGGTCATGACCATTGCCAATATATGCACGACTCTTTACTACCTATTTATCACAGTGATTTGTTTTATGTTTTTCAGCCCGATTGAGCTTAAAATCATTCCAAATCCTGTTCTTTATCTGTTAAAAACCATTTCGTTCGGTGTGATTGAGCGGACGGATTTAATTTTTCTTAGTTTCTGGGTATTTGTCATTTTAGCCACACTCAGTAATTATCTTTACTTTTGTGCAAATGGCGTAGCAAGTATTCTCAAGAAAAAAGACCACAAAAAATACGTCTTTTATTTTGCCATTTTGATCTATGCGGCTAGCTGTTACCTTGCAACCGATAATTTTAGAATTCAACGTTTTAATGACTTTACCACCATTGCGCAATATTCATTTATTTACACACTCCCGATCTTTATGGCCATTATCATCTTTATCAAACATCGCAAAGGGAAGGTGAAATCACATGCGTCATAAGTACATACTGACGTTGCTTATGTGTCTTTCTCTCATATTCATGCCTGGCTGCTGGGATCAAAACTTATTAAAGAATATCTCTCTTGTTTTAACCTCTGCTGTTGATCAAGGAGAGGATGACAATGCGAAGTACTCGATTACTTATCGAAAGGTGCAGCAGTCTCAAAGTATGGAGCAAGGAAATACAGGCAGCTTTTTAACCACTCTTCTCACAACGGAAGCACCTACTTTAAGGAAAGCAAGAACCAACTTCAGCCGGATTGTGGATCAAAAAATAGACATGTCGAAAATGCGGGTGATGCTGATCGGTGATGAATTTGCCCAAAATCGTCTTCTGCCCTACTTAGATATGTTTTATCGTGATCCGAAAAGCCCCCTCCTCGCAAATCTCGCCGTTGTTCAAGGAGGGACCTGTGAAGAAGTGATTAACTCGCTGCTGAAGGAAAAGCTCATCGTGAGTGACTATTTAAATAACTTGATCACAACCGCATCCCGCTCCTCCCAAGTAGCACCTAAAAACATTCAAAGTATTCGATCTAAAATGCTCCAAACTGGAGAAGACTTCACACTGCCGTTGATTCATTTCGATCAATCGAAGAAATTAATCAGTGTAAAAGGGGTTGCTCTATTTGATAATGAGAAGAAGAAAGGCGAGTTGTACGGTCAAGATGCAATTCTGCTCACCGTCATGGACGGAAAAATGGGCAAATATGCCAACTTCACAAAAAAAGTGAGAAGCGACATGAAGTCAAAAGAAAACAATTACATCACCATCCAAGTCACTGATGTGAAGAGAGACATCGAGATTCTGAATCCTGATCATCGAAACTTAACATACTCACTCAAATTTGAATTTAATACTTCTGTCCTTGAGTACCCAAAAGATAATCTAGATACAGACAAAAAAATTGAAATGCTGAACAAAAGACTTTCAACCATCTTAACAAAAGAAGCAGAAAAAATTGTTGCTACATTACAAGAAGCAAATTCTGACGTCTTAAGCCTCGGCAGAAAATACAGAGTCAGACATTATGATGAGTATATGAAAATGAATTGGGTCACCGATTATCCAAAAGTGAAGATCATCCCAAAAATCAAAGTGAACATTACCCAAACGGGCATTATTAGTTAAGAAAAGGAAGACGCCCTCTTTCTTTTCTTTTTTTATTTTTTTAAGATTGTCTTTTTAATGCTTTCGTGATAATCTATCTATGTAAACGGTTACACATCAAAGAAGGGAGGCACTCCATTGGCTACAATTAAAGATGTTGCAAAAGCTGCTCAAGTGTCTGTTGCGACTGTTTCACGCGTGCTTAACGATACTGGATACGTCCATATTGATACGAAAACCCGTGTGACACAAGCGATGCAGGAGCTAAACTACTTCCCCAATGAAGTGGCACGATCCCTTTTTAAAAGAGAATCAAGATTAGTTGGTCTCATCTTACCTGATATCACAAACCCCTTCTTCCCTCAGCTGGCTAGAGGCGTTGAGGATGAGATTCATGCAAACGGTTTTCGCTTATTATTCGGAAACAGTGATGAAGATCGGGAGAAGGAAATGGCCTATTTACAAACCTTTAAGCAAAACCAGGTGGTCGGTGTCATCGCTGTCACAAACGAACCTGAATCGGATTTGTACAATGATGATGAACTGCCTGTTGTCTTCTTAGATCGTACCGTTCCAAATGCGCCTTCTGTGTTTGCAGATGCTACGGCAGGCGGGAAAATGGCTGCAATGGAATTAATCAAACGAGGCAGTCAGCAGATCACATTGCTAAAAGGGCCCGCTCATCTTCAAACGGCGCGGCAAAGATTCAAAGGCGCACTTGATGTTCTGACTGAAGAAGGTGCTAACTTTCATGTGATGTCTAACGCTTCTTTTTCTTTTCAGGAAGCCCGAAAAAGCGCCAAGGCTCTTTTCAAGCTGTACCCTGAAACAGATGGCATCATTGCCAGCAATGACATCGTCGCAGCAGCCGTCGTACACGAAGCACTTCGAATTGGAAAAGCCATTCCAGAAGACGTCCAAATCATTGGATTTGATGATATTCCGCAAAGCGAACTGCTCTTCCCATCTCTATCAACGATCCGGCAGCCTGCCTATGATATGGGGAAAGAAGCCGCAAAGCTGATCATTAAAGCCATTCAAAAACAGCCTATAGATCAAGCAGTTATTCAAATGCCCGTCTCTTTTATTGAACGAGAGACCACAAGAAAGGTGGATTCACAATGAGTCAAATAGTTGTCGTAGGAAGTTGTTCCATGGATCTAGTTGTCACATCGAATAAGCGTCCCAATGCAGGAGAAACCGTCCTAGGTGAATCATTTAAAACGGTTCCTGGGGGAAAAGGAGCAAATCAAGCAGTAGCAAGCGCAAGGCTCGGTGCAGATGTATATATGATCGGCCGAGTTGGTGATGACGCATATGGTCAGGACATTATGAGCAATTTGCAAGCACAAGGTGTTCGCACCACCTATATGAAACCGGTTACCGAAATGGAAAGCGGAACAGCTCATATCATTTTAGCTGAAGGAGATAACAGCATTGTTGTCGTCAAAGGAGCAAACAATGAGGTAACACCTCATTATGTAAAAGATGCGCTTTCTTCTATTGAAAATATCGGAATCGTCCTCATCCAGCAGGAAATTCCTGAAGAAACAGTCGAAGCCGTCTGCACCATTTGCAGCGAAAAAGGGATCCCAGTCATCTTAAATCCCGCACCAGCTCGCAAAGTCTCTCAGCAAATATTAGATCAAGCTGCCTATATCACGCCAAACGAACACGAAGCAGCTCTTATGTTTGATGGACTCACCATAGCAGAGGCTTTGCGACAATATCCAAACAAATTACTCATTACAGAAGGAAAAAATGGGGTTCGTTACTTTGATGGATCAAAAGAAGTGTTGGTACCGGGCTATCCTGTGAAAGCCGTCGACACAACAGGGGCTGGCGATACCTTTAACGGCGCTCTGGCTGTAGCACTAACAGAAGGAAAGTCCCTATACGACGCACTTGCCTTTGCCAACTTAGCCGCATCTATCTCAGTCACAAAATTTGGTGCCCAAGGCGGCATGCCAGCAAGAGAAGAATTGGAGAATAAGAAATGAAGAAAAATGGTATTTTAAATAGTCATATCGCCAAGGTACTTGCTGACCTTGGTCATACAGATACGATTGTCATTGCAGACTGCGGCCTGCCCATTCCAGAAGGCCCGGTCAAAATCGACCTTGCATTATCCATCGGCACACCATCCTTTCAGGAGGTTACTTCCCTTCTTCTTGAGGAAATGGCCGTTGAACACATCACGATCGCCAGTGAAATCAAAGAAGCCAATGAGAGAGATCATTTATTTCTAAAGAAAGCGTTCTCACATCCGTTAGATGAAGTCGATCACGAGACGTTCAAAGACATGACCAAACAGGCAAAAGCAGTGATTCGAACGGGTGAAGCCACCCCATACGCAAACTGCATTCTTCATGCCGGTGTCATCTTTTAAAAGGAGGAGCCACTTATGAACATTGAAATGCATAACATCCATAAGGCCTTTGGAAAAAACACCGTTCTCGCCGGGGTCTCCTTTGACCTCGTCACAGGCGAAGTCCATGCACTTATGGGTGAAAACGGGGCAGGAAAATCAACGTTAATGAATCTGCTGACAGGACTCTATTCCCTGGATCAAGGAACGATTCAAATCGACGGAAAAGAAACCGCTTTCAAAAATCCGAAAGAAGCCGAGCAGAACGGGATTGCCTTCATTCATCAGGAGCTGAATATATGGCCTGATATGACGGTACTCGAGAATTTATTTATCGGGAAAGAAATCTATACAACACTTGGTCTCCTAGACACCAAGAAAATGAAAACCCTCGCCCAAGCGCAGCTCGACCGATTGTCTGTCAACCTCTCGCTCGATCAAGAGGCAGGAAGCTGTTCTGTCGGACAAAAGCAGATGATTGAGATTGCGAAAGCGTTAATGACCGATGCGAAGGTCATCATTATGGATGAACCAACAGCTGCTCTCACAGACCGTGAGATTGAAAAGCTATTTCAGGTCATTGATTCACTCAAAAAAGAAGGCGTATCTATCGTCTACATTTCTCATCGCATGGAAGAAATCTTTGCCATCTGTGACCGGATTACGATCATGCGTGACGGAAAAACGGTCGATACGAAAGCGATACCAGACACGAATTTCCATGAAGTCGTCAAAAAAATGGTCGGCCGCGAATTAACCGATCGTTACCCTGAGCGCACACCTTCTACTGGTGATATCGTCCTAGAGGTGAAGCAAGCAACGAGGAAAGGCCGCTTTCAAGATGTCAGTTTTTCCGTCAAAGCTGGGGAAATTGTCGGTGTTGCAGGCTTAATGGGCGCTGGCCGGACGGAAATGATGCGGTCGCTCTTTGGACTCGATCCCCTGGATCAAGGAGAAATTTGGGTTCATGGGAAAAAGGCTGTCATTAAAAAACCAAGTGATGCGGTCAAGCTTGGCATCGGTTTTATCACAGAGGATCGCAAAGATGAAGGACTGATGCTGGATGCATCCATTCGGGAAAACATCGGGTTACCTAACTTAGACAGCTTCTCTCCAAAGGGGCTGATTGATAAGAAAAACGAACAGGATTTTGTTGACCTGCTCATCAAACGACTCACGATTAAAACCGCTTCATCTGAAATTTCTGCACGCAGCCTGTCCGGTGGAAATCAGCAAAAAGTCGTCATCGCCAAATGGATCGGCATTCAGCCGAAGGTGCTGATTTTAGATGAACCGACAAGAGGTGTCGACGTCGGGGCGAAACGAGAAATTTATCAGCTCATGAACGAGCTGACAGATCGAGGTGTTGCCATTTTGATGGTCTCCTCTGAGCTCCCAGAAGTTCTTGGGATGAGCGATCGAGTGCTTGTCATCCATGAAGGAACCATCAGCGGAGAATTAAGTAAAACAGAAGCTACACAAGAACGAATTATGACACTAGCTACAGGAGGGAAGTAACATGAAACCACTTACTTCAAATGGACGATTTGACAACATCATGCAAAAGCTTGGGCCATTCTTAGGACTCATCATCCTTGTCGCCATTGTTTCTATCTTAAATCCGGCCTTTTTAGAACCATTAAACATTTTAAACTTACTCAGACAAATCTCCATTAACGCCCTCATTGCCTTTGGCATGACATTTGTTATTTTAACCGGAGGAATTGATTTGTCTGTCGGTGCCATTCTAGCGCTGTCTAGTGCTCTGACTGCCGGCTTTGTTGTATCTGGTTTGGACCCAATTCTTGCCATCATCGTTGGATGTATCATCGGTGCCATCCTTGGAATGATCAACGGTCTTTTAATCACAAAAGGAAAAATGGCTCCTTTTATCGCAACACTTGCGACGATGACGATTTTCAGAGGATTGACGCTTGTTTATACAGACGGAAACCCTATTACAGGGCTTGGCTCTAACTATGCATTTCAGCTATTTGGCCGTGGATATTTCTTAGGCATTCCTGTTCCAGCGATCACCATGCTTCTCACCTTTATCGTACTTTGGGTCTTGCTTCATAAAACACCTTTTGGCAGAAGAACGTATGCCATTGGCGGAAATGAAAAAGCAGCCCTCATCTCAGGTATTAAAGTACCACGCGTCAAAATCATGATTTACTCATTAGCCGGCTTTATGTCTGCTTTAGCAGGTGCGATCTTAACATCTCGTCTCAACTCAGCCCAGCCAACAGCTGGTACGTCGTATGAACTTGATGCAATTGCTGCCGTTGTACTTGGCGGGACAAGCCTATCCGGTGGAAGAGGGCGAATTGTCGGTACTCTCATCGGGGTACTCATTATCGGTGTCTTGAACAATGGTATGAACTTACTTGGTGTTTCATCATTCTATCAGTCTGTTGTGAAAGGGATTGTCATCTTGATTGCAGTCCTACTCGACAGAAAGAAATCTGCTTAAGGAGGCAGCTGCTATGAAAAAATATGTAATCCTGATCGTGACTCTCTCATTATTCATGCTTTCTGCCTGCTCGCTCGAACCGCCAGAGTGGGCCAAATCAACAAAGGATGGCAAGAAAAAAGACATAAAAATCGGACTATCGATCTCGACTTTAAATAACCCATTCTTCGTTTCTCTTAAAAACGGTGTGACAAAAGAAGCGAAAAAGCTTGGCATTGAAGTTGTCATTGCCGATGCACAAAATGATTCAGCCAAACAAACGAGTGATGTAGAAGATTTAATTCAACAAGGGGTTGATGCATTACTCATTAACCCAGCCGATTCCTCTGCCATATCAACGGCTGTCGAATCTGCGAATGCTTCAGACATACCGGTCATCACATTAGACCGCTCGGCAGAAAGCGGAAAGGTTGAAGCGCTCGTTGCTTCCGATAACATCAAAGGCGGCGAAATGGCCGCTAACTTTATTATCGACAAAGTCGGTAAAGGAGCAAAAGTGGCTGAACTAGAAGGTGTACCAGGTGCTTCTGCGACACGTGAACGAGGAAAAGGTTTCCACCAAATCGCAGACAAACAGTTAGATGTCACAGCAAAACAAGCCGCTGACTTCGACCGGACAAAAGGGCTCAACGTGATGGAAAACCTTCTTCAAGGAAACCCTGACATCAAAGCCGTTTTTGCCCACAATGATGAAATGGCACTTGGCGCACTAGAGGCCATCCAAAGCTCTGGAAAAGACATTCTTGTCGTCGGTTTCGACGGTAACGAAGATGCACTCAACTCGATCAAAGCAGGAAAACTATCTGCAACAGTCGCGCAGCAGCCAGAGCTGATCGGTCAACTGGCAGTCGGCGCTGCTGACGATGTATTAAAAGGAAAAAAGGTAGAAAAAAATATCGCCGCACCATTGAAACTAGAACAAAAGAAATAAACACTAAACCCCCGATAGCCTCGGGGGTTTAGATTGTAGACAAAGTGCTGAAATGAACTTTATTTTAGCACTTTGTCTTCTTTTCAGCGTGATAGAAAACCTTTGCAGTCTAGGAAGGGCGAGCACCGGAGCAGAGCGAATTGACATTCGTGAGCACCGAAGCGCAGGACTGACAAGGAATGCGAGGGTTTGTCTACACGCTGGACCCCCGATAGCCTCGGGGTTTAGATGTTATTCCGGCCTCTTCAGTACAAATGGCGTGCCTAAATGGGCATAATCATTCCCCGCTAAACGTGCAACTGGCTTTAATTCATTCGTAAAAATATATCCTTTTTCCGCATTATAGACGGATTCATCTAAATGCGCACACACCACCCGGCCAATGATATGATCGACTGTGATCTCCCCTTCATCATTTTGAAAGGTCAGATGTTTTTCCAGCTGACATTCAAAGCGAATGCGTGCTTCCTTGATTCCTGGCACTGACACCACGCTGCTCTTCACTTGATGAAGACCGGTACGAGTCAGCTCACTCTCTTCCTCTGGCAAAGTAGCAGCTGTTTCATTAATATCTTCAATCATCGCTTCATCACTCACATGGACAACAAATTCTTCCCTGTCGATGATATGTTTTGCTGTATCTTTCATCTCTCCTTGACGACGTCCAATAGAAACAGCGATCAGCGGAGGATGACCGCTGATGACATTAAAGAAACTAAATGGTGCAGCATTGACGATTTCTTCTTTAGAAAGGCTTGTAATAAATGCAATGGGTCTTGGAACGACGGAACCAGATAATACTTTATATGCTTCTTTTCGTGACAACTGATCCATTTGTAATGTAATCACTTCAGACATGCCTCCTCTTGTATGTAACGACATCATACCATACCCCGTTCTCTCTTCCCTTATTCCGGCTCAGCACGATGGAGAATATGATGGACAAGATGAAACAATGCCGGATTATGATTTTCTCGTCTATAAGAAATGGTCCATTCCGCGAGTAGCTGCTCACCTTCAATTGACCGATACACCACATCTAAATTAAATAAACGCCGGGCCGATGTTGGAATGATAGCAATTCCGATTCCCGCTGTGACAAGACCAATGACCATTTGATATTCTGCTGCTTCCTGCACGATATTGGGTGAAAATCCGTACTTTTCACAAAGTAGGACAAAATGCTGATAAAGGGACGGCCATGATTCCTTTGATAAAGAAATAATCGGCTCATCACGAATATCTTCAATCGTGACCGCTTCTTTTTCCGCCAGCGGATGGTTTTTCGGAATCGCAAAAATACATTCACTTTGCTTCATTAAACGACTGACCAATTCTTCTTGCGGTGATGTAGGATGCAAAAAACCAATATCAATCTCACCATTCAAAAGCGCCTCAAGCTGCTGCGGGACAGAGAGCTGTTGCAGCTCAATACTGACAGAGGGGTACAGCTCTCTGAATTCACGGACAACTGGCGGCAGAATATCATATGTCGCTGTACCAACGAAACCGATGATAATCTTCCCAAGCTCCCCTCTTGCCGTATGCCGGGCATGATCAACGGCTTTATCAAGCTGATGCAGCACCCCCCGGACCTCATGTAAAAAAACCTTTCCAGCAGCTGTTAACTCCACCACCCGTTTAGACCGGTGAAACAAAGGAAATCCCAATTCTTCCTCAAACTGCTTAATTTGCTGACTAAGTGGAGGCTGTGTCATGTTCAATCGTGCGGCCGCTCTGCCGAAATGCAGCTCCTCCGCGACTGTGACAAAATACTGCAAATGTCTCAGTTCCATCCTTTCACTCCTCAAACACTTATTCGTGAAACATATTAAAACTACGTTAAACATATATTGGAAAATTTATTTTGTGAAATGTATAGTAAATCATATCATGAAAATATATTTTCATAAAAAATTTTACTTGCCGAAAGGAGTGCGGGGTAAATGAATTCTCAAACACAACCCCTAACAAAACGAGGAGCAGAGTTGATTGTCGATACGCTCATTGCCCAAGGTGTGACCCATGTTTTTGCGATTCCAGGTGCAAAAATTGATGCAGTATTTGATGTATTAAAAGACAGAGGTCCAGAGCTTGTGCTATGCAGACACGAACAAAATGCGGCATTCATGGCAGCAGCTGTCGGTCGTTTAACTGGCAAACCAGGCGTTTGTCTCGTCACATCAGGTCCTGGCGCATCCAATCTAGCGACAGGTCTATTAACAGCCAATACAGAAGGTGACCCTGTTGTTGCAATTGCTGGAAACGTCATCCGTGCGGATCGACTCAAACGAACACATCAATCACTCGACAATGCGGCATTATTCAAACCAGTGACAAAATATAGCGTTGAAGTACAAGACGTAAACAATATACCAGAAGCATTAACAAATGCTTTTCGCGCGGCACAAAGAGGTCAAGCTGGAGCAGCATTTATCAGCTTTCCACAAGATGTCGTGACCGAACACACCACACAAACACCAGTGTCTGCTCACCTTTCTCCAGAACTAGGTCCTGCACCGGATGCTCTCATCAGTTCGGCCATCGCCAAAATTCAAAATGCGCACTTACCTGTTGCAATTGTGGGAATGAAAGCTAGCCGTCCAGCTGCGGCAAATGCGACAAGAACATTATTAAAAACACTTGGTATCCCATTTGTCGAAACGTACCAGGGAGCCGGCGTTCTCTCAAGAGAGCTTGAGCCTCAATATGTGGGCAGAATCGGCTTATTCCGTAATCAGCCAGGGGACCTTCTCATTGAGAAAGCGGATGTGATTTTAACTATTGGCTTTGATCCAATCGAATACGATCCGAAGCATTGGAATTTGAAACCGCAGCAGCGTCAAATCATTCATGTGGATGACATGCAGGCAGATATTGACCATTTCTATGAACCGACGCTTGAGCTTGTGGGCAATATATCTGAAACGGTGCAACATCTAGCCCACGACAGCGTTCCACTTTCATTATGCAAAAAGAACGTAGATCTGGTCACAGAATTACAAGAGCTGTTAAGTGATATCGAAAAAGCACCAGAAAGAGAAAGTCATTTATCACACCCGCTGGATGTCATTCATACGTTGAGACGTATCATCCCAGATGACACGAAAGTGACATGTGATATCGGATCTCATGCCATTTGGATGTCTCGCCACTTCCGTGTTTATGAACCGAACACGTTCCTAGTGAGTAACGGAATGCAAACACTTGGCGTGGCTTTACCATGGGCAATTGCAGCCTCCATATTGAATCCAGATGAAAAGATCATTTCAGTCTCAGGTGATGGCGGTTTTCTCTTCTCCGCCATGGAATTAGAAACAGCCGTGCGCATGAAAACAAATCTCGTTCATCTCGTTTGGAACGACAGCACATACGATATGGTGGCATTCCAGCAGGAAATGAAGTATGACCGTACGTCTTGTGTTGAGTTCGGTCAGATCGACTTAGTGAAATATGCAGAAAGCTTTGGAGCAACTGGATTACGTGTCAACTCACCTGAAGAGCTTTCAACTGTCCTTCAAAAGGGTATAAACATAGAAGGGCCCGTTATTATTGATATACCGATAGACTATCAAGACAACCCAGACCTCGCCAGTCAAAAATGGCCAGAAGTCTTTCGTGAAAAACACACAACGAACGTCAGATAAGACTTCGATACATTACGTTAAAGGAGTGAGCGGACATGGGTATGATGCACCCAATGAATCAACAAAACAACACAATACCGCAGGACAAAAAGCAAGAGGTCTATCAAGTATCAACCATGACCTCCTTGCTGGAAGCCGTATACGATGGAGATTTCTCCCTATCACATATTCCCGAGCACGGTGATTTTGGCATTGGCACATTCAATCAATTAGATGGGGAACTAATCGGCTTTGATGGCGCTTTTTATCGACTGCGCTCTGATGGAACAGCCACACCAGTAACAGATCAAGATTATTCACCATTCTGCTCTCTAGCATTCTTTGAAACGGACATCGTTCATCGAATTGATGCACCGATGACGTCCAAAGAGCTAGAGGAAGAAATCGACCGAATCTTACCGAGCAAAAATGTCTTTTATGCGATCCGCATCGATGGGTCATTCAAAAAGGTTCAAACCCGTACGGTTGAAAAACAGGAAAAACCTTACGTTCCGATGGTAGAAGCAGTTAAGTCACAGCCTATTTTCGATTTCGAAAATATTCGCGGGACAATCGCAGGATTCCGAACACCGCAGTACGCACATGGCATTGCGGTAAGCGGATATCATCTCCACTTTATTGATGATGATCGCAGTGTCGGCGGGCACGTATTTGATTACACTGTGGATCAAGTGACCATTCGAATTTCCCAAAAACGTCACATGAATTTACACCTTCCAAATACGCAGGAGTTCTTCCAAGCAGACATTGATCGTGCTGACCTTGCACAACAAATTGCCAGTGCGGAAAGTAGCCCAGAAAAATAAAATGAACACACCCCGGTGATGCCGGGGTGTTTTTTTATGCAAAAAGATGTTTTATATTCCTTTACCATTTCATTTCGTTACTCAATTGAAAATCAAACATTCTATTCGCAATAAAATATGATAGAATATCAACAGAAGAAAGGTGGTTATACGATGGCACATGAATATCGCATTCCAAACTTAACATTAGATGAAAGAGATAAACAAATTCTTTCCTTAGTACACGAGGACGGGCGTATGTCCTATACAGATTTAGGGAAACAAGTCGGCCTTTCCCGTGTTGCAGTACAAGCCCGTATTCAGCAGCTTATTGAAGCAGGTGTCATTGAACGATTCACCGCTGTCATTAATCCAGCAAAGATCGGCATTCATGTCTCTGTCTTTTTTAACGTAGAGGTTGAGCCGAAATGTTTAGAAACAGTCGCCCTTCAGCTTGAGCAGGAAACAGCCGTCACAAGCCTTTATCATATGACAGGACCAAGCAAACTGCATATGCATGGCATTTTTCAAAATGAACAGGAAATGGAGACGTTCCTGACAAAGAAGCTGTACCCACTTGAAGGCGTCGTCAGTGTTGACTGTCAAATGCTCATTAAACGATACAAAAGCCGAATGGGCATGAAATTGTAGATAGGAGTTGAACCACTTGCAATCATATCTTGAACTCATGATCGCCATGGTGCGAACCGGTATTCTGGGATTTGGCGGAGGACCTTCTGTGATCCCGCTCATTCGCCATGAAGCGGTCGTCAAATACAAATGGATCAATGATGACAAATTTGGAGAAACACTCGCCATCGCCAACGCATTACCTGGACCGATTGCTACGAAAATGTCGGCATACCTCGGCTATCGATTAAAAGGTGTATCTGGCGCCATTGTTGCAACAGCTGCACATATTTTACCGACATGTCTCGCTATGGTGGCACTTGTTACACTTGTCAGCGTCTTAAGCTCTTCAGTCATCATTCAAAATATGATCGGTGCTGTGACACCAGTGATTGCCGTTCTGTTAGGAATGATGGCATATGAATTTGGACAAAAAGCGTTGAAGGGCTTCGGCATGATCTTCGGAATCGCCCTATTCCTTTTGGCATTTGTCGGTCTTCAAGTACTCTCGATTCATCCAGGAATCATTGTCATCATCTTTTTATGTTATGGTGCCTTTCATTTTAGACTGAAAGATCGCTGGAATCGAACAAATAAAGAGAAAGGAGTGTCTTCGTGATGCTGATTCTCTTTTTATTCTGGGCATTCTTCTTATCCAATCTGTTAGGGTATGGTGGAGGACCTGCCTCCATTCCACTCAATTATGAAGAAATCGTCAATCATTTTCATTGGATGACAAACGAAGGGTTCTCCAATATGCTCGCATTAGCCAACGCACTTCCAGGTCCAATCGCTACGAAAATTGCGGCTTATGTAGGCTATGATGTCATGGGATGGCCAGGCTTTATCGTTGCACTGCTTGCGACGGTCCTACCGTCTGCTATTGGATTGATTTTATTGCTAAAACTCATTGATCGTTTTCGCCAATCTTCTGTCGTCAAAGGCATGACTCTATCTGTACAGCCTGTCATTGCGATGATGATGCTTTTATTAACATGGGAAATTGGCGGAGATGCCGTGAAAGCCATTGGCTGGACGCAATCACTTGCCATTGCCGCCATTTCATTTTTCTTTATGACCAAATTCAAATTGCACCCTGCTTTTCTAATAGTGGCTGCATTTTTATATGGCGGATTCATTCTTCCGCATTAACGCAAAAACCGATAACACGTGAAGTTATCGGTTTTTCTCATTACATATAAATAGGAGAGACAGGCCTGCGCCCAATAGAATGATACTCGACCCCAGCTGCTTCTGCCGCTTCAAGCGTATGACAATTCCGGCCATCAAAAATGATCGGCTGCCTCATGAAATCTTTATAAGCTGAAAGTGGAAAGGACTGAATATCCGCCCACTCTGTTAGTATACAGACAGCATCAGCATCCTTTATCGCCTCTTCAATCGTTTGAGCAAAAAAGACTTGATCAGGCAGTTCTTGAGCTGCATTGCGGGCGGCAGCAGGATCATAGGCCACGATCTCCGCTCCTAATTGATGGAGCTGATGAGCGATTGGGATCGACGGCGCCTCTCTTATGTCATCAGTATTCGGCTTAAATGAAAGGCCAAGAAGGGCCATTCTCTTCCCTTCCAAGTTTTCTCCCATTCGCTCCTTCACACTTCGAATATAAGTAGCCCGCTGCTCATTGTTGACTTTGATGACAGCCTTCAATAGCTCAAAATCATGGAACACATGCCCTGCAATTTGAACAAGGGCATTTGTATCCTTCGGAAAACAGGAACCTCCGTAACCAATGCCTGCCCTAAGAAACGAAGCACCAATCCGCTGATCGAGTCCCATCCCCTCTGCAACTCTCTCAACATCAGCTCCCGTTTTTCCACAAATCGAAGCAATTTCATTCATAAAGCTGATTTTTGTGGCAAGAAATGCATTTGATGCGTATTTGATCATCTCTGCGCTTTTCCGATCTGTTCTCACGAATGGAATGTGGAAATCCGCATACATAGACTCTAGCTGATCTAATCCGTTCTTTGTTTCGGCTCCAATCACCAGTCGATCCGCTCGCAGCGTATCTGAGATAGCAGACCCTTCTCGTAAAAATTCTGGATTAGATGCGATAGATAATGGCTCCTTACGACCTAACACGTGATGAATCAAATGATCAATTTGATCGCCCGTTCCGACAGGCACTGTACTTTTCACGACAAGCACTGCGCCTGGCTTTGCTTGTAAGCCCATCTCCTTTGCCGCTTGAAAGACATACTGCAAATCAGCTTGACCGTCTGCCTGTTGCGGGGTACCGACAGCAATCATTAACACGTCAGCCTGCGAATAGGCTGACGCTCCATCAATATGAAAACGAATGCGTCCTTGCTCCATATTCCGTTTGAGCAGTTCTTTTAATCCCGGCTCGTACATCGGAGGATTCCCTTGCTTCAGCTGCATGACCTTCCGCCGGTCAATATCCATACATGTCACGTCGTGACCCGCCTCTGCTAAACACACACCTGTGACAAGCC
Organism: Bacillus sp. FS02; assembly: GCF_024398395.1. Lineage (NCBI taxonomy): Bacteria > Bacillati > Bacillota > Bacilli > Caryophanales > Bacillaceae > Bacillus > Bacillus sp. FS02. The sequence goes on along the minus strand of NZ_CP074101.1, from coordinate 2,356,410 downwards.
CTACATACCCACAGCCTGCAATCGCAACCTTCATGACACATCAGCTCCCCCTACTCCTTATGCTTGTAATGTCATCGTATGCCGGGGATTTTCGTTCCATTCATAAAAGCATACAAAAACCCCCTGCTGAGAGAGCAGGGGGCTACTTTTATGAAACAAGGCCATTTCGAATATGAGCAATCAAATTTTCAAGCATTTCTTTTGTTGTGACATCATTTGAATTTTCACCAATATCATGAGCGTACATCAAAATCTTTAAAAACTCTTCTTGATTTAAACCCTTATTATCCATGTCTGTATCCTTTCGATTCCACTAATTTCATTATTATATGCTGTATGGTTGGTTTATGCAATACTCTAATACATCATTCGACAGCTTTTGAAATTTATGACCATTTTCATGAAAAACTTTTTTATAAATCACCATTGAGCTATAATAAAAGAATTGGAATCTTTTACTTGGTTAGGAGCGGATCAAATGCTTCAGCACAACATCAACGAAGAAGAAATCAAACAAACAGCCGAACAGATCAAAGAACTTCTTCCTGCAACAGATGAAAACAAGCAACTCATCAAAAAAGCATTGATTACTTATAGACAGGACAGCGTATATCGGCTCAAGCAAGAGTCTGATACCGAATGGTCAGCTTATGTACATGATGTCGTGGCAGCAAGAGTCCACCTTCATGTGCTGTTTCCAGTGAGAAGCAGCTGCTCATGTCCAGCTGATGGACTATGTAAACATATCCTCGCTGTCTTCTTTTCGCTATACGCTCAAGTAAAGAGTGTGACCGGCTTTACAGAAAATTGGTCAGAGAAGGATGAATTACAGCGCAGCAAAGAACTCATTCGCCAGCACTTCCAAGTGAAGCGCCCAGATGAACAATCACTTCAGAGCTGGTTGAATTTTTTCCAGGAGGAATTTCACCTCTGGCTGAAACGGACACCGAAGCACCAGCAAACACCACAGCATTTGTATTACGGCTATTTATCGATCCTGAAAAAACACGCACCCACTTCACCTGAATTCAAGAGTTTGTATGCGATTCATACGTCCATCGATGTGTGGTTAAGGCTCCATGAGCTAATCGATCTCGGCCGTCTTGATGCCGAAAAAGACTTTTATTCGATGAATCCATATGTAGAACAGCTCATGAACACCATTTTTGATTCAGTGGATCATTTGAGGACATACGCCCTTTCCTTTTCCCTCGATCCGTTTCTTGAAAACACACCAACTGCCGTTCGGACACTTCTTCAAATCAGCGGACCTTTCCAGCATGAACGAGTTGCGGTCTTTATGGAAATGTGGGGAACTATATTAAATAGAGGGAAATGGGTCAAAAAAGAAACAGAACTACTCAAGAGCGCCCAACAGCAGGAGCAAACGGTTGAGCGCACCATTGGGCTGATGCATATGGATTATTTGCTAAAAGAAGACGAAAGACTCTTCCAGCAATTAAAATTGCTCAATGCAGATATGCTGCCGAATGTGCTCAATTGGCTAAAGGATCTCACAAACCGCAAGGACTGGAAGCGTCTCAAACTTTGGTATCAAGAGATCACATATGTATTAGAAGAATATTGCCAGCTTGACCTATCTTATAGAGAACTGCGTGGAGCCGTCAGCGATTTCTTCTTTTATTTAGACGCGTACTTTAAACAGACGAAAGATCATTTCTTGTATGAACGCTATCTCCAAATCTGTATGCCTTATGCATTTACTGAATATAGTCAGCTCTTATATGCACAAGAACGCTATGCAGAATGGATTGAAATACACAGCCTCGTTGGTTTCTCTATCAGTGAGTTGGAGAAAGAATTAATAAAACAGATTGCAAAGGAAGAGCCTGAAGCACTCATTCCTTCATACCACCGGGAAATCTCACTGCTTCTCGATCAAAAGAATCGAAGTGCTTACCGGGAATCTGTGAAAATGCTCAAGAAACTGCGTACGCTTTATCATAAAACGAAGAAAAACGCGGTGTGGGAAAGATATGTACAGCAGCTGCAAGATTCAACAAAACGGCTGCGTGCGTTCCAAGAGGAAATGAAGAAAGGAAAATTAATTGATGACACGCCATAAACAAATTGTCATTCATGCAGAACAAACCGAAGATTTCTCTTTCACCATTTCAGCGCAAGCAGAGGACGGACAGCCTGTACCGCTAAATGAAATGAAGAGGCAGCTTTTCCAATGGCACGAATCATCTTTTTACGGAACATTCTTAGAAGATGTGAGCTTTATTGGCACACCTGCCTTCCTGTTAAGTCCTTGGATGACCGTTGAATTGTTAGGGAAAAATTCATTCAATACTTTCAGCCATGTGACGTTAACGGATGAAACAGAGCCGCTTATGAAAACAGCCTCAACCATTTACGAATTCATCGAGGATGAAGATTTTGTCCCAGATTTCGAGGCTTGGACAAAAGGGATGCTTCGCTTTAAAGACAAAGAAGGCCTGTTAGATGGCTACACAGCTGATTGGTTCTCCTTTGCCGTACAGGATTACATTCAATATGATGATGCCTTGCAGCACAAATGGAACCGAATGACTGCACAATCGCCTGCTCTTTCCTCCTTCCAAGGTCATTTTTTAGATGAACAGGATTTCTTGGAAACGATCGGCTGGATTGATGATGAGACGCCTTTCACTGTCGGCTTGCGTTTAAATGAGCCTGATTTCGACGGAGATGATTGGAAAATTGAATTGTTTTTGCGTGATAAGAAAAACAGTGATCTGCATTTCTTTGAAGGCATCCGTTCTTTAAAAAAATCATGGCGTCCGTTTCAAGAAAAAATCACCAGAGAGCTAGAGCGGTTCGGTCAGATTGTCCCTTGGCTCTCATTTACATCTGGTACCACCCTCATGTCAGAAGAAGAAGCGTGGCTCTTCCTATCTGAAGCGAGTGAAACACTTGTGAACATGGGGATTGAGATCCTGCTTCCATCATGGTGGCAAATCGTCAAAGAAAGCACCATGATGCTAAAAGCACGGATTTCCTCCACACCACGAGGCGAATCGCACGTTGGAATGGATGCCCTTATGGACTTTAATTGGCGCTTTGCCACAAATGGGATTGAGCTGACAGAAGATGAGTTCAACGAGCTTGTTCAAAGTAAACGTCGTCTTGTCAACATTCGTGGACAATGGATTAAAATTGATCCGACCTTTATCCAGCAAATGAAGAAATGGATGGAGCGCGCTGAGAACGAAGGACTTCATATGTCGGATATTTTATCACGTGAACTCGCAGACCAAGAAGCCTCTTCTGAGTCGATTCCTGAGCTGCTAGACAGTTCAGCCTTTGCCCATATTCAATTTGAACTTTCGTCTCAATTACGAGGGCTTGTTCATCAGTTAAATGATACACAAGAACTGCCATCCTATGAGATGAGTGAGTCCTTTAAGGGCACACTGCGCCCGTATCAGCAACACGGTGTCAACTGGCTTCTGTTCTTAAGGTCTCATGGATTCGGGGCTTGTTTAGCAGATGATATGGGGCTTGGAAAAACGATTCAAATGATCGCTTATTTCACCTATTTGAAGGAGCATCAACAAGACGCTGCTCCATCTCTCATCATTGCACCGACTTCCGTATTAGGGAACTGGCAAAGAGAGCTTGAAACATTCGCACCACATTTGAATGTCGCTCTGCATTATGGACCGTCACGTCCACAAGGTGAGAACTTTACAAAAGCGTACGAATCAACAGATATCGTCCTCACTTCGTATGGTCTCTCACATTCTGACCGTGATGAATTAACAGCAGCCAAATGGAATACCATTTGCTTAGACGAAGCCCAGAACATTAAAAATGCCCATACGAAACAATCGAGAGCCATTAGGCAATTAAAAGGACAGCACCACATTGCCCTCAGCGGGACACCGATGGAGAACCGCTTGACAGAGCTTTGGTCTATTTTCGACTTCGTGAACAAAGGATATCTCGGCAGCCTGACCAGTTTTCATAAAAAGTTCGTCCTTCCGATTGAAAAAGACCGTGAAGAAAAAAGAATCCAACAGCTGCAGCAGCTGATCAAGCCATTCTTATTAAGACGAACAAAACAAGATGAAGAAGTCGCACTCAATCTGCCAGAGAAACTAGAAGAAAAAGAATTCATCCCGTTATCTGCAGAGCAGGCATCTTTATATGAACAGCTGGTCAAAGATACATTCGAACATATGGCCTCATTAACAGGGATGCAGCGGAAAGCCATCATTCTAAGTATGCTTGGCAGACTCAAACAAATTTGCGATCACCCTGCTCTTTATTTAAAAGAGAGCGGAACAGACGTGAAATTGTTGAAACGTTCATTAAAAATGGATAAATTAGCAGAGCTGTTAAAAGCCATACACGAACAAGGAGAAAGCTGTCTCATTTTTACGCAGTATATTGAAATGGGCAACATGATCAAACAGCTGGCTGAAAAGATGTTTGGAGAACCAGTTCAATTTTTAAATGGGAGCTTATCAAAACATGATCGGGACAAAATGGTGGAACGCTTCCAGAAAAAAGAGTTCAACATCTTAATTCTTTCTTTAAAAGCAGGAGGAACCGGACTAAACTTAACCGCCGCCAATCATGTCATTCACTACGATAGATGGTGGAATCCTGCTGTAGAAAACCAAGCAACAGACCGTGCTTACCGCATCGGGCAAAAGCGGTTTGTTCACGTCCATAAGATGATCACAACCGGCACGATAGAGGAAAAAATTGATCAAATGCTCGAAACAAAACAAACGTTAAATGATCAAATTATCCAAAGTGAAAGCTGGATTACAGAGCTGTCAACGAACGAACTAGAAGATTTATTCACGTTAAGTGCAGCCGCTCAATCATCGTAATGACAGCAAAAAGAGGACTTTTCTCAAACTTGATGAAAAGTCCTCTTTTTTTAATCTCATATAAAGGAATGCTTAAATTTGTAGCTTTTTCAATGCAGATTTCACATTCATATACGTATTCAACTCACGGAAGTCCTCTCTCATTTCTCCCATTTTCTTCGCAAGATTTGGTTTAATACCTGTCACGATCAGTTCAGTGCCAGTCATTAAAATCAAATCGTTCAGCTTAAAGATCGCATCCGCCACAAATGAATCCACCTCTAATAAACCAGACAGATCCACAATGAAGTAATCATCTTTGGATTGAGAGATATAAGTGGAGACCGTTGAGATGATTTTATCAAATCTTGGCGCTGTTAACGTACCAATGATCGGCAGTACAGAAATACCATCCTTCACCGGAACAATCGGGACAGAAATATTCAATACTTCATCAATAGATTGCTCAAGAAGCTCTTGCTGTTCCTTCTCTTTCGTAACATCCTTTTGCAGACCGACGAAATAAAGGCGTTTCCCTTCATTTTCATCAATCCATAGAGGCGCCACACTTAACTCGTTCCAAAACATTTGACCAGATTTTTTATAGTTTTTCAACTGTACAGTGACAGCCTCTTTGTTTTCAATGGCTGCCCTAATTTGTTTGAGAGCAATCTGTTCAGTTTCATCTCCTTGAAGGAAACGACAGTTCTTTCCTAATACTTCGGTTTCTTGATAGCCTGTCATATCTAAAAAGCCCTTGTTCACATATATTAAAGGATTATCAGGTAAAGACGGGTCCGTCACCGTCAGGCCAACCTGAGTATAGTCTAAGGCTTCCTTGATTAAATGCAGATTGTCGGACTTATAAGATTCCAGCGCCATTCGTTTACTCTCCTTAACTTCCTTACAAGCGGGTTATATTCATAATTAAATTATATGATGTTCCATAGCAGGTGTAAATAGAAGTAGTTCTGAATTCCTCTTTTGTAGAATGCGCTTCATCCTATGTCATTTATACAAATACATACGATTCAATTATTTCAAAAGATGTTGAATCATATGTGCCACACCATGTTCATCATTTGTTAACGTGACGTGATCAGCTAATTCTTTTATATCCTTTCTCGCATTCCCCATTGCAATTCCAACCCCAGCTGCCCGAATCATCGATTCATCATTTAAACTGTCTCCTACAGCCGCTGTTTGGCTTAATGGAATACCGAGGTTTTCTGCCAGCCTCGTTAACGCCTGCCCTTTCGACGCTTCCTTTGCTCCAATTTCAAAGTTATGATCAGCCGAACTAACCAATGTTAATTCAGAATCATGTCCAAACGCATCCCATCCGGCTTTCAATCTGTCTTGAAAAAATGAGAAACCTAAGATGTTATAAAATGAAAGCTTCTGATCCTCACGAAACAATTCTTGATATGTATCAATATAAGCAAAACCTGACTGGCTGTATTGAACTTCAGCCGCTTGCTCAAGAACACGCTGATCCGTTTCTGGATTTGCACTCTTTAAGCGGTCCATTTCTATCGCCAGAAGCTCCCTGCCGCGGTTTGGTGTGTAAATGGCTTCATTCGTAAACACTTCATAGTAATAATCACGCTCTTCAAGCCATGATAAGATGTGTTTTGCTTTTTCTTCTTCTAGAACAGCCGAATGATATACTTGACCTTCTGGATCATGAATCACAGCTCCATTTGCACTGATGACCCACGTATTCATCCCAAGCTGATCAAAAATAGATTTCACATCAAAATACGCTCTTCCTGTTGAAACGACAACCTCAATCCCACTCGCCGCTGCTTCCTTTAACGCCTGCTCGTTTTCCTGACTCACTTTGTGCTCACTGTTCAATAAAGTTCCGTCTAAATCCGTTGCGATTAATTGAATGTTTGTCATCGGTCTCTCCTTTTTTGCCTGCATTTTCAGTTGACCTTCCGTTTATCAAATCCATCATCATTATGAAATGAGTATCCACTATTTGCAAGGAATGATCGGCTTATCAATGAATATAAGAGTACCCGGTCACGCTACATGACCGGATACGCATAAGGGGATTCACAGGGGACACATGACTGATACAAAGAAACCTTGGTTCTACTATTACGCAGTGAATATGTGTACAAGGCAAAGTCTATCAGCTATAGCTAGAGGGGGCCACGAGATGCTAGACCTTTGCCTTTTGCCTCCTTTCCTTTCAGCTAACCCTAGTCTACTGAGAAATAGCACAAGAGACAAAAAACGAAAATGACAAAATCGTTCTTCAAATTCTTTATTTCCTCAATCATTTTTACTTTTTACCGCTTGTGTATAAAACATCATCTTATTTTGTTTGACGAAATACTTATTTTTCATAAATTGATAAAAAACATCTGAATGAATCCAATTACTAGAAGGCATGTGAATATAGTCAGACCCGTCCCACGCGAACCAATAAAAACAAAGCCTTCCATCATGAATTGACAATTGAAATTCAAAACAGTCCATTTGATCGTCTGTCACGTATTGAAAAGTGAGGGACTCCCCTTCTTCCATATACACATCACAAAATGAGAGAATATCTCCCCATGTATAGACCCTCACATTGCTTTCCTTTTCCTCACCAATATGTATGTTTCGAAGTTGATAGGACTCCATAAAACATCTCCTTTCACTTATATGCAGCTAGTTCTGAGTAGGCAGCGGTTTCATTTATACAGATGTTGTATGCTATAATGATACTTACGAATAATGAACGCTTGTGAGGTGATAAATATGAAAACCTTTAGGCTGATTGATTTAAAAATCGAACTTGATCCAAAGCAAGATAAAATGTCCAGCATTCCCCTTCGTGACGGCTTAATCATTAATAAAGAAGATGGCGAAAATCACTGGATGATCGAGGCACTGATTCCAAAGAAGCATAGACAAGTGTTTGAGGTGCTCTTCCAGCAGCATACAGAAGTAAAGATTCTCGTGACGATTACAAAAGAAAACAACCGCCCTGTTCATCTATCGGTCCAAGTCAAAAACATCGTTGCCTTAGAAGAAAACATATCTGTATTACTCGACGGTAAAATGATCACAAATCGTTACAGAACAGAAACCGAAGAAGTATTAAAAGACCTCGTCAAAGAGGGGCTATCAGGAGAAAAACTGCTGGATGCTTTTAAACAGAACACATAAAAAAGAGCGGGATGAGCCGCTCTTAGATGGTTGACAAAGGGCTAAAATGAACTTTATTTTAGCCCTTTGTCTTCCTTTTCAGCGTGATAGAAAACCTTTGAAGTGTCTAGGAAGGGCGAGCACCGGAGCACAGCCCTGACAAAGAATGCGAGGGTTTGTCTACACGCTGAGAGCGGGATGAGCCGCTCTTTTTCTATTGCACATCTTTCGATTGGCTTTGTTTTTTCAATAAATCTCTAATTTCGGTTAACAACACTTCCGTTTGATCTGGCGTTTCAACCACTTCTTCTTCCTCTACCTTTTTCCGTTTTAATTTATTTAAATAACGAATAAAGATAAAAATGGAAAAGGAGATAATCAAGAAGTCGACCACTGTTTGAATGAAACTTCCATACAAAATTTGAGCAGAACCGATTTTAATAGACAATCCACTAAAATCATGCCCCCCAACAATAATACCAACAAGCGGCATAATTAAATCATTCACAAGAGAAGTGACAATTTTGCCAAATGCTCCCCCGATGATGACACCGACAGCCAGGTCAATTACATTCCCCTTGACGGCAAACTCTCTAAATTCTTTCAGCATTCTTTATCACCTTCATCTTTTTTTGTCTAATATGACGTTTTTTTGTCAAAAAAGCAAGTCCTTATCCGCTTGGGCTGAATGTTTCCATATAAAAAACGGTTCATACATGATGAACCGTCAGACATATTACGATACTTTCGGACCGATAGAAAATGTCAGTTCTGCTTCACATGCCACTTCGCCATCTACTGTTGCAACTGCTTTTCCTTTGGCAACTGGACCGCGAAGACGCGTGACTTCAACCTCTAAACGTAGCTGATCGCCGGGCTTGACCTGTCTTTTGAATCGGCAGCTGTCAATCCCTGCAAACAAACCAATTTTCCCTTTGTTCTCTTCTTTACCTAACATGATGACCCCAAAAACTTGAGCGAGCGCTTCTACAATAAGCACACCTGGCATGACGGGGTATCCTGGGAAATGGCCATTAAAAAATTCTTCATTTACTGTGACATTTTTGATTCCAACCGCTCTTTTCTCACCATCAACTTCTAAAATACGGTCAACCAATAAAAATGGATAACGGTGTGGAATAATGTCTTGAATTTGCTGAGCATCAAGCATGTCTTGATCTCTCCTTCTTTTCTATATCGCTAATCTTCATTTGATTCCTATTGAAGTATATTATGAATGCAGTCATTTTTCAATGTCTAGCCAACAATTATGGTAAAAAATAACATCTATTATTACCTATTGTCATGAAATATAATCCACTCTACACTCATCGTTTTTTCACAAATATGGTAATATATATTACATCATTGATTGAATAAGAGGGTAAAAATGAATTTTATAAGCGATAAATCCATTAAAAAACTTCTCCATTCGTGGTATACAATGCTAAAACATCGACACTTTTCGAAGGCTGAAGAGATCAAAACGTCCTTAACCAAATATAAACGTAGATTGTCAAAGAAACAGGAGCTTCATTTACATTATCAGCTTATGCTTTTTCGCCATCAGCTCTGGATGAACCAAACAGAAGACTTAGAAAAACTGAAGCATGAACTCATGCTCCAAAAAGATCAAATGAACGATCAACTACAATATTATTTTTACTTTTTTCTCGGTTTATACGAATCTTTAAAGAGCGATCAAAATGATGCCATTCATTATCTTGAAAAAGCAGAAGAAAAACTGCCCCTGCTAGACGATGAGCTAGAGGAAGCGGAGTTTCATTTCCGTACAAGTGGTGTTTATTATAACAACCGCTATTCACTGTTATCCATTCGACATGTTGAAAAAGCCATGGATATCTTTGCAAAGCACGGGGATATCCACAGCATTTATCGGTGCAAAATTGTGCTCGCACTTAACTTTAGTGATCAAAAAAAATATGAAGCAGCAGAAGCTATTTTTATTGAAATTATCGAATACGTGAAAATGATTGATGACCAAGAACTGCTTGGTATCGTGTATTATGACGCTGGTTTTATCAAGTCAAGACAAAACCGTCATAAGGAAGCACTAGAATACTTTAAAAAAGCGCTTCGGCTCCCAGCATACCGGAAATCTGCCCACTCCTATGTATCGTGTCTCTATGAAACTGTGCGTTCCTGCTTTAAAGAGAATTTAACTGATGAAGGAATGAAGTATATTCAAAAAGGACTAAAAGAAGCCGTTGATGCCCAATTTGATCTATTAAGAATCAAGTTCCAAATTTTATTCCTTCTCTACAGCCAAACGCCCAAGGCAGATGAACAGATTGCTACACTCGTCACATGTCTTGAACGAAAAGAAGCCTGGATTGATCTTGAAGATCTGCTTGCAGATGTCTCAGATTTTTATAAAAAAAAGGGCGACTTTGAGCGAGCCGCCTTTTTTATCATGAGAGGCTGACATCCGCCTGCTCATTATCGAATGGTATTAATGAGTCCTAGCATCTGATCGCCCATCGTAATGGTTCTTGAGTTCATCTGATACGAACGCTGTGTTGTCATGAGGTCTGTTAATTCTTTAGACATGTCCACATTCGACGTTTCAAGTGCACCTTGCTGAAGTTGAATGGCCTGACGGTTTGCCCCATTCAGTGCCGTTAAAGCGCCTTGATAGTTGCCGTCGACTGAGAACAAATTTTCTCCTTCAGAGATGAGTGCTGAAGAATTATTCACTTGAACAACCCCAAGGTTCACCTGCTGATTCGGTTGATTGCCTCGAGAAATAGCTGTAAGCCGGCCATTTTTATCGATAGAAATATCACGGAAATTCGCATTTAAGACAATCTCATTCCCGTTTTCGTCAAGAATCGGATGGCCTTCGCTTGTCACCAGCTGGACTTGATTCCGATTATTTCCTGGCTGTAAATAAAGAGAGCCATCTCTTGTATACCGGATGTTACCGCCAGCATTGACCTGCAAATACTGAGATGGCGCACCAAATGCAACATCAAGGTCACGGCCTGTTTCTTTAATAGACCCTTGCAATGAGTTAATGGATGCATTGACCATTGTTCCAGTTCCAAGCCTTAAACCAGCAGGTGTCAGACGACTGTTTGCCACCTGCTCATTTTTTTCATCTACCTGATTAAACTGTTGTCTGACCAGCTCTGAAAAACGGGTGTTTTTCGCGCGATACCCTGTTGTTTCACTGTTTGCGATGTTATTACTAATGATATCAAGCTGCTTTTGCACCTCGTTCATCGACACAGCTGCATTGATCATCGTTCTAAGCATGAGAATCCTCCTCTCTCTTCATTTCTTCATTAATACACTCTTCCGATTTCGTTCACTGCTTTTTCTAAACTCTTATCATATGCCTGAACCACTTTTTGGTTTGTTTCAAATGCGCGGTAGGCTGTTGTCATTTCTGTATATGATTTCGTCACATCAACGTTCGACAGCTCTGATACACCTTGGCTTAATGTATAGGACATTTGACCGTTATTGACCGCACTTGGAAGAGGCTGATTATCAGCTGTACGGTATAAATCATTTCCTTCACGCGCAAGGTTTCTTGTATCCATTGCAACACGTACATCAATTTGTCCAAGGTTTTGTCCGTTTTCACTCACGGTTCCATCTGCGTTCACTTTGAAATTCTCACTTTGAACGGTAATCGGCTGGCCCGTCACGGAAAGAAGGGCACGTCCATTGATCGTCAACTGATTTTGATCATTCAATGTAATGGAACTGCTTTTCGTATAACGAACGCCTTCTGGTGTATTCACAGCATAAAAAAGCGCTGACTTTTGATTTGTCTCTGGGTTGATGGGTACATTATTTTCTACTAATGCGATATCCGTTGTTTGATCCGTTGTTTTTAATGTTCCTTGTGTAAATTGAGGAATTAACTCCTGCATGTATGTTCCCGTATTAATTCCGCCAATCGCCGTTTGCTGCGGGATACTAAAGCCTTTGCCTGAAGATGTTTGGAAACGTCCTGATTCCATTCGGCTTAGAAGCATTTCTGGAAATGCGCGCATGGCCCCTTCATCTGCTTTATAGCCTGGAGTATTCGCATTTGCGATATTATTTGAAAGCATTTCTGTCCGCCGCTCTTGAGCGATCATGGCAGATGTTGCGGTGTATAGTCCTTTTAACACGTGCTCACCTCATTCAAATTCTTTCACATGACCTAAAATCATCAGTACACAATCTTCTATGAAATATATCGGCATATTGGCAGGCTTCTTTAATAAAAATCCCCCATTCTTTCTAAAAAGAATGAGGGAAATCATTAGCTGAGTTTACGCTTTGGCAGCTTGTCCATATTATCAAGCATCACGCCAGTACCAACTGCTACACAATCCATTGGATTTTCTGCAACGAAAACTGGTACTTTCAGCTCTTCTGCAAGCAATTGATCAAGCCCGTTTAGAAGCGCTCCGCCACCAGTAATGATGACGCCGCGGTCAATGATATCAGCTGATAATTCAGGTGGTGTTCTTTCAAGAACTTGTTTCGCAGCCTGAACAATGGCAGATACAGATTCACGTAATGCTTCTTCTACTTCTTTGCTTGTGACGGTAATCGTTCTTGGTAATCCTGTCACCATATCTCGTCCACGAATCGAGATCTCTTCGTGACGTGCGTCTGGGAATACCGTTGCAACTTGGATCTTAATGTCCTCTGCAGTTCGCTCACCGATCAACAGCTTGTACTCTTTTTTGATGTAGTTGAGAATTTCCAGATCAAATTTGTCTCCAGCCATTTTAATAGAAGAGGCGGTTACAATGTCACCCATCGAGATGACAGCGATATCTGTCGTTCCGCCTCCAATATCTACGACCATGTTTCCACTTGGCTGAAAAATATCCATACCAGCACCAATTGCTGCTACTTTTGGCTCTTCTTCAAGAAATACATGCTTCCCGCCGCTTTTTTCAGCAGCTTCTTTGATTGCCTTCTGCTCAACAGATGTAATGTTTGTCGGGCAGCAGATGAGCATACGCGGCTTAGAGAACAGCCCTTTCACATTCAATTTGTTAATAAAATGCTTGAGCATCGCTTCAGTTACTTCAAAATCAGCAATTACGCCATCTTTTAATGGACGAATCGCAACAATATTCCCAGGCGTACGTCCAACCATACGTCTCGCTTCTTCTCCAACAGCTAATACTTTCCCACTGTTTTTATCAAGAGCGACAACAGATGGTTCATTTAACACAATTCCTTTTCCTTTGACATGAATCAGTACATTTGCAGTACCAAGATCAATTCCAATATCCCTAGCAAACATCTATATATATCCTCCTTGAAAATCTGTTTCCATAGCAAATACCACATTCTGCCCTAATTATATATTCTATCATAATTTGCAGAAAAAAAGATATTTCTTTACAAAAGTCTTTACAAAATTTGTGGTTAGAAACTACCGATAAGAGGAAGATATATATATCATGTTTATGAACAAAGAACTAAAGCTTACTGTTTTACAGGCTCACCTTCTAAAATTTCTTCTTTTTTATACTTTAACTTTGTGGCTTCTCCCCCTCGCAGGTGACGGATTGATTTATGATAATCCAGTATCTCCTTCACTTCGTTAGCCAGATCTGGATTAATTTCTGGCAGTCTTTCTGTTAGATCCTTGTGTACAGTACTTTTAGAGACTCCAAATTCTTTCGCAATTACACGAACGGTTTTCTTTGTCTCCACGATATACTTTCCTATCTTGATTGTTCGCTCTTTGATGTAATCGTGCACACCACTCGACCTCCCTAAAATGGATGTGAGAAGTGTGAAATGAGATCCGTATCAATATTATCCATTTTCAGCGGCGCTTGTTCGTCTTAATTTCTCATCCATTAGGTAGCAAATGCCAAACACGATCCCTCACCTCAAACACTCTCTTTGTCAGGTTTGTAACAGTGTATTAGCATTGCATAGGGAATATGCTAAAAATGAAGATGGGACAAGGGATTTATCAGAAAAGACAAAACAAAAAATCATTTCGAGTGCCGAAAATTTTCACTTTACAAGCATCGGTGTAACACGTAAAATAGGAAAGGTGATTTTATTTACCTAGATAAATAATGAATAAAGGTGAGCCTATGGATACGTTAAACAGAGAGTGTTTACATCAAATACATCAAAGCGCGCGGCTGCTGTCTAAAAAAGCGAACGAAGCGCTTGCTGCTTATGACTTGTACATGTCCCAGTGGACTGTACTTTTTTGTTTGGATACATTCGGTCCTAAAACGCAAAAAGACATTTGGACCTATTTGAACGTTGAAGCACCGACGATTACCAGAACCGTGACGCGTCTAGAAGCAAACGGCTGGGTGAAACGAGTCCAAGGAAAAGACAAACGTGAGAATCTCATCGTCATGACAGACGATGCAAAAGCAAAGTTTAAAAAAATCAAACAGACGATGGAACAATTTGAAGAAGAATGTCTTTCAGATTTTACCTACGAAGAAAAACAACTCCTCCATACACTTTTACACAAATTATCAACTGAATAGGAAGTGACTTACACCATGAACGAACGCATTTGGACAAAAGACTTTATCATGATTGTCCTGGTGAATTTATTTACATTCACCTCTTTTTATGCCCTTTTGACACTACTCCCCATATACACAATGGATGAATTAAATGGAACAGAATCACAGGGCGGCCTCCTTGTGACGGTCTTCTTATTATCAGCAATTGTGACAAGACCATTTTCAGGGGCCATTATTGAGAAATTCGGCAAGAAACGCATGGCGATTTTTTCTTCAACGGCTTTTGCCCTGCTCACTTATTTATACATTCCAATTGATCAATTCCAAACACTTCTCATGTTGCGTTTCGTGCAAGGAATCTTCTTCAGCATTTTGACAACCGTAGCAAGTGCTATTGCAGCTGATATGATTCCGAAACATAAACGAGGAGAGGGTCTTGGATACTTTGTGATGTCGATGAACCTCGCCGTGGTCATCGGTCCGTTTATCGCACTGAATCAAGTCGGAAAAGTAGGATTCCATTCTTTATTTCTGCTCTTTTCCATCATCGTCTCCATCGGCGCAGCTTTCACGATGCTGATTAGACAACCAGAGCCTGAAAACGGCGGAAGTGTCATCTTTCGATTCACTTTTTCTCACCTGTTTGAAAAAGGTGCTTTAAAAACGGCAGCAGTTGGAATCATTATCTCCTTCTGTTACTCGCCGATCATTTCATTTATTTCAGTCTATGCCAATTCACTTCACCTGATGGGTGCAAGCAGTTATTTCTTCATTGTTTTTGCAGCTGCAATGCTTGGATCACGTCCATTTACAGGCAGACTGTTTGACCGAGTCGGGCCTCATATTGTGATCTATCCATCTATTGCTCTCTTTGCGATTGGTTTATGGATGCTGACCGCTACCCAAACAGCCACCATGCTTCTTTTATCCGGCGCTGTCATCGGCCTTGGCTACGGCTCTTTGGTGCCATGTCTACAAACACTTGCGATACAGCACTCACCAGCACACCGTACAGGCTACGCCACAGCAACTTTCTTTACCTTGTATGATACGGGGATTGCCGCTGGATCCTTTGTCTTCGGACTGCTTGTCAGCTTCACAGATTTTTCAAATGTATATCTCATTGCTGGCGTTGTCGTGTTACTCAGCATGGGCGTTTTTTATTGGAGCGAACGAAAACCGCAAGAAGCAAAAGCACAAAAGGTTTCCCTATCAGAATAGGATACTGTTTTAAACTTCACTGAAAACATGCTAAAATATAGGATATTTCAAATGAACAGATAGGTCTTTTGAAAAATAGTTGGCGTTAAGCGAAAGTATAGGTGATGTTTTGAATTACGAATTGTTTAAAGTCATACACGGGATGGCTCATCATTCTGAGTTTTTAGATCAGACCATGATTTTCATTACGAAAAAGGCCATTCTCGTATATGCCCTCGTCTTATTGATTTGCTGGTTTTTAGGTAATCACAAATTTAAGAAGCATGTCTTCTTTTCCGGTGTAACAGGCATCGTGGCACTCATCGTCAATTTTGCCATTACACTGTTTTATTATGAAGAGCGGCCGTTTGTGGCGCACAAAGTCGACACACTCATCCCGCACTCAGCAGACGCTTCCTTCCCAAGTGACCACACAACAGGTGCACTGGCTCTTTCACTAGCCATTCGATCCCGTAATAAAAAACTCGGCAATATGTTGCTTGTTTTTGGATTACTGACAGGGTTCTCCCGCATCTGGGTCGGTCATCATTATCCATTTGATGTATTAGGCAGCTTGATCGTATCGATTGTGGTTGTCTTTATCATGAATAAATTATGGAAGTTCTTTGACTCTCCTATTGATCGTATCGTGACATTTTACGAGAACATTGTGGGCAAAATTTTCAGAAGGAAGCAAAAGGACCAAGGATCAGACCTGTCCAACTCTTAAGCGGCTTGCGATAAAGTATGGAAGACCTCTTCTACTTTATCCCAGCCGCTCTTTTCATTGTTTGTTTTCCTCTGACCATACTCGAAAAATAAAGGCTGACGCTAATGCCGACAAGGGAAATCATGATCAATGTCCAGCCTAATTGTTCAAAATGAGAACCTGCAATTTCCTCACCAAACAGCATGCCAAGCACGGCAGATGACAGAATGGAACCAAGGTACCTGCATGTTTGAAAAAGCCCAGAGGTCGTGCCAATCATTTGTTGAGGGCTCGCTTTTAACATCGCAGCTTGAAGCGCAACATTTCCAATCCCGTAACTGAGTCCAAGCAAAGCAAGAACCAGTCCTTTCCCCCAGAATGGCGCAGGAATAAAAAAGAAAGTCATGGCGGAAGCGCCGGCCAGCATCAGCACAGCACTTGCCAAAACAGGGTGCCGTTCATCGCCGCGATCTACCCACTTGCCAGTCAGCGGCGATACCATAATGCTCACGCCAGACATGCAAAGCATAAAGAGACCCGTCATCTCCACACGCCAGCCCAATTCATCTTGAAAATAACTTGGCAAGCCAAAAAAGAGACAATAGAAGAAAATATTCAAAATGATAAATTGCACATACACAAGTGAAAGCCGTTTCTCCTGCCTGAACATCCGAATTTGGATAAATGGTTCATCCACCTGATATTCCCACCATATAAAAGCACCCGCACTCACAAGACAGAGAATGCCCTGTACATACTGAATACCATCAGATAGTGATAATAAAAAAGAAAGCAAAAGGACAATACAAACTGTAAATAGAAACATCCCTGGCAAATCAAGCTTTCGGACAGTGTCTCCGATACGCAATTTTTTCTTCTTCTCCTTAGGAAACAAGGAAAGGCCTAGAAAAAAACTGATCAATATGAATGGCAGATTCACTAAAAAGATCGCCGGCCAGCTGCCGATCGTCATCAAAAACCCGCCAAGTGTCGGACCAAGTGCTGTCATCGCTGAAGCAAAAATAGACAATACCGCTAAAGCAGAAGCTTGTCGTTCCTTCACATGATCCCGAATCAGTCCAACACCTGAAGGATAGATCGCACTACTTCCAATCGCCTGAAGAAGCCGGATCACAATCAGCACCGCAAAAGTCGGGGCAAACGGCGCACAAATGGCTGAGACTGCCACTAGAACTAGTCCAAATAAAAATAAAGTTCTCCGGCTCATCACATGATCTCCAATTCGTCCACTCACCGGCTGCGTGACCGCACTAGCCAAATAAAAGGTTGAAATGAGCCAAGATACCGTCGTAAATGACAAACCGAACTCATGCTGAATTTGATGCAAGGCTAAAGAAATCATCGAGGAATTCAGTGGATTTAACATCGTGCCAAAAGCAATCGCCGTTAAAAAGACTTTTCGGTTGTTTTTCCATTTGATCATACACCCGCCCCCTTCTTTTGACATACACGTTCTTTGTCTATCTCCTCGTTATTATGAGATTCATTTCCCTTTTTTACCCTTAGCAATTCAAGTTCTCTCTCCGAAAAGCAAGACATACATTCTAAAAAGGGCAAGTGTTGGAAAAGCGCATATAAAATTGAGAATATGAGGAACAAATGGTAAGATGCTACACATATTTAAAAGCCTACTTTCTCCTTATACGGAGAACGGCTGAAAAGGAGGAGAAGCTTATTATTAAAAAAAGACGGTTTTGGGTCCCAGCCCTTTTCTCGGTTGCAGTATTACTTCTGTCTTCGTGCGGTTCAAATGAAACAAATGGGAACGGAGATAAACGTAATTCTACAGCGAAAGGGTCGCCGATTTTGGAAGATGGGAAATTTATTTTTGCAGCATCAGGTGAATTCCACCCATTCAGTTACATGGATGGAAACCAGATGTCCGGCTTTGATATTGATGTCGGCAATGCGATTAGTGACAAGATGGGCCTAGAGCCTGTACAGAAAAAATATAAATTCGCAGGCATCGTCGAAGGCGTCAAAGCAGGTAAATTTGATGCGGCCGTTGCAAGTCATACCATCAACGAGGAACGAAAAAAACACGTCCTTTTTTCTCAACCGTATTACTACTCCGGTCCGCAAATCTTCACAAGACCCGGCGCAGACATTCACAGTGCAAATGACTTAAAAAACAAAGAAATCGCTGTCTCTAAAGGTTCGTCCTATGCGGATATTGCCAAAGAACATAGCGGGCAGGAACCAAAATATTACGACAGTGATGTTGTCGCTTTAGAAGCACTAGCCAACGGCAAACACGATGCGGTCGTCACTGATTTTGCCACAGGTGCAGAAGCCATGAAGAAAAAACTTAAAATTGAAGCACAAGAAAGACTCGGGCAAAGTGAGCAAGCAATCGCTGTCTCTAAAGACAATAAAGAGCTCATAAAAGAAATCAACGATGCGATTGACGCACTTAGAAAAGACGGAACATTAAGACAAATTAGCGAAAAGTATTTTGACGAAGATATTACCGTCAAACAGGATTAAAACCACGATTGTGCGCCTTTCTCTAGGCGCACTTTCTTCAAATGGAGATGATTGTTTTGCCTACCTTATCACACTTTTTTCAAACGCTGATTGATTCTAGAGGCGTTTTCTTAGAAGGAATGCTGCTCACCTTACAACTCACTGTCATCAGTATTTTCATCGGCATGTTCATCGGGCTTTTCTTTGCCTTACTAAAAATATCCCACGTAGCCGTTTTCGGTTATATCGCAAATGCCTATATCTTCCTTGTACGCGGGACACCACTCATTGTGCAGATTTTTATCCTGTATTTTGGGCTGACAGAATTAAATATACCCGACTTTTGGGCAGCCTCTATTGCGCTTGCCTTCCATAACGGTGCCTATATAGCAGAAATATTTAGAGGTGCGATTCAATCAATCGATCAAGGTCAAAAAGAAGCAGGACGTTCTCTTGGCATGGGGCGATTTCTAACCATGAGACGTATCATTCTCCCGCAAGCGATGCGGCGTGCCCTTCCCCCGCTCGGCAATCAGTTTATCATCGGCTTAAAAGATTCATCACTTGCTGCCTTCATCAGCGTCAATGAACTCTTTAACATAGCCACCACTCAAGGCTCCAACAGTTTTGACAACATGACGTACTTACTTGTCGTGGCTGTCTATTACTTAGTTCTTGTCCTGCTGTTAACATTCGCTGTGCAAACCGTTGAGAAAAAACTATCAGTCAGTGATCATTAGGAGGAGAAGCATGACAGAATCAAAAGAGATCATTCGTGTTGAAAAACTGAATAAACACTTTGGAGAACTGCATGTCTTAAAAGATATCGACCTCACTGTATATGAAAATGATGTCGTCGTCTTAATTGGTGCAAGCGGCTCTGGGAAAAGCACCTTACTCCGTTGTATGAATTTTTTAGAAATAAAAAATGACGGTCAGATCATCATTGATGGCAGTCCCGTTCATCCAAAACGAGATCAATTAAACGAAATGAGGCAGAAAATAGGCATGGTGTTTCAGCATTTTAATCTCTTCCCGCACAAAACCGTGCTTGAAAACATCATCGAAGCACCGGTTATGGTGAAAAAAACAAAGAAAGCACAAGCGATAACTGAAGCCAATGTCTTATTAGAGAAAGTCGGACTAGCGGATAAAGCAAAAGTGTACCCTTCAAAGCTATCAGGCGGTCAAAAACAGCGCGTTGCCATCGCACGAGCTCTCGCCATGAAGCCCGATGTCATGTTATTTGACGAGCCTACTTCTGCGCTGGACCCAGAGCTTGTAGGCGAAGTGCTGCAAACCATGAAAAGTCTTGCCAAAGAAGGCATGACAATGGTCATCGTCACTCATGAAATGGGCTTCGCAAAAGAAGTAGCTGACCGAGTTGTTTATATGCATGAAGGACGAATCGTCGAACAAGGTACCCCATCAGAATTATTTGATTCTCCTCAAGAGGAGCGAACCAAATTGTTTCTCAGTTCGATTTTATAGGTCAAACGCCCTTTATTTTTCGTGATTCATGCACGTTTATTCTCATTTTTTACGAACTTTTCATCCATTTATATTGATAATGACCAAAAAACCATGTTAGATAAACTTACATGAATATGTTATATATGACTTTTCTCTCTATAATGAAGAATTAAGAAATCTATTAATTCTGAATGATTCGGGGGAATGCAGCATGCAAATGGGTGATACAGTATTTATGTTCTTCTGCGCACTACTCGTGTGGTTAATGACACCGGGTTTAGCCTTATTCTACGGAGGACTTGTGAGAAGTAAAAACGTGTTAAGTACGACAATGCACAGCTTAACCTCACTAGCCATTGTCTCTATCGTCTGGATCGTGTTTGGCTATTCACTGGCCTTTGCGCCAGGCAATGCATGGATCGGAGGCTTTGACTGGGTTGGACTAAAAGGCGTTGGCTTTGAACCTGGTTCATATAGTGACACGATTCCACATTCATTGTTCATGATGTTCCAAATGACCTTTGCCGTCCTCACAACAGCCATTATCTCTGGTGCGTTCGCTGAACGTATTCGTTACTCAGCGGTGGTCGTGTTTACACTCCTTTGGGTCACATTTGTATACGCTCCAGTCGCACACTGGGTATGGGGCGGCGGCTGGATTGGAGAAATGGGAGCACTTGATTTCGCCGGCGGAAACGTCGTCCACATATCATCCGGTGTGGCTGGTCTAGTCGTAGCCATTGTTCTCGGGAAGCGAAAAGAAGCGGCAAGTTCTTCTCCGCATAACTTGATCTACACACTTCTTGGCGGAGCTGTGATTTGGTTTGGCTGGTTTGGGTTTAACGTAGGAAGTGCCCTCACATTAGACAGTGTCGCCATGTATGCCTTTATTAACACCAATACAGCAGCTGCTGCAGGAATCATCGGCTGGCTGTTAGTCGAATGGATGATCAACAAAAAACCAACGATGCTAGGTGCAATCTCTGGCGCCATTGCAGGCCTAGTAGCGATTACACCTGCCGCAGGTTTTGTCACACCATTTGCTTCGATTATCATCGGAATCATCGGCGGAATCGTTTGTTTCTGGGGCGTCTATTCACTCAAAGCCAAGTTCGGCTATGACGATGCACTGGATGCATTCGGTCTGCACGGAATCGGCGGTACGTGGGGAGGCATTGCTACAGGCCTTTTCGCCACTACATCTGTCAATGATGGCGGAGCCAACGGCTTATTTTACGGCGATCCAAGCTTACTTTGGAAACAAGTTGTCGCCATCGTGGCCACATACGTCTTTGTTGCAGTTGTCACATACGTGATCATCAAAGTCGTCAACATCTTCTTCAAGATTCGCGCAACTGAAGAAGAAGAATCAGTCGGTCTTGATTTAACGATGCACGGCGAAAAAGCATATCAAGATTAAAGAAAAAGGGGTGTCTCTATGAGCAAAATGTATAAAGTGGAGATTGTCACACGTCCAGCTAATTTTGAAACATTAAAGGTGGAGCTTGGAAAGATTGGTGTCACCTCGATTACCTTTTCCAATGTGCACGGCTGCGGATTACAAAAGGGACATACGGAACTATACCGTGGCGTCAAAAAGGAAAGCAATGTGTACGAACGTTTAAAGATTGAAATCGTCTTAAGCAAAGTACCTGTTGAACAGGTCGTGGAAACGGCTCAAAAGGTACTTCGTACAGGCGAACCAGGGGATGGGAAGATTTTTATATATGAGATAGAAAATACAATCAACATTCGGACAGGTGAAGAAGGACCTGCCGCCTTATAGCATCCCTCCGCCATATGGCGGAGGTTTTTTTAAAGACAGAAAAAAACCTCTGTGCATTTATCTACACAGAGGATCTGACATGACATTAAGATTGTTTTGTTTCTTCTGACTGACTGCGGTCTTTAGAGGAATCAGAAGACTTTTCTTGATCAGAGGATTTCCCCTTCTCATCAGACTTATCTTCAGATTTTTCTTCAGCCGGCTCTTTTGCCTTATCGTCAGCAGCAGGTTCCTTCGTTTTTTCATCAACTTTTGGCTGAGCAGGTTCTTTTGCTTCTTCTGTCACTTCTTGCGCTGCTTTTTCAATGGAAGAAACAGGCTTATCAATGAAGCTAAGTGGATTAAGCGCTAAACCTTCCATACGAATTTCAAAGTGAACATGGTTGCCGCTTTCAGCACCATATAGATTCTTACCAGAAGCACCGATGACATCATTCTGCTTTACTTCATCACCTTCTTTTACACTCACTTGAGACAACGATTGATAAACAGTAGACAATCCATCTTCATGTTCAATTTCAACAACGTGACCGAGAACTGGATCTTTTTTCGCCTGAACGACTGTTCCACTAAGAGCAGCTGTGACATCAAACACTTTGCCATCTTTATCTGCAAGATCAATACCTTTGCTTAAGGTATAGGTGTTATTATAGTTTACAAGTGCTGCTTCTTTTTCTTTTTGATCAGCATCTGCTTCATAGAACTTTTTCACGACAGAAACATTCTCAGAATTCTGGACCGGCATAGCGACATTTTCAATTGGCTTTCCA
The DNA here is from genome assembly GCF_024398395.1 of Bacillus sp. FS02. Lineage (NCBI taxonomy): Bacteria > Bacillati > Bacillota > Bacilli > Caryophanales > Bacillaceae > Bacillus > Bacillus sp. FS02. The sequence continues at coordinate 2,333,515 of NZ_CP074101.1, read as the reverse complement.
ACTTCAACGGCATCATCACGCTGTTCTTGTCCTGTTTGATTTCCATCAGATAGTTGGTCTTTCACATCTTTCGATACAGCTTGATACCAAAGAACGGCTGTTAACACGACCGCTGCGCTGACCAAGTAAATAGCAGGGAATACCCAGCGCTTACGGAAAAATTGCTGAACTTTTGTGATTTTGGAAGTACGTTTCTTTTCTTCCTCTCTCATTTTTCATCACCTCAGCAACATTCTGAACACTTTTCAAAAAATATATACACACGAAATCATTTTTCTTTTTATTTTGCGCAATCGCATCAATAATATGTATGATGAATGAAAAAAGATGGGGGTACATATGGTGAAAACTTTCAACCGCATGGCAACAGAAGATGACCTCAAAGAGATCGTCGATATCTACAATTCTACGATTGCTTCAAGAGAAGTAACGGCCGATACAGAACCTGTTACAGTAGAAGACCGCCGTCAGTGGTTTTTGAATCATTCAGAGAAACGTCCTCTCTATGTGAAAACAGATGAGGAAGGAAATATCTACGGCTGGCTCAGTTTTGAAACGTTTTACGGCAGACCTGCATACAACGGTACTGTTGAAATGAGTATTTATTTGAACCAAAACTATCGTGGAAAAGGTTTAGGGTCATTGTTCTTACAAGAGGCGCTTGAATTGGCACCCTCATTAGGCATCCGAACGTTACTTGCCTTTATTTTCGGTCACAACGAAGCCAGCATCAAATTATTTAAGAAGCACGGCTTTGAGACTTGGGGACATTTGCCACGCATCGCAGAAATGGACGGAAATCGGTACGACTTAGATATTTTAGGAAAAGAATTATAAACGGAGCGTCTCTTGAAGAAAGAGACGCTTTAGATTGTTGACAAAGGGCTAAAATGAACTTGATTTTAGCCCTTTGTCTTCTTTTCATCGTGATAGAAAACCTTTGCAGTCTAGGAAGGACGAGTACTGGTGCGGAGCGAATTTCACATTCGTGAGCACCAGCACGCAGGACTGACAAAGAATGCGAGGGTTTGTCTACACGCTGGAGCGTCTCTTGAAGAAAGAGACGCTTTTTTATGAAGCATGCACCAACTGCTCAAATTGCTTCGCATTTTGAAGCGATTTTCTTTTCAGAATGATACCATGTTCATCAATCAGAAGCGCTTGCGGAACAACTGTTACTCCATACAACTCCATAATTTGTGATGAGCGCATATAAACAGCTTGCTCCGGCAGCAATTGAAGAAGCGAGGCATCATCGGCTTGTTCATCTCCATTTATAACAATCACATGAGCATCATCATGTGAAGTTTGAGGCTGCAAATCAGACAAAATACTTTTACAAGTCATACAAGTAGAATTCACAAATAACAGCATCACAGCTCGCCCATTTTGCAAATACTCCTTCAAGATCACCTTTTCACCTACATGCGAATAACTGCGAAATAACGGAGCCGGGTCACCAATATCCGCTTCCTTCAATTCAATTCCATCAAGGGACTTTATTTTATTCATAAATCTCCCGATAAAACGGGCAAGCAAAAACACGACAGCCAGCTGGGCAATGACAATTAATAACACAATGATTAATAAAATATCTGTCATTTCATTTTATCTCCTTCTATAATTGATTCATCTGCAAACTGGAATGAGTCGATCCACTTTCGCTTCAATAGCACAATTTCTTGGCTGACCGCTATGATCAAACAGACAGCCGCTGCAATGAGAAAACAAATCATTTTCAACCGCAATGAAATCATTTCAACACTAGGATGTACATAATATAACCCTGCCACAAGAGTAAGCATCAGCAGATTGCGAATCACAATCCCCCAATGCAGGCGATCGTTTTCCAGTAATCCTCCACAACCGCACGAAATATCACGATGCCCCCTCATTAAATTGAACGTAACCGCTCCAGTATAAATACATAACAGGGCTGTAAGGCCAATTGCAGGCAGGATAGACATGTTCCATATAAACAAATGAATCAAACAAACCAACTCAATCGACAAAAACACATAAAACATGGGTGCCGCGAAAGAAGGCGGCAGCAGCCGATAAGCATTGATCTGCTGAACATGTGCCTTCTGTTTCCTTGCTTTATCCAGCCATGCACCTGCAAAAATGATTCCTAGTAAATAGACGCCTATGAAATAAAAGACACTCACCTTACACCATCTCCTTTTGTTGAAATAGTTGAGATTGTGCCTCGTAAAGCCTTCTGTACTCTCCGTGCAACGCCATCAGTTCATCATGGTTGCCCTCTTCAATAAAAGCACCATCTTTCATGACGATGATACGGTCTGCTAAGCGGGCCGCTCCCATACGATGTGTAATAAACAAAACACCTTGATCCTGCGTATGATCGAACAACTTTCGAATGAGTGAGATCTCCGACAATGGATCGAGAGCAGAGGTCGGTTCATCTAAAATAATAAAATCACTTTCTCTAAAGAAGGTTCTCGCCATCGCAAGCTTTTGCCATTGTCCGCCAGACAATTCATGTCCCTCTTCAAAAAAGCGACCTAGCTGCGCATCATATGTGTCTTCCATTTCATTAATTCTTTTCTCTATACCTGCTTGACGGGCGGCTGAAATCAACCGCTCTTCCTCTTCTATATCATCAATACGGCCAAACCCTATGTTTTCTCTCACAGTGAATTCGTACTTCATAAAATCTTGAAAAAGAACAGCCATTCTCGCATGATAGGTCTTTTTATGGATGGTGGAAATATCCTCTCCATTGACTTTGTGCATATTCTGTTGATCTGGATCGTATAAGCCGGTTAAACATTTGATTAAAGTGGTTTTACCGGACCCATTATCTCCTACTAATGCAATTCGTTCACCTTTATTCATATGAAAATGAATATGCTCAATCGCTGGTTTTTTCATATTCGGATAAGTAAAAGAGAGATTGTCTAATGTAATGGACTGGATATGCTCAATTCCCTGAAGCGACGCTGCCTCTTCCGTCTGTTCATGCATTTCCTCTTCTCTCTTTAGAAAAGCTCTCATTTCATCAACATATAGGCTCGTTTCATATAAACTAGAACATTCCCTCGTTAAATCTTGAAACCCACTTTGAATGTTTTGTACAGCTTGTAGCACTGCAACAAACGTACCCGCAGCTAATTTTTTTTGAAAAATAAGAAAGACAATCAATAAACCACAGCACACATAGGCCAATGTCATGAGCAACCCGCCTGCCATCTCCCAGCGCACTTGGCGTTTCAGCAAATTATATTTTTCATCTGCACTTTTAACGTAGTGACCTCTCCACTTTTGAAGAAGATAATTCCCTATTCCATATAAACGAACTTCCTTTAAAGAATCTCGCTGTGCGACGAGATCAGATACATACATTTCTCTTCGATCATTAGCCGTTAACAAACGATTTAATCGATAACGTGCGCCTCCAAAGAAAAGTTCAATCCATAATACAGGCAAGGTAAACAAGAACAATATGACCGCTAAGCCCCAATGAATACCGATCATATAAATAAGAAGTGATACAACAGTAATCAACGCGCTCATCATTGTAAAAATACTTCTCACCATACTGAGAACATGCTGATGACTGTTCATCACACGTTGACTTTCATTGTAAAAGGACGGGTGCTCAAACGTAATAAACGGCAGTCTTATCGCTTTTTGAAGCAATTCACCTTTCAAATGCAGACCAATCAGATTTGTCGCTTTCTGTTGACTAAGCTGAAGAATGAATTGAAGTCCATATCCTAAAATCACAATGACCATTTGCAGTCCAAATAACCACAAAACCTTTTGGATGTCACCTGAAGACGTCATAAATAAAATAATTTCATTAATCAAAGTTTGAATAATCCAGACACTAGCCAAAGGCATAAAACCAACGATCACTTGAATGAACAAAGTTAAAAGAAGATAAGAACGACTTTTTTTCCAAGTATAGGAGATTGCATATAAACAATGGTTCACTGTACTCATGAGATGCTCCACCTTACACCATTTAGTATAATTGACATATTTTTGATATTTGTAATATGATAGCTTTGCGTAACTTCACTTTGAGAGGACGATATACGATGAATTCAATTTTTCTTATACAGCTCGCTCTTATGATTTGCAGTCTTCTATTAACGGCTGGAATTATCATCTATTTAAAACAACAGATGCAGCTTATCATTTTACCTATAGAACACGTGGGGCAGAAACTTGCGCATCCACTTCTCGAACAGCCATCACCCATTCACATGAATGATCTGCTGCAAACAAATCGTACACAACAATTACTGATCTTCACTGACACAGCATGTCCGCACTGCATTCCATCACTCGAACAATTCCTAGAAACAAAAAAGCAGCGTAAACTAAACGTTTCATTGAGTATTTTGTTGAAAAACGGGCAAAAAAAGGACCAAGAATTATATCGTGATAACGAAACAAACTTGCGAATTATTCCGGTAGACGAACAATTGATAAACGCATTCCAAATTCAGGAGTTTCCGTTCTACATCATGGTAGAAGACAATGATACCATCTCATATGCAGCACCTTTTCCAGACGGTCTTTATTCAAGACTAGCTGCAAACTAAAGATAAATGAGGCATGTGAAGAGCATCAAACACATGCCTCATTTTTTATTACTGTGAATTTGGCTGAACATCCTTCCCTTTTTCCTCTGCAGCGATTTCATTAGCTTCGCTTGAAGCGGATGTTTGTTCCTCAGCTTGTTCAAACTCACTGCGAGCTTCATTTGAAATGTCAACTTGATCACCGTGCTGATTCACAGTAACGGAAGAAGACCCCTCTTTTTGAACCTCTTTCTCTAGTTCCTTTAATTTAGAAACATGAAGCTCTAAATCTTTTCCTTGCTGAACTAAAGTCAGTTGTTGAAATAACGCCTTTCTCTCTTCTGGAGAATGGTCGCCTTGAACAATTTGCGCTGCTTGGGTCAAAAAAGAATTTGATGTATGGCCTGCTTGACGCTTATTTGACGTCTGCATAGCATTTGTTACTAATGAAATTGGAGTTATGCTCATGCGTTCACACCCTAATAAATAAGATACTTAAATTTAGCAGCCACATTTAACGCGTTCTTGGCTAGTACAAATCTCACCTGTGTCACGATCCACATAGTAACGGAAAGTTCCAACGCCTTGAAGGAAACAAGTTGGTGCTGATTGGCAAGAAGTTACCAATCTTTGCAAAATACATCTAGCAGCTGCAGGTTGAACATTGGTCATTTTGTTTAAAATTCGATCTAACATATGAATTCCACCTTCCAATTTTTATGGTAATACAATACAATAATAACCAATTGATAGACAACTAACAACATATTTTGATAAATTTTCTAATTACTTCAAACTACTTTTCTTATTTACGACAAAATTTTTCGATTATAATTGTAGTAATTGTTACTTTTTTCGTATTCGAAAATAATTTATTTATCCATAAAAAGTAAATAAAAGATAGAAATAAGGTCAATTCACTCTTCCTAAAGTACTACTTGCTCAAGTATGATATAGAGTGAATACATAAAGGAGTGAACACAATTGCAACAAACTGAGAAAATCATTCAATCTCTTCATTCAATAACAAAGTGGGGAAAGGTTGGGAGCATCTTTCTCTATATTTCAGGTGGTCTATCCATCCTCAGTGGGTTTTGGCTTGTTCTTCCTGCTGCCATTGGCGTTTTTTCTGATTATGATGGGAATTCATGTCCAAAAATCCGTGAAAGCAGCTGAACAATTGATTCAAGCGCCTGATACTTCTTACGAAGAATTATTGGAACAATATGCTAAAATGATGAAAATGCAAACACTGTTTGCGATTTCAAGTATTGCCGCCGTTATTCTCTCATTCATCGCGATTGTTTTGATGTTTATACTAGGCGGACTAGCCTTTCTCCAAGAACTCCCTACCGATGTCCAACAGTACGAAGATTATTACGAAGAAGAACTTGGTGACTTTTATTAATAGAAAGGGGTATCAATGAAATACGATACCCCTTTTTTATTTGAGTTGGCATAGACTTGATACTAAACTTGACAATCAGCCTTTATCATTTTAAAATACAAATCGTAATCATTACGAAATAAAGGAGGATTATAGCAATTATGCGCGTGAAAATCACCTTAGCCTGTACTGAAACAGGTGACAGAAACTATATCACTACAAAAAATAAACGAACGAATCCAGACCGATTGGAGTTAAAAAAATATTCTCCACGATTAAAGAAATACACCCTTCATCGGGAAACAAAATAATTTTAAGATTTAAATCGTAATCATTACTATATAAGTGAGGCGGCATACAAAATGAGCATGTTCAAAAGGACTAAATCAAATGGATAAAAGAATACCTGTCACAGTTCTAAGCGGCTTTTTAGGAGCTGGAAAAACCACGATATTAAATCATGTTCTTCAGAATCGTAAAGGGCTAAAAGTAGCTGTTATTGTCAATGACATGAGTGAAATAAACATTGATGCGGAATTAGTTAAGCAAGGTGGCGAACTCTCTCGATCAGATGAGAAACTGGTTGAACTATCTAATGGTTGTATTTGTTGCACATTGAGAGAAGATTTATTAATTGAAGTAGAACGCCTTTGTAAGGCTGGGAATATCGATTATATTGTCATTGAATCTACAGGTATTAGTGAACCAATTCCTGTCGCTCAAACTTTCTCTTACATTGATGAAGAAATGGGCATAGATTTGACACGTTTTAGCAGATTAGACACGATGGTAACGGTGGTAGATGCAAACCGTTTCTGGACAGATTTCCAGTCAGGAGAAAGTTTATTGGATCGTAAAGAAGCAGTTTCAGATGATGATGAACGAGAGATTTCCGATTTACTTATTGATCAAATTGAATTTTGTGATGTGCTCATTATCAACAAATGTGATCTTGTATCAGCATCAGAACTAGATCGGCTTGAGCACGTGTTAACCAAACTTCAACCAGAAGCAACCATTATTAGAACCTCTAAAGGTAATGTACAGCCTAGTGATATTTTGAATACTGGTTTATTCAATTTTGAAAAATCTAGTGCTTCTGCGGGCTGGATCAAAGAAATTAATGCTGGACACTCTCAGCATACGCCTGAAACAGAAGAATACCAAATCTCATCTTTTGTTTATGAAAGAAGGCTTCCTTTTCATACTGGCAGACTGAATGCTTGGTTAGATCAAATGCCAGAGCAAATCGTTCGAGCGAAAGGATTTACATGGCTAGCGACACATCATGATTTAACCATTTTAATTTCACAAGCCGGAAAATCTGTGGCAATTGAACCAATCGCATACTGGATTGCTGCCTTGCCTGAGCAAGAACGATCACGGATCTTAAATCAGGAACCAGACATTCTAGATGAGTGGGATGCAGAGTTTGGTGATCGACATACAAAACTTGTCTTTATCGGTGTAGATTTACCTAAAGCAGATATTATTCGTACACTAGATCAATGCTTACTCACACCTGAAGAATTTGTTCAAGATTGGACAACGTTTGAAGACCCCTTTCAATGGAACATACACACTTAAACCAGGAGGGTTTTAAATGGCAAAGAAATCAAAAATTGCAAAAGAAAAAAAGCGGCAGCAGCTCGTTTTGAAATATGCACAATTAAGGAAAGAGCTAAAAGAAAAAGGTGACTATGAAGCTTTGCAGAAACTACCTAGAGACTCTTCACCCACTCGCTTAAAAAACCGCTGTGAATTAACTGGCCGTCCTAGAGGTTACTTGAGAAAATTTAAAATGTCTCGAATTGCTTTTCGTGAGCTTGCCTATAAAGGACAGATTCCAGGAGTGAAAAAATCGAGTTGGTAAAGATTGATTTGATCTTAGCATAGTTCCTGTCAATGTAAAGCAGGACAAAATGAATAAAAGTCTCTTTTTCATCCTTACTCCGTCAATTTTGAGGTACAAAATAGCATTTTAAAAAAACAGCAGAATCTCTGCTGTTTTTTTATAGGACCGAGCTTATAGGAAAAATTGTCCTGATGTTAAAAGAAGATTTTCAACAGTGATTATAGCATTTTCTCTTCTTTTCAAAAATCGATGATCATGATACTTTGTTGTCATTACCCGCCGATGTAGGACATCTCAACTTTTTTCTGATCTTTCTTTTGCTCTCTCTCAGCTGAATATTGATCCTGTCTGTTTGACCAAAGTTCCTTCAATATGTTCACTAGATATTCATCATTTTCTGAATTACGGATGAATCGTCTCAGATCAAAGCCCGATGATGCAAAAAGACAGGTGAATAATTCGCCACGTGCAGATAGTCTAGCTCTATTACACGATCCACAAAAAGCATCTGAAACGGAAGAAATAATGCCAATCTCTCCTGACCCATCCTCATAAAAATAACGCTTGGCTACTTCACCTTGATATCGAGGGGGTTCTGGTTTGATAGGGTATTTTGAATGAATTAGCTCCATAATCTCTTTTTTCGTCAATACATGCTTGAGATTCCATTTGTTCGTATTGCCAACATCCATGAATTCAATAAATCGTAGAATGTGTCCTTCTTTTTTAAAATAGGCTGCCATTGGTAAGATATCTTGATCATTCACACCTTTTTGGACAACCATATTGATCTTAATAGCAAGTCCGGCTTTTTTTGCAGCCTCTATCCCATCAAATACTTTTTGGATAGAAATGTGTCTTCCATTCATCTGCTTAAAACGATCTGGATTTAAAGAATCTAAACTAATGGTGACTCTATTCAGACCTGCTTTCTTTAGCTTATCTGCGTACAAAGGTAACAGCGTTCCATTGGTTGTCATCGCGATGTCTTCAATACCTGGAATTTTTGCGAGTTTTTCTATCAAAACGGGCAAATCTTTACGCATTAAAGGTTCACCGCCCGTAATACGTAATTTCACCACACCTAATTCCTTTGCAAAAAGCGCAGCAAGTCGTTCAATTTCCTCGAAGCTAAGCAGCTCTTCTTTATCTAAAAAAGGATAATCTGGTCCAAAGATTTCAGCAGGCATACAGTACGTACATCTAAAATTACAGCGATCTGTTACGGATATTCTTAAATCGCGCAATGGTCGATGTCTTTTATCCAAAATACTGACCATACTTAGCCTCCTATTCTGTAATACGCTGATGATGAGTATAGATATTAAAAGATTCTCCTCTTACGAATCCAACTGTTGTTATATTTAATTCTTCTGCCATTTTAAGTGCTAACTCAGTAGGAGCTGATTTTGATATGACGATTGATACCCCTAATTTTGCTGCCTTCAACAGAACTTCAGACGATATCCGGCCGCTAAATACAAGGATTTTATCTCTCAGTGGGATTTTATGAAGTAAACAATATCCATAGATTTTATCCAACGCATTATGCCGTCCTATATCCGTCCTAGTGATGAATAGCTTTTCTGTATCACACAGTCCAGCATTATGGACACCACCAGTATGTTGAAATAACTGACTTTCCTCCTGTAAACATTTCATTAAATAAATACAAGTTTCAGCAGAAATACTGATTCGGTCAATGGCTGTTTTTGCCGTCTTCACATCTTGGAGAAAATAAAAATGTCTTCCTTTCCCACAGCAAGATCCGATCACTCGTTTTGTAAAATCTGAGGATTGGAACTGAGTTGAGTGATGTAAGTCAACATATGCAAAACCCATACTTTCATCTATTGTAAACCTTTTAATCTCTTTTTCAAATCGAATGACTCCTTCTGAAGCTAAAAAACCGATCACCAATTCTTTCAAATGATCCGGTGAACAAACGAGTGTGACAAACTCTTCACCATTCACCAGCACGGTTAAAGGGAATTCTTCTACAACTTCATCTGTTTTACATGTCATTTGACCACTGCGATATTGGTGTATGCGTCGTTTCGTTTTAACAGAAGGATTCATGATCTGATCTTCCTTTCAACACAAATTTAGTTATATGAACCAGACGAATTGTGATATTATTTTAAAAAGTCATAAAAATGTAACATATTTCTATCTTATCAAACTTTTTGTTTGCTTTATATGGAGGGAACACAATGAATAAAACAAAAAATCGTTGGCTGATTGCTACAAGTGCTGTGGGGATTCATTTATCTATCGGATCTGTTTATGCATGGAGTGTTTTTACGAATCCTTTACATCAAACCTTTCAATGGTCATTAACAGAAATAAGCCTGACATTTAGCATCGCTATTTTATTTTTAGGTTTATCGGCTGCCTTTATGGGGCATTTCGTTGAAAAGTATGGGCCGAGGGCATCAGGGCTCTTCTCAGCTATTTTCTTCGGCATTGGGATGACTGGATCAGGGTTTGCTGTCCACATGTCTTCATTACCTCTCCTCTATTTATTTTATGGTGTACTCGCTGGAATCGGATTAGGTGTAGGCTATATTGCTCCAGTATCAACATTAGTCAAATGGTTTCCAGATCGAAGAGGACTCGCAACGGGTTTAGCCATTATGGGCTTTGGGTTTGCTTCTCTGATTTGCAGTCCCATTATTCAATTTCTCATTGAAAAAGTTGATATTGCAAACACCTTCTATATTCTCGGAATCTCTTATTTTATCATCATGGTCGTTTCATCTCTTTATTTATCACCACCAACACCTGATGATGTCAAACAATTTAACGTGCTAAAAACAAGCCAAAGGAAAATTCCTCAAGATTTATCACAGCTCACCGCAAATGAAGCCATTAAAACACGGCGCTTTTATTATTTGTGGATCATGCTCTTTATCAATATCACATGCGGAATTGCTATTATTTCTGTAGCATCACCGCTTGCTCAAGAAAATGTTGGTTTCACGGCCGGTGCAGCAGCTACTCTTGTTGGAATTTTAGGTGCTTTTAATGGGCTAGGACGGATCGGATGGGCATCCTTCTCTGATTATATCGGAAGGCCAAATACGTATACGATTTTCTTTACTATACAGCTCATTGCTTTTCCCTTACTTCCCAACTTAAAAGAACCGCTCATCTTTTCAATCGTGATGGCAATCATTTATACGTGCTACGGAGGAGGGTTTGCTTCAATTCCAGCCTATATCGGAGATTTATTTGGTACGAAGCAGCTAGGTGCCATACACGGTTATATTCTCACCGCTTGGGCCGCTGCTGGTTTAGCAGGACCTTTATTTTCCTCCTTTATTCGTGACATTACAGGCAATTACACACAAAGTCTCATGGTCTTCTCCGGCCTATTTTTCATTGCGTTTATCATATCTCTTCTCATTCGGAAGGATATTAAACAACTTCGTGAATCAAATCTTACTGCTCCTTCTTCTGTCACGGTCCGCTCTTAATATGAATTTGACAGAATGACAATCTACAGGTAATTTTTAGATATGAAAACGCTTTACAAAGTGATAGGAGGGTGACGATATCATGGGAAAAACAAAACACAAGGGGCCTATTAAACTCAACAAAAAACCCTCACCAAAGCTATGGGCCTCTTTTGCTCCTATGGGGCTCGGAAAAGTAAAACCGAAACACATTCGAGACACGATGAAAGTGGCATGGGAGAACAAAGATAATCTCCCCTATGCGTACCGTATATTGACTCAGGGCGTTTGTGACGGCTGTGCTCTTGGTGTATCAGGTTTATACGATCAAACACTAGCAGGGCCCCATATATGCACTACAAGACTGAATGTGCTACGGCTTAACACAATGCCAGCAATTGATCCAAAATGGTTCGAAGATATTGAGCGGCTCAGACAAATGGATAGCACGTCTCTTCGAAAACTTGGGCGTATTCCTTATCCCCTGATTCGAAAAAAAGGTGAGAATGCCTTTACACGCATTTCTTGGGATAGTGCATTAGGTCAAATCGCCGCTAAAATCAAATCGATTGATAAACGTCAGCTTGCTTTCTATTTAACGGCTAGAGGGATTACAAATGAAGTGTACTATACTGCGGCGAAAGCTGCGCGATTTATTGGAACAAATCATATCGATAATGCTTCTCGTATTTGCCATTCACCAAGCAAAACCGCTCTTAAACGCTCCCTTGGTATAGGTGCATCCAGCTGTAATTACAGTGATTGGATTGGAACAGATGTATTGATATTTTGGGGCTCTGTTGCAGCAAACAACCAGCCGGTTTCGACTAAATATATGTACGCCGCTAAAAAGAAAGGAACCAAAATCATTGTCATCAATCCATATAAAGAGCCTGCAATGGAAAAATATTGGGTCCCTTCTATCCCAGAAAGTGCTTTATTCGGCACAAAAATAGCGGATGATTTTTATCAAGTCAATATAGGCGGCGATATTGCGTTTATGAATGGTGTCATCAAACATTGGTTTGATATGGAGGAGCAAGCGCCCCATTCCGCTCTTGACCATGAATTTATCCAAGCCAATACAACCGGCATAAAAGATGTAAAGCAGCATGTCACTCAGTTAAAATGGTCGGATCTCGAAGCATCGTCAGGCTTATCTAAAGAAAGAATGAAGGAATTCGCTGTACTGCTTGCCAATGCCAATTCAGGGGTGTTTATTTGGAGTATGGGTCTCACTCAGCATCGCTTTGCAACTGATAATATATCACAAGTCGCAAACCTTGCCATGTTACGCGGATTTATTGGCAGAAAACATTGTGGCGTTATGCCGATTCGTGGCCATAGCGGTGTCCAAGGTTCAGGCGAAATGGGTGCCGATCCATTCGTATTGCCCGGAAGTGATTTTGATGAAGAGAATATTAAAAGAATCGAGAAGATATGGGGATTTGATATTCCAAAATGGCATGGTGACACGATTGGGCAATCATTTGAAAAAATGGCTCTTCCAAAAGAACACCCGCAAAAGCTGAAGATGCTGTTTACTAGCGGTGGAAACTTTTTAGAAACGATGCCAAATCCTGAAGCGATTGAAAAAGCACTATCCGAGCTTGAACTCCGTGTCCATCAAGATATTATTTTGAACACCTCTACACTGGTAGAAGCAGAAGAGACTGTGATTGTTCTGCCTGCAATGACAAGATATGAACAGCCAGGCGGCGGTACATCAACCAGTACGGAACGCATGGTGTATTTCAGTCCGGAAATTGAAGGACCTCGCATTGAAGAAGCTAGAGCTGAATGGGACATTTATATTGACCTAGCAAAAAGAGTTCGCCCAGAAGACGCGAAGTTGATTCATTTTGACCATGCTGAAGACATTCGTCGTGAGATCGCCATCGCAAATCGGAACTATGATGGGATCCAGCATTTGCGTCATAAAGGGGATGTCTTTCAATGGGGTGGTGCATGGCTTTGCGAAGATGGGGTGTGTCCAACACCGGATGGAAAAGGACACCTGCTCCCAGCACAGCTGCCTCAATATCGAAAAACTGAGGGGCATTTCAATATCACGACAAGACGAGGCAAGCAATTCAACTCTATGATTTACAGTGAAAAGGATGCCTTTAATGGTGGAAAGCGGCATTCTATCTTGATGAATGAAGAAGATGCGAAAGAGCTTTACGTCCAAGAAGGCGATCCCGTTGTCCTTTTTAATCAATATGGATCCTACCAAGGAGTTGCTCAATTCGGAGAGCTGAAACGTGGAAATATCGCAGTTTATTGGCCTGAAGGAAACGTGTTAATACCAAAAGGAGTTTACGAAAGCTATTCCCAGATTCCAGAATACAATACCACCGCAATATTAGAAAAAGCCGAAACCTTTCATGCAAGAAAAGATCAGCACTACGTGGAGAAACGGATTGATGAATTGGAGACGACTTTAAATTGATCCTTAATGAAAAAACAGCTGGGGGTTTCTCCCCAGCTGTCTATTCACATCCTATTGACCAAAAGAGTTCGCTTCTTTTTGAAGAATATGATTCAATTCTTCTGCATTTGCTGCTGGTTGATATTGTCCACCACCAGCTTTGGCAACAGATTTTAGACTTTTTGCTTCTTTTTCATTTACATCGAAGCCAATGATATTGACGATTGTGTCAATACCTTCTTCATGTAATTGCTTTGCTGCTTGTGATGGGCTTCCGCCGCATGTTTCCTCACCATCGCTGACAACATATACAATATTTTTTCCTTTAGCTTGGTGATCTTCAAAATCTTGTTTCGTATCAGTTAATGCTTTGGCAAGTGGTGTCCAGCCTGTTGGACCATACACATTTAGCGCTTGTTGAAAGGTTGCTTGCTCATATGTTCCAAATCCATAAACTGCTTCGGAACTTGCACAAGAAACGGCTTTTCCTGCATTTTTATTCGTTCCTTCATGACCAAAAACACGAAGCAAGACTTGTGTATCTTCTGATAAAATACTTGCGAAACTTTGGATCGAGCGTTTTGCGATATCGATTTTCTTTTCGCCTTCAACCGATTGTGCCATGCTTCCGCTTAAATCAAGTAAAATCACCACATGAGCAGGCTCCTTTTTCGTTACAGCATGAGCTGGTGAAGAAAGAAGCAGAACAAGACTCGCTAAAATGGTTAATATAATATTTCTTTTCATTAAAAAATCTCCCTTTTTTTCATTTGTACAGAAAAAGAGAAACGAAAGCATCAATCAATCGTTTCCCTTTTCTTCAGCAAGTTATTCGTGTAGTTTTAATGATTCTGCTGTAAGGATAGAACCCATTTCTTTCCCAGTGCTTGCTTGGTAGTAATGACCTTTACCAGCTTTAGCTACTTGCTTCAATTGACCTTCATAGCCATCGTTAAAGTCTAATCCAATCACATTGACTACAGTAGATCCTTTTGAGTTATGAAGCTCTTTCGCTACTTTCACTGGATCTCCACCACAAGTTTCTTCACCATCAGTAATTAAGTACACAATGTGTTTTGTTCCCTTATGAAGCTGTTTATCCGCTTGCTTTGCACTTTCAAGAGCACGTGCAATCGGTGTCCAGCCATTTGGTCCAAGACCGTTTAGAGAGTTTTCGAAACTATCCTTTTCATAAGGCTGAACGCCATAAACGCCTCTAATGACTTCACATGATTGAGCTTTACCTGAGTTTTTGTTGTTTCCTTCAGACCCAAACAAACTCATACGGATTTTAGCATCTTTCGGAAGAGACTGAGCAAATTTAAATACCTCTTGTTTTGCTAAATCGAATTTGCGCTCTCCATCCACTTTTCTTGCCATACTTCCACTTGCATCAAGTAAGATGGTCACTCTTACATCTTTCTTATGTTTTTTGGCTGATGCTGCTTCTGCAAATACTGGTGAAGAGATTGACATTGATAATGTCAATACAGCTAAGGTTACGAGTGTAAATACTTTTTTCAACATGCTTTTCCTTCCTCCTTATGTATTTGATTGAAACATCTTAATCGTAAAATATTCTGTCTTGGAATGGTATAGGACTCGATCCCTTTTTCTCTTTCATCAAAATCACTAAAATTCTGTCAGATGTCTAGATATATTCACCTAGCGACTCTTTTGTCACCCACGTTTTCTCATTCTTTCGAGGGGCTTTGTATCGGCCATCGGTTCTTGTCGGGATGTAAATGTTTAAGATTTCCTGAGGTGCGCCTTAAGTCGCAATTTGTCACATTCTGTTCATACCTCTTCACACATAAAAAAAGATGCCCCCATTTTGAGGCACCTTTGCTTTTATTTCTTAGCCATATATGTGTTCAGAAAGCGATCAGCTGATTCAATTTTTATCCCTTGATAATAATGTTTCACGATCGCCTCTACTTTTTTGCCTGACTGTGCCATATAATGTGCACCATACTGACTCATGCCCACACCATGACCATACCCTTTTGTCGTAATCACGATTTGCTGACCCTTTCGTTCCCATGTAAAGTCTGCAGAGTGCAATCCTAGTGATTCGCGAATGTCTCTGCCCGACAATGTTTTTCCGTTAATGACGGCTTTGGCTACTTGATTGCCTGGTGTTCGTTCTACAATTTCTCCCACCTGCTGCTGGCCAAGGGTCACACCCAGTTTTTGCTGAAATTCGCTCACTGTGATGTTTTTCTTGTTTTGGAATTTGGGTGATTTTTCGTCCCATTTGCTTGAGACGCTTTTCAAATAAGGGATTTCATTTTTCCAATAAGCTTCTGCATTTTCGGTTTTCCCATTACTTGTCGAAAAGAAGGAAGCATCAATTGGTTTTTCGTCATACGTCAGTACTTTCCCTTGTGTACTGGCAACCGCTTCTGTGACCTTTTTTAATTTCCAATTGTACGCTTTTCCCCAAATTTTCTTCAGTTCCTGTTTATTTTTGTACACTTGGAACATTTGGGTGTCATCTACAAGGGAACCCTGTGGAGATTTGACGGTTTTATCAATGATCATTTGTCTGACGATATACGTTCTAGCGGCGAGTGCCTGTGCCTTGAGCGCCTCTATTTCAAAATCGGCTGGCATTTCAGAAGCGACGACACCGATCACATACTCTTCTAAGGGGATGTTTTCTACCTGCTGATGCGCTGAACGGTAGACGGGAATGGAGACGGGTGATTGTTTCAATTTGACTGAACCTTTCACTTCTTTTTTAACTGATGGTTCTGCTGCTACGTGTTGGCTGGCTGCTGGTTTTCCTTGGAACGTCGGCAACACGAGTAAGGTTGGAATCATTAAAATGATGATGCAAATTCCTGCGATTGTCCATATCATTGGTTTCATATTGGCTGCCCCCATTTGTCATTGAATCTCTTTTATCCTATGGGCAAGGACAAGCTAATATGACAGCTTCTTTCATTCATTGGACAAGTCTTTTGGTGATATGTTTGTGCTCTTCATCATTTGATTTACTGTTCGTCTTTATGAATAAAATTTAAAACGATTGGATACACTAATGATAAGCTTTTGAAAATGAAACCAGACTATGATTCTAAAAAAAAATCAGCATGCCCAAATGGACACACTGATTTCTTTTATGATTATGCGTTTAGATCTGATACAACTTGTTCTTGTGTCACATCTGCTGATTCATCATTTACTCTTTCAATGTCTGCACCGATTGCTGCTAGTTTTTGGTGGAAGTTCACATATCCACGGTCAATATGCTTCAATTCAGTGACACGTGTATGACCTTCGGCCACTAATCCAGCAAGTACAAGTGCTGCTCCTGCTCTTAAATCAGTCGCTGCCACTTCAGCACCTTGAAGTTGAACAGGTCCATTGATTATCACAGAGCGACCCTCAATTTTAATATCGCCATTCATGCGGCGGAATTCTTCAGCATGCATAAAACGATTTTCAAACACAGTTTCTGTGATCATGCTTGTTCCGTTCGCACGAAGCAATAGCGCCATCATCTGAGATTGCATATCCGTTGGGAACCCAGGATGCGGCATTGTTTTTAGATCGATTGGCTTGAGCTCAGATGGTCCAATGACTCTTAAACCTTCTTCTTCTTCAATGATCTGAATACCCATTTCTTCCATTTTTGCCACAAGTGAAGTCATGTGCTCAGGCACAGCGCCTTTTACAAGAACATTTCCTTCAGTAATGGCTGCTGCCACCATAAACGTACCAGCTTCAATTCGGTCAGGGATGATGTTGTGTTTTGCACCGTGAAGTGTTTCTACACCTTCGATTTTGATTGTACCAGTTCCAGCCCCGCGAACCTTACCGCCCATGGCATTGATGTAGTTTGCCAAATCAACAATTTCAGGTTCTTTTGCTACGTTTTCTAAAATCGTCGTTCCTTCAGCCAATGCTGCTGCCATGATGATGTTTTCAGTTGCCCCTACACTTGGGAAATCCAAATAGATTTTTGCACCTTTTAAACGGCCATTTACTTCAGCCTCGATGAAACCATTACCTACTTGAATTTTAGCTCCCATTGCTTCAAAGCCTTTTAAATGCTGATCAATTGGTCTTGAACCAATCGCACAACCACCAGGTAATGCAACTCTTGCATGACCTGTTCTAGCTAAAAGTGGTCCCATGACGAGCACAGATGCTCTCATTTTACGGACGTACTCAAACGGAGCCTCAGTTTCTAGTGCATGAGATGCATCTACTGATACTTCGTTATTTTCAAAATGTACTTCTGCTCCTAAATGACGTAACACTTCATTGATTGTATATACATCGGAGAGCGTAGGTACATCACAAATTACGCTTTTTTCTGTACTTGCTAACAAAGATGCAGCGATAACTGGTAAAACGGCATTTTTTGCGCCTTCTACTTTAACTGTGCCGTTTAACTTTTGACCGCCGCGGACGATGATTTTTTCCAAGGTCTTCCCCTCCGCGTCCCAAATTCTCTATATTAATATTCAGTCGTTACGATTGGTGTGCCAACCGTAATCGTATGATTTTCGTTCATTTCCGAACTTCTGATGGCAATTTGAACATTCATTTTATCATTTGAAGTCATAATGAACTGTTCCCACTTCTCTGTGTAAGCGGAAAGCGACACAAAATTAGACTCAACGAGATACTCAACTGGTTTTGCTTGAAATTCATTTGCTATCATTTCAGCTTTTTTTTGCAAAACAACATCCATCATACCATTTACATGACCATCGAGACAAGTAAAAATCACAAATTTTTCTTGTAATATGCTTTTTGCATGACGTACGAACTGATCATATGTATGCTCCCAGGTATTCAGTGGGCGAGCACCTTTTTGCTCATATAATAAATACGACTTTTGGTTTGATTTTGTGTCGGTCTTCACGAGTAAAATTTTCGATAATGTATCATTTTTTTCATCTTTGTAAATTCCTGTGACTTTGGTGACATGTTTCTCTTTTTTTTCGGTCCACTCATACTGTCGTAGTTCGTCTTTCAAACGTTTCACTTTTTTTGAAAATTGTTCGGATGAAATGTCTATATTTGTTTTGGCATGAAGCGTCCATCCACTTACTTCGATTTGCTGGTTTTTCATACCTTCTGCTATTTGGGCGAGCGTGGATGTTTCTTCCGCCCGAACACCTTGAATCATCAGAACAAAAAAAAGAATAAATGCAAATAATGGCCAACCTTTTAAATACTTTCTCACTTGTCATTCCCCCTTGCTACAAGTGTTGCCGCAAGGAGGTCAATGCATACGTGGAAAAGTCATCAAAGGCCATATTTTTGACACTTCTTTTTACGTTCCCGCAGAAGGCAGTGACCAAACCTTTTATGTTAAAACATATAAGGGATTTGTCTGGAGAAATTTAAATAATCAAGGAAGAAATTGCTGACTGCCGATGCAATAGCAATCGTGAGCAGCATCATGAGCAATCTAGCTTGAATAATTTTTCCTTTTTTAATCAGTGGATCAATATTCACCGCAAGCAATGCCCACCACGTAATGGCGATAAAAAATAGGTGGATCACAATACTGACAATTGCTTGTTGTCCTACGTCTTCCATACACTTGAATCCTCCTTTTATTGATTTCTGTAAAGGAAAACTCCCTTTCATTATATCCTCCAAAATCGGAAAGATGAATCATTTGGAAAAAAGAGCTACATTTAGAGTGAATCCCCTCTTATTCTGATGCGAAGGAGATGATATACTGCGGTGGAAGGAGCTGATCATATTTGAAAGATTCTTTTCCTGACTTTGTTGATTTGTACGGAGAACTGGTTCCCTCATTTGAACATGAATGGGAAGCCATTGCTTTCTACTTTGATTATAGACAGACACAGCTAGAAGAATTAGCACAATTGTGTCATTTTCATAACATTTCTTTGGATTACTCAGAGGAAAGCCTTTATCAGTTAGAGTCATTATACTTCGATGCCTTCCGTCAGCAGCTTTTTGCTGAGTGGAAAATGCCTATTGATGCATTGGAAGCGATGTTGAGTGTGTACATGGGAGAGGTTGTCATCAAGCATCATTCAGATGCTGATTGGGTCGTGCGGCCTTATATGGACTCTTCGCATCAATATACCCTTGGCTTGCGCCGAAACAATAAAACATGGCATTGCAGTACGCAATTTTGCGAGCAGTTATATCTTGAAAAGCAAGCATCTCATCCTTATGTGTCGATGTATCAATCTCTCATGTCATCCTAAAAAAAATCCTTCTTATCACAGTGATAAGAAGGATTTTCTGTTTTATTTCCCTGCTACATTTAAACGGTTTAATGCCCGTTTTAATGCGAGTTCCGCCCTGCGTACATCACTTTCATTCGGGTGGTTCAAATGCTCTTCAGCACGCTGTTTCGCTGATTTTGCACGATCTACATCAACTTTGTCTGATGTTTCAGCAGCCTGAGCAAGAATGGTTACTTTTTCGGGGCGAACTTCAACAAATCCACCGCTTACTGCAACCAATTCAGTTGATCCACTATGTTTTAAGCGAACTGCACCGATTTTTAGCGGAGCAACCATTGGAACGTGGCCAGCTAAAATCCCAAGCTCACCGCTTTCTGCTCTTACACTGACCATTTCCACATCCGCTTCATACACTGGGCCGTCGGGAGTAACGATATTGACTTGAACGGTCTTCATGCTTTTACCCTCCTAAGGACCAGATTAGGCCTCTACACCCATCTCTTTGGCTTTTTCAACCACTTCTTCAATGCGGCCGACTAAGCGGAATGCATCTTCTGGAAGGTGATCGTATTTACCAGATAAGATTTCCTTGAAGCCTTTAACAGTTTCTTGCAATGGCACATAAGAACCTTTTTGGCCAGTGAACTGTTCTGCTACGTGGAAGTTTTGAGATAGGAAGAATTGAACACGACGAGCTCTGTGTACCACAAGCTTATCGTCCTCAGATAATTCATCCATACCTAAAATGGCAATGATATCTTGCAATTCTTTATAACGTTGCAATGTTTGCTGAACTTCACGTGCGATCGCATAATGCTCTTCGCCAACAATCTCAGGTGCAAGGGCACGAGATGTTGAAGCAAGTGGATCTACCGCTGGATAAATCCCCATCTCTGTCAACTTACGCTCAAGGTTTGTCGTTGCATCAAGGTGAGCGAACGTTGTAGCTGGAGCTGGATCTGTATAGTCATCCGCAGGTACATAAATCGCTTGAATCGATGTAACCGATCCTACGTTTGTAGACGTGATACGCTCTTGAAGCTGACCCATTTCTGTTGCAAGAGTTGGCTGATAACCTACCGCTGAAGGCATACGTCCAAGAAGGGCTGATACTTCAGAACCTGCTTGTGTAAAGCGATAGATGTTATCGATGAAGAACAATACGTCTTGACCTTGTTCATCACGGAAATGCTCTGCCATTGTCAAACCAGTTAGAGCTACACGCATACGTGCACCTGGTGGCTCGTTCATTTGGCCGAAGACCATCGCTGTTTTTTCGATAACGCCAGAATCTTTCATTTCGTAGTAAAGGTCATTTCCTTCACGTGTACGCTCTCCAACACCAGCGAATACAGAAATACCGCCGTGTTCTTGTGCGATGTTGTTGATCAATTCTTGAATCAGAACGGTTTTACCAACACCGGCTCCACCGAATAGACCGATCTTTCCACCTTTGATGTAAGGAGCAAGAAGGTCAACAACTTTGATACCTGTTTCAAGAATTTCAACTTCTGTAGAAAGTTGATCAAAAGAAGGCGCTTGTCTGTGGATTGGGTCTCTTTGCGCTTCCACACCAAGTGGCTCATCTAAGTCAATGTTATCTCCCAGTACGTTGAATACACGTCCAAGTGTTACGTTACCAACTGGTACTGAAATTGGTTTTCCAAGGTCTACAGCTTCCATACCGCGCTTCACACCGTCTGTTGATGCCATTGCGATGGTTCTCACTGTATCATCACCTAAATGTAGTGCTACTTCTAAAGTTAAGTCGATATCAACTTCACTTTCGCTTTCCGCTTTATGCGAAACTTTGATCGCATTATAAATCTCAGGCAAGTGACCGTCTTCAAAACGAACGTCTACGACTGGTCCCATGATCTGACTGATGCGTCCTGTTTTCATTGCATTCCCTCCTGACAATTATTTCTATTCTAAGGCAGCTGCTCCGCCGACAATTTCTGTAATCTCTTGTGTAATCGCTGCTTGACGAGCACGGTTGTAAGAGAGTGTCAGGCTGTCGATCAATTCTTTTGCGTTGTCTGTTGCACTCTTCATTGCTGTCATCCTTGCAGCATGTTCACTTGCTTTGCTGTCAAGAAGCGCACCGAAAATCAAACTCTCTGCATATTGAGGAAGGAGAACTTCAAGAATTTCTTCTTCAGAAGGCTCAAACTCATAAGATGCGGAACGTTTATTTGGTGTCGCTGCGGCCGAAAGGTCCGTT
Source organism: Bacillus sp. FS02 (assembly GCF_024398395.1). Lineage (NCBI taxonomy): Bacteria > Bacillati > Bacillota > Bacilli > Caryophanales > Bacillaceae > Bacillus > Bacillus sp. FS02. The sequence goes on along the minus strand of NZ_CP074101.1, from coordinate 2,311,410 downwards.
AGCGGCAATAATTTTTTCTCTGTTACTTCTTGTGAAATGGCACTGACGAAATGGTTATAGAACATGTAAAGCTCATCAAACGCTTCATCAGAGAACATTTGCACTGTACTGCTTGCTAATTCTTTAATATCAGCAAACGCTACTTCGTCTCCAAGCCCTGTTACTTCAGAAATAACTGGAATACCACGCTTTTTGAAGAAGTCGCGTCCGATTTTACCAATCACAATCACCGCATATTCATCAGCAGATTGATGACGAGATTGAATGGCTTGGTAAGCGGCACGTAAAATCGAGCTGTTAAAAGGTCCTGCAAGTCCTCGATCAGATGTAATGACGAGATACCCTGTTTTCTTAACAGGTCTTGAAAGAAGCATTGGGTGCTTAGCACTTGTTCCAGTTGCAATTGCCGCAACGACTTCTTGGATTTTCTCCATGTAAGGAACAAAGGACTTCGCATTATTTTCAGCACGATTCAGTTTCGCAGCTGATACCATTTGCATCGCTTTTGTGATCTGACTCGATTTTTTTGTTGACGTGATCCTTGACTTAATATCGCGTAATGAGGCCAAAGATTTCACCACCTTTTTTCAGGAATCCGTGTTCATTTACGTGAAAAGAGAGAAAAAGAGAATCTTTTTCTCTCGGAAAGATTACTAATTAGTTGCTTGGTGCAAACGTACGTTTAAAGCCTTCGATCGCTGCTTTCCACTCTTCATCAGCAGGCATGTTTCCTGTTTGAGAGATTGTGTCAAACAAGTCTTTATGGTTTTCTTCAATGTACATGAATAACTCAGCTTCAAAGCGTTTGACATCAGCAATCGCTACATCATCTAAGTATCCTCTTGTCAGTGCATAAAGAATCGCTACTTGTTTTTCAACTTTCAGCGGTTTGTTCAAGTCTTGTTTTAAGACTTCAACTGTTCTAGCACCACGGTTTAATTTGGCTTGAGTCGCTTGGTCTAGATCAGATCCAAACTGAGCGAATGCTTCAAGCTCACGATAAGAAGCAAGATCCAGACGAAGTGTACCTGCTACCTTTTTCATCGCTTTGATTTGTGCAGAACCACCTACACGAGATACAGACAATCCTGCGTTTACCGCTGGACGTACGCCTGAGAAGAAGAGGTCAGATTGTAAGAAGATCTGGCCATCTGTGATTGAGATAACGTTTGTTGGGATATATGCAGAGATATCACCAGCTTGCGTTTCTACGAAAGGCAATGCTGTGATAGAACCGCCACCCTTTTCATCACTAAGCTTCGCTGCACGCTCTAATAAACGAGAGTGAAGATAGAAAACATCACCAGGGAATGCTTCACGACCTGGAGGACGACGAAGCAATAATGAAAGCTCACGGTAAGCTGCCGCTTGTTTAGAAAGGTCATCATACACTACAAGCACATGCTTGCCGTTATACATGAATTCCTCACCCATCGTTACACCTGCATATGGAGCAAGGTAAAGAAGTGGAGCTGGCTGTGATGCAGAAGCTGTGACAACGATTGTGTAGTCAAGCGCACCATGCTTACGAAGTGTTTCAACAACACCACGAACAGTTGATTCTTTTTGTCCGATCGCTACATAGATACAGATCATGTCTTGATCTTTTTGGTTCAGGATCGTATCGATTGCAACAGATGTTTTACCTGTTTGACGGTCCCCAATGATCAATTCACGCTGTCCGCGTCCGATTGGAATCAAGGCATCAATTGCTTTAATTCCCGTTTGAAGCGGCTCATGTACCGATTTACGATCCATAACGCCTGGTGCTTCACTTTCAATTGGACGTGTTTTGCTTGTTAAAATTGGACCTAGTCCATCAACAGGCTGACCAAGTGGGTTCACAATACGTCCGATTAACTCTTCTCCTACTGGAACCTCCATGATACGACCTGTACGTTTTACGTCGTCACCTTCACGGATATCTTTGTAAGGTCCTAAGATTACGATACCTACGTTAGACTCCTCAAGGTTTTGAGCCATACCCATTACACCGTTAGAGAACTCAACAAGCTCTCCTGCCATAATGTTGTCAAGGCCATGTACACGCGCGATACCGTCCCCTACTTGAATGACTGTACCGACATCTTTTACTTCAATTTCAGATTGATAGTTTTGGATTTGCTGCTTTATCAGCGCGCTAATCTCTTCAGCTTTGATACTCACTAAGGTTTCACCCCTTCTAACGATTTTCGCCTGCAAGCTGACGTTCAATGCGGGAAAGCTTTCCGCTGACACTGCCGTCATAAATGCGGTTTCCGATACGGATTTTCACTCCGCCTATTAGATCCTTGTCAATCACGTTTTCAACACGCAGTGATGTGACTCCGGCTTTTTTGGCAAATACTTCAGATAAAGATTGAATTTCAGCTCCGCTGAGCGGTTTAACTGAATACACGATCGCATCGTCTATTTGTTTCGTACGGTTTGCAAGTTTCACAAACTCAGACGCCATTTCAGGAAAAATATTCGTGCGTCCGCGGTCAATCAGTAAATACATTGTGTGCAAAACATATGTCGAAACACCTTTGAAAGCTTCTGCAATCAGATGTTTCTTTTTGTCTGCCGTAATCTTCGGATGAACAAGAAAGTCATTTAATTCTTGGTCAGCCTTGAGAACTTTTTTGATCTCATTCAGCTCTTTTTCAGTTTCGTCTACTGCCGAAGAAGCAAGAACGATGTCAAAAAGAGCAGAAGCGTAACGCTTAGAGACAATAGTCACGCTCATCGGCTTTCGCCTGCCTCTTTAAGATACTCTTGGATCAATTTCTCTTGTGCTTGCTCATCAAGTTCTTTTTCAATCACTTTAGAAGCAATTAATACAGATAGTGATGCAACTTGCTCGCGCAGTGCAGCCACAGCTTGTTCTTTTTCTTTCACGATTTCAGTTCTAGCAGACTCTTTCAAGCGCTCTGATTCTTGACGCGCTGCTTGAATGATATCTTCTTTTTGTTTCTCACCAATCTTTTTCGCATTTTCGATGAGTGTATGTGATTCTTCGCGTGCTTCTTTCAATAAGACACGTTGTTCTTCAAGAAGCTTTTCAGCTTGAACGTGCTTTTCTTCAGCACTTGAAATTTCATTTCCTATATAATCTTCACGCTGTTTCATAATCCCTAATAAAGGCTTAAGCGCAAATTTCTTTAAAAGTGCAAGCAGGATGAGCATAGCGATCAGCTGGAATATGATATCTCCGGTGTTTAGACCTGCTCCTAAAACTACTGGTAACTGAGACATTTAGTACGGCAACTCCCTTCTTTAAATAATATGTTAAGAAACAAAACATAAAGGAATGGCGAAGTTTCGAACTAATCTGATCTTCGCCATTAAAATTCATATTAGAACGCTTCTCACATATTAACCAAAGAATGCCAAGAATGCGATAACGACAGCGATAATTGGAAGTGCCTCAACTAAAGCTACCCCGATGAACATAAGTGTTCTTAGTTCTCTACCAGCCTCTGGCTGACGAGCGATTCCTTCAACTGTTTTAGATACGATTAGACCGTTACCAATACCTGCTCCTAGTGCTCCTAAACCGATTGCAATTGCTGCTGCTATTAAATTCATTAAAAAGCTCCTCCTTTAAAATAACGTCCTTTTTGGACTCTCAATTTTTTAGTGTTCGTCGCTGACTTTATGGGAGATATACACCATTGTCAGCATGGTGAAGATAAATGCCTGGATGGTTCCGACAAACAAACTGAATGCCTGCCATACAATCATCGGCACGATGGCACCTAATGTACCAATGATACCTAGTGCAAGGTTTTGCGAATAGAAATTAGTCGCAAGTCCTGCAAGTAAACCAAGAAGAATCTCTCCAGCGAAAATATTTCCATAAAGACGCAAACCAAGTGTTAATGTGTTTGCAAATTCTTCAATAATTTTCAGCGGTACTAAGAGTGGGATTGGTCTAAAGTAGTCTTTTGTATATTCCTTGACTCCTTTTGCTTTAACACCATAGTAGTGTGTCAATCCCATGACCATAACCGCTAGTGTCATTGTGATTGCAGGATCAGCAGTTGGTGATTTCCACCATAAGTTGTGATCGACCGTAATCGAGAATGGCAGTCCAAGCATGTTTGAAACAAATATGTACATGAGTAATGTAACGCCAAGCGCTAGAAATGGGGCTCCTGTTTTCATGTCCATCGAACTACCTATGATATTTCGAACAAAATCAACAATCCATTCCATGAAGTTCTGCGCCTTTGTCGGACGAATAGCCAGAACACGAGTAGTCAGCACCGCTATGAGAAGAACGATGATACTAGCAATCGTAATCATGAGAACATTGGATAAATTGAACGTTAACCCTAAAAATTCTGTAGTTTTTGAACTGTGACCCAAAGAGTATTCACCTCTCTTCCATAGTAGAACGTTTAAGTTGAATGAAGGAATCTATCATAATGACAGGATATATTGTCATTAATCCTATAACAACACCTGCCAGATGAACTTCGTTAGGGTAACGCCAAGCAATCGCTACTGCGAGAATTGCGTTGGCCCACCTGGCTGTACTTCCCATTGAACGAATAGATTTTCCTTTTTTAACTGCTCGATCAAAAGCATGCATTCTCCGAATAAGCAGGAATAAATTAAAGAAAGCAAAAATTGTGCCGATAATGAAACCAAGAAACAGTGGTTTAAAACCAGGCATGGCATAGCCAAACACAAAAATTGCCAATAAATAGAACATATATTTACTCTGTCTGCGGAAAATGACGTTTGGATCGTTCATTCATCTGACTCCCGATGAAAAATATTGTAAAAAAGGTGATAAATGGTGATGAAAACTGCGTAGAAGACGCTTATAATAAGCCGTCCTGTTTGAAAAAAATCAATCACCCATCGGTCTAATTGTGCAATCAGACTTGAAATCTTTAGATCTATGGGATTCTGCTTCATTCGCTGATACAAACCCTGATTATTAAAGGGTTCACAATGAGGATTAGTAGAGTGCTATAGGCTATGAAAACCTTACCATAATACCCTCGTTTAGCATACAATAGCGTCTATGATGTGTCAATCCGTTGAAAGTTAAAAAACTTTTCTATAATGAGAGAGCACACAAAATGTTCACAATTTCATCAAACTTTAGGAGAGTTGTGACATTCATTCAAAAAAACTGCTAATGTTCAGTATACATTGATTTTTCTAAGAACGATATCAACCGTTTGTCATATTTTTCAAAAAAAGCCCACATGCACGTTTGCATGTGGGCTTTTCATAATCATTCTTATTTTGTTCCATACATACGGTCACCAGCATCACCAAGACCTGGGATGATGTAACCTTTTTCGTTTAACTTCTCATCTAATGCTGCAATGTAGATATCAACATCTGGATGATGCTTTTGCATTTCTTCTACACCTTCTGGCGCAGCAATCAGACACATGAAGCGGATGTTTTTCGCACCGCGTTTTTTCAAGCTGTTTAATGCTTCTACTGCTGATCCGCCCGTTGCAAGCATTGGGTCTACTACGATAAATTCACGCTCTTCCACATCAGATGGAAGCTTCACATAATATTCAACAGGCTTTAATGTCTTCGGATCACGGTATAAACCGACATGTCCCACTTTGGCAGCTGGAATGAGTTTCAAAATCCCGTCTACCATTCCAAGACCTGCTCTTAAAATCGGCACAACTCCGAGTTTTTTACCTGAGATCACGTTTGATTTAGCGACTTGTACAGGTGTTTCTACATCTACCTCTTCAAGCGGTAAGTCTCTTGTGATTTCAAATGCCATTAATGTTGCGACTTCATCCACTAGCTCTCTAAATTCTTTTGTTCCTGTATGAACGTCACGAATATATGTAAGTTTGTGCTGAATAAGCGGGTGATCAAATACATAAACCTTTGCCATTGCTTGCTACAACTCCTTTTCTGTCATCTTCCGGTGAACTTTGCACACTTCCTACAATTCTACATAAAAAGACATCATCTTTCAATATGATTCGCAAATCCTACAAAAAAAACCCACATGCCAAAAATAGGCAAATGGGTCTGCATCTTAATAATCTAATTCTTGATATAGAGGGAAACGAGCTGTCAGATCAGATACACGCTTTTTCGCCTCTTCTAATTTCGCTTCATCTTCATGATGTTTCAGAGCAAGCGCAATAATGGAACCGACTTCTTTCATCGCTTCTTGATCGAAGCCACGGCTTGTCACTGCTGCTGTACCTACACGTACACCACTTGTAACAAATGGTTTCTCTGGATCATATGGAATTGCATTTTTGTTCACCGTGATACCAATTTCATCAAGAACGTTTTCTGCAATTTTTCCTGTAATGCCAAGAGAGCGCAAGTCGATGAGAACAAGATGGTTATCTGTTCCACCAGATACAAGCTGAATATCCTCAGATAAAAGTGTTTCAGCTAGTTGTTTTGCGTTATCAATCACGTTTTGTGCATATGTTTTGAAATCTCCGTTCAATACTTCACCGAAAGAAACAGCTTTTGCAGAGATCACATGCATGAGTGGTCCACCTTGAATACCAGGGAAGATCGATTTGTCGATCTTTTTACCAAACTCTTCACGGCATAGAATCATTCCGCCGCGAGGTCCGCGCAATGTTTTGTGAGTTGTCGTTGTCACAAAATCAGCGTAAGGAACTGGATTTGGATGAAGACCTGCTGCAACAAGACCCGCGATGTGAGCCATGTCCACCATAAAGTAAGCACCGACTTCATCGGCAATTTCACGGAACTTTTTGAAATCAATTTGACGTGGGTAAGCACTTGCCCCCGCTACGATTAGTTTCGGCTTATGCTCACGTGCTTTTTCAAGTACATCTTGGTAGTCGATATGTTGTGTTTCTTTATCTACACCGTATTCTACAAAGTTGTACTGTACGCCGCTAAAGTTTACAGGGCTTCCATGTGTTAAATGCCCGCCATGTGATAAGTTCATGCCTAGCACTGTATCGCCATGCTCAAGGATTGTAAAGTATACGGCCATATTCGCTTGAGCTCCTGAGTGAGGCTGTACGTTCACATACTCAGCGCCAAAAATTTCTTTTGCGCGGTCACGTGCGATATCTTCTACAACGTCTACATGTTCACAGCCGCCATAGTAGCGTTTACCAGGGTAACCTTCTGCATATTTGTTTGTTAAGACAGAGCCCTGTGCTTCCATGACTGCTTCGCTTACGAAGTTTTCTGATGCAATTAATTCGATTTTGTCCTGCTGGCGTTTCCGCTCTAGTTGAATTGCTTTGAATACTTGTGCGTCTTGCTCAGGTAAATGTTTCATCAGCGAAATCCTCTCCAATCTATTTCCATTCGATGTTTTCACCATCTCATTGTACACGGTTTTTGAGTAAAATGTAAAAGTTTTTTTTGGAAAATCGACTTCTTTTTTATGAAAACCCGAATATTCAAAGGGTGAAGCGTCTTCATCATTCAACATTATATTAGAAATATATCCGAACTATGATCTTGTATAAACGGCTCGTTCTCCGCCAATCAGCTTTGGACGAGTTTTTGCAAACGTCACATGTGCTTGTCCTAATTGATGACGGCTGAGACGGACCGGTACGGCTACCCGCTTTAAGTGCATGCCGATGAATGTATCACCGATATCAATCCCTGCATGTGCTGAAATGGATTCAACCAGCACAGGGTGTTCCATTTGCTGATACGCATGCGCCGCCATAGAACCACCCGCCTGACGGACAGGTACAGCCGCTACAATTTCTAAGTTAAGCCGGTACGCCACCTCTTCTTCCACAACGAGGGCACGATTCAAATGCTCGCAGCATTGGAAGGCCAATTCAATTCCTGTCTCGCGTCTCAGTTGATCGAGCTCTTGATAAATAGCTTCAGCAATTTGCTCACTTCCCGCTGTCCCAATGTGCTCGCCAGCCACTTCTGATGTACTGCAGCCAATTACTAAAATGTGGCCGGCTCGCAGTTCAACTGTTTGATGAAACTCTTTTAACATCTCAAGCCAATCTTGACTAATGTTCATGTTAAGCGCTCCTTACAGGTGCTTTTCTTCGTAATCAGCGATTTTACCAATCCGCACAGCATGACGTCCTGCAGTAAAATCCGTTGTCAGCCAAATGTGAGCAATCTCTCTTGCCAATCCTGGTCCAATGACTCGTTCTCCCATCGCAAGAACATTTGTATCGTTATGTTCTCTCGTCGCCTTTGCACTGAATGTATCATGCGCCAGTGCACAGCGGATGCCTTTCACTTTGTTTGCTGAAATGCTCATACCGATACCTGTCCCGCAAATCAAAATGCCTCGATCGACTTCCCCGTTTGCCACCATATTGGCTACAGGAAAAGCATAGTCAGGGTAGTCTACAGAACCTGATCCACATTCACAACCCATATCAATGTATTCAATCTTTAATTCATCCATTAGTTGTTTGATTTCTTCACGAATATTCGTTCCGCCGTGATCGGATGCAATGGCTACTTTCATCGGGCAATTCCTCCTAAGGGTGAGTTAATCTGTCATGTCTTACATTCATTCTTTATTTACAGTTATATTTTAACCTCTACCTAGTCATTTGCAAACAAAAGCAGAAAAACCGTTTGCGCAACGGTTTTACAGGTTGTCCATTTATGAGGATTTGTGATCCTGTTTAAGCTTTTTAGCAAGTTGATACAATAGCGTTTCTAGTTCATCTCGTGTCTCCTGATAAATGGAGAGACTCCCTCCAAATGGATCCGACACGTCACCTTCTGATCCTGTCGCAAATTCTTTTAGAGTGAAGACCTTGTCTTTCACATGAGCATATTGCTCCACAATCAACTGCTTATGCTGAATCGTCATGGTGAAGACATAATCTGCTTCATGAAGAAGTTCTTCTGTTAGTTTAGACGACGAGTGATTCAGTGGAATGCTTTTCTCAAATAATGCTTCGACTGCTTGAGGAGAAGCCTTCCCTGCATCAGAGGCGAAGATGCCCGCTGATTTTACAGTGACCTGTAAGCCTTTTTCATCTGCAATGGAGGAAAAAAGGGCTTGAGCCATCGGACTTCTGCAAGTATTTCCCGTACAAACAAATAAGATATTCATCTTTCGACCTCCTTTTCTTCTATTATATAGCATTTCATTCTACATGTTATGTAAGGAGACTGGCTAGAGCGGAAATAATAATTTGATTCCAAAGGCTAGTAAAATCAATCCGCCAAGCGCCCCGCTGTATGAACCTACCCATGACCGAACCTGTTTACCGAGTAATAATCCAAGCCACGTGAGCATCATACTAAAGAAGCCAAACAATAAAATGGTCATCAACACCCGAGAACCGTAAATCCCCAGGCTTAAGCCAACGGAAAAACTATCTAAACTCACACTTGTTGCAAAAAGAACGAGACCGGCCCCAACAGGTGCGATAAATGGCTTATCTTCTTTTCGGATAGAAGCGATGATCATTTGCAGACCCAGCACCAAAAGCAGCGCCCCGCCTATATAGGTTGCTAGGAGCCCAAGCCAGCCAGATAAAAGCTGACCTGTTAGCATGCCAAAAAGCGGCATAAACATATGAAATATCCCAATGACAAGTCCAATATAAAGGATCTGGCGGAATCTCAGCTGAATCATCCCCATGCCGAGTCCAACCGAAAAGGCATCCATTCCAAGTGCAAAAGCCATGATACTGAGTGTCAGCAATTCGCCAGCTAGTTCATTCATGTAAATCCCCCTTGGACACGCATTCTCCTTTAACCTATGTTTGTCCAAGAGAGGTTAGAACTATTTGAATGAAGAGAGAGTGCGCCCTCCTGCCGCTTTTTGCAGACGGTTCATGATCGCAGAACCAACTCCCTGCTCTGAGAAGGCTTCTGAAATGATCAAGTCTACATCCGTTTCATCAAATTGTCTCAGCACACGATATAAGTTTGCCGCAACCGTTTCAGGCTTTTCTCTCCATCCACAGCTAAAGATAACATCTGCCGCAAACCATTCCTTCTTTTCTTCTGTTGTCAGCACACCTACTTTTAGCCCTTCAGCTCGGTACTTCTGAATGTGCAGCTGCATGTCTTCATCACTTCCATGAAATATATACATTTGTGCTTCAGGTGCATAATGTGTGTATTTCATTCCCGGCGATACTGGTGCCTCATCCTTTTTCGTCAGCCCTGGATCCATGTTGACCGTTCCTACGACCTCTTCTAACGCTTCTTTTGTAATACCGCCCGGCCTTAAGATCACTGGAATCTCGTCTATACAGGATACAACCGTTGACTCCACGCCAATACCTGTTGAACCACCATCGACAATGCCAGCAATTTTCCCATCAAGATCACTCGCGACATGATCCGCAAGTGTCGGCGACGGTTTTCCCGAACGGTTGGCACTAGGCGCGGCAATTGGCAGACCAGCTGCTCGGATGAGTTCAAGCGCAACAGGATGATCAGGCATTCTTACGCCTACTGTCGTTAAACCTGCCGTCACCTGCTTTGATAATGTGCCCGGCTTACAAGGTAGAACAATGGTGAGAGCGCCTGGCCAAAAGGCATCCATCAGCGCTGTTACTTTTTCATTTTCTATTTGCGCAAATTCATGAAGCTGTTGAACATCCGCAATGTGAACAATCAACGGATTATCACTTGGGCGTCCTTTCGCTTCATAAATTTTCTTCACAGCCTCTGTCTCTTTTGCATTTGCCCCTAGTCCATAAACCGTTTCTGTCGGAAAAGCGACCACTTCATTCTGCCGCAACAACAGAGCTGCTTGTTCAATTTGTGGATAGTATGTGGATAAATCCTTTTTTAAATCCACAGACCACCTTTTTGTATTTAACATCATACAAACTCCTTTTAAAAAAGATAAAACTGTTGATATATCTCAATTATCCTTTTGAAAGTATAAAAGATGATGCTAAATAAAACAAGCGTTGTCCACAATTTGTGGATAACGCTTGTTTTACAGTGGATAAGTATGTGAATAAGTCCGGTGTTATGTGATTAACTCGCTGTTTTTTGCAGCACAACCGCCTGCTCTTTTCCCAACGACTCTTTTGCATGCGCAGATACCCACACACTTTCTGGGATTTCCTCTATAGGCGTAAAGCCCATCAGCGCTAAAAAATCATGTGAAGAGGAGTGATTGGCTACAACATAAAAGGTGTCCACACCTTGCTTTTCCCCTAGCGTTTGAACACTTTGGAATAGAGAAACGATATGCCCCTGACCAAGTTTATCTGATATCACAAGTGATCTTAGCAATCCTTCTTGTTCATTTAGTCGTTCAAGACCTAAACAGCCTGCAAGCTCACCGTCTGCATCTTCCATGACCACAAATGACGTACGCTCTGCAATCGTCACCCCGCCTTTTGCTTGGCCTTTTTCAAGAAAAGCATTAATGGCCGGGGCATCTTCTTCTGTCGCTATTCTTAATTGATAATACATGCTTTCACCTCTTTTTGTTCTCTTACTTCAACTCTATGAGGCAAAAACAGATTTAGACCTTTTTTAAGAGAAAAGACTAGAGACCCATTCGAACAGAAAGAATTTCACTTCACCCGTCTCTTCTTCTTTTACCACTTCATTGACAGATTCATTTGATGGCTCTGCGGCTACCTGCTCTTTATCATCTCCTTCTGGTGAGGCGATCGCTTCTCCGTTTGAAAAATCGATAAAGCAGAGCGGTGGGAATAACACACACCACCAATTGGCTCCGTCTCCTTCCCCTAACGTAATCAAAATGGCTTCATATTTCCCAGCAGGATAAACAAAGTTGCCATATAGCTTTGTTGGAAATGAGGCTTTTTGAAAGCTGACCGATACGGATTGATCAATGTGTTGTTCCTTTAATTTTGCTTTGGCAATACGATTGATGTCTGGAAGCTTTGAACGAATCACACGTCTAGCTTCTTCAATGGATGTGAGGTCTTTCACCCACTCCGTTATATTGGCATTGACCTCATCTCGAATACTTCGTTTCACATCTTGATCTGCCGACTGGTCACTGTTGGCTAAAATGCGTAAACGAATAGCTTCATCTGGAATCACAACAGGCTGATTAGCAGAAGCAGCCGCCGTCTCCTCTTTTCCAAGGTTTGCAAAAGCACCACATAATAATAGAAACATATAAAGACAAATCATCATTTTACTTTTGAACATGATGTGTTCCCCCCACTTTTTCTCTTTGCTACAAACATTGTGTCCAGGAAACGCATCTCGTAAACAGCAAAAATGATTTTTTTAATAGATTATGAGTAAAAAACAACTACATGAGGTGAGCGAATCAATGTTTTTTCTGCATGCAAAAAAGCCACTCAACAACTTATGAACGGCTTTTTAGTGAGGATTGGTAATCGGAAGGGTACAGTCTCCCATCCCAATCTCGGCTGATTTTTAATCCCGAATCTGTTTTGATAACTGTCATTGCACCTTTTTTCTCAATTTCCTTTTTGACCTTTCCTTTATGGTCAATAAATTGAATGATCATTTCATAGTCAAATTCAATCCTGTCATCGCTTTCATCTGAAGGTGTAAACGTAATTTTTTTCAGTTTAATTTGACAATCTTGATCTTTTGCTGCTTCTAATACACTTGGAAACATGCTGTCTTGTGTATATTCTTGATATTCATGCTCGGTTAAATAATCCTTCAACTTCTCCTTCATGTCAGATAGGTCATCCGTCCGATTCACTGTGTATTGTGCTTTTTTATAGTTTTCCCCAAATGCTGCTGCTTCTTTTTTAAAGCTCGGTTTACCGCAAGCACTCACAATCAATAGTACACTGACGATGACCAACACCATCGCATACCTTCTGTTCACACCATTCGCTCCTTCAAAACAAATTTATGTAAAAAATCATGATCAGAATGTTCATTCTTCTATATATACGTTTCCCTTTTACCATAAGTTTCATCTTTACATAATAAAATAGTCCGACTTTATTCAGCCGGACTTCCGTTTTGAATGTGTGCGCAAACCGCTCGATCCTTTCCGTTGATGTCCTTGATGATATGAACATCAGCTGAAGGGAACGCCTGCAAAAGAAGCGCTTTTACATCTTGTGCTTGTGTATGTCCTATTTCAAGGACAACCACTGCTTGCTGATGAAGTACCTTGTGGAGATCACAGGCGATACGCTCATAAAACCACAGGCCATCACGCCCATCTGTCAGCGCATTGACAGGTTCATGCTTTGTGACAACCTCTGATAAACCATCCATTTCTTCTGCCGCAATATAAGGCGGATTGGAAATAAACACATCGACTTTGATGCCTTGAGCCATAATCGGTTCAAGTAAATCCCCTTGGACAAAATGAACGTCTGCACCAAGCGTTTCTTGATTTCGCTTTGCTACTTCAAGTGCTTCATGTGAAATATCCGTCGCTGTCACAGTGAGAGATTCTTTTTCAAGAGCTAACGTAATCGCAATTGCACCGCTACCTGTTCCTACATCAACCGCTTTGAGCGGCTGATCATCAGGAAACACACGATTCATCATGTTCAATGCCGCCAGCACCACTTCCTCCGTTTCAGGACGAGGAATCAGAACGTGTTTGTTTACCTCAAAAGGACGCCCATAAAAAAATTCAACACCCGTTAAATGCTGCACAGGCACTCCACGCTTGTGCTGCGCGACGAACTCGCTGAATTGTGAATCTTGCTCCTCTGGCAGTGGATCATGAAAACGGGCAAGAAGTTCACTTCTGCTCCATCCAAGCACATGCATCAACATTAACTCTGCTGCGTTTTGGTCTCTGCCCGCTTCCTTTAACAAAGAAGAAGCCCATTTAAGGGCTTCAAAGATCGTTCGCTCTTTATTTTGCATTTTGAAGTTTTCTTGCTTGGTCTTCCATAATTAATGCATCAATGACCTCGTCAAGTTTTCCTTCTAAAATTTGATCAAGCTTTTGAATCGTCAATCCGATGCGGTGGTCCGTCACGCGGTTTTGCGGGAAATTGTACGTACGGATACGCTCTGAACGATCCCCTGTTCCAACAGCAGATTTACGGGTTTGGTCATATTCAGCTTGTGCTTCACGCTGGAATTTATCATAAATTCTCGCACGCAAAACTTTCATCGCTTTTTCTTTGTTTTTGATTTGTGATTTCTCATCCTGACAGGAAACCACTACACCTGTTGGAAGGTGAGTCAAACGAACAGCAGACATTGTGGTATTAACACTTTGTCCCCCTGGTCCGCTTGATGCAAATGTATCCACACGAATATCTTTTTCGTGGATATCAATTTCAACTTCTTCAGCCTCTGGTAATACAGCAACTGTCGCTGTTGATGTATGAATTCGGCCGCCTGATTCTGTTTCAGGAACACGCTGCACGCGGTGTGCACCGTTTTCAAACTTTAGTTTAGAATATGCACCTTTGCCACTAATCATAAAGATGATCTCCTTATAACCGCCAGTTCCAGTGACACTCGCTTCCATGACTTCCGTTTTCCAGCCTTGCATTTCAGCATAACGGCTGTACATACGGTACAGGTTTCCTGCAAACAGTGCAGCCTCTTCTCCGCCCGCTGCACCACGAACCTCCACAATAACGTTCTTATCGTCATTCGGATCTTTCGGGATGAGCAAGATTTTCAGCTCGTCTTCTAAACGTTCTGTTTCCTCTGTGAGCTCTGAAATTTCTTCTTTGACCATGTCGCGCATATCGGCATCGAGCTTATCTTCCAACATGGCTTTCGCATCACTTAGCTGATCGTATGCCGCACGATATTGTCTATATACCTCAACAGTTTCTTGAATATCAGATTGTTCCTTAGAATATTCACGAAGCTTCTTAGGGTCGTTCACCACTTCAGGGTCACTTAAATATTCATTTAGCTTTTCATAGCGTTCTTCAATTGATTTTAAACGGTCTAACATGGTCTTCACCTCTGTTTTGTGCGTAACAGTCTAATTATAGTATAGCGGGGTATGACAGTCAAAAAAATTTCCAAAACAATTGATTTTCTGCAATTTTTCACTAGAAAACACGATCTTTGGCGATTGGTTACTTGTTTTGTCTAACGTGAAGGAACGGATGCTCACGAAAGAGAATGGTACTTGTAATTGAAAAAAGGGAGGGCATTTGGTTTGAATACAAATGAGGTTGCAAAGGAAATTGGTGTATCTTCAAAAACCATTCAGCGCTGGGTCAAACAGCTCAACATCCCTGTCGCCCGGAATGAACTTGGACATTACGAATTTCATGATGACATTGTCCAGCTGCTCAAAGAGGTCCAACACCAAATGAACGAAGGTGTGATTCTCCATGACATTAGACTGCCGATCCATGAAGAAACCGCCCAGCAATTATCACCTACTGTAGAAACTTCTGACTCATCAAAACGGATAGAAGCCTTAGAAGAACAAGTGAAACAGCTCCTTCAAGAGCAAACACATGCCAGTCATATTGAAGCCCGTTTTCAAGAATTAGAACGGAAACTCGCTAAGAAAGCAGATGAAGGCGTTTCCTACCAGCTCCTCCAGCACAGAAGAGAAATTGAAGAATTAACTGCAAAATTAGAACGCCTCACAGCCACATTGACAAAACCAAAACCATCAAAAGAAGAAGAAAAGGAAAAGGCACACCCCGAAATGAAAAAAAAGCGTGCGCTCTTCCCTCTGTTTCATTCATTTCGCTAAGAAAGGCTGCCTATAAGGCAGCCTTTCTACTATATTATACGGTAAGTGCAATAATGATCGGTAATGTAATGAGTGACATGATCGCACTGATCACAAATGCGGATGCTGTTTCTGCTTCCTGTTTCTCAAATCGAGTGGCGATCATAGCCGCAACAGCTGAACCTGGGAAGGCAACAAGCAATACAGCTTTTGTAATTTCATCAGCCGAAAGTCCCATAAGAATGGCGATAAAATACATAAGTAACGGTTGTACAGCTACTTTGAGCAATGCGATACTGAAAGCTGGTAAGCTCAGTTTAATTTTGCGGATACCGACTGTGACACCGACTGCAAAGAGCGCAACCCCTGATGTCACACTTCCAATTTCCTCTAGCATTTCATGTCCGATTTCAGGAAGTTTAAATCCTAAAAGAACAAGAATGATACTTGCTAACGGTGCAAGCGCAAGCGGCTCTGATAAACCGTGCAAAATCGCTTTCGTCGTCATTTTTAGGAAACTTTCGCCGTCTTTGGCTTTTCCTTTTGTTTTTTCACCGACAGTTGACACAATAATAGCAATTGGATCAAGCAATGCATTTACAACTATTCCGGTAATAGCAATCGGAATTGCAACTTCTTGAGCCCCAAATAAACTGCCCAAGACCGGAATCCCCATAAATGCAAAGGTCGGTTGTGCTGAGTTTAATGAGAAAACAGATGAATCTGTTAAATCATATTTAAAAGCAAATTTCGTAACTAAAAGGATAATGATATAAAAGCCTACGATTCCGAAAATCAATGCAACGAAAAATGGAATTTGACTATAGAATTTATCTTTTGGTGTTGACAGAATGCTGGCGATAAAGTGCGCTGGCAAAGCATACTTTGTAACAAGTGTACTTACACCTTTTGCAGATTTAGCGTCATAGCTGCCGAAGTTCCCTGCGAACCAACCCAGCGCGATAACGAAAAAAATCGGTGCTAGGAGGATCAAAATATTTAAAAAGTCCATCTTACTATTCCTCCTTGAATCCTTTACATGTTTCTTATTTTATAGCGGCATTGCTTACATTACCCGAAACAATGCCGCGTTACACATTTTATTATGCTCTTACAATTTTTTTATATTCAGGAATCCACATAGCATCTTTCACAGCTTGTTCAATGTTTTCAGGTGTTTTTCTTGCGACACCATCTTTAATTGCTGCTTTTGCCACTTCAATAGCTACTTTGATAGAAACTTCTTGTAACTTATCAATGCTTGGAAGTAGACCAGCACCTGGTTTATCATGATCAACCATTTCAGCAATCGCATCCGCTGAAGCAACGAACATGCCTTTTGTGATGATTTTTGATTCCGTTACGATTGAACCAAGACCAAGTCCAGGGAAAACGAACGCATTGTTTGATTGTCCGATTTCATGTTCAATTCCGTTATACTCGACATTTTCGAATGGGCTTCCAGTTGCAACAAGCGCACGACCGTCTGTCCATTTGAATAGATCTTCCGGTACTGCTTCAGCAAGTGGAGTTGGGTTAGACATCGGCATGATCACTGGACGCTCTGTATGAGCTGCGATTTCTTTAATAATTTCTTCAGTGAATGCGCCGCCTTGACCTGATGTACCAATAAGAATGGTTGGCTTCACCTTGCGAACAGCTTCAGCAAATGAGATTTGTCCTTTTTCATCACGAGCCCAGCCTTCTACTTCATCAGAAGAACGAAGGTATGGTTTTTGGAAATCAAGCACTTCATCTTCAAACTGATCTGTTAGTAACCCTCTGTAGTCTAACGTCCAGAATGCATTGTTTGCTTCTTCTTCACTTAGACCTTCAAGAACCATTGTGTCACGCATTTGATCGGCGATTCCGATTCCAGCTGATCCAGCTCCGAAAATCATCACACGGTGATCTTTCAATTGAGTACCAGTTTTCTTGACAGCTGCAAGAACACCCGCTAAAGTAATGGCACCAGTACCTTGGATATCATCATTAAATGTTAAGATGTTGTCGTTGTATTTTTTCATGATGTTACGCGCATTTTTGTTTCCAAGGTCTTCCCAGTGAAGCAATGCTTTCGGGAAGAATTTAAGTGCTGCTTTTACATACGCATCAATGAACTCTTCGTATTTTTCACCTTGTACACGTTTGTGGTGGTTCCCGATGTACAATGGATCATTTAATAATTTTTCATTGTTAGTTCCAACATCTAATACAACTGGAATCACGCGGCTTGGATCAATTCCTGCTGCAGCCGTGTAAACAGCTAGTTTACCGATTGCGATGTTGATACCACCAACACCCCAGTCACCAATTCCAAGAATACTCTCAGAGTCAGTTGCTACGATGAGGTCGATGTCGCCTGCTGTTGCATGTAAGTTTTCAAATGCTTTCTCAATACCGTCAATGTTGTCGATTGAAAGGTAGACACCATGAGGTCTTCTGTATTCATGGCTGTATTCTTGAATCGCTTCACCAACAGTTGGTGTGTAAACAACAGGAAGCATTTCACGAAGCTTGTCCGTTAGAAGCTTATAGAATAATACTTCGTTACGGTTTTGCAAATCACTTAAGTATACGTTTTGACGAAGACGATCTGGCTGAGCTAGAAATTGCTTGTATGCTCTCTCTGCTTGCTGTTCTAAAGTCAGAACAGTTGGAGGAAGTAATCCTTCTAGTCCAAGCTCTTGTCTTTCTTCTTCAGAGAAAGCAACGCCTTTGTTCAACGTTGGAATCGATAATACATCTTTACCTGTCAAAGTGGTTTCGAGGTACCCTTCTTTTGTTTTCTTCACGTTGTTCATCAAAAACTACCCTCTTTCTAAAATATAAATAAAGTGAACTATTAATACAAAGAACGATCAAGGAGAAAAATCCTTAATCAAAAAAATTATGACAAGAAATCGAACTTTTCGTTTAAATGCTTTACACTACAGTTAGTCATTTTATGCCTGCTTATACCAAAACGCAAGCGTTGAAAATTAGATAATTTTTTCGTAGCGTTATTTAATTTATTTAAGTACAAATGATGGGTGTTCAGCCAAAATCTCGAAAAACGAAACACAGCGGCATTTGCTATTTTTTTAATTGTCAAGTGTTGTACCAACATCTAATTTTGGTACTTCATGGTGATGTCTGCATCGTGCTTCGTATGATTCCTGCGCACCTACTAAAATAATGGGATCATCATAAGATGCGGGTTTACCGTCGATCAAGCGTTGTGTTCTACTCGCTGGGGAGCCGCATACCGAACAAACTGCTTGAAGTTTTGTTACAAGCTCTGCACATGCCATTAAATGCGGAACAACACCAAATGGCTCTCCTCTGAAGTCTTGATCAAGGCCTGCAACAATGACTCGGTAGCCTTTATCAGCCAATTGAGTGACAATATCAATGATTGTCTCATCAAAAAATTGCACCTCATCAATGCCAATGACATCGGTTCGTTCTGATATGTGCGTTATTATGTCTTTTGGTGAGGTTACTGCAATCCCATCGACGGATGAACCGTTATGTGACACAACTGAGTTTGTGCTATACCGGTTATCAATCGCTGGTTTGAATATTTTTACTTCTTGTTTGGCAAAGGTGGCTCTTTTGGCTCTCCGAATCAATTCTTCCGACTTTCCAGAAAACATACTTCCGCAGATGACTTCAAGCCAACCGCTTTGTTTCATCACATACATAAGGTCTTCTCCCCCGTTTTAAAGTTCCATCAATCCACGTAAAAAAACAGGCAAGAACGGATTCCTGCCTGTTTATTGTATCTATTATTACTTAAGACCGTATTTTTTGTTAAAGCGGTCAACACGTCCATCAGCAGAAGCGAATTTTTGACGGCCTGTATAGAAAGGATGGCACTCAGAGCAAATCTCGATGCGTACCTCTTCTTTTACTGATCCAGTTTCAAACTCATTTCCACAAGCGCATTTGACTGTAGCTTTTTTGTAGTTAGGATGAATTCCTGTTTTCATCTACTGTCATCTCCTTCCGCCCTGAATCCAATTCGGAAACAGAGTTAATATCTCAGAATAAATTCTGAAACGCACATGATAAAATTATAACAGTGTAAGTCTATGATTGCAAATGTATTTTTTCAGGAAGCTATCTTCTTGATGCAGACATATTTGCTTGTTTCCACTCTTGCGTTAAAATATCGAAAAATTCTTGGTTTGTCTTTGTTTTTCTCATTTTGCGCATGAATTTCTCAGCGAAATCAGGTGTATCTGACATTGATTTTCTCATCGCCCATAGACGATCAAGATGCTCTTTAGGCACAAGCAGTTCTTCTTTTCTTGTACCGGAACGACGAATGTCGATGGCTGGGAAAATTCTTCTTTCTGCAAGAGAACGGTCTAAATGGAGCTCCATGTTTCCTGTTCCTTTAAACTCTTCATAAATCACATCATCCATACGTGATCCTGTATCAACAAGTGCAGTAGCTAAAATGGTCAAGCTTCCACCTTCTTCGATGTTACGCGCAGCACCAAAGAAGCGTTTTGGACGGTGGAAAGCAGCTGGATCAATACCGCCGGAAAGCGTTCGGCCGCTTGGCGGGATGACCAGGTTGTATGCCCGAGCAAGCCTTGTGATGCTGTCCATTAAGATGATGACATCTTTTTTATGTTCAACTAGACGCATCGCACGCTCTAATACAAGCTCTGCTACTTTAATGTGGTTTTCCGGTACTTCGTCAAAGGTTGAACTAACAACATCCCCTGCAACAGAACGTTCGATATCTGTTACTTCCTCTGGACGTTCGTCAATAAGAAGAACAATCAGTTCTGCCTCTGGATGATTTTCAGAGATACTGTTGGCAATTTCTTTGAGCAAAATGGTTTTCCCAGCCTTAGGCGGTGCAACAATTAAACCACGCTGTCCAAACCCAACTGGTGCCATCATATCCATAATTCTAGTAGACAGGTGATTAGGCTGTGTTTCAAGAATCATTTGACGATCAGGGAATAGCGGCGTGAGTGCAGGAAAGTGAACACGTTCCTTAGCTGATTCTGGGTCGTCCCCATTTACCGCTTCGACATGAAGGAGGCCATAGTAGCGTTCATTCTCTTTTGGAGGTCGTACCTTTCCAGACACCTTATCACCATTTCTTAAATCAAAGCGTCTGATTTGTGAAGCAGAAATATAAATGTCTTCAGAGCTTGGGGAATAGTTAATTGGTCTTAAGAAACCAAATCCCTCTGACTGAATAATTTCTAGAACCCCTTCCATAAATAAGAGATCCTCTTGCTCAGCGTTTGCCTTTAAGATAGCAAAAATTAATTCTTTTTTTGTTAGTTTGCTGTAATAAGAGATTTTGTACTTTTTTGCTAACTCATACAGCTCTTTTAATTTCATATTTTCCAAAGATGAAATCGAAACATCTTTCAATATGGACACCACACTTTTCTAGTCAATGTATTTCATTACAAATGCATGACTATTGTATTTGATTAGCTTTTAATTCCGTTTTTGTTGGAATGACCTCGCTCTCATGGTAACGCTCCCACTCGTTTTATCGTAAAGATAGGAACAATGTGAAATTGAGCTTTGTCAACATAGAGAAGGATAATGAGTATATCGTCATGATGCGGCAGTATTTAAACTTGTTGAAGCTTAAAAGAAGTAAATTCGCAGAAAATTTCGCAGCACTCTTTAGTTTTACCTCATTTGCAGGGAATATTCAACTTTAAAAAGAAAATGATATATATTTGACACCTATATGAAAAGCGGGTAAAGAATACCCGCTTTCAGATTACGGACGAATGACAAGATTCGGTTTTTTCTTTAAACTGTGTCTGCCATCGACGAATCGAACAGTACCTGATTTCGCACGCATGACAACACTATGTGTTGTTCCAACAGAGCCTTTAAATTGAACACCTTTTAATAACTCGCCATCTGTTACACCTGTCGCTGCAAAAATGGCGTCATCGCCTTTCACGAGGTCTTCCATTCTGAGGACTTTTCCAACATCCAGTCCCATTTTCTCACAGCGTCTCAGCTCTTCTTCACTTTGTGGAAGAAGCTTACCGTGGATTTCTCCACCAAGTGCTTTAAGCGCAACAGCAGAAAGGACACCTTCAGGCGCTCCACCTGAACCAAATAGAATATCAACACCTGTGTGATCAAATGCTGTATTAATGGCTCCTGCAACGTCACCATCATCGATCAGCTTGATTCTTGCTCCAGCTTCTCTCAGCTCAGCAATGATCTTTTCATGTCGCTCTCTGTTTAAAATTGTCGCAACAACATCTTCAATATCTTTGTTTTTCGCTTTTGCAACAGCACGAAGATTGTCAATGACAGGCGCTTCAATGTCGATGCAGCCTACCGCTTCTGGACCTACTGCGATCTTATCCATGTACATATCAGGTGCATTCAGCAAGTTGCCATGATCAGCAACAGCGATAACAGCTAAAGCATTCCAGCCACCGCTTGCCACAATATTTGTTCCTTCCAATGGATCAACAGCAACATCCACGCGAGGTCCATATCCGTTTCCAAGCTTTTCCCCAATATAAAGCATTGGCGCTTCGTCCATTTCTCCCTCGCCGATGACCACAGTTCCCTTCATCGGAATCGTATCAAATACATCACGCATGGCACTTGTTGCAGCATCATCCGCTTCGTCTTTCAAACCTCTACCCATCCAACGAGCAGATTTTAATGCAGCTGCTTCTGTCACCCGTACTAGTTCCATCGATAAACTTCTTTCCATTTTTGTCCAAATCTCCTCTCACAGTCAAAGCCTTATGAATTTTGAAGTTCTTCTATTTCTTGGTCATTCAGCTTTTCACGCCAGATGGTTGCACCCAAGCCTTCAAGCTTCTCCTCAAGCATACTATATCCTCTGTCTATATGTTCAAGCCCTGTGATTTCGGTCACACCGTCTGCCATTAACCCTGCAACAACGAGACAAGCACCTGCTCGCAGATCACTTGCTTTGACCTTTGCACCTTGAAGCTGCGTTTGACCTGTAATAATGGCAGATCTTCCTTCCACCTTCATGTTAGCACCCATTCGACGCAATTCGTCAATGTGTTTAAAGCGAGCAGAGTAAATGGTATCTGTCACGACACTCGTGCCTTTCGCTTTTGTTAACAAAGCCGTCATCGGCTGTTGAAGATCGGTCGGAAAGCCCGGATACACAAGGGTTTTGATATCGACAGGCTTGAGTCCTTCATTTCTGCCAACGATCAGCATTTGATCGTTGCTTGTTTCAATTGTGAATCCCATCTCTCTAAGTTTCGCCGTAATTGATTCTAAATGAGTTGGGATCACATTATCAAGCACAACTTCATCCCCCATCGCTGCACCTGCAATTAAAAATGTACCTGCTTCTATGCGGTCAGGGATGATGGAATGCCTGCAGCCATGAAGAGATTCCACACCTTCGATCCGAATCACATCCGTCCCCGCACCTTTGATTTTAGCTCCCATGCTTGCAAGCAGTGTCGCTACATCAATAATTTCGGGTTCTTTTGCGGCATTTTCAATCACTGTTTTCCCTTCAGCAAGCACGGCTGCCAGCATGATGTTGATGGTCGCACCTACACTGACAACATCAAGATAAATACGGGCTCCGACTAATTTTTCAGCGCGCAAATAAATCGCACCCTGTTCGTTTGTCACCTCGGCTCCAAGTGCTTCAAAGCCTTTGATATGCTGATCGATCGGTCTAGGTCCTAAGTGACATCCTCCTGGTAATCCAATGACAGCCTGCTTGAATCTACCGAGCATGGCGCCCATTAAATAATAGGATGCTCGTAGTTTCTTCACTTTCCCATTAGGAAGCGGCATACTGATCATGGAGGCAGGATTGACAACCATCTCACCTTTTTCAAATGTGACCTTTCCGCCAATCTCTTCTAACAGATCTCGTAATGTGTCAATATCTGAAATATGCGGAAGGCCTTCAATGGTTACTGGAGAATCAGCGAGAATCGTGGCAGGAATCAGTGCCACAGCACTATTTTTCGCACCACTAATATGTACGGTCCCGCGCAAGGGGTCACCGCCGGCAATGTTTAACTTTTCCATATTTGTCTCCCTTCTTAAAGAAGATCACTGTTGGAGTTATACTGTTTGTGGATGTCGCGCTTTAAAAGGTCTTGTCCAAAATTTAGCCAATATCAAGAGAAAGAATACAGGTTAAACGAAATTTGTCGGAAGAAAAATAATCGAAGCTTTGCGAGGCTGTGATGTTCTCTTCTTTGCACAAAACATTTCTTAGCGTATTTAAGGAAAACTGCGGCAAACGGATGCGTATCCGTCTGCCACAATCACTTATTTATTCCAGTCTGCTAAAAATTGCTCAATGCCTGCATCCGTTAATGGGTGTTTTGTCAGCTGCTTGATGACTTTCAGCGGCATTGTGCCGATATGAGCACCTCTAAGCGCAGCTTCTGTCACATGTTGCGGGTGACGAATGGATGCAGCAATGATTTGTGTATCTAATCCATGAACATCAAAAATGGTTTTCACTTCACTAATGAGATCAAGACCATTTTGGCCAATGTCATCTAAGCGGCCGAGGAATGGAGAGACATACGTCGCACCAGCTCTAGCTGCAAGAAGTGCCTGGTTTGCACTAAAAATCAACGTGACGTTTGTTTTAATCCCAAGGTCTGTTAACGCTTTGACTGCTTTAAGACCGTCTGTTGTCATTGGGATTTTCACTGTGATATTTGGTGCAATAGCAGCCAGCTCTTTTCCTTCTTCAATCATTTCTTCTGCTTTGAGAGAAATGACTTCCGCACTAACTGAACCTGATACCACGTCAGTGATTTCACGAAGGCGGTCGTGGAACGATACGTCCTTTTCTTTCGCTACTAAACTAGGGTTTGTTGTCACGCCTGCTAAAATGCCAAGCTCGTGTGCCTCTTTGATGTCTGCGATATTCGCTGTGTCTACGAAAAATAACATAACTGTGCCACTCTCCTATCAATAAATTGTCTGAAATGTAAATTTGATTGCGCTTTCTCATGATATGGAGAAAACCGCCTGTGGCTCAGGCGGCTTTCGGTTCTCATCAAATTATGCTTGGTTAGAAGAACCAAATTCACGCATTTTGCCGATAACAGTCGCTTTAATTGCGTCACGAGCTGGTCCAAGATATTTACGTGGATCATACTCTTCTGTTTTTGCAGCAAGTGTTTCGCGAACTGCTTTCGCAGAAGCAATTTGGTTTTCAGTGTTTACATTGATTTTTGCTGTACCAAGTGAAATCGCACGCTTGATGTCAGCAGTTGGGATACCTGTTCCGCCGTGAAGAACAAGTGGAAGTCCAGTTGTTTTACCGATTTCTTCCATTTCAGCGAAACCAAGGTTTGGTTCACCTTTGTATGGACCATGAACTGAACCTAGTGCAGGCGCAAGGCAGTCAATACCAGTACGTTCTACAAGCTCTTGGCACTCTTTTGGATCAGCATAAATAACGCCCTCAGCGATGACGTCGTCTTCTTGTCCACCAACAGTTCCAAGCTCAGCTTCTACAGATACACCGTGGAAATGTGCAAGCTCAACCACTTTTGCAGTTGTCGCTACGTTCTCATCAAATGGATGGTGAGAAGCATCAATCATCACAGAAGTAAATCCTGCATGAATCGCTTTTGCACAAGATTCAAAGCTTGAACCGTGATCTAAATGAATCGCAACAGGAACTGTTACATTATATTCTTCGATTAACGCTTTTACCATTGCGACAACTGTTTTGAAGCCGCCCATGTAGCGTCCTGCTCCTTCAGATACTCCTAAGATAACTGGAGATTTCTCTTCTTCAGCAGCTTGTAAAATCGCTTGCGTGAATTCTAAGTTATTTAAGTTAAACTGTCCAACAGCGTAACCTTTTTCCTTTGCGTCTTTCAACATTTCTGTCATTGAAACTAAAGGCATGATGAAAAATCCTCCCTATGTAGCTAATTTGCTTACTAAAAAAAGCTCTCCACCCTAGCATGACCAGAATTTCTCGCCATATGTAAACTTTCAAAGTCAGATCGCTTTCTTCTTCTTATCTAGAATACCAATTATTCGACAAATCGGCAACAGAATGACTTGATTCAATCATTTCCATCTAGCCATTTGTTTCGAGCGGCAAGTATTCTTTTACTGCATCACGGATTTCATCAATATCAAATGGTTTAGCAAAATGCGTTAATGCACCGAGCTCTTTAGACTCTTGAATCATATCTAGTTCGCCATAAGCTGTCATAATGATCACGCGGATGTCTTCATCAATTAATTTCATGCGTTTTAAAATCTCAATGCCATCCATTCCGGGAATCTTCATATCAAGCAGGACGAGGTTTGGTCTATGGTTTTTCACAATATCTAATGCCTGTAGTCCATTAGCGGCTTGAAAGGTTTGATAGCCTTCTTTATGAAACACTTCATTCAGCAATATTCTAATACCGTACTGATCATCGACAATTAAAATTTTCTCATTCATCTGTTACACCCCATTGCTTTCATTTTTCGCCATAAAAAGAGCTGTTGTTAAATAATTCTGTTTGATTTTCACATTTCCTTTAATTATAATAGTTTACTTTACGACATTTTCTGAGCATTTTTCCTAATATTCTCTTTATATTCTATTATAAAATGATCTGACAGAAGGAGGAAATGAGTCTTGTTAAAAATTTTCACTACCCAATTATCAGGTATTTTTTCACGTATTGGAGATAAGCAGGCCGAAGCGATCGAAGACGGTGCACGCCTTCTTGCTCAGGCCGTTGTCAGTGGACATGCCGTGTATTTTCATGGCAAGAATGAACTGGCGGCTGTAGCCTTAGAGGCATCTGAAAGCAAGGAGCCGTTTCCGGGTGCGAAGGTTCTGCCGCTGGATCAAAAGGAGCGCAGCTTACTTCATCCAAGTGACAGGGTGCTTTTATTTTATTCAGATCCAGAAGATCAAGAGATTCAATCCCTTGTCAAAGAGCTGCACGAACAAGGTACACCTATTGTCGGGGTCGGTCCTGCACAAAAGGAGACGTCATTCATTGAAGAGCATTGTGATGTCCACATTGATTTTCAGCTCAAAAAACCACTTGTGCCTGCTGAAGATGGAACAAGGTTCGGCTATCCTGCACTGATGACCTGCTTATATGTCTACCATGCTCTATCGTTTACTGTGAAAGAAATCGTTGAGGAATATGAATAAAAAAACTGCCGAGAAGATGATATTCTCGGCAGTTTTTTGTTTTATTTTGATTCAGATGCCTGTAGTGAAGCACCAACGAAATCTCTAAATAATGGCTGTGGTCTTGTCGGTCTTGAAATGAATTCTGGGTGGAACTGAGAAGCAAGGAACCATGGGTGATCCTTCAGTTCAATGATTTCAACAAGGCGTCCGTCTGGGCTTGTACCAGAGAAGACAAAACCTGCTGCTTCCATTTGCTGTCTGAATTCGTTATTAAACTCATAGCGATGACGGTGGCGTTCGTACACGACTTCGTCATTGTATGCAGCAAATGCTTTTGAGTCTTCGTTTAATTTACAAGGGTATAGGCCGAGGCGAAGTGTTCCACCTAAGTCATCAACATCCTTCTGTTCTGGAAGAAGGTCGATGATTGGGAATGCTGTTTCTGGATCAATTTCAGCGGAATGCGCTCCCTCTAAACCTAGTACGTTTCTCGCATATTCGATAGATGCGACTTGCATACCTAAGCAGATTCCGAAGAATGGCACTTTGTTTTCACGCGCAAATTGTGTTGCAATGATTTTCCCTTCTACTCCGCGGTCTCCGAAGCCTCCAGGAACAATAATGCCGTCTACATCTTGAGCGAAATCAGCCATATTTTCTGCTGTGACTTCTTCTGCGTTGATCCATTTGATTTGAACATCCGCATCAAATGCATAGCCCGCATGACGAAGGGATTCAACGACAGAAATGTATGCATCCTGCAGCTCAACATATTTCCCTACAAGACCAATCGTGACTTGTTTTGAAAGGTTTTGCACTTTATCAACAAGCGCCGTCCACTCCGTCATGTCCGCATCTTGACAGTCAAGCTTCATGTGCTCACATACAAGCTTGTCTAATCCTTGTTTTTGTAAATCAAGCGGAATCGAATAAAGGGTATCTGCATCCTGACATTCGATGACTGCTTTCGTATCAATATCACAGAATAGCGCAATTTTGTCCTTCATGTCTTGTGCCAATGGCATTTCAGTTCTGACTACAATGACGTTTGGCTGAATACCAAGACTGCGAAGTTCTTTTACACTATGCTGTGTTGGTTTTGTTTTCAGTTCGCCTGCAGCACGGATGTAAGGAACAAGGGTACAATGAATGTACATCACGTTTTCACGGCCGATGTCACTCTTCATTTGACGAATCGCTTCTAGGAATGGAAGGGATTCGATATCTCCTACTGTTCCACCGATTTCTGTAATGACCACATCTGCACCCGTTTCTTTTCCGGCACGGTACACACGGTCTTTGATTTCATTTGTAATGTGGGGAATAACCTGTACTGTTCCACCTAAGTAGTCGCCACGGCGCTCTTTCTTCAAAACAGTAGAGTAGATTTTACCTGTTGTAACGTTGCTGTACTTATTTAAGTTAATGTCAATGAAACGCTCGTAGTGACCTAAGTCAAGGTCTGTTTCAGCACCGTCATCTGTGACAAATACCTCACCGTGCTGGTATGGACTCATTGTCCCTGGGTCTACGTTGATATATGGATCAAATTTTTGAATGGTGACATCCATCCCTCTATTTTTCAGAAGGCGGCCTAACGATGCAGCCGTGATCCCTTTTCCAAGTGAGGAAACAACTCCTCCTGTTACAAAAATATACTTTGTCATTTCGTATGCTCCTCTCTTTTTTACCCTTGCATGACTAGACATGCACAGCTTCATCCTTTTAGAGTGTATCCCTAAATCTCTTGAAAAATAAGAAAGCTCCCTTTCAAATAAATGAAAGGGAGCGTAAATGAACGTATCTTTACGTACTCTTTTTTAGAGAGCCCAAAATACATACTACATAGTTCGCTCTGGAAAGTCAAGACGGTTTTGTCCTGTTTTCAGGACCGGTTTGTGAGGGTTATTTGTCTTCCTCATCATCGTCTAAATCGTCTTCATCAATTTCCGTTAAGCCGTCATCATCTTCATCATCATCTTCGTCGAAGTCTTCTATCTCTTCATCGATTTCTTCATCATCTAGGTCAAGGTCCTCGTCGTCTTCAACAAGATCAAGATCTTCTTCAAGCTCGTCGATTTCTTCTTCCTCTTCAATATCATCGAAGTCTTCTTCAACGACAGCAGCTTTTGTTTTTTTCTTTTTCGCTTTTGTTTTCACAGCTGGCTGAACTTCTTCTTCGATTTGATCAACTGGATACCAGCTGCGAAGTCCCCATCTCTGATCACCTAACGAAATAAAGCGGCCATCTATATTTAAGTCTGTATAAAATTGAGCAAGTCGATCATCAAGATCAGATTTTTGTATCCCTTGCAAACGGACCATTTCATCTATTAACTCGGAAAACGTAATCGGCGTTTTGCTGTCTCTGAAAATTTCATAAGCAAGTTCAACTAAAGACATTTGTTTGAGCTGTTCCTGTGAGTATTCTTTCAAACTCAAGGTCAGACACTCCCTTTCTATTACATGTATGTATCCATTTATCAGTGAAATAATAAGTATTTATACCTTATTCTTACGACAAACCATACCTCTCATTATAAACAAATTAGGGGAGTTTATGCCACCTTTATTGATGTTAATTTTTGATTTTTTCACAAGAGGAGCCTCTAGCAGTCAATCATTTGTGCCGAATTGACACAATTCATGTGTGAAGCACACGTTTTGCATGCTTTTTTGTCTTCTCTTTTAATGAATACAAAGTCATTTACTCTTCTTAAAAAAGGGGAATTATTCCTTCACAAAATGTTCACTTACGACGAATTGAAACAGAAATCTATAATAAATAGACTAATTTTGAGAGGTTGATCGAATTGCCAATGACAAAAAAAGAAGATATACAATTTGGTGTCTTGATGTGTTTTAGTATGTTTTCAGTGATGTTCTTTTATAACCTATTTCTAAATGGACGGCTTGGACATATGACATGGTTAGAAGGTGTACTCACCTATGTGATCGGTTTTGCCATCACATTGTTGATTGAGATGTGTATTGTTGGGCCTTCAGCAAAAAAAGCAGCCAACCGTTTTGCCCCAAAAGGCAAGAAAATCTATTTTATTCTCACTCTTTCTATCTTTATCGTGTTTGGAATGGTGTGTCTCATGTCTTTATGCGGATATGTCGTTCAAAGCATCAGCACAGGATTTCAAACACAATCGATTCTATCTGATTACTTAACGATTTTCGGTCATAATGTCATGTTGGCGTTCCCTTTGCAGATGTTGATTATGGGACCGCTTGTCCGTTTTGTTTTTTTCAAATGGGTGAAATTAAAACAGACAGCAGCGGTTTAGTCGAATGGATAGGTTACAGCTGGATATTCTGAATGAGTGAAAAAACCAAAGGTACGGTGAATAAAGTGCCCGCAGACACGAGTACAATGAGTTTTCTGCGGCTGTTTTCTTTTTCTCCCTTCCTTTTTGGAGACTTTGAAAGCTCTGTGGAGACCATAATCCATATGATCATCGTGACGATTCCTAAAATGCCAATAAATGTTGTGTTCATCATGATAACCTCCATTCTGGTTTTTCCTAATTTTACCATAGTGATCAGGTGATATGAGATCATATTGGAGAGATTTCACATTTGATACAAAAACAGACCACCTCACATCAGGTGGTCTTTGCTTCGTTTCTACATATCTAGCAGTTTCCGTGAGATGACCAGCCGCTGGATTTCTTGTGTACCTTCATAGATTTGAGTGATTTTCGCATCACGCATGTAGCGTTCGACTGGGTAATCCTTTGTATAGCCGTACCCGCCGAAGATTTGTACAGCTTCTGTCGTCACCTTCATGGCTGTATCACCGGCAAAGAGCTTGGACATAGCTGATTCTTTTCCATACGGAAGCCCTTTCGTTTCAAGCCATGCTGCCTGATAGGTGAGCAGTCTTGAGGCCTCAATTGCCGTTGCCATATCCGCTAACTTAAAAGCAATGCCTTGCTGCTGAATGATTGGTTTACCGAATTGTTTGCGCTCCTTTGCATAATTGACTGCTGCATCCAGAGCACCTTGAGCAATACCAACAGCTTGTGCGGCAATACCGTTTCTGCCGCCGTCAAGTGTCATCATCGCTATTTTAAATCCCTCTCCTTCTTGACCAAGCCGGTTCCTTTCGGGTATACGACAGTCTTCAAAGATGATTTCTGTCGTTGGCGATGAGCGGATGCCCAGTTTGCTTTCTTTTTTGCCGATCGAGAAGCCTTGCGACTCTTTTTCTACGATAAAAGCGGTTGTATTACGCGATGAAGCATCCTGGTCAGTAACAGCAAACACAATATAATAATCCGCAATGCCTCCATTGGTAATAAAAATCTTTGCCCCGTTCAAAACGTATTCATTCCCTGCTTTTACTGCTGTTGTTTTCATTCCGCCGGCATCTGAACCCGAGCCGCTCTCGGTCAGTGCGTATGCGCCGATCTTCTGTCCCTCTGCAAGCGGCTTTAAATACGTCTCCTTTTGCTCATCTGTTCCGAATGTATAGATTGGCCATGAGGCGAGTGATGTGTGAGCAGATAGGGTGACGCCTGTTGAGGCGCACACTCGTGAGAGCTCTTCAACCGCTATGACATAGGCCAAATAATCACTACCAATCCCCCATTTTCTTCTGGCCAAGGGATTCCCGTTAAACCAAGCTCCGCCATTTGACGAAAAATAGCGGGATCATACGATTCTGTTTCATCTCGCTCTGCTGCTGTTGGCTCCACTTCATTTTTCGCAAAATCTCTCACCATTTTTTGTATCATTTCGTGTTCGTCACTTAATTGGAACTGCATCATGAGCCACCTCACTTCATATTAGCTGTTTACAAATAACCAGCCTTTGTATTTCACTTGTTCCTTCATAAATCTCACAAATTTTCGCATCACGAAAGTACCGCTCTGCTCGGTATTGCTTCGTGTAACCGGCTAGACCAAGCAAATGGATGACTTCTGTACTAATATCAACCGCTGTTTTAGATGCAAATAACTTCGCCATCGACGCTTCCTTCGTGACAGGGCGATTGGCCTCTTTATAAGAAGCCGCTTGATAGACAAGAAGTTTTGCCGCTTCCAGCTTGGTGCCCAGATCGCCCAACCGAATGGTCGTTTCAAGGCCAGCTGGATGCTGCTTTAAATACGTCACCGCCTCAGCTAATGCGGCTTCTGCAATACCAAGGCTTTGAGCCGCAATGCCAATTCTCCCCGCATTTAAGCTAGACATGGCAATCCGAAAACCATCTCCTTCTGCACCGAGCAGCTGTTTTTTTGGAATTCGAACACCGTCAAAATGAAGTGTGACTGTTTTTGATCCATGCAGGCCCATCTTTTTCTCATCTTTTCCGATCGTAAATCCTGGTGTCCCCTTCTCCACAATGAATGCTGATATATTTTTCTTAGCAGAAGCAGGGTCTGTCACCGCAAATACAAGATAGACTTCCGCTTCACCGCCGCTTGTGATAAAAATTTTCGTTCCATTTAACACATAGTGATCGTTTGTGCGCTCTGCTTTCAACTGAATACTAGAGGCATCTGATCCTGCCTTCGGTTCAGTTAGACAAAATGCGCCCAGCTTCTGCCCGGACGCAAGCTTGGGAACGTAGGATTCTTTTTGTTCAGTCGTTCCAAACGCCAAAATCGGCATCGTCACAACAGATGTATGAACGGATACAATGACACCGACGGTTGCACTTACTTTGGATAATTCATGAATCGCCATGATATAGGTTGTGAAATCTGCCCCTAATCCATGATACTTATCTGGGATCGGAATGCCTAAAAAGCCTTGCCGACCCATTTCAGCTAAAAGCGTTTTCGGGAACACGCCCTGTTCCATCGCTTCTATTTCAGGGAATACATGCTGGCGTGCAAATTCTGCTATTCGTTTTCTCCAAAGACGTTGTTTTTCTGTCAGCAACACATCCATCTTGACTCCCCTATGAGTGGTCGTGGTAAGTGTAAAAACCTCTCTTTGTCTTTTTGCCCAGCCAGCCTGCGTTCACATATTTTTTCAAAAGAGGACAAGGTCGATATTTGCTATCTCCAAGACCCTCGTGAAGGGTATTCATAATAAATAAACAAGTATCGAGCCCGATGAGGTCGGCGAGACGAAGCGGGCCCATTGGATGGTTCATTC
Source organism: Bacillus sp. FS02 (assembly GCF_024398395.1). Taxonomy (NCBI): domain Bacteria; kingdom Bacillati; phylum Bacillota; class Bacilli; order Caryophanales; family Bacillaceae; genus Bacillus; species Bacillus sp. FS02. Next base: position 2,278,594 of record NZ_CP074101.1, on the reverse strand, counting down.
CAAGCGTCATGATGCCGTCAATACTTTCTACATCTGCCACGCCTTCATAAAGGGTATAAATGGCTTCATTGATCATCGGCATCAAAATGCGATTTGACACAAACCCAGGGAAGTCTTCCACTTCAATTGGGGTTTTGTCTAATGTCTTTGCTGTGTCAAAAACAAATTGGTACGTGGCATCATCCGTTTGCAGCGCACGGATCACTTCCACAAGTTTCATCACGGGAACTGGATTCATAAAATGCATGCCAATCACTTTCTCTGGCCTGTTCGTCACGGCTGCTAATTCTGTGATCGACAAGGAAGACGTATTTGTCGCAAATATCGTGTCATCAGGTGCAAATTGATCGAGGGTTTCAAAGATTTGTTTTTTGATCTTCATTTGTTCAGATGCGGCTTCAATCACTAAATGCGTCTGCTGTACATCCTTTAGATCTGTTGAAACAGCCAATCGCTGTGTAATATCACGGACTGCCTGATGTGCCAGCTTTCCTTTTTCTGCTCGTTTCGTCAGTTGTTTGGTCATAGAGGAAATGGCTCGATGAATCTGCTCCTCTTCCGTATCATGGAGCAGGACGGTATAACCTGACTGTGCAAATACTTGGGCAATACCCGAGCCCATTTGACCAGCCCCAACGACCATGACGGTCTCTTCTATACTCATGACAATGAACGCCTCCCTTTTAATCCACTTTGATCATGATCGCATCACCTTGACCCCCGCCGCTGCAAATCGCCGCAATGCCGATCCCGCCGCCTCTTTGTCTGAGTGCATGGATCAAGGTCAATATAATACGTGTTCCGCTTGCTCCAATCGGGTGACCAATCGCGACTGCCCCTCCGTTCACATTCATTTTCCGCCGATCCAGCCCAAGCATTTTTTCGCATGCCAATGCCACCGCTGAAAAAGCCTCATTGATTTCAAACAAATCGATATCCTCTACTCGCTTCCCTGTTTTCTTTAACACTTTTTCGATGGCATAGGCTGGTGTTTTCGGAAAGTCCTTTGCCTCTACTGCCACTTGCGCATGCCCAAGCACAACTGCTAGAGGTTTTTCACCTTGCTGCATGGCGTATGTGTCTTTCATTAATAGAAGCGCACTTGCACCATCATTGACACCAGGTGCATTGCCAGCGGTGATCGTACCTGCCTGATCGAAAACGGGCATCAGTTTTGACAAACGTTCATATGACGTATCACGCCTCGGGGCTTCATCTTCTGAAATCAGCTGATCTCCTTTTTTATTCTTGACGGTAACGGGGATGATCTCATTTTTAAAAAAGCCGCTTTTTTGCGCCTCAATGGCTCGTTCATGACTTCTTAACGCCCAAAGGTCTTGTTCTTCTCGTGTGATGCCAAGCTCTTTCGCCGCCATGCTTCCATACTCACCCATATGAACACCTGTAAACGAACAGGTTAATCCATCTAAAATCATGGCATCTTGTACAGCACCATCTCCCATTTTGTAACCCCATCGTGCTTTTTTCAGAAGATAAGGAGCATGAGACATGGATTCCATGCCGCCTGCCACGATCACATTGGCATCTCCCGCTCGAATGATTTGATCGGCTGTCGTGACACTGCGCATTCCTGAAGCACAGACTTTGTTGATGGTTTGCGTCGGAACCGACCAAGGGAGATCTGCATGTCTAGCTGCCTGTCTTGAAGGAATTTGACCTTGTCCTCCTTGAAGGACACTGCCCATAATGACTTCATCCACTTCATGGACATTTGAGGCTCTTTCCAGCGCAGCTTTTATCGTCATCCCGCCTAATTCTGCAGCAGTCAAACGACTTAAAGTTCCACCTAGTTTTCCAAATGGTGTTCTCGCCCCAGATACAATGACCGTCGTGCTCATTTCTTTCCCCTCCTGTTTGTTACCGCTTACATAAATGCTAGACAGCTTTTAAATATCGGTGTCCACTGGCCGATGAACAGTCGATCCATCGGCCTGACACCTTTATGAAGCCTGCGTTCTCGTTTCGCCAAACACTGATTTTTCAAGAAGTTCTGCAACATCAAATGTGCCGACCTGTTCTTCTACTTCCTTCGCTTTCGTCCCATCCCCAAGCATGGTTAAACAATATGGGCACCCTGAGCTGATGATGGACGGCTGTACCTGTAAGGCCTGCTCCGTTCTCGCTGTGTTAATCCGAGTACCTGTCTCTTCTTCCATCCACATTAAACCGCCGCCGGCACCGCAGCACATCCCGGATTCACGATTCCGTTCCATTTCTTTCAGTGTCACACCCGGAATGGATTTTAAAATATCTCTTGGCGGATCATAGACCTCGTTATATCTGCCTAGGTAGCAAGAATCGTGGAAAGTAATGACCTCGTTCACTTCATGAATAGGCGTTAATTTCCCCTCTTTTACTAGCTCTGCCAGTAATTCTGTATGATGGTACACCTCTGCCTCGAGCCCGAAGTCTGGGTATTCATTTTTAAATAAATTGTAAGCATGCGGATCGATCGTGACAATTTTGGTTACGTCATTTTTTTGGAATTCTTCGATGTTCTTTGCAGCAAGTTCTTGGAACAAAAATTCATTCCCAAGTCTTCTCGGTGTATCGCCTGAGTTTTTCTCTTTATTGCCTAGGATGGCAAAAGAAACCCCTGCTTCATTGAGCAGTTTTGCGAAGGCAAGAGCAATCTTTTGGCTTCTATTGTCATATGCACCCATCGATCCAACCCAGAATAAATAGTCGAAGGTCTGATCTGCTTTTTTCAGTTCTTTCACCGTCGGTACGTGCACATCTTCTCTTAGATCACGCCAGTTTTCTCTTTCTTTTCGGTTCAATCCCCATGGGTTCCCTTGGCGCTCGATGCTTGTCATCGCACGCTGTGCATCTGCATCCATTTTTCCTTCTGTCAGCACTAAGTATCTGCGCATATCAATGATTTTGTCGACGTGTTCGTTCATGACAGGACACTGATCTTCACAGTTTCGGCATGTCGTGCATGCCCAGATTTCTTCTTCTGTAATGACCTCACCAATGAGAGAAGGATGATACATTGCGCTCGCCGCAGATTCTTCCGCTCCAGCTCCTCTTGCCTGCATCGCCAGCTGATTTCCTGTCGTCTGCTTGAAAGCAAGCTGCGGAACCCACGGTGTCTTTGAAGTAATGGCAGCCCCTTTATTTGTTAAATGATCTCTTAATCGTAAAATCAAATCCATTGGAGACAGCATTTTCCCCGTCCCTGTCGCCGGGCACATATTCGTACAGCGCCCGCACTCCACACAAGCGTAAAGATCGATCAGCTGAGATTGACGGAAATCTTCAATTTTCCCAACGCCGAACGTTTCTTGTGTCTCATCTTCAAAATCAATTTTTTGCAGTTTGCCTGGCGGGTCCAATCTGCTGACAAATACGTTGACCGGGCCAGCGATGAGATGGGCGTGCTTAGACTGCGGGACGTACACTAAGAACGTCAGTAAAATAAGAAGATGCACCCACCATGCGACATAGAACACAATTGTTGCTGCAAGTGGTGACAGCCAGCCCAGCAAGAAAGCAATGCCGGAAGCAATTGGCTCAGTTGCTGATAGTGAGTGCCCATGCCAAATGATGTTCATTCCGTTTCCCAGTAATACGGTCAGCATCAATCCGCCAATAAACAAAAGGACAAGCCCTGATTTAAAGCCCCTTTTTAAACGGACTAACTTCTCGACATATCTTCTATGGAACGCCCAAACCACCGCCACTAAAATGAGAAGTGTGACTACCTCTTGGAAGAACGTAAAGACACCGTAAAGCGGACCTAATGGTAGCCCGCTGTCTGGAACAAGTCCCTTCATAATAAAATCAAGGGCTCCGAACTGCACTAAAATAAATCCATAGAAAAACAGCACATGAATGATGCCGCTCTTCTTGTCCTTGAGCAGTTTCTTTTGCCCAAACACATTCACCCAAACACGTTCTAAACGTTTTTTCATGTCTTTTTGAAATTCTTCTTTTTTGCCAAGACGAATATACGCGGCTCGTGTTCGAATGAGATAAATAAACAAATACACAGCGTAAGCGGTCACTGCCGCAAATGCAATCAAGTTAACAATTAAAAGGCTATTCATCTTGCTCCCCCTTTCATTCCCCAAGACCCACTTTGTTCCGTTTCCATGTTGTACCTCTATCATAAATAATGAATGAGTATTCAGTCAATATTTTTTGCCCATTTGGGTACACTATCGTCATATGTAAAAAAGGAGGAACCTTCATGATCGCATGGATCATTTTACTCGTCGTCTTCGTCATTGTTCTACTCGTCAGGCTAGATCTTTATATAGGGAGAAAATATTTTTCTACCCATGCTTTTGAACGGTCTTTTGACCAAACAAGCGGCGATGCAGCCTTTTATCATGATGGCGAACCACTGTTTGATCAGCTTCTTACGGATATACAGCAAGCCTCTTCTTCTATTCATATGATGTTCTTTATTGTAAAGAACGACAAGATTGGGCATAGGATTCTGCAAGCACTTAAAGCGAAAGCAGAGCAAGGTGTTTCGGTTTTTTTGCTCACTGATCGGTTAGGCTCCTATTCATTTGATCAAACATCCATTCAGATGCTAGAAAAAAGCGGCATTCAATTTTACTTTTTAAATAAACCACGTTTTCCTTTTTTCATTTATCGCTTGAACATGAGAAATCACCGGAAGATCACGGTGATCGATGGGAAGATCGGCTACATTGGCGGGTTTAATATTGGCGATGAATATGTAGGGAAAAACGGTAGGTTTGGCATTTGGAAGGACTATCACCTGCGCATGACAGGACAGGTTGTCGCAGACCTCCAGCATGTGTTTCTGAATGATTTGTACCGCTCATCTGGTATTCAACAGCTGCAATACGAGGTTTTTCCTACACTGGAACCGGGAACATTACAGTGCACAACACGTGCGACGGCAGGTTTTTCTTTAGAGGCCTTATTTCTTCACGATATTCAACAGGCGAAAAAGCAAATCACCATCTGCACGCCCTATTTTATTCCATCTGCTCCTCTTCTAAGCGCCCTTCTTGACGCACGGAAGCGAGGCGTGACTGTCGACATCATCATCCCAATGAAGGCAGATCACCCGCTTGTGAAAGAAGCTGGATTTCATTATTTGAAAGATCTGATCGCTGCCGGATGTCTTGTGTATCGTTTTTATAAAGGGTTTTATCATGCGAAAGCCATTCTCATCGATCATAGCCGTTGTATGATCAGTACGGCGAACTTTGATAAACGAAGTTTGTTTTTCAACGAAGAAGTGGATGTGGCCATTGATGATCCCGCCTTCACCGCACATGTAGAGGAAAAGATTCGTGAACACATGGAAGTTTCAGAACTGATGACTGAAGAAAAATACAAACAACGCCCACTTCTCACGCGTCCAATTGAGTGGATAGGCGCCCTGTTCTCGTATTTTTTATAAAGGAGTTGACCTATGCGTTATCGATTTGGTTATGTATCCAACGCCGTCACTTTATGGGAAGCTTCACCTGCCAAGTCGCTGACCTTTGCAAGATACAGTAAGCTCTCAAAGGAAGAGAGGACAGAGGCTCTATTACGAACGACGAAAGCCAACCTCGTCAATACATTAAGAACGCTTTATTTTGCGATGGCCCATGATATTCCGCTTTACCGTTTTTCAAGCTCGATTGTCCCGCTCGCCACCCATCCTGAGGTGCGGTGGGACTTTGTGACACCCTTTCGCAAAGAATTTCTGGAGATTGGTCAACTCGTAAAGCGTCACGGATTACGAGTGAGCTTTCACCCCAATCAATTTACTTTGTTCACAAGTCCAAAGCCATCTATTACAGAAAACGCCGTCATTGATATGACCTATCATTATGAAATGCTTGAGGCCATGAAGCTTGAAAAGGAAGGCTATATGAACATTCATGTCGGAGGTGCATATGGCGACAAGGCATCTGCTTTACAGCGTTTTGATGAAAATATAAAGCAGCTTCCTGCACATATCAAGGCGAGAATGACGCTTGAAAATGATGACAAAACCTATACGTCATTAGAAACGCTTGATGTTTGTGAAAAGCATGGCATCCCGTTTGTATTTGATTACCACCATCACATGGCAAACAAAGATGATGATGCGGCACTTGATGACATTCTGCCAAGAGTGTTTGACACGTGGGCAAACACTGGCATACCGCCTAAAATCCACTTATCCTCACCAAAATCAGAAAAGGCGATACGGAGCCATGCGGATGGAGTGGAGATGTCTTTTGTATTGCCACTTTTTCAAGCTTTAAAGCCGTATGGTCGTGATGTGGATTTTATGATTGAGGCAAAGAAAAAGGATCAGGCCTTACTCCGTCTTGTTGAGGAGCTGTCAGCGATCAGAGGCAATCGGCGGACGGGCGGAGGCACCATTGAGTGGAAATCGTAGAGAAAGGTTTACCTCTATCGCAACGGGGGTAACAAAGCTATTGTGAGAAAGTATTTAACAGGAGGATATGAAGATGTCACAAATCTATTCAATCCGAATTGCTGCGAAAGCATTGAATTTACATAAGCTTATTTCTCTATACGAAAAGTGCCAGCACGCTCAGCATCGTTTATATGTATATTCTAAAAAAACAATGTGCAACATTAAGAACATCGTAGAGCTAGAAACCTTTAGGCTCACTCATTTAGAATCAGACTATTTAATCGTGGTAGAAGGAAAAGAGGCACAAGACCTTCTTCAGCCATTTGAAAAAGAGAATGCTTCGTAATCGTAAAGAAAGGCAGTCTTAGGCTGACAAAGGGATAAAATGAACTTTATTTTATCCCTTTGTCTTCTTTTCAGCGTAGTTAAAAACCTTTGCAGTCTAGGAAGGACGAGTACCGGCGCGGAGCGAATGTCACATTCGTGAGCACCGGCACGCAGGACTGACACCGAATGCGAGGGTTTGTCTACACGCTGGGGCAGCCTTAGGGCTGCTCTTTTTCTTATATCCATGCTTCTGTCAGCCAAACCTCTCCTGACGTTGCATTCATTTTTACTTGTGTACCGATTGGCATCGTGAGCATCGGATGCGTATGGGCACTGTCAAATTCTGCGATGAGCGGCCTCTTTGTATCTCCCAGTACTTCAAGTAAGAGATCGTGCGGCCTTTTGCCCGTTCCTTCATCATCAAACAGCTCATGTTTCCCTAAGAGGATACCAGATACCCGTTCAAACACACCATTTATCTTTAACAGAGAGAAGTTCTTTTCGACGATGGAGGCTGTTTTCATACAATCTTCAATGAGAAGGATATCGCCTTTTTGGATTTGAGGCATGAATTCACTTCCCCATATGCCATACATGGCATTTAGGTTCCCGCCGATCAGTCTGCCTTCTGCCTGCCCTTCAATGACGCACATCCACTCGTTTGGACGTTTTTCTTTTTCTCGTATTTTCTCTTCCCAGTTGATCCGTTCTTCCGTCCAGAAGGGCGGTTTTTTCACCTGATATGGGATGGGCTGCGGATGAATGAGAATGTCCTCGAAAGATTGATATGTATGATTGACAAATGGTTCAAACTCTCCAAAAGACGGCACAAGTGCAGGCCCGTAAAAAACAGGCAGACCCGTTTTTTCATAAGCCGCTAAAAGAATTGCCGTCGCATCTGAATAACCAATCATGATTTTCGGATGCTTCATCAGCAGCTCAAAGTCGAGATAAGGAAGCAAACTATTCGAGTTCGTCCCCCCAATCATCGACATGATACAGGACAAATCTTCTCTCGCCATCAGCTCATTCAGCTCAGCTGCTCGTTCTTGAATTGTTCCCGAACGATAGTGATCCTCTTTCCCTTTTAATGATCCTGGTACCACAATGAATCCTTTTTGTTCAAGCCATTCCTTCGCCCGCTCATACCTAAGAGGCGAGGTGGCAGATGCTGGACTTGAGGGAGAATAAATACCTATTTTATCGCCCTTCTGTAAACGCCGAAGCCCCTTCATTCCATCAGATCCTTCCTACACGAGTTTTTACTATCCTAGCAAAAAAAGCCCTTTTTCAAAAGGGCTCAGATTTAATATAAGAGCTTAAACAGCCCAAACAATATGACAGCAAAACTGATGGCCAGCGTCGCAAATATCTTTTTTTGCTCAGAGAACTATCTATGACGCTCACTCCAGTATTGATGCCAAACAAAATCATTCCCACATAAAAAAAGACTGGATTGAGTCCAGCGGGAATGATTAAGATAAATAAGCCAACGAGCGTCACGTAGTGAATGCTTTTGATCATGACTGTTTTTGCCGTTTCACTCAAGCCATCCTCTCCTTTTGAATCCAATTGCCTTATAGTATATCAACATTCCATTTAAATGGAAAAGAAGATTTTATCCTATCAAAAAGAGCCCAGCTTAATAACTGGACTCATTCAATCACTTCTCTTCAATGACCAAACTGCGCTTCGTGCAGTCTGCTATAGACACCGCCCATTTGGATTAAGTCTTGATGGCGGCCTTGTTCTTGGGTGCCTTCCTCTGTCACGACGATGATTCGGTCTGCATGTTTAATTGTCGCAAGGCGGTGAGCAATGACGAGTGTCGTCCGACCGACTGCCAGTTCGCTTAGTGCGTCTTGGATCGCTTTTTCTGTTTCTGTATCAAGTGCTGACGTCGCTTCATCCAAAATAAGAATAGACGGGTTTTTCAAAAACATCCGTGCAATTGACAGGCGTTGCTTTTGACCGCCGGATAGCTTAACGCCGCGTTCACCAATGACCGTATTCAACCCTTCTGGGAACCGCTGAACGAGCTCCTCTAAATGGGCACGTCGCACCGCCTCCCAAATGTCTGAATCACTCGCTTCTAGGTTGCCGTACGCAATATTCTCACGAATGGTGCCTGAGAATAAAAAGACATCCTGCTGCACAATGCCAATCTGCTGTCTTAAAGAGGACAAGGTCATCGATTTTGTGCTCACACCATCAATGGTGATGTCTCCTTCGTCCACATCATAAAAACGAGGCAGCAGACTGCAAATGGTCGATTTCCCCGCTCCTGATGGCCCGACAAACGCAACAGTTTCCCCTTGTTTGATCTTTAAGTTGATATCCTTCAATACATGACTGTGCTCATCGTAGCCAAATGTCACGTTTCGATACTCAATTTCACCTTTCAAGCCGTAAATATCACGTGCTCCTTCTGTATCCTTCACATCTGGCTCTGTTTCAAGCAAATCGACATAGCTTTTAAAACCGGCAATGCCTTTTGGATACATTTCAATCACCGTGTTGATCTTATCAATTGGTCTGAATAACACATTTGTGATCAAGACAAAGGCGATAAATCCGCCTGCCGTTAATTGACCTTGAAGAACAAACCATGTACCTGCCAGAAGGACAAACAGCGTCACAAGCCTTGTGAGAATATAGCTGATTGATCCGTTAACCGACATAATTTTATAGGAAAGAAGTTTCGCTTTTCGAAAGCGGTTGTTATTTTCAGCAAAGCGCTTTTTCTCAAAATGTTCATTTGCAAAGGCTTGAACAAGACGAATACCGCCAATATTGTTCTCAACCCTTGCATGAAAATCTCCAATGTCATTGTTGAGTTGTGTAATTGCCTGTGTCATTTTTTTATTAAAATGAAGGGCTAACCAGATGATGACTGGCATAATCAAGAACGTTAAAATGGCAAGCTGCCAGTTAATCATGAGCATAACGGCAAAAGCGCCAAGAATGGTCATAATCGCAATAAACAAATCCTCAGGTCCGTGATGCGCCACCTCACCAATGTACATGAGGTCATTGGTCATTCGAGACATAAGCTTACCCGTTTTGTTGTTATCAAAGAACTTAAATGAGAGACGCTGAAAATGATCAAACAGCTTCTTCCTCATATCTGTTTCAATATTTATGCCAAGCATGTGCCCCAGTACGACACAATAAATTGCATCACTGAGCTGAGTGCGTAAATGACAAACAGCGCAAGTGCGGTCCAGGCAATGACCGTCCAGTTCCCTGTCGGCAGTAATGTATCAATGAAGTAGTTCACGATCAGCGGGAAACCTAGTTCCATGAGTCCGACGGCCACAGCGCAAAAGAAATCTAAAAAGAACAGACCACGATAGGGCCTGTAATAGGCAAAAAAGCGTTTTAGCATATGTAAAAGAACCTCACTTCCTCTATAATTGATAATCATTTTCAATTATAGAGGAATCATTATAGAAATACTAGATCAGGAAATGATTTCTTCCCCTGGATTCCCTCACAATACACCTGAAAACAACCGAGCAAACGATTCCTTTAAACGTTCCTTTAAGCCCCTTTTATAAAAATGAACCGGCCCCATTTGCTCACATTCCTTCATATCTTCCTCATAATGAGCCATCAATTGCTCGATCGGTTTCTTTGCCGCTGTAAAGACATTGACCTCAAAATTGAGTTGGAAGCTTCTCATATCAACATTGGCCGTTCCGACAGAGGCAAGCTCTCCGTCTGCAATCATGACCTTTTGATGCATGAATCCTTTTTGATAGTGATACACCTTGATGCCTTCTTTCAAAAGCTCAGAAAAATAAGATCGTGTGGCGTATTGCGTGAGAAAGCCATCGTTTATCTCAGGCACCATCACACGCACATCCACCCCTCTTGTGGCCGCAATTTTTAACGCTGTGCGAATGGATTCATTTGGGACAAAATAAGGCGTCGCAATCCAGACAAATTGCTGTGCATTCGAAATGAGTGCGTCATATAAATCACTCATACTTTCCTTCATATCAGGTCCAGTCGGCACGACCTGTATGACATCTTCTCCTGTCACAGGATGCGGGGTGTGATACTTGGGATCATCAATTAACACTTCATCTGATACATACTCCCAGTCCAGCATAAATATGGAGTGAAGTGTCTGAACGGCTTCACCCTTTAACATCGTATGCGTATCACGCCAAAAGCCGATGTTTTCATCGCGTCCTACATATTCCTTCCCCACATTGAGCCCACCAACAAATCCTGTTTCTCCATCAATAATCACGATTTTTCGGTGATTTCGGAAATTGAATTTTTGATTAAAGAATCCGTATTTTAATGGCAGAAAAGGAGCGACCTTTATCCCCGCCTGCTTCAATCGTTTAATATCTTTTCGTGAGAAGCGAATGCTGCCAGCCGCATCATAGATGAATCGAACCTCTACTCCTTCTTTCACTTTTTCAATCAAGATCTCCATCATCCGGTGACCGAGAAAATCAGATTTGAACATGTAATATTCTATATGGATGAACGTTTTTGCCTTTTTTAATTCTTCAAAAATACGTGGAAAGGTTTCCTCTCCATTCTTTAAAATCTCCATATCACTATTTGTATTTACATGCATCCCTGTTGCTTTTTCTGTGTAATGAAAAAAAGCACGCTGATTATCGGTTAAACGCGTCTCATCCGGCTTACTCTCAAGCTCTGATATTCTGCGTAATTTTTCTCGGTTATACATTCTCTTTGATTTAAACAAATGTCCTTTGACATAAAGCTGCCCCGAGAACAAATAAAACATATAGCCGATGATCGGGAAAAAGATCAGTACATACATCCATAACAGCGTGTGCTGTGATGTCCGGTTCTCTAGCATAAGCGAGATAATACTAAATAAAATGATGGCGATATAACTAGCTGCGTAAAGCTGAAAACCCCACGCTGGAACCGGCCACCAAAACACCACATATGCCCCAAATATCATGAAATATAAAAATAGAAATTCCAGTCTCCTCTTTTTCACATTCTCCGCCCTCATTCTGTCTTTTTCTTTTCCATACCCTTTGCACAGCTCGTCTGAAACGCACGGTTTGCTGCTTTCTTTTAGCTTTTACAGACTGGAGCGTTTTGATCCGATATAATGGAAAATATGTGAAGGAAGGGACGAATGACTGATGCGTACACCATCTGCTTTAAAAAAGGGAAGCCACATTCGGGTAATTGCTCCAAGCCGAAGTGCCAGCATTTTATCAGAAGAAGGAATGGCTCAGGCGAAAAAACGTTTAGAGGCATTAGGGTTCACTGTTTCTTTTGGACAACACGTGTTTGAATGTGATCTGCATTCCACTTCTTCTATTGAACACCGTTTATCTGATCTACATGAGGCATTCTCAAATGATGAAGTCGACGGTATTTTGACAGCAATCGGCGGCTTTAACTGCAATGAGCTTTTGCCTTATATAGATTATGATTTGATCCGTCAGCACCCAAAAGTTCTTTGCGGCTACAGTGATATTACCGCACTTGCAAACGCCATTACCGCCAAATGTGACATGGTGACGTACTCAGGTCCTCATTTCTCCAGTTTCCAAATGGAACAAGGACAAGAGGAGCAGACAGCCATGTTTCAAGCGTGCGTGATGAGTAGCGAGCCATTTGATGTCACCCCTTCTACAAAGTGGAGTGATGATGCGTGGTATCTTGATCAAGCAAATAGGCAGTTTCATCCGACAACATGGGGGATTTATCAGGAAGGAACAGCTGAAGGCACCTTGTATGGCGGAAATCTTTGTACACTGAACTTATTGCAAGGGACACCCTTTATGCCTCACCTCAAGGATGACATCTTATTTGTGGAGGATGATGACTTGGTCTTTCCTGAAATGTTTGCCAGAGACCTTGCCTCGCTCTTGCAACATGCCGAATCCATTAAAGGGTTAATCATCGGACGTTTTCAAAAGAAATCCAAGATGACAGAGGAACATTTGAGGTTCATTCTAGATAAGCACCCAATGCTTCAACACATTCCAGTGATTTACGATGTCGATATCGGACATACACAGCCAGTCTTCACCTTGCCGATTGGCGGGAGTGCCGAATTATCCTGCGACGGCGGGCAAATCCAATGGCGTGTTCATGCATAAATAAAACCTAAAAAGCACCCACATATGAGGGTGCTTTTTCTATGCCTTTATTTCTTTTTAAAATTTTTTTAGAAAAAGTGATCCAATCCTTCATCCCCTTCGTTAAGTAGATGTAAAAAGAAAAGAGAGGAGGCAAAAACATGTTCTCTGATGTACTTAGCCAATTATTCGATTCTATCTCTAACATTATCAATACACTTGGATAATCCCATTAACGCACACATACTACATGCTTGCCGAAGGGAGGATACAAACTATGTTCTCTGATGTACTTAGCCAATTATTCGATTCTATCTCTAACATTATCAATACACTTGGATAATCCCATTAACTTACACATACTACATGCTTGCCGAAGGGAGGATACAAACTATGTTCTCTGATGTACTTAGCCAATTATTCGATTCTATTTCTAACATCATTAACACACTGGGGTAATTCCTATGACACGCACATACTACATGCTTTCTGAAAGGAGGATACGCTCATGTTCTCTGATGTACTTAGTCAATTATTCGATTCTATTTCTAACATTATTAATACGCTTGGTTAATGTTCAAAACCCGCTATCTCTAGAGAATAGCGGGTTTTTTATATAAAGAAGCCCCGCTCATAAAATAGAGCGGGGCTTTTTGCATTACATTTTTTCCGGAGCCGATACGCCAATGAGTTTTAATGCATTCGCAAGCGTGATTTGTGTCGCCTTCATTAGTGATAGACGTGCTGTTGTTTTTGTTTCATTTTCAACATCAATGACCTTCTCGGCGTTGTAGAAGCTGTGAAGGGCTGATGCTAGATCATAGATATAGTTTGTGACGCGGTGCGGAATACGTTTTTCTGCTGCTTCTGCTACAACCTCTGGGAAGCTGCCGATGATTTTCAGAAGATCGTATTCTTTATCGGACTGAATGTGAGAGAAATCTGCTTTTTCAAGGTTTGGCTCGTAGCCTTTTTCTTCCCCTTGACGGAGCATGCTGCAAATTCTCGCATGTGCATATTGCGCGTAGTACACAGGGTTTTCGTTAGACGTAGAAATCGCTAAGTCTAAGTCAAAGTCCATATGTGTCGCCGCACTTCTCATCGCAAAGAAATAACGAGTGGCATCTAAGCCCACTTCTTCAATCAAGTCACGCATTGTGACGGCTTTACCTGTACGTTTACTCATCTTCATCTTTTCACCGTTTTTGTAAAGGTGAACAAGCTGAATGATTTCGACTTCCAGTTTGTCCTCTGGATATCCGAGTGCTTGGATTGCCGCTTTCATTCGAGGAATGTAGCCGTGATGATCCGCTCCCCAAATGTTGATGAGCTGGTCAAAACCTCTGTCTAATTTGTCCTTGTGATATGCGATATCTGGAAGCAAGTACGTGAAGCTGCCGTCTTTTTTAATCAGGACACGGTCCTTGTCATCACCAAAATCAGTTGAACGTAACCATGTTGCGCCATCTTCTTCAAAGACATAGCCTTTAGCGCGAAGTGTTTCTAGCGCTGGTTCGATTTTTCCGTTTTCATATAAAGACGTTTCAGAATACCACACATCAAATGGGACACGGAAATTCTCTAGGTCGACACGTAGTTTTTCTAGTTCATATTTTAAACCGTACTCACGGAAGAATTTCATACGCTCTTCTTCTGGTTCATGCACGAAACGGTCACCAAATTCATCCGCAAGTTTCTGCCCGATGCCTTTGATGTCTTCTCCTCTGTAACCGTCCTCTGGCATTTCTTTTTCAAGACCGAGCGCCTCAAAGTAACGTACTTCTACAGATAGAGCAAGGTTATTGATCTGATTGCCAGCATCGTTGATATAGTATTCACGGCTCACGTCGAAGCCTGCTTTATCAAGGATGTTGCAAAGAGAATCTCCTACAGCTGCACCGCGGGCATGTCCAAGATGAAGGTCACCTGTTGGGTTGGCTGAGACGAATTCGACTTGTACTTTTTGACCGCCGCCTGTATTCGTTTCGCCATAAGCCTCTTTTGCCTCAAGAACTGCCGGAATCAGTTTCGTTAAATACTGATTGTTCATATAAAAGTTGATGAATCCTGGACCTGCAATATCCAGTTTTTCAATTGACGCTTTGCCTTTATCAAATGCATTCACAATGTCCTCGGCGATTTGACGAGGTGCTTTTTTCGCAATGCGTGCCAGCTGCATCGCCATATTGGTGGAATAATCACCGTGAGTTTTGTCTTTTGGCACTTCCAAAAGAACATCCGGCACCTGGCTTTCATCAGCAAGTCCTGCTTTGACGACTGCCGCAATGATTTCTTCTTTTAACGCATCTTTGACCTGTTCTGCGATATTCATGAACGTAAATCCTCCTTATATGAAATCGATAATGTATGTAAATGCTTTTGATCTTCACCTGTCAGCATATCGTACGTAATGTGCAGAAGCCCATTGTCTACATCAAGATCAATGCCATGTGTGTGCACATCGAGCTGAAGTGTGCCAAATGGCATCGTGTAATGTGTCACGGTCGTTTCTCCAATGAGAAAGCGCTGCTTCATTTGAATTGCACCTGATCTCATGACAAAAATTTCTTTTTCACTTATTTTGACAACAGTTTTTACTTGACCCATTTCATGTTCTTCATGGTAAGTGAGATACGTTTTGTCATTCTTCTCTTGATACGTCCCAGTTGTGCGGAATTCGATCGTTTCAGCCGGTTCCGTCTCTGGTTTCATCACTGACTTTACATGAATTGAAATTTGGTTTTGTGTCATTTTGCACTTCCTTTGCTAAGACCCGTTTAACTAAAATAGTATACCATAATCCCGATTGCCTATCATCCCATCATTTCTCATCTTCGTGTGGATGAAACCCCATTTTTGATCTTCACATGTCTCTTTAGAATAAAAGAAAAATGAAGCTCACCCCTATCACGAGTCCAGTCTTAAGCCCTGCGCTTTTTCGATTGATGAGATAAAACAGTGCTTGGATACCTGAACTTGCCAAAAATGCCTGAAACAAATCAAATGGGAGAAGATGCCCTTGCTTATAAACAAACTGCAGCAACAGCGCAATGCCAGTGAGATAGAAAAAGCCTCGATCCTGAAACAGATGAACCATCTCATCCTTTGCCTCTTTTTTCGAGGTAAAAGTAGGCGGACTCGCTGCAAGCTCTCTTTTCAGCGTAAGAAAGCCTGCCGCTAACACACATAAAGCGAGTAATACCATCAATACAGAAGAAAACATGACCTGCCTCCTTTATCATGTCACCCATGTAAAAAAAAGAGCTTGTCCATATGAGATGACAAGCTCCTCTATCAAGATGTTATTTCACAAATCCAAGCAGCATTTCTCGTAAAAGTTTGCTTGCTGTATTCGCCGTTTGATCGGAATGATCATATACAGGCGCTACCTCTACAAGGTCTGCACCGACGACATGCACATCAGAACCAGCAATGGCATGAATAGATGCCAGCAGTTCTTTTGACGTAATACCGCCAGCATCTACCGTTCCTGTACCAGGCGCATGAGCTGGGTCAAGTACATCGATGTCAATTGTCACATAAACTGGACGGCCTTTCAGCTTTGGCAATACTTGCTTCAATGGCTCCAGCACTTCAAATTTAGAAATGTGCATGCCTGCTTCTTTTGCCCATTCAAATTCTTCTTTCATCCCTGAACGGATGCCGAAAGAGTATACATTTTCAGGTCCAATAAGTCCTGCAACTTTACGAATCGGTGTCGAATGTGAAAGCGGCTCACCCTCATATTCCTCACGAAGATCGGTATGTGCGTCCATATGGATGATGGCCAAATCAGGGTATTTCTTATACATCGCACGGAAAACCGGCCAAGACACAAGATGCTCTCCGCCCATTCCTAATGGAAACTTCCCTTTTTCTAAAATGCTGTCGACATACTCTTCAATTAAATCTAAGCTTTTCTGTGCATTGCCAAATGGAAGCGGGATGTCGCCAGCATCAAAGAATGGCACCTCGTGCAGTTCACGATCTAAATAAGGACTGTATTCCTCTAATCCAATGGATACTTCACGAATACGGTTCGGGCCAAAACGTGAGCCTGGACGGTAACTGACGGTCCAATCCATCGGCATCCCGTATAAAATGACTTTTGCATCTTCCCATGTCGGATGACTTCCAATAAACACTTTTCCTGAGTAAGCCTCGTCGAATCTCATGCAAGATTCCTCCTTTTACGCTTCAAAAAATGCGCAAACTGACATTTGCGCATTTCCATTTCGCTTGATTTATTTGATTAAATCGCTCACAAATTTCGGCAGAACGAATGCCGCTTTGTGCAATTCTTTTGTGTAATATTTCGTATCAATATCAAAGAAGCGGCTGTCTTCTACAGCAAGTGGATCATACTTCTTAGAACCAATGGTAAATGTCCAAAGACCGCTTGGATATGTTGGGATATTCGCTGTATATAACATGGTAATCGGGAAAATTTCTTTTACATCACGCTGTACATTTGTAATTAACTCAGGTGTGAACCAAGGGTTGTCCGTCTGTGCAACGAAAATACCGTCTTCTTTTAGTGCTTTTGAGATTCCTGCATAGAAACCTTTAGAGAACAAGTTCACAGCTGGTCCAACTGGCTCAGTTGAGTCAACCATGATCACGTCATATTCGTTGTCGGCTTCCGCAATGTGCATAAAGCCGTCTCCCACTTTCACCTCTACACGAGGATCGTCTAGTTTCCCAGCAATTGAAGGAAGGAACTTCTTCGAGTATTCAATGACCTTGCCATCAATATCAACAAGTGTCGCTTTTTTCACACTTGGATGCTTCAGGATTTCACGAATAACACCACCGTCTCCTCCGCCTACGACAAGAACATTTTCCGGGTTTGGATGAGTGAAAAGAGGAACATGTGCCACCATTTCGTGGTATACAAACTCATCTTTCTCTGATGTCATCACCATACCGTCTAAAAACAGCATATTGCCAAACTCTTCTGTTTCCACCATTTCTAAATGCTGAAAATCTGTTTGTTCTGTGTGAAGGGTTTTGTTCACCTTCAATGTAATGCCAAAATTCTTCGTTTGCTTCTCTGTATACCAAAGTTCGCTCATCGTTCATCTTCCTCTCATCCAATAATAAACAAACATCTATTGTTAGCGCCTTTTATCGGCTATGACTATATCGATTGTCCAAGAAAAAAGTATAGTGGATTCGTATCAAATTGTAAAGAACCGCATGAGATAACTTCATTTTTAAAGCACACCCTTGCAGTCACCTGTTTAAAACGGTTTTCTTTGTCCCATACTGATAAAAAACCGTCAAAATGGGGGCTTTGCATGGACACAATCATGAGTAATAAAAAAATCCGCATGACCGTGAAAACGATTCGGGCCTGTTTTTTTATCGGCTTGCTCGCTTTTCTATTTGCAGGCACAGTCTTTTTGACGATTCTTTTACTTGCTAAGTGGCAAGGCGCTCCCTCTGTTCAAGTTCCCCAATCCACGACCATTTATGCAGCCGATGGGTCTAAACTTGGCGAATCAAGCTTTGGAGAAAAGAGATATTGGGTTCCGTTAAAGGACATGTCCCCTCATATACAGCAGGCAGTGGTCGCGGTTGAGGATAAAACCTTTTATCAGCATCACGGCTTTGATGTGAAACGAATGGCAGGTGCTGCGGTGGCAGACATTCGTGCAATGGCAAAGGTACAAGGCGCCAGCACGATCACCCAGCAATACGCACGAAATTTATATTTAGATCATGATAAAACATGGAAGCGAAAGTGGAATGAAGCCTTTTACACGATCCGCTTAGAACAAAACTATACAAAAGATGAGATATTGGAAGGATACTTGAACACCATTTATTATGGCCACGGCGCATACGGCGTGGAAGCGGCATCCCGCCTTTACTTTGGAAAAAAAGCGAAGAACTTAACTTTAGCTGAGTCTGCCTTGCTTGCCGGTATTCCTAAGGGGCCTTCTCTCTACTCCCCTTATGTGAACGAAGAAAGAGCCGAAGCAAGAAAAAAGATGATCCTACAGCAAATGCAAGAGGATGGCATGATCACGAAAAAAGAGGCTGCTGATGCCAGCAAGGAAAAGCTGTCCTATCGCCCGCTCAAGCAAAAGCAGCTGCAAGCAAAGTTGGCCCCATATTTTTATGATGATGTGATTCGTGAACTAAAACAAACGCTGGGCTTAACCGAGGAACAAATTGAAACGTATGGTCTTCATATCGAAACGACCTTACAACCTGAATTACAAAAAATCGCTGAAAAGACTTTAACCAACATCATGGATGCTGAATCAGATATCCAAATCGGCTTTGCTGCCATCCATCCCCAAACAGGGCATGTACTCACCCTCATAGGCGGGAGAGATTACGAGAAAAGCCCATTCAACCGGGTCACACAAGCGAAAAGACAGCCGGGTTCAACAATGAAACCACTTCTCTATTACATGGCTTTGCAAAATGGGTTTACACCAGCAACCGTGATGCGCAGTGAAGAAACTGTTTTTGAACTCGATGAGCAAGGAAGCGGCGCCGCTTATTCACCAAGCAACTATCATGGCTATTACGCCAATGACGGTATTACGATGCTTCAGGCTTTGGCTCTATCTGATAACATTTATGCGGTCAAAACCCATCTATTTTTAGGAATGGAACAGCTTGTACGTGCAGGCAAAACGTTCGGGATTCACGAAAAACTAGATCAAGTACCTTCACTTGCGCTAGGTACTTCACCTGTCAAACCAATCGAAATGACCAATGCTTACGCGATGCTGGTCAATGGAGGAAAACGTGTCAAGCCTACCTTTATTACGAAAGTAACGGACGCAAAGGGCAACGTACTCTTTGAGGAGAAACAAAAACGAGAGCAAGTACTAGATGAAAAAGCAGCATTTGTCACCACTGACATGATGTCAGGGATGTTCAATGATCAATTAAATGGCTATACAAGTGTCACAGGTCGTACCATTTCAAAAGATCTTACCAGAACGTATGGAGGGAAATCGGGGACGACAGGCGCTGACAGCTGGATGATCGGCTTCTCTCCCCAGCTCGTCACAGGTGTGTGGACCGGCTATGATAAAGGACGTACCATTGACTCGGTCAAAGAAACCGCCTATGCGAAAAAGATATGGGCTTCCTTTATGGAATCAGCCCTCTCAAACCAGCCAGCCTCCTCCTTCATGCCGCCAGACGGTGTAAAAGGCGTATATATCAATCCAAAAACGGGTGATCTCGCAGGCCCAGGATGCGAATCAAAGGTATTTACCTATTTTATAGAAGGAACGGAGCCGACCGGTGTCTGCTATGGTGCCGAGAACAAAGCATCTGAGCAAGACACGGCTCAGGATCAACAGCCTAAGAAATGGTGGGAAAAGTGGCTGAAGCGTTAAAAATGGACATGAAAAACCCCGAGATCTGCATCTCGGGATTCTCCATGTCCTAGCTTTAACACCAGTTTACTGAAAAAACGACTGGAATTGGTATCCATTCATCATTCTTCACAAAAATTTCACAATTACTCAGGAACAGCCAATCCTTCTTTTAATTCATCTGTGGATGCTTCCCATAACGCCTCATTGTGACTCTTCAAGAAATCAGCGAGCACCTTTTTCGAACCATCATCCATATGATTGACAACGATTTTACGCTTCATGGATTTATCCATTAAATTCACATGCTCAGGAAGCGACTTATATCCTCTGCGGATCGAGCGGTCAACCGTCATTTCACAAGCTGTGACGCCTGCATAATATGGCCCCTCTTCTCTGCGGTCAATCGTCACCCATACGAGCCAATACGGTTTTCCGTTAGGTACCTCTTCTTTGGTTTTTAAAAATTTAATTCCTTTTTCGACGGCACTTCTTGCATGCATCGCACCAATATCAATGACGGCTTCCTTTTCCTCCACATCAATGATGACTGGCGAGATATTATCAAGGCTGAGGGCACCTGCCCCAAAACCTCCATGTCCATCCGTTGCATCTGTTTTTTTAATGATATTAAAACCAATTGGTTTCTTCTTTTTACCTTCCATTCATTAAACCTCCTAAAGCAGCGGCTTCAAAATAAGATTAAACCAGTATATGATTTGATCCCGCATTCCGATCAACGGAACAAAAACAAACTGACCTAGCGGTGTGATGACAAAGATGAGGAAAATGATGATTCCATACTGTTCAAACTGCGTCATCTTTGCACGGATGCCGGGACTGACAACATCCTCAATAATACGATATCCATCCAGCGGCGGGATCGGTAATAAGTTAAATAGGAACAAAATCACGTTCAAGTTAATAAAGATTTGGAAGAAATAATCGACCCCCGGCTCAAAGCGAATGAGCGACTCCCCACCAAATTTCTGAAGAAGCGCATACACACAAAAGCCCAAAAATGCCAAAACCAAATTGCTTAATGGTCCAGCGATCGACACACATATCCCTGCGAGACGTGGGTTTTTGAAATGGTACCGATTCACAGGTACAGGCCTCGCCCAGCCAAACCCAGCCACAAAGATCAAGATCGTCCCGAAAACATCAAGGTGCTTCAATGGATTGAGCGTCAGTCTCCCTTGATTTTTAGCTGTCGGATCTCCAAAACGATACGCAACATATGCATGCGCCAGCTCGTGCATCGTAAAAGCCACAACAAGCGTAATGGCGACATATGGAATCAGTTCTAATGGATAAACAAGAAATTGGTCCAAAGGCATGAATCCCTCTTTCTTTCTATACAATGATTTACTTCATTCAGTATACTATAAGAAGTCCCTTAAACTAAAGGGAAGCGTAGCATGAAAGGAAAAAGGAGGTTTTCGCCATGCCAATTATCACCGTTCAAATGCTTGAAGGAAGAACAGATGAGCAGAAAAGAGCTCTTGTGGAGAAAGTCACAGATGCCGTTGTTGAAACAACAGGCGCAGGTGCAGAAAAAGTCTCTGTCATTATTGAAGAAATGAAAAAAGAACATTATGCTGTAGCAGGAAAGCGAATGAGCGACCTGTAAGCATATAAAAAGGACAAACACTTTTTCGGTGTTTGTCCTTTTGTCTCTTACCTTATCTGTACCAAGCTTTATTACGGTTCACTTGATTTTTATGAGCCGCATCGAAGTAATCGACAGTGTAAGAATAATCATAATTCATTAAGCAGACAATTCCGCTGCCTTGAGGGTCATGCGGCAAACCAAAGTTATGGCCGTATTCATGTGTAGCCGCTTTTGCTGTATTCGCTGTTCCTTGATCAAGGTTGACACTGAATGCACTTCCGCTCGGTGCACTATTGTAAACATAAGCGATTCCGCCAGCATCAAAGTTTGGATTTGCTGTAAATCCTGTGACAAAATCGTATCCTCTGCCATCAAAGCTGCGCTGAAGGTTAGACAAAATTTGTGATGCATTTGATCCTGAAGACGTCCAAGACCCTACGGCTTGTACGACAAAGTCCACATCATGATCACGGTTAAATGTCACATCCGCTTGCTCAATGATGCTGACAATGCGCGTCTGCCAATCACTATATTTCGCACGATACTGCGCATCAGCTACTGCATAGACGGTCACTTTCTGACTGCCTGTACTAGCTTTTGTTGAAATCGAATCTCCTGTATTTGCTTTAAAGGTTCTAGACCCTACCTGTTTACCAGACTCGTCTAAAATTTTTGTTGTCACATCTCTTTCAATAGGAGGTGCCTTCGTCAAATCTTTAAAATCGTTTGCCTTTGGCAACCCTTCACTAATATGTGTTTCGAACGGCGCATGACCATGATCATGCCCATGACCTGCACTTGCAACTGGTGCTGAAGCTGAACTTACCCCCGGTAACAAACTACCTACCAATAAAAATGACAAAAAGACTGAACGCTTTTTCATTCCTATCCTCCTTTGTTTTTCACAAGGTTATATATTCACTGAAAATTCACCATTTTCCTTCTATTCAGTCAAAAACAGGGAATTTGATATACAGGAAGAAAGTCGAATCATGTCATTTTCACTAATTTTCCGGATATTTTGACACACATTTCATCAAAAAACAGAACTTTTGGTCTGGGTCATTTACATAGTAATCATCCGCCTTTTTCTAAAATGATGTCATAGACCCAGCCACATCATATAAGGGAGAAAAAATTGATATTAGAAAAGATAAAGTCAGACTTTACTGATACGAATTATACTTCTTTGCGATTCTCCCTTATGATGAAGAACATAAAAACAATGCTACTTCAAAACAGAAGGGACGATCCACATGTCTGAAAAAAAGCACATACAATTTGGATTAATGTTACATGGTCCAGGAGGTCATATGAATGCATGGAAGGATGAATCCGTTCCAGCAGATGCAAGTGTGAACATTGATTATTATCAAGCAATGACAAAAAAGGCAGAAGCAGCGGGTTTCCGTTTTGTCTTTGTCGCAGATGGCTTATATATTCATGAACATTCAATTCCTCATTTCTTGAACCGATTTGAACCATTAACCATCTTATCCGCTCTTGCAGCGGTCACGAAACAGATTGGACTTGTGGGCACCGTATCCACTTCTTACAGTGAGCCCTTTACCATTGCACGGCAATTCGCATCCCTAGATAAATTAAGTAAAGGCCGGGCCGGATGGAATGTTGTGACTTCCCCACTTGAAGGCTCTGCTGAAAATCACATCATTCGTCCGCATCCAAGCCATTCACTTCGATATGAAATTGCAGAAGAATACTTAAAAGTAGTGAACGGCCTATGGAGCTCATGGGAAGAAGATGCTTTTATAAGAGATCGATCAACAGGGGTTTTCTTCGATCGGGATAAACTGCACACATTAAACCATCATGGCAAACACTTTTCTGTCAAAGGTCCTTTGAATATCGAACGATCTGAACAAGGTCAGCCCGTGATTTTTCAGGCAGGTGCGTCAGAGGCAGGAAAGGATCTAGCCGCAAAAGAAGCGGACGCAGTATTTACGAATGCAGACTCACTTGAGAAGGCGAAAGCATATTACCGCGACGTGAAAAATAGAGCCGCAGCGCTGGGCAGAAATCCAGCTGATATCAAAATTTTCCCTGGCATCCACCCGATTACAGGGAGAACAGTCGAAGAAGCAGAAGAAAAATATGAAGCCATTCAACATCTGGTTTCTATTGAAGAAGCCCTTCATTACCTGGGCAGGTTCTTTGATCACTTGGACTTCAGTCAATTTCCACTTGATGAGCCATTTCCTGATATCGGTGATGCCGGTTCAAACAGCTTTCAATCCACAACAGAATCGATTAAAAAAATGGCGAAAGAACAAAACTTGACCTTAAGAGAAGTCGCTCTACGAGTGACCACTCCCAAAAGTGCTTTTTTCGGAACTTATGAACAAGTGGCAGACCAGCTGATCCAATGGATCGAAGAAGATGCCGCAGATGGATTTATTTTTGGCGCGCCTATTCTAGCAAGCGGTTTATCTGAATGGACGGAACACGTCATTCCGATATTAGTAGAAAGAGGATATTACGACCCGAATTATCCAGCTCATACCCTTCGTGAAAATTTGGGTCTGCCTATTAAGAAAAATCAGTTTCTTAAACAAACCGTGAAATAAACATGAAAAGAGGGGTTAGCTCAAAGGCTACCCTCTTTTCATGTTGGTTGATGAAGTCGATTTTCGATGAGATCAATGAATTGAAGTACGGCTCTTCCTGGCGAATCATTTGTTTTCCTCAATAGACCAACTGGCGGGGAAACATGAATGCCCTTTATTTCTAATACCTTGGTGCCTGGAAGGGTAAAGGAATGAGCAGTTCTTGTAAAAAGAGAGACACCTAATCCAGCCTGAACATAATGTTTATGGGACATGCTGCTCGTAATCTCTAACTTATTGTAATTGGTCCCAATGACATCGACGATTTGTTGTTCAATTTGAATACGGATGGGGCAATTGTGTGGCGTGAATAAAATGGTCTCATCCTTTAAATCTGTCACCTCCACTACCCCTTTTTCCGCTAATCGATGGGAAGACGGGACGAGCAGCACGATATCATCTTGAAAAAGAGGCTTATAGCTATTCTCCATCGAAGCTTCTGGTGCTCCGCAAATCGCAAAATCAATCTCATCATGAGAAAGTAAGGAACTCAACGTATTCGCATCCGCTACTTGCACAGAAAATTCTACATTAGGAAACCTTTCCTTGAATTCTGCAATAAGTGCAGGAAATTCTAAGCTGGCTGTAGGCTCAGAAACACCGATGCGAATGAACCCCGCAATGCCCACTTCTAAATCTTGGAGTGTTTTCGTCAATTTCTCATATTCATTGAGTAAAGAATTGGCTCTTTCATAAAAAAGCTGTCCTGATGCTGTTAACTTTAAGGTCTTCCCTCTTTCTAGAAGCTTCTCTCCAATTTCCTCTTCTAAATGTTTGATGTGCAAAGTGATGGTTGGCTGAGAATAATTCAGCGCTTCTGCTGCTTTTAAAAAATTTCCGTATTTCACGATCGTGGCAAAGGTGCGTATCGCTCGAATCTCCATGAAAACCCCTCTTCTCCCTGTATTTTAAATATCTGAATCGTGTATTTATGATTACTAATTATACTTTTCTATTGGTTTGCCTTATTATAATTTATATTATCAACTATTCCAAGTTGTTTAGAAGGAATTATCAGAAATGGAGGAGACGAATTGGCAAAAGTAACGATTATAGCAGGCGGGCATTCCGTCCAATCTCGGTTAACCGGTGTCCTGCAACACATCCATCATCGTTTGGCGTTACATGGGATTGATGTTCATGTCATTCAAGTCCACCAGCTTCCTAGCAGTGCCTTAATAGGAGCAGATTTTTCAAACGAAGACATTGTCAAAGCCATTGAGCTTGTGAATGAGAGCGACGGTGTCATTGTGTTAACACCTGTCTACAAAGCGTCTTTTTCCGGTATTTTAAAAACTTTTTTAGATCTACTCCCCCAGAAAGCGTTACAAGGGAAACCCGTTCTTCCCTGTGTTTTAGGAGGAACATACGGACATTTACTCGTCATTGAATATGCACTTAAACCTATTATTCATCAACTCGGTGCAACCGTCGTTCAATCTGGTGTGTATGTTGTCGATCAACAGGTCACAAAGCAGGATTCAAATAGCTATGTGCTTGATCCAGATGCCACAAACAGATTAAACCTCGCACTATCTCAATATCAAAGTCTAATAGGAGGAACAGCCAATGTCGCTCACCCTTAGTATTCTTGATCAAAGCCTCGTCAGTGAAAACGAGAAAGCAGAGACCGGTATTCAGCATACTGTCAGATTGGCTGAAGCAGCAGATCAGCTTGGTTATCACAGGTTTTGGGTGTCTGAACATCACAATAATTCTCAAGTGGCAGGATCATCCCCTGAAGCCCTCGCCGGTTATCTTTTAGCAAAAACGAACCATTTGCGAATTGGGTCTGGCGGTGTCATGCTTCAGCATTACAGCCCGTTTAAGGTGGCTGAAACATTTCATGTACTGGCATCACTAGCGCCTGGCAGAGTCGATTTAGGCGTTGGGAAAGCACCGGGAGGGTTGAACCTCTCGACACAAGCGCTTCAGGAAGATTATCAAGCGTCACGGAAAGACTTTTCTCAAAAATTAGTGGATCTCAAAACGTATCTTACTGAACAAGCAAATGAGTTAAATGCTCAGCCAATTCCTAGCGTATCACCCGACATGTTCCTTCTAGGCGGCAGTAAAGAGAGCGCGGAATTCGCAGCGAAACTTGGGATATCCTTTGTGTTTGCCTATTTTATTAACGGGGATGACGCATTATTAAAAGAAGCAAGAGAGACTTTTCAAAAATTCAAGACACAGAACACGCACCAGCAATTTCTTCTCGCCATCACCGTATCTGTAGCGGAAGACCACAAACAAGCCATCTCGTACATCAAGCAAAAGGAAACAGTAAAGGTCTCCTTTTCCGATGGAAGAAAGCTTAATGTGACGTCACTAGAAGATGCAGAAAAGCTGGTGAAAGGAACAAAAAAAGAACACTACAACATTCACGTTCAAAAAACCGGTTATACCGCTGGCACAAAAGAAACCGTTCATCACCGGCTGACTGAACTAGCCGAGACATATGAGATCAACGAGTTCATTGTGCTATCTCCGATTGTAGACATTGAGGCAAGAATAGCGTCTATCACATTATTAAAAGAAGCATTTGATCATGAACTAACAGCCAAAAACCAAATAAACCAAGAGGTGAGCGTCTAATGTCAAATAATCAAAAAATCATTTTATGGAGCAAAAAAGGATGCAGCTATTGTCAGGACATTCAGTCCTATTTCAACGAACAGCACATTACTTATTCAACCATTGATGTAACAGAACATGATCATTACAGAAATATTTTAGAAGAAAAATACGGCGTCCGTTACGTGCCAGTAGTAGAAATCAGCCGTGATCCCCACGTGTATCAAGCATTGCTGAATCCAGATATCGATGCTTTACGAAAAGCGTTGAGCTGATATTACACACTACCCTTTTGATTGGAGGTTTGTCATGAGTCGAGATATTTTTCGCATCGCTACCGAAGAAGATGCACCGGCTTTTCTAGAATTGCTGTCCAGTGCATTTAAACCGCTTGGAGAAATGGGCATTGATTGGCCATCCACGAACGCCACACTTGAAATGGTCACAGAAAACATCAAACAATCTGTTGCTGTTGTGTTAGAACGAGACGGGCGTCTCATATCAACCATCACCATACGTTTTCCATGGGAGAGCACTCAACCGGTTTCAGGCTATCCATTTGTTTGGTGGTTTGCCACAGCTCCTGATTTAGCCGGTCAAGGGATTGGAAATAAGCTGCTCGATTATGTAGAAAACACCTTGCTTCGGCAGACATTTAAAGCACCAGCATACACACTGGGTACTTCTGGCCGGAAACACCCCTGGCTTCTAGAGATGTACGAACGAAAAGGCTATACAGCATATATTGAACGTGAAGCCGATAATGGCGACTTAGGTGTATTAATGTATAAAGTCCTCATCCCTGAACGGTTCGATGCCGCCATATTAGGCGCACCGCCCTCAGAAGAAAAAGTCCAAACGACTTCAACATAGGAGGTGATTCAACATGGGGGAGTTTTTCAAATGGGAGTATGTCGTCACACTCTTCCCTAAAGTATTGTCAGCCCTTCCAACAACCTTACTGATCGTTTTATTTGCCACTTTGATTGGCAGTTTTCTTGGATTCATTCTTGCTTATTTTCGAATTGAGCGTATTCCCATCCTGCATCAGCTCAGTGCAATTTATGTCTCATTTATTCGCGGAACACCTATCCTTGTTCAAATGTTTATTGTGTTTTATGGCCTGCCTGGTGTGCTTGCAACAATTGGGCTTGATATCTCCATGTGGAACAAATTGATCTTTCTGTATATTACATATGGACTCAATACAGCTGGGTATTTTTCAGAAATATTCCGATCTGCCCTATCGAGTGTCCCAGCATCTCAATATGAAGCGGCCGCCTCGATTGGACTGACGAAATGGCAGATTTATAGAAGAACGCTTATTCCTCAAGCAGGGAGAATCGCCCTTCCTAATATCGGCGTGGCCATTGTCAACTTATTACAAAATACCTCCCTCGCCTTTACATTAGGTGTGATGGACATGATCGGAAAGGTTCAAACATTAGGGGCTTTATACTATCGCGTATTAGAAGGATACTTTATTGCTGCCGTTATATTTATCATTTTAAGTATGGTGTTAGAAAAATCATTTGACCTATTGGAAAAACGGATCAATACACCGAAAACAAAAAAACAGCGTCAGACGGCATTGCTTCCCTTAAAAAGAGCCGAAGCGGCCTTTACTGTAGAAAAACGTGCAAAATAAACTGAGGAGGAATTCACATGAAAAATAACAGAATATTCAGTAATCATTACATCATCGGCCTGCTTCTACTTGGTTCATTGCTCCTTGCCGCCTGCGGAAATAATGAGCAATCGGATGAAATCAAAGCAGAAGCAAACAATAATGACCCGGATGCAAAAGAAATCGTCATTGGGACAGGGAACGCCTATCAACCCTTCGTTTACTTAGATGAAAACGGCAAATTAACAGGCTACGAGAAGGCTGTATTAGATGAAGTGGATCAGCTGCTACCACAATATAAGTTTAAATATGAATCCTTTGAGTTTAAAAATATTCTGCCTGCTTTAGATGCCGGTAAAGTTGATCTCGCTGCACACCAATATGAAATCAATGACGAGCGTCAGAAGAAATATCTATTTGGAAAAGTTGGCTACACAGATTATACAAGCTATGTGGTGGTAAATAAAGCATCCGGTCATGACTTTCAAAGCCTGGACGATTTAGCTGGACACAAAGTGCACACCTCTACAGGAAGTAATTTCGCTTATCTTCTAGAGCAATATAACGCAAAGCATGATCGGAAAATTGACATTGTCTACGGGGATGGCGGGAACGAAATTTTAGTCAAAAACCTGCAGAATGGCACGGTCGATGCTGCCTTACTCACAAAGTATGACGTCAATAAGCTAAACAAACAGTTCAATGCTCATCTTGTGACATCCGGAAAGCCTGTAAACGTATCTAAAACGTATTATTTATACCAAAAAAACAATACGAAACTTCAAAAGGACATTGATCAAGCCCTGCAAAAACTGATTGATAACGGCAAGCTCGCTGAATTGTCTAAAAAAATATTGGGCGGAGACTTTACTACATCATAAGAAAGGAGCGATCTGAGTGGATTTTGACGTTGCTTTTATGTTTCAGGCCTTTGTAGCCGCACTTCATTATTTGCCAACGACGCTGCTATTAGGCTTTCTTCCGCTAGTATTCGGCTCCATCTTTGGCTTTGGTATTGCCCTTATCCGTTTTTATCAAGTGCCTGTATTGTCTCCATTGTTCAAATGGTTTGTGGCGATTTTTAAAGCCATTCCTGTTGTATTAATCTTGCTCGTATCTTATCTTATTTTTTCCGATTCGCTCGATCAATTGGCTGCATCTCTTTCGTTGCCCATCCGTTTTAGCGATTTAGATAGACGATGGATTGCCATTTTCGCCCTTTCTTTATATGCCGTCAGCGGGTTATCAGAGATATTTCGAAGCTCTCTTGCGTCCATCCCAAAGGGTCAATTTGATGCCGCTCTATCCGTTGGTTTCACAGGCAGGCAGGTGTTGCGAAGAGTGATCATTCCACAAGTCTTTCCCATCTCTCTTCCTTTACTGAACAACATGCTCATCAGTTTAATCAAAGCCTCTTCTCTCGTCTCTATGGTATCTGTGGTCGATATTTTAAACGGTGCTTTAATTAAAGCCAATGTGAACTATCGTTATCTTGAAGCATACATTGCTGTTGCCCTTATTTACTGGGCTTTGTGTGCCTCTATTGAAGCCATCACTGCTGGATATGAGAAATATGTACACAAAAGTAAAAGGGGGCGGTTCGCATGATTCACATCAAACAAGTGCATAAAGCATTCGGTCAAAACCAGATTCTAAAGGGAATTGATTTAACGGTAGAAAAAGGCGAAGTCGTTGTCATTTTAGGTCCGAGCGGCTCTGGGAAATCAACATTTCTCAGATGCTTAAATTTTCTTGAGCGTGCGGATCAAGGTGAAATCAGCATTGATCAGACCACTGTCACATTCAATCAAGCAAAACCGAAAGACATTCTAGCAATTCGCAGAAAAACAGCCATGGTCTTTCAGCAATACGACCTGTTTATTCATAAAACAGCACTTGAGAATGTCATGGAAGGCTTAGTCATTGCCCGTAAACAACCGAAAGACCAAGCCTATGACACAGCACTCCAATTGCTCAAAAAAGTAGGATTACTAGAGAAAAAAGATGCCTATCCGCATCAATTATCTGGCGGACAGCAGCAGCGAGTAGGCATTGCAAGAGCACTTGCATTGAATCCGGAGGTCATTTTGTTTGATGAACCGACCTCCGCTTTAGATCCCGAGCTTGTAGGTGAAACACTTGACGTCATTAAACAAGTGGCACAAACAGGCGTCACCATGATCATCGTCACGCATGAGATGAGCTTTGCCTATGATATTGCCGACAGGGTCATTTTCATGGAAGATGGTGTGATTGTCGAAGCAGGCACACCAGAAGAAGTCTTTGAACAGACGAAAGAAGAACGGACAAAACAATTTTTAGCAAGATTTTCTTATCATCATTCCTAAAAAACAAGTCGATCCATGAGGTCGACTTGTTTCTGTTTCTATATGCGTACAAAATAAAAACCAGTCTGTTCTAGCCATTGGCTATCACAAACTGGTTCTTGTCGTTAGTTCAATTCCTTCAACTGATCAATATAAGCAAGAGCTGCCTCAAATTCTTCGTCCGTATAGCGCTGCTTGCTTTTAATGGTGAAGACCTTTTCCTTTACCTCATCTTTTGGCAGATCATCAAAGTATAAAATCGTTGAGACAAGCTCTAGAAAACGAGACGATTGCTCATTCATCTGCTGCGTCAGCACTTTGAGGTCAGGCATGTCCACTTCACACTGATCGAGAAACTCTTTCCCATTGTCCGTCAGCGAATAACGATATTGATAGTATCCGCCCTTTTTTTCCTTCATTTCGTCCAAGAATCCAAGGTTGCACAGCTCTTCAATTCTGAGCGTCAACTCCTCTGAATAGGGGCCATAAAAATGAAAATCGTATTTCTCGTAAAAAGGCAAATCTAGCTTTTTTGCTATGTAAATCATTTTTTGCAGCTTCTTCCGTCCAACGATTTCCCCAGATTCAGAGAACACCTTCATCAACTTTGCATGCTCTTTCAACAAATTCCCGACATCTCCTTTTTCAGTACTTCCTTATCCCAATCCAAGCAGCTTCATGATCGCCTTCTTTTCTTCAGCTTTTTCCGACATATCTACAATTAAGTCCATCGGGAAATAAAGTTTATGATCGGTTCTTCGTTTACCGGAAATGGCGTCAACAATATCTGACTGTCTCGACAGTTCTTTAATATGACCACTTTGCGTCAAAAGGTGGATCGGCAGCCGCTCTTCTTCTTCGCCCGGTCTATAAAAGTCATAAGGCAAATCAGAGGAAGAATCGACCACTAAATAATAGTCAGGATCAATTCCTGCTTCTTTGAACAAAGCAGTCAGCTTGAAATATTTCGTCATTTCTTCGTTAGGATTAAACTCTGTATATTGGAATAAACGGCGGTTCATAAAACGGCGGCACAAATCAGCCAGCACGTGATCTTCTTCATCTTCCCACGCCTGAAAATAAAATAAGACAATGGATTCATCCAGCTTAATATAGTCCTCTGTGGTGACATTTCCTTCAAAAATTGAATAAAAATGAACCGGGGCATGTGTAAAAATATATCCCGTTTCATGCAGCTCTTTTGCACGATGGAGGATTTTTGTTAAAATGACTTCCGCACTGCGTGTCACTGGGTGGAAATACACTTGCCAGTACATTTGATAGCGGCTCATAATATAATCCTCTACGGCATGCATCCCGCTCTGTTTCATCACAATCTGATCTTCTCTTGGACGCATCACGCGTAAAATACGTTCCATATCAAAGTGACCATAGCTGACGCCTGTATAGTAAGCATCGCGCTGCAAGTAATCCATTCGGTCGGCATCAATTTGACTTGAAATCAAACTGACCACCTGTTTGTTTTGATACGTTTTGGCAATGACTTCTGCTACATGCTTTGGAAAATCGTCACTGACCCGGCGCAGCACTTCATTGACTTCCGTCTGCCCTAAAATGATATCTCTTGTAAACGATTCATGATCTAAATGAAAGACCTTTTCAAAGGAATGAGAAAACGGACCATGTCCAAGGTCATGAAGCAGGGCGGCACTCAGTACAAGCTCACGCTCCCCTTCATCCCATTCGGGTCTTCCTTTAAACACATCATCCACAATTCGTCTGACAATCTCGTATACACCGAGTGAATGATTAAATCGGCTGTGTTCTGCCCCATGAAACGTTAAATAAGTGGTGCCTAGCTGTTTAATTCGTCTAAGGCGCTGGAACTCTCTCGTTCCGATTAAATCCCATATCAATGCATCCCGTACGTGAACATAGCGGTGCACAGGATCTTTAAATACCTTTTCTTCGGATAATTTCCCTTTTGGATACGCCATCGTTTCGTCCCTCTTTTTTTAAGACGTGTTTCTATTATATCGGGTAACTTTTCCCGAAAACATCCTTGAATTTGCTGGCGAATGTGTTCTCATAGATTGAACGGACGTAAAAAGCCCGACCTGACAGGGACGGACCTCTTTTTAGGTCGACTGAACACATTCAGTGACATTTATTTGACTTTTTTTTGAACCTTTTCGAGTAACTCATCTTCTGTTGGTGCGGATAATGGGCGATTGTTCACAAACGCAAAAGCCTTTTTTCGTCCTGGACCGCAATACGATTGACAGCCAATCTCAATTTTTGCATCAGGGTCAACCGATTTAAGTCGAGGCAATAACGTTTTTAGGTTCGTCGCATCACAATCGTCACATACGCGAAACTCATTAGCCATGTTCTTACGCTTCCTTTCAATGATGAAACTTCATTCTATATGAAACAGTTGGACAACTAAGAGTGAATAATATACCACCCAACATTGTACATCGAAGCGACTGGAGTTGCAAGACGCATTGTCAGCACAGAGACGTATTCACATAAAAGCTAGTATTTTCCACTATCCTTTTAGCAAACTTGTATAAACCTTCTTCAACTTGGCTAATCTAATACCATCAAATCTTATGGGGGTTTAAACACATGTCAAAACAAAGACAAGATGCTTGGTCAGAGGAAAATGATCTCCTTCTGGCAGAAACCGTCTTACGTCACGTCAGAGAGGGCAGTACACAACTGAACGCATTTGAAGAAGTTGGAGACAAGCTAAACCGTACCTCAGCGGCATGCGGATTTAGATGGAATGCTGTCGTGAGGCATCAATATGAAAAAGCATTGGCACTTGCCAAAAAACAGCGTAAACAACGCATGCGTGCACTCGGCAATGGACAGCCTGCGAAAAAACGTTTGCTCTATCAGCCGCAAGTTGAAGAAACGATCACACAGGAAGAGTTCTCTCAAGAACTGGAACCTGCGCAAGAAGAAACATTTGCACCTGCAGCCGAAACAGCCGAACAGCTTCAGTTTGTGGATCAAAGCTACAATGAAGAGTTAGCTAGTTTATCACATTTATTGTCACAGGCTTCTCAAGTGACAGAGAAAAAGCCAGAAGCCAATCCATTTGGGCAGCGCCAAGAGTTAACCATTGAGGATATCATTGATTTCTTACGCCGCTATGAAGGCGATGGACAGCAATCATCTGCCTTACGGATGGAAAACAGCCGGTTAAAACGAGAAAACAACGAACTTTCACATAAAGTGTCTCAACTAGAAGCTGAAGTGAAAAAGCTTGAAAAGGATCAGCTCACCATTCAAGAAGATTATGAAACACTCGTCAAAATCATGAACCGTGCAAGAAAACTAGTTTTGTTTGAAGAGGACGACAGTGCCGCACCAACCTTTAAAATGGACCGGAACGGCAACCTTGAAAAAATGGCAGAATAACCAAAAAGTGCTCCCCACCTGCGGGAAGCACTTTTTTAAATATCCAAAAATAGCATCACGCTAAAAAGGACATTGATCAAGAAGACGAACATAAAAATGTACCTAACTTGCCTCACCTGAAAATCACCAAAGATAAAAATATAAAGCCCTGCGATACCAAGCGTCAGTACAGGCTGAAGAAACGGCACGAAAAGCGAAATGCCGTAGCCGGCTCCTATGATGACAGGAAGCCATAGTAAATAGAGGTAACCGCCATTTTTAGATTTCAAGAAACCACTCCCTCTCTTTCTTCTATCTGCTTGATTTCAGGCTGAACAAACTTGAGTCCGGCCATTGTACGACCTCGCTTTTGTGATGTCCAAATCGCAATCGCCGGCTGATCCGTTAGAGATTCTGTGTCAATGGTGATCAGCACTTGCCCATTTAATTCAATTGAATCTTCAAACTCAATTTTGCACCCAGATAAACTGATATCATGTATGATCACCGGCATCTTCTCTGCTAGTCGGTCCTCATAGGCGATCGTGCCTGTCACACCTTGCAATGGCCTTCTCATCCATTTGCGCCGTAGAGCCTTTGGTACCTTCTCCGTTTCTCTTAAAAAGCGGAGAAACGTCCGAACAGCATACGATTTTTTCTCACGATCCGTCACCGCTACATGCTCTCGTGTGAATAAGAAACGGATCAGTGATAAATACTCTGATTTTTGTGTGTCAGTAAAAGCAACACCAACCATCAGCTTGTCTCCCTCTGGATAGCTCCAAACCACGTCACACGACACACTTTCATTCTCTGAAAAAAATAATTGCGTTTGTCCTTGATATAGAGAAGACGCTTTGTCCAATGGAATGGATAGACGTGCACCTGAATCACTCATATCTAGTAGAAAACAAGCCATCGACTGATCTTGATGATCAGAACGAAGATGCCCCTCTTTTTCAATGATAAATCGCTCTGATTTCCGATAACGCGGTCGATCAAACGCCACAAGCAGTGCCATGAATAAGCCTGCACCGTTATAAAGCACCCAAAAAATATTAATCAACATGAGATCAGCGTTCATCGTCCCATTTACCTTCACATCGTAACCTATTTTCACAAGGGCAAGCAATGAGAGCAGCAAGAAGATCAGATGGGGAATCATCGTTTTCAGATGAAAATGCCTTTTGTCCGTTTGAATTCCCTTCGGTGTCACCAGAAATTCAACACGTTTTTTCAAGAACAGTTCACTGAGTGCCACACCAGCTAAGTGGAATGCCATTGAACTTTCATAAATATGACTCCAAAACATACTTCTTTTTTGATTCGACACAAGTTTAAATGCTAAATACGAGCTAAAGAACGCCGGCAGCCAAAACATGAAAACGGACTGGAAATCTGCCCAGAAACTTTGAATACCAAACAATAAAAACAAAATCGGTGTGAGAATATAAATCATTTTAAACAAACCGTTAAACCAATACACAATGCCATCTAAATAAAGAACTCTCTGCATCAGCGTTAAGCCGCGCACCTTCAAAGGATTAAACTTACGGGCACACTGAATGTTCCCTCTCGACCAGCGATCTCTTTGCTTTAACAGATCAAGCCAGCTTTCAGGTGCCAGACCGACGGCTAATACTTCTCCGACAGACACAGATTTGAATTTCCCCTGGAGAAGCATTCCTGTTGCCATGTCTTCTGTAATCACTCCAGTAGCAAATCCGCCAATTTCATCTAATGCCGTTCTTCTAAAAACCGTATTACTCCCAACATACATGACGGCATTAAACCGATCCTTACCAGCTTGGAGAGTTTGCATGAAGAAGTCCTGCTCATTTGGAATTCGATCTTTCGAGAACATATTATATTGGAAAGGATCTTCGTTATAAAACGCCTGTGGAACTTGAACAAACGCAGTTGCTCCATCATGAAAATAGGGCACTGTTTTTTCTAAAAATGAAGGAAGAGGGACCATATCTGCATCAAGCGTCAGAATCAGCTCCCCATCCGTTTGAGACATCGCATGATTTAAATTACCTGCCTTAGCAAATCTGTTATCTGTTCTTGTCAGATAATGAACACCAAACTCAGAAGCAAGCTGCTCTACAACTTCCCTATTGCCATCATCACATAAATAAATTTGAACGCTTTCCTTCGGATAAGAGAGATTCAAACAACCTGCAACAGTGCGTTTCAGCACCTCAATCGGTTCATTATATGTAGCTATGAAAATATCAACTGTTGGCAGCCTGTCAAGATCACTGATCATGACTTGTTTCCGATTTGAAGGCTTCCAAACCAGTGTATAAAACACAAGCAGCTGGATAAACCCAATGCATTCACAGGCAACAAGCAAAATGCCCATGACAACATTAAAAGTACCTTCATGCGGCAATGTAAAGAAGAGACGCCAGCAAATATAGGCAGCATTTGTTAACACACATAGCACAATGATGACTTTTTTCACAGTAGAGGCCATTGGCTGGATACGATATATCATATACAACAGAGACAAAATACAAAGCATAAACAGCGGGTAATACGTGGTGATGAGTGACAAAACATTTTCCTTCTTTCTTATGTCATAAAGGACTATCACATATAAAATGTCATAGCAAAGGAGGGGATTCTTCCATTACATTGCCCCTCCATTTCTATATAAATCATTTCCACAATCGATCTAACTGATTTGAATAAAAATCAATGGCCTTTCGATAACTCAAAATAGCAGGATCATTTGTCGTTTCAGTTAAACAGTTCAATAGTATTTCCATGGCTTTGCTATGTTCATTTAAATTATACAAAGTCATGGCATAAAACGTTTGAATGGCTTTATTATGCGGAAAAGCTTCCATCGCATGGAGGAATATTTGTTTTGACTTTTCATATTCCCCTAAGGTTCTGTATGTACTTCCTAATCCTAAGAAAGCATCTTCTCTTTCTTCTGAAGACAAACCTAGTTCAAGGGCCCTCTCATAAAAAAAGACAGCTTGTTTTTCCTTCCCTAACACATCATAGCTCCAAGCACATTGATAGTGAATGGAGGCATGATCTGGATACTCTTCTACAAGACGGATGAGCATGTCATTGGATTCTTGAAGATGTCCATTTTCTCGAAGTTCAATCGCTTTCAGAAGTTTCATTTCCATTACATCACCCCTATTTTTAAGATGGCTGGAAAGATATGTTTACGAGAACACTTTCTCATTCCGCTCAATCATCCGCGTCATGTTTTTCTCAAACTCCAGTTGTTCCTCGGTGGTCAACCCTGAAGCGGTCAGTTGCTCGCTCAGCTTTTGAAGTTCTTCTAGTAAAAGACGCATGAGAAGCGCACAATCAATGGGTTCTCCAGTTAATTCTGATAGGGATGCCATCGTATCAGGCTGTATATCAGGGAATACCGCTTTCACCTCATGCCTTCTATCCTTTAAGGCCGCCTCATAAAAACGGCGAATCAAATCAGCTCGTTCCCGGCCGCTTCCATCTGCACACAAATAGATTTGCACAGCGACCCCTCCGCGTAATCTACGCTGAGAAATGCCGGCAAATTTCTTTCCATTGATGCTCAAATCGTAGCTACCTGGACAGTAAGAGCCGACAATTTCATAGGCTTCAATGTCCACTTCATACATCGACAACATCCGGCGGATCAATTCCACCATCGCATCATATCCTCGGTCAATATCAATGCCCTTCTTTTGTTCCGCAAAGATTAAAGACACATTTAGTACGCCTTCATCCAGCACAACAGCAAGACCGCCTGAATTGCGCACAATGACGCGATATCCCTCTTCCTCAAGAAGCTTTACACCATCTTGGAGAAATGGAAGTCTTGTATCCTGAATCCCAAGAACGATCGTATTGTGGTGCACCCAAGAACGCGCTGTCGCTGATGAGAGTCCTTTCCCAACCGACGCACAAAGCGTATCATCCATCGCAAAAGATTGCTTTGGGTCTACATAGAGACCAAGGCTCGATTGATCTATGATTCGCCATGTCGGCTGCGTCAATAACTCAATAGGTTCATTTTTCATGTCCTGCATATCCTCTCGTTCATAAACTGTGTTTATTATAACATGGAGGGAGAATGAGCGAGAAAAAAGCTCTATGACAAGGAACGTCACAGAGCTTTTCAACTGGATGCTTTGGTTTTCTTGCTCTTCCTTTTCGAAATGAAATAAACAGCTGCAATCAAAACGACAGGAACCCCAACCACGAGGCATGCAGCGATCAATGTGTTCCACGGCAAATCGATCATCTCCTTAATAGACTAAACTTCTATGAAACAGCCGTGACTTACCCAGCTTAACAAGTCTTCAGCCACCAATTCCGCATGCTGAGGGTCCATCACACCAGCATCGACGATCCACACTTTTTTCTCTTCTTCTGCCTGCCGCATAAGAAATACTCGCCCGCCGCCATCGTCACCAATGGCTACATAGCCGCTGGCATAATGATGGACTTCCCATGTTTTATTGCGTTCTACTATGTCCTCAGTTCCGTATAGAAGAACATCGCCTTCGACGGAACATCCATTTGTCTGTTTCAGCAAGGTCTTATAAGCATGGGGCAGCAGCATGTTTAGCTGGGATTCTGCCTCTTTGATGTTTATATCAGTTTCTGGTTTGTTGATGATTAAACCTGGAATTTGGGTTACATCGATCATGTGAATCCTCCTCGATGAGTGCTATGTTTATAAATTTTTTGATTTATCTTTAAATTTTACTTAACAGGTCACTCAACCCATACTACTTATATTCCAAATTATAAATTTCGACTTTTGCAATTCTCATCTATTAGCTAATCAATGCAAAGTAACTTTTGAAAGGCTTTTATTAGTCTGCCAGTAAATCTAGATAATATTTATCATCCTCTTGTATTTTGGTTAAAAATTCTTCCAAAGAATTAGCGATTTTTATATCATAATAATATATTGCGCTTTTATCCTTTTCATTCAATTCAATTGACATTAATGCTGTCTCATTTGCTTCAAAAAAGATTAATTTGTTATTCTCAAATTCATCATAGATTTCAATGTCAGGATAAAATTCAAAATCATTAGCCCTTAATCGAAAGTCTCTTACAGAATAAGGGTCCATGATGCGATTAGTGTTAAACTCAGACCCATTAATAAAACCGTAACCTACCTCTATATAAAAACGAATTAACTCCTTAGGAAACTTTAAATCAAGTTCCTTTTCAACATCTAAGATTTCTTTTTCAGTTACTAAAAAAAAACTATTTTCTTCGTTTTTCTTAATAATTTCATATCCCATTATTTTTTAACTCCTTTAAATAATGTATTTGCGGGTGAACCTGCTCCATGTATACCTGCTTGATGCTCATTTGGAAATTTTGCAGGATGCATATTCCACCACTCATGCTCTCCTCCAAAAGTATTTTCAATTATATGGTGAGCATCATACTTATCTCCTTTTTTTCTAATTACTTTACCAGTTTTCCCTGAAATAATATTTTCATTATACACTGGCCACTTTTGTCCAGTATTTCTTTCCCACTCTTTGATTACTTTATTTTTCACACTATCAAATTTCGCCCGATGCTTAGCCGTTTCTATAGGTGACATTTTGCTATACTCTTTATTTCTTAATGCTGCTTTCAAATTATCTATTTGGTTTTTAGGTAACTCTCTTCCTGTTCGTCCTTCTATATCTCTAACATATTTTTTTATTGTATCAGAATCTATCTTACTCCCTGTACTAGTAGTAATCCTCTTTACCGCACTCTTCCCTTGATCTATCTTAAAAACATATTTCCCTATCTTCCCTATTTTCGCGATTGGGATAATTGAAGCTGCGGACAGTGCTTGTTCTGTGCTACTAATATTTTTGCTGGTTTCTGGGTCTTTGCCGGTGACGGCTCGATAACCGTCATAGATTCCGCTGTATTCTAGGATGATGTTTTCGGTTGTTGAGACAACTTCACCGTCTAATATGCGTTTCGCATTGCCACGGCTGCGGCTTTCTGGAATTTTGTCGACTTCTTCTATTTTTACTTCGCCGTTTGCGATATACGTTCGGATGATTTGTTTATTGGCGTAAACGGTGTATCGACCGCCAATAAAATCAATATCGGATGAGTCGGTGACGACTTCATCTGCTATATCGAATTCTTTTAATTTTTTAATGCCTTTGACGTTGTATAGTTTACCATTTATGACCCTGATGTCTCTATGAATCTTGTTTTTCCCGTTCACAGCTTCCCTTTGCAATGTCGTAAGTGATGGATCGTTTGCTGTGACTTGTTGATTAATATTTTTATGAGATTCGTCCCGAACCACCGTCTCCACATCCGCCTGTTGTTTCTCTCTCAGCTTCTTCAACATGATCATCATCGGATTGTCTTTCGTGTTGTCTATTTTGTCATTCAATCCGCTGATCGTGCTGCTTATTTTTTCTTCTTTTCCATTTTTGAAAATAGACCCTTTTTGATAGCTCGTGATGTCGATTTTGGGACCGGTGAACATGGTGCTTAGCGTGTTGATGTATTGCTTCATTGTTTGCAATGCACTTGTTGTTTCATTCATAGCACTTGTTTGTTCTCTGTCAAAGGCATGGAGCAGTCCAATGGTTCTGGATGTCTCAAGCCACGCTTTTTGATAGCTCTGTTGAAAAGCAGACTCGTCTACATGAGGCAAGTGAACGATATGACTGACCCTGCCGATCGCCTGGCTCACATCTGAAACAATGTCAGAAATCGCTCGCTCTGCTTTTTTTAAACCTGAATCAAGTTCGTGTTCAATAAATGCTTGTGATATAAAGCCGTGCTGATTTGATTCAAGGGTATGAAGCGCCTGCTTTGTTTGTTTGAGCGCAGAGCTGTATTCCTCAATGACAACCTGAAAAAATTGCAGGAAGGGAATATGGCATTCTGTATAAAAGGAGCGGATGGCTTGTCCCGCCTCTCCCTTTAGTGCGCCATCAAGTGAGATGATCTGTTGGATTTGTTTTTCAATGGAGCTAATCTGTTGTGATTGCTGCTTTAATGTATTCAGCGTTTGGTCAATTCCGTTTATTAGCGCAAAAGCATCAAGGGTTTTCATTGCGTTCTCCTTTATTTTCTTTTACTGCTGGAAGCAAGCGCCTGGTCCGTTTCGATCATGGTGTTCACCGCTTGTTCTGTTTGTACAAGTTGTTTCTGAAGAATGTCTATATAGGATGTACTTAATTCGTTCAGCTGCTGATTGATTTTTTCTAATGTGTCTGCCGTCAGGAGCTGATTTCTTCCTTTGATGGTTGTTGGAAGTGTTGCATTCATTTGAGCGCCTGATTGTTTTGCATGCTGTAATACTCGTTTGACCTGACTGGCATCTATTTTAATTTCTCTACTCATGTGACTACCCTCTTTTTTCTTCCAGTTGTTTCTGCTTTTCTTTCTCTATTTTTCTTTCAACCGAATGAATTTCATGTTCTAATGAATGGATCTCTGATTTTAAGTCGCTAATTTTCTCATCAATTCGATTCACTAGATTGGTCAGCTGTACACTTTTTATCTCTTGACTGGCGGATGCCATCTCGTCTCGAATGTCATCAAACGTATCTGCGAGATGGCCAAACCATGTATGTGATGTCAGTTCTGGATGAGTCATTTTCTTGTTAGCATCTGCCAGAGCAGACTTTGCTTCTTTGATTTCTTTTCGACACATGTTCAGTTCTATGATTTGTTCTTTTTTTATGGATATGTCTGCCTTTAACGAATACAAGGCTGTTGTATAACCGATGATAGCTCCAGACATCGTCAAACACCTCTATTCCTCAAATAGTCCTCCGTTATGTTACCATTTACTAGCACAAGAGGCATATGATTGAAAACGAATTTGCTTAAAAATGAATCGTATGTATTGGGTTTTTATACCTAATTCACATAAAAAAGCTGAATCCTTCGATAGGATCCAGCTTTTGATGGTTATTTTAAAGTTTCAGTGACTGATGCTGAGTCATGATCGTTACATGCAGCGTCTTTCTTCTCAGGGATATAATGGAGTGAAAACCCGACAAGGCTAAAAAAGGCACTTAACACCAGTGTTGGGTTTTTAAATAGGTTCGTACTAGCAATGATCATATCTCCCTTTTGCAAGAGAATTCCTAGTATTTGACCGAATACCAACAACGTTCCTGACGTTAGAAATAGGACAAGCAGCACTTTAAATAACAATTCCATCAATACTCTCATCTGTTTCTCCTTTCTATACGGGAAGTATCTCCATTCCAATGAGCCAGCCAATACCAACGATCGGAAGCATATAATAGAGGATCAGTGGGATAAAGGTTTTTTCTGGTCTGGCCCCTGCAAGACCAGAAGCGATAAATATGGACCCTGATGCAGGCGGGGAAGCGCCTTCAGTTGATGAAAAAGCAAGAATGGCAACTACAGCCACAACTGGGTCCACTCCAACTGAGATTA
Source organism: Bacillus sp. FS02 (assembly GCF_024398395.1). Lineage (NCBI taxonomy): Bacteria > Bacillati > Bacillota > Bacilli > Caryophanales > Bacillaceae > Bacillus > Bacillus sp. FS02. The sequence goes on along the minus strand of NZ_CP074101.1, from coordinate 2,235,887 downwards.
AAGCTGAAAATGAGACAAGCCCAACTGCTGTTAATGTCGCTGTTGAAGATAGAGGGCCAGCCACCAGTGTGACAAGAACACCCACAATGAGCACCATGAGCCATTTCGGAATGGCAAGTACTGATGTGATTTGCGTCAAATCATCTGCGAGCCCTAATTCTGCAAGTACTTGACTAGCAGCCACTGCAAACAGCATCAAGGCTCCGATCGTTGTAAACTTAGGAATAGCCGACTTGAAAAACTGAGACCAATCAAGTGCAGACGCCTTTTTTCTTCCAATTGTTAGACTAATTAATATCATGAGAATCGGAATCCACGTAATTAAAGAAATTTGATCCATTGCCTCCGGTCCGATGTTTGGATTACTTTTTAAGTAGTTTGCAAACGGACCAATGGTGATCATGATAGGAATCAAGGCACCGAAAAAAATAAAGATCGACTTCCACCCTTGTTTTACCGCTTCCCAGAAAGGAAGAATATCATCTGGCGGCATGGCCTGAATTTTATTCTTTTTCACCAGAAGATACACCAAAATAAATCGGTATACGACTTGATACAGTCCTCCTATTAGAAGGGCAATATATAAATCTCCCTCAGATACAAGGGCGGCAACTGGTGCAAACCCAAGCATGATAAACATGGAAGAGTTCGGAGGCAGTGCCGCTCCAAGTCCGCCATTCCCTGCTAGAATCGTGGCCGTATGGGTCCGGCTCCACCCGGATTTAATCATCCAAGAGGCCGTGATAGAGCCAGTCGCAGCTGTGTTTGCAGAATTTGAACCTGAAAGAGCGCCTAACACTGCTGAACCTAACGTACTCATATAAGCCGCTCCACCAGGAAGTTTGCCTACAACCGAATTTAGGATTCGTAAGAGTGCATGAATTAATTCCAACTTTTCGATTAAATAGGCCATGAATACAAATGCGACAGCTGCATAAAGCACCTCATATGTGGATGCAAATATTAAACCATCCCAGAAAAGTCTTAACGCATCTAATCCGCCAAATAATGTGGTCGCAATAAAGCCTAGTAGCATGGCTTCTCCCATATTCCGTTTCACCATAACATTCCATATAATGATGACAGCTATGAACACAATCAACGCAATAAAACCCATATCGTTTCTTCGCCTCCCCTTTATTAAATAAAACGCTTACAATTTATTCCCCTTGCTGCATCACGTCAATGACTTCTTCCCAGCTAGCAGGTTTTACCCCGTCAAATCGTTCAGCAAAGTGAAAGTCTGCTAATCTCTCAAGCTTCTGTTGTGCTGCCCGAGACATACTGGCATCAATCTCTGCTTCATCTAGCATTTCAATAGAGCCAAGCAGCTCAACCGCCCGTCTTTTTGCATGCAATGCACTCCCTGTCACAAGACGGTTCATGGTCTCTTCAAAACTTTTGCTATCGATTGTATCGCTTAGTGAAGAAATCACTTGATGTTCCACATTATATTTTTTGGAAATTTCCAAAAATTCAATCAAGAGACCGACAATCCCCTTCATATAAATGCTTCTGATTAGCTTTAGTGCCGAAGCATCTCCTGGCTGGTCACTAATTTTTGTGATATTCATGCCATAAGCATTCATCACTTTCATGAATTGGTCAACTCCACTGCCGCTTGCCGTGATCGGAACCTTGTGTTTGTTGATTGGAAGAGGCCCTAGCATGGCGGCATCTACAAATAGAGCTTCTTGCTTTTCAATTTCGTTTGCTACTTGTTTTTTGATGTCTGGTGTTGATGCCGATACATCTACATATAATTGATTCTTTTTCAAACTTCCCGATACGGATTGTGCCACTTCTAAGGTTTTATTCGCTGGCACAGCTGCAATCACAAGATCAGATTTCTCAATGACTTCGCTAATACTGCTCGTTAATTGAACGCCTGTTTGCGATGCTTTTTCTTTCAACGAGCCAGCTAATTTCTCACTTAGTAATAGGACATCATACGCATAAAATTGGTCTAATCCTTCTGTTTTCAATCCCGTTGACAGCTCATATGCTGCTTCACCATATCCGATAAAGCCTATCTTCATCACAGATTCCCCTATCCTTGAAATTTTTTCATTCTGCCTTCCAGCCATGCCGGTGCTAAGAGACTGATGTCCTGCTTTCCTTCGTCCACATACTGTTGAATCGTTTTTAATCTCTGATGTTCATACGCTTGTTTCTCTTCCGCTAGTGTCAGCAGGTGTTCCGCCTTTTCCTTTGGAACGATGACGACTCCATCATCGTCAGCAATGACTAGATCACCTGGTGCTACTTTGACACCGCCGCACGAGATGGTTTGATTCAATTCCCCAGGACCATCTTTATAAGGTCCGTTTGGCATAAATCCCTTACTGTAGATTGGAAAAGCCAGCTCCTCTAAAGAGAGTTTGTCGCGAACAAGCCCGTCAATCACGATTCCTTCTATTCCTACAGCCTTTGCTGAATGTGCCATCAATTCCCCTAAATAGGCATGACCCTTATGGTCTTTCCCATCAACAATCAGTACATCTCCTTCTTTAGCAGAGTAGATCGCTTGATGAAGAAATAAATTATCCCCTGGCCGTAAGCTAACAGTAAAAGCTGTGCCGACTACATTCATGCCTTTCGCAACTGGTTTGATTTGATGATCCATCGCGCCGGTGCATCCCATTACGTCTGACAGCAAGGTCGAGTTAAGCTTTTTTGCCCTAGCGATAAGATCATTTGACACGAAATGAACAGTACTCATTGTTTCCATCATCCCCTTTGAGTTATATTCATTACACTTACTTTTCTTAAAGTAATATTTATTACTTTTGTGATATGATCATACCACCTCATTTTCAATTAGTAAAGCGCTTTCAAAAAATAAAAAAATGAGTTCCACACGACTAATGTGTTGTGTGGTAACTCATTTTCGTTAACATATGATTGATTTGATCTAAACGTGGTTTTGTTCTTTCAGGATCATTCATCGCTAAGGCACTTAAAATGTAATCGACGATAAAGATAGCAGATACGACAGAGTTATGAGAGCCTACACTTGCTGAGGAACATGGTAATACATATTGTGCATATTTGGTTAATGGAGAGCTGTAGCTGTCTGTGATTAAAAGCACTTCCACCCCATAAGACTTCGCTACTTCGAGCAAGTCCTTCATGCGTTTTGCATAACGCGGATAGCTGACCGCTATAATGAAATCACTAGAGTTGAAATGAACCAAATCATCCACCCAGTCGCTTTTGTCTGCATCAATGTATTGGCAATTCCCCAATAACCGATTGATTCCGAGTGACAGATACTCACCAACAGGTCTTCCACTTCGAACACTTGTACACAAAACGTGGCGTGCGCTGGCTATTTTCCCAACAATCTGCTGAAAGGTTTCTTCCGTGATATTGTCTAGTGCATACTGGATATTTTGAAATTGCAGTTCTACATGGTCATGCAGGAGCTTATTCTTATTTGAATGCTTGAGATTCGCTTCAAGTCTCGTTTGAGGGTCGGCTTTATGCTTCATAGCTGACTGAAGCTCTTTTTGGAACTCAGAAAAACCGGAATACCCCATCGCAGCAGAGAAGCGCATGATCGTTGCTGTACTCGTCCCGACTTTTGACGCCAATTTATCGACAGTTAAAAAAGCGACTTCCATTGGATTTTGTACGATATAATCTGCAATTCTCCTCTGCGCATCGGTTAAAAATGCGACCTTATGCTGAAGTTTATATATTAAATCCTCCATTATAGCACCTGCCTATCCTATCGGCTTTATCTACGATTCGTGTTTTCTTTTCACCCTTTATTGTACACATTTGGACAAAATAAAAAAACAGCCAGCACGAATCTATCGTACTGACTGCTCTAGTCGAGATGCTATTTTATAGTGCTTGAGCTGCTGTAATCAGCGCAAGATTATAAACGTCTTCGGCATTACAGCCTCTTGAAAGATCGTTTACTGGCTGATTTAGACCTTGCAGGATTGGACCTACAGCTTCAAAGTTACCTAAGCGCTGGGCAATTTTGTAGCCAATGTTTCCAGCTTCAAGGCTAGGGAAAACAAATACGCTAGCATCGCCTTTGATGACGGAATCTGGTGCTTTTTTCGCTGCCACTGAAGGAACGAAAGCTGCATCGAATTGGAACTCTCCATCAAGAACAAGCTCAGGTGCTTTTTCTTTTGCAATGCGAACCGCTTCAGATACTTTGTCTGTTTCGTCTGATTTTGCTGAACCTTTTGTAGAGAAGCTAAGCATTGCTACACGTGGTTCGATGTCAAACATTTTTGCTGTGTTTGCACTTTCGATCGCAATTTCAGCAAGATCTTGGCTGTCTGGTGCAATGTTGATCGCACAATCAGCAAACACATATTGCTCTTCGCCGCGAGCCATAATGAAGACGCCAGAAGTTTTCTTTACGCCTTCTTTTGTTTTAATGATTTGAAGTGCTGGGCGCACTGTATCAGCAGTTGAGTGAGCTGCTCCGCTTACAAGGCCGTCTGCAAGACCTTTATACACAAGCATTGTACCGAAGTAGTTTTCATCCAGTAATGCTTTTCTCGCTTGCTCTTCTGTCGCTTTGCCTTTACGTCTTTCAACGAAAGCTTGCACAAGATCTTCAAAACCTTCATATGTATGAGGATCATACACGTCAACACCATCAAGTGTAAGACCTAATTCTTTTGCTTTTGCTTCTACTTCTTCTTTCTTACCTACAACAATTGGCTGCAATACTTTGCCATCTGCTAGTTTTTGAACGGCTGTTAGAATGCGTTCGTCCATTCCCTCAGGAAAAACGATCTTAACTCCTTTACCTGCAACCTTTTCCTGAACTGTTGAAAAAATATCTGCCACTTCAATACCCTCCTTGATTTTACAAAAAAAGCGTTCTCTTTTAAGCATACTCTTCTTCTACATAAATTCAAACTACCAACTTACATTATAGCGCTTACAATTTAAATTCTTATTTTTCAAACTAATTAAATCAATTTCTAGAAAAGCGTTTTCGTCGTTCAAGTTTTGATCACATCTTCATTTGGACAAACTGTGTTATAGTTGGAACAGATGGAAAACTGTAAATAGGAGTGAAATAAATGAGCGAACAACATACAACAAATGAAGCAGCTCAAACACTAGATGGCTGGTATGCGCTGCATGATTTTAGAACGATCGACTGGACGGCTTGGAAGCTGCTGACAAGCGATGAGCGTCAAGCCATCATTCATGAGTTCACAGGTCTATTAGAAAAATGGAAAACAGCCGAGCACAATCAGGCTGGAAGCCAAACAATCTATAGTATTGTCGGCCAAAAAGCAGATATTATGCTCATGATTTTACGTCCGACCATGGAAGAACTAGGTGAAATTGAACTTGAATTCAACAAGACACGACTAGCTGAGTTTACGATTCCAGCTTATTCTTACGTGTCAGTTGTTGAACTCAGCAACTACTTAGCAGGAGGCGGAGATGGCGGAGACCCTTACGAGAACCCACATGTACGTGCGCGCCTCTATCCTGAGCTTCCTTCTTCTCAATATGTCTGTTTCTATCCAATGGATAAAAGACGTTCTGGCAATGACAACTGGTACATGCTTTCAATGGATGAACGTAAATCCCTTATGAGAAGCCATGGCTTAATTGGCAGAAGCTATGCTGGGAAAGTAAAACAGATCATTACAGGTTCTGTTGGCTTTGATGATTATGAGTGGGGCGTCACTCTTTTCGCTGACGATGTGCTTCAATTTAAAAAATTGGTTTACGAAATGCGATTTGATGAAGTGAGTGCACGTTACGGCGAGTTTGGTTCCTTCTTTGTTGGAAACCGATTAGCAAACGAGCAGCTAGCGTCTTATTTCCATGTATGATAAACTCTTAAGGCTTCGGATCTCTCCGAAGCCTTTTTATGTATTTGTTTAGAAAGGTGATCTCATCATGAAAAACTTCCCCATCGCTATTTTTGCGTTAACGCTCGGTGCGTTTTCGATTGGCATGACTGAATTTGTGATCATGGGTCTTTTGCCAAATGTCGCAAATGATCTCCATGTATCTATTTCTGCTTCAGGTCAACTGATTACCGGATATGCACTCGGTGTCGCAGTTGGCGGCCCTATTTTAACGTTATCAACTGGAAAAATGTCGAGAAAACGTCTCCTCATCCTATTAATGATTCTTTTCGTGGCGGGAAATGCTGTCGCCGCTGTATCGACTTCTTATGGTCTGTTGATGGCTGCACGTATTTTAACGTCATTTGCTCATGGTACCTTCTTTGGTGTCGGCGCCATTATGGCTGCACGGCTTGTACCTAAGGAGCGAAGCGCAAGTGCGATCAGCTTCATGTTTACAGGACTGACAGTAGCCAATGTACTGGGTGTGCCATTTGGTACCTTTATAGGAAATCAATTCGGCTGGCGCATGTCATTTCTCGTCATTGCCGTCATTGGTCTCATTTCCTTAATCGGTATTATCAGTTTAGTACCAAATCAATCGAAAGAAGAAGTATTAGATATTCGAAATGAAATATCGGTGTTGAAAAAGCCGCAGGTCCTCGTCTCCTTTGCGATGACGATTTTTGGTTTTGCGGGTGTGTTTACCGCCTTTACGTATATCAGCCCGATCCTGCTGCAAGTGACTGGCTTTCAGGAAAACGGGGTCACCCTCATTCTTGTCCTCTTTGGGCTTGGGGTCACCATTGGGAATTTAGTCGGCGGAAAGCTTGCCGACTGGAAGCTGATGCCGAGTATTATCATCACATTGATCTTGCTGATGGCTGTTCTGTTGTTATTCACATATACATCTGCCTTTAAAGTGCCTGCCGTGCTGACGATTTTTGTGTGGGGAATTATTTCATTTATTCTCGTTCCTACCTTGCAATTCCGCACGATGAACATGGCACATGAAGCCCCGACACTCGCATCAACGCTCAGTCATTCTGCCTTTAATATTGGAAATGCCGGCGGTGCAGCGCTTGGCGGTCTTGCTATTGAAATCACACATTTACAGCTTGTCCCGCTCTTTGCGGCAGGTGTGACATTCATTGGATTGATCATTACGATCATGAGCTATCAGTCAGATAAACGAATCAAAAGGACCTGAGGGCAGGTCCTTTTTCTATTTCACCACGGTCATTTCTGGCTCTTCTATTTGTTTCACACGTTCCTGAATGGGATGGGTAAAGGAATGCTCTGATAAGACAATATGGGAGACCGTTTTTGTAAAGCCAGACACATCTTGAATAAAGGCTTCAATTTCTTCAAGAGAAGAAACAGACAGCTTAATGAAAAAACAGGACTGTCCTGCCACTCGATAAGCAAAGAACGCACGTGGATGCTGGTTCATAAATGTCACAAAACGCTGATACTCCCCATTTAATACGGTGACTTCCAGTAAACAGTCTATCATCAGACCCAGCTTTTTATAATTGACTTGAACAGAATACCCTTCGATAATCCCTGCATCCTCTAGTTTTCGCACTCTTTCTGCCACCGCAGGTGCTGATAAATTCACTCGTTTGGACAATTCCCTCATTGATAAGCGGGCATCTTCTCTCAATTCGTTTAAAATATGCACATCCACATCGGTGATTTTCATTCGTTACGCTCCTATCCCAAAATCGTTCCATTTGAAAAGTATTTTATGATGATACTTATGATACGAAATGTAAAATAAAACTAAATAATGGTAGAATTTATTTTAACGGAATTGAATGAAAAAGCAAGTATGGAGGGATCACTTGATGAAAGAATCTTTAGACAGCCAGGCTTCTAAAACATTTCCCATCACACTTGCCATTGCACTCACACTTGGCGTTTTTGCGGCGGGATCGGAGGAACTGGTGATTTCACCACTGCTGCCTGATTTATCAAACTCCTTTCAGCACTCTCTTGATGTTCTGGCTCTTTCCATCAGCATTTATGGGTTAGCTGTGCTGGTTGGAGCTCCACTGCTCGTTCCTTTAGGAGACCGATATTCAAGAGAGCTGTGTTTGATAATTGGGCTGTCCTTCTTTTTAATCGGAACAGTGATGTGTGCTGCTGCCCCAAATTTGGCCGTGTTTTTTGCAGGCCGTGCTATTTCTGGGCTGGCAACTGGTGTATTCGTGCCAACAGCCTATGCTCTTGTGGGCGACCGGGTTCCATACGAATATCGCGGCAAAGTGATGGGACTCATTGTATCGAGCTGGTCTCTTTCTCTTGTCCTTGGTGTGCCCATTGGCGCCTTTATCGGCCAGAGTTTAAACTGGCGCTGGACGTTTTGGATCTTCGCTATGATGAGTCTCATTGTCCTGCTGCTTGTCATCCTTGAATCAAGAAAACAAGTCAGAGCAGCTGATCCGAAGGCACCTCAAGCTAGAGAGAAAACAGGCGCTTTATGGGGAGCTTTGAAAATCGATCGTGTGCCTGCCTATTTGACTGTGACGTTTTGCAATATGCTTGGATTTTACGGCATGTACTCGTTTTTAGGTGCTTATTTGCAAAGTCTGTTTGATGGCGGACAATCAACAGCTGGACTTCTTATTATGGCTTATGGCGTCGGCTTTTCTATGAGTATGTTTACTGGAAAATTAGCAGACTGGTTCGGTAAAACTCGTTCCCTTGTCTTTGTGCTGGGTGGAATTGCGCTTGTTCTAGCCTTGCTTCCTTATGCGCCATTCTCGTGGATGTTGCTGATTTTCGCCCTATTTATTTGGGGTGCTATGCAAAGCTTATCTGTCACGCTTCTAAGCACCGTTCTAAGCGACTGTTCTCAAACCCATCGCGGGAAAGTGATGGCTTTTTACAGCCTGGCCTCCAACTTTGCTGTTATGCTCGGTTCCGCACTGATGGGACCCGTTTATGTCCATTTCGGATATCATACGGTAGGTCTTGTCTGTGCATTGATCACACTTGTTGGTTTTATCATCAGCTTTGGCAGCTATAAACGAGAACGTGCCTTACAGAAAAAACAGCCAACTACTCTTGAAACGTAAGCACATTTCACTGCACATCTCGATATGTGCAGTTTTTTAGATCAATTTTTAATATCATCATATATTACATTTTTTATAAAATTTGTTGACAATTACCAATTTTAAATTTTATAATCTAGTAAAAATTTGAAAAAGATTGGATGGTAAACATGATCCTAAAGAATGATGATGTGTTTCATTTCAAAGAAGAGCCAAGCCCTTCACCTAAGATGTTTACAGTCAACACACTAGGCCCTAAGGGGACAAGCAGTGAATACGCAGCAAAACATTTCATCTCTCAATCCACCACTACACTCGGCACTCATACGAAACTATCCCTTTATGACACATTCGAAACTTGCATTGAACATACTCTCTCTCAACCACTTCAATTTACTCTCGTTCCACACGCATATGAAGGCATCAAACACTTCTACATGAGACCAGATCTACAGCTTTTACAAATTTTCAGATGTGACACGCCCATGTATGGTTTGGCTGTCAGACCTGATTTCCCATTCAATGAACAAATGCTCCACCAATTAAAAATTGTCTCACATCCTGCACCTGTCAATTTAATTCAATATTTCATTCACCAAAATGCTGAATTTGAACTTGTTAATTCTACAAGTACTGCCGCACAGAAAGTAAGGGACGGCGAATTTGATTTTGCTTTAACGAATGAGGTGGCAAGAGCCACATATGGCCTCATCTTCATTCGAACGTTTAAAAGTATACCCATGAGCTGGTCCATATTCGGAAAAGGAGAGATATAAGATGCAAACTGAACAAAAGACGCAAGAACGATATTTTCCTCAAGCGAAAAAATTAGAATGGGATAATGGCGTTATCCAATATTCCACTGTAAGAGGCGGTACGGAAGTGTTAATTTCATACGTCCCTCCCCGCACGATCATTGAACCTCACGAACATCCCGAAGCACAAATCGGCATTGTATTAAAAGGTGAGCTTCAAATGACTGTCGGCCAATCGACTCAACTGCTCACCCCATTAGAATCAGCCTATATCGCACCACCGTTTGTCCCTCATGGCGCTTCAAATCTGACAGATGAAGAAGTGATCGCCATTGATATTAAGAGATTAAAGGATGACGAAGAATATACAGCTCCCCCCACTTATTTCTTAGACATTTTCAAAACACGGGATTTACTCCCTGGCATGGAAGTGACTTTTTTTGTGGAGGATTGGATGGAGCTGATGATTGCCAATATCCCTGGAAACGGTGGAGAAATGCCTTTTCATAAACATAGAAATGAACAAATCGGCATTTGCATCAGCGGAGGGTATGATATGACAATCGAAGGCTTTACAGAAAAGATGGAATTTGGCACCACCTATTTCTGTGACCCACGGGAAGATCACGGGGCCATCAATCCAAAGCCAGAAGCTTCAAAGTCTATTAATCTCTTCTTCCCTCCCCGCTATAATCGCTTAAAACCAAAAGCATCTAAGGTGAAGAAATGAAGTTAGACGGAAAAGTTGTCCTCATTACAGGAGGTGCGTCGGGGATTGGGCTTGCTGCTGTCAAGCTCTTCCTCGAGCATGGAGCAAAAGTAGCTGTCGCTGACATCAATGAAAGCAGCGGCAACCAACTCATTGAGTCATTACCGCATGAGCACCTTGCATTTTTTAAAACAGATATTACGAAGGAGTCTGACTGTCACCAAACCGTTCAGAGCGTGCTGAGCCGATTCGGTGCCATTGATGTCCTCATTAACAATGCAGGCATCGAAATTGTCTCACCCATTCATGAGATGGCACTGGAGGATTGGCATCGTATTCTTCAGGTCAACCTGACCGGCGTCTTTCTCATGAGTAAGCATACATTGCCGCATATGCTTGAAAAGAAGAGTGGAAGTATTATCAATACTGGATCTGTCGGAGGTCTTGTGGGCTGGCCTGACATTCCGGCATACAATGCAACAAAAGGCGGTGTCATTCAGCTCACCAAATCAATGGCCATCGACTATGCCGCTCATCAAATCAGGGTGAATTGTATTGCCCCTGGCATCATTGATACACCATTAAACGAGAAGTCCTTTTTAGACAATCACACAGAAAGTCTCGAGATCGTCAAAAAGGAAAAAGCAAAGGTGAATCCTATGCTACGGCTTGGAAAACCTGAAGAAATTGCTGGCGTGATGCTGTTTCTCGCCTCTGACCTATCCAGCTATATGACTGGAAGTGTCGTCACTGCAGATGGCGGTTACACCGCTAGATAAAAGGAGTGCTTTCATTGAGTAAAAAAACTGTACTTGTCATTGCTGACTTAGGAGGGTGCCCGCCCCATATGTTTTATGAAAGCGTGGCGGCATCATACCATATCGTTTCTTATATCCCAAGACCCTTTGCGATTACAAAGGGACATGCCGAGCTAATCGAAAAATACTCCATTGCGGTCATCAAAGACCGTGATTATTTTGAGACACACCCTTCTTTTGAACACCCTGATTCTATTTACTGGGCACATGATGATTATCCAAAATCAGAAGAAGAGGTTGTGGAAGACTTCATTCAAGTGGCTTCCTTTTTCAAAGCAGATGCAATCACGACCAATAATGAATTATTCATTGCACCGATGGCAAAGGCCGCTGAACGTCTTGGGCTACGAGGTGCCGGTGTCAAGGCAGCCGAAATGGCGCGTGATAAAAGCCAAATGAGGGCTGCATTCAATGCCTCTGGCGTCAAAGCGGTGAAAACTCAGCCTGTCACGACTTTATCTGATTTCCAACAAGCCATTGAGTCTATCGGAACACCGCTCATTTTAAAGCCTACATATTTAGCCAGTTCTATTGGCGTCACCTTGTTTCATGACAAAGCCGGAAGTGATGACTTGTTTTTACAAGTACAATCGTATTTGGAAACCATACCAGTCCCAGACGCTGTCACGTATGAAGCACCGTTTGTCGCTGAAACATATTTAGAGGGTGCTTACGAAGATTGGTATGAAGATGAAGGATATGCTGATTATGTCAGTGTAGAAGGGCTGGTCGTAGAGGGCGAATATCTCCCTTTTGTCATACATGATAAAACCCCTCAAATCGGCTTTACAGAAACGGCTCATATCACTCCGACGATCTTAGACAATGAAGCCAAGCAAATCATCATTGAAGCAGCAAGGAAGGCAAATGAAGGGCTAGGTCTTGAACATTGTGCAACCCATACAGAAATCAAACTCATGAAAAATCGAGAAACTGGACTGATCGAGTCAGCGGCTCGATTCGCTGGCTGGAATATGATCCCGAATATTAAAAAAGTCTTTGGCGTCGATATGGCGAAGCTATTGATTGATGTATTAGTTGATGGTAAAAAGGCTGTACTGCCAAAACAGCTGCTTTCTGGACATACATTTTATGTAGCGGACTGCCACCTGTACCCTCAGCATTTTAAAGAGAGTGGGCTTATCCCACCTGAAGCCACACATATTACCATTGATCATGTGTCTATTCCGCAGGAAGCATTCGTTGGAGATACTGCGATTGTCAGTCAATCATTCCCTGCCAAAGGGACTATTGTGGATCTTGAATTATTTGAAGCTTTTAATGGAATCGTATCTCTTGAATTAAAAGGATCATCCTCACAAGATGTTGCCGCGTCCATCCGCAACATTCAGAAACAGGCAACGATTCAGTTAATGGATGAATTAGTGAAGGGATAGAAAGAGAGGCTGCTGTGGTGAAAATGTTAGCATCTAAAATGATTGAACGGCTGCCTGAACAGAAATTCGGCACCGTTTTTGAAAAAATAGCTCAAAAGACAAAAAACGGAGCAAACATCATGAATCTAGGTCAGGGGAACCCTGATCTACCAACTCCTCCCATATCGTGAGTGCCCTACAGGAGTCAGCGGATGTTTTGCCATTTCAACAATATGCCCCTTTTAGAGGCTTTGACTTTTTCAAACAAGCCATTGCAGATTTTTATAGATCGGAATTCGGTGCTGAGATTGATCCGCAGAAGGAAATTGCTCTTTTCACTGGCGGAAAAACGGGGCTGTATGTCATGAGTCAGTGTCTGCTTGATCCAGGAGATATCGCACTCGTTCCCGATCCAGGATACCCTGAATATCATTCAGGCATTTTGATGGCGGACGCCAAGCCATACAGTATCAAACTTGAAGAGAAAAATGGCTATTTACCAGATCTCTCCTCAATTGATCCTGACATAGTCAAAAAAGCAAAAGTACTGTTCTTGAATTATCCGAATAACCCCACGGGCGCTGTTGCAAATGAGGCATTCTTTGAAGAGGCTGCTACCTTTGCGGACGCTCACGAGCTGTATGTTATTCATGATTTCGCCTATGGTTCATTTCATTATGAACAAACACCCGTGAGCTTCATGAATACTCCTCTCGGGAAAAGTGTAGGAGTGGAATTATATTCTCTATCAAAGACATTTAATATGGCAGGATGGAGAGTCGCTTTTGCTGTTGGAAATGAGGAGATCATCCAAGCCATCAATACCTTTCAAGACCACGTGTTTGTCAGTATGTATGGCGGATTTCAACACGCTGCGACTGCTGCCTTGCAAAGTGATGACTGCCATATTCAATCATTAAAGGCGATATACCTTGAACGAATCAATTTCTTCATCCGGCAAGCGGCGAAAAAGCTTGGCTGGACAATCGAACGTCCACCCGGCGCCTTTTATTTATGGGCTCCGATTCCTGATGACTTTGAACATTCTCATGCCTTTGCTGACTATTTACTCGAACATGCCGATGTTGTCGTCACGCCTGGAGGAGTATTTGGAGCCAATGGAAGCCGTCATGTACGCATTTCAATGGTTGCCCCGATTGAGGAGCTTGCTCTCTTTATCGATCGCCTGTCCATCCTCCCCATTCGATTTCATCAAAAAACCCGCCAATAGCGGGTTTTTTTCAGTTTATATACTTTTCATCGTTCCACCGTCTACTGAGATTTGTTGACCTGTGATATAAGAAGCTTCCTCTGATGCCATAAAAGCTGCCAATGACGCCATCTCACTCGCTGAACCCACTCTTTGCATTGGGATACCTGATGCGACAGCTTGTACAGCCTGCTCTCGTGACAATGCCTGCTTCGTCATCATATTGCCGATAAATTGTTCATACCGATCGGTTGCAATAAAACCTGGATTTAAACAATTTACCGTAATACTAGACGACGCAAGCTGTGTGGCTGCATTTTTACTGGCATTAATAATCGCTGCATTCATCATACTATTCGTAAACATTTGTTCACCAGGTTCCTTCCACAGGTTCCCGACAATTTGAATGATCCGTCCATATTCATGTCTTTTCATCAATGCGGCTGCACGCTTCATTGTATCGACGTAGGCGATGGCTTTTTGGGAGAAAGCATCCAGCATCTGGTCAGTTTCACATGAATCAAATGTATCTGGCTTTCCTCCTGGAATGTTATTGATCAGCACATCGAGTCTGCCAAACTCCTTTTCTATTTTCTCAAAGGCTTCCGACCTCACCGCTTCAACCGACATATCTCCACAGAATAGAGACAGCGGTTCCTTTGTTTCTGTCATATCTTGAATGTGCTGTTTCGTCTGTTCAAGTGAGGCCATATTTCTAGAGTTGATGATCACCTTCATATCGCTCTGAGCGGCAAGTTTTATTGCGATTGCCTTTCCAATGCCTGTACTTGCCCCTGTTACAAATGCAATTCTTTTAGACAAACTCATCCACATCCCTTTTCATCAATATACATAAAATGACACATACAGAATGTATTTCAACAAAAAAAGACCTTTCTCCTGCGAAAGGCCTCTCTTCTCTATTTAAATGTCGTTTCCCAATTAAATCCGATCGCCTCATCATTCCACGCAATTCTCTTCTCATCTGGGTTTTTTGGGTCGTACGATTCTGTTGTAAAATACACAATCTGCAGCGGCGTCTCCCCTAATACGCGGTAGCCATGGGCAACTCCCTTTGGGATGAGGAGCAGCATCGGATTATCTTCTCCCATATAATACACATCGGTTTGATCCTTTGTCGGAGAATCTTCTCTCAAATCGTATAAAACGACCTGTGCATGACCTGCTGGGAAAAACCAAACATCGTCTTGTTTTTCATGATAATGAAAGGCTTTGATGACTCCTGGGAAACTTTTCGACCACGACGCCTGCCCAAAGCGCTTCAGCATCGGTTCGTCATCTCGAATAAGCTCTGCGAAAAAGCCGCGATCATCACAATGTTTCATGAGTTTTTTCGTTTGTACACCATCAATCATGCTGCTCGAATCTCCCTTCTTTCTGCAAGTATTCGTGAAGTGCACCCTTCCAATGTCTTGGCTTCCAGCCTGTCGCTTCAATCGATTGCAGGTCTAAAACAGAGTAGGCGGGCCGAGGTGTTTGGAAACCATACTCTTCAGTGGAAATGGGTTCAATTGTCGTAGACAGACCGCTTGCTGCCACAATTTCTGTCGCAAAGTCAAACCATGAACAGCTTGCTCGGTTACTGACATGATAAATACCTGCTTTCTGGTCAAACAAGTGAATCAAAGCTTCTGCGGCATCCTTTGTATAAGTAGGAGACCCTAACTGATCATTGACGATGCGCAAATGATCCTTCGTTTCAGCCAGTCGAAGAATGGTATTCACAAAATTATGTCCCTCATGTCCATAAAGCCACGATGTCCGAATGATCTTCACTTCATCTGATACAAGATGAATCAATTCTTCTCCAAGTTTTTTACTCTTTCCATAAATGGTTTGTGGATCTGCTTGTGCGTCGATTTGATAAGGGGTATCCGCTTGCCCATCAAATACATAATCTGTGCTGACATGTAACACATCTGCCCCTACGTTTTTAGCTTCAAGCGCTGTATAGTAGGCGCCAATCCCATTCACAAGATAGGCTTTTTCCGTTTCTGTTTCGCATTGATCGACAGACGTATAAGCAGCCGCACTGACAACAATATCCGGACGGAAATGTCTCATTGCATGTCTGACTGCCTGTTGATCTGCGATATTCAGCATACTCCTTGTTAAAGCAATGACGGTGATGTCTTTTTCTTTCAGCTGTTTCGTCAATTCTTTCCCTAATTGGCCGCCTGCACCGGTGATTAAAACTTTCATCGGTCACCCTTCTTCACTTTGATCATATTTGGCACGGTACCAATCGATCGTTTTTTCGATACCTTTTTCGAATGAAGTTGCCTGCATCCAGCCGAGCTCTTCTTTTAGCTTACTGGCATCAATGGCATACCGCCTGTCATGCCCTTTCCGGTCTTGAATAAACGCGATTTGATCATGAGAGATGCCTAGATGTGTGAGAATGGTTTTGGTTAAATCAAGATTTGTTTTCTCGTTGCCGCCGCCAATATTGTACACCTGACCGGCTGTTCCGTTTTCTACTACTTGTTTTACGGCTCTCGCATGATCCTCTACATAGAGCCAATCGCGAATCTGCTGGCCGTCTCCGTAAATCGGAATCTTTTCACCATTGACCGCTTTTCTAATAATGGTTGGGATTAATTTTTCTTCATGCTGATAAGGTCCGTAGTTGTTGCTGCATCTTGTGATCATGGCGGGTAATTGGTGGGTGTGGATATAAGATTTCACAAGCAGGTCTGAACTTGCCTTGCTTGCTGAATAAGGATTATTCGGTGAGAGTGGTGTTTGTTCTGTGAAAGCAGGATCATCCGGCTCCAAATCTCCATATACTTCATCTGTGGAAATATGAATGAGTTTATTCGCCTTTCCCTTTAAGACAGCTTCAAGCATACGATAGGTACCAAGGACATTTGTTTGGATAAAGGGTTCTGCTGACTCAATACTGCGATCGACATGTGATTCTGCTGCGAAATGAATGATGGCATCATAGGCTTCATCAAATACTTGATCTAGTTCGTCTTGCAGCGTGATATCTCCTTGGACAAAACGGACATGAGGCAGCTTTGATAAATATTCCATCTCCTCTGGATGACTGGCATATGTTAATTTATCAAACACGGTCAGCCGGACATCGGATTCTTGAAGCAGCAGCTTCACAAAATTCAGTCCAATAAACCCTGCTCCACCTGTAATTAAATAAGACTTCGTCATTCGTATCCCTCTTTTTCCTTCATCGTTTCAAACATTTTTGTTGATGCTTCGTGGAGAGATTCATGTGTTCCTGCATCAATCCACCACCCTTTTAACATATCATAGGTCAGCTGGCTATTTGAGATGTAGAGATTGTTCACATCAGTAATCTCTAGTTCACCTCGATCTGACGGCGAGATTTCCTCGATATATTGAAAGACGTCTTGATCATAAAAATAGATGCCCGTGACGCAGTAAGATGACCTCGGATGCTCTGGCTTTTCTTCTATTGATAAAATTCGATGATGAGCAGGATCAATTTCTGCAATGCCAAACCGTTTTGGATCTGCCACCTCTTTCAATAAAACCTTGGCTCCGCTTTCTTGTTGCCTAAAGGCGTCGACAAAAGGGCGTAATGAATCTTCAAATACATTATCACCAAGCATCAGCACAAATTTTTCCCCTTGAGCAAAGGGCTTTGCATAGGATAAACCATCGGAAATACCAGACGCTTCTGGCTGTACTTGATACACAATGTTCATCCCAAGTTCACGATCATCTTCCAGTAACTTTTGAAACAACGGAATTTGTTCTTCCTGTGAAATCAGCATCACATCTACAATTCCTGCTTCTTTCAGTTTGAATAATGACCAATAAATCATCGGATATGGACCAACCGGCAGCAAGTGTTTGTTGAAAATCTTCGTTAATGGTGCCAGCCGTGATCCCTTTCCTCCTGCTAAAATAACTCCCTTCACATCTACACATCCTTATGTTCTTTTTGGTGTGAATTCATGAGGTGTATAAGAATGTTTTTCACTCGTTCGATTCCTTTTCCATCAATGAGTGAACGTCCATTAAGATGAATGCTTCTGCGGAGAAAATAGCTGTCAAACAGTTTTTGAACAGCTTGCAACAGGTCTTTTTCTTCCACAAGGTCACCTATCCCAAGGTGAAAACAAGCGCCCTTTTGCGCAAACATGCTCGCTGTCACTGCTTGGTGATCTACTTGCGATAGGACAATGCTGGGCACCCCGATACAAATTACCTCATATAACGTCATACCGCCTGCTACGATAGCCACATCAGCTTCTGATAAAAGAACCGGTAGTTG
This sequence comes from Bacillus sp. FS02, assembly GCF_024398395.1. Lineage (NCBI taxonomy): Bacteria > Bacillati > Bacillota > Bacilli > Caryophanales > Bacillaceae > Bacillus > Bacillus sp. FS02. The sequence goes on along the minus strand of NZ_CP074101.1, from coordinate 2,217,820 downwards.
ATCTGTATGTTGGATGAATTGGATATGTTCCGCCTCTACTTGCTCTTTGATGTGAGAGGCTTTTCCTGCGACCGCTAAAATGTCTAGGTGATTTGTTTGAAGAAGCGCCGATACAGCCTTTGATAACAGGCCGCACGGATCACTTCCGCCAAGGCTGATGACCACCTTTTTACATTCTTTCCGAACCTCATATGTGTCTTTGAATCGATTAATCTCGTGATCTAACAATAAATAGGGCGTTCCATGATAATAAGCCGTGCCATTAACCTGCTCGTGCTTCCCGTCCAGACCGCCATAAATGCCGTTTATGACCGTGTCTGCAAGCTGACAGGCTTCCTCTCTTTTTTCCTCAAATAAGACCAACCTCGCACTGCCACAGGAATCTTTGATCGTTTGAAGAAACTGAAGATCACAATCAAGAACATCTATGACTAAAAGGTCAGGTTTTAGCTTTTTGATGTCTTGTTGGACCTGGAGAAGCGCATTCGACTCATGCACCATCTGAACGTGCCACTCTGGGTGCGAAAGCATTTCTACACAAATCTGATCATTTGTATAGAAATATAAGTCGTTCCCTTCCTGAAGCAGTTCTTTTGCCAAACGTTTCATTCTGACGACATGACCCATTCCTCTTAAAAAACCCCCATAAACAACAATCATGATTTTTTTGTTCATTCAGCATCCTTCTGTCTCACAGATTGATTCAAACGAACAATGTCTGGATGTTGTTCACAGATGGAAATGAGCTCAGCTGTCGGCACAGCAATAGAACCACCAGCTTTCTCTAGTAAACGGGTAGCAAACACATAATCTTCTTCTGTATCAATCGTGAATCGATAAGCAGGATATGCAAGTTCTTTGGGCGGTGTAAATAATTGAAGGGAAAATTGCTCGGGATGCTTTCTGATATACAGCGTGACATGCTCACGTTCTGAATAAGTGAGGGGAAATTTGTCGATTTCACATAAAATAGATGCTTCAATCATTTCCCCGGAAATACCGAGTGGTGTTCCGTTCGTATACGTGTAATCAGCCTTTTCCTGTCTATGTTTTTCAAGCATTTTCGACAAAAGCGAAGGATCTATAAATGGATTGTCTCCCGTTAAACGTACGACCGTTTTAGGTTCAAATTGGCGGACAATCTGCGCAAACCGCTCAAGCACATCTGCCTCACTGCCTCGAAACACCTTATAGCCCTTTGACATACAATATTGAGCCAAATAGTCATCCTCTGGCTCGACCGTTGTGGCAATCATAAGGTTTTGCATGTTGTGATGGTAATCATCTGATTGCTTCACCCGCTCCACAATCAAATCAATCAGCGCCATGCCGCCGATCGGTTTCATCACTTTTTTGGGCAGTCTTGTTGACCCCATCCTAGCCTGAATGACAAAAAGCACATCATGCATCATCATGAGACTCCTGCGTGAGTACGTCTTTCCACGAAACGCCTGTATGAGCTGGGATGTCTCTCACAGCCTTTGTGCCAAGTAAAATTGGCATATATCGCGGATGCAATCCCTGATTTTTTTGTCCGGGGCGCAGCACGGCTACATTTTCTGACGTGAGGGTCTCACCCTTTGCAATGCCTTTTGTCGTAAAAATTCCTCGATACGCAAATTCTCGAATCTGTCCTTCAATGGCTGTTGTCGTTTTATAAGAACTGCCAAGAAGCTCCTCTGGTAATGAATGAACGTCTATTTCTGCTTGATTCCGCTGCTTTTCTGCCGCTCGAATGTGCTGAACCATTTCCTTTAATTCTTCAGGATCAAGAGCAAAGGAATGATCCGCTCCGGGTAATGTTTTATCTATTGTAAAATGTTTTTCAATCATTGCTGCCCCGAGCTTCACAGCGGCTACTGGCGCTTCCGTCGGGTGTTCACTATGATCTGAGAAGCCAATGACTGCTTCAGGGAAAGCGGATCTTAAGGTTTGAATCACCCGCAGGTTCGTATATGCTCTAGGCGCTGGATACTTTGCCACACAATGCATGATGGCGACTTGCTTATTTTGCTGGCTCGTAATCGTTTCGTATGCTTCATGAACATCTGCAATGGTGGCTCCAGCTGTTGAAAAAATGATCGGCTTTTGAAAAGAAGCCGTATGACGCAAAAGAGGCAAATGGTTGATTTCATAGGATGCCAGTTTAAAAGCAGGCGGATTCGTTTGATTCAATAAATCAGCCGATTCTTCGTCACACACGGTGCTTAAAAACATCAGTCCTTTTTCCTTACAACGTGTCAATAAGACAGGCAGCCATTCTGGCGGCATCTCCATTTGTTCCACTAAAGAAAAAATAGACACTTCTTCTCCTTTGGCCGTTTCGTATAACCCCGGTTCCTTTTGATACATCCGATCCGCTTGAAACATTTGAAACTTCACCGCATCAGCCCCTGCTTCTTTTGCCACATCAATTAAAGCAAGTGCCTGATCCAGCTTTCCATCATGATTAATGCCTGCCTCTGCAATGATAAAGACAGGCGCATCATCTCCCACTTTGCGATCTCCGATATAGAAATGCGCCATCTTACCTCTCTCCTTTTTTCGGCCACACATGGTAATACAAAAAGGCATTTGTTGTCCTAAACCCCATCTTTTCGTACAGCTGGATGGCTGTCGTATTATGAAGCTGTGTCCCCGCAGAAATGAAGTGATGCCCTCTGTGATGAGACACTTTCATCATCTCAATAAACAGCTTTTTTCCGATCCCTTTTCCTTGAACATCCGGTCTAATCGCAAAAAGCTCAAGCCCCATCTCATGCCCCTTTGTCATACCTTGAATCAAGCCAACCACTTCATCATTTACCTTGGCAACGAGGTTGATATCTGCGCGTCCGAGTAGGTTGTTTCTCATCCACTCCTGATAAAAATGCTGAACAACACGCTGGTCTAAATATGGGTCAAGGGCATAACGGCTTTTCACAAAAGCCCGATCACCTAGTAAGACCGCCTCATCGTAATCCTTTTCATCTGGCACACCCATCACCACATCTTGATCTGATGATGGCATCTCCATGAGGGCAGGCGGTGCCTCAAGCCTAGTGAGACCACCGACATAATACACATGAGATAGTTTTTGAACAATGCGGTTTTTTTTAAGATCAGCCGCCTCAAGACGTAAAAAGAAAAAATCACATTTTTCTGTTCTCATCCAATTGATGAATCTCTCCATCAATTCTTTAAAGAGCTGCGCTGATTCAGCTTCCACAAACTTCACATGAAAAATATGCTTGTCAAAAATACCGCTCTCCCATTTGGACCATTCGTATAGCAGCACTGCTTTGAGCTTAGCGCCGCTGACAAGAGCAAACTGCTTGAATCCTGCCATGCGTTCCGCTTCATGATCATATGTTTTCAGCCAAGCTGCCAGCACCTGATCGTCTATTGCATGAACGACTTTCATGAAGAGGCCTTCTTGTCTTTTAAAATTGACACAACTGCGGTGATGACATCCTGCACATCTTCATCTGTCATACTTGGATAGAGCGGGAGCGAAAGCGTTCGTTTGTAATAAGTGAGTGCCTCAGGGAAATCCTCTGGTGAATGGTTGTAGGTCTCTTGATAATATGGATGCAAGTGAACGGGAATAAAATGAACACTCGTGCCGATTTTATATTCCTTTTGCAGCTGATCAATCATGTCATCGCGTGTGATCAGTGCTTCTTTTGGATCAACTTGCAGCACATATAAATGCCACGCATGTCTTCCCTCATCATGTACAGGCGGCAAGATGAGACCAGCTTCATGTTGAAATGCCTGATTGTATGTCTTCGCAATCTGTTCTCTGCGTGTCTGCATCTCCTTCAACCGGCTTAGCTGAACGAGCCCTAACGATGCTTGCACGTCAAACATGTTCATTTTATAGCCCGGTTCCTCGACCTCGTAATACCATGTTCCCTTTTCTCCATAACGATTCCACGCTCCCTTACTCATCCCGTGAAGCGCCAGCCTTCTGATTCTAGCCGCAAGTGCATCATCATTTGTCGTCAGCATGCCGCCTTCACCAGTCGCTATGTTTTTCGTTGCATAGAAGCTAAAAGCGGTCGCATCACCAATTGATCCAATCGGTTGATCGTGATAGGTCGTATAAAGGGCATGAGCGGCATCCTCCAGCACGAACAAATCATACTTTTTGGCTATCGCTAAAATTTGGTCCATATCACACGATTGACCAGCAAAATGTACAGGGACAACCGCTTTTGTATGTGGTGTAATGGCCGCTTCTAATTTTTTCGCATCTAGATTGAGTGTCGCCGGATCAATATCGACGAAAATAGGGGCTGCCCCCGTATGGATGATCGTATTGGCTGTTGCGCAGAACGTCAGAGGCGTTGTGATGACCTCATCACCAGCTCCAATGCCTCTCGCCTTTAACGCTAAAAATAGAGCAGCTGTACATGAATTCACTGCTATTGCGTGCTTTGCTCCAGTCAGCTGCTTAAACTCTTCTTCAAACTGTCTCACTTTTGGTCCGGTGGACAACCAGCCGGACTTTAATGTTCCAATGACTTCATCAATTTCTTCCTGTTCAATAAAAGGCAGTGCATAAGGAAGAAATTGTGCTCTCTTTTGTCCCATATCGCTTGCACACCCCTATCTTCATCTCTGAAAATCCACGCCTGTTTTTGTTTTGAGCAGAGAAAGCAGAACATCGGTCGATTGTGCATGCGGATAATGTTCTTGAATGAAACGAGCCCCTTGCTGTTTCGCCAGCTTCATTTCTTGTTCATCCGATAAAATACGGATCGCTTTCTCGGCCAGCTCAATAGGGTTTTCCATGTGGCAGCTGCCAAGCGACTCGTAATAAGGGTATCTTCTGCCTTCTGTCATTTTTCCAATCAGTACACTCTTTTTAAAGAGCATTGCTTCCAAACCAACTGTTGATGTGAGCGTAATGACCATATCCATATACGGCAGGAGGTCATACAAGTCGATCTCTTTTTTAATTAATCTCACATGGTTCCCCGCACGCTCAATCGCTGTATAGTCATTTAAACGATTTCGAGCGATTTCCCACGGATGCGGCTTCATAATCAGTTGAATGTCTTTCCGTTTTGCAATCGTTTCAAGAACATCACCGTAAAAGGCTTCTGAAAACGGCTGTGTTGCCACGAGCACAGTCTTTTTGGCAGGATTGAAGTTCAATTTACGAAAGACCATTTCCTGTTGAAGCGGTGTTCGCTCCTGCACCAAATCAAATCTCGGGTGACCTGTGATCTCCACCTGCTCAGGCTGACAGCCTTTATCTACATACCAGTCCTTTTCATATTTTCCAAACACTCCGTGGCAGGTGGTGAAAATCGGCAAAAAGGCTTCGTCTCCCATGAGCGCACCGTGCTGAAGACAAATACTTGTGAGATGGCGCTTCACGGTTTGCAAGGCGAGCACACGGCTATATGCATCCTCCGTCGTACCAACAACAACAGCAGCAATAGGCTGCATCTCAAATAGCGTTTCTATTTGGTCAATCACATCAATAAATTGCACAATGTCCTTCCGAAGCTTTTCTCTAAAAAAAACATTGCCAAAGACAGGATGGTGGGCGTAAGGTTTCAATAGAGCATTTGCTTTTTCAATATATTCAACATGGGCTTCTTTATTAACCTCTCCGGCTAATTCCGGCTTGCTGATCACCGGTAACCCGAAATAATCAGCCTTCTTCCAGCGCGCGAGCACCACTGTTTGGTTCGGATGAAACCGCGTGTAATTTTGTTCAGTAAAACGTAAGTGTTCAAAGTGAAGAAGCACCTTTCCATGACTCGGACGATAAGGGGTACGCTTGATCTGCTGTTTATGCTGATCAAAAAAGGGCTGAATGTCTTGCGGCTTTGGACAAGTCGTTGTCAGCTCTTCACCAAACGCCTCATCTTCCATACGTTCCCTCACTTCAGGACTGATGTATTGATAAAAATTACTGATTAACCCAAGGGGTATGTGGCGATAGGATAAGTCTTTCATCAGATTCACATACTCAAAGTACACTTGCCAATAATGATGAATATAATGCGACACTTAAGGTCACCTCCCATGTCTTTGTTTTAATATATGGCGGAGCTCCCTGCAGGTAGACTGCGGAGGAAGTGCTTGAATAAAATCGCTTTTCTCTTCTTCTGCCAACTGATAATGAATAGACTGTTCTGTGATGTAGTTTGTATCCAATACCTCATCAAAAGGGTAGAACGGATAAAAGTGATTTAATCTAAAAAAGAACCGGGCATCTCCTATTCGATAAAAATGCGGACTCTCGTCCCAGTAGGATCCAAACTCAGCACGAATCTTTGTTAAAATGGATGCACGATGTACAACCGAGCAGTGATCAATGGCACAAGGTGCATTCCACTGCACCGTTTGCGCAGGTCGAATCGTTTCCTTTACTGGCTCTTTTTCGCTATTTAAATAGATAACTTTTGAACTAGAATAGACAATTTCTTCATTCGGACGAGCATCTAAATATTTCGTGAGCTTCTCTAAACGGTCTGGTGCATAGACATTGTCATCTGTGGCATAGGAAATATACTCGCCCTTTGCCTGTTCTAATGCTTGATTAATGAGGACGGCATAGCGTGTTTTCGCCGTTCTTTCCTCCAGCGTTTTCACCCCGCTTTGGATAAAATGGACGCGTGGATCTTTACGGAAAGGCTCAATAGCAGCAAGAGTTTGTTCGTTTGATCCATCATCCATGATAAAAAGTTCAAGGTCTGACAAGGTCTGCTGCAGCACCGCTTCAATTGATCTGCCAACGTAGGCCGCTTTGTTGTAGCTCGTCATAATGACCGTTACTTTCGTCAATGTTTTCACCTCGGTCTCTTTTAAACTATGGTTATCATATGTGTCTCCTCTTAAAGAGACTGTAGAGTGACCTATTTTTTATAAAATTGGATTTTTTTCATGATCTATCTTTGAAAAACGTAAAAATTTTGGTAATATAAGTAATCATTTATGTGTATTAAAGGAGTAAAGAACATTGGAGTATATGAAGAGTGATCTCTCCCAAGAAGAGGAAGCAAAAGGTTTTTTTCGATTCTTTAAAATTTTTGTCGCGACAAAAACGATTATTCGCTCATATGAACATACCTCTATTCCCATGTGGCTGATGATACTCCTTGCAAGTATCGCTGGTACAAGCTGGATGTACGAAGGGTATTTTAGTGAGTATATGGGCAATCATATTCCATATCCTTTTATTCTGTTACACGGAGCAGGTTTTGGTATTTTAGTAGGCAATTTTCTTCTATTTTTCGGTTCATTCATTTTACAGTGGTTAGGACGACTGTTTTTTGGCAGTAAAGCGCCGTATCGAGATGTGCTCAAAGCTTGCACACTGACGGTCATTTTTCCTTCCACCTTATTTGCTCTTACTTGGATTATTACTGTGGGGTTGCTTGGTCCGTATACATTTGTGAAAATCTCACCCTATTTAGACCAGCACTATGAAGTATGGTATTATCTCAGCGTTTTACCACTGGTTGATGCGTATACCAAGGCATGGATATTTGGGATGGCTGTTTTAGGCCTTGTTGCTGTGATGAAGCTGAGAATATGGCAGGCCTTTATCATTGCCATCGCACCGATCGCCTTATTTTTTCTCACGATGACCCTTCTCTATGACGTCCAGCGGGCTATGAATTGGTTGATGTAAAGAGGCATTCCTTAAATTGTTGGAAACCTTTGCAATCTAGGCAGTACGAATAAGGGGTTTGTCTGAATACTGAGGAACTGCACAAAGCAGTTCCTTTTTTTCGTTCAATGTACATATTCTCTCTTCCTGTCTCATAGTGTGAAAGAGAAAAAGAATGCTATGGAAACAACAGGCGCTTTTCTGCCTTCTGTTTAGAACACCATGAGGAAAGAGGAGGAACGTTATGAAATTGAAAAATCAATTTGGGCAAGGTTCGGGTTTCGAAGGTCAAGATTTTCGCCAGCAACAATATGGAGCAAATCCGTATCCTGCGCAGCAGATGGGTTATTCAGTCCCTCCCCAAACGCAGGGTCAAATGCAAGGTCAAATGCAGCAGGGGTATTCGCCAATGCCGTCTACTGGTACTTCACAAGGAGGCCAAGGTGGGCAAAGTGGCGGGCAGCCCTATCAAATTCCTTCGGGACCGATTTATCAGCAGAACGTCACCGGTCAGCTGCCGCTTGAGCAGTCCTATATTGAAAATATTTTACGATTAAACCGCGGCAAAGTAGCCACGATCTATATGACGTTTGAGGCAAGTAAAGAATGGAACTCAAAGATTTTTAGAGGGGTCATTGAGGCTGCAGGACGTGATCACATTATCATTAGTGATAACAAAACGGGGACACGATACTTATTGTTAACAATCTACCTTGATTACATTACGTTTGATGGGGAAATTCAATATGACTATCCATACTCGATGTCTACGTATTCTCCGAGATAACCTCAAGGTCATATCAGCAGCAAGGTGCAGACGCCCTTGCTTTTTTCTTTTGTCTAGGTTTTTGACACACCTTCGGGGGAAGGCTCATAAGATGCCTAGTAGTTTTTATTAAACGCCTAGAGGTGACATCAATGACTGTTGAGCTGGATTATACATCGCCGAATGTTAAATATTCATTTGATTTGAATCAAAGCCCCCTTGTGAAATATGATCAACACAATCTGATTAATGTTTTAGGAAAAAAACAATTAAATTCGCTCGATCAAGTATCTCTGCTGGATATATATTTGAGTAAAAGCAAAGTAGTAGAGCCTCATTATCATCAAAATGCTGCCGAGCTTGTTTATTGTATCGCCGGCTCTGCTGCTGTATCCATGTTGAACCCTTTTACAAAAAAGCTGTCCACCTACACCATTACCCCTGGGCAGGTAGCCAATGTGCCACAAGGCTGGTGGCATTATGAAGTCGCCTTGCAGGACAAAACCCATTTGTTAGCCATTTTTAACGCATCGACGCCAGAAGTCATCTTAGGTTCAGACCTTCTAACCCTCACGCCTTCACACATCATGGCACATACTTATTGCATGAACGAAACGCAGTGGAAGCAGGCGACGCATCCTGTGAAGCCTGGTGTGTTTATCGGGCCTTTCTGCCACCGGGAGGAAGAGACACAAACGCACCCTGTCCCGCCTTCTCACTATGTACCTTATTATCAAGCACCTCCGAACTATTCTCCTTATTGGAGTTAAGAAAAAAACCGATGCCCCTATGAGAGCATCGGTTTTTCTGGCTTATAAATTTTTTGCTGCTGCAATCACTAGCATGATCCAAGAAGCGATAAATGCCACTCCGCCAATTGGTGTAATGGCACCTAGAATCTTCACCTGAGTCAAGGCAAGCACATAAAGGCTTCCTGAGAAGAAAAGAATGCCTGCCAGCATCACCCAGCCAGCGGTCGGCACTAGGGAAACACCTGACAGTTTATCTGCCAGAAAGGCGACAATAAATAGGCCAATGGCATGGAACATCTGATATTGAACCCCTTTATTCCATATCTCAATATACTTTTCAGGAATTTTCCCTTCCAGTCCATGTGCACCGAAGGCTCCAAGACCAACCGCAAGCATGGCGTTAATGGCACCTAATATGAAAAATAGTTTCATTCGTCATTCTCCTTATCTCATCAATTATGTTTATCATAGCGCGGGTCTCATCCAACATTCAACTTTCCTATGATGCTGACACGAGATTGTCGGATTTCTTCTTCTTTCGCAGTAGCACTTGATCGACCACAATTGCAATCAGCGTACCAAGCACAAGACCATTGCTCAATAAAGAAATCAGCACAGGATGCATGCCTTTCAATGCCCCCTGCGGCACAAACATTGCGCCCACGCCTGCTAAAACAGCGATGCCAAGCACAAATCGAATGCGCGGGATGTCTTCTTTTTCATACTGATCGAATTCAGACATGGCAATCCCAATCATAGAAGAGAACACCACAAAGTTCACAGCCAGCCCCACAGGTGAAGGCAATGCAGAGAAAAAGCTCATCAATAATGGAAATAAACTAATGAGGACAATGAGCAGACTGCCAAGGAAAAATGGCTTTCTCGATGGAATTTTGGTTGTTTGTATAAAACCCGCTGCCCCTGAAATAGGGACAGGCGCAATCGCACCAATCAGTCCGCTTAGCAAATGACCAAATGAGGCGACAAAACCAGCCGGTCTGGCTCGTTTCCGCTCACGCAGTTCACCAAATGCCTTGACGGAACTTTCCACAATTCGAATACTTGCCAGCATATTCACAATGAGTAAGATCGTAATAAAAAAGGACGTAACAAGCAGTCCACTGTCAAAGACTGGCATGCCAAATGGAAATAGCTTTGGAAACTCAATGATCTGCTCAGGAATGCGAACAGGCTTCGCTAGTCCGAGTAAAGCAAATAACAGCCAACCGCCTGCAAGTGCGAATAACACAGAAAACTGTCTTAAATAATGCCATTTTGAGCGGCTGATCATGAAGGTGATGACAATAATCAAGATCGATAGACAAAAGACAAGCCCATCTACCTGATTTCCCCGATAACCGATCCCCATCAGCCCTTTCATGATTGGCTGACTTAACTGCACAACAAGCAGCAGCAAATAAATACCTGTGACAACCGGCGTAAATAAAGACGCGAGCCAATTAATGATTTTAAAGAGACTAAAAATAAAAAAGAACGCTGCACTAAAAATTAACGCCCCTTGTAACGCTTGCAAGGTTTCAGGATATGTAGCAAAAATCGTCCCTGTCATGCCTGCATAAAGGGTATATACCCCCCACCACAGCCCTGCTGGACTTTCATTGATCGGCAGCATATGACCGCATAAACACTGCACCATCGCCACAAGTCCAAGTGAAAAGAATGTACTCTGAATCAGTTCCGCCGACTGCACTTGATTTAATTCAAATGCTTGTGCAATCGCAATCGGCACAGCAATAGAAGCTGCGATAAAAAATGCCATCCACTGAATGGCGCCCAAAAATAGTTTCAACCCGATCACCTTCCCTTTGTCGTGACAAGACCATTAAAAATCAAAAATAGAGTCACCGTTGCCATCTTTCTCTTGTTGACCCTCTTCTTTATGCTGAAATTTCTTTGCACCGCTAGTGCCCATCAATTTCTCTAGCATGGCTTGATCCGTAGACACAGCCGGTGCAGATGGTGTCTGTATAGATGGAGGTGGTGAAATAACCGAAGACTGCGGCATTTGCACCTGTGATGATGTGTCGAGAATGACATCACATAGTGAAGAAATGACCGCCGCTTGACGTTTCACCTCTTCATCATTTCCACTTTGTTTTGCTTTTTGAATGGCTTCCTCCATTTTTTGAAGCAGACTTGATATATGAATATTCAAGGGTAGACCCTCCAATCTAAAAAATTCGTTTTCCAACATTATTTTACCAAATGAACAAACCGAATGGGCTCATTTTTTCAAAGCTGTGTGCTTCTGTTCATCTGATTTGACCCTTACCCAAGATTCACACATAATAAAAAAGAAACAATATCGTCTTTGAAAGGACTGAAAGATGAACAAACTCACTGAACTCATTCACAAACAAAAAAACGTGCAAACACCAGCGGTTCAAGATCGAATCCGTCTTCTTAACGATTTGAAAAAAGCCATTAAACATCATGAAAAGGACATATTACAAGCCTTAGCCCATGATTTACATAAATCCGAACAGGAAGCCTATACAACAGAAATTGGCATGGTATATGAAGAGATCAATCATACCGTCAAACATCTTCACAAATGGGCCAAACCATCTCGCGCGAAAACACCTCTGACCCATATCGGATCAAAAAGTATGATCATTAAGGAACCGTACGGAAGTGTTCTGATTATTGCCCCTTGGAACTATCCTTTCCAATTGGCCCTCTCGCCATTAGTTGGAGCCATTTCTGCGGGAAATGCCGTTACTTTAAAACCGTCAGAATTAACGCCGCACGTCTCAAACGTGATTGGCACGATTGTGGAAAGCGTGTTTCAAGAAGATCTTGCAGCGGTCGTTGAAGGCGGTGTGGATGTCAGCACAGAGCTTCTGAAACTACCTTTTGATTATATTTTCTTTACTGGGAGTGTAGCCGTCGGCAAAGTCGTCATGGAAGCGGCCGCAAAACATCTCACACCTGTCACACTTGAGCTCGGCGGAAAAAGTCCATGCATTGTCATGCCTGATGCAGACATCAAGCTCGCTGCGAAACGAATCACCTTTGGTAAATTCACGAATGCTGGTCAAACATGTATTGCACCAGACTATTTACTTGTTCATGAATCGATCAAAGAGGACCTATTGCGTGAAATGACGACCTGTATCCGAGACTTTTACGGGGACCAGCCTGAAACAAATCCGCATTTCGGAAAAAATGTCAGCCAGCGTCATTTTGATCGACTTTCACAATTTCTCTCTAATGGCACGATTGTGACAGGTGGACAGCGCAATGAACAAGAGCTCAAAATCGCACCGACCATTCTAGATCACATTACATGGGAAGACCCTGTGATGCAGGAGGAAATTTTCGGACCAATTTTGCCTGTCATCTCATTTGACTCTCTTCAAGAGGCAGCTGACATGATTAAGGCAAGACCGAAGCCGCTCGCTCTTTACTTATTTACAACAAATAAAGAAACAGAAGCCTATATTCTAGACAACCTCTCATTTGGCGGAGGCTGCATCAATGATACGCTGATGCATGTCGCCACTCCATACTTACCATTTGGCGGCGTTGGTGAAAGTGGTATCGGACGATATCATGGAAAAGAAAGCTTTTTCACCTTTACGCATGAAAAAAGCGTCCTGCGCCAGACCAATCGCTTTGATTTTTCTTTCCGCTATCCAAATGCGAAAAACGGACTCGACATTGTCCGCAAATTTTTAAAATAAACAGGACGAAGGGATTTTCCCTCGTCCTATTTTGATTCGATGTCCTTGATACACCAGTTGATTTCATCGATCCCCATTTGCTTTAAATAGGCGTTTACTTTTGAGAACGGACGACTGCCAAAAAAGCCGTTTCTTGCGGAAAAAGGACTTGGATGAGGTGACTCAATGATGTAATGCTTGCTTTGATCAATGCGTTCTTTTTTATTTTGCGCATGTCTGCCCCAAAGCACAAAAACGACTGGCTGATCTCGGTCATTCAGGACGTCGATGACGCAGTCTGTCACACGTTCCCAGCCTTTGCCTTTATGCGAGTTCGCTTCTCCTTTTCTTACAGTGAGCACAGTGTTTAACAGCAAGACACCCTGCTCTGCCCAGCTGACAAGCGAGCCATGGTTAGGGACCGGACAGCCGAGGTCATCCTTTAGCTCCTGAAAAATATTTCTCAAAGATGGCGGATGTTTGACACCAGGCTGAACAGAAAAGCTTAATCCGTGTGCCTGTCCTGGCCCATGATAAGGGTCTTGTCCCAAAATCACGACCTTCACATCTTCATACGACGTCAAATGGAGGGCACGATAAATGTCATCTGGCTTTGGAAACACGATCTGCGTACGATATTCTTCCTTTACCCACTCACGTAATTCCTGATAATACGGCTGTTCAAATTCACTTTTCATCACAGCCCACCAGCTATCATTTAAAAATGGCTTCATTGCGGTTGTCCTCCTTCTGTCTGCTGTGCCAATCTTGAGATCATCGGTTTTCCATCCCATACAATCTCACTCTCTGATTCTCGTTTTTTCATCGCTGGTTCTTCTAATAGGACAGCAAAGTTCGCTGTCGGCAAATCACCGAGCCCATGCTTTTCACTCAGATCATCTAAATAGTTCTTCCTTGTTTCACCAAGATCACTCGACTGATTGCCCCCACCATCAAAGAACGCATAGATCACACTGGCAGCTGGCACTCGTTTGGCTCGTGCATGCTGCGTAACACGCAGGAAAAAGTCCCAGTCCCAGTAGTGATGCATCGCTGGATCAAAATAGCCGATCTCATCATGTATGCGGCGTTTGTACATACTGCCAGAAGGAACATATGTAGAAAAAACACGCATGTCCTCAATGTCCGCTGTATAAGCAAACAAACGTCTTGATACTGGAAAACGAGTCGCACCTCGTTCTTCAAACGAAACAATTTCCGCATCCGAAAAGACAAAATCAGCGTCTTCCAGCGCCTTGCTCATACGTTCAATATGACAAGGTGTAAAATAATCATCGTCATCACTCAGCATAATGACGTCACCTGTCAGCTCCCGCACCCCAACATTTCTTGCGTTCACATGCTGGACATTCTCATCTAAATGAATCAAGCGGATTGGCAGCTCGGGATAGAGTTCCTGAATCACGTCCACTCGCTCTCCTGCATCATTTACGACCACAATTTCAAAAGGCTGTACGCTTTGTCTCGAGATGGATTCAAGCAGTTCACACAATGCGCTCAGCCGGTTATGTGTCACAATTAATAAAGAAATCTTCATATCGGCCTAACTCCTTTAATAGATTCGTCTTTTTCATTAAAACATAAATCGGCTTTCTTCTCATGATATAAAAGGCGGTTTGATTGATCGAGAAAATGGGAATTTTTGATGAAAAGGAGTGATGACGATGGAATTTTTCACGGTTGAGAATAGTAAAGAAGCCAAACAGACGATCGAACAGATACAATCCACAAAGGACGATGTGTTTGTTTTTGCGTATGACCCCGAACGCTCTGATACCGTTACTGAGTACACGGAAGCAAAGAGCATGACAGCTGTCGATCAAGGGATTTTAGATCAAATCGCCAATATCATTCGCACCAGGGATGATGAACTGATGGCCAAAATCATGTCGACCGGCGCCGATCAAGAATTAGCCTTAACGCTTTTAGAGGAGCTGAAAAAAGGGAAATTGGTGATTTGTAAAAGATAAAGAATGAGGCGTTCCATGAAGAGTGGAACGCTTTTTTGTGCCGTTTCATTGTGATAAATGGAAAAGCTGATTATAATAAGGGATAGAACAGTAACTGTTACACATCACATTGGAGGTTCAGCAACTATGTCTATGAATAAAGCACTCACCATCGCAGGTTCGGATTCAAGCGGCGGTGCAGGTATCCAAGCAGATTTAAAAACGTTTCAAGAAAAAAACGTCTACGGGATGACAGCTTTAACCGTTGTCGTTGCAATGGATCCTCATAACAACTGGGATCATCAAGTGTTTCCAATCGATACATCAACAATCCGCGCGCAGCTCTCGACGATCGTGGAAGGCATCGGTGTAGATGCGTTAAAAACAGGTATGCTGCCAACAGTTGACGTCATTGAACTCGCAGCTGAAACGATCAAAACATATGAGCTGAAAAATGTCGTCATTGATCCTGTTATGGTATGTAAAGGTGCGAACGAAGTCCTTTACCCAGAGCACGCTGAAGCATTGCGCGAAAAGCTCACGCCACTAGCAACAGTTATCACACCTAACCTTTTCGAAGCAGGTCAATTAAGCGGCATTGGCGAGATCAAAACGATGGAACAAATGGAAGAAGCCGCAAAACGCATCCATGAACTTGGTGCAAAGTATGTGGTCATCACTGGCGGCGGTAAGCTAAGCCCTGATAAAGCGATTGACTTGCTTTATGATGGACAAACCTTCGAACGCCTTGAAACAGATAAGATCGACACAGAATACACACACGGCGCAGGCTGCACATTCTCAGCCGCAGTCACAGCTGAACTAGCAAACGGCTCAGACGTGAAAGAAGCCATTTATGCAGCAAAAGAATTCATCACAGCTGCCATTAAAGGCTCTTTCCAACTAAACGAATACATCGGACCAACGAAACATTCCGCACATCGTTTGGATAAATAAAACGATAAAAACCGATCCGCCGCTTGGGTGAATCGGTTTTTTTGTTATCGTAAACTAAGTCTCTGTGCAAATAACCAATCTGTTAATCCTGGCGTCTCATAAGCAGGCGTCCATGATGCATGATCATACCCATACTTGCTAGCATACTCGGTATAAATCGGTCTTCCACCAGCTTTTTGAATCGCTTGAATTGTATTTCTCGCATAACTGATAGGAATAATGGAATCATCCTCTGCATGAAATGCCCATATTGGCTTGTGCGCTAAAATTCTTGCCTTGCTTGGATCTGCACCCCCCGCAATAGGAATCATCGCTGCAAACAAACGAGGATATGTGATGTTCAACTGATACGAGCCAAATCCGCCTTGAGATAAACCAGTCGCATAAATCCTTTTCTGATCAATCTTATAAGAA
Organism: Bacillus sp. FS02; assembly: GCF_024398395.1. Classification (NCBI taxonomy): domain Bacteria; kingdom Bacillati; phylum Bacillota; class Bacilli; order Caryophanales; family Bacillaceae; genus Bacillus; species Bacillus sp. FS02. Next base: position 2,201,657 of record NZ_CP074101.1, on the reverse strand, counting down.
GTTAACACATGCTGAAGCACTTCATACGCTTTGTGTAAATCTGGTGAAAATTGAAACACATTTGTCAGGTCGATCTCATTTTGCGCGTTTCTTGTTAAAGCAAAACCCCCATCCACAGCATTTCGAGCCTGAGGTGCTAGTACGTATGCAGGATGCTTCTTTTGAACTTCAGGAGAAGCCCATAAAACTGCACCATCATTTGCAAGTAACTGCTTTTGATTATCGGTCCCCCGCTCCCCTCCTCCATGTAAGAACAGGACGAGAGGATAAGCTTTACCCCTCTTATGATTTTTCGGAATGTATAACCGATAAGGCATTCCTTGATATTCAAAAGATAAAAAAGATGAGGCAATGTCCTCTCGTGTGACAAAACGATAGTTGTACGTAGACGTAGCAAGGCGATGCTTATTTTTGTAAACGCTTACTTTTAAAGTCGTATCGGTATCAATTTGAATAGGCTTTTTATATCGCTGACTTTGAGTTGTCGGCTGGCTGCCATCTGTTGTGTAATAAAGAGAAGCTTTTGGCACCTGAGAATGGAGTGCCACCTCTTGCGAGCGATAATATTGACCAGATGGTACGGAGGCAGTAGGTGTAAAAAATGATGTGTGTTGCGTTCGGGCAGATGAAACGGAAGGATGAAGAAAACTCATAGAAAATAGCACAATGATAAAGGTGATCAGACATTTCTTGGTTGCATGGTTCATATCGTTCCTCCTGTATATGCTCAGATGAATTTTTATTTATTTTGTATCATGACAAACAGAATGTCAACGCTTTCATTTATATTTCTGAATACTCTGACTAAAATAAAAAAAGCATACCCGCACCCAGGTACACTCTTTCACCATACTTTTTTACCTACTTTTGCTGATCGGATTCTTTCGCCATTTTTCGAATAAAGGCTTCAATGGATTCAACAAATAAGGCATATTCTTTCATTTGTTTATACGTATCTGACAGCTTCTCTTTTAATTCTTCCTGCTCTAGAGAAGGTTCACCGAGAATAGATTGGACTTGAATCAGCAATTCTTTATATTCTTCACGTTTATCTTCAACATGATCTGCCATTGTCTCCAAGCGTTTTCTAGTCGTCGGCTGCTGTTTTGAATTCAAGTAAACAACCCCTTTTTGTCCTACCGCATTTGGATAAACGTCAGCCTCAGCTGTATATATTTTAAAATGATACCATAATTGAACCTGTTATCATATATGTAAAACGTCATCAAACCGCTTTAGGCCAACCTTGTATATACATGATATAGGCTTTAAGATACAGGCTGATCTCACTAGAAAAAGCAGATCATTGATCTGCTTCTTTTTGCAAATGCCACGTCTTCAATTTAAGCTTCGTTTCATTTCTACCACTGATGGAGATTGATTTATTTCCCGGGGAAGGAAAGTAACGTGCAGTAAATACTTCCCGGCCTCCGTTGACAAAAATCTCAATCGATGATGCATCAATAAAGATATGCAGATCCTGTAATTCCTCAATTTCTACTGCACGAACTTCCTTTGTTCGATCTTCAAATCGATCTCGCTCTAACGTTAGTTTGCCTTCATCTTTATCATAAATGATACGAGCAGCAGCACGGATACAGCATTCAAACCCTTTTTGTGTTTCAATTTGATCAATGAATACCTCTGCGCTCGTCATATCTTCAACAGGAATGGAATGAACAGATCGTTTAACGTGAAAAACATGCTCCTGCTCATTTGTCCGCATAGATCGAAGTTCACTTACCGGCTTTTGAATAAGACGTCCTTCATCATCTAAACGAAGCTCTCTCGGAATCGTCAAACAATGGATCCATTGATAAGAAATGGTTGGATGATGCTCTTCCCCTTGATCTGGTACACCCATCCATCCCATTAAAATGCGTCTGCCCGATTCATCTTGGAAAGTCTGCTGTGCATAAAAGTCAAAGCCACGATCCAGCTCCTCAAACGCTCCATGCGTATATTGGTAGGTACGATCATCGAATGTACCAACAAAATAACCAGATTGATGTGTATTGTTGTATTTAAATCCATCAGGCTTCAGCCCCTGTGGTGACACGATCAATACATCCTGACCGTCTAATTCAAACAGATCTGGACATTCCCACATGTATCCGAAATGGTCTAATCCATTCTTTCCACTGCCTGCAATAATGCCTTGAAACGTCCAATTGTCTAATGTATCAGATGTGAATAAAACAAGATGTCCTTTGAGATCTTCACTTTGTGCTCCAAGGACCATGTACCACTTTCCATTCCGCTTCCACACCTTCGGGTCACGAAAATGTGCAGTGAATCCCGCTGGCAAAGTCGCCACGACACCTTTTTTCTCAAAATGAACCCCATCCTCTGACACAGCTAAACATTGATATGTCTCACGATTCCCTTGCTCGTCACGGACATTTCCGGTATACATCACGTACATACGACCATCGTCAATGACTGCACTGCCAGAATAACAGCCATTTTGATCAAACCAATCACTTGGCGTGAGGGCAGCCTCTTCATGCTGCCAATTCACTAAATCGGTTGATGTGTAGTGACCCCAGAATTTTGCCCCATGTCCTGTTTTAAATGGCTGCCATTGATAAAACACATGGTAGACTCCCTTCCACTGAATCAATCCATTCGGGTCATTTAAAAGACCGACTGGCGGCATTAAATGGAAGTTCTGACGGTACACATCTTTTTTCACCAAATGCTCATAGTTTCGAATACGATCTGTTACCTTTTGACGAAGTGCTGCGTCCGTTGTTGTCATCACTGTGACCACTCCTTGATTATTTTTCGACTTCTTTGACTTTAAAGATGATGGTAAGAATAAATGAAACAGCAACAGCTATTAACATACCAATAACATAATTTACCACATTTTGTAAACCAAATGGAGCTGCAATGGCAATCATCGGAATCCCTGTTAAACCATAAGCGTTGGCGGCTACCTTCGTGAAGACGACAAACGCCCCGCCTAATGCACCTCCGATCATTGCAGCAATAAATGGCTTACGATAACGAAGATTCACACCGAATATGACCGGCTCTGTAATACCTAAGAAAGCAGAAAATGCTGCTGGTAAAGCAATTTCTTTCGTTTTTGCACGCTTTGCTAAGAAAAAGACCGCTAGCCCAGCTCCGCCTTGAGCGACGTTGGACATGGCCCAGATCGGCAGCAAATAATTCCGTCCAATATCATTCAGAAGTCCTGCCTCAATCGCATGGAAGCTATGATGAACACCTGTCAGTACAATTAAAGAATAAGCACCTCCGAAAATCAGTCCAGCTAAGAATCCTGCATGGTCATAAACATAAGTGAGTGCATTCGAGATCCCTGTACCGAGCATTCTCCCTAGCGGTCCTACAGCAATAAACGTCACAAATCCAGTCACAATCACCGTCACAAACGGCGTCACAAGTAAATCAATACTGTTCGGCACAACTTTTCTTAAGTTCTTTTCAATCACGCACATGATATACACAGTTAATAACACGGGAATGACCGTTCCTTGGTAACCAAGAAGCGCAATATCAAAGTTGAATAGATGCATATATTCTGGTTTTGCGTCTGTCAGTCCCCATGGATTCAGCAAGCTCGGGTGAATCATAATGCCCCCAATGACAGCTCCTAAATATGGATTTCCACCAAACTCTTTGGCTGCACTAACCCCAATTAAAATCGGTAAAATGATAAAGGCAGCACTTGAGAACATATCTAGCATTTGGAAGATGGCAGAGCTTGGATCAGCCCATTTGAAGGCTTTCATCATACCTAATAGGCCCATTAATAAACCGCTTGCTACAATCGCTGGAATGATTGGTACAAAAATATTCGATAGCGTCTTGGCAAAACGTGCAAGTGGATTCATTTTTTGCTTCACGGCTTCATCATGGCTGGCTGGTTTTTGATTCTCGTCGTCTGCCTCAAGACCCGCCTCACGCGCAAAACGCTCATATACTTTGTTGACAGAACCTGTTCCAAATATGATCTGGAATTGACCCGAGCTTGAGAAGGCACCCTTCACACCCTCAAGTTCTTCAATGGCATCTTTGTCAATCAACGCCTCATCTTTCATCACCAATCGGAGTCGTGTGGCACAATGTGTTGCGCTAATGACATTTTCTTTGCCGCCTAATAATGTTGTTAATTCTTTGGCTGTTTTTTGATAATCCATGTTGTCTCCCCCTTTTTTTAAAACAAAAAAGACCTAAAATTCACTAACGATGAAAGGACATACACGTCCCCTCGTTACGCAAATTTTAGGTCTTGCCTGCCTGACAGTCACAATCCCACGATATTGGTTTTTGATTACGCTTTCATCATAGTATAAGAGCGTGACCTGCGTCAACCTATTTTTTCGAATCAAATGACCCATATACACTAATTAGAGTAGTGTGCATAAAAAAAAGCCTGCGGACAGGCACAACCTTTACACCAATTCGGCATCCTGCAGACGCTGGACATGCAGCGTGATGTAGCCGATCTCCGATTCAGGGAGATGAAGTCCATATTCTTTTTTCAGCAAATCAGCCAGTCCAAGTGCACACCGGTAAGCCGAATCATACTTTGTTTGGATAAAAGTCAGCATGTCATCGTCCATGATTTGAAATGCTTCATTCGATTCCAACCTGCCTAATGCATACCTCAAATGTGTCACAAGGCGCTGATATGAAATACTATCCTCATCAATCGAGCGCTCAAAAACGCTTTCGATATGCTCGATCATTTCTTTGATCATCGTTGTGTATTTGACCGTCTTCTTCATGGACTCCGTATTCATTTTGGCCGTATGAATATGAAGTGCCACATACCCTGCCTCATCGTCCGGCAGGTCAACCCCAAGCCGCTCCTTTACATAACGAATGGCATACTTTCCAATATCATATTCCTGCTTATATAAGACTTTGATCTCACCAAGCAATTTATTATATAAGACAATGCCTTTTTGAACGCGTTCAATGGCAAAGGATAAATGATCTGTCAGTGAAATGTGGATATGATCACTGAGCGGCATCATGAGTTCACCCTCTGCATAACTAATAATATGCTCTGCCACCTCAATATGCGCTTCTGGCAATGTCGCAAGAATTTGTTTGAATTTCTCATTTTCTTCACGCACAACAAAAATCTTCTCTATTTTTTGAACGGGAACGACGTCATTTTTCCCCTTCTGAAAAGCAATTCCGGGCCCCATCACAATTTTCTCCTGATCACCCTCCTTTACAACCACTGCATTGTTATTCAATATTTTATATATCTTCAAGGGGCATCCTCTCCCACAGATAACGTGTCTTATGTGGGATTTTACCCTGTTTCAACTTTTCTGTAAAGATAAGAACGGACCGGCACGAGCCTCTCTCGTTGTCTTTTCATCAAGCATCATCAGACTTTCTTGAAACGGCTTTTCTATCCTGCGCTTCTTCTTCTTTTCAACTGCCAGTTTCTCTAGCTTTCTCTCATTCACCGCAAGAAAGAATCCTCCATCCACTGCTGTCACTTTCACCCCTTGCTTCTTCAGCAGCTCACCAGGATTCACAAGCACATTCATCACAAAACCAAACCATACACTCAGCCAGTTCTTCCATTTCTTCACTGAACATCCCTCCGCTTTCCTTAGAATCTAGCAGTTCTAGCAAATTAACTGTTCCTATCATATCCCGAGAAAAAAGAGAGGTTTGTCACAATCTGGGTGAAAAAACGAACTAGTTTTCAGAAGTTTTGTTGAAAAGTGCAGAAGATGATCATGTTCCACAATGTTTCTATGAAAATTTTATACACACACTATCCCAAAGATAAGCACATCTTATCAACAGGGTTTATCCACATATCAACACCCTCTTACTAGATTTTGTGTATGAGATTTTTTTATTTTCCATATATATATCTGAATAATCGAGTTATCAACAGATTATTGTGCATAAGTGTGACTTTATAAACAAAATAGTTCTTTATGACTATGTAAAATAAGACCATTTCAGTAAAGGAATTGGTTTCATCGTATGGAATACTTAATAACGGGCAGTGAATCTTTCCTATTTATCCACAAAAAGAAAGGCTATCTCCCTAAATACACAGCTAGAAAGGGGAAAATTAATTGAAAAAAGTAATCTCTCGTTCTTCTGTTCTATTGTTCTCCACTATTTTTACCTTATCCACATTCTTTTCAGGTCAGGCTGCTGCCGCTCCATCGAACAAACAGGTGGAACTGGAAAAAGCAGAAATCTTCGGCGAAATCAATGTTAAGTCTAGAAAACACACCACTGTCATTGTTGAATTAAAGGAAAAATCCTTAGTTGAAGCCAAGCAAGAAGGCGAAGCACAAACAAAAGCCTCCCTCAAAAAATCTCGAACGAAAGTAAAGAATGCAGCACTCAAAAAGTTAGATAAAGCGAGTGTTCGTCAAGAATATGAAAAAGTCTTCTCTGGTTTCTCTATGAAACTTCCTGCAAACGAAATCCCGAAACTGCTCGCAGTTGACGGAGTAAAAGCCGTTTATCCGGATGTTACATATCAAACAGATGAAGTGAAAAAGAAAAGCGTCCAGCTTCCTAATGAGGATGTCTCTCCACTCATGGATAAAAGTGCTCCATTTATCGGTGCCCCAAAAGCATGGGATGCCGGCTACTCTGGAAAAGGGGTAAAAGTCGCTGTCATTGATACTGGAGTAGACTATACCCACCCTGATTTAAAAGGAAACTTCGGATTATACAAAGGCTATGACTTTGTTGATAATGACTATTCTCCACAAGAAACACCAAAAGGAGATCCTAGAGGCGAATCGACAGATCATGGTACACACGTCGCAGGAACAATTGCGGCAAATGGACAAATTAAAGGTGTCGCTAAAGACGCTACCCTTCTCGCCTACCGTGTCCTTGGACCAGGCGGATCAGGAACAACTGAAAATGTCCTTGCAGGCATCGACCGGGCTGTCACTGACGGAGCCGATGTCATGAACCTTTCTCTTGGGAACAGTGTGAATAACCCTGATTATGCAACAAGCATCGCACTGGATTGGGCCATGTCTGAAGGGGTTGTTGCTGTGACATCAAACGGAAACAGTGGGCCAAACAGCTGGACCGTTGGATCTCCTGGGACATCAAGAGATGCTATTTCTGTCGGAGCCACTCAGCTTCCGTACAGTTTATACAACGTGAAATTCCCGAACTATTCAACAGCAAAAGTGATGGGCTACTATCAAGAAAATGATTTAAAAGCACTTGACCAAAAACAAGTCACACTCGTCCAAGCAGGCATCGGTGACGAAAAAGATTTTGAAAACATCGATGTCAAAGGAAAGGTGGCAGTGATTGAACGTGGAGCCATTGCCTTTGTTGATAAAGTGGACAATGCGAAAGCTGCTGGTGCGATCGGCGTTGTCATGTACAACAATACCGATGGAGAAATCCCTGTGGATGTACCAGGTCTAGCACTTCCGACGATTAAGCTGTCAAAAGCGGAAGGAACAGCACTTGTTAAAGCCATTGAGGCTGGTAACAATACAACAACTTTCTCGATTCAATTTGTGAAAGAGTTAAGTGAACAAGTCGCTGACTTCTCATCTCGCGGACCTGTTGTCGATACGTGGATGATCAAACCAGATCTTTCAGCACCTGGCGTGAGTATTGTCAGCACCATTCCGACACACGATCCTTCTCAGCCATACGGCTATGGATCGAAGCAAGGAACAAGCATGGCATCTCCTCATGTAGCCGGAGTAGCAGCGATTATTAAACAAGCAAAACCATCGTATTCTACAGAGCAAATTAAAGCGCTGATGATGAATACAGCAGAAACATTGTATGACCCAAATGGCAGCCAGTTCCCTCACAATACGCAGGGCACAGGCAGCGTTCGAATCATCGAATCACTTCAAGCGTCTTCTATTGTGTCTGATGCAAGCTATTCGTACGGCACTTTCTTAAAAGAAAAGGGCGTTCAAATCAAAACGAAGAAGTTCAAGGTAGAAAACCTGTCAAAAGCACCGAAAACCTATACCATTGATTACAAGTTCGATGGCAACGGCATTAGCACAAACGGCACGAAAAAAATCACAGTAAAAGGGAATTCCACAGGGTCCTTTACTTCCGCAGTACAAGTGAATTATGGAAAAACGAAAAAAGGAACGTACCAAGGCAGTATCACCATTCGCGAAAATGGCAGAAAGGTCACTGAAATCCCTACTTTATTGATTGTAAAAGAGCCTGATTACCCGCGCGTCACTTCGGTTTCCGTAGAGCCGGATAACCGTGCTGGAAGCTATGTCATTAGCAGCTATCTCCCAGGCGGTGCTGAAAATCTTGCATTCCTCGTCTACTCGACAGATGGAGAGTATTTAGGTGAAGCAGGAGTTTATCAACATGTTGATAAAGGAGAGCATCGTGTGAAATGGAATGGCACGATCAATAAAGGACAGAAGTTAGAAGCAGGTGAGTATACAATGCTTGCGTATGCAAGCCTGAAAGGCAAATCAGATACGGTTCAAACGAAAGAACCATTCGATATTTATCCTGAATAAATAAGAATCACATAAAAAGCCTTGTATGAGCCCATCAGCTCAACAAGGCTTTTCTATCATGTATGGAGGAAAGAGAAATTCATGTTGATATTGCTATGGATCGTTTCTTTTATGACGGCTTTTTTTCTCACGATCACCTTGGTTTATTTTTTTACCTTTTTACATGCAAAACAGCCTCGTCCTTTTCATCAAGCATGTGAACTGACTGTCTATACCACCTGCATTTATCCGCTTAGCTTGGCGGTGACAGCTGCCTTTATTCTCACCATGATGCTCCTCTATCCCTTTTATTGGCTGCGCGGTCGGTAAAGTTACATACGTTATGCATCAAAAGCTTCTTTTAATAAACGATACGATGTGAGACGGTCTTGCATGTGGTGTGTGATGGTCACAGCGATCACTTCATCTGTACGATACGCCTTTGAGAGTGCTGTCAGCTGCTGCTTCACAGAGGATGGCGTACCAACAACCATTCTCTGTCGATTGGCTGCTACTCGTTTTTGTTCATATGGACTGTAGGAATAGGCCTTTGCCTGTTCAAATGAAGGAAAGCCGCCAAGGTTCTGTCCTTGTTCGTTAGCTAATAATGATAAATCTAAGCTAACAGCCAATTTTTCTGCCTGTTCCTCTGTTTCTGCACATAAAACGAAGACCGCAAGACTGACACGCGGCTCATCACCAAATTCCGAAGGTTCAAATCGGCTGATATACTGTGACACAGAGTCTTCTCCGCCTTCTCCATTAATGAAAAGAGCAAACGTATAGCCTGCACCTGCTTTTGCGGCAAGCCGTGCACTTCCTCCAGAAGAACCTAACATCCATACCTCTGGGGCAGTTTCTACTTTCGGAGAAGCGGTCAGGTGAGGCAGCGGATAAAATTCATCGGCTAAATCATGTAAATACACCTTCAATTCTTCTACCTGCTCAGGGTATTGATCACCAAGTCGCTTCCGTTCTCCATGATGAAGGGCAATGGAGGAGATCGGCATACCTCCAGGAGCACGTCCAATGCCAAGATCAATTCTGCCCGGAGCCAAGGCTTCGAGCACTCTGAAGTTCTCTGCTACTTTATAGGCACTGTAGTGGGGCAGCATGACGCCACCTGAACCAATACGGATATGTGACGTCACAGCTGATAAATGACCGAGAAGCACCTCTGGACTCGATCCTGCGAGCCGGTTTGAAAAGTGATGCTCTGATACCCAAAATCGATGATAACCCCATTTCTCTGCCTGCTTCGCCAGCTCGACTGTTTGCTTCAGCGCCTCAGCAGGCGTCGCATCTCCAATTAAAGGAGATTGATCCAGTATACTTAATTTCATGATGTCGCACCTCTTACAGAAATCCCCCTCTCTCACTCGAAAGGGGGATTTCCTGATTTATTTTCGATTAAAGCCCTTCTCTTTCACAAAATCTCCGAGGAAGGCACGTTTTGGCTGGCTAAAGCCTCGAAGCATTTGCTCAGACCATGTATCTTTTCTCTCACCGTTTGTTCGTTCTTCATAATATGATGAAATACGATCATCGTATTCTTTTAAATAACGATCCACATGAGCTTCGTCTTGCTGATATGTGTTTTCATGGTAGATCAGCTCAACGGGCAGCCGTTCCTTTTGAGATGATGGATTGGCAGGATGTCCTATGGCCAGGCCGAATAGCGGCAGCACATAGGAAGGCGTTTCAAGTAATTCGGATACTTCCTTCAGCTGATTACGCAGTCCGCCGATATAGCAGATGCCAAGTCCCATAGATTCTGCTGCGACACTGACATTTTGCGCAGCGAGCGCCGCATCAATCACACTGATAAGAAAGGCTTCAGTATTCTCAAGCGCTTCTTGATGGTTTTTCCCTGCTTTTTTTGCGATATAGTCGTGGCGTTTCAAGTCTGCACAGAAAACAAAAAAATGCCCATTCTTCTCAACGTATGGCTGATTTCCAGCCAGTTCAGCAAGCTTCGCCTTCTTCTCCTGATCTGTTACACCAATGATACTATACGCCTGTACATAGCTTGATGTCGAAGCAGCCTGCGCACTTTTGATAAGTGTCAGCACTTCTTCGTCTGTCAGACGCTCATCTGTAAACGAACGGATGGACCGATGATTTAAGATGGTTTCTATCGTTTTATTCAATTCGAAGACCTCCTTCACTCCTACTATCATAAGTCAAATGAACATTGCTTTTCAAAAGTTAGAACTCACGCCAAAAAGGCAGCCTACGCTTAGACTGCCCTTTACCCGTTTTATTTAAATAAATAACTTTGATATTTCGTTAACTGAACACTTGCATTATAGGCGATACCAAATCCAATCAGAACTGATAAAACTGAGCTTCCCCCGAAGCTGATGAATAAGAGTGGTATCCCCGTTACAGGCATGACGCCTATGTTCATGCCAATGTTCTGGAATGTATGGATGACAATCAATGCTGTATATCCTACACAGAAAAATGACGCAAACCGGCTATAAGGATGGATACGGTCAATCAGCACAACAAGCCTGTAAATCAGGAAGAAGAACATGATCACCACAAATGCGCAGCCGACAAAACCAAAGGCTTCCCCTATGATAGAGAAAATCATATCTGTCTGAGCTTCTGGAACATATACTTTTAAATTTTTAACACCGTTCCCGAAAATTTGTCCTGCCCCAATTGCCATAATGGCTTGCTCGACTTGATATTTATCCGATCCAGATGCATCTTGTGTCTGGGCTTGGTTGGCTGTCGAAGAACTATCAGGCAGCCAAGCGGTAATCCGGTTGATCTGATACTGCTGAATCCCGATCTTTTGTGCAAAATCAGGGAATAGAATAATCACGGCTAACACAGCGGCAACTAAGAGCACAACCACTGAACCGATGAGAGAGATCAATTTCCAGTTGACCCCTGATAAAAAGACCATGACAACGACAATAAACATACATACCGCAGCCGTACCTGCATCTTGCAAAAAGATGAGTCCGACTGGTACAGCAGCCACGCCGGCAATTTTTAATAGTAGGAAAATATCATCTTCTAATGTTCGTTTTCCTCTTGGGGTTGCCTTCCCAATGACAGAGGCGAGCATCATAATCAAACCAATTTTCATGAACTCTGAAGGCTGAAATGTTCCAATTCCCGGTAACACAAACCAACTTTTTGCACCATTTTTAATTGGAGCAAAATCATGACCTGCAATTTGTGCAGGAGCAATTTTTAAAAGAATTAAGAGCATAATGCCGCCTATAAAAATATATAGGCTTAACTTTTCTAATTGTTCCAGATCGAAGTAATTAATAGCCACAATACAGATGACCCCGACCATGTAGTAAATGATCTGTCTGGTCCATGCATTAGATCCATATTGCCCAAACTGTCCCGCAGCATAAATAGCGATGACACTGATGGCAAAGAAGGCTAAAAATATAAAAATCAAATCTCCTTGATAGTAAGGAGATGTATTCTGCTTGTTCATGAACTAACCACCCTTATTACAAAACATAAAAGCCCTTATTTATATTAGATTGAAATTTTCACAAAAGCAACTCACCTTAAATATGACGGAAGTGACACCTGAAAGGTTCCATTCTAATTTCAAAAAATGAAATACTTTTCATCCTAAAAATAGAAAAAAAATCCTTTCCACTCTATCATGACAACCGATCATAAGTCCTTTAAAAAGATTATTTTACAGATTTTAAGGGGAAAATTCAATGACTTATGTGGCGATATGAAAGGTGCACATCTTGCCAGCATAAGCTTAACTGAGGTATAAGAAAAAAACAATTTCTGCGGAATAAGGCCCATTTTCCAATTATTGAGTTTACTTCAAAGTCAATTGTGGTATAATATTTGTAACAAAATGTTCACAATATCTCCTAAAAACAGACACAATTGCATCCTGACCTCTCATTTGAATTGAACATCAACTTACAAAGGAGTTGGATACGATGGATATGTTCTTTGCGTACCTATGTATTGCAACAGCTACACCCCTGTTTTTATGGTTGGAAAACAGAAAGATTGCATTAGCATCTATTCCACCCATCATGATTATGTGGATTTTCTTCGGTCTTTACATGACAAGCAGTTTATCTCCAGCAGGACATACCTTCATGATCGCATTCTTTGCCATTAACGTGATTCTGGCTCACATTGCAGCTTTCCTCATCTATGGACTTCCATTCATTCGCAAAAGATTCAGCAGCAGATAGATATCGCATCATCAATTGGAAGCGTTATCACAATCAGCATAAAAACCACTCACCTATGAAAGATGAGTGGTTTTTTATTATTTCTCTGAATGCTCAGACTGCTTTGGCGCAGATGGTGAATAACCGTCTTTGCTGTTCTCTCCGTGGCTGTAGTGAGCCGCAAAGATCCAAACAGACCCGATGACGAAAATGATCGCACAGAACAGACCAAACAAAGTATTTCCGACTTGAACAGTTCCGTTCTCACTCTCTGTCATGTGCATGAACATGAACAGCTGCAAGAATGCTTGAATGAAGGCAAAACCAAAGATAATCCATAGTTTCGCAGAACTGCCAATTTCAGCTCCGATGGCAATCCAGAATGCTAAGATGGTTAGCACAATGGAGAGAATGAAGCCGACTACGTGTTTCCAAGGGAAGTGTTCGTGCTCTGCTGAGGAATGTGTTTTTCCAGCCATATCACAAAAGCCCCCCTAATCCGATCAAGTACACAGCTGTGAAGATGAAAATCCATACAACATCAAGGAAATGCCAGTATAGACTTGAGATAAAGATCTTCGCTGCTGTTTGTGGTGTTAATCCACGTTTTTTAATTTGGAACAAGACACCTGTAATCCAGAAGATACCGATGGATACGTGTAATCCGTGAGTTCCTAAAAGAACAAAGAATGCAGACCAGTATGCACTTGTATGGATGCTCGCACCCTCATGTACATAATGGAAGAATTCGAAAATCTCAAAACCAACGAAGCCTGCACCTAGAAGCAGTGTCAGAATCGTCCAAATGACAACCCCTTTTGTACTTCCACGGCGCATTTCATGAACGGCAATCCCGCATGTAAATGAACTCACCAATAGCAGGAATGTCATGATCAATACAAGCTTCATATCAAATAGCTCAGCTGGCAAAACGCCGCCAGCTGTTCTGCCATGAAGAACAAAGTAGGTCGCAAAAAGTGTTGAGAATAACACGATTTCCGCGCCAAGGAATATCCAGAAACCAAGGATGTTTAAACGTCCTGTTTCAGACTGATATTCAAGCGGTGCATTTGCATAGCTGCTATCATTATGTCCCATTACTTCTGCGCCTCCTTATTCTTTTTCTCTGTTTCAATCACTTCTTCAACAGGAATATAGTAGCCATCGTCATATTCAAATGAACGTAAAATCATTGTTGCGAATACACCGATTAAGCCGATAACGCCAATCCAGTACCATTCAAATACAAGACCGAATGCACCAAGTCCGAAGAATGCAGACATGATCAGCGGTCTGCCTGAATTGTGCGGCATGTGAATTTTCTTGAATTCTTTTTCAGGATGAACGTCTACATTGTTTTGCTTCCAATGATGGAATGCATCTGGTGACGTCACTTCTGGAAGTGCTGCAAAGTTATAATGCGGCGGAATTGCAGAAGATGTCGCCCAGTCAAGCGTACGTCCTTCTCCCCAGCTGTCTCCAGACACTTCACGTTTCGCGTGTCTCCAGCTGTAGTAAATGTTATAGCAAAGGATGATGAATCCGATACCCATCATGAATGCACCAATTGTTGAAATAAAGTTTAGTGCAGTCCAGCCATCTTCTGGTCCATACGTATAAATACGTCTTGGCATTCCTTGCAGTCCTAAGAAGTACTGCGGGAAGAAACAGATGTTAAATCCGATCATGAATACCCAGAAGAACCATTTGCCGATTCGTTCGTTTAACTTGTAACCAAACATTTTCGGATACCAGAAAACAAGACCTGCAAAACAGGCAAATACAGTACCTGCGATTAATACATAGTGGAAGTGGGATACTAAGAAGTACGTGTTATGGTACTGGTAATCCGCAGCTGCCATCGCAAGCATAACCCCAGTCACACCACCGATTACGAAGTTCGGGATGAAACCAAGTGCCCAAAGCATTGGGGATGTAAAACTGATACGGCCTCGATACATTGTAAAGAGCCAGTTAAAGATTTTCACACCTGTTGGTACAGAAATCGCCATTGTTGTAATCGAGAAGAATGAGTTAACCGCTGCACTGTTCCCCATTGTAAAGAAGTGGTGAACCCACACAAGGAAACTAAGAACAGAGATTGCCACAATCGATACAACCATCGCTTTGTAACCAAACAACTGCTTTCTTGAGAACGTCGCAAAGATTTCTGAGAAAATACCGAAAGCCGGCAGGATAACGATATATACCTCAGGATGTCCCCAAATCCAGAAAAGGTTCGCCCAAAGCATTGGCATACCGCCCGCTTCGAGTGTAAAGAATGCTGAACCGAATAAACGATCGAATGTCATAAGTGCTAAAGCAACTGTTAAAACAGGGAATGCGAAAACGATAATGACAGACGTGATCAATGTTGTCCATGTAAACATCGGCATACGCATAAGCGTCATACCTTTTGTACGCATTTTTAAGATGGTCACCATGAAGTTAATACCTGTCATTAGTGTACCAATACCTGCAATTTGGAGCCCGAGCAAGTAGTAGTTCTGTCCAGGTCCTGGTGAGAAATCATTTCCGGCGAGCGGCATGTAACTCGTCCAGCCTGCACTTGGTGATCCTCCAATAACGAAGGAAATGTTGAACAGCATTGCTCCGACCATAAATGTCCAGAAGCTCAAGTTGTTCAAATACGGGAATGCAACGTCACGTGCACCAATTTGAAGAGGAACCACGACGTTGATTAAACCAATTAAGAATGGCATCGCCATGAATAAAATCATGATCGTACCATGCGTTGTGAAAATTTCATTATAGTGGTTTGAATCTAAAAACGTATTATTAGGAAGCGCCAGCTGCGCGCGCATCATCAGTCCGTCTACCCCACCGCGGAAGAACATAATCACAGCAGCAAGGATATACATGATTCCAAGCTTTTTATGATCAACTGATGTCAGCCATTCTTTCCAGAGCCATTTCCACTTTTTGAAGTAGGTTAAAACAAACACAATGGCAATGGAAGTAAGAGCGATAGAAATTTGCGCACCAAGAATTAATGGGTCTCCAGTTACAAAAAACTCATCCCATTTTAAATGCATAACGGCCTCCTCCTTTCCTTAGTCAGTTTATTCGTTTTCTAATTTTCTTTTATAGTTCTTCACATTCTCGAAAGGATCTGTCTTGGAATGCGGAGAAACTGATTGGTAACCTAAACGTTTGCGTGCTTGGAGTGCATATTCAGAATCCTCTCCGTGCTTCGCAAAAGATAAATGTGTTGATGAGAATGTCTGCACATCTGCAGCATCAGGAAGCATCAAGTAGTCATACGTTTTCTTCGTTAACTTTGGTGCTTCTTTTTTCGTTTTATTTACCCATTTATCATAGTCAGACTGCGTCATCGCATTGACTTTGAATTTTTGCTGAGCAAAGCCTTCGCCTGTGAAGTTGGCGTTTCTTCCTTCATATGTGCCTACTTCATCAGCTTGAAGATATTGTTCCATTTCCATTCCAGCCATCGCATACTTCTCCCCGCCTAGCTGAGGAATCCATAGAGATGCCATTGTATCAGCGGAAGTGATTTTGAATAAAACCGGCTGATCTTTTGGAATGTTTAAGTAGTTCACTGTTTCAATATTTTCCTCTGGATAGCTGAAGATCCATTTCCAATCAACTGCTGTAGCATAAACGACAAGTGGATCTTTATGACTTGTTGCTTGAGGCGCCTCTTCCAAAGAGTAAATGGTTTTTACAGTTGGAACTGAAAGGGCAGCAACGATTAATATTGGGATCACTGTCCAGACAACTTCTAGAAGCGTATTCCCGTGTAGTTCTGGGTTATAAGAGGCGTTTCCAACGTCCTTACGCTCACGGTATTTAACCAAAATGATGGTAAACAGTACAAATACCGCACCAACGATAAAGAGCATGAATCCAATAGATAAAAGGATTAAGTCTTTTTGTTGTGCTGCGACTGGTCCTTTAGGATCTAAAACAGCGATATTGCTGCAACCTCCTAATACAAAAACACTCACGAGCATCGCTAATAAAAGCATAGGTTTAATGGCTCTGAACAAGAAGATCACCATCCTTCCTTAAATAATGTATAAATTGCTGAATAATTGTGAAAAGCCATCTGCCTTCGAAAACTTTTCTTCCCTTTGTAATGCTATCAAAATCTGTTGGAGTTAGCTCCCCTTTTTTCAAAAGTTCATTTATTTTTCAACAGATTTCTATTGAAATGTCATAAATTCGCCATAAATTTATATTATTGCACACACAATAAATTTCTAGGATTTTGAAAAGTTGAGAGTTGAAGGCAAAGGACATACAATCAAGAACTTTGTCAAATTTAGGTTTACCACAATAAAAAAGTTTGGTCAAATTTCAATTTAACTTTATGAAATTTTATCTAGGTAAACAATTCTGAAATAGGTATCCCCATATTTAACAAAAACCTTACTCATTTTAACGCAAGTCGACAAGAAAAGAAAGTATCGATCCTCCGCCTATGCGCTGTAATGATTGGTAATGGTGATAAATGAGTGGAAACTCACTAAAGACTTCCAGCAAAAAACCGGCTCATCGCCGGCTTCTCATTATTCGTCTCTCACCAAAATGTCTGGTCGTCTATAGATGCTTCCTTCATGTTCTATGTCTATATACGTCCACTTGCCTGTATAGGTTAAAAAGCGATTTCCTTCTTTCTCGACGACCATCGTATCTTCTGATTTCAATCCTGGTAAGGAAGGATTCCAAGTGAATACTTGATGAAGCTGGATCTCTTCCACCGATGTAGGAACTGCAATGATCTCTCTAGACACAAATCCAGTCTTGCCTCCTTGGTGAAGCTTTTTCCAGCTATCAGGAAATCCTTCTTTTTCATATTGAGCAATGCCGGCCTTCAATACATCTCCAATGGTGTTCCCTGGACGAGTAGCCGCATTCATGACCGTGTCGATTCGCGCAAGCCTTTCCTTGTTTTCTTCAAGCTCCTTTGGTAGCTGTCCAAAGTAAACGGATCTTGTGACATTTGCCACGAGTCCATGCCGTTCAGCACAAAGGACAACCAGTGCATGCTTTTGAAGTGCTTTTTCTGTTGGGATCGGATGGCGATATTGATGAATCCGGTCATCTGTCGCCACAAGCAGCACTTCTATCGTCATTCCCTGCCCGATCGCTCTTTGAGCAACAAGCGAAGCAATTTCATGCTCCGTCTGTCCTGGAACGATTTCTTGACAGACACTTTCTACAATAACAGCTGTGTCATGACAAAGGGTTTCGTATTGGCTGAGCTGTGGCGCTGAAAGAATCGATCGAACACGAGACAAATCGGGTTCGATCCATTCCACTCCTTCCATTTGAATGTCCGCACCGATTCGTTTGTCTTTTATGAGTGTTTGAATGTAAGGAGTCTCATCCTCAAACCAATCCATTGTGACGACTTGAAAGGGATGGTCAAAATACGCCATTTCTTCTTCAATGATTCGTTTTTCTTCCATTTGATTCACAACTAGGACAATATCGTCTTTCAACACAAGTAGCTGACAAACGCCCTCTGGTGTGTTTAACACAATGTGGTTTCTTCTTCCTCCTGTAAGCCAAGAAAAGTTATTACGCTTTTGAATCAGAACACCGTCGAGTTGTTTTTCTTCCATTAAAGTTCTTACCTGTTCAATCATCAACTCATCACCTGCCTGTATGGAGTGTTTGAATGAAACGTTTAAATGCTGTTTTCCCTTGCTCTGTTCTTTTAAACACACCCGCCTGCGCGAGTATACGAGAAAAAATGAGGCCGATTTCTTTTTGTAAAATGGCTTCTACGTTGTCCTTCGTAAAGGTATTCTCTTCGATCAGACGCTCTGCCCATGACTCGTGCTTCATGATAGGCGGACAGGCTTTGATTTCTTCAAGAGGGTTTTTGGATAGCAGCGCCGCTTTTAGCTGGCTTAATTCCGCTGCTAATCTTCCAGGAAGCACGGCGAGACCCATGACTTCGATTAATCCGATATTCTCTTTTTTAATATGATGAACTTCTTTGTGCGGATGGAAGATTCCGCCTGGGTGCTGCTTGTCTGTACGATTATTTCGTAGCACGAGATCTAATTCGTACTCATCCCCATGGCGGCGTGCGATCGGTGTAATGGTATTGTGCGGGGTCTCTCCTGTATGTGAGAACAGCCCCGCTTCTGGATCTGAATACATTTTCCACTCATGTAATATAAAATCCGCTGCCTCCGCAAGCGTCTGCTGGTCGCTGCTTTGAAGCCTGATCACTGACATCGGCCATTTCACAATACCCGCCTTCACCCTCGGAAACTTTTCGAGAGAAAACACTTCTTCCATCTTTGCTTTCGCCATCGGAAATTCATGAGCACCACCTTGAAAGTGGTCATGACTTAATATGCTGCCTCCAACAATGGGAAGATCCGCATTTGATCCTATGAAATAGTGCGGATATATAGATATGAAGGAAAGCAGACGCTCGAAGGTCTTTTTAGATATCTGCATTGGTTCATGCTCGCCCTTGAACACAATACAATGTTCGTTGTAATACACATACGGCGAGAATTGCATAAACCACGACTCATTTGTAAGTGTTACCGGAATAATCCGGTGATTCTGTCTTGCTGGGTGATTGATGCGTCCCCCAAACCCAACGTTTTCTTTACAAAGGAGACAAAGAGGATATTGCTTTTGACTAAGCTGTTTGGCTTCAGCGATCGCTTTTGGGTCCTTTTCCGGTTTCGATAGATTAATCGTGATCTCAAGCTCACCATCTTCTGTCGGTGTAAACCACTGCACATTTTTGGCGATTCTGCCTGTATGAATATAGTGGGCATGCTGCTGCATTTCATAAAACCAGCTTGTCGCTGCCTTTGGTCCGCAATGCTTGCGTTTCTCTTCAAACTTTGCATAGATGACACTCGGAGGCGCCACCAAGCAGCCCATGATTTTGGCATCTAATAAATCACGATACGTATCTGTCCCGTCAGGAATAAGACCTGTTTCAACTGCCCAATCGAGCATCGGCATTAAGATGTCTTCAAGGTCGCTGTCTCCTGAGACTGTTCTTGCCTCAGCATCATCGAGACCAAGCACCTCTAGCAGCCGGTTCCTTGTATAATCCATATCTAGTGGTGATATCAGCTCTTTATTAACCCCATATTGAATCAGCTGTTCTAGCTTTTCAAAAATATCAATCGCCATTCCCTTTGTCTCCTCCCCTGCCTGCTACACGTTACTCACTTTGATAGCCATCTGGATGTTTCTGAAACCAATCCCATGCACTTTGAATGATGGTGTGGAGATCTGCATATTGCGGCTTCCATCCTAGTTCTTTCAGCGCTTTTTCTGATGAAGCAATCAGCTTAGCTGGATCACCCGCACGTCTTTCTGCCACCTGTGCTGGAATGGCATGCCCCGTCACTTCTCTTGCAGCTTCTACGACCTGCTTCACAGAGAAGCCTGTGCCGTTCCCTAAGTTGTACGTCGCACTTCCTTTTCCTTCACGCAGACGCTCAACCGCTAGAATGTGCGCCTCTACTAAATCCATGACATGAATGTAGTCTCTAATGCATGTGCCATCCTCTGTTTCATAATCCTCACCGTAAATCATGATTTGATCACGTTTTCCTAATGCCACTTGCAAAATAATTGGGATTAAATGCGTTTCTGGCTGATGATCTTCCCCGACAATCCCTTCTGTATGAGCACCGGCTACATTAAAATAACGAAGCACAACATATTCAATACCATATGCCTGCTCAGACCACTTCAGCATTTTCTCAATCGCGAGCTTTGTTTCCCCATAAGGATTTGTTGGGTTCGTCTCATCCGTTTCAACGATCGGTACACGCTTTGGTTCACCATATGTCGCAGCAGTTGAAGAGAATACAATGCGTTTCACATCAAATTCATTCATCACCTGAAGTAAAGCCGTTGCCCCTCCGACATTGTTGTCATAGTACTTCAGCGGGTCTGTTACACTTTCTCCAACAAGTGAATCTGCCGCAAAGTGCATGACCGCTTCTATGTCATGCGTTTGAAAAACCCGTCTTAAAAAAGCATGATCCCTTAAATCTCCCTCTTCTAATACGGCACCCTTTACGACTGCCTCTTTATGACCTGTCTGCAAATTATCCACAATTACTACTTGTTCTCCTTTAGCCAAAAGAGCCGCTACCGCATGACTGCCAATAAAACCTGCTCCCCCACATACTAAAATTGCCATCAAAATTCCTCCTTCGTTAATTCTCTAGCGCCGCCTCCAATTCCAGCTGTGTAAAAAGAGGCTTGAATGCCTGTTTTTTCTTGATAAATCGCACCTGTTTCTTCTATAAATGAGTCCAGTAGCTCTTCTTTCACAATGCTGACGGTACAGCCCCCAAAGCCAGCACCTGTCATACGGGAACCAATCGCCCCTGGATGTTGCCATGCGGCTTCGGCCAGTGCATCTAGCTCATGCCCAGTGACTTCATAATCATTCTTTAAAGAAAGGTGAGATGCCTTCATGAGTGCACCTAGTTCTTCCATTTTATCATCTTTCAGAAAATTTACTGCTTTCATGGTCCTCTCGTTTTCCGTGATGGCATGTCTTGCACGTCTTCTACACGTTTCATCTTGTATCAAATGTTCATGCGTAGCGAATTCATCCACCGTGAGCTCACATAAATGACCGATATCTAATTCTTTTCTAAGATCGTTTAAAGCAGATTGACATTCTGAACGGCGTTCATTGTATTTGGAATCTGCAAGTGTTCGTTTTTTATTTGTATTGGCAATGACAAGTGCCAGACCCTCTTGCCGAAATGGGCTGTATTCAAAGGAAAGCGTGTCACAATTGAGCAAAATAGCGTGACCTTCTTTTCCAAGACTAATTGAAAATTGATCCATAATGCCGCAGTTCACGCCAATAAACTCATTTTCAGCACGCTGCGCAAGAAGGGCTAGGTCGATTTGCGTTACGCCGAATGACGACCATTCATTGATCAAGACAGCCGTGACGAGCTCAATAGAGGCAGAAGATGACAGACCTGCGCCATTTGGAATATTGCCAGCATACACAATATCAAAGCCTTCTTTCACATCCATGCCTGCTTCGATAAACTGTTGGAATACTCCCTTCGGATAATTCGCCCAGCCGTCCGATTCTGAGAAAGCGATTTCAAAAAGGTCGAACTCTTTCACACCTTCTTCTTCAAAATTCAAGGAATACATTCTGACGCGTCCATCTGATCGTCTTGCTCCCGCAGCATATGTACCAAGAGTGAGTGCACATGGAAAGACATGGCCCCCATTATAATCTGTGTGTTCACCAATCAGATTGACTCTGCCTGGGGCGAAAAAATAGCGGAGTTCTTGCTGATCTCCAAATTGCTGGTGAAATGCTGCTCGTAATGTGTCGATCATATCCATTCCCCTTTTCTCTTCTGATAATCTTATTTTAGTTGCCCCATCAGCTGAAGTTCAATGGTAAAAAAATCGTTAAAAAATACCCTTTTTTTGCTGTGAATGGTACGATGTGATATGAGGTGTAACATGATTCAAAATAGAAAAAGGTTGTTTTTTGCTGTGAAGGAGGGTTTCCAATTTGAAGAAGGAAGCATTTGCATTTCGTTTTCACCATTCTGATGTGACATTGCCGGCCCAAATCTGGTCTGTTGGCTGGGAAGTTCAATCATCTTCGTTATACAGCTGGAATGGCGTAGAGCGGAAGGATCAGGGCAAGTGCATCTTTCAGCTCACACTGTCTGGACACGGCATGATTGAAATCGGACAGAAACGATTCAAAGTATTGCCTGGACAGGCCTTTCTGGTGAAAAGCCCCAGTGCTTATCAATACTATTTTCCAGAAGACAGTGAACATTGGGAATTTCTCTATTTAACACTTTATGGGGAAGCCTGTAACCTTTGCTTTGATCAATTTATCGATCAAGGAAAGCAGGTCATGCGTTTTCATCCGAATTCCAAACCGATCCGCCTGCTAAAGAAGATTTATGATGAAGCCAGTGAAAGACGGATTACCAATCCATTTGAGGGGTCTAGCCTTGCTTATCAATTTGTCATGGAACTGTATTCATATTTGCCAAAGCTTGAGGGACAAATGGAGAAATGGCCTGAGCCCATCGTCCAAGCGGCCTTATTTGCAAGCCACCATTTTCACGAGGAGATTGGGCCTGACGATATGGCAGCTGCGGCACGTTTATCCAAAAGTCATTTTACGAGGGAATTCAAAAAGGCAACTGGCTTCACACCGATTCATTATTTAACCAATATTCGTTTAGAAAAGGCGGAAACGTTACTGAAAACAACGAAATACTCGATTGAAGAAATCGCCATACAGTGCGGCTACCGAAACGCGAATTACTTGAATAAAGTCTTTCGAAAGAAAATCGGCATGTCTCCAAAGCAACTCCGGGAAACAAGCGATGCATAATAAAAAGCAGCCGCTT
This sequence comes from Bacillus sp. FS02, assembly GCF_024398395.1. Taxonomy (NCBI): domain Bacteria; kingdom Bacillati; phylum Bacillota; class Bacilli; order Caryophanales; family Bacillaceae; genus Bacillus; species Bacillus sp. FS02. Next base: position 2,178,566 of record NZ_CP074101.1, on the reverse strand, counting down.
TTCAATTGGCTGCTTCTTTTACGCTTTCGTCAGGTCAACACGAATTCTCCCTTGTCTTAAAACAATGGTCATTTGCGTATCAGGGGTCATTAAATTTTCTAAAATGTCCGTCGCTGTTTGAAGCGCAATGTCCATTCGGTTGATCTTTTCCTTTTCTTGTTCAGAAAATGCTTCTGGATGTGCGGTCATTTCTTTGACTAGCCTCAACACTTGTTCATGCTGCTTTTCTGTTTGTTGATATATGGCATCATATAATTCGTCTGGCCTGCTGCTCATTTCACATCACCTATCTTTTTCATGTGTTAAATCGCATCTTCTTTTGTTTTCTTGAAGACGAACCATTTACTAGCGACATAATTGACCACGACAATCACAAAGTTAACAAGAATTTTTGCGACGGTTTCGTTGAGCGCCATTTGGCTCACAAATAAAATCATCAGCCCCAGATCTACACCTAGAGACATGAGACGGACACTAAAAAATGAAGAAAGCTCACGCATCAGGCTTTTTGTGTCACGAGCCTTTTGCTTGAAGACATACTTCTTATTGGTGATATAAGCAAAGAGCACAGCAAATACCCATGAAACAACCGTTGCTGTTTTGTAATCCATAGAAAACATCTCAACGAATAAATAGAAGCTGACTATGTTGACAATGGTTGTACACACACCCATGATCAGATACATGACAACTTCTTGATACTTTTGAAAAAGGCTATACATGTCTTTCTTCATTCCTTCTTGGTGAATTCTGTTTCTTTTAGAATACCATCTTAAGAAGAACTTCCCAAACGAACAATATGTGCGTCCTGTAAAGATGAAATTTGTTCTCGCTGATGGCATATGTCAACCTTATGGGTTTATATGAGTCAAATGATTTAGGTCTTTATCATTATTTTAATTTATAATCTTTTAACTGACTTTACAATTGTTTATTATGAGAAGTAAGAATTCAATATTTATGGGTTTTTTAGTCATTTTTTTAGGGACGTGGTAGGTGATAGATTTTACAAAATAGGTTAAATGTCATCATTTTTCGACAAAAATCTATTTTTGTACTCCATTCACATACACGTACAGTTACTAGACGGTTTGTTCAAGTCATTGGTTGCAGATGAATATGTCTTATTGAACTGGAGGATATTATGGATACGCAAGTGAAAAGAAGAGTTGACGAAGAGTGGGTTTATTTGATTCAAGAAGCGAAAAAAATTGGACTAGGCATCGAGGAAATACAAGCTTTTTTAACATCCAACGGTGATCAGAAGATGATAAACAAACCGTAATCAACGCCGTTATCCTTTGTCTTTCAGATTGCTTTGGCTAAAGTTCTAACCTGTCAATTGACCTTTAAACATCCTTTCATGACGATACGCTACAATAATTGAACACCTCATCATACCAATCCCTTCCACTCAATGGGGTTCTGTCTTTCTATTTTTAGGAGGACAGTCCGTTCCCTGTTCTTTATATGACCCCTTTTTAGCTATCATTCATGAAAATTGCCCATTTTCGTTATAAAACCAAGCTCCCCACCCATATATTAAGCATAAGACACAAGAAAGAAGAAAGGTGGGTGGCGCGTGAGTTCAGATTCCCTATCTTATTATCATCAAAAGAAGGATCAATATTATCACGGTGTGAACCCTGTGATTGTCCATCGTATTCGTAAGGAATGGACGTCTATCTTGGATATCGGATGCGGCACAGGCCAGCTTGGCAAAGTCCTAAAACAACAAGACCGTACCATATATGGAATTGAATCTTTTGAAGATGCGGCAAAGCAAGCTGAGAAAGCGCTGGATCATGTTTTATGCGGCAATATTGAACAGATGGCGCTGCCTTATCAACATGAACAATTTGACTGCATCATTTTCGGAGACGTCCTTGAACATCTATTGGACCCTTGGGCCGTTTTAAAAAAGGTCAAACCTTTTCTGAAAAAGGAAGGGGTCATCTTGTCTTCCATTCCGAATATTGGTCATATTTCAACGGTTTTAGAATTACTGGCTGGGAGATTTTCTTATACAGATGCAGGATTAATGGATCAAACACATTTACGCTTCTTTACCCTTCACGAAATTCATGCCCTCTTTCAGTCAGCCGGGTTTCATGTTCGTGAGCTTGAAACCATTCGTGTACAACACCCTTCCTATACGGGCGTCATGAATGATCTACATGAATTACTCGTAAAACATGGCATCCGTTTTGATTTTAACGAGGCAGCGACTGCCTATCAATACGTGGTTGAGGCGGTTCAACTCAATGAGTAGCCCCACCATCTTATTTGTTTTATGTGTAAATGATGAGTCGATGTTTCAAGCTTGCTTCCGGCAGCTCGCTTCACTTCCTGCTCCGCACGGGTATCATGTAGAGGTTTTGCCTATTAGACATGCATCAAGTATGGCCTCTGGATACAATGAAGCTCTCACTCATCCTGCACAGTTTAAAATTTATCTTCATCAAGATACACTCATCGTCAAACAGCATATGCTTCTCGAGCTGATCCCACTTTTCTTGCAGAATCCGTCACTTGGCATGCTTGGGGTAATAGGTGCAGAAAGTGTGCCAGACAATGGAATCTGGTGGGAGAGCCATGATTGCAGAGGGAAAGTCATTGAATATCGGCACGACACCTATCAGCTACTGACGTTTGAATCTGGTCATCCACAGACAGAGCCCCAAGGTTATATCAAAGCTTCTGCTATTGACGGTCTTTTTATGGCAACACAATATGATATCAAGTGGCGTGAGGATCTTTTAGACGGCTTTCATTTTTATGATGTGTCACAATCTTTTGAGTTTGCACAGCAAGGATATGAGGTTGGGATTGCAAGGCAAGTGGAGCCCTGGTGTATTCACAAATGCGGAGATCATTTTGATGCAGAAGCATATGAAAAAGCAAGACAAACATTTCTTGCGCATTATCGGTAGAAAGCACCCTTTTCGGGTGCCTTTTTTATGATATACTGTCATAAACAACCAGATCGTTTCATATGCATTGGAGTACCTTGTCCCTAATTCGTACAAAGGAGGAAACAATGGCAGACAAAAACGTTCATTATAAGAAGGTTGCCGCTTCAAAGGATTTTCGAAAACTTCTTGAGGAAAAACGCAGATTTATCGTACCGATGACGATTTTCTTTTTTCTCTTTTACTTTTCACTTCCGGTTGCTACATCCTACTTCACCTTTTTGAACACGCCAGCAATTGGAGCGATCACGTGGGCTTGGTTATTTGCCCTCACGCAATTTGTGATGACATGGGTTTTATGTGGGCTTTATGCAAAAAAAGCAGCTCAGTTCGACAAATATGTAAGCGCTTTAAAAACTGAATCTAGAGGTGATGACGAATGAGTATGACCGCTTTTATTTTATTCATAGCGATCGTAGGGCTCACATTGGTCATCACGTATTTTGCTGCGAAAAAAACAAGCAATGCGAGCGATTTTTACACCGCAGGCGGCGGATTGACTGGATTTCAAAATGGCCTTGCCATCGCCGGGGACTATATGTCTGCTGCTTCATTTTTAGGGATCGCCGGCATGATCGCCTTAAATGGATTTGACGGCTTTTTCTATAGTATTGGTTTTCTTGTAGCGTATCTTGTCGTCCTTTATGTCGTGGCTGAACCGCTTCGAAATCTAGGAAAATATACGATGGCTGATATGATTGCTGCACGATTCAAACGCCCTGCCATTCGAGGGGTAGCCGCATTTAACACAATCACAGTCTCAACTTTTTATATGATTGCACAGCTTGTTGGGGCAGGTGCATTAATCAAACTGCTTCTTGGCATTGATTACTGGATTGCGGTGCTGATCGTAGGTGTCTTGATGACCATTTATGTCGTGTTTGGCGGCATGATCGCAACCAGCTGGGTACAGATCACGAAAGCTGTGCTTCTCATGCTGGGCACGCTGATTATTTCGCTGCTTGTGTTTGCCAAGTTTGATTTTAGTCTGCTGAAGATGTTTGAGCAGATGAAAACAGCGACCCCGCTTGGTGGGGCATTTCTTCACCCGGGAAATAAATATGATGTGCCTTTAGAGACCTTGTCTCTGAACCTTGCACTTGTGCTTGGAACAGCAGGTTTGCCGCATATTTTAATCCGTTTTTATACGGTGAAGGATGCCATTTCTGCGCGTAAATCTGTTCTATCCGCTACGTGGATCATCGGGATTTTTTATTTAATGACGGTTTTCCTCGGCTTCGGTGCCGCTGCTTTTGTCGGAACAGATGCAATTACGGCAGCCGATGCAGCAGGAAACATGGCAGCACCACTGCTTGCACAGGCCCTAGGGGGAGATTTTTTATTTGCCTTTGTTTCCGCTATTGCCTTTGCGACCATTTTGGCAGTGGTGACCGGTCTTGTTTTATCCGCCGCGTCTGCCTTTGCCCATGATTTTTATAGCCAGATTATCCGCAAAGGAAAAGCGAGTGAACGGGAACAGGTGAAGGCGGCACGCTTTGCTTCCATCGGCGTGGCCATCCTTTCCATCATTCTTGCATTATTTGCGCAATCTTTAAACGTTGCTTTTCTTGTGTCACTTGCCTTCGCAGTGGCAGCAAGTGCGAATTTACCGTTGATTATCTTCACTGTCTTTTGGAAACGATTTAACTCAACAGGTGCTATCGCAGGAAGCTTAACAGGTCTTCTGAGCGCACTCCTGATCGTGTCACTCAGCCCAAGCGTCTGGGACCCATCAGGGGCAGCAATTTTCACAGGAGAGCCGCTTATCCCACTATCGAACCCTGGGATTATCTCGATCCCGCTCGGATTCCTTGCGGCTTACTTAGGCACCATTTTTTCCTCTGAAAAAGCAGATGAAGACACCTTTACAGAAATTCAAGTAAAAGCACACACAGGCATGCATATGGATACAGATTGATGAGAAAAAGCCGGCTGCTCTGCCGGCTTTTTAATATCGCTGGAATAACTCTGGGTTTTTCGGGACGTTTTCTAAATAAACGATCTTTCCTTGATCATCCAGCTCCGCAATATCAATGCCTTCTGCTGTATATACACGACCGTCTGTTAACTTTCCGCAAACAGCCCAGTTTGTTTCATACTTCCCATCTTCTCGTTTCACCCAGCCATCCCACATGTGCTTAATGTCTTCATGTACGTGGAAAAATGTGTTCAAAAACTGTGTGAACGCTTGGATGCCAGGCTTTTCAGCACCATTTAAGACAATCATGACATCATCAGAAAACAATGCCAGCAATTCGTTCATTTGCTCTTGCCCTTTTCCCGCTTCATCATATCGGCGAAAATACGTATCGAGCACTTCCATGATTCATTCTCCTTTATTTACCTGTCATTTCGAAAACAATCAAACAATTAGATTGTACACAATTGTATCTCTTCTGTCTATTTTTCACGCAGGTAGAAAAGACATGGATGAGTCAATCCATGTCTTTTAGAGATGAAAGAGCTGCTTTCTCTGACTCGACGAGAGATGTTAGTTCTTCCGCAGCTTCTTTCGGATCAGCGCTTTGGCTAATGGCGCTGATGATGCTAATGCCATCGGCTCCCGCTTGGATGACTGGTGCCGCATTTTCATACGTGATCCCGCCGATGCCCACAATAGGAATGTGAAGACCATGTTGACGTACTTCGTTGATTAAAGAAACACCCTGGACACTGCGTGTATCCTTTTTTGTTTCTGTAGGATAGACTGGACCCATCCCAACGTAGTCTGCCCCGTCCTTCATCGCTTGCCTCACTTCATCTAGATTGTGCGTGGACACGCCTAATATTTTATTCCCGATTCTTTGCCGTACATCTTGTGCAAGTGTATCTTCCTGCCCAACATGGACACCATCTGCATCAAGATCGATTGCAAGTTGTACATCATCATTTACGATAAAGGGAATATTCGCTTCTTGGCAAAGTGCTTGAATCTGCTGAGCGATTTTTTTCTTTTCTTCACCTTGCAGAGCACCTTCACCCTTTTCACGAAACTGAAACATCGTGATCCCGCCTTGAATGGCCTCTTTCACCACATCAAGCGGATGCCGGCTTGTATTCGCTGTTCCCATAATAAAATAAACCGATAATTGCTGTTTGATTAGCTGCTGATCAACCTTCGTCATGCAAAACTCCCCCTATTTTTCCTAACGTGATTACATCTTGACCATTTGTATTGGACAGCGCGTTTAGCAATTCGATTTGAAAGGTCCCTGGCCCTTTCTCATCTGTCTGCTGAGCTGCCTTTTCTGCAGCGACACCATAAAACAGCAGAGCTGATGCCGACGCATGAATTGGACGTTCCCCTGTTGCACAAAATGCCCCTATGACAGAGGTGAGTAAACAGCCAGTCCCTGTCACCTTGGTTAACCATTCGTGTCCATTATGAATAGATAGAACCTCTTCTCCATCTGACACGACATCCACTTTCCCCGTAATCGCCACAACGGTTTGAAGGGCTTTTGCCGCCTGCTTTGCTAAAGACGATACATCTCCATTTGCCCCTTTTGCATCAACCCCTTTTGACTGCCAGCCATTCACTCCAATTAAATGAGCTATTTCAGCAGCATTCCCTCTGACAATAGTGATGTCCACTTGCTGTAACAGCTGTTTCGCCGCACTCGTCCGAAACGTTGTCGCACCAACACCAACAGGATCTAATAGAACTGGTACACCTTTTTCATTGGCCGCTTGTCCAGCAATGATCATTGCCTCCACTGTATCCTTTGTTAGTGTGCCGATATTCAGCACAAGTGCATCCGCTAATTGCGCCATTTCTGCCACTTCTTCTTTGGCGTTTGCCATGACTGGAGAAGCACCTAAAGCAAGCAGTCCATTCGCTGTAAAGTTCGTCACAACTTGGTTGGTGATATTATGGACAAGCGGATTTTCCGCTCGAACCTTTTCCAAAAGATGAGACACGCAGCTTAATTTCATCTGTATCGTCCTCCCTTTTACTCTGCATCCCACACATAGGATTTTGTATGCTTTAACCATTCTCTTGCAGCAAAGGACAAGTAGCGGTCCTTTCGCCAAATGACACCCAAATGCCACGGAATAGACGGATTTAAGGAAATGATCCTCACTTTATCAGGATCTAGATCACGGCAAATCCGTTCAGGCAGAAGCCCGATTCCAAGGTTCTCAGCAACCATTTCACTGATGAAATCCCATTGTGACGTTTCATAAATAACGTTTGGCCTGAATCCCGCATTCATACATTCATTTAAGATTCGGCTGTGCAGAACGAAATCTTCTCGAAAGAAAATAAAAGACTCTTCCTTTAAATCAGCCAAATGAACCTCATCACGTCCTGCCATCGGATGTGATGGATGGGTGACAAGCTTCATATTCTCTTTAATGATGGTGTATGTATGAAAAATTTTATCATTTGCAGGTAGAACAATGACACCAATATCTAATGATCCATCCTCTACCCCTTCCTCTACTTTAATGGAGCCGTGCTCCACCAATTGAAAGGTGACATCTGGATACTGCTGGCGGAATTCCCCCATCACATTTGGGAAAAAGCTTGATCCAATCATGGGCGGCAGTCCTATTCGGATATGTCCTTTTTTCACATTCATTAAATCATTTAATTCACTCGTTAAATTCTGAAAGGATTGTGTGATTTCACTCGCCTGTGTATACATGGTTTGTCCAGCATCTGTCATTTCAACCTGTCTGCCATTACGGTAAAACAACTGCACACCTAGCTCATCCTCTAGGTTTTTGACCATCTTGGAAATGGTCGGCTGCGACACATAGAGCGATTGCGATGCTTTCGTAAAACTCTTTAACCGTGCCACTTCTAAAAAATATGTTAAATGTCTGATGTCCACATGGTTCACCCTTTCTATAGACAAAAGGAATACTAACTATTCGATATATGTATTTTACCTATAATAGAACGTACTGTACACTTTAAAGTAAGCTCACTAATTAGAACGTTGTGTTGTTTTTGTGAAACAGTGAACAATTTATATAGAAAAAGGAGTGAACAGAAAGTGCAATTGCTCAAAACGTCGCTGATTGCTACCCTTCAGATTATGGCTTTATTTGCTTTTGCGAAATTGATGAATGTGCTGGCGGCCTTTTTGCATTTAAGAATTCCGGGCACGATCTTAGGCATTCTTGTCATTTTCTTATTACTTCATTTTAACATCATTAAATTAAAATGGATTGAACTTGGCGCCGTATGGCTGCTCGGAGAACTGCTGCTCTTCTTTATCCCTTCAGCAGTAGGTGTAATTGATTACGGAACATTACTTTCTCAATCTGGCACAAGTATTGTCCTTGTGGTTTTACTTAGTACCTTTGTGGTCATGCTCTCGACTGGCATAATGACGCAGATGATTGCGAAAAGAAAGGAGCGAAAAAAGCTATGTTAGTTGGTGGACTATTCTTGATCCTAACCATTCTGATCTATCTCGGATCAAAAGCGGTTTATAAACGTCATCCGAAAGTCTATGTCTCCCCTTTACTTGTAACACCGGTTGTTCTTGTGGTCTTGCTGTTAATCGTGAACATTCCTTACGATGCTTACAATCAAGGCGGAAAATGGCTGACAAATATGCTTCAACCTGCGACTGTGGCATTTGCCATTCCTTTATATAAGTATTTTCACATTCTGAAGAAGCATGCAGTAGAAATTATTTTAAATGTGGCTTGCGGTTCTATCGTTGCGATTTTATCAACAGCGTTTATCGCCAAATTGTTTCATTTGGATACGAGTCTGATCGAGAGCCTCGTCCCAAGATCCGTCACAACACCCGTTGCGATGAGTGTGTCTGAAATGATTGGCGGGATGCCGTCCGTTACGGCTGTATTCGTCATTTTAACAGCATTATTTGGCTCAATCATTGGACCATTGGTTATCCGTTATTTCCGTATTGATAATGACATTGCAATGGGCGTTCTGCTTGGTACAGGAGCACATGGTGCAGGCACATCGAAGGCCTTTGAACTGAGCTCGGTCTCAGGCACGATCTCAAGTGTGTCCATGATCATTTCGGCCATTATTACATTATGTGCAGCGCCTATCCTGATGTCGTTTGCCCTATAGAAAAAGCCATTTCCCTCTATCGGAAAATGGCTTTTTCTTATGCTTGGATGAAGACAACCTTTAAATAGTTCCCCTCAGGATAATTTTTCGTTGTACGGAAGTCCTCAGGAAGTGTATATTCCTCAAGAATACGATACGTTTTCCCAGATTCTTTAAAGGCCTGTGCAATAAATCCTTTAAACTTTTTCATCCCAAATGCACTGCTATTGGTTGACGCCACAATGACGCCGTTCTCAGCTGTGATCTGGATGGCTTCTTTTAATAGTTTCTTATAATCCTTCGCTGCACTGAATGTGTGTTTCTTCGTTCGTGCAAAGGATGGTGGGTCCAAGATCACAACATCATAGCTCCAGCCTTTTTTCGCCGCAAACGGGAAATATTTAAAGACATCCATGACTTTGATATCCTGCCCGTCTACATCAATGCCATTCACTTCAAACTGCTCAGATGTTTTTTTCAAACTGCGGTTTGCAACATCTACACTTGTTGTACGGCTTGCCCCGCCAAGCGCTGCTGCTACAGAGAAAGCGCCGGTATAAGAGAACGTATTAAGGACGGTCTTTCCTTTTGCATAGCGATCTCGAATTGCTTTTCGCACATGACGCTGATCAAGGAAAATACCTGTCATCGCACCATCATTTAGATAAACCGCCACGTTCATCCCATTTTCTTTGACGATAAGAGGAAATTCACCTTTCTCCCCTTTTACAAAATCGTCATCTTCGATATATTGTCCAGACGTATCAAATCGTTTCTTTTCATAAATGCCTTTATAGTCAGGGTACACCTGCTCAATCGCAGCCAATACATCTTCTTTTAATGTATAAACACCTTCGCTATACCATTGGATGAGATAGAATCCATCATAATAATCAATCGTGATTCCACCAATTCCATCCCCTTCTCCATTGAACACACGGAAAGCCGTCGTCTGTGCATCACGAAATAGATGCGTTCTGCTTTTGGATGCCTGTTCAAGTTTAGAAACAAAAAAGGCCTGATCTATTTTTTCGTTAGCGTCAAAGGAAAGCACCCAACCGATGCCTTTATTTTGCACACCATAATATCCTTTCCCTAAAAAAGAGCCTCTTTCATCTACCCATTCAATGAGCTCGCCTTCCTGTACACCGTTCACACGCGACACAGCATCTTTTGAAATAAGCGGATATCCCTTTTTCACTTGTTCTGCAAATGTTTGTTTTAATGAGATTTTTTTCATTTGTGTCATCCTTATCCTAAATTGACTCTCTCTATCCTACCATATGAATGTATACGTTACTTCTATTATGATAAGATGAGGAGAAAAATATCAACTCGACATAGAGGAGGCTCTTTTTTGACAACATTACGCTTAGATCATACAGGAATTATGGTGACAAATATTGATCAGTCCATTGATTTTTATGAAAAAGTGGTGGGCATGAAATTAAAGGATCGCATCACTCATACAAACGGAGTCATTGAACTTGCCTTTCTTGGCTTTAAAGACGAAGCGGAAACGGAAATTGAACTCATTCAAGGGTATAGCAGTGACCTTCCATCTGAAGGAAAGGTCCACCATCTCGCCTTCACAACAGATAATATTCACGCTGAATTCAACCGTATTCAAAAGCTGCAAATTGAGCTAATAGATGAAGAAATCACAACATTGCCCAATGGCTATTGCTACTTCTTTTTCCGAGGGCCAGACCAAGAGTGGATTGAGTTCTTCCAACGATAATATTTCCTAGGAAATGCATGTGAATCGGTATATTCATTCTCGTCACAAAAGAAAAAGAGTAAGAGCATGTGTACCTGCTCTTACTCTTTTTTTATAGCACCTTACTAAGAAATGATTTGGTACGCTCATGCTGCGGGTTTCCAAAGAGTGCTTCTGGTTTGTCTTCTTCGACGATATATCCGCCATCCATAAAGATCACGCGATCTCCCACTTCTCTTGCAAAGCCCATTTCATGTGTGACGACAATCATCGTCATTCCTTCGACTGCTAATTGTTTCATAACAGCTAATACATCCCCAACGACCTCAGGGTCAAGAGCAGATGTCGGTTCATCGAATAAGAGCACTTTTGGGTCCATCGCCAAGGCTCTTGCAATGGCAACACGCTGTTTTTGTCCACCAGATAATTGGTTAGGGTAACTTTTGGCCTTGTCTTTCAAACCGACCTTTTCAAGCAAGTCTAATGCTTTATCGACTGCGGCTTTCTTCTCCATCCCTTTTACTTTCACCGGTGCGATCGTGATATTTTCTAACACGGTTTTATGAGGAAATAAATTAAAGTGCTGAAACACCATGCCAACTTCTTGTCGTACTTTATTGATATTCACTTTTGGGTCTGTAATCGTATGTCCGTGGACAACAACTTCCCCAGCCGTAATATCCTCTAATTTATTGAGACATCTTAGAAATGTGCTTTTCCCTGATCCTGAAGGACCAATGACACATACAACCTCTTTTTCCTCGATGACTGCATTAATATCCTTTAAGACTTCGTTATCACCAAAGGATTTCTTCAAGTTTTTCACCGTAATCATACTCATTTCACATCAAATCTCCTTTCTGCGTAGCTAGCCAGTAGAGAAAGTAAATAAATGATCACGAAATAAATGACACCGACAATAAGCCAGACATTCAAAGGATCAAATGTAGCCGATGCTTGAACTTGTCCCCGCTGCATGATATCAGCAATACCGATAATCGATAAGAGAGAGGTGTCCTTCAAACTGATGATAGCTTGGTTAGTAATGGCTGGAAGCATACGGCGGAATGCCTGTGGAAGAACGATAAAACGCATGTTTTGTCCACCTGTGAATCCTAAAGAGCGTGCGGCTTCTGTTTGTCCTTTATCAATGGACTGAATCCCTGCACGAATAATTTCTGAGAAATAAGCCCCTGCATTAATCGCTACTGTAATAATCCCTGCTGGCACTCGATCAAGCGAAATGAATTCAAGTGTATTAAGCCCAAAATAAATGAAGAATAGCTGTACGATAAATGGCGTACCTCGAATGGCATTGACAAAAACGAGTGAAATAAAGTTCAAGATTTTAAATGGTGACAGGCGGAATAGCGCCACAATCAACCCGATGATAAAACCTAAAATGATAGCAACAACAAAGATATATAAAGTGGTTTGCAAACCATCCATTAAATACGGAAATGCATTAACAATCGTATCCATGTTTCTCCCTCCCTAATTCACATACGGTTGACACATAAAGAAAGCGCGCTCTGAGCGCGCCTCGCTTGTGTTATGACTTCAAATATTTCTCAATAATTTTGTCATATTCACCGTTTTTCTTTAGGTTTTCAAGCCCTTTATTGATTTTCTTCAATAAGTCCTGATTTTTCCCCTTCATGACTGAGATCCCGTATTGGTCGCCATTCAAGCGGTCTCCAACTGTTTTCAATTTCAAGTCTTGCTGTGCGATCGCATACGTAATGACAGGATAATCCTCAATTAAAGCATCTGCATTTCCATTAGATACTTCTTGGAACATAGATGGACTGTCATTGAATTGAACTACTTCATACCCATATTTGTCTGCGTTATCTGATGCAAATTTTGCACCTGTTGTCCCATTTTTAACAGCTAGCTTTTTCCCCTTTAAATCATCAATCGATTTGATGCTGCTGTCCTTTTTCACAACAACTGTCAGACCAGCGTCGAAGTATGGATCTGAAAAATCCACTTTCTTTTTACGCTCATCTGTAATACTCATACCACCCATTCCAACATCAAGCTGACCTGCTTGCATCGCTGGAATGATCCCTGAGAAATCCATTGCTTCAAGCTTCACTTTGAAGTCTTGGTCTTTCGCAATGGCGTTAATTAAATCAACGTCTATTCCCTCATATTTACCGCCCTTTTCAAATTCAAATGGCGGATATGTTGTATCTATCCCGATTTTATATGTGCCTTTGCCTTCTCCCGAACCGCTGTCCGATTTTGAACCACAGGCTGCCATGACGAGCACAACAATTAGTCCCATGATCAGTAACATCGATTTCTTCATAAAACACGACCCCCAATTGTCAGTTTTGTCTAAATATTCGCAACAACAATCTTACTATACCACGCTAAAGCTATACTGTGTGATATTTTTTATCAATACCAAAGATCCATACAATTCTAGATCGATAGTCTCTTTAAATTTTACTTTTTTGCGAATAACTCATTTTATTCTGAAAGAATCATGTTTCACAATATTCATGTGATATAATCTCACAAAAAACCGAGAACACCCCTTTATCAATACCACTTCTTTCTCACCTATGAAAAAAACCTCTTTCACTGTCTCTCTTCCCCTATTGATATCCTGATATATTTTTTCCAACATCCTCTTTTTACCTAAAAAAATGTAAGCGTATACAATTTGATCGCTACTCCCTATTTTTTTCACTACTGGTTGAATTTACATCAAAAAACATGTTTTACAAATTGAGATAGACCGCTTAAAATATAAGAAGATACTTAATATGGAAAGATGATTCAGACAAATAAGAATCCGCAGAAATGAATAGGTGAAGAAAGGAGGATACCAATTGGCAGAAACAGGTGTTTTGTCATCCGTTGATGTAGCAAATATGCTAAATGACTGGTATGTCTTGATGAAAAAAAGAGACATACAAGAAGCCATACAGCTAAAAGAAGAGATTCTTCAAGCATTTGATCGAATGGAAGAGAATCAAGACGTCTTACTCTACTATCAACTTTTAGAATACCGTTTCAAAGATTTAGTCGAAGATACAGCTTCGTTAGATCACAGTCTTTTTGTGGATGAAAATGCGATTCGTACAGATGATATGCTCAGCTACTATTTCTATTTCTTTAAAGGCATGTATGAAATGCGCAGAGGGAATCAAGATTCAGCATTTCACCATTTGAAATTGGCAGAGGATAAATTAGATCTCGTACATGATGACATTGAAAAAGCAGAATTCCATTATAAAACAGGCTGTCTATACTATAATATAAGATCCACACTTCTCTCCATCCACCACTTAAAAAAGGCTTCGTCTATTTACGACGCAGATCCATGTTATGTGAAAAAATCAATCAGCTGTCAAATGATGCTTGCTTTGAATTATGCGGATCAATCGAAATATGAAGAGGCAGAAACTTTGTTTGGACAGGTGATTCACTCACTAGAACAGATGGAGGATCCAGATTTACTTGGTCACGCATATTGCAATGCAGCCTTTATTAAAAGTCTAAGAAGTGAATACAGTGAAGCTGTGCCGCTCCTAGAAAAAGCTTTATTGATTGAGGCATTCGAAACTTCTTCTCCAGGCGGTTATTTACTGGCCTTGTATGCCTACACGAAAGCGCTATTTAAGCTGAAAAAGCCTGGTTTGTTCCACTATTATGTACAGCTTTCACTTCAAAAAGCAGAAAATTTAAAACAACGAAACATTTCACTTAAATTATCCATTTTAGAAACATTGATGCTCCAGCCAAACAACATGATTGAGCAGATCATTTCTTATTGTGATCAATTAGAATCTATGAATTTCCTTGTTGATCTTGAGGCTATCTGTCAGGATGTAGCCGCCTACTTAACTGAAAATGGTCTTCCGAAAGAAGCAATGTATTTTCAGAACAAGGCATTGTCATTCAAAACTTGTTAAGAAGATGGAGTGATGTATGATGAAAAAATGGCTGATCTCAAGCGCGATTTTTGCGCTCTTGTTCACAGGTGTTTGGATTGGTACTTCTACACAAAAAGACAGCCCGTCTGCACAATCGCAAGATGACGGTACGATCATTCAAAAGAGAGATCGAGGCACCAACCCTTAATAAGACTGAAAAGAGTAGCTGTCATTCAAAACAGCTACTCTTTTTATTGGTTAATCAATTTCTCGTTTGATATTTTGCATTTTTTCATCTAAGTAGTGAGCGATATCTGCCGCTTCCTTTAGTTCATCGGTGAGCTGATGAGGAACATCGTTTTGCAGTTTATAATAGATTTTATGTTCGAGACTCGCCCAGAAATCCATCGCAATGGTCCGTACCTGAATTTCAACCTTCACATGCTCCACACGATTCGTTAAGTAAACAGGAATCTCAACAATTAAATGAAGACTTCGATAGCCATTTGGTTTCGGATGCTGAATGTAATCCTTCACTTCAAGGATCTTTAAATCCTCTCTTTGCCTCAGAACATCAATGATGTTATAGATATCTTGAATAAACGAGCAGATGATGCGGACACCAGCGATATCATGTATGTACTCCTTGGCACATTGTGTGGTGATGTCACATCCTTTTCTCGCTAGTTTATTCACGATGCTTTCAAAGGATTTGATCCGTGATTTTGTATGCTCTATTGGGTTGTGTCCATGGATTAAATTATATTCCTGACTAATAATCGAAAACTTTGTATCCATTTCATCTAATGCAAATTTATATACTAATAATTCATTTTTCCAGTCTTCCATGACACTTTTCAAATCTTCTACATGAGTTGCTGACATATTCATTCTTTTTGTCATCTCCTTTTGGCAAACAGCTGTTACACTGCTTTCCGTTTACTAGACGGAGAGAGGACGCAAATGGTTTTAAAAAAATACATCTTAGCCACGCTGTTTGTAATAAGTCAGCGCGAGTGCCAGTGCAAGCACAGATCCTTTCACGATATCCATTGCATAATACGGGACAGACATCATCACAAGTCCATTTTGCAAAATACCGATGAGCACCGCACCAATAAACGTACCGAATGCGTTTGGTTTACCTGCTCCCATGACTGAAAACCCAATAAAAGCAGCAGCTACCCCATCCATTAAATATGGCGTTCCTGCGTTAATTTCTGCTGTCATCACCCTTGATGCCAGCACGATACCACCGATCGCCGCAAATAAGGCAGACAACAGATATGCTGCGATTTTGTATTTATTCACATGAATACCAGACAATCGGGCGGCTTCTTTATTTCCACCAATGATATACATCAACCGCCCATGCTTTGTGTAAGTCATAAAAACATGTGCAAAAAGCACAATGGCCGCCATAATCAAAATGATATAGGGGACCTGCCCAATCTTGCTGAAAAAGGCAGGGATGGTGCCAGTTGAAAAAGTGCCATCAGGCAGCACCATATTTTCAGAAATGGTCGCACCTTTCGTATAGGTTTGTGCGAGCCCTTGAATGATAAACATCATGGCTAGTGTCATGAGCATATCTGGAATCTTCATTTTGACAATCATCCAAGCATTCAGCAAACCGACAATAAGAGAAGCCGCCAGCGCAGAAAGGATCGCAATGAGTGGGTTTTGCGAGAACCATACAAACATGGAAATCACAATTGCATTTGATAACGTTGCAACTGAACCTACAGATAAATCAAAGCCATTCACTGCTAATGAGATCGTCAGCCCTACTGCAATGATGGTTACAATCGAGATCGATCGTAAAATGTTGATGATATTTCCTGACTGTAAAAATGCCGGATTGGCTGCCGCAAAGACAACAATCAATACGACAATCGTTAAGATGGTGCCATATTGATAAAAGAAATCAAACAGATGAAAGGATGGCCGCTGTTTCTTGATTTGTTGAACTGGGGCTGAAACTTGTCGTTCACTCATGATTGTCCTCCTGTTGAATGATATAAAAGCTCTTCTTCAGTCATTGGTGCCGTCATTTCCCGGGCAATGCTGCCATCATATAAGACGTATACTCGGTCGGCAATTCCTGCAATTTCTGAAAGCTCACTTGAAGCATAAATAACCGCTTTTCCTCTTGCAGCTAGTTCTGCAATGAGGGAGAAAATGTCCTTTTTGGCTCCAACGTCTACACCTTTGGTTGGTTCATCAAAGAGATAGACATCTGCCTCAGCCAACAGCCATTTTCCAATCGCAATCTTTTGCTGATTTCCACCAGAGAGATGCTTCACCTTCGCTTCAAGAGAAGGTGTCTTGACGCCAAGCCGCTTGACGATTCCATCTGCTGCCTTCCGTTCCTTAGAACGATGTAAGAAGCTGAACGGCCGTGTAAACGAACGTAGACTTGCAGCTGTTACGTTCCATCCAACAGTCTCTTCTGTTAAAATTCCTTCTTTTCTCCGTTCCTCAGGCACAAGGGCAATACCCGCTCTCACAGCGTGATGAGGCGACTTGATATGAATGGTTTGACCATGCAACTGCACAGTGCCTGACTTTTTTTCTGAGGCGCCGAATAGGGCTTTGCACAATTCTGTTTTACCAGCACCGACTAGTCCTGCAATCCCGAGAATTTCTCCTTTTTTCACATGAAGATGAATGTTGTTTAATTTATGCTGGTCATGCAACTCTTTCACGTCAAGCACAATCGGTGCATCCTCAAGCGGTGTACGAGATGGGAATTGATCCTCTAATGGTGCGCCAAGCATTTCTTCAATGACCTGCTTTGGATCGGTTTCTTTAATGAGGTGCGCCGCCACATCGGTTCCATTCTTCATCACAGTCAGTTCATCACAGATGTTGAAAATTTCTGGCATGCGATGCGAGATAAAAATGATGCCTGTGCCGTTCTTTTTCAATTGATGAATCATTGAGAATAGCTTGCTTGTTTCTGCATGACTAAGTGGAGCGGTTGGTTCATCTAAAATTAAAATGCTGCATTTGATCGACACAGCCTTGGCAATGAGCACCATTTGTTTTTCTGCCAGTGTCAAATCACTCACAAGACGCTTCGTCGAGATGTCAATATTCATCTCTTGTAACAGCTGTGCTGCCTTGCGGTGAATCTCTTTCCAACGGACGAATGGTTTTTTCTCCATTTCATGAATCATCATATTTTCGCCAACACTTAAATATGGCACTAGAGCTGTATCCACTTCTTGATGTACGGTCTGCACACCGTATGAGGCCGCATCCTTTGGTGTATGAATGGTCGCCTCCTCGCCATTGATGTGGATGGTTCCTTCAAAATGTGAATGAGCACCAGAGAGAACTTTCATTAACGTTGACTTCCCAGCACCGTTAGCCCCAATCAGGGCATGGACTGTGCCTTTTTTTAATGTGAAATTTGCTTGATCTAACGCTTTGACTCCTGGGAATTCAATCGAGATGTTTTTCATATGAACAAGCGGCGTTGTCATAGGTGTCCTCCTTCTCTCCTGATCGTCAATTGAAAAACGAAACACCCTCTATGAAAAGAGAGTGCACGTGGTTTATTTTGCATAATGCTTCTTCAAGGTCTTCATCCAGTCTTCTTCAAAAGCAGTCGAAGAACCGAATCCTTTTACTTCATCTGCAAGATTGACCATATTGATGGCCTTTCCTGCATCCTGAAGCTGCTTTTGTGAAATGAGAGAGGCCTCAAGGTCATAGGAAGATGGCGTTTTCTCGCCAGCTAGTTTCTTCGCAAGAATCCTTACGTCAATTGCGCCAATGAGCTTCGGATCGACAGCGGCAGTGTACTTCCAAGGACTGTCTTTCGCAGTCATTTCTTGCAGATCGGCATTAGACACATCAATACCGTATATTTTCACTTCGGTTCTTCCTGCTTCTTTTAAAGCTCTTGCGGCACCAATCGCAAATGCATCCCACGTGGCAAAAATCGCATCCAGTTTACCCTTTGGATATTTATTCAGCATAGCCGCAACCGCATTTTGTGTTTGAACTGATGTATCAGAGGCCGCAACGCCAAATCGGTCAAGTTCCTTGATCCCTGTATGCTGTTTGAGCGTTTCTTGGTACACCTTGTTTCGTCTCACCATTGGAGGGAATCCATCTACCCAAAGATACGCAATATTTGCTTTCCCTTTAAAATCAGCCACGAGTGCATCTAATGATTTTTTCGCTAATTGCTCGTCATCTTGAGACGTCACTGTGACTCCTTTGATATCCTTCAGCTTCGGATTTGAATCAAACGCCACAACTGGAATGCCTTTCGCTGTGATCTTCTTCACATCAGCGACTGTCGCCTCATCATCCCCATGAGAGATGATAAAGCCATCATAGTTTTCTTCTAGTGCTTGAGAAATGGCATCATGAAACTTCGCCGTATCACCATTTGCCGTGTAGACATCTACTGTAAAGCCTAGCGCTTCCCCTTCTGCCTTCGTTCCTGCTAAAAACTGAGCAGTATGATCGTCCCCGCCAATTTTACGGATGACTTTAATTTTTGCTCCCTGTCCTTTTGCAAATCGCTTCGGGACATTGTCAAAGGAAACCTTTTCGTTTGCATTAGCCTTTGAGCCTGCGCTTGATCCCGTACCGCAACCAGATAATAGCACGGTCAGGACCGTCAATAATACAAGAGATGATGTCCAATATTTACGTTTCATTGCTGTTCCTCCTCAAGTTGTTTTATTTTTCACATCGGAAAACTAGGTAAAAAAGTGGAAATATGCCTGTGAACCCCGTCGTTTGATTCTCAAAAAAGAGATCAAAAAAAGCCTCTCTTGATAAAGAGAGGCTTGATCACCGTTGCATGAAACATGTATCGGGAAGTCTTCCTCTCTTATCTGTCAAAGCTGTAACAGCTTTGCAGGAATTAGCACCAATTTCTTAAATAGAAACGGTTGCTGGGCGTCATAGGGCCAGTCCCTCTGCCTCTCTTGATAAGAGATCCGTTATGAAATTTGATTTAGTTGAAATGTCTTCTTTACTTTAATGTGATGTCTCATCAATGTCAATGACTTTTTTGAAAATTTCTAAAATGATCATTTACACCGTATACCTTGTTTAACTGCCGATGATTTTCTTAGCAGGTGAAGATGCCTTAAGACGGAAATCATATTTTTTCTCATTCACAAATTGGGGATTGAGGTGTGCTGATCCTTTATCTTGACCGCTTTTCGAGCGATACGTTTTGTAGCCTTCCATCCATTTCCCTCGCCATACCCACTGAGAGGCTTTTGCACCTTTGCGGTCATCGTAGACATTCTTTTGGAATGTATTCTTCTTGTTCACTTCGTAGAGATTCACGACTAAGTAATGCGAAGCACTGGCTGTCATGATATTATTCGTGATTCGATTGTTCACCGATTGATATTGCATGAGCAATTGACCGCCTTCTAAGCCGGCTGTGTCATTTTTATACAAAATGTTATGGGAGATGGTCGTGTTTGTCGTTCCGCCGCGCTTCTTGTCATATCCGCCAATGGAGATGCCTGTATAACGATTTAAATATACTTGATTGTGCTCAATGCGAATGCGTTCGGCCATCTTCCCTTTATGTTCACTTGTGACCTCAATCCCAAGGTCATTATGATGGCTGATGTTATGATCAATCACGATGTCTTTCCCGCCATCCACATAGATTCCTCCTGCGGAGATATCCTTGCCGTACGCTGGATTCCCAACACTCGTAATCTCATAAACTTTGTTTCTAGATACGACACCATTTCTCACTTGATCATACTTTTTAGAAGGTGCGACATTTTCAAAACCAATTAAATCAATCCCGATATTGTCCGTATGCCGGACTGTATTATGTGTCACGCGGAATTTTTTAACGTTTCCGTTTAGCACAAGGGCTTCACTAAAACCTAGCTTTAACTTTTCCACAGTGTTTCCTTTGATTTCAATGTCTTCAATGGCTGCAGGTGCTTTCGTTCCATAGACCGCAATGCCATGAGCATTCCCATTTTGA
Source organism: Bacillus sp. FS02 (assembly GCF_024398395.1). Taxonomy (NCBI): domain Bacteria; kingdom Bacillati; phylum Bacillota; class Bacilli; order Caryophanales; family Bacillaceae; genus Bacillus; species Bacillus sp. FS02. Next base: position 2,157,946 of record NZ_CP074101.1, on the reverse strand, counting down.
TGTGTCGTCTGAATGTCGTACACACGGTTGTTAAGCAGTTTGACGCCTTTGCCGCTTCCTGTGATGAATATACCGATGGGTGTCACATCTTCTTGATTCGTTTTAATATGACCGACTGTCAGCCCTTTCAGGGTGATATAGCTTTTTTGATCAATCTTCACAAGACCACCGTCTGCTTGATTTCCTTTAAGAGATGCTCCGCTAATGACAGGCTTCTCTTTTCCATACGCTTGAAAAACAACTGGTGCTTTCTTTGTTCCAGAATGGCGGACAATCAATTTCTCTTTGTATGTACCGCCTCTCATATAAACTGTTGTCCCAGCTTTCGCGATACTTGCCGCTTTTTTCAGCGTACGGAAAGGCTTTTGCTTTGTCCCTGGATGTTTGTCGTTCCCATTTGCTGCGACGTAATAGGCAGTACCTTGCTTCGCACCAGCCTCCTCCGTCATCGCTTGACAGCCAAAACTAATGGCGGTCATCAATAAAATCAATAAGGCGCCTGATATCATTCGTTTCATCTCGTTGTTTGCTCCCTTCCACTCTCTTCTACCTTTATCGGTTAAAAAAAAGAGGATTAAAATATGGCAATGCCCCTTGCAATGTACTAGTCAAAAGGTGTATGGTTGAAAGAATATCTTACAGGAAAACAAATCGCTTTTAAATTGTCAGATTAATCAGTTAATAATGAAATTGGATTTTATTTCTAAGGGGAAACTTCAGTAAAAACACGACAGAGAGGAGGAAAGCGCTTTAACAGATTTTTCTTGTCTGAATTCCAGAAAACCTATTGCTAATATTTTGTGAAGGTATAGAATAGAATCATAATTATTTCATATTATTAGAATTTTCAAATAATCAAACAGCAAGGAGATTTACGATGCCAAAACAACCCATCCGCGTTGAACTTAGTTCAACAAAAAAACCAAAACCTCAATCTGATCAACTTGAATTCGGAAAAATCTTCACAGACCACATGTTTGTGATGGATTATTCAATTGATAAAGGCTGGTATGATCCGAGAATTATCCCTTATCAGGCGATTCCAATGGACCCAGCTTCTATGGTTTATCATTATGGCCAATCTGTTTTTGAAGGCTTAAAGGCGTATGTGTCTGAGGATCAAAAGATTCTTTTATTCCGTCCCGAAAAAAATATGGAACGCTTAAACAGATCAAATGACCGTCTATGTATCCCGCAAATTGATACAGAAACGGTTTTAGAAGGCTTAAATGAACTCATTCGCATTGATAAGGATTGGGTACCTGATGCAGAGGGCACTTCTTTGTATATTCGTCCATTCATTATTTCTACTGAGCCCTATTTAGGTGTTGCACCGTCAAGCACCTATAAGCTGATCATCATTTTATCTCCAGTAGGTTCTTATTATAAAGAAGGCATCCATCCGGTCAAAATTGCGGTGGAAAACGAATTTGTCCGCGCCGTTAAAGGCGGAACAGGGAATGCCAAAACAGCTGGAAACTATGCATCGAGCTTGAAAGCACAGCAAGTTGCTGAAACAAAAGGATTTTCACAAGTCCTGTGGCTTGATGGCATCGAGAAAAAGTACATTGAAGAAGTCGGCAGTATGAATATCTTCTTTAAAATCAATGGAGAAATCGTGACGCCTGAACTGAATGGCAGCATTTTAGAAGGGATCACACGGAATTCTGTGCTTGAGCTGTTAAAGCATTGGGAAATCCCTGTGACAGAACGTAAAATTTCAATTGATGAGTTAATTGAAGCACATCAATCCGGTGAACTTGAAGAAATCTTCGGGACAGGAACGGCAGCCGTCATTTCTCCTGTCGGTGAATTAATTTATGACGATCAGCCATACGTCATTCAAAATGGTCAAACAGGCGAAGTATCGAAGAAATTGTACGAAGCGATTACCGGAATCCAAAAAGGAACTCAGCCAGATATCTTCGGCTGGACAGTAGAAGTCGATTCGGTCGTCAAGCAGGCATAAGCAAGCGAAAGAACCTTTCATTTGATGAAGGGTTCTTTTTTTGTTTCTTTATCTCCTTCACTACCTCATAATGGAAAATATGGATCTATTCCACGCTTAAGGAGTGATGATATGTTTTTTACTTATTTACTAGCGTTCTTTGGGATTTGCATCGGATCAATCATCATCGCTACAGGTTTCGATGATTCATCGTTCTTCACCCGTTTTCTATTTAAGTTTCTCGGAATTTCTATCTTTGTTCTTTCCATTACTTTTGTAAAAGTGAGGCGAAAGAGGTTACGCAACAAAAAGGCGAAAAAGACTTAGATGTCCATCAGCCTCTCATCAAAGCGTGCACCAAAACAAGACCGATATCCCCACAATGGCCCCTGCATATATCCACTGTTTCCCTTTGATACTCCGCTTTCTCTCGATCAGTAAAAAGATCTCTGGTAAAAAGACGATGATGATTTCTAGGATAAAAACAAGATGATAAACTGGCGGCATCGGCTGGAAATCAAAGTCTCTTTCATCTCCACCGATGGTTGCGAAATACATTAACAGATTGGTTACTGGAATAGTAAAACAAACGAGCAGGCGGAGAACATACATCCACACATCCTGTCTATGCCGAATCAGGCCAATAAATGAAGCGATGATTCCATACAAAAACAAAACCACTGTGCCGTAACTAAGTAGAGGTTGAACGATAAAGCCGTAAAGCATTAACCCAATTGCCACCATATTCTAACCGTCCTTTCTTTGAAGCAGTACATGTTGTTTTTTCTATCATACACTGCTTTCTCCGGTTTCCATATGAAAAAATCATAAAAAACGACCCCATAAAGGGGCCATTTTATTTTACGCATTCACTGATTTGAAGAACTGCGGTAAATATTCACGGTGCGCTTCAAGCATTTCATCTAAGATTTGCTTTGCAATTTCGTCAGAAGGAACGAGTGGATTGATGGTCATGGCGACAAGAGCCGTCTCGTAATCTCCTGTCACAGCTGCTTCAGCTGCCACACGCTCGAAAGACTTGATTTGTTGAACGAGTCCTCTCACAGCCACAGGCAGATCACCTGTCGCGATTGGTTTTGGTCCGTCCTTTGTAATGATACAGTTCACTTCAACCGCTGATTCGGCCGGAATGCTGGCAATCGCTCCTCTGTTCACTGTGTTTACCGGTTGAATGTCATGTTTATCATTATAGATGGAGCTGATCAAATTACATGCTGCATCGCTGTAATAAGCTCCGCCTCTTTTTTCGAGTTGCGGCGGTTTAATCGATAAATCTGGGTCTTTATATAACTCAAACAATTCATGCTCGACTTGCTGCACAACCTCTGCTCTTGTTCCTTTTTCTTGAGCCGCTTTTTGTTCTTCCTCCAGCATATCTTTCGTTTTATAGTAATAACGATGATACGGACATGGAATAACCCCTAAGCCTTTGACGAAAGAAGGCTCCCAGTTTTTCGCTTCAATATTCCTCATCGACCACTGGCTATTTGGATTTCCTAATTCATCGAGCACTTGATCCATAATGCTGACCCCGTCTAAATACACATCTAAGCCATAGACCATGTGATTGAGGCCTGCAAATTGTACTTCAATGCGTTCGACATCGACATCCAGCGCTTTTGCAATGCCCATTTTGATTCCAATCGGCACATTGCATAGACCGACCACTTTTTTCAGATTCGTGTAGCGTAACACCGCCTCTGTGACCATGCCTGCTGGATTTGTAAAGTTCACCAGCCAGGCATCTGGGCAAAGCTCTTCCATATCCTTCACGATGTCTAGAATGACTGGAATGGTGCGTAGACCTTTAAATAAACCGCCTGGACCATTCGTTTCCTGTCCAATGACGCCATATTTAAGTGGGATTCTTTCATCCTTGGCTCTGGCTTCGAGCAGTCCTACACGAAATTGTGTCGTGACAAAGTCCGCATCTTTCAGAGCTGCCCGGCGGTCAAGGGTGAGGTGCACTTCAATCGGCAAACCCGCTTTTTCAACCATACGTTTTGCAAGGGCACCCACGATGTTCAACTTTTCCTGACCTGCTTCAATATCCACAAGCCATAATTCCTTTACAGGCAATTCTTGATATCGTTTAATAAACCCTTCGACGAGCTCAGGCGTATAGCTTGATCCACCGCCTATTGTGACAATTTTGATTCCGTCTTTCATGAATTGACACCTCCGAATTGCTTCATTTTTTCATGGAGCTCAATGATTTCAGCTGCAAGCTCCTTGACGGTCATAGCGTTCATCAGATGATCCTGTGCATGAATCATCAAGAGACTGACGTCGGTTTTCTCTCCTCTGATTTCTCCTTGGATTAGCTCTGTCTGTGCGTGATGCGCCTCATTTAACGCGTCTTGTGCTTCCTGCAATTTTTGCTTCGCCTCATCAAAATTGCCTTGCTTTGCACATGTAATGGCCTCCATGGCCGAGCTTCTGCCATTACCACCGTGCAAGATGAGTTGAAACACAATTTGTTCCATTTCCATCGGCCGCATCCCCCTTGTTCCCTCTATTACATGCTGACGACATTTTCATCTGTTGATGCTTTTGCTTCAAGCTCATTTTCTTCTTTCAATTTCTGCTTATCCCACATTCTAAAGAATGGATAGTATAGCGCAAATGACAAGGCAAGGTTAATCAGCTGCATGACCGCGCCAGAGATTTTCCCGCCTGTTGCGAGATAGCCTGAAATGATTGGCGGCATTGTCCACGGGACAGCGATCCCTGCCGGTTTTGCTACAAGTCCTGTGCTCATTCCGATATATGTGGTGATGATCATCATAATTGGCGTAAGGATAAACGGAATGAGAAGCATTGGGTTCATCACAATCGGCATTCCAAAAATGATCGGTTCGTTGATGTTAAAGATGGCTGGCCCAATCGCAAGACGGCCAAGCTGTTTCATTTGTTTACTTCTCGCACGCAAGATCATGGTCAGTACCAAAGCAAGCGTCGCGCCGCTTCCGCCGACATTGATAAAGATTTCAAAGAACTGCGCTGTGAAAATATTCGGCAGCACTTCTCCTGCTTGGAAGGCAAGACGGTTTTCATCCATCGCACCGAGCCAAATCGGACCCATGACTCCGCCGACAATGGTGGCTCCGTGAATACCACATGCCCAGAGGAGCATTTGCACACCGATGGCAACGATACTTCCGCCTAAGCTTCCACCAAGAATGGATAGTGGTGTGCCGATTAAGACCGTGATGATATTATGAATACTCTCAAAAGGTGTCATCTCAATCAGAAGCCTAGCGACCCAGATCAGCGTGATGACCACAAAACCTGGAATAAGTGCGATAAACGATTTACTAACTGCTGGCGGTACACCATCAGGCATTTTGATGACAATATTCCGCTGTACAATAAAGCGGTAAATTTCGGTGGAAAGCATGGCAATAATCATGGCAACGAATAGCCCTTTACTGCCCATCAGTGTGACGGGAATACCGCCATTCACGAGGATAGCTTCTGTTGATCCTTCAGGTGTGAACGGGACTTGATAAGGTGTGGCTAGAAGGAAAGCTGCGACAGCAATTGCACCAGATGACAGTGCATCGACTGCATACTTTTCAGCTAACCTGTACGCGATCCCAAAGGTCGCAACAAGTGCCATAATGTCAAAGGTGGCATTCACAGGATAGGATAGTTTCGTGGCCCATTCGGCTCCGAAGACACTTGCCATAAAATCGCTGTATCCTGGAATCGGAAGGTTGGCTAAAATGAGAAACAGTGAACCGACGATAATGAGAGGCATGGTTAAAACAATTCCGTCACGCAATGCTTGTAAATGTCTTTGAGCGGCAATCTTCCCTGCAAACGGCATAACCTTCTCTTCTAGAAATCGGTTGAATCCATTCATCCCTTCCGCCCCCTTTATCCGTTCACTAACTGTTCAGCAGATTTTAAAACCTCAGCACCATTACATACGCCATAATGCACGGTATTAATCACGTCTACTGGAATTCCTTTGTCTTCTCCGAGTTTTTTCATTTGCGGTAATAAATAACGAACTTGAGGTCCTAATAAAAGCACATCGGCTTGATCAATATGATTTTTTGCAGCATCTCCAGATACTGCCCAAATACGATAGTCTTTTCCTTGTTCTTGTGCACTTTTCTCCATTTTTGTGACAAGTAAGCTTGTTGACATACCTGCTGCACAAACTAATAAAATGTTCATTGTAAACGCCCCCTTTTTGAAGTATGAAGCTTTTCTTTACACATTCATCATATTATGAAACCGCTTTCATAAACACCCATACTTTTTCCTTTAGGAAGCGGAAAAAGTTAATATCACACCATTAGTTCTTGTACGAAGGCGCTTTTTTATCCATGACATCCAGCATGTCTTCAAAGGTGTCACAGGTGATGAGGTGCTGAATAAATTTCACATGATGGACAAGCTCTCCAAGCAGACGGTACATGCCTTTTAAGTCTTTGGCGTTCTCTTTTTCGACACAAAGCAAGCAGACAAATTGAACTTTTTTCTCTCCCCAAATAATCGGTTTTTCTAATGTACAGATCGCCCAAAACGTCTCTTCTGTTAGCGGGGTCATCGGATGTGGAATCGCTGTATAATGCCCAAATGAAGTTGGTGCAGACTCTTCTCTTTCCATCACAGATTGTGTAAGTTCTGCTGGCGCTAAGCCCATGTCAATGACCTTTTGCGTGAGAAAGTGTATGACCTCTTCCTTTGTTTGAAAGGCGCATTTTGTAAAGACCAATTCCTTTTTCATATATTGCGTGGCTAATGTCACTCTTGTTTCACTTGTCAAAGCTTCTTCTATTTTTAAAAAATCACTGCCTCCTAAAATCGTGTTCACTTGAATGACAGGAATCGGTAAATCCATATGAATGGGAATGGTCGTAATAATTAAATCCAATGCATGTAAAGAGACATGCGGAAGGGAATAAAGCTCTGCTGTGCCTAAAATGGTCAGCTTCGACCCAAATTGTGACCGCAAACGATCTTGAAGTAGCCTTGCACTCCCTGCACCAGACGCACAGACAATCAGGCATCGCTTCGGTGGTATCTCCATTTTCCTGCGCTCTAAGGCCGCACCAAAATGAAGTGCCATATAGCCGATCTCATTTTCATGAATGGACAAACCTGTCTCTTCTTCAATAACCCTGCTCGCCACAATCCCTGCTTCAAAGGCAATTGGATAGCCCGCTTTGATCTCATCTAGCATTGGATTTCTTAAATTCATTCCATACTTACACCGATTGATCGCTGGCTTTAAGTGCAAACTGAGGCCAATCAGCAATTCCGCATCTCCCGCTAAATCCAGCTGCAATTTTTGATCAATGGCTTTCAGCATCAGTTGAACAAGACGGCTCGTGTCATCATCCACAATTTGTTTTTGACCGCCCGTTGAAAAAGACTGTACCATTTTGGCTGTTCCTAGCAAATGGATGGCGATATAAACGATTTCCTCTTGTGGAAATGAGACATCCAGCAGCCCTTCAAGACGCTCAACCATTTTTTTGGCTACCTTGTATTCTTTTGCCCTTGGGATTTCGTTGATTTCTTCAGGCAGCACAGATACATAGTTTCCGTGTCTAATCCGTTTACAGGCAATAGCAATATGAACAATTAAATTATTCATGCAAATGTCTGATAGATTCATTTTTTCCTCGTTGATATAATCAATCATGGTTCTCTGAATCAATTCCAGCTCATGTTTTGACAAAATCGTAACCGCCGTGTCCAGCATTGTTTGATAGGAACGCCGTTCATTGAATAAATATTCTGACATGCAATAACGGATTTTCATCTCAGATCCTTTAATCCGGCAGCCTTTATTCGGCTTTGCTTCCAGCTTCAGATCAAAGGGTTCGAGCTTACGTTTGACCCATTTCATGTCATTACTCATCGTCGATTTACTAATAAACAGCTGCTCCTGTAAGTCTTCCAGCTTCACATATGATTCCGCTAGAAGCAGCTTTTTCAAAATAAATCGAACTCGTTCTTCTGGAAGAACAGCAAGCGGTTCTTCCTGTTCGACTTCTTCCTTCATAAAACGGCGAAAGGCATTCTCATCGTTGATCAACAGCTCATAGCCAGCGCCTCTAACAGCTGATACAGCTGCTTGATAAGGGGCTAGACGCTCATTCAGTTCCTTGATGTCTGTTCGGATGGTGCGGCTTGTCACTTGTAAACTGACAGAAAGCGCTGCGCTCGTGAGAGGAGTCTCAGCTGCCATCAGCTGACTTAAAATGTGCGCCAGTCTTTTACTCAGCATTAGATCGGCCTCCTTCATTTAGGGTGGAGAATCTGCCTTGTTTGGACAGGTTGTATACGCTTACAGTTCTCTTCATTACTCATATTCTACTGAAAAGAAATAAAAATTGCCAACTCATTTATATGACAAACGCCCCTATTTATACAACCAACCATATCTAATGACCTATGAATCTTCTTCTAAGATGCTGTTGTGGAAATCATGAAAAAAGCGTTACACCTCCGTGTATCCGCCTTTTTCTTATGAGGAAATCAGTTGTGTAAAGACAACCAATCTTTTTTCATGTGTACCGGCTGCATGATCAAAAGTTCCCGTACATGTGATGAAATTGAGATTCCGTGTAAAGGCGTACCCGAAAAAAGCATTTGGTTTCTCTTCGCGCGGATAGCTTTTCACCTTGAGAACCTCAAAGGTTCGCTTTTCCCCTGACGAGGATGTCACAATGACTTTGTCTCCCTTTTTTAGCTCCTTTAGTCGATAAAAAACAGCTGGACCCCATTTATTATCAACATGACCATTTATGACAGCATTCCCTTTATCACCAGGCTTCGGACCATCTTTAAACCAAGCTGTGTGATCTGTATTTTGTGGAACACCCATACTGCCATCCTTTGATAAAGTCGTTTTCTCCACTTTTGCTTGGACATCAATCGCTGGAATGGAGATGTCAGCGGGAACAATACCCGATGGCTCATCTTTTAACGTGTCGTGTGAATGAGATTGATTCTTGGCTTGTTTTGCTGTCATTGGCTCAGGAGATGATGCAGTTTCAGAGGATGACTTTTCATCTATTGATTGGGATGCGCAGCCCGTGATGATGAGAAGCGTAAGAATACTAAACAGCCATCTTTTCACGCAAGTCGACCTCCTTTTGAAGAAAGGAACGGCACGATTGTGCACGTTCCCTCTTGTCTTGACGCCTGCTTAATTTGATGGTTTACGGCGAATGAGGAAGAACGCGCCCACTGCACCTCCGGCTAAGATGAGACTTGCCATCATCCCAGCAAATGCTTCATATGACATACCTAATGGACCGGCTGTGCCTCCCATACCTGTTTTCGGCATCTCATTTGGCATGTTGGATTTGAATAATTCAGGATGCTGATCGACAATAGCTGATGCGACATCTTGACCAACCATGAACATATGGCCGTATGCTTCTCTGACAGTCGGGTACAGCTGATCATATTCACCATGATGATAAGACGTGTACGTTTTGATGAGCTCATCAATATGCGTTTTCAACCCAGCTTCTAAGTCAGCCGCCTTCAATCGTCCATCTGTCGCTTGATCTAAAAATTTTGCTTGTTTCATACGGTAAGCATCTAAATCTTTGACAGCCTTTTCTTTTGCTTGCTCGTCTCCTGATGCATCTGCTTTAACATAATCAACTAAATATCCGATATGACTTGACCAGATCGTTTTAAATTGTTTTCCTGCATCTTTTCCATAAACAGAAGCGATCGCATCTGATAAATCATTTGTATTTTCATTTAAGGCTGCTGCCGCTTGGTCAAAGTCCTTGCTGCCATCATTCCCTTTTTGCATAGCCACTACCGCGAGTGCCAAATGCTCTGAGAACAAGTAGTTTAAATCCTCACGAAGATCTGCGGCTGGAGTATCCACTGATTTTTGATCAAATTTCCCAGGAAATTGATCTGTAATCGCCCATGATACGCCTTTACCTACTTCAAACATATGATGAATGGATTTTCTGACCGTTTCATAGGTTGTATCAAAATCCTTTTCTGTGTAACTGTCAAAAGCTTTTAGCAGTTCATTGACGTGCATTTTTAAACCTTCTTCAAGTTCACTTGCTTTCAATCTTCCATCCGTTGCTTTATCAAGCATATCAGCTTGTTTCATGCGGTATTGATCAAGCTCTTTGACCGCTTTCTTTTTACCTGCTTCATCTTTTTTCGCTGTTGCTTGTACATAGTCAACAAAGTAACCGATATGGCTTGACCAAATCTCTTTGAATTGTTTCCCTGCTTTTTTTCCATACACAGAGGTGATCGCATCCGATAGATCATTCGTGTTTTCATTTAACGCTGCGGCTGCTTGATCAAAATCTTTACTGCCGTCAATTCCCTTTTGCATCGTGATCACTGCTAAATAAGCATGCTCTGAGAACAGCTGATCAAGCGCTGCGCGAAGATCCGTTGCTTTATTTGACACCTCTTGTGATGATGACGACTTTTTTGCATCCCCATGCATATGTCCTTCGTGTGCACTTGCCATTTGAGCAGTTGGTAATAATAATGCTGCACTAAGCGGGATCGTTAAAAATGCTTTTTTCATTTTCATCTGTTTTGCCTCCTCTTTCCGTTTGTTATGTACTTAACGGAGAGAGAAGTGAAATGGATCATTCACACAGCATATTTTTTTGTTTCATTCATTTCATAAAAAAAAGCCGGATTACCCGGCTGATACGTTACGACTTTTGGATGCTTTTCGTTCTTTGTATATTTTCCTCACCACTGGATAAATCACTGGTGCCCATTTGACAATTTGTTTCAGCCACTTTTTCATTTTCTCCCGCGCCTCCTTATTGTCATTCTTACAAGACGATTCCCGATCTTGTCATGAAATAAACAGGTGCGGGAGAGCAGGAGTTAAATGACGCCTTGTGCGATCATGGCATCTGCCACTTTGCGAAATCCTGCAATATTTGCGCCTACCATTAAGTTTCCAGCGTATCCGTATTCTTCAGCTGTCTCAGTACACTGACGATAAATCGACTGCATCATTTGTTTCAACTGACCATCTACTTCTTCAAAAGTCCAAGACATTCTCGCACTGTTTTGCGCCATTTCTAACGCCGAAACACCCACTCCCCCAGCATTTGCTGCTTTTGCTGGTGCAAACAAAATATCATGTTGTTCAAATACTTTGACGGCCTCAAGTGTGGACGGCATATTGGCCCCTTCTCCTACAGCGATGACACCGTTTGCCACTAGCTGCTGTGCTTGCGACTCTGAAATTTCATTTTGGGTCGCACATGGCAGCGCAATGTCACAAGGGAGAGACCAAATTTGTTCGCAATCTTCAATCAATTCAGCATGCGGGTGAATGTCTATGTAGGCACTAATTCTCTGGTTATCGACTTCCTTCAGCTGCTTCACTGTCTCAAGTGAAATGCCTTGAGGGTCGTAAATGGCTCCGCTTGAATCACTACAAGCCACAACCTTTCCGCCTAATTCCAATACTTTTTCCATCGCATAAATCGATACATTTCCTGACCCAGACACAACAACAGATCGTCCTTCAAATTGCATTCCGTGGGCTTTTAACATTTCTTCCATAAAGTACACCAGTCCATAGCCGGTCGCTTCTTTTCTCGCTAAGCTGCCTCCAAAACCAGGACTTTTTCCTGTCAGGACACCGGCTTCATACGCACCACGCATTTTTTTGTACTGGCCGAACATATAGCCAATTTCGCGTGCACCTACACCAATATCTCCTGCCGGTACATCTTGATCAGGTCCAATATAACGACTGAGTTCACTCATAAAACTTTGAACAAAACGCATGATTTCTCCATCAGATTTCCCTTTAGGGTCAAAATCTGATCCACCTTTTCCTCCGCCGATCGGCAAACCTGTCAGTGCGTTTTTAAAGATTTGTTCAAACCCTAAAAACTTGATGATGCTGGCATTGACCGATGGGTGAAACCGAATGCCCCCCTTATAAGGACCGATGGCACTATTAAATTGAACCCTGAATCCTCTGTTCACCTGTACTTTGCCTTCATCGTCTACCCACGGTACACGAAACATCACAAACCGCTCAGGCTCAATTAAGCGTTCTAAGATCCCCTGTTTTTCATACTCTGGGTGTTTTGCAAAAACCGGGACGAGGGATTCCAGAATTTCTTTTACGGCTTGTTGGAATTCCGCCTCGCCTGGATTCCGTTTTTCTACATCCTCTAGCACACGGTGGATGTAGCTTTGTGCTGTTTGTGCTGCTCGATCTAAGGTCAACATGTCTCATCTGCCTCCTTGTCAATATCTCACTCTTTGGTTGTTAGATTTTCTAACGCATATTGAGATTAATTTAACACCATTTGTAAAAACTGATCAATATTGATAACAGATGAAAACGATGCCGAAATGAGATAGATTAAGCAGAATCACCTTCCGTCATGAAAATGACGCGCTCAAAGAATGACTATCGTGCTAGAAATGACGAACTGGACGTTCAACATCCCGCTTTCTTTGACACATTCATGAAACTTTCACTTTTTCTAGATGATGATCATTCAAAAAAAAGGTCAAAAGTTTTACAACGTCTTTCAATTTTTTCTGAGCTTTTCTCCTCTTTTACGATCAGGTAAGACAACACACAGCCAATATAAAATAGAAGAAGATGGGAAGTTGATTAATCCAATGATGCCCCAGAACCATTTATAACGCCCTCTTTTCTTAGCATCCATAAATAAGAGAAATCCTTGTGCAAACAGTAACGGTAATGCGCACAATAAGATGATCATTTCCGTATGACTCATAAGGAGGACCCTCCTTTAATATGTTGATATTCCTTGATGCCGACAACCACACAGAGCGGCACACTCACCACTTGGAGAAGAATGAAGATGATGGGCAAATGAGTAATGGCAGCTGCAAAAAGTGTCATGATGGTCAGACTGACGATGATGTACGCCAGCACTTCTTGTTTAAAACGTTTTTTCTCTTTTTCCTTTGCCTGCTTTAGCATCAACATCAAAGCTTGTTCACTCGGCTTTTCTACTTCGATTTGTTCATCGAGCTCCTGCAGCTCCTCTTTTAAACGATCGGCGAAACGATCTTCTTTCATCAGTCCCACTCCTTTCGAATTTTCTTGATCCCATGATGAACCCTCGATTTCACCGTACCTTCTCTCACCCCGAGCATCGAAGCGATTTCAGGGTAAGTAAAGCCATAATAGTAATGGAGAAGGATCGGTGCTCTCTCCTGAGCCTTTAACTCATTTAAAGCATCCCACATGTCATGCCAAGTATGGCCTTTTTGCTGAACATCCCATTTGAACCGGCGGATGGCTTCTTGATTCGCCTTTCCTTCTCTCGTTTGTTCACGTTTTCTTTTCTTTTGATGATCTAAAAATTGTCTAGATGCAATGGACATGAGCCATGTTGAAAATAATGAATCTCCTCTAAAAGAAGAAAGTTTCATGTACGCTTTGAGCATCGTTTCTTGCATGATCTCCTCTGTCAGCTCTTGTTGAAGGGTCAATTTCATCAAATAACGGTAAAGAAACGAATAATGATGCCGATAAAGGGCGGTAAATGCGGCATCATCCCCCTGTTTTGCCCGCTTGATCCATAAAGTCTCCTCGGTCTGCTCCAAACACGTCCCTCCTTCCTTTCTATCTCTTATTGATTAGACGACACCGGTGATCGCATCGTTTAAAATAGACCTTCTTTTTTTAAATTGGAGCCTTTTCTACCTACTGTTTAGCGCATGGATCTATTTGATATCCAATTTTTTCTTATGTAATGATTATGACATGTCTTTGTCTCTAACAAAATGACGCTTTCGTAATCATCTTGATTTTCCTTGAAAAAAAGAACGTCCTTTTCATAATCACTAGGTTACCCCAATACCTATCGTCAATGATCCTTGTCTCATGTAGATAAATTGAAATAATCATTGCCTTAGTTTCCTTGAAAATCGTGGAATACTTCGTTCCAATTCTTAGCCGATGATACCTTTTTGCGTGCTATGCTCTTCCTACATTCCGAAAGAGGCGATGCTGGCGAAGGAAGGAGGAGCGGTTGAATCGCAGCTTATTTTGGAAACGTTTACATTAAAACAAAATAGAGAATGGAGATGTTCATGTTGAAGAAAAAAGTTCCAATGTTAGCTGGTGTGTTAGCGGTTGGTCTCGTGACTTCATTATTTGCGCCAAATGGGGAGGCAAAAGCAGCAACGAAATATCCAGAAAGCCCTTCGATTATGGCCAATTTTAATCAGCAAGGATTCTCCACATTAAATGGCGGTACAACAGGCGGTGAAGGCGGTAAAACGGTGACGGTGAAAACCGGAAATGAACTATTAGCTGCCCTCAAAAGCAAAGGAACAAATGAAAAATTGAAAATCGTGGTAGACGGAACCATTACTCCTTCTAATACTTCAGCCAATAAAATTGATGTGAAAGATACAAACAATGTCTCCATCGTCGGTAAAGGGACAAACGGCGAATTTAACGGGATTGGTATTAAAGTATGGCGCGCCAATAACGTCATCATCCGCAACCTCAAAATCCATCACAGCAAAATCGGTGATAAAGATGCCATCGGAATCGAAGGTGCCTCTAAAAACGTATGGGTCGACCATAATGAACTCTACAACACTTTAAACTCTGATAAAGATGACTATGATGGGTTATTCGATGTGAAAAATGACTCTGATTACATTACGTTCTCATGGAACTATGTCCATGACAGCTGGAAAACGATGCTGATGGGCAGCTCCGATAACGATAACTACAACAGAAAAATCACGTTCCACAACAACCGTTTTGAAAACTTGAACTCTCGTGTACCGTCTATGCGCTACGGAGAAGGTCATGTGTATAACAACTACTACAAAGGCATCCATACAACTGCGATTAACTCTCGTATGGGCGCAAAAATGAGAATTGAGCACAACGTATTTGAAAATACAAACAATGCCATTGGCAGCTGGGACAGCCGTCAAGTCGGTACATGGCATGTCATCAACAACTCATATATTAACAGCACAGGTAGCCTGCCAACGTCTTCAACAGGTACGTACAACCCTCCTTATAACTACTCTTTGCTTAACGTGAACAATGTGAAATCAGAAGTTGTATCAAATGCGGGTGTAGGAAAAGTAAATCCTTAAGCTCAAAAAAACGTTCGGGCAGAAATCTTCTTTCCGAACGTTCTTGTCGTTCAATTTTTACACGACCGAAAATGGACGATCCATTTCATACAGCTTTTGATAACGCACATTTTCTTTCAGCAAATCATGATGGTGCCCTTCCATCTCAATACGTCCACCTTCAATAAACATCATACGGTCACATGCCTCACAGCCAGTGAGATGATGGGTGATCCAAATGACTGTTTTTCCTTTTAACACACGGAAGATTGTTTCAAGCAATTCACGCTCTGTGCGTGGATCAAGCCCGACGGTTGGCTCATCTAATACAACAATCGGTGTGTTTTGCAGCAAAATCCGTGCTAGAGCCATACGCTGTCTTTCTCCACCAGAGAAACGAACCCCTGTCTCTTGTACACCTGTGTGATAACCTTCTGGCAAAGACTCAATGTAATCGTGCAGCTGCACTTGCTGCGCGGCTTCTTTTACTTGCTCTTCTGTCGCTTCTGGAGAACCTAAGCGAATGTTGTTTAAAACAGACGTATCGAATAAATAGGGCTGTTGATTGAGCACAGACACATAAGAGGATATCTCCTCTTGAATGCTTTGTACCGGTTTCCCCTGAATGCTGACAACCCCTTGATTTGGCACGACTGCCCCTTCTAACAGTTTTAAAATGGTCGATTTGCCTGCACCGCTTTTTCCTAAAAGAGCGAGCGATTCACCTTGCTTCATGGAAAACGAAAAATGCTTTAGTACATGTTGATCTACTTCATATCCGAAGGTGACTTGATCAAAACAGACCGCTTCAACGCCATCAGAGACGGGTGTCTCGTCTGCTGCCTTCCTCTCCACTAATCCTTCATACGACTGCTCTTCATAATGATTTAATCTGCTGACGGCATGCTGATAAACAGGAATATCGCCTGCTGCATCTGACAGTGGAAGAAAGGCTTCTGTTAATGGAAACAGCACAAGCACAAAGGCTGCGATGAGCGTGTGCGGCATAGAACCAGCCTGAACGACTGAGCCGCTCCAATACACGACAAGGACGACTGCTCCTCCAATGACTAGCTGTGCTAAAAATTGGCGCAGACGGATAAACCGGTGCTTTGCCGATTCGAGTGCTAATAGCTTTGCTTCTTTTCGTTCATAGCCCTCAACAAAATCGTTCTGTCTGCCGCTAAACAACCAGTCACTCACGCCCATGACAGCATCTGTTAAATGGCTGTACAGTTCATTTCTGCCTTTCTTCATTTGAATTTGTCGCGCCCGGTTCACAAGTACTGTGATGTATGGGAATACAAATACGAGCAGCGCCATATAAAGCAGCATCAACCCGGCAAAAGGCCATGAGAAAAGCCCAAGTGCTCCAATCGAAGCGGCATATAAAAGCAGCGCACCGATGGATGGAAAAATTGTTTTTAAATACGCATCCTGTAATCTCTCCACATCTTCTGATAACAGCCCAAGCATTTCACCTGTTCCAAGCTTCGTCTGTTTGGCACTTCGTTCAGCCATGTCATAAAGACGTACCCGCATTTTTTCAATCATCGTCAAAATGAGCTGATGACTCGCTAGTCTCTCTGCATAACGAGCAGCTGAGCGTGAAATACCAAAGGTACGTACTGCCACGATGGGGACATAGACCATCAAGATATTCTCAGGTCTTGTGGCAGCTTTTGAAATGAGGAACCCTGACGTATACATGAGCATAGAAGCAGAAAACACCGCAATCGCCCCTAAAAAAAGCACCAAGGCAAACAGCTTTTGATTCTCCTTGATATAAGGTATAAACCAGCCTTTACTGACCATGTGTGACCGCCCCCATTTGTTCCTGTACCAATTGATAGTACACACCTTTTCTTTCCATTAATGATTCATGAGTCCCCATCTCTGCAATCGTCCCATGATCCATCACAATGATTTCATCCATATCCGTCATCCAATGAAGTCTGTGTGTGGCTAAAAACACAAGTTTATTTTCAAACAATGGAAGCATTGTTTTCTTTAATTCATACTCTGTCTCAATATCCAGATGAGCCGTTGGTTCATCTAACAGCATAATGGATCGCTGGCCGAGCACTGTGCGAGCGAGTGCAATCCGCTGCGCTTGTCCGCCGCTCAGTCCTCTGCCCTGTTCGCCAATGACCTCATCCAGTCCATTGGGGAGTTCCGCTACGAGATGAGACAAACCTGCCTCTTCCACCGCTCTTTCGACGTCTTCATCGGTTGCATTCGGTTCATAAAAACGAATATTTTCTCTCAGTGTCATGTGAAATAAATAAGGATGCTGCGGCATATAAACGACTTCTTTTTGCCATGCCGCCAGCTGTAAATGAGCAAGCGGCTTTCCGTTTAGGATGATTTCACCTGCAGACGGTTCAACAAAACCGCCGAGAACATCCGTTAACGTCGATTTCCCCGAACCACTGGCACCGATGATCCCAATTTTTTTCTTTCCTTTCACAGTGAGGTCCACATCCTGAATCGAATATGGTGCATGCTCATCATGCAAGACACTGACATCTTGCAGTGTGAGCTCAGATTGCTCATTCCACTCGTTCAGCTGCACGGATTGTGTCTCCTGCTCTCGGAAGCCCTTTTCCTCTAAAATCACTTGAATCGCCTCATTCGCTTCTTTACCGTTTAACGTCGCATGATAATCATTCCCCACTTCACGGACTGGCAAAAAATATTCTGGCGCAAGCATTAGTGCGGTCAAAGCGGGCAATAACAAAAGATCTCCTTCAATTAAGCGCAAGCCGAGAAATACAGCGACAGTCGCAATGGACAGCATAGAAAAGAAATCGAGAGCAAAAGATGAAAGAAAGGCGACTTTCAGTGTGCTCATCGTCGCCTTTCGATAACGCTTTGAGACCTCTGCAATATTGCGAGAATGCTTTTTGCTAATCCCTAAGTAGCGAAGCGTTTCAAGGCCACGGAGAGAATCAGTAAAATGATTGGATAATTTCTCATACGATCTCCATTGTTTGGCCGCTTTACGCTGAGCGACAAGTCCTAGCAAAATCATAAAAACAATTAAAATTGGCAGCGTGACAATGAGAATGACAGCAGATGTTTCATCTAATGTCCAAACATAGACAAGCACCATCACCGGAATAACTGCCATGTTCACCATTTTCGGCAAAAACAGCTGTAAATACTGACGATATTGGGCAATGCCCTCCATCGCCAATGTCACAAGCTTTCCTGTTCCTTTTTTCTTCGTGAAAGCTGGCCCTAAACGGAACAGCTGGTCCAACAGCTGCTTTCTGACGTCTGCTCCAATTCGGGAAGAATAGGTGAACATGACCTTCTCCCGCATCAAGGTGAGACCGTGCCGCACCAGAAAGGCAGCAAGAAACAGCAAGACATAAGGTGTTGCCTGCATGAGGCTCTTCCCGTCAAACAGCGTTGTTATGGCATGTGCCAGCCACTGTGCTTGAAAAATAATACTTGCTCCTTGGATGATTGACACAATACCTAAGAGGGCAAGAAGCCCCCTCATTCCTTTTAGTTGAAGCAAACGTTTATCCATTAGTAGGTCATTGGCTCCTTACCGCTTACACGTTTACGGAAGACATAGTAGCTCCAGATTTGATACCCAAGCACAAAAGGCAGCAAAGAAATGGCAACAATCGTCATGACCGTCAGTGAATAAGATCCTGATGCAGCGTTTTGAATGGTGAGGTCGAATGCATGGTTGATCGAACTAATCATGACACGCGGGAATAATGCTGTGAAAAGCATGGTCACGGTCACCATAATACCTGCACCTGTGAATAAAAATGTCCAGCCATCACGCTCTTTTCTCATAAAGAATAGAGCCGCTACATAACAAACCACAATGAGTACAGTTAAAGGGATTGTGATGATCGGACGTACGGTATAAATGTCTGTTTCAAGAATAGACACACCAACAAATAGAACAAGAACTGGTAGTGCAATCAATAAAACACGCTGGCCGAGCTTTCTTGCACGATTTCTTAAATCACCCTCAGTGCGGAGTGTGACGAAAATCAATCCATGCAGAAGGCAAAGAACCGTCACGGCTACCCCGCCGATCACTGAATAAAGATTCACAAAGTCTGTAAATCCAGCGTACATATTCATGCTTTGATCAATGGGCATTCCTCGTAAAATACTTGTGAATAGCACGCCGAGTAAAAATGGCGGAAGCAGGCTGCCAAAGAAGATCACCCAGTCCCACGTTTTGATCCATGAAGCCTTCTCGACCTTCCCTCTAAATTCAAAGGCGACCCCCCGCCCAATGAGTGCTAGCAGGAGAACCGTAAACGGAATATAGTATCCGCTGAACATCGTAGCGTACCAGTGAGGAAAAGCGGCGAAAATAGCTCCGCCTGCTGTAATCAACCAGACCTCATTCGCATCCCAGAAAGGGCCAATCGTATTGATTAAAATGCGGCGCTCGTGTGCATCTTTTCCAAGAAGCTGCATGGACATCCCGACACCAAAATCAAATCCTTCTAAGAAGAAAAATCCAACAAACAGTACTGCGACAAGAATAAACCAAATCTCGTTAAGATATGCCATGATATGCGCCTCCATCAAATGGATCTGTAGACAGGTCCGTTTCATCCTTTTGATCTGTATTCTCTTCAGAATGTGCACCTTTTTTAATTTCTCGAATGAATAAGTAGGCAAGCACGATGGCAAGAATCAGATAAATGGTCGTAAAGCTAATGACTGAGAATAGCAACATGCCGTACGATACGTTTGGTGAAATGGATTGTGCGGTTGTCATCATACCAAAGACTGTCCACGGCTGACGCCCAATTTCCGTCATGATCCAACCAGCTGAGTTTGCAATAAACGGGAACGCAATCATCCATACCATGAAGCGTAAATACCATTTGTTTGATTCTAGTTTTTTTCTAAAGCTCAAATACAAACCAATCATACTAGCAAAAATCATCAACATGCCGGCACCCACCATGATTCTAAAGCTCCAGAAGGTTGTTTTGACTGGAGGAATGTAATCTCCAGGACCAAACTTGGCTTCATATTCTTTTTGAAGGGTCAGCATGCCTGGCACATCTCCACTAAACTTCGAATAAGCCAAGTAACTTAAAGCAAACGGAATATTGATCTCCGCAGAGTTTTCTTTTTTATCTGTGTCAATGTTGGCAAATAGTGTCCAAGCCGCTGGATCTCCACTATCCTTCCAAAGGGCTTCACTTGCTGCCATCTTCATCGGCTGTGATTCCATTAAGTGCTTTGCTTGATCATGTCCAGAGAACGCCACACCTAAGCCAGAAATGAAAGCAAGCACCATGGCAATCTGAAAAGATTTTTTGAAAAAGGTCACTTCTTGTTTTTTGATCATTTTATAGGCACTGACACCCGCGATAAAGAAAGCACCGGTTGCCAATGCACCAAACAGAACGTGCGGGAACTCTACCCAAAGTTGCGGATTTGTCACGAGCGCCCCAAAGTCATTCATTTCTGCACGGCCATTTTTAATCACAAATCCAACTGGCTCCTGCATAAATGAGTTGGCGAGTAAAATCCAAAACGCCGAAAAGATCGTACCAAGAGAAACAAGCCAAATACATAACAAATGAATTTTTTTCGGCAGACGGTCCCAGCCGAATATCCAAAGGCCAATAAAGGTCGATTCAAGGAAAAAGGCCAATAGCGCTTCAATGGCAAGCGGTGCACCAAAGACATCACCGACAAACCTTGAATAATCAGACCAGTTCATCCCAAACTGGAATTCTTGCAGAATCCCTGTCACCACACCTACTGCAAAGTTAATTAAGAAAAGGTGACCCCAAAATTTCGCCATCTTTTTATAAATCTCTTTTTTCTTGACGACATAAAGGGTTTGCATCAATGCCACGATAAATACCAAACCTATAGACATAGGAACAAAAATAAAATGAAATAATGTCGTTGAGGCAAATTGAAATCTTGCTAAAAACAGCTCACTCACAGCCTTACATCCTCCCTTACTTTCGCATGCCGAATGATTCGAGATATTTATGCTCACCATTTCACAAAAAGTTCACTATTTGTTCAATGATTCACAAATGAAAGTCCATTTGATATAGTTCACTCGGTGAAATTTTACTCTTGATTTTCATTCGGTTAGTTATTTATACCTGTACTTTACACCCATGCGCTTCAAAAATAAAGTAAATTTTACCTAAAATTTGGATAGGATTGTGTCAGTTGTTTGAATACTTTGTCAAAAATATGTGACGGAAAGAGACAATCACAAAAAAAATAGCGCTGCTTCTTCGCTGCAGCGCTTTTGAATATTTAGGCTTTTTTCTGTAAAGCGGGTCTTGTGACTTGCACTTCATAGTACGTAATTTTGTTTTTTAACAGGCCTTCAGGTTTCGCCTTTCCATGAGCGTGCGCATCACCAAATGCCTGAGATTTTGTCCAATTCACAAAGTCTTCTTTTCGATTCCAGCGGGTGTGAATGGTCACTTCATCGTAATCAGTTGTCTGTTGAGTGACCCATACTTCCATTCCTAAAAAGCCTTCCATAAATTCTACTTGTCCCTGCTTGTTAAACCGTTTAACAAGGTGGTCTGCACTGCCTTTTTCTACTCTTACTTGGTTGTTTACAATAATCATGTTTGGTTCATCTCCCTTTTGTTGTTGAATGGAGGCAATGGGGATAATGAGCGGATGCGGTCCGTCTAAGTGAACCTCCGCCTGAATCCCAAAAACCTCCTTGAAAAAGTCTTCTGTTAACACTTCATTTGGTGAGCCAATTTGATGCACCTGACCTCGCTTCATAGCAATGAGACGGTCACAATATTTTGCGGCCTGCTGCAAGTCATGGAGAACCATTAAAATGGTGATGCCATGTGTTTGATTCAGCTGTTTGAGCAGCTCCAGTAATTCAAGCTGATGCGCAATGTCTAAATAAGTGGTTGGCTCATCCAGAATGATAGTCTCTGTCTTCTGAGCCAGTGCCATTGCAATATATGCCTTTTGTCTTTCTCCGCCTGATAATGTATGGAGCATTCTGTTTTCATTCATGCGGCTATTCGTCACCTCAAGCGCCCACTCAATCGCTTCATGATCTGACGTACTGCTTTTTTTCCAGATGGAACGGTGCGGACTGCGTCCAAGTGCGACCAGCTCACGTACTGTCATCGATGGGATGGCGGTTCTCGTTTGCATGAGAACCGCCACCTCCTTGGCGATCTCCTGTGCCGTCATCTCTTTTTGCGGGATGTCGTGAATGTAAATCATGCCGCTTTCGATTGAGGTCAGTCGTGCGGCCGCTTTGATAAAAGTCGACTTACCTGACCCATTCGGGCCAATGATTCCGGTCACACTCCCTTTAGGAACAGCTGCTGAAATGGAAGACAGCCGAAAGCCGCCTTGACTGAGACTCACGTCATCCATTGCAATGACATCCATCTTAACCCCTCCCTTTCTTTTTTAATAAATAGAGGAAGAAAGGTGCACCGATGCAGGCAAGCAAGATCCCTACAGGCAATTCAACCGGTGTAAACCAGACCCGTGCCGCTGTATCGGCAAAGACCACAAGCACGCCCCCTCCAAGCATTGAAATCGGTAGCAAATACCGGTAGTCATCTCCGATTAAAAGACGGATAAAATGGGGTACAACAAGCCCGACAAAACCGATTAAACCGCTGACACTGACAGCTGCTCCAGCTAAAAGAGCGGCCAGCGCAATGAGAAAAAATCGAGTCCGCTCTACTCGAAGGCCCAATAGCTGAGCCGATTCATCGCCAAGCAAAAGGAGATTGGACGGTTTAATGGCGAAAAAACAAAGACATAATCCAGCCAGCGCATATGGCGACACAAAGCTAAGATGATGCCAGCTCCGTCCGTTTAATCCCCCTGATAGAAAAGGCAAAACAGCCTGCACACGCTCACTGTAAAGCACCATAAATCCATTCATCACCGCACCGAGCAAGGCATTGACGGCAACACCTGCCAAGATCAATTTAAGCGGTGAAACCCCTTGATCAAATGACAGCATATACACGACAAGAGCTGCTAATAAGGCGCCCAGAAAAGCGGCTGCCGGAAGCAAATACGTGAATTGTGGAAGAACAATCATGCTGAGTACAGCAGCTAACCCGCCGCCCGCAGTCACACCAATGATCCCAGGGTCAGCCAGTGGATTTCGGACAACTCCTTGTAAAATCGCTCCTGATGCTGCGAGACAGGCCCCAACGAGAAAACCAATGAGCACACGCGGCAACCGTAAATCCATGACAATTTTTTCATGAACAGGCAGACCTGATCCCGTGAACACAGCCATTAAATCCGGTAGCGACAATTGGACAGAACCTACCGCAAGTCCTAGACAGACGCCCACACATAAAGAGAGAAACAATCCTGGTAACAGCCATTTTCGTCTTGACTGCCTTTTTTGAAAATCTAGTTCTGCATTCATCTTCATGATGACAATCGCTTCAATTTCTTCTCTAATTCATCGATCGCTCTGATGACTTCTGCGCCTGGATTTGTCCCAAATAGGTCACTTGGTAGAATCTCAACGTGTCCATTTTTGACAGCTGATACATCGTGCCACGCCGCATTTTGCTTCATTTCACTCATAAAGCCTGCTTTGACATCTTCAGGATTGCTGTGTGTCATCAGCAAAATGAGATCTGGATCGGCCTCGATTACCTTTTCTGCATTGATTTGTGCATATTGCGGAAACTTTTCGAGTGCTGGTTCATTTTCAGCAATATTCGCCCCACCAGCGATCCGCAGCAGATCACCGCTTAAAGATTGCGGAAGTGCCGCCATATATGTGCCGGGTGCACCATACACAACGAGCGTCTTTACTTTTTTCTCAGGCTGCTTCACTTGCTTGATCCGCTGATCGATTTGAGCATTGAGCGCTTTGGCCTTTTGCTGCTTTCCAAGTAAATCACCAAATAAAGTAACTTGACGCTGGATGTCCTTCACTGAGTTGGCACTTGTCAAAAGAAGCTGTGAACCAATTCCTTCTATAGTAGAGATATCCTTGCTGTTTAATGATTCATTCCCAAGCACCACATCGGGCTTTAAACTCGTGATCAGCTCGACATCAAATTGATGGGTTGTGCCAATTGATTGTACGGACTTTGCCTTTTGTAGATTGTCTGGCAATTCGGCAGTTGGCCGGCCGACAACCTGGCCACCTAAGGCATAAATGATGCTCATGTCGCCAGTTGACAATGAGACGATTCGTTCAGGTGATTCATGAAACGATAATGTTCTGCCGGCAAAATCCTGAATGTTGAGCGCACCTTGCTTGCTCCCATTCTCGGCCGGCGCCGCCTGGCTGCATCCGCCGAGGAGAAGCACGACGACGAGTCCTGCCCAAATCACATGTAAACATTTCAACCGTCTGTCTCTCCTTTTCTAGTAAACTTTCTTTAGCTTCGCCTGTACCACGAGACGTTTGTTTTTAGGTGCCAGCACATGATCACAGGTCGATAATGTGAGAATCAAGTCATCTGTGGATACGTCTGTTTTCGTTTGATAGATGGACTTCTTACGAACAGCTTGCAAGTAGTGTGCATATTCACCAAGATCCTGAAAATCAGTCTGAATATAATCAAAGTCGACTGTCGTTTCATACACAGCAAAAATCTCTGCTTCATAGCTTTGGTACAGCGTATCGTACTGAAATGTGCGATGATCTTGGAAGAAATCTTTTTTTAAATAGTTTGTGAGACCAGCAAACATAGACCCATCCCTCATCCGGTGACCGTACACCACTGTATTGGGACTTTCATGCAAGACGTCATTACGATAATCCATAAAGATACTGCCTGCCCGTGTGTCATCCCTTACATAATTACGAGTTAAATAGAATGCATTATCGTTTGACTGAACAATTGGATACTGAATCATCGTGTCCTTCATATCAATCCAACCGACAATGTCTTGATTCACCTTTCGCAAATCATCAAATGACTGACGGATTTCTCCAGGTTTTCGCTGTTTCATTCCATCCTCGTGTGTGTAAAGTGTCTGAGCCTTTGCAAGCACCTGACGATTTTGATAATAGCCAAAGAGCTCCAAGCCAATGGCAGTACCGCTATATAGAAAAACACCTAAACAGACGATCGTCAGCATTCGCTGCCCGATCCTTCTCCCTCGTTTCACACTGTCTCACCTGCTTTTTGCACAACTTATATGCCTACAGGCACGATATACATCCCTGTTTCTGCATCCTGCTTAATTGTGACGGACACATGATAAATGTGCCGCACCATCTCTTCTGTTAACACATCATTTGGCCGTCCTTCGCGAATAATTTGTCCATCTTTCATGGCGATGATGACATCACTATAGCGAATCGCCTGATTCATATCGTGCAGGACCATCACGATGGTTAATCCATGCTCGACATTGAGCTCTCGAATGAGCTCCAGAATGTCAAATTGATAATACATATCCAAATAAGTCGTCGGTTCATCTAAGAAAAGGATCGGTGTTTTTTGCGCTAAAGCCATGGCAATCCATACACGTTGTCGTTCTCCACCTGACAATGAGGCGAGAGGCACCTTTCGCTTATCCGTCAGCTTTGTACAGGACAGTGCCCACTCAATTGCTTTCTCATCCTCTTCCTTGTCACTGCCGCGCATCGTCTGGTAGGGCGTTCTCCCAAATGCCACGACTCGTTCGATCGTTAAATCGAGCGGCGCTTCATTTTGCTGATGTACGACTGCCAGCTTTCTCGCGAGTTCCCTTGGCTTGAACGCATTCAGCTCTTGTCCATCTAAATGAATCTGTCCTTTATGTGGACAATGGTTATGTGCCATCAAGGAAAGCAGCGTGGATTTGCCCGAGCCATTTGGACCGATAATGGTCGTAATTTTCCCTTTTTCGATCTTCGTGGTGACCGATTGAACAATGTCCCTCTGTCGATCATAGGAAAACGACACCTCACGAATGTCCATGCAGACGATCCCCCCTTCTTAATAAAAAGATCAGAAACGGCCCGCCAATGACAGCCATGATTGTAGAAGCAGGGATTTCATTTGGTGCCACAAGCGTTCTGCCGAGCGTATCAGCCGTCAAAATGAGCAAGGCCCCGCTTAACGCAGAAAATGGAATCAGTACCCGGTGGTCCGAACCGACGAGCCTTCTAGAGATATGGGGAATGAGCAAGCCGACAAAGGCAATCACGCCCGCTACCGCAGCAGTCACCGCTGCTAATAACACCGCCGTGATTGAAATCAAAAGGCGCATTCTGGTCACACGCAATCCTAAGTTTTTCGCCGTCTTATCTTGAAGGGCAAGCAAGTTACACCATCTGCTAAAGAAAAGCGCAACCACAAGCCCAATGAGGCCATAGACACCGATTAAACGGACATCTCCCCACGTTTTCATCGTGAGATTCGACTGTCCCGACTGATTAATGGTGATATTGAAATAGCTGCAAATGGTCACAAACGCTTCTGCCATCCCTGTAAACATGGCATTGATGGCGATCCCCACCAAAATCATTCGAATCGGGCTTAAGCCGCCTTTCCAAGACAACACGTATACGAGGAAGCAGGCAATTGCCCCGCCTAAAACTGAAAATAAAGGAGAGTAGAAATAAAATTGAGGAAGCGCTGTAATTGCCATTAAAGAAAAGAAGCTAGCTCCCGATGAAATACCAATAACACCGGCATCTGCTAATGGATTCCTCATCACAGACTGCAAGAGGACACCGGAGACAGATAAAGCCGCCCCTGTAAACATCGCAATGAGCATGCGAGGGATTCTTAAATCTTTAATGATTTCTACCTGTGCATGTTGACCGGTCATAAGCCCTTCCAATAATTCAATCGGTGTAACATGAATGCTCCCCGTAATGGCGGAATAAATAAATACGCCGGCTAGTAAGAGACTGACTATCAGAAATAAAATCCCTGTTTTTTTCATCTTGAACGTCCTTTTATCATTAAGATTCGCCGCTTATGACGGATACAACATACGAGTCAATTCATCTAATGCCTCTGCTGCCTTTAAGTTGCCTGTTGTCCCGAATAAGCTTTCTTCGAGGTCGTACACCCGGTCTTGTTTGACCGCATGGAAATGTTTCCAGATGTCATTTGTTTTAAATTCTTGATCAAACATTTTGACGACTTCATCCGGCATCCCATGTGCGGCTCGGAGAATGATATCTGGATTGGCTTTTTGTAAATACTCCGTATTGGATGCCAAATACTCCATTTTCTCACCTTTTACGATGTTCTTTCCTCCTGCAATACGCACAAGATCACCGATATACGAATTCTCTGTTGCCACTAAATAACTGCCTGGTACACCAAGCAAAATGAGAACGGATGGCTTCGTCTTTCCCTTCGTTCTCTCTTGTATGTCTTTCTTTTTTTGTTCAAAATCACCCACAATGCGTTTCGCTTGTGTCTTTCTATCATATTTTTCTCCAAGCTTTGTGATGGCGTTCTCCATCTTGTCCAGGCTCTCAAGGTTGAGGTATGTCGCAGGGACAGAAGCTTGTTGAAAAGGCGTTTCTAAATCATATTGAAGGGTCGTGACAGACAGGACATCTGTCGGTTGAAGTGATTGGATGATTTCCATGTCCGGGCTCATTGGGTTACCGACTGCTGGGAGTCCTTTGTATCGAGCCGGCAAAGATTTTTGACTTGTTGGCACCCCGACAAGATCTACCTCTAGCGCATCCATGATCTCAGCAGCAGCTACAGTCGTTGCCACAATGCGGGCACTTGATGCTGCGCTTTTTTTGCCTTTCGCTGAGCTTTCAGCTGATTGTGAGCAGCCTGCTAAGAAGACGCACACACATAGAGCCGTGATCAGGGTACATAACATTCGATGCTTCAAAAAACAGAAGCCTCCTTTCGAAAAAAGGAAGTGGATGCGCCGAGATGAATGGCGCACCTCACTTAACATAGATTCTTTATCTTGTACGAGTTTGATACTTTCTGACGAGCACGAATAGTGATCCGCCGAATAAAAGAATGTACACCCAAAGAAGTGAAGTATCTCCTGTTTTTGGGTTCAGCTGACCTGTCTCAGACTTGGTTTGGTCATCTGATGGTGTAAAGGTCATCTGCTCTGCACCCGTTTCCTCAGGGGCGAGATTCGCAAGCTGGTTTGGTTGAGAATCGTGATCATTCGGATTTTTCACAAAGCCGATGCTCTCATCGTCTCCGATCACCGTCGCAATTCCGCTTCCTTCACCACTTGCGATACCTTTCGTATCATAGACAAGTTTGACATCGTACTGCTCATGATAATTGGCAGCTGGAATGTCAATTTTCACGCGTGCTGCCTGATCACTACTCAAACTTTTTGCTTCATATTGAATCACTCGTGTATCTGCTTTTTGATCAGCCTTTGCAACTAGCGTCTCTTCAAATTTACCGCCGGTTCCTACTTGGAACGACGTGATGGCTGAGCTGTTCTTCACAGTGTATGAAACGAAATGGCGGCCATTTTTCACCACCAATGTCGCAGGGCTCACGACGTAATCGTTCATGCGAGAAAGCTCATCTTTGTCTGCTTTCTTCATTGAAAAAGGAAGCTTGTACACTCCGTCTTTTAGCTGAACTGTCTCTTGATTCGTTCCGCCGTTCGTTGTGTCTGGTGCTGGTTTATTTGGTTTTGGTGTTTCTGGTGTAGCCGGGGTTTCTTCCTCTATTTGACCGTCCTTCAGTGGAACGATACTTTTTGAATCAAATTGAAAACGAATATCGTACGTTTGATCATAGTGAGCGGCTGCTACTACAATGTGTACTTTTCCGTTAACTGCTTTTTTCAGATCAGACACTTCAAATGAAACCACTCTTGTGTTCTTTGCTTGATCTGTGCTCACGTTTTTCACTTCTTGATAAGAACCGTTTCTCTCTATTTTCAAAGAATCAACTGACGTATGATCCTTCACCGTAAAGGAAACGGTTTGCGTTCCATTTTTAACGGTTAACGATGCTGGATGTGAGAAGTATTGGCTCATCCGAGATGCCTCATCCTCATCGCCCTTCAGCACACTGTAGTTGATACGATACACACCATCTTTTAATTGGTTCTGCGTCGAATCAACTGGTGTTGTGCCGTTTTGATCATCTGGCTTTGTTTCGCTGTCGCCTGGCGTCGTGCCACTTTGATCATCCGGCTTTGTTTCGCTGTCGCCTGGCGTCGTACCATTTTGATCATCCGGCTTTGTTTCGCTGTCGCCTGGCGTCGTACCATTTTGATCATCTGGTGTTGTTTCGCTATCGTCTGGCTTCGCAGGCGTGACAAGTGTGAGACTGCTCTCGTCGAAAGCGAGCTGTACGTCATACGCCTCATCATAAATAAAGCCGCCTAAGTCCCAGTAAATTTTGACCCAGCCATTTAATTTGGCTGATACATCGGCTACATCAAATTTGATTACACGCGTATTTGCTGTCTCATCTTCACTGACCGTTTCAGTGGTGACGAGAGAGCCATTTTGTTCGACCTTGAAATCTGTGATTTCTTTGCTTTGCTTCAGCGTAAGATAGGCAGTCGTCTTGCCATTTTCGATGATGAGCTTAGCTGGCTTTTCTGTATACGTATCCATCATGGATGCTTCAGTGCTGCCATTTTTTAAAATGGTGAATCTGGCCGTATATTCACCATCAGCCAATGATGCCGCCTGAGCCGTTCCTTGAGGCAGCTGAAACGCAGTCAACAAACTGAATAAAACGAGCAGAATAGCTGTCTGTAGATGAAAAAGACGTTTCAAAAGATGACACTTCCTTCCGTTAATGCTTGTTGATCCACTTTCTCGCTAAAAACCCGCCTGAACATAAGACAAGCACAAGGAGCCATCCCATCTGGCTTGTATCACCAGTTTGAGGATTTTCTTCTTGTTTTGTTTTGGTGGATGAATCAGTTGTTTTGATTGTTTCCTTTGATGATTCTTGATGTTTTGCTGCACCTGCTGTTTCTTTTGAACTGTCAGAAGAAAGTGACTTGATGCTGCTTTCATCGAATTTCAGTTGGATGGTATAGTCGTGATCATAATCAGCCGATTTGACTGTGACATGGATTTTTGACTTGATTGGTTTAGACAAACTCTGTGCTTGGAATTGAACGAGCCTTGTATTGGCTTTCTTATTCGTTGATAGAACCGTCGTATCGACATAGCCGCCATTTCCTGGCACTTTAAATTCCGTTACCCAGCTGCTGTTTTTAATGGTCATTTGCACCGTTAGCTTGCCATTTTTCACGATCACTTTTGCCGGCTTCAGCCAGTAATCATTTGCCATCGAAACGGCAGTCCCTTCGGCCTTCATCACAGTGTAATTGACGGAGTATGTACCATCATTTAATGAGGCAGCCTGTGCATTTGAAAAAGGCAGTATAAGTGCCAGAAGCAATGCAGCCATGAAGGCTGGCATCCTAATCCATTTTTTCATCAAACGAATTTCCTCCCTTTTTATTGAACAGTTGCTGCATCAAACTTGACGCGAATATCGTAATTGCCTGTATATCCAATGACCGGTACAGTCACACTCACTTTAGCTGGTACAACATCTGTCAGGCTGTTGACATTGAACTCTACCGTTCTCTTATTGGCAGCTGTGTTTGTACTGATCACCTTCGCATCTTTGTAGACACCTTGATCCAATGTTTTAAAGCTTGTAATCCAAGAGCTGTTCGTTAACGTGACTTGCGCTTTGATTTTTCCGTCCTTCACAACAAGCTTAGCTGGTTTTTCAAAATACGTATTTGCTGTTGACGTTGAATCACTGTCTGCTTTCCATACCACATATTGTGCTGAATATTGACCATCTGCTAAGCCTGCAGCTGAGGCAGAGCTAACCGGGGCTAGAGCAAACAATAGAACAAAGCTAAAGAATAATAAGACGTGTGATGCTGAACGAAGTGATTTCATATATATCCTCCTAATTGATATTGATAATTATTCTCAATAGACAATAAAAAAAATAACCTTTATCAGCGTATGATTCACACTCATAAATGATTATGATAATCATTATCAATAGAGACCAAAAAATAAATCTTTGCTTTCGACAAGTCAAAGATGTCTGTTGCTACATGATGTAGTGATACACGGTTTAGGTAATCTGTCCCATTCATGATACCATGGCATAACCTCCCCATTCCATTACAGGGAAAAGAACCCTCTTCTCCTTGATATTATATGATGAATGAATTTATTGTCAACATCATTTTTCATACTATTGACTTAGATTTCTGGAAAATCACAAAAAAAAATCGATCAGGGACACTGATCGAAATCGATTAAGAAGGGACATGTTCACCCTTTTCACTATTTTTGCGCTCTAAAGACCAAGCATACATTTCCCGTATGACTGGTTCAATTTTCTTTCCTTGTTCTGTTAGTTCATATTCAATCCGCACGGGAATGTCGGGATATACTTTTTTCTCAACAAGGCCTTCAGCTTCTAAATCTTTCAGCCTTTCTGATAATAACCGTCCGCTGATGTTCATTTCATTTTCAAGCTGACAAAAACGTTTTGGCCCTGTCAAAAGCTGATTGATGATGAGAATCACCCACTTCTTCCCTAAAATCTCCATGGCATCTGTAATTGGGCAGCCATCTACTTGAGCCATACTTTACTCCCTCCTGCTTTTCTCTACTTTTTTTCATTATAACATAATTAATTACTTGAAATAAGTTACTAACTATTATATAGTTTAGTTACTAAAAGTAACAAGGTAATCATTTTTATCAATTTTCAATAAACCATTGAACATGCAGATGCATATAACATGAAGGAGATGACCGAGCTTTGAATACAATAGAGCAGGTAAGATTAGGTGTAACAGAATTACATGTGTCCAGCTTTGAGCGTTCTTTGCCTTTTTATACAGACATTTTAGGTTTTACTTTATTAGAACAGACGGATTCTACTGTCACGCTTGGCAGCAACGCAAAGGAACCAATCCTTGTGCTGAAAGAAGATGTGCAGCTGAAAGATAAGCCGGATCATGAGCCAGGACTTTATCATTTTGCGGTTTTATTACCTACCAGAAAAAACCTGGGCACATGGCTGGCGCATGTGATCAAAAAAGGCTATCCTTTAATTGGAGCAAGCGATCACTTTTTCAGTGAAGCCATTTATTTAAGTGATCCAGATGGCATCGGCGTTGAGATTTATGCTGATCGTCCTCAGGACATATGGGTAGGTGAGCATGGAGAGCTGAAAGGTGGCGGAAATGCTCCGCTTGATGGAGATGGTCTCCTGCAAGAAGCCGCTGATTCCACTTGGGAAGGACTCCCGGCTGGTACAGTCATGGGACACTTGCATTTCCATCTCAACCCAGAAGAAGCCGATTCCTTTTATGTGAACACGCTCGGTTTTCATATCCGAATGGCTCCCCCAGCCAGCTTATTCGTTGCTGGTGGCGTCTATCATCACCACCTTGCCTTTAATGCATGGGGACGCGGGAGAAAAGGAGCCATTGATCCACGTTTTTCAGGAATTAGAAGCTATACACTGGTTTTCCCAAAAGAAGACGATAGAACATCCGTCGTCGAACGTCTGACAAAAGCAGGTGTTCACATGAACACGACAGGAAAAAGTAACGAATTTGTTGATCCATTTGGCGTTCTCGTTCGTTTACAGATTGAAGAAACAGACAAAAAAGAAGGTGTAGAATATGGACAAACACACAGAGGTTAAAACAGCCATTTTAAAAGATAAAATCAAACGAGTACAGCAAGAAGACGGATTTATATATATCACTGGACCTATTAAACTGCCAGTGAATTTAGACGGTAGAACGGTCATGTTTAACTGGTATTCATGGTTAAAAGACGATGGGAAAGAACCATTATCAGATGAAGCTTTAATCGAAAGCCTTTCCTCCCGTGAGCTTGCAGATCACCAGCAATCAAGTGTCCTTGTTTACGGAGATTTCGAGCATGCTGATGAAGCGCTGATCCGCATGCATTCCATCTGCCACACCGGCGATATTTTCGGAAGCAAACGCTGCGATTGCGGGTTCCAATTGAAACAGTCTATGCGAATGATTGAGGACAATGGAGCAGGCGCACTGTTTTATTTAGCCAACCATGAAGGACGCGGGATCGGTCTTTTCAGTAAAGCCATGGCCTACATCTTGCAAGAAAACGGCTACGATACAGTAGAAGCAAACGAAGCACTAGGCTTTGAAGATGATACACGTCAATATGAAGAAGCGATTGCTGTTCTTCAAACATTGCGTACAAAGCCAGTCAGACTTATTACCAATAATCCGAAAAAGACGGATGCTATCAGTCATGCAGGCCTTTCTCTTTCTGGACGGATTCCACTTTGGGGTGATGTCTCTGAGTTCAATGAAAAATACTTGCAGACAAAAATTAACCGCTCAGGCCATATGAAGGCGGATCAAGAGGTGCGTACGATTGCCACATCATGAGCGATATATGAAACTAGCCCTTGAAAATGCCGAAGCAATGAAAGGTCAGACATCTCCCAATCCGCTTGTCGGGGCTGTGATTGTGCGAGAAAATGAAATTGTTGGGGTCGGGGCGCATATGAAGGCCGGCGAACCACATGCAGAAATTCATGCGCTCAAAATGGCTGGAGAGAAGGCAAAAGGTGCCACGATCTATGTGACACTAGAGCCTTGTTCCCACCATGGCCGCACAGGCCCATGCGCTGAAGCACTTGTGAAAGCTGGCGTAGAAAAAGTTGTCGTTGCTGCACTAGATCCGAACCCGCTTGTTGCCGGGCGTGGGATTGCCATTTTACAAGATGCAGGCATTCAAGTCATCACAGGCGTCATGGAGCAGGAATCCATTCTCATGAATGAAGTGTTCAACCACTTTATTACGAAAAAAACGCCTTTCGTGACACTCAAAGCAGGCATTACGTTAGACGGAAAAATTGCATCTGCTACGTCTGACAGCAAGTGGATTACATCAGAAACGTCCCGTTATGATGCACATCACATTCGCAGTATCAACGATGCCATCTTGGTCGGTGCGCAAACCGTCATTCACGACGATCCTTCATTAACAGCACGGATTCCAAACGGTCATCATCCAATTCGAATTGTCTTAGACTCTAAGCTGTCTATCCCGCTGACGGCAAAGGTGGTCACGGATCAAATGGCGCCAACATGGATCTTTACAACAAAACAAGCCGATGAAGAAAAACGAGCTGCTTTAGAAGCAGCTGGCGTCAGCGTCATCATGACGGATAGCGATATCCGGGTGCCCTTACAAGAAGTACTTCAAGTGCTTGGAGAAAGAAATATCTCCTCCCTGATGATTGAAGGCGGCGGGCAAGTCAATGCCTCATTTTTAGAACAGCAGCTTGTCGATAAACTCGTCATCTACATGGCGCCCAAGCTCATTGGCGGACGACTCTCTCCTTCTTTTTTCGGAGGCGAAGGCATACGCCTCATGAGTGATGCAATTGAACTTGATCAACTCTCTCTTGAACCACTCGGAAAAGATATAAAGATAACGGGTTATCCTGTTTATCAATAAACAACAAAGCTTGTAGATTGAGTCTGCAAGCTTTTTTCTCATCATTGAATTTGAGGTGATTAAATTGAACATCAAAGGAATAAACCATTTATTATTTTCTGTTTCTGATTTAGAGACATCTATTGATTTTTACACAAAGGTCTTTAATGCCAAATTGTTAACAAAGGGCAGAACGACAGCTTACTTTGATTTGAACGGCCTGTGGCTTGCCCTCAATGTAGAAAAAGACATTCCTCGTCAAGACATCCATCACTCTTACACACACATCGCTTTTTCTATTGATGAGGAGGATGTAGATCCAATGTATAACAAACTAAAAGATTTGAACGTCAACATCTTACCAAGCCGGCCAAGAGACGAAAGAGATCAGAAGTCGATTTATTTCACAGACCCTGATGGACATAAATTTGAATTTCATACAGGAACCTTGAAAGATCGATTGGATTATTACAAACTAGAGAAAACACATATGGAGTTTTATGAATGAAACGCAAAGAAAAACAGAGAGGAAACAACAAGGTGCTATTCGTCATTAAATAGGAAAGATGGTAAAATATACATAGAAACGTGTTGCAAACGATAGTCCTCCCCCTTCCATACTAAAGGTGTTTTTATGCCTAGAAAGGAGGGGTCAGTTTGAGAACAAAACTTGTGCGTTCACGCGTTGAGAGACGCAAAAACAAAAAGAAAAAAGCTTGTACCTGTAAGTACAAGCTTTGGTTCCTTATCTTAAATTCAATCCGAACTCTAGTCCAGTTCATCATATGGATTTTAGATAAGAGAACGTTCTGAATGAACCCTTAAGATGATAATGAAAAATAAAGCGGCACCTTCATTACCCCTAGTCAAGGTAATGCTGGTTCTATCTCGTTTCTGTTTTTTGGAGGGCTGCTTTATTTTTTCATATTATTTCAGTTTATTCCTCACATTTTAAATTTATACATAGAAAAAGCACACGGTAGTCAGCCGAGTGCCCAAATTAAATTTCTTTTCAGTTGTATGGTGAACGTTCAAGAAATTCACCTTGAAGCTCTCGTGCTTCAGTTTGAAAACTAGTTCAACTTAGTCCGAGTTGAACAAAAAACTTGTGCAACAATATGTTACCATAAGTAACAATTTGTTACCATAGTTAAGCTTATTTTTTAATCTTACTTATTCATTTCAAATGCAGAATTTTCATTATTTCAAATAAATTATACAGCTTTTTGTTATGCAATGAATCAAATAAACTGAACAACACTCAAAATAACTTTCAAGTATAATAACCTGTACTTTTCTTCTAAGCCCTCCTACTTTCTATTGGCAACTGTAAGACCTTATTTAGTTAAATAAAAAAGAATCAGTATATAAAAACTGATTCTTTCTGCATACATTTATCTCAAACAAATCGTATTTAATCCACGAAACGTGTCGTAAAATGTTTCATGTGAAACATCTGTGATCTAATATTGATCAATTTCCCTCTATCAGTCTGCCAAAGCTTTCGGGTGAAAGTCCCGGTGAAATGCGCAGGCGGTGTAAGGACATCATACCTTGTTCTTTCTTCGCATGTCCTGGTTCAGTGGTTACAGCCATTTCATATCCTGCTTCCTTCGCCAACTTCAGCGTGTCTTCGTTATAGCGACCGACCGGATAGCTGACCATGATCGTTTGTTGAGAAAACCGCTGGTCAAAGAATACCTTCGATCCTTTTAATTCTTCTTCCTGCTGCTTCTGTGTTAAACGATTGAGTTCTAAATGATGAATGGTGTGACTCTCTATTGAAATACCATGCGCCACCATATCATCCATTTGGGCATCGATTAAATGATGCGGACGGCCGATGGACTGCTCGATCATAAAAATCGTGGCTTTCATTCCATATTCCTTTAAAATCGGAAATGCCTTTGTGTAGTTATCCGTGTATCCATCGTCAAATGTGATAAGAACATACTTTTCACTTGGTGTCGAATTGGTCGAGAGAACTTGATATGCCTCTTTCGGCGACAGCGTGATATAGCCGTTGTCTTTCAGCCATTTCATATGAGCTGCAAATTCGCTCTTTGGCACACGTAACGAATTACCGCTAGAGATACTGTGATACATCAAGATTGGAAGCGCAACGGGTTCCTTTTGCTGAATCCAGTTTTGTTTGTCTATCTCTGCCGCTTCAATTTGCTGCGTTTCTGTTGTTTCTTTCGTTTGTCCTTGACCCTTTACCTCTTTGATGGCTTGCTGGTTTCCTTCTGTTTGCTGTTTCGTACCCATACAGCCCGAAATGAGCAGCATGACTAAACCAACTGCAAGCCACATACATGTTTTTTTCATTCACCAATCCTGCTTTCTCTTTATCTACCGAATGATTATAACAGAAATTGGTTAATAACTGATATCTATTTTGACAGGGTATACATTTTTTTACACATTTCGATCATTTCAATGGCAAGCAGATGGATGGTCTCTGTTGTGAGCATTTGGTCTTCTGCATGTATGAGCAGTAAAGAAAAGGGAAGCTGTTCCCCTGCCGCCTCTTTTTGTATCAGTGACAAGTGCAGGTCATGGATGCTTCGAAACGCTTCCTCCCCTTTTTCAATCAACTGCTGCGCTGCTTCAAAGTCATCCGCTCTTGCTAGACGAATGGCTTCTACATAATGGCTTCGTGCCTCACCTGCATGGGCAATGATTTGAAAGGCTGCTCCCTGCATTTCCTCTAATACCGTCATCTGCTTCTCCTCCGATTGCTCAAGATTCATTTGCTAGTTTCAGTGCATGTTCTAGAATTTTTTCTCCATTCGCTGTTCCATATAATCTTACATTTACCACATCGACAGGTATATGATAAGGTGCCGCTGTTTTTTCTGCTGCCTTTCTCATAAAGCTAACTTGCGGCCCTAGCAAAATGACCTTTACATCGTCCCCATGCTCTTCTAATTCGTCCGCAATGGCCCCTTCAGGTATCGCATAAATTTCATAATCCAGCCCTTTTCCTTCTGCGGCTGCCTTCATTTTAGATACCACAATCGACGTTGACATTCCTGCTGCACAAGCGAGAATGATTCGCTTCATATCCCATCACTCCTATTGATAAATAAAATCTGGTTCATCCCTTAATTTCCTCGTTTGGATTAATGTCTTGTACCAGTATCCTGACGCTTTCATCTGACGATTCCGTTCATTCTCCAGCTGGATCTCTACTAATCCGTAGCGATTCTTGAATGCATTCATCGGTGAGACATTATCCGTAAAAGCCCACAGCATATATCCCTTGCAGTTTGAACCTTCTTTTTTCGCTTGAAGGGCTTTTTTCAAATGCTGACTGATAAATGAAATTCGGTACTGATCATCAATGACGCCGTCTTCGTTTTTAAACCGCTCTTCCTGCTCGACCCCCATACCGTTTTCAGCCACAAACCACGCGATATTGCCGTATTCTTCTTTTATTCTCATGCCCATATCATAGACGATATTCGGATAGATTTCCCAGCCTCTGAATGGATTCATTTTTCTCCCTGGGAGATCAAATAGATCGTAATAATAAGATGGATGAAACGGTGTATTTTCGTTCCAAGCCTTGCTAGGTGCCTTAACGCGATGCGGATAGTATAAATTAAGACCGACCACATCGACTGTATGATCTTTAATGATCTGAAGCTCTTCTTCCGTTGCATCGAAAAGAATGTCATGCTTTTTCAATACATCAAGCAGTTCTTCTGGATACACGCCTTTAATGGAGGGATCTAAGAACACGCGATTAAAAAACAAATCATACATGCGGGCAGCTTCTTGATCATGCGACGCAGTCGATCTCGCATACGTCACTTCTGGATTGAGAATGACCCCGATTTTTGCACCGGCTGATTCCTTCAAGCCCATTTCCTGAAAAAGCTTCACCACTTTTGATGTCGCCAAGGCTTTATGATAGTTCCACTGCATCCATTTCTTCGTATTTTGCTCGAAAGGATAACGAATAGCATCTAGATACACACGAGTCTGAACAACAATCGGTTCATTAAAGGTAAACCAATGTTTGACCCGGTCTCCATAGCGCTCAAACACCTTTTCTGCATAGAGAACAAACAGATCGACAACATGTTTAGATGACCAGCCGCCGTACTTTTCAAGCAAAACGGCAGGAAGCTCATAATGCTCTAAGCAAAACATCGGCTCTACACCCGCTTCAAGTAATTCATTGATGAAATTATCAATATAACGAGCATAGGCCTCATCTACAATTCCATTCTCGTAATCGATGAGAAACCTCGACCAATTGATCGATGTCCGGTAATGAGATAACCCAATTTCCTTCATAAGGGCTACATCTTCAGGATAGCGCTCGTAAAAATTCGTTGCTCCTGCTGGTCCGTATCCTTCGTGCCATACGTGATACCCCTCCTTATACCAAAGGTCTATATACGAATCCTGATGCGGTTTCTTCCCTTTCCAACCCTCCGTCTGCCAAGCAGAAGCCGCAGCACCTAGAATAAAGTCATTGGGTATGTCGATTTTGTTCATGTTGCCACCTGACCTTTCTTCGTGTGAATTTGAAGTCCTTCCCACATCCCTTGTAAATACATAGCTCCAAGTGCTCGGTCGTATAATCCATAGCCAGGTCTGCCCGTCTCACCAAAGATCATTCGTCCATGATCTGGCCGGACATAGCCAGCAAATCCTTCCTTAAACAATGCGTTCACAATCGCTCCCATATCGAGGCTACCTGCTGACGACAGGTGTGCCGACTCTTCAAAATCACCGTTTTCATACAAATTGACATTGCGTAAATGAGCAAAGTGTATACGCCCTTTTTTGGCATACTTTCTCGCAAGTGAAGGAACATCATTTTTCGCATTACAGCCTAGGGAACCGGAACAAAAGGTCAGTCCATGCTGTGAGCGTTCATCGAGCTGAAGGATACGATCTATTTGTTCTTCACAGCTGACAATGCGGGGCAGACCAAATATGTTCCAAGGAGGGTCATCTGGATGCAGTGCCATGTTCATGTTCTCTTCCGCTGCAACTGGAAGGATATTTCCCAAGAAATAGTCTAGGTTCTCAAACAATCCTTCCTCCCCCAATGCCCTGTATGCAGCCATCAACTTTCTCATTTCTTCCTGCGTATAAGACGTATCCCACCCTGGTAAGGAAAGTCGATCTTTTTCTATATCCATCTGTTCAAGCTGATGCTGAAAATAAACAAGAGTCGTCGATTGATCAGCTAGTGGGAAATCGAGCTGTGTTCGTGTCCAATCAAGGACTGGCATGAAGTTATAACAAATGACCTTCACACCATGCCTTGCTAATCTCCGGATATTTTCTTGATAATGCTCGATATAAGCATCCCGGCTAGGCTTTCCCAGCTTAATATCTTCATGGACCGGGAGACTTTCTACGACTTCAAAAGCAAGATCGTGACGTTCGATTTCCGCTTTTAAATGAGCAATACTTTCCTCCGGCCACAGATCACCAGCCGGCACATCATAGACTGCACTGACAATCCCTTTCATGCCGGGAATTTGCCGAATATATGAAAGGGAGACAGGATCTTCTTTGCCATACCATCTAAATTGCATGTTCATTCATGAGCCCTCCTTCTATTCTGAATCAGGTGCTGCTTCTGGCTTCCGGTTGGATAAGAGAACAAAAGGTAAATAGATGAAAACAGCGACAACAATACAGATAAGCTGTGTGATGACAGCCCCCATACTGCCAGCGGTAGACAGCCAAGCATTCACAATCGGAGGTGTCGTCCACGGCACCATCACCACCGCTTTCCCCGCAAAACCTGTAGCGGTTGCGATATAACCAATCGTACCTGTCACGAGTGGTGTAACGATAAACGGAATTGCCATCACAGGGTTCAACATGACAGGTAATCCGAAAATAACTGGTTCATTGATGTTAAACAGTCCAGGTCCTGATGAAAGCTTGGCAATGCTCCGCATCTCTTCTCTTCTTCCTGCTATAAAAATGGCGATCAACAGACCAATCGTCACACCCGAACCACCAATGCTCATATACACATCCCAAAATGGCATCGTGATAATATTTGGAATCTCTTTGCCCTCTTGAAATGCTGTCATATTCACTGCAATTGATCCTAATAACAGCGGCTCGCGAATCGGTTTAATCATTTGGTTGCCATGAATACCGATCACCCAGAAAAATTGAGCCACAAACATTAACGTTAAAATACCAGGCAGTCCCTGCACAACACTTTCAAGCGGACGCTGCACGACGTTATACACCGCTTCATGCAAATAAATGCCTGTCACACGATGAAACGCAAACCCGAATGAACTAATGATTGTAATCGTAATAATTGATGGGAAAAGTGAAGAAAAAGACGTCGCCACATTTGATGGAACAGAATCTGGCATCTTAATTTGCAGCCACTTCACCTCGGTAAGCTTACAAAAGATCTCTACAGAGACGATGGCAATGATCATACCCAAAAATAAGCTTTTTGGATCGGAGAATTGCCTCGCCAGCACATCGACAACCTCACGCATTGATCCATCGACTTCAAGAAGAAGTGTCGTCGGAATAACGGATATAAATGAAATCAATGCCATTAATCCTGGGAACAATGATTTGTGTCCATTGATTTTCCCGAGCTCAATCCCGATAAGGAACACAGCCCCGATCGTTAAAAAGTTCAGCGTGGCATAATTGATTGCCTTCATAATTGGCTGAAGCTCTGCTAAAAACCTGAATATCTCAAAATGGGCAAGCCCCGTTTCCGGGCTCATGATCATATTTGCGACCAGTACAGCAAATGCCCCTGTAATGATGATTGGCATTAATGTGACAAATGCTTGCTTGATCGCCATAATATATTTCTGATTTGTAATACGATAAGCGACATGTCCCATGACGTCGGCCGCTCTCTCTTTAAAGCTCATGATCCGTCTCCCCCTTTACAAAAACTCGTGATCATCCTCCTTATTGATGTTATTTTAAAAGCGCTTTCATTAACATCTAATCTTTTTCCTCACAGATGCGGAAATGGGTGTCCTTTTTTTTCATCTGGCTGTTCCAACACGTGCAGCGCCGCCGTCAGTTCTTCAAATGAAGCAGCTTTGATGATTTGCTCCACCACTTCCTTCTGCTCTGTCAAACGCACAAGAAATTGATAAAGTGACTGCAATTCTTTCTGATACGTCTTCTGTATACTTAACAAACAGACGACCTGTACCCGATCGTCGCCCCACAGCACTGGTTTTCTCAACGTACAGATCGCACAAAACGTATCATCTGTTGCCGGTTTGATTGGGTGAGGGATCGCGACCAAATGACCGAACGACGTAGGTGACACTTCCTCTCTTTCCAGCAATAGCTGTTCAAAATCATCCGGGATTCGGTTTTGTTCCTGCAATACATTCACGAAAAATTGAAGAACCTCTTCCCTTGTTTGTAGATCTTGCTGAAAAAAAGTCATCTTCGGACTGATATATCGCAAGACACCCATTTCTTGTGACCCCTGTACAAATCGTTTCAGCCTCAACATATCGTCTTCACTGAGGATCGTATGTACATCAATCACTGGCACAGGTAATGTGTTCTGAAGAGGTATGGTACTAATGATCAAATCGATACTTCTCAAGTCATACGACAAAAGGTCACTGACACTTGCAGTTCCAGCAATCTCTAGCCTTTCGCTAAAGGCGGCCTTCAGCTTATGAAGAAGAAGCTGACTGCTCGCGACACCCGTTGCGCACACAATCAAGCATTTTTTTCTCACAGTCTGAGTTTTTGTCCGCTCTATGGCAGCACCAATATGCAGCGCCAAATATCCGATTTCATCTTCATGAATCTCTACATTCTCTTTTTCCTTCAGCCATCTTCCCATATAGACACCTGCTTCAAAAGCAATCGGATAATGCCTTTTTATGTCTGATAAATAGGGGTTACGGATGTTCATATCATATCGGAACCGATGAATCGCTGATCTCAGGTGAAGACTTAGTCCCACAATCAATTCCTTGTCTGTCTGAATATCAAGTGACATGTGCTCTTCGACATAACCAAGTAGTTGGTGAGTTAAACGGAAATGCTCTTCATCAAGCATGTGAAATAGCGTGTGGCCCGTTTCTCCATACGCCATCATTTTTGCACCCATTAAATGAATCGCAATATAGGCCATTTCAGATAATGGAAAATCTATACCGAGTACGTGACGCATATCTTCTGCCATTTGCCTCGCCACTTGAAAAGCGGGCTGTGTTTGAATGTCTTTGAGTTCTCCTTCCGGCATCATCACCAATTTTTTCTCTTCAATTCGTTTGCACGCAATGGCGATATGTGTCACTAAGTTGCTTAAACCGATCTCTGAGACATGAAGGCCGCTTGCCTTTGTACGTGAACGCACCATATCTTGAATCAATTGATACGTTTCTTCAGGTAAAAGGGCAGGGTTCGGATGCTCCTGCTGAAACACATGCTCAGCTAGACAATACCTTAATTTCATTTCATCTCCAGTCAGCCTCAGTCCATATTTAGGTCGGTGTGCAACAGAGAGTCCATGTAAAGAAAATAGATGCTTGACTGCTTTCAGGTCATTTTTCACAGTAGATTCACTCACAAATAATTCCTCGGCCAATTCATCTAATTTCTTATAGTCTTCGGACAACAAAAGCCTTCTCAATAAATAAGAGATACGATCCTCAGGCTGATTTGGAATAACTTGATTCTTTTTTTCATTTCTTTCTCTCATTGAGTTTTTCAAAAAAGTACGAAATGCTCCATAATCTTCGACAGTCAATGTATACCCTGCTCCACGTTTCATATGAAGTGTTGCCCCATGTGCTTCTAATATTGATTTAAGCGCTTTCATATCTGTTCGAACTGTTCGTGATGTGACGCCTATCAGGCGTGCAATTTCTTCACCTGTCAGCTCCTGCTCTGCCTGCATTAACCGCCTCAACAGCTCCTCCTGACGTAGAGATAACATAGACTCCCCTCCCTTGGTCAATTACTTTTGCCTATCATCATAAACGAAAATAGAACTCTTTGCCCAGTTTTTCTTTCCGACCGGGAACTTTGTTATGGCTCAAACGTATGAATATGAAACAAGAGGAGGGATACATCATGTTTGTTATCATCATCATACTAGCTTCTTTAGGCGCCATTACCGCCCACATGTTTACACCAAAAGATAAGCGTTCATCTTCTAAGCATTCTGCACATCACAGTTCAACAACCAGTAACTATACTGATTCGTATACACATCACGCTTCTGATGCCTCCTGCGGTGGTGATTCAGGTGGTAGCGGCGGATGTGACTAAACCAAAAAAAACAGCCGCTTGTTCAGCCGGCTGTTTCGTTTATTTTATTAAAGAGCTTTCCAGCCCCGTTCAATTAAATGTTTGACATCCTTTGCAAAATCCTCGCCTTTTTCCATCACATCTTGGGCTCTTCCTGCAAAATTACTAGCGACAGCGAGTTCCATTTTTTTTAACTCAAAGTGCATAATTTTTTGGTCTATCTCCGTAATATAGGTTTCATACTCATTGTTCACAATGTCGTGCAGCACGTGATAGGCTTCTTTCCGATGACGGTGAAAGTCCGTTCCTCTCTCACCTTTCCATGACGAATCTAGAGCAGGCTTCTTGATTTCCTTTATGTCAGACTGCGCAAGATCTTGTTCTGTTCGAATATTACTTTTGGCTGTCTTTAACCGAGAGATCATTTCGTCAAATTCTGCACGTTTGTTTTCAATCCCCATATGCAGATGATGCAGCATCTCGGATAAACTCATGTCATCCACCTCTATTAGACCTCATAAGAAAGCACGGCGTCAGCGTTTTTGAAACCGGGCAGATCATCTGCTTTTTCCAGTCCTGACATTTCTATCGTTCGCTTTCATTAAGTATAGTATAAGGTGAAAAGCCTTAGGCTTAAATAGGGAAAAGGTGTCCTTTTAACATGGTGTTTGGAAGAAAAACGGAATAATCTAAGGTCATAAATCCCGAATTATATATGAGTCTTTACGACTATATTTTACATCGTACTCAGCTACGCTATGAATAAAACGATTGGGGCTTATGATTTTGCCGCAATCGCTTCATCCTGTTCTTTTAGCGTCTTCACATTTGAGCGTGTATCCTGAACGTTTTTGATTAAGGCTTCTTTAAAGCTTGAGACCATTTCGCCCACCTCTGCTTCACGTGCCGTCCATTTGGTTACAAATTCAAGGCTGTTTTCACCAGCTTTATCTGCTGCTTTTTTCATTGTTAAAGCTTCAACTGC
Organism: Bacillus sp. FS02; assembly: GCF_024398395.1. NCBI lineage: Bacteria > Bacillati > Bacillota > Bacilli > Caryophanales > Bacillaceae > Bacillus > Bacillus sp. FS02. The sequence goes on along the minus strand of NZ_CP074101.1, from coordinate 2,113,201 downwards.
TTGGGAGACTTCATCTAGTTTATCCATCACTGTTTGGTAGTTTAACTTAATTTGTCCCATTATGATATCCTCCAGATTGGTTCAGCATGAAGCTCGCTTACAAGCTGCTCCATGCTTTTGAGATCAAGCGTTTTGCGTCTTCTACTGCGTCTTCTCCTTTTTCAGCCAAACGTGCGGCATCTCCAGCTAAAGAGCTGGCAAAGGATAAGGCAGCCTGCTCTGCTTCTAGTGTACTGATTTTGAATTCGATTCGGCTCACGTAGCGTGGATATTTATCGCTTACGATCGTTTGCAGCGCATCATGCGCTTCATTTCGTTCTGATTTGAAATCTTGGCTCCGCTCCCCTTTCCAAGAGGCCCCAAGCTTTGGCTGCTTGATTTGTTTTAGGTCTGTTTCTGCGGCATCTTGTTCACGTTCAATCTTACTTTTTGCCTTTTTGAGTCGAGCAATTTTCTCTTCGATCTCTGCCTTTTTATTTGAAATGCCACCGTTAAGGGCAGACAGCATATCCGATAAGCTCATATGGGTTCCTCCTCCTGTCAAAAATAAAAACGCTGCTTAGAGTCCCTCTAAACGAGCGTAATGGTGAATCGCACTTTTTCCAATATTGTTATTATAAGGTTCAAAGACTCATGTTTGAATAGGGATTTGTGCCCTTTTTATGGTATAAATATGCTTTCAATCTGCTTCACACCACACCTTAAGCCCTCTTTTATAGGGGGTCAAAATACACAACCACCCTTCTGGAAACACACATAGTCTTACGGTCCTAGGACAAACAAAAGCCGCCCGGGGGAGGGGCGGCTTTTGCAGTGGCTTATGATGCCGATTCTTCTGAGTCTTGTTGATTTTTCACGTACCAAATGAATTTCCCTGTATATCCGTAGATGATGGCAAGACCAATGGCAACAAAGCTCAGCCACATAAATGGTAAATAAGAGAATGTCGAGACGCCTAGAATCCCTGCCATGTAAATTCCGTTATCTGACCATGGAACCATACCAGACGTAAGTGTTCCACCAACCTCAGAGTTTCTAGATAACACACGTCTGTCTAATTTTAATTTGTCATAGCTTTTTTCCATGATTTTTGGTGTAAGAATTAATGAGACATACATTGCACAACCAAAGATATTCGCAAAGAATGCTACTACAAGTGTAGACAGTGTCACATTTCCTGCATTGTGCAATTTTTTCTCGAATGTTGCGACGATCACTTTTAACACGCCTAAGTATTCAAGAACTCCACCAAAACCAAGTCCAAGAATAATGACCACTAGAGATCCTAACATATTGACAATACCGCCACGGTTCAACAGTGTATTTAAGAAATCTACATCTGAATTAATAGAGAAGCCGTTATAAGCTGTACCAAGCGCATCAGCTGGGTTCATTCCTTGGAATGCCATCGCCCAGACTGCCCCAAGCAGTGCACCAATTGCGATAACAGGCATTGACGGTTTTTTCAATACAAGTAATAGGACAACAATGACTGCCGGAATGATCATCCAAATATTAATCGTGAATGTATCCTGCAATGCTTGTTTCAAAAACTCTACTTTATCTTGATCAATATTTCTTCCACCATACATAAATCCAGTAATTGTAAACATAATAGCCGTAATAACAAAGGCCGGTATGGATAAAACCATCATGGCTCTTACATGCGCCAGCACGTCCACTTTTGAAAGAGAGGAAGCGAGCACAGTACTATCAGATAGAGGAGATAATTTATCACCAAAATAAGCGCCAGATAAAACAGCCCCAGCTACGATCGGTAATGGGATACCCAATCCTTCACCAATCGCAATCATCGCAATACCTGCTGTTCCAACTGTACCCCAAGACGTACCAGTAGCAACAGACATAATAGAACAGATAATCAATGTAGCTAATAAGAAGATATTAGGATGAATAAATTCCAGTCCGTAATAAATTAACGTGGGTACAACACCGCCAGCAATCCATGTACCAACAAGTGCACCTACTGCAATTAAGATTAAAACAGCCTCTAATCCATTTGATATCCCTTTTGTAATCGCATTTTGAAGGTCTTTGTACGAATGCCCTAAACGAATTCCTAATGCAATAACCATAAACCATGAGATGAACAATGCTAGCTGAATATCTAATTTGAAGTAAAGAGTGAATGATAAAACAATTGCTAAAAATAAGCCAAGTACAGACACGACTTCTAAAATAGACGGTAGACGTGGTGTTTTCATTTTGTTTCCTCCCTTTGTGCGTGCGTTAAGCGTTTTCAAAATATTGTGAAAAAAGTGTGTCAATTCGAAAGAAAGTGAATTGCCTGTTTTTCTCTTTTTCACAGGCAATTCAACATATTAATAAAATAAAATTTTTGATATTATCATCGCTCTAGGAGCTCTGCACCCGCAATGCCAGGCTTTGTCATCTCGTAAGGATTCAAAATAATATCAAGTTCTTCTTCTGTTAACACATCATTTTGCAGGCAAAGATCTCTGATCGATTGTCCTGTTAAAATGGCTTCCCTTGCGATTCTAGCCGCAGCTTCATAGCCTAAGTGAGGGTTTACCGCTGTAATGACACCTGCACTTTTTTCGACATATTCTTTCAAACGTTTTTCATTTGCTTCGATGTCCGCTAAACAGTGATCTGTGAATGAGCGGAATCCGTTATTCATTATACTAATAGATTGAAGCAAGTTAAAGACCAGAACAGGCTCCATCACATTTAACTCAAGCTGGCCTGCTTCAGAAGCAAGACAGATGGTGTGGTCGTTCCCAATGACCTGGAATGCGATTTGGTTAATGAGCTCTGCCATGACTGGATTGACTTTTCCAGGCATAATGGATGATCCCGGCTGACGGGCTGGCAATGCAATCTCAGCAAGACCTGCACGTGGGCCAGATGCCATTAAGCGAAGGTCATTCGCAATTTTAGACATGTTCATCATGCATACTTTTAAGGCAGCAGATACTTCTGTGTATGCATCTGTATTTTGCGTCGCATCGACGAGGTGCTCTGCGCCTACTAATGGCAGTCCAGAAATATCAGCAAGCTTTTTCACTACGATTTCGATGTAGCGAGGATCTGCATTGAGGCCTGTTCCAACAGCGGTCGCACCCATATTCACTTCATATAAATGCTGTTTTGATTGGTTGATTCGTTTAATATCACGACTGAGCACACGGCTGTATGCTTCAAACTCTTGTCCTAAACGGATCGGAACAGCATCTTGTAAATGAGTACGCCCCATTTTGATCACATGATCGAATTCTTTTGCTTTCTTTCGAAATACGTCATGCATGGCCTGCATCGTCTCAAGTAAAATGTCTAACTGCTTGAGCACTGCAATATGGATCGCCGTTGGGAACGAATCATTTGTCGATTGTGACATGTTCACATGTGTGTTTGGACTTAAATGAATGTATTCGCCCTTTTGATGTCCCATGATCTCGAGGGCTCTGTTTCCAATGACCTCATTGGCATTCATATTCATAGACGTTCCTGCGCCGCCTTGAATCGGGTCTACGATGAAATATTCATGGAATTTGCCTTCAATGACTTCATCTGAAGCTTGAACGATCGCATTTCCAATTCCTTCATATAAACGTCCGACTTCCATGTTGGCTTGAGCTGCTGCTTTTTTGACAATGGCAAATGCTCGAATGAGTTCCTCATGCATGCGATATCCTGTAATCGGAAAATTCTCTTTTGCACGAAGCGTTTGAACACCATAATACACGTCTGCGGGAATTTCTTTTTCACCTAGAAAATCCTTCTCGTAACGATAAGTTGCTTGAACCATCTCGTATGACCTGCTTTCTATAGAATAGTTAAATCACTAAATCTTCTGCGATTGGCGTTTCCATAATCTTTTTCACTTCTCGTGGATCTGTTGTTTTACCTAATGCCCACATGAGCTTTGGCACGATGGCTTCTGTGTTCATGTTTCTTGAACGAGCAACCAGTTCTTGATTGATTTTACGTCCTACTTCATACACACTCATGTCTTCTCCTTCTTCGAGACACTGAGTGGTGATCACAACAGAAATGCCTTCTTCCAGCAATTCGTTGATTTTTTCTAAAAGGTTTCTTCCTTCGAAAGGAATTCCGCCGCTGCCGTAGCTTTCAATGACGACCCCTTTGTACAAACCTTTGATTGAATCTAAAAACTCAGGCTTCAGTCCTGGATGCAGTTTTAATAAACAAACGTCTGTGTTCAAGGATGCATCTAATTTAAGCGGTTTCATTGATGATCTTTTTACTTTGCTATTGTATTCAATTTGATGATTTTCAATCGATGCAATATATGGGTAGTTAATACTTTCAAATGCATCGTAGCTTTTCGTTCTTAGTTTGATTGCGCGAGTTCCTTGAATGACTCTGCCATCAAATACGACGTATACGCCGCCAACACCGTCACATGCAAAACGAATCGCATCTGTAATGTTTTTCTTCGCATCTGTTTTCTTAAACGTAATCGGAATTTGTGACCCTGTAATGACAATTGGCTTATCAGGATTTTGCAGCATATACGATAGTGCTGCTGATGTATAGGCCATTGTGTCTGTTCCATGCGTGACGACAAATCCGTCATATTGGTCATAATTTTCATAAATGGCTGTTGCGATATCAACCCAGTATTCAGGCTGCATATTGGTACTATCTATACTCATTAGGGACTTTGTGTCCATTGTGTAGTCTGCATTAATTTCGTTTAAATAGCTTAAAAGGTCCTCAGCTTTAACACCTGGAGCTAAACCATTTTCACTCTCTACAGATGCAATCGTCCCACCAGTGGTTAAAAGCAATAATTTCTTCAACAGGTCCACCTCTTTCAGTAAAATTACTTCGTTTGTCACACATATTATAAGCCAGCTTGTGCTATTCTATAATATACGCTTTACGCGTACCTTCATTGCCATTATAGTCACATAACGCGAATTAATCAAGAAATTATTACGCATAACGCGTACACTCTTTGTCAAAATATGATATACTGTTGTTGTATATAAAGGAGCGTTCATGTATGATACTCGATCGTTTAACCACCCTTAGAAAAAAGAAAAAATGGTCTCTCCAGCATACGGCAGATCGCCTAGGTATCGCCAAAAGCACCTATGCCGGTTACGAATCTGGGTACCGACGACCTTCGCTTGAAGCAGTGAAACTGCTGGCTGATTTGTATGATACGTCCATTGATTTTTTACTTGGTAGAACGGACGAGCCAGAGATACAACGCAAAATCTCTGATATCAAAGTTGAACTGACGGAAGCAAAAGAAGGAACCATCCATGTAGACGGCGTTCCACTAACAGATGAAGAAATTAAACAGCTTGTTGCCTTTATTCGGGCGAAAAACACTCTGAAAGTATAAACAACACAAAAAAGAGAGGTCCCTGTCATAGAGGGACCTCTCTTTTTCTGCTTACGACAGCTCACTTAATTCCTCTAACCGCCGCTTCGCTTCTTCTTTATTAAAGGAACTATAATAGCGATAATTCTCATCATCTAAGATGCGGTAATGCTGGCTTAGTACATTTTGCTGGAGACGAAACGTACCTTTTTTCACAGACGTCCGCCACCAAACCTTTCCGCCAATCGTACGTTCAACAGATAAATGCAATTCATCGTGGGCGACGACTTCCAAAATCTCAAGCGGATCATCCCCAAGTGTCCCTTTTAAAATGTCACTATCCCTGAATAATGCACATACGGCCGCAGATTGCGTCCAGTTGAGGCGAAGACGATTCTTTTCTACCTGCTGCAAATGCCGTTTGGATAGCCCAAGCACCTCAGCCATGCGGTCCTGTGTATAGTTTTTTTCTTTTCGAATTCGTGCCATTTGTTCTGTGACGAGGTCGATTACCATTTCTTTGTCCATCTCTCATCACCTCTTGATTGTTCAGTCTTTACTGACATCATACACGATTTCTTAAAAAAAGTGGCGTCTCACCTCATGGAATGATGGCTAAAACATCTATTGATTCTGCTTTTCACCATGACCATGCTGCTGTTTCCAATTTTCTTGGGCAGTCTCATGTAAATATGGATAAATGTTTTGTTTCACCGTTTGCTCAAATACTTCTTCATCTAAAATACTGTACGCCGGAATCTTGATCAATTTCCCATCCATTTTCCGAATGAGCACATCCATGAACAGAAATCCCCTGATACTGTAACGATGCCTGCGCATATCAATAGATTGAATGTCTTGAAAAGGGATTGTTTGTTGCCGGTATAAAACAGCGCCATTCTCTCCTCGCTGAATGCGAAAAATCACATTTCCCCTCTTCGTAAAAGCCGGAAGAATCATCAAAAAAGAGATCCACCCATAGACAATGCCTAATAATCCACCTAAAAATAAAAACAACGTATAATTCGATTCAAATGTAAGAGCTTCTGAAAATAACCAAATACCGATGATGCCAAACCCGCCCGTTGCTAAGAATGCCCATACTCTTAGAAAGGGTCTGCTCCTCACTTCTATTACTTCACTTGGATTCAAGCGCCATTCTCCTTTTCTCCATTAGAATATAGAACGTAAACCGTCCATATGAGCCGTCTCTATCCGAAATTCATTTTCCTTCATGCCCGACACTAGCCAAGAATGCTTCTGCCCCGGAATAACAAATATCATAGACTCTACATCCGGCGTATTATTTTTATCATAAGTGACCTTCATCAAAGAATCCATTTTTCCTTTTCTAACCCTTACATCAGAAGCAAATGCCCGCACAAGCTCTTGGTTCTCTGCTTTATTTAGAAAAGAAGGGCAATCCTCATTCCCTTGACTGGCTTGTTCTAACAGCAGTTCAAATTCTTCCGCCTGCAAATTGATGACTGGTGTGAGGTGTTCACTCATGTGTATGTTCAAAAAGGTTGTCACTTGCTCCACAGTCTGCTGATCGTCTTTTAGTTTGTGAATCTGATGCACTTGTTGATCATAAAGCGTATGGTGTGAATACACACCTGCCTGAGTCGTATGAAAGGACGTACTGACCTCTTCATCTAATGCACCAAACCTTGAAGCTTTCACGGTATGTGATGCATCATTCATGGCTTGAATGAAATGCCGGTATTCTTCTTTATAACGGTATTGTCTATTTCGAAATTCCAGCACGTCTTTTGCCAGCAAAGAGCGGCATGCAATTTCAAATAAAAATCCAAGACGTTCATCCTCTACATCTGGATAATAGGCTTCCTTTAAAGACATCCCTTGCTCAAAATAGCCTTCACTGTAAAAACTAAAGATGAGTTCCTCGATACTTAGACTTAGCTGATCCAACTTGATCTCTCCTTATCCAAAAGAAAATGCGCCCTTCAAGAAATCACCTGCACCTTTCAACAGCGAATCTGCGGTTTCTTTTGTTTTTTCTATTCCTTTATGTATCACCTGATTTGCTTGATCAATGGTGTCATTGACTGCTTTAACACCTTGACCTGCCAGTTCAAATGCTTTTTTTCCTTTATCGACAACCGCATGAATTGGGTCTTTTAATTTCACTGCGACCTGTTCTGCAAAACCAGAAGTAAGCTTGGCGACTTTTTCACCAATAAAGCCACCTACTGCTGATCCTATCGCACCGCCAACGACTGTTCCAATCGGTCCTGCAAAGCTTCCAAGAGCGCCACCCACAACGGCACCTGCAACAGATCCGCCTGCAATAAAGACCGTATTATTCACTGCATTTCCAACAGCCTTTGCATTTTCACGCTTGAGAACTTCAGGCTGATCCCCAAATTCCGCATAGTTCTCCGCAATTTTCAGACCGCAGCCTACCGTTTCTGTTGCACCCGTGACGACCGTTGCAATGATGGCATTTCCTTTCGCAAACCTTGCACCATTTTTCAGAACAGACTTGATGCCAGCTGTGTCCTTCCAATTGATACTCCCTTTTGTGAAATCACGTACACTGTTCGTGAACGCAACTGTATCACTAGGATAAAATTTCGTAAATTTCTTATGGACCAGGTCAGCCATCGACCAATTCGATCGTTTTAATAATTCTTTTTTGCTCAGCCAAATCCTTGCCAACCGGTCAAATCTCGTACCTTCTACCCGTCCGGTCACATCAAGAAGGAGCTTTGAATGCTGCGCAGCATATCGGCCATTTTCTTTAATAAAAGTCGTCATTCCAAGCCCATAGTATTTTGCCTGCATCATCACAATACCAGCTAGGCTCGTGAGTGTACCATATTGATCATACAGACTGTACATTTTCCTTAAAATATCATCAGCTTCGACCATTTTATCCGTTGCATGACGAATGGCAAGGTCGTCACTGCTCAATTTGCTCATTAAGGCTTGTCCAGAACCCCATGCATCTCCTACACCAGAAAAACAGCTTCGATAACGGGGATCACAGCCTAGGATGAGGCCATCCAGTTCACTATGTAAATCGTGGTGCTTTGTTTCGATGGCCGAAAGCTCTCCTACAAAATCATTCGCCAGCCCTGTCAGCTGATCTGGATCTACTACAATGTCACGCGCCATCACATCATCTCCCTTCTCGGTTTCTTTCTCTCCGTTCTTCTCGCCTTTTTCGCTCAAGCTCTTCCATTCTGGCGATTTCAGCTTTACGTTCCTCGATTTTGACAGCAGCATCCCGCAGTTCCTGACTTGTTTCAAGCAAGTCCTTTTCAAATTGATCATAGCGTACCGCTGTTTCCTCAAAGCTTTGATCAAATTTATCTCTTGCTTCCCCTTGCCAGCCTGATCCAACTGCCTTCAGCCGATTCTCAAGCAGCTGCTTCGACTGCCGAATGCCATCAGCGGCTTCCTGGAACTTTTGAGCGAGTGCAAGTGTTTGACTAGAATCCAACTTTCGCACCCCTTTCTCCCAAATTAACGTACAAATGGATGATTTTATATGTCCTCATTATAAATAAAAAGACACCCAAAAAAATCACCCTAAAGAACCATTCAGCACATCACAAAATAAAAGTAGGTCTTTTTCCTCTCTAATTGTCAGAGAAAGCCTTTCTTGTTATGAAGCGCATTCAAGACATGATAAAATGAACATATTCTACAAAAGGAGTGACGTATTGATGAAAGAGGAAATGATCCAGCGATTCACAAGTTATGTAAAAGTGGATACACAGTCTGATGCAGACATAGAGAGCTGCCCATCCACTGAAGGACAGCTAAACCTAGCAAGGCAGCTAGTTGAAGAGATGAAATCCATCGGCATTCAAGAAGTGACAATGGATGAAAACGGTTATGTCATGGGCACGATCCCATCTAACACAGACAAAGAAGTGCCAACCATTGGCTTCCTGGCTCATATCGACACAGCCACTGACTTCACTGGCAAGAACGTGAAACCGCAGATTCACGAGAACTATCAAGGCGGGGACATCACGTTAAACGAAGATCTACATATCGTATTATCTCCAGCACAGTTTCCAAATTTACAAAAATACCAAGGACATACGCTCATCACGACTGATGGCACGACCCTGCTCGGTGCAGATAACAAAGCTGGTATCGCAGAAATTATGACCGCCATGCATTACCTGATTGAGCATCCAGAAATCAAGCATGGAAAAATTCGTGTCGCCTTCACACCAGATGAAGAGATCGGCAGAGGACCTCACAAATTCGATGTTGATGCCTTTGGCGCTTCCTATGCTTATACGATTGACGGTGGCCCGCTAGGAGAGCTTCAATATGAAAGCTTCAACGCCGCAGGTGCAAAAGTATCAATTAAAGGAAACAACGTCCATCCAGGGACAGCAAAAGACAAAATGGTCAGTGCTGCAAAGATCGGCATGCTCTTTCACAACAAACTTCCTTCAGATGAATCTCCAGAATACACAGAAGGATACGAAGGCTTTTTCCACCTCACAAGATTTGTAGGAGAAGTAGAAGAAGCAGAGTTGCAATATATTATTCGTGATTTTGATAAAGAGAAATTCAACAAGCGCAAAGCACTATTTGAAAAAATCGCAAACGACTTAAAAGCAGTCTACGGCGAAAACAGCATCACCCTTAGCATTCAGGATCAATATTACAATATGAGAGAAAAAATTGAGCCAGTTAAACATATCGTAGACATCGCTCATGAAGCCATGGAAAACCGCTCAGTGACACCTGTCATTGAACCAATCCGCGGCGGTACAGATGGCTCACAGCTTTCATATAAAGGACTTCCAACGCCAAACATCTTTACTGGCGGGGAAAACTTCCATGGTAAATATGAATTCATCTCTGTAGAGAACATGCTGAAAGCGTCAGAAGTGATCGTGGAAATTGCACGTTTATTTGAAGAAAAAGCATAAACATGTTTACAACCGTTCCTGTTCGGGAACGGTTTTTTAATAAAAGTTTACAATTTTCTGAAACTTTTATGACACTTAATCGTACTAATAGAGACAACCCCAGAAAAATTCTTCTTGACGAGTGAAATAACTGGAAATATAATAGTTAAAAACAACCAGTATTTTAGACCTAAAAAAGCAGCCAGAATAAACCTTTAGAACTAAACGCTATTTGCTAACTATTTTCAGTTATAAACATCACTCACCCTGTCTACACTTAAAGAATAGGATGAATTGGAGGAATGTCATATGATGATTTTATTGATTATCGCTTCACTTTGCTGCTACTTACTATTCTCTTTCAAAAAAGATAACCGCACCCAAAAACGAAAAAGCGCAGAGCTTTCGGAGTTTGAAATCTTTCGTATGCGCCGCCACTACAACGGCAAACGCCGTCACCCACTAAACGATGCACCCAAACAAGTATAAATGTAAAAAGAAGAGCCTCATCACTAGGGGCTCTTTTTATGTATAAAAAAACGACCAAATTCATGGCCGTTTCTCTTGTTTATTTATACACCTTCGCAGGTACTTGAATCATAGGAATTCCTACATAGTACGGTGAAATTTCATATGGCTGGAAGACAACAGCGATTCCCTTTTTCGTGAAGTAGTACTGCGTGTCGTAGCCGATTTGAATATCGCTTTTTTTCAGATTCGCATAGAATTTACTTTTATGCTTCTTTGTGTAGTTATAGATATAATCTCTTACTTTTGTACGCTTTTTCTTTGTTTTCACCACATCTGTAAAGTACAGTTGCTTTGTTTTTTTCTTTGTTAACACATAGTTCATGCTCGTAACCATCGTATCCCCATGCGCTCCACCGTTATACATGTAATCATAGTTTAAGATACTCAGTTTCTTACCATTGTTAAATTTCGTTTCATACGTTCTCTCATACGTGACCTTCCCGTAGCCTTCCTTTTTCGCTTCGTCCTTTAAGAACAAGTACGTAGAATAAGAGAATGCAATATCTTCTTTTAAATCACGATTGATGGTTTTCATATGCGCTTTACTAAGGTTTTTCACCTGTGCATATTTAAACGTTTTTTTCTTTTTATAATAGTGTGTACTTACTTTTGCTTTTTTCACTTGTTTGGCATCCGCAGATCCAACTGGCGCAAACAACGAAACAATCAGCGAAAAAATGAGCAGGCTGATCGTTAGGCCTTTTTTCATTGTCATAGTAAAAACCCCCATTTTTGTCTATTACCAATTGAGTATACCATGACAAAAGAACCAAAAGAAGTGTTTTCTTCCATATTATTCTTTATTTTTCATGTGAGGTTTGTTTACCGTTTTCATAAGTTCCTGTATGCTTAAGATAGAATGTTAGATGAAGTGTGGTGTTTATCATAGAAGAGAATATTTTTAGTCATATCCGGACAACATTTCATAGTTTGTCCCCTACCCAGAAAAAGATTGCCAATTACATTTTACAAAACCCTCAGAAAGTTGTGCTTCATTCGATTAGTGCACTCGCTGCTGAATGCAACACAAGTGAAACGACGATCTTTCGTTTTCTGCGAAAAATTGGCTATGAGTCCTATCAAGTGTTTCGTGTCCATGTCGCGCAGGATATTGCGACCAATACGCCTCAATCCATATACGGTGAGATCGAAGCATCTGATAGTGTCGCAGATATTAAACATAAGGTCATAGAGTTAACAACCAACTCTATTCAGGATATGAAACATATTTTAGAAGACCAAGCTGTGACACAATTTATTGAGCAAATGAAACAGGCTCATAAAACCGTCTTCTTTGGAGCAGGTGCCTCCAGTTTTATTGCCGGAGATGCCTATCATAAGTTTCTCCAGCTTGGCTTTGAAGTGAGTCTATGCAGCGATCCTCATATGATGAATATGATTGCAACACATGCAACAGAACATGATTTTATCGTCGCGATCTCACATTCAGGGGAAAGTAGAGAAATCCTTGATGCCGTACAATTTGCAAAGGAAAAAGGTGCAACGGTCGCCTCGATTACGAGCTATCCGAAATCAGAGCTCGCCAAGAAATCTGACTTTCATCTGCTCAGTTCATCGAGAGAAACAACCTATCGTTCTGACTCAATGATTTCTCGTATTAATCAGCTTGTGATTATTGATGTTTTGTATGTCGCAGCTGTTTTAGAATTAGGATCAAATGCGATCGACAACGTCAAACGTTCTCGATTAGCTGTAGCTAAAAATAAAACATAATCGACAATAGACCGGAGCTGTTTCCGGTCTTTTTTTTGTGACTTTTCTCATATTTTCCGTTGACACATTCCTATTTCGTCATGTACATTAAATGAACAATAGTTTATTTCCTACTATTAAATTAAAAAGATAGTATATATACTAACAAAAAGAAAAGAAAGCGCTTTTTGTAAGGGGTTTCTAAATAGGAGGCGGACAAAATGGCAAAGCAAATTGGATTCATTGGATTAGGCATTATGGGGAAACCTATGGCACTCAATCTATTAAAAGCCGGTCATACTGTGACTGTTTTCGATATTCATACAGAAGCTGTTCTAGCATTAAAAGAAGTGGGCGCAAATGCCGCTGCATCAGCTGCTGAGGCAGCATATGAAAGCGATATCATCATCACGATGCTTCCAAAAGGTGAGCATGTAGAAGCAGTCGTAGCAGGTGAACAAGGCATATTGGCTGCAGCAAAACCTGGCACGATCATTATAGATATGAGCTCTATTTCACCTGTTACTTCTAGAGCATTAGCGGCACTGGCAAAACAGCATCAGGTCGAATTTATCGATGCTCCTGTCAGTGGCGGAGAGCCAAAGGCGATAGACGGGACACTTGCGATTATGGCGGGCGGAGAAGAAGAGATATTTGAACAAGTAAAGGATGTCCTCTATGCCATGGGCACAGATGTCGTATTAGTTGGATCAAATGGAAGCGGGACAACCGCTAAGCTTGCGAATCAAATCATCGTCAACTTAAATATCGCTGCCATGTCCGAGGCACTCGTTCTTGCCGCTAAGTCTGGCATTGCGATTGATAAAATGTATGAAGCCATCCGAGGTGGACTGGCAGGAAGTGCTGTACTCGATGCGAAGGTTCCTCTCATTTTAGAACGAAACTTTGAGCCTGGCGGACGTATTGACATCAACTTAAAGGATTTAACCAATGTCATGGAAACTGCCCACGATATCGGCGTTCCTCTCCCGCTTTCTAGTCAGCTGCTAGAAATCTTCCACGCCCTCAAAGCGGATGGAAAGTCTGGACTTGATCACGGCGGAATCGTTCAATATTACGAAAAAATGGCTCATGTTGAAGTGAAGAAAGGATGAGGTTCTATGAAACAAAGCATTGAGTTACTAAATGCCATTCCGAAAGCGGATTCAGATCGCATTCAATCAGCATACGAACAAGCACTAAACCATTTTCACCATAAAGTGATTGTATTAGACGATGACCCAACAGGCATTCAAACGGTACACGGCGTCTCTGTTTTCACCGATTGGTCAGAGAAAAGCATTGAAGCTGGTTTTCTTGAAGACAGCCGTATGTTCTTTATCTTAACCAACTCTCGCAGTATGACAGAGAAAGAAACGGCGGTTCTTCATGAAATGATCGCATCAACGATTGTGAAAACGGCTGAACAGCTTGATCAAGATTTCATCATTGTCAGCCGGGGGATTCCACCCTGCGTGGACATTTCCCACTGGAGACTGAAATTCTCAGAACGACCATTGAACAGCAAAGCTCCCGCCAATTTGACGGCGAAATTCTTCTTCCCTTTTTTAAAGAAGGCGGCCGCTTTACGATTGGCAATATTCACTACGTACAGGAAGGTCACGAATTAATTCCTGCTGGTGACACAGAATTTGCATTGGATCGTACATTCGGATTTCAATCTTCTCACCTCGGAGAATGGATCGAAGAGAAATCAAACGGATCGTTCACTAAGGAAAACACTACTTATATTTCTTTAGAAGATATCCGGGCTTTACGTATTGAACAAATCAAGGATCAGCTGATGACCGTGAAGGATTTTCAAAAAGTAGTTGTAAATGCAGTGGACTATGACGATGTCAAAGTCTTTGTCGTTGCCCTCATAGATGCTATCAAAGCAGGTCAGCACTTTCTATTTAGAAGTGCGGCAGCTCTCACAAAAGTGCTTGGCGGTGTTGAGGATCAAGCACTATTAACTAGACAAGACTTAATACAGGAAGAAAGCACGCACGGTGGCCTCATCATGGTCGGTTCCCATGTCAAAAAAACAACCGAACAATTGCGAGCGCTGCATCAAAATGAAGACATCGCATTTATTGAATTTGATACACACCTCGTGTTAGAACCTGAAGCATTTCAAGAGGAAATTGACCGCGTGATTCAACAAACTGAAAGGCTTTTAACAACCGGGCAATCGGTTGCTGTTTATACAAGGAGAGAACGGCTTGATCTTGGGGACGATCGTCAAGAGGAAGAATTGAAGCTGTCTGTTCAGATTAGTGATGCTGTGACAAGCATTGTTCAGCGACTCTCCATTCGCCCTAAGTACCTTATTGCCAAAGGTGGAATCACCTCAAGTGATATTGGAACAAGAGGACTCAGCGTCAAACGTGCGACTGTCGCAGGTCAAATCAGACCAGGTATTCCCGTTTGGCAAACAGGAGAAGAAAGTAAATTCCCATTCATGTCTTATGTGATTTTCCCGGGAAATGTTGGCTCAAAGGATACGTTAAAAGAAGCAGTAGACATACTTGAAGGATAAAGCAGAGGGAGCGTTCACGCTCCCTTATGCAGCACAAAGGAGGAAAGATCATGTCGTTAGTTTTTATCGGACTTGGCGTTTTGTTATTACTTTTACTCATGGTTGTCTTTAAGTTAAACGCTTTCATTTCGTTGATTATTGTCTCTTTAATCGTTGCCGTTTTAGAAGGCATGTCACCACTTGAAGCGATTGCTTCAGTCGAAAAAGGGCTTGGAAGTACACTCGGCCATCTGGCGTTGGTTCTTGGCTTTGGAGCGATGCTTGGTAAATTGATGGCTGATTCTGGCGGTGCTCAGCGTATTGCCATGACACTCATCGACCGCTTTGGTATCGGGAAAATTCAATGGGCAACGATGCTGACTGGATTTGTTATCGGAATTGCTCTATTTTATGAAACCGGATTCATTATTCTTATTCCATTAGTCTTTACCATTGCTCAAGCCGCAAGACTCCCTGTGTTGTATGTGGGAATGCCGCTCGTCGCTGCACTCATTACAACACATGGCTTCCTCCCTCCTCACCCAGGGCCGACAGCCATTGCCAATGTATTTCAAGCCAACATGGGACAAACCTTATTGGTTGGAATTATTTTAGCCATTCCTGCTGTTTTAGTAGGCGGACTTCTGTTTACGAAACTATTTAAGAAAGACCAACTGCATGCACACATTCCAAAGGACTTGTTTAATCCAAAGGAATTTACAGAAGAGGAAATGCCAAGCTTCGGCATTAGTATTTTCACCGCTATTTTACCTGTATTGCTCATGACATTCAGAGCATGTTTAGAAATTTTCTTCCCGTCCTCCCCGCTGCTACCGGCAGCTGAGTTTTTAGGCGAGCCGGCGATTGCCCTATTAATCTCTGTGCTGCTTGCCATCTACACATTTGGTCTTGGCAGAGGAAAGAGCATGCAGGACGTCATGAAGTCGATTACAGATTCAATTGGCTCCATTGCGATGATTTTATTGATCATTGCAGGCGGCGGCGCCTTTAAACAGGTGCTCATTGACAGCGGTGTTGATCAATACATTGCAGGGATTATGCAAGGAAGCACACTGTCTCCTCTGCTCCTCACTTGGCTGATTGCAGCTGTCCTTCGTGTCTCTTTAGGGTCAGCAACTGTCGCGGGTCTCACAGCAGCTGGCATTTCTGCACCGCTAATTGGTTTGACGGGAGTTAGCCCCGAACTAATGGTGATTGCAACAGGCGCCGGCAGTATAACATTCTCTCATGTGAATGATGCAGGTTTCTGGATTTACAAAGAATACTTTAATTTGTCGATGGCTCAAACTTTTAAAACTTGGACATTGATGGTGACTGTTCTATCACTTGTTGGATTAGCCGGTGTTCTCGTCGCTGATTTGTTTATGTAGGAAAATAAATAGGAAAAACCATTGACTTTTTCTCGAAAAGATTGAATAATTGTGTTTATTAAGAAAATTGAATCAAAGGTAACCTTATTAAGAGTGGTGGAGGGACTGGCCCTGTGAAACCCGGCAACCGCTGTTCCTAGGAACAGAATGGTGCTAATTCCTTAAGCAAGCTGATGCTTGTTTGAAGATAAGGCAGAGATCTCACAGTATATGATGCTCTTCCTTATCCAAGGAAGAGCTTTTTTATTTGATTTATAACCTGAAGAAAGAAGGGATTCAGCATGACACAAGTACAAACCATTGGTAAGAAAACAACAAAGCCGCCATTTCGCGCAGATCAAGTAGGGAGTTTACTTCGTTCTGAACGCATCAAAGAAGCACGTAAGCAAAAGGCAGACGGTACACTGACAGCAGAACAGCTCAGACAAATTGAAAACGAAGAAATCACTCGTATTGTAGAGAAGCAAAAAGAAATTGGATTAGAGGTTGTCACAGATGGAGAATTCAGACGTGCATGGTGGCATTTTGACTTTCTAGAAGGGCTTGATGGGGTCGAAGGATTTGAAGCAGACCAAGGCATTCAATTCCACAATACGACGACAAAAGCGAGAGGCATCAAAGTAACAGGTAAGATTGATTTTACTGATCATCCAATGCTAGAGGATTATCGCTTCCTTCACAGCATCGCGGGTGATCATACGGCTAAAATGACGATTCCAAGTCCGAATATGCTCTTTTTCCGTGGAAAGCTTGAAGAAGGTGTGTACGACAGCTTAGATGATTTTCACCATGACGTGGCACAAGCTTATAAAAAAGCCATCCGTGCTTTTTATGATGCAGGCTGCCGTTACTTACAGCTAGATGATACAGCTTGGGCTGTGTTCTTTTCTGAAAAAGGACATGAACAAATCAAAGCTTTTGGCCGCGAGGAAGATGAACTGCGTGAATCGTTTGCGAAAACAATCAATGAAGCGGTTGCCGATCGACCAGATGATTTAGTGATCACCATGCACATTTGCCGTGGTAACTTTAAATCAACTTGGGCAGCCGAAGGTGGTTATGAGGCAGCGGCAGAAACGATTTTTGCGGGTCTCGATTTGGATGGTCTCTTCTTAGAATTCGACGATGACCGTTCTGGCGGATTTGAACCCCTGCGTTATGTGAAAAATCCAAACCTTCAAATCGTACTAGGTCTTGTCACTTCAAAGTACGGAGAACTTGAACCCGTCGATCAGATCAAAAGACGAATCGAGGAAGCGGCTCAATATGTGGACATCAACCAAATCTGTTTGAGCCCACAATGCGGATTCGCCTCAACAGAGGAAGGCAACTTGTTAACAGAAGAGCAACAATGGGAAAAGCTGCGTCATGTGATTGAGATTGCGGATCAAGTGTGGAAATAGGCGGAAATCTGCAGAAAAAGCTTACCGTCATAATAAAGAACCGCTTTTTTGGCGGTTCTTTATTTTTTGTCATCTCTATCAACATTATATGAAGTTTAATCGTCATACTTCTATAGTAGAGTTAAGAAGATAATGAATATAAGTTATCTTCTTAAAAACCATCTTTTATACTCATAAGTTGTCTTACAACAAGTTGTGTAGATTGATATACATCTAAGTCATCTTTCTTTCTTGCCAGTATATCCCCTACTGAAATTCCCTTGAAATCGTTTGGTAAATTATTTATCATTGATTTTAATTTTTCTTCTACCTTTTTTCGTTCATTTTCATCCAAAAGGTCAATATTAACAAGTTCTCTCCATTCGTCTTTTTGAATCAATCGATTCCTTAATTCTATTAAAATTAGATCTAGCCAAGCTGGCTGACCGAAGGTAAAGTTTAATGCAATGGTTTCTTCAGAAGAACTAGTTGAATGCCAACAACCTCTTGGAAGAAATAAAAATGATCCCGTATCCAAAATCAATTCCCTTCCATTAGATAAATTTTCATCAGGAAAATCACCATTCCAATACGACTTTAATGGATCTGGCAAATGAGGAGCCTCAATTAATTCATAATGTTGAAGTGGATTCACTGTATTAAAATTTTCAGCCAACTTCCATTTCTTTTTCCCTTTAAGTTGAAAAATGAAATTGCAATACGCATCAAAATGTGCTGAAAATCCAGCTGATTCTTTAACAGCGTACAATACTGCTTTTGCCATTGTTCCCTCAGGCAAGCCTAAAAGATTATCCTATACCATTTAGAATTCAATTTAGTGGATATACAGCTCTCTAAAACCATAAACGCCTTCCTAGATTAAAATAACCGATGATTCTAGCCATCTTTTGTATTTTCTCCAATTTCTTTTTTACAAACTATCAATCTATTTGCAACATCAATCTACTCATCACTATTACTTTATAAACATAAAATTTGTCAAAAAATCATTGTTTAAATATTGAAAAAAATATAAATGACATGCTATTATCTCTTTTGTTAGGATATAAAATAGGAATTTAATACATATATAAGAGGAATGTTACATCAAAAAAATTATAAAACTCCATGTCTTGTTGAGATTCGTAATGTAGTTGTTGCTGGAGGACATTAATAACTAGTTTTTCATACCCTAACACTTTATGAAAGGAGTGTACAATCTTTGCTGACTCATGGTGAATGTTATTTATATAATGATTTTGTCAAAGAAAATCAACTATACATATATCCTTTGAAGATAATAAAATCTTAAATCATACCCTGACACAAACGAGCCAAAGCTACAATCTTGGTACCTTGTTATAGAAAAAAGAATGAAGGGAATCACAATGAAGAATAATACAATTTTCGTAAAAAATCCTGATAATGAACAAGAAAGTACTTAAAAGGTATCATTATCGAACCGGGCATGTCCCTAAATCAAGTCGCAGCTGATTTTTATGAACGAATTGACGGACAAAGAGAGTTTATTTCAATAGTAACGGAAATTGCTGAAGAATATGATACAGATGTTCAAACTTGTATCAAAGACCTCCAAGCATTGAGTAAACAATTAATTGAAAAGGAAGTTGTATATGTAAAATGAATAAACTGAATGATGATATTCTAGAAAACATCTATAAAAACATTTCAACTAAGAGAAGCAAAACAATCGTTAATTACATTGCAATGCTAATGGCACTAGCAAGAGATCATGAACTAAACGAGGATGATTTAATTAATTGGATTCACAGTAAATTAAGTGCAATAGGATATTTTCAAGAAAAAAACCGTTTATTTACTCAAAACAAATTAGATGAATTTGTCGTAGAGTTTATTGAAGGAAGAGCACTATTATATGATGATATCAACATAACTGAAACAAAACAAAACGAATATGTCATCAGTAGCAAATTGTGGTACAAAAAGAATCCACCTGAAAGTTTTTTTTATTTTGCTATTGACCCTGAAGATTTTTCGAACTACGCACAAAAACTTGCTCAAATAAACGCCGAAAAACTAGGTATCTCAATCAATTTTTCTAAGGATCAAGCGAATGACAACGAAATAGCTCATATCCAGCTTTCAAAAAAATGGTCTCTTTCAGAAGAATTGACAGTAACTCAGCCAAGTTCAAAAGACTTTTCTTGGTTAACATGTTTTTTCAATGAACATTGGGGTGGAACGACTATGGTGTCTAAAGGGACAACTTATAATGTTTTAAATGAAAACATTATGTTGGCTAAACGTGGAGATACTATAGTAGGAATATTAGTTTACAAAATATTCAAAGAAGAGGCGGAAATCCTGACTTTAGAGGCTCTAGAAAAGTACCATGGGTTGGCAGTAAATTGCTTTTTGAGTTAGAACAACATCTAAAAACACAAAATATACAATCTATTAATTTAATCACTAGTAATGATAACTTAAATGCCATTAGGTTTTATCAAAGAAAGGGATATTCTTTCAAAAACATCTATATCGGTGCAATTGATAAAGCAAGAATGCTTAAGCCGACAATTCCCTCTATAGGAAATTACGGAATAAATGTCAAAGATGAATTAGAATTTGAAAAAAGGTTGATACGATGACTATAAAAAGCAGATTGATTGTTATTGCGATTTCACTTTTAACTTAAACCAAGACGCAGCTCTCACGATTAATACATTACACATTCCAATACTAAAAGAAAACATAGATGTTTTAATGCCTTTACAAGAGGATAACTTATTATATATCACTATTAATAATAACATTGAATACCTTGTTGATTCACGCGATGATTATGAATGGTTTACTTTTTTAAGTAAAATCAATGGTATCAAATCCATAAAAGATATTTTATCTCAAAATAATCAAAATTTTAGAGATATAAAAGAAAGACTTGAAGAATCAGTATTACTTGATATTATCGAATTAAAATCACTTTTTGAAGATCAAAGCTCTTCTTCAAAAGCATAAATAAATATATTCGAAAGATCATATGATTTATTTGAACCACGCAAAAATTTAAAGTGTGGTTTATTTTTTGTGCAATTTTGTCTTTTTCATAAAACAAAAAGCATTATCATTCCAAAGTGACACCTAAAGAATGATAATGCCTCGATTCAAATTGTTTTCATCGTTTTATGACACCGTGTGTTCTCAAAGAAACCAAATATTTTCTCTATTTAGTCGTCTAAATGCTTTCCATTTGTCGCGATCACTTGTTTATACCAATCAAAGCTTTTCTTTTTCTTTCTATCTAATGTACCGTTGCCTTCATTGTCACGGTCGACATAAATGAAGCCGTAGCGTTTTTTCATTTCAGCTGTTGATGCACTGACAAGATCAATTGGGCCCCAGCTTGTATAGCCGATCAGATCAACGCCGTCTGCGATCGCTTCTCTTGCCTCAAGCAAATGACTTCTTAGGTAATCAATTCGGTAATCGTCTTGAATTGAGCCGTCTTCTTCTACTTGATCCACAGCACCCAATCCATTTTCTACGATAAACAATGGTTTTTGGTAGCGGTCATATAGTTGGTTTAGTGTTGTACGAAGTCCTTTTGGATCAATTTGCCAGCCCCAATCACTTGCTTCTAGATAAGGGTTTTTCACGCCTTCAAATAGGTTACCACCAGTAACTTGTCCAAGAACCTCTGGATCTGTACTTGTAACAAAACTCATATAATAGCTGAAGCCAATATAGTCGACTGTATGGTTTCTTAGAATGTCTTCGTCACCGTCTTGGAATTCAATATTGATGTTATTTTCCAGGAAATAACGTTTCATGTATCCAGGGTAATAGCCTCTTGACTGTACATCTGAGAAGAACAATGTTTTACGATCTTGATCAATCGCAGCAAACATATCTTCAGGTCTTGAGCTGTACGGATATGTGGTCATCGCTGCAATCATACAGCCTATTTTCGCATCTGGAATGATTTCGTGTCCTGCTTTAACAGCTAGAGCACTTGCAACAAACTGATGATGCGCTGCTTGATATTGAATGCTCTTCTCGTCTTCGCCTTCTTCAAATACAAGGCCACCCCCTGTGAAAGGAGCATGTAACACAACGTTGATTTCATTAAAAGTCATCCAATATTTCACTTTATCTTTAAAGCGAGTGAACAATGTTTTAGCGTATGTTTCATAAAGACCCACAAGCTTACGGTTTCTCCATCCGCCATAGTTTTTCACAAGTGCAAGTGGCATTTCATAGTGAGAGATCGTGACAACTGGCTCAATTCCATGCTTATGCAGTTCATCAAATACTTTTTCATAGAAAGCGAGGCCCGCTTCATTCGGTTCCGCATCGTCGCCATTTGGGAAAATACGTGGCCAAGAAATGGATAGTCTGAAGCACTTGAATCCCATTTCTGCAAACAGGGCAATATCTTCTTTATAGCGATGATAGAAGTCGATCGCATCATGATATAAGTTAAGGTCTTTCATTGATTCGTCAAATGGGTGCATAATACCGTGTGGTGATATATCGGCTGTCGACAAGCCTTTTCCATCTTTGTTATAAGCGCCTTCAATTTGGTTGGCGGCTACTGCGCCGCCCCATAAGAAACCTTTAGGAAATGTTTTTTCTAAATTCGTCATGTTGAATGCCCTCCTCATTTTCTTCTACACTGACTGTAAGCAATGTCTCTTTTACTGTAATCGCCCCATCTGTTTTCGCATCAACTTGTGCAAAATCATTTGTGTTGGTGACGATAATTGGCGTTGTTACATCATAGCCATCTTGCTGAATGCCCTTGATATCAAATTCAACTAGCAGATCTCCTGCTTGAACGAGATCACCTGACTGCACATGACTTGTGAAATGTTTACCGCCAAGTTTTACTGTATCAATCCCCACATGGATGAGAAGTTCTGTGCCTTGATCACTCTTTAAACCAATGGCATGTTTTGTTTGGAAAATGGTTTCAACTTTGCCGTTGAACGGTGCTACTACACGTCCAACTGTTGGGACAATGGCTGTTCCTTTACCCATGATTTCATTAGAGAATGTTGCATCATTTACTTGATTGAGCGGCTTTAGTTGACCTTCAAGCGGGCTTTGTACCACTTCATTTTGAAGCGCTACTGTGTCTTTCTTTTCTTCTGGTTTGTCTGCTTTTGTATCATCTTTCACTGGTACATCTTTGAATCCTAGAACAAGTGTCATGATGGTTGCTACAACAAAGCCGATCACTAATCCAATGATGGAGTAAACAAATGTCGGTCCAATGAACGTTGGGAGACCTGGGAGACCTGCTGATCCTGATATCACATATGACTTTACTTTGAAGATAGACATGAACACGCCGCCTGCTGCTGCACCAATGAGGGCTGCAAGGAACGGTTTTTTCAATCGCATGTTCACACCATACATAGCAGGTTCAGTAATACCCATTAATGCAGTGATACTTGTAGACATCGCCAATGATTTGAATGTTTTGTTTTTTGATCTTAAGAAGACACCGAATGCTGCGCCTGCTTGTGCCATATTCGCTACAAACATCATTGGAAGAATGAAGTCAAAACCGTTTAATGTAATGTTGTTGATCATGATTGGAAGTAGTGCATAGTGCATGCCCGTAATGATCAATGGTGACATAAAGCCACCGATTAAGAGTCCGGCCAAAATACCTGCATGTTTGAACAATAAATCAATTCCACCTGAAAGACCATTTCCGATAATCCCACCAAGCGGTCCAACCGCGATGAGCATAACTGGTACCACGACAAGAAGTGTAACTGTTGGAACAAGAATGATTTTTAGTGATTTCGGACTGTATTTTTCTGCGAATCTTTCCACATATGAGCCGAGCCAGATAGTGAGTAGAATTGGAATCACCGATGAAGAGTACACAACGGCAACCACTGGCAAGCCTAGAAATTCTGTATTTCCTGCACCTAGTAAAGCAGTGAGCTGCGGGTGCAGTGCGGCTGCTGCAATGGCAGCAGCGATATACTGATTTGTGCCAATTTTTTTGGCTACGCTTACAGCGAGCAGAATCGGTAAGAAGTAAAAGGCTCCGTCTCCGATAGCTGTTAAAATCGCATATGTGCTGCTTTTATCTGAGATCCATTGGAACGTCAGCATTAATGCCAAGATTCCTTTGATCATACCAGCTCCAGCGATGGCTGGAAGAATCGGTGTGAAGACACCAGAGATAAAATCGAAAAGTTTTGAAATCACATTTTGTTTTGATGATTCATCTGAATCGCCTGACTTTACATCTGTTGATAACCCAGAATCAGCAATCATTGCTTGATAGACGTTTGATACGTCGTTGCCAATAATGACATGGTATTGACCGCCGCTTTGATTCACGCCCATGACGCCGTCTGTTGATTGCAGCTTCTCTTTATCCGCTTTGCTTTCATCGTATAAGTTGAAGCGGAGCCTTGTCATACAGTGCGTGACATGCTTAACATTCTTTTCACCGCCGACAAGCTCTAGAACTTCTTTTGCTGTTTGTTTGTGGTTCATTGTGTTACCCTCCAATCGTTGATTTCATCTTGATATAGAAAAAACCTAAACATCCATTAATGCCCGAAAAATAGCGATTCAGACATTAATCGATATTTAGGTTTTGCCTGCTTAACCAGTAACAATCCTTCATAGCGATTGATCGTTATTCAATTTTATAAGCCTTTAGATACAAAAAAACCTAAATCATGCCTTATCAAAGATAGGGACAATGATTTAGGTTTTGCCTGCTTGACCAGTAACAATCCTAAAAGATTGTGGGTTATTGAGTTTATAGTTATAAATTAGCATGTTAATTTTGATATGTCAACGCTTTCTTTTTGATTTATTTTCTTTTTATGACTCGATCGATGTGCAAAGTTAAGTATAACATCTCATCTTCTATGAGACTTCGGTTGTATTCTTTTTGAACATAGTCATTAATTTTCTCCGCACATTGAAAAGCGGCTGTATTTTTTTCCTTTACCACTTCATACAGAAACTCATTTTGATTTTCCATTTGTGTTTCGTTAAACAGACGCTGTCCAAAAAACTTCAAATGCGTGACAAAACGGAAATAATTTAATGATTCTTCGTCCAAATCAATTTGGAAATGATACTTTACGATGTTCAAAATATCTTGAATCAGTTTTGTAATTTGAATGACATTCGGCATTTCCTCATTCAGTTCTGCATTGACAATATGCATCGCAATAAAGCCTGCTTCATCCTCGGGAAGATGGATGTTGAGCTTGTCCTGTATGATCCGAATCGCTTCTACACCACACATGAATTCCTCTTTGTACAGCCGTTTGATTTCCCAAAGCAAGGCATTTTTTATGTCCATTCCTTTTTGATGACGTTCAATAGCAAAGGTAATATGATCCGTTAATGTGACATAGATGCTGTCATTTAAATTTTTGTTAAGGGTCGTTCTCGCGTAATCGATAATTGCCTCACACACTTGCATATACTCGATCGGAATATCATAAAGCAGGGTTTTGAATTTTTCTGATATATCTTTATTTTGAATGGAAAATACTTTTTCAATACGTTCTTCGTCAATCGGGTCTCCGCTTTTCTTTTGAAACGCAATCCCTCTACCCATAATGACCAGCTCATGCTGCTCGTCATCATACGCACTGACCACATTATTGTTGATTACTTTCGAAATGATCAATTGATCCCCCCCAGTACATTCCGCTTTTTCGAGCATTTCATTGTTGATTGATATGTCATTTTATTATTATTTTCAAAAAAGAGGACTTTAAGATGATTTTACATTTTTTTTTGATACGGTCAACTAGAAAGAATGACATATTACCTCTCAGAAATGACGATTTAGGGGCAAAAAGGCTAAAAATAGACAAAAAACACTCTTCAAAAAGAGTGTTTTTTACAAAATTAGGAGCAATCCCAGTTATAGACGACATTTTCGAAATGTTTTCGTTTGAGGTCTTCTGGTTTGATAAAAAAGTTAGCAATGCCGCAATCTCCCCATAACATGTCCACTTCATCATCTGAGTCAATTTGCAATAATAGCACACTATGTTCTTGGTCTACATAGGTACGCGGGTCTTCTTGTGTAAAACCTGGGTATCCGCCAACTTTATGGCCAAAACCACTTGCTGTCTCATAAAATTCATCTAGCAATTGATCTGCTTCATCACCATCAATACCAACAGCATCTTCGAATAGATCCCAGCTTCGCTTTCCTGTGACTTTTTCAAAGCGGAAATCTTCTACACTGATCGTTTCGCTTGATAATTCACCTGTAATCGCGCCTTCCTTCGTAACTGGAAAATAAAAATCGTCAGGAATTTTCACGAATGAAAAATCAGTCAATAAGTCTTCTTCAGCTAAGAAAGGTTCCTCAATAAATTTGATCCGAAAATCTTTTTGCTCTGTTTTATGGTCAATATTCATCCCATAAAGATCATCATGTACAGAAATAAACACTTGCAAAAGTCCTGTTTCTGGGTAATCTTTCAGCTTTGGCAGCTGGCCGAAATTGATTTGTGCCAGCAGCTTCATAGGATGGCCTTCTCCATCAACGGGATATTCGTCGTTTTTTGGGAAATAAGGATCACCTGATATTTTGCTGTCATATGGTCCTGTTTTTCCTTGTTTTATCTGTAATTGAATCAGTGGTTTTTCAGTTTGATCTAACAATGGACGGTAAGGCGCAAGTACTTCTTGCAGCTTTGCTGATTGTGTCAAGATGGGCTTCCTCCTTATGTATAGGTCTAATGATCAAAACAGGTCTCTCTTTTTCTATCATACAGAAGTGTAACTTCCCTGTCAGTGAAAAACCGGTCAATATCATGACAAAAAACTCACTTCAACACGTTAAAAAACCTCCGATACGGCTGGAGGTTTTGTGATTCGTTTATTTATTTCACTTGATAATTCACTAAGTCTGTTGCCAATGTTTTCATCGTTTCGTTCGTTTCGTGCAACCCCTCAATAATTTTTGTGAAAGTGCCAACGAGTTCTGCTTGATGTTCAGATGAAGCCACGATTTGTGCTATTTCTTCTTCCATTCCTTTGATAGAGCCTTGCACATCTTTTAGCGCTGTTTCAATATCAGTCGTTGCTTGCTTCGCGTGAGTAGACAGCTTTCTCACTTCCGTAGCAACCACCCCAAAGCCTGCACCTGCTTCACCGACTCTTGCAGCCTCAATGGATGCATTGAGTCCAAGTAAGTTCGTTTGATCAGAGATACCTTTGATGAGATTAGACACTTGGTTGATTTTAGAGGAATTTTCGACAGTGGTTTTTGTATTTTGTAGAATTTGTTCACTTGTCGCTTGTAGTTCCTCTGAATGTGCAGCCACTTGCTGTACCATCGCGACTAGTTTTTCGGAAGCATCGTTACTTTCCGTCATAATGTGTTCTAATCGTTGTTGATTCGTTTGGTCATATGCTACACAGAAGGCAGCGATTACTTGACCATTGTCATCTTTAATCGGGACGGCGACGATGTCCATAGGAATTCCGTACACCTCTTTAGGAATCTGGATAAATGATGGCTCTCTCCCATTTTTCAACATCGAAAAGTTTTGGAACCCGGGAGCTACAACGTCGCCTGCTTTAAACCCTAAGTCAATGTTCCCGTGCTGCTGATAATAAAGAACCTTCTCTTTCCCTAATACAGAAAAGGTTAGCTGCTCTCTCATAGCTAGTCCAACGATTGGTAAAGCGTCTATTATGTTATCAATTCTCTGTGACATTCGCTCACGTTCATCCTCTCTTTTTCTCAGTACACTCTCTTTATCGGTTCTTTATATGATCTATTACAGCCTGCAATGTGTACTAATATCAACCAAATGACCTAAGACATATAAAACAGCCACATTCCATCAAGAGAATGTGGCTGTTTTTAAAAGAAGAAGATGCATATCAACACACTAATGACGATGAAAAAAAGATACATGCAGTCGATCCATGAAGTGCTGATGACATGATAATACGTTCTCTCCCTCGTCCCTGTGAAGCCTCTTGCTTCCATCGCAATGGCTAGTCGTTCAGATTTCCGTACGCCTTGCGTGAAAAGAGGGAGTGCATAACGTATAAACGCTTTCCAACTGTTTTTTTGCTTGTAACCTCTAATTTTATGTGCAGCCTTCATTTGCTTCAATTCACTTTGAAACAACGGGATAAACCGGAAGCCTGCCAGCATCCCATATGCCCATTTGGGTGACATTCGGCATTGATGGATTAAGCTCATCATAAAGGCCGTCAAATCAGTTGTTGATGTAAAAAGGAGACCAAATGTCACAAACCCAAGCATTCTAAAAGAAATGGTCAGCCCATTTCTTAAACTCTCCTCTGTGATATGAAACCATGCCCACTTCCAAACTGTATGATCTCCCTTGCCAAAGGCTGCTATCATCCAAAACACGAGAATGAAAAAGAGCAGATAAGGTACAAGTCTGGTGATGAGGTATTTCAAATTCCAGCCGCCTAGGACAAGTCCAATTCCAAGTGCAAACAGCCAGATGATGAACGTCGTTTTAGGATCAGAAATCGCCATCAGACAGCACATCGCAAGGAGATGGGCGAGTAATTTCATGACTGGATTTACAGTGGATAGAAAGGAGTGATTACTTTGCAATCGTCATCACTTCCTTTCTTTCAGCCATATAGCGATAATGTAACGGCACTCTCAGCTCACAGGAAGTGACAAGTTCCTGATGAGAAAATAAATCAAAAGGCGTACCATCATAAACATGCTCCCCTTGATGAAAAACAAGCACCTGATCAGCGCACTCATCAACGAGTTCCATATCGTGTGTGACCATAATAATAGTGGTGCCTTGTCGTTGACGTTCTTTTAAACGCCGGATTAACTCCCTCGCCGTTTTCTCATCCTGCCCGAAGGTCGGCTCATCTAAAATGAGTACATCCTGATCAAAAAGAAGCATCGTGGCAACACTTAATCTTCTTTTTTGTCCTAAGCTTAAGGTGAAAGGATGCGCGTCTCTATGCTTCTCTAGACCGAACTCCGCCAATAGCTGATTCGTTTTTTCTTGCACCACAGACTCTGACCAATTTCGCTGTCTCCCACCAAATGCGATTTCATCAAACACTGTGTCCTGTATAAATTGAAGTTCTGGATTTTGAAATACAAAGCCGGCTTTTTCATATAATGTTCGGTCAGACCACTTTTTCAGGTGTTTTCCTTTTAAAAAAATGTGACCTTTTTTTATTGGTTCTAAACGGATGACATGTTTAAGAAACGTACTTTTTCCGCTGCCATTTTCACCAATGATCGCAACCCAATCTCCTGCTTTTATATCAACGTGCAGGTCATCTATAATGCTTTTTTTCCCGTAGCTTAATTGTAGATGATCTGTGCGAATAATGACCTCTCGATTTGTTGATGACAATTTCTCATGACGTTCTTTTCTCGCCTCAAAGGTTTGCAAGAGTGTTTGACTCAGTGGATGAAACGGATCTTGTACGATAGTGGACCATTTCTCGGGAAATATTTTCGGACGCCAAATGCCGGCTTCTTTCATTTCTCCCTCAAATGTGTTCATCACGTCTTTTGGCGTTCCATCTGCTATGATACGGCCTTGATGATCTAACAAGATCACCCGATCCATCCACTCGATGACACCGTCTAACACATGCTCCACAAAAATCATCGTCTGATTCTGTTCAGCCGAAAGCTGCTGAAGCAATTGAAATATCTCCATTCTTCCTGCTGGGTCAAGCTGTGCAGTCGGTTCATCAAAGAACAGGACATCTGGCTCTAATGCTAGTAAACAAGCAAGCGCCAACCGCTGCTTCATTCCGCCAGATAAGGTATGAATATCTGTATTTGGGTCGACATCTAGCTGTACTTTTTTCATGAGATGCTGAATCATATCATCCATTTGTTCACGAGGGACAGATCGATTCTCTAAGCTAAACGCAATTTCTTCATTGACTCGGTGCATACAAAACTGCGAATCTGGGTCTTGAAACATGACACCAGTATGCCTTTGCCGCATCACTTCTCCCTGTACTTCAGCTTCCATATGCTCTGGAATAATGCCAGCAAGCACAGAAATCAGCGTAGATTTCCCGCTTCCACTTGGTCCTAAAATCAGCACCTTTTCCCCCTTTTGAATAGA
The DNA here is from genome assembly GCF_024398395.1 of Bacillus sp. FS02. NCBI lineage: Bacteria > Bacillati > Bacillota > Bacilli > Caryophanales > Bacillaceae > Bacillus > Bacillus sp. FS02. The sequence goes on along the minus strand of NZ_CP074101.1, from coordinate 2,083,305 downwards.
AAGAGATACTTGATGAAGAACGGGATTCGCCTGTTCATAAAAACGGACAGTGAGATTACTGCACGCGAGAAATGAATCCATGCTGGTCACCCTTACTTCGTTTTTCTTTCATGATGGCATATTGATTCAGCACACCTGTTTTAGATAAAGCATCCACCACAACCTTTGCCAAGCAACCACCGAGTAACATGCCGCTAATGACTTGAGTGACAAGGGTCATGAGTAACACTTGAGGCGTGTAATAGCCGAATCCATTGGCAATGAGGCTATATGCCATTGCCCCTACTGCTGCAAAGGCACCAGACAACATGAGTGTCCACATGCGATATCGCTTATAGCCAAATAGAACGAAGGCGATTTCTGCTCCAAGTCCTTGGCACACACCAATCAAAAGCGCAGAAAGACCGAAGTGGCTGCCTGTCAGTAATTCCACGGCGGCGGCAGCTGTTTCTGCGATGAGGGCAGCGCCAGGCTTTTGGATAATGTAAGCAACGATTGGACTGGCAATGACCCAAATTCCGAACATGATGTTGCCTCCTGCTGGACCGACAAGGGCTGTAATCGGTAAATAAAGCGTCGACCACCCTAAATAGATAACTCCGCATGCCACTGATAAAATGACAGCAAGAACGACTTCTTTCATCTTCCATGTCATAAAGAATGCACCTCCATTTGGACAGGCCACTCTTCGACAGTAAAGGCCATGTCCCAGAATTTATACTCAAGCTGACAGCTTAAGATGAAGTGCTGTTTCATTTTCTCCTTTTCCTTCTCACTTGCTTCTTCCGCCCACTGATCAAGCCGTTTGCAAAGCTCCACTGTAACAGAGTCCGTTAACCCGCCATAAAACGTGATCCACTCATAGAATGGATGGGCAGGATCGGGCTCTACATCTCTGAGCATTCGTTTGCCTATTTCCCAATAGGTCCAAGGGCAAGGGAGCAAAACCGCAATGATTTCTCCTAGCGTCCCTTCCTCGGCGACTTGCAGCATGTGATGAATATAGTGATGAGCACTTGGCGCCAAAGATGCACCTTGCAGTTCATCATAAGCGACACCTGCCACCCGGCAAAGGTTTTGATGAGGATGTGTCTCACTATCAAGGACAAAAGCCATTTGTTGATGGAAAAAGGTAATGTCCTCTCTGTCTGTACATCTGCTGATGGCTGCCGCATAAATTTTAATAAAGGCATTTAAATATTCTGCATCCTGTTTGACATAATGAATGATCTGTTCCTTTTCAAGTTCTCCTGCTGCGAGTCCTCTCACAAACGGATGCTGATAAATCGCTTCAAATAATGGTTCTGCTTCTTGCCTTAATTGGGTTGAAAATGTCATAAAAAAAGCCTCCTCTTTTTCAGTTGAATAAATGAAAAAGCCACCCCAAATGGAGCGGCCTTCTTATCGATTCAATCATGAATAAGACAAGGTCCAGCTCCACTTCCCTCCGCTAGTACAAACTAGATCAGGTTCAAAGGGTCCAAGATTTCCTCTTGTCTCAGTCATACATGACTCCCCTAGTGGACTTTTGTCATTTAATTATCTTTACTCTACACATGTGGCGATTTGATGTCAACCGCCGATCTTAATTCAATGTATTGATCGTTGGCAGCTTCTCAATCCCTGCTGCATAGTAGAAATTAAGGACACTGAAAAAATCAATTGGCTTTCCTGTCTTTAAATCAACAGCCAAAATATGATCGCCGTAATTTGTCAGGTCATCAATGTCTAAACGCCTTGGCGTTGTCTTTCCGAGAGTATCAACAAAGCTGCTATGGTAGTACTGCCCACTAGCAAACGATGATTCATGATACATAAATAATGTCTCCACATCTAAGTAGACAAGAATGGCCTCAGAGGAACTCGCGTATGGAGCAGAGTACGATACTGGTGCCGAAATACTTTTCACTTTTACACTGTCAACAGAATGCGTTCTCTGTTGATATTTTCCATCATATGAGAAATAAAATACACGCTCCCATTTATAATCGGCGGTCTTAGATTGTTTGTTATACACTTTTGTACCATTTGCGAAAACATCCCCATTGGCATACGAAGCAACAAAGTATTGCAATGTTGATGACAGGGATTCAGCACCTGTGAAATTTGGTGGGTTTTTTGCATTCACCTGTAATGTATATGAGTCTCCAAAGTCTCCACCGCTAGTAATACCAAACGCATAATCACCCGCTGGTAAATTGCTTAACGCAAGCAGACTGCCTGCTGGTTGAATCAGATCCGTTGGATAAGCTTGTCCTTCTTCATAATCAATAACAAATAACTGAACGAAATAATCAGCATTTGGAGAGGTAATCCGGCTGATGAGCGCCTGAGGGGACGATGTACTTAAGAACCATAAATCAACTGGATCTTCCTCGTTTAAAACTGCAGATTGATTAATGGCTAGTCCATCAATAGAGCGAACGGCAGACGTGCGCATCTTTCCATCTGCAGCCGCTTTTCGTTTAATACTTATTCCCTTTTTCTTATCTACTTTAAATGATTTTTTTACTTCCTTCTGTTGAACCGCAGTCCCTTTATCCTGCTTTTCAAACGACTCTTGCACTTGCTGAATGGCTTTTTCAGTCAGTGGCGATACTTTTTCACTTGATTTTGGTGCATCTTCTGCTTTGATTGCTGGTGAAAATAAACCTGTTGTGACCAATAAAATAGACAGTAAGGCGGCGGTGATTTTGAAATAAAATGCTCTCACAGGAACATCCCCTTTTCCCTAATTTGGGTTTTTTACCCTGTGATTATTTTACCATTTTTCTAATGCTTGTTTTGGACTTTTTTAGGAAATTTTCATAACAAAAAACCAGCCGTATGAGTCACGACTGGTTTATTTGATGATTTATGCAATGGTTTTGACAAATAAGCGTGCTGTTTCTGCACTTGATCCTGGATTTTGTCCAGTAATAATTTGTCCGTCTACAACAGCGAATGGCGCAAATGCATCGCCTTTTTCAAATGCTGCCCCTTGCTCGCGAAGTTTTGTTTCCAATAAAAATGGAACTTTAGATGTCAGCTGAACAGCATCCTCTTCCTCATTTGTGAATCCTGTTATTTTCTTGCCGTCGATAAATGATTTTCCATCACGATCCTTCACATCAACAAAGGCAGAAACGCCATGGCAAACTGCCCCAACGGCTCCATTTTTGTCTGAAATCGCTAAGATCGCATCGGCAACCAATTGATTGGACGCAAAGTCGATCATTGGGCCATGTCCTCCAGCAAAGAAAATGCCATCATACTCAGCTGGGTTTACATCTGTCAGTGCCTTTGTGTCTTGAAGTAATTCATACACATCTTGATATTGTGCTGGAACTCCTTCAGGAATTGAATTTTTATCGATCGGTACTGTTCCACCTTTTATTGAAACGATTTGCACGTTGAGTCCATTTTCTTTAAAGATATGAAATGGCTCGGCCAATTCTTCTAGCCATAAGCCTGTTGGGTGTCCGTTCATTTCTGAGCTGCTTGTTGATACTAATAAGACGTTTTTGCTCAACTTTATCATCCTTTCTATTTATCATGTGGCTATTTTATATTTTGCACAATTAAATATCAAGCAATCAGACTTGGATACAACTCTTTATGTTATACCCGATTTTTTAAAAAATATAGCCTCACTTCAAATCTAATCATTCTGTCACATTCTATTGACAGGGAATTTCATGTAAAATTGTGATGAAATGATATAATATGAGAAACAATTGACAGACCTCTTGCGCTAGAGGGAATTTAAAAGGAGTGGAAAAAGAGATGAAAACCTATTCGATTGTGATGATTATCATCACGCTCTGTATCATATTGGCTGTCTTTTTAATGAATCTTACGGGCGTCATGTATGGAAAAATCATATTGGCTGTCGCTGTTGCCCTTTGTCTTACGTCCATTATTCGTTTGATGGGAATGCGTAAAAGATAAAAGCCGCCCTCTAGGGCGGCTTTACCGTGTAGACAAACCCTCGCATTCGGTGTCAGTCCTGTGCTTCAGTGCTTACCAATGTCAAATTCGCTCGATGCTCGTCCTTCCTAAACTGCAAAGGTTTTCTATCACGCTGATAGGATTATATAGCCAGGATAAGTGCAATTAATGCAAGAAAAGCTGGTAACCCTTGTTTGATGATAATCGATTTATTAGACGTCACACCGCCAAATACTGCTGCGATGAACACACAAAGAACGAAAAATAGCTGAATCATATATCCTACGGTATTCGAACCAAGAATGAGCCCCCAAATGAGTCCAGCAGCTAGAAAGCCATTGTATAGCCCTTGATTAGCAAACATCACTTTCACATTTGGATCCTTTTGTAAGTGTTCAGGCAGATTGAAAGATCTTTTCGCCATTTTTGATTCCATAAAAAACATTTCTAGTAACATGATGACAATGTGCTCTAAAGCGACAATTCCTACTAAAATCATTGCTAAAATATTCAATTTAGTGAATTCCTTTCTGATAGACGGTCTCGTATTTGTATTTTGTCCGTGTATAAATCAAAGTCTTGGATTAGCTCTAACGCCTCATGAAAACGACTTTGTGGAATGTCTTTCATTTTTCTTACACCAAATTCCTTTTTAATAAAAGCCATGATGGTATTAATATGAAGCTTACCGTGGCCATCATACTCTAAATGGCTGCAAAAAGTCTGCATCGTCCCTCGAATCACCTTTAATTGCTTGGCAGTGACACAACTCATTGGTAACGCTCATCCTTTCTTGGTTTTTTAACAACTAAAAAGAACATTGAATGAAAGAAAAACCTTCCAATCTCTATTATATAATGGTTTCATTCGGATATCAAAATAAAAAAGAACAAACATTCGATCAAAGACGAGTCATACGCTAAAAATCCATGTCTTAACGTATCAAAAAGCCGGATTCATGGATAGAATCCGGCTTTTTGTTTAGTTGCTTTTAGAAATTAATACCTTTCCAACAGAACGGTCCTTACTTTGTCCGACGACTTTAAAGGATAGGCCGTATGTTGGCACATCACGTCCTGCATCCGGGTTATTTGGATTCACATAGTTCTTTTTATCACTAAATGTACGCGTTGGGCGGATATAGCGATCCTCTAAGGTTAAGCCTGTTGTTTCAGTATAATCAATATTCAGCTTCGTGCTTGGATTCAAAGAGAATGCTGCATCATGTACTTGGAAACCTGTCGCTGCAATAGAGCCGTCACTCCATTTCAACACTTGTTGATCTGCATCTACGACTCCAAGGAAGCCGTTCCCTGGATGTTTTCCAACCCAGTTATCACTGTACGATTGATCGACGTACCACACGACCAAACCGTTATTATAGCTCATCAGACTTGCTCCTCGTTTGATATGCTTTAAGCCTTTATCGACATCAGCATAAGAGCGCCATTCTAGTAAATAATACTGAGCGGCATATTGTTTTCCATTAGATTGAGAGAATCCATTAAAAGTGAACGTGGACGTTCCCTCGGCATCATCTGACCACACTTTTGCTCCATCTGCTGTAATCTTTAGATCATCTACAAATAAACCTGGCAGTGAATATCCTGCATCGGTTGTATAGCGGAATTGCAGATCGATCTTCTTCCCTGCATAAGCAGAAAGGTCAAAGGATGCATCTACCCAGCCATCTGATTTTCCATCGATGCCATTGCCTTCATTCGCTCCTGCCTCATTTCGATCATTCGTAATATTACCAGCAATGGTTGTCCATTTGTCTGTCCCAGTTTCACGAACTTCTACATACGCATAGTCATAATCTTCTTCGATATCGTACCATGCTTTAAACGTAAGCTCGGCTTTGCTTCCCTTCGACAAATCAATCCCTGATGTCGTCATGGTAGCATTCAAATTGTCACCTGTTCCGCTGAAGTATGAATATTGCCCTTGTGCAGGCTGAGTGACCACAATCTCTTTATCTGGCAAATCGACTCGAACCGCATCATGGTTGGTTCCTTTTGTTGCTGCTTCATCGATTAACACTGTTTTGCTTTTTGTTAATGTCTTACCATCAATGGTTTTTCCAGAAAGCCAGTTGCCGCCATGCAAGTTTTGAAGCATTTCTTTTGCATATGGACTAAAACCTGTTGGTTCCGTACCAGGTACTTTACCTGCCCAGCTTCCGCTTGACATGATAGACCAATAAGAAACGGGCTCTCCTCTGCCTGTGTATTGTGTATCGTATTCATCAGGCAGACCAAGATCATGTCCAAATTCATGTGTGAACACGCCTGCTGCGCCATCTTCAGGCTCAATCGTATAATCTAGAGCGCCTAACTTTCCGCCTTGACCCACTTCTGATTCAGTGTTTGGAATCTCAAATACATCACCAAGTGACCAGCGATGTGACCAAATCGCGTCAGAGCCAAGCTGTCCGCCGCCAGCTTCTTCACCTACGCCAGCGTGTACAACCATGAGGTGGTCAATGATACCGTCCGGCTCATTATAAACACCGTCCCCATCCATATCATAGCGGTCCCATTGATCATATTCACCAAGGTCAATGTTTGGATCCTTTGCCGCTGCTTCGAGGGCTTCTTTCACCAATTCGCGCGGTCTGCCGTCACTGCCTGATTCGTCTGGTACGTTCCCGCCATAATATGCTGCTTCATGCTTGGCTGTATACCATCCAGCTACTGTTCCACTAATCGTGTAGCTTCCACCGGACTGCTTTTCATAATACTGCTTCATAGATACTTTTCTTTTACCATCTGGACCGATGTAGCCATTTTTTCCGAAAAGCATATCTTGGTAATGCTGCTGATCGTACTTGTCATAGTACATATCAGTCTCTTCTTTTTTAATACTATTATGCTTATAATCTTTAAAATCTACTAATAATACCAAAACTTTATCATTACGGACGTCGCCTTTATATTTTTCCTTTTTCACCGGCTTTACTTGATTGCCTTCTTTTCCTTTATGCTTCTTTAACTTTTTCTTTTTGGCTAGTTTATTATGTACATTTTGTTTGTATTCTTTTAGGAATTCAGGTTCTTCTGTTAAGGTACTTGCGCTTTGTTTCATCGCTGCTTCTTCTTTTTTCTTTAAGTAGTTCTTTAATGCTTTTTGGGTTTCTGCCTCATTGGCATTCTTTTTGATCTTTCCTTGTTTTTTCAAGGCTTTGATGAGGCGGTCTTCATTGACAACACTTGCGTCGAATGGAATACCTGAATAATGACCACCATCTGAGGATGTTGACTTTTCTGAGGTGTGGGCAGATAGAGGGGTGCTGAAAGCTGTCAATGTGCCTAAACTGAGGACAGCTGTTAGTGCGATGCTCGTCCATTTCCCTTTTTTCATATTGGTTCCTCCCTAATTTGGTAATAAATAATATCTAATTCTAGCATATTCCAATATACTTAAGTCGAAAAACATTTTATTTTCAGAAACTTTGTGGAAAATGCACAATACGAGATTGAAATAGGTGGAACGAATTGTCGAAAATAAAAGAACCCTAGGCTATAAATGCCTAGGGTGTTTGTTGTTTTTCTATGAAAGCTGCTCTCCTTGATATGCAACAACATCAAGTGGAGCGGCTAAAAATTCTTTTGCCTTTGCGACGAAAGCTTGGAAATGTGCACTTGCATTATGGCTTTGAACCGCTGCTTCATCTTTCCACACTTCTACCATTAAAAAGGTGTTTTCTTTCTCTGTATCCTTGAAAAGCTTGTAGGACACATTGCCTGCTTCTTCCTGTGAAGCTTTCATTAAACCGTTGATTTCTTCTAGAAATACGTTTTCTTTCTCTGGATGAATGGTCATCCCTGCATGAATAATAATCATATGATCGTCTCCCTTTTTTTAAAAATTATTTCCACTCTGTGATGCGATCGATCGGTAAACGGTAAGAAGCATAACCTTCGTCAGCCGCTTTCCCAATGGATAGAAGCATAACTGGTACATAGCGCTCTTTATCCCAGCCGAATGTTTCAGCGATGACTTCTTTGTCATATCCGCCAATTGGGTTTGTATCATAGCCATGCGCACGAGCAGCAAGCATCAGTTGCATTGACACAAGTCCACCGTCAATTAAGATCGTTTCACGATTCACTTGCTCTGGAAGAGCTTCAAAATGTGCAGTTAATGCAGCAATTTGTCTTTCTTTTACTTCCTGCGGCATGTAGCCATTTTCTACTGCTTTTGAATAAATTTCTTCTAAGTATTCATTGTTTTTCATATCTGCAAACACAGCGATGACAGCTGATGATGTAGCTACTTGTGTTTGGTTGAATTTTGCGAGTGGTGCAAGCTTTTCTTTTCCTTCTGGGCTGTCAATGACCATGAAGCGCCAAGGCTGTGCATTCACTGATGATGGTGCTGTTGTTGCCTCTTCTAAAATCTCCGTCATTTCTTCTTTGCTAATTTTCACTGCTGGATCATAGTTACGAATGGAGCGGCGCCCTTTCATAATATCCATAAAATCGTTTGTTTTTAATGTTGTAGCCATGTGTAACACTCCTTTAGGTTGTTTGAATCTTTTCGATGTTTTGTTGTATACGGATGAGCACATCAGTGAGAAGCTTTCGTTCTTCATCACTTACGTTTTCAAGCATTTCTGAGATAAATCGTTCTTTTTCTTTTTTAGAAGCTTCGATTCTTGTTCTGCCTTCATCTGTCAGACGAACAAGCGTGACTCGATTATCTTCCGGCTTTCTTCTGCGCGTGACCATTCCTTTTGTTTCTAACTGTTTTAAGTGACGCGTCACAGCCGCACTATCAATATTTACTTTTTTCTGCAAATCGGATTGGCTGATTTCGTCGGCTTGGAATAACAGTGATAGCAACTCCAGTCTTGATTGGCTGATGCCCGTGCATGCTTCGAACTTCACACCCATCATACGGTTCACACACTGCAAACGATATAATACCTCTGCTTCTTCAGAGCAAAATGCAGTCAATGCCATCCCCTCTTTTCTATTCAGATCAATTAGTTGATATATCAATCATTGACTCGTCAACTAATATACACCCATTGTTTCATGATTGCAAGAGGTTTGTTTCATAAAGTGAAATTTTTTATTTCAATCAAAAAAGACGAGCTTTTGCTCGTCTCAGACCGTAGACAAAGGGCTAAAATGTAATTTATTTTAGCCCTTTGTCTTCTTTTCAGCGTGAAAGAAAACCTTTGCAGTCTAGAAAGGACAGCTACTTTTGCGGAGCGAATTTGACATTCGTGAGCACCAGCGCGCAGGACTGACACCGAATGCGAGGGTTTGTCTTCACGCTGGGACGAGCTTTTGCTCGCCTTAAGAACTTGGTGTCGATGTTGGTCCCACATAGTAGCTGATAAATCCAATGATCATCAAGACTACAAAAATAAAGAGAATGAGTTTGAGCATTCTCATGGTTTATCCCCTCCCATTCATCTAACTTATCATATCTAGAAGAAGCGCTACCTAAAATTTACATAAAAAAAGACAAAAGCGATTCATCACTTTTGTCTTCTTCTCTTTATTCTGTAATCACTGTATGAATCAAAGTCGGAGCATCAGCATGGTCATCAATGCGGATGTTGTCATAAATTTTCTCCATGACATTCGCTACATCCTCACGATTTGCATGCAGCGTCACGAGAGATTCGCCTTTTTCTACACGATCGCCTACTTTTTTGTTAAGCATGATGCCAACAGATAGGTCGATATCGTCTTCTTTTGTTGCGCGTCCTGCTCCAAGAATCATCGCTGCAACACCAATTTCGTCTGCGACGATTTCAGCGATCACACCTGATTCTTTTGCCGGCACTTCGATTTGATAAGGTGCTTGTGGCAGTTTTTCCGGTTGATCTACAATCGAGCCGTCTCCACCTTGGTTTTCTAAAAATTCCTTGAATTTCTCAAGTGCTTTGCCGTTTTTCATGACTTCAATTAGCTTTTCTCTTGCTTCATCAAGTGTCTCTGCTTTTTTCGCAAGAACGACCATTTGACTTCCTAATGTGAGCACAAGCTCGTTTAAGTCTTCAGGGCCTTCGCCTTTAAGCGTGTCAATCGCCTCTTTCACTTCAAGGGAATTTCCAATCGCTAATCCTAGCGGCTGAGACATGTCTGAGATGACAGCCATCGTTTGTCTGCCAACATTATTTCCGATACGAACCATTGCTTTTGCAAGCTTCTCAGAGTCTTCAGGTGTTTTCATGAAAGCACCTGCGCCTGTTTTCACGTCTAATACGATTGCATCTGCGCCAGCAGCGATTTTCTTACTCATAATCGAGCTTGCAATGAGCGGGATGGAGTTAACAGTTCCTGTTACATCACGAAGGGCATACAGTTTTTTATCAGCAGGTGTCAGGTTGCCTGATTGTCCAATGACCGCTACTTTATGACGGTTCACCAGCTCGATGAACTCGTCTTTTGTAATTTCAACGTGGAAGCCTTTGACTGCCTCTAGCTTGTCGACAGTTCCACCCGTATGTCCAAGACCACGCCCAGACATTTTTGCAACAGGTACATCAAGTGCTGCAACAAGAGGAGCGAGTACAAGCGTTGTTGTATCGCCTACACCGCCTGTTGAATGCTTGTCTACTTTAATGCCGTCGATAGCAGACAGGTCAATTGTGTCCCCTGAGTTTGCCATAGCGAGTGTTAAATCTGCACGTTCTTGATCCGTCATATCTTGGAAGAAAATCGCCATCGCCAAGGCACTTGCTTGGTAGTCAGGAATTGTTCCGTCCGTATAACCTTTGACAAAGAAAGAAATTTCCTCTGAAGATAATTCTTTTCCGTCACGTTTTTTCGCAATGATATCTACCATTCTCATTGTTTTCACCATTCCTTCTTTAGTTTAGTAAATCAAACCGACAACGCCTGCTGTTAAGAAGCTGACAAGTGTTGCACCGAATAACAGCTTTAATCCAAAGCGTGCGACAACGTTTCCTTGTTTTTCATTCAAGCCCTTAACGGCTCCAGCAATGATACCGATAGACGAGAAGTTCGCAAATGACACAAGGAATACAGAAATGATCGCTTCTGTACGAGCAGTGAAATGAAGACCGTCGCCAGATAGAGCAAGCATCGCTACAAATTCGTTAGATACCATTTTAGTCGCCATAATACTTCCTGCTTGTACCGCTTCACTCCAAGGTACACCAACAAGGAAAGCAAATGGTGCAAACACATATCCAAGTACATCTTGGAAAGAAACACCGATGGCAGCTGTGAAAATACCATTAATCATCGCAATTAATGCAACAAATCCAATCAACATCGCAGCCACAACAATGGCTACTTTGAAACCATCCATAATGTATTCGCCGAGCATTTCGAAGAAAGATTGTCTTTCTTCTTCTACGACTTCAAGCATGTCTTCGTCTTTAGACACTTCATAAGGATTGATGATAGACGCAATAATAAATCCACCAAATAGGTTCAGCACAAGTGCTGTAACAACGTACTCCGGTTTAATCATTTGCATATACGCACCGACAATGGACATTGATACAGTCGACATCGCAGATGCACACAATGTATAAAGACGCTGTTGAGGTAATAATCCAAGCTGCTTCTTAATGGAAATGAACACTTCGGATTGACCTAAAATCGCTGACGCTACGGCGTTGTAAGATTCTAGTTTCCCCATTCCATTGACTTTACTAAGCAAATACCCAATTCCGCGTACGATCAGCGGAAGGATACGCCAATGCTGCAGGATACCAATCAAGGCAGAAATGAAGACGATCGGGAGCAAGACATTGATAAAGAAAGTTGACGCATTATCATTCATTAAACCACCAAATACGAAGTTGATCCCTTCACCAGCATAGCCTAGAAGCATTTGGAATCCTTTTGCAAATCCCCCGACTAGGAAGTTCCCAACACCTGTATTGAGCAGAATATAACCTAAAATAAATTGCAGTACAATCATGACAATGACTGGACGGAATTTCACTCGCTTTTTCCCGTTACTTGCCAGCCATGCAATGGCGAGAATCACCAGCAAACCGATAATACCAATGACGTATTTCATGTTTTTCCTCCTTGAATGAATTCGTTTACATTAATGTGCTTGTATGGAACAAACCCTATTTCGCAAACAAATTGCGGAAGAAAATCCCAGAAATGAGATCCTTCCGCATATGACTTTTTCATCATCTAATGAGTCATGATTGTTATCCTACCATAGGATCGTATGAATTAATAGTCTTTAGAAGGAGCTGATTGATCCCCTTTAATAATGGAAACGCCTGCACTGGCACCAATACGGGTTGCGCCTGCAGCTGTCATCGCTTCTACGTCTTCTTTTGTTCTTACGCCGCCTGATGCTTTGACACCGATGTCAGGTCCAACTGTTTTACGCATTAATGCGATGTCCTCAGCTGTTGCACCGCCTGTACTAAATCCAGTCGATGTTTTGACGAAATCAGCGCCAGCTTTTACAGAAAGTTCACAAGCTTGTACTTTCTCTTCATCCGTGAGTAGACAAGTTTCAATGATGACTTTCACTAAGGCTTTGCCTTTTGCTGCGTCTACAACGGCACGAATATCTTGTTCAACTGCATCATATTCGCCATCTTTCAATGCCGCAATATTGATGACCATGTCCACTTCAGTTGCACCGTTTTCAATGGCATCCTTTGTTTCAAATGCTTTCACTGCTGTTGTGTTTGCACCTAACGGGAAACCGATGACTGTACATACATCAACGCCTGTTCCTTCTAGTTCTTTCGCCGCAAGAGATACCCAAGTTGGGTTCACACAAACGGAAGCAAATTGATATGTCTTTGCTTCTTCTAGTAACTGCATGATCGCAGCTTTAGATGTATCTGGTTTTAGTGCTGTATGATCAATGAGCTTTGCTATTGTCATGATTCACACTTCCTTTTAAATATGATACTTTCATCTTAAATGACTATTGAACAATTGTAAATATAGTTATGAAATTTTGTTCATCTATTTTGTGACATTTAAAAGAGCTCTTGCTGTGTGCTGATCGATCATCAATACGTTCGCATATTTTCCTCTCAGCGCCCCATGGATAGAGGCAACCTTTCGATGTCCACCAGCAACAAGAATGGAGCGCTCTTTTGTTCTCAAATCATCCAGCTCCACACCGATTGTGCGATTGTTAATCGCTTCACTGCAAATGCGTCCTTCTTGATCATAAAAACGTGAACAGATATCTCCGACACTGGATGTCTTGAGCAACGCCTTTTCTTCTTCACGGAAATAACCAAGCCTAAACAAAAGCGCCTCATCTCTTACCGTCCCAACAGTAAACACAGCGATATTTGCCTGTTTGCCCATTTCAATAATGCGATGAATATGTCTGTCCTGTTCGACCATCTCTTTAACGGCGGCACTATCGAACACAACAGGCAGTGGCAAATAGCGTGGTGCCGTTTGAAAAGCTGATGCAAACAGCTGAATCGTTTCCGCAGAATATGTATTCACATGTGAATGGCTGATTCCACCTTTCAACTGAACAACTTCTACCCCTTTTACCTGTTTAGGTTGCATCTTTTGAGCAATTTGATACATCGTGGTGCCCCAGCTCACTCCAACGATATCGCCGTCTTTCACCGTATTCTGAAGATAATCTGCACCAAACCGGCTCAAGTAATCCGTAATCGTTGGATAATCGTCCTTTGGTGAAAATACCACATGAGCCTCGAGCAGATCATATTTTTCTTTCAGCAATAAGGACAGCTCATTTAAATCCTCAAATGGGTCCATCACTGTAATTTGGACGTACCCTTTTTCCTTCGCATACTGAAGCAGACGAGACACCGTTGGCCTCGACAGGTCAAGCTGCTTGGCGATTTCCTGCTGACTGTAATCAGATAAGTAATAGAGCCTTGCTGCTTCAATACTTAATTGCTGTTTGTCCCGATTCATTCGTACGCCTCCTTTTTTCCTCTATCATAACAAATTGTTCACTTCACCATGCACAAATGTTCATTTAAAGAAAATGGTGTAAGCTGCGTGAAAGGTCTCTTGCTTCTCTAAGGTTTGAATGCCGAATTTCTCCTTATACTGCCCATTTGTCCCTTCCATATCAGCGATCCCATACCAAGGCTCAATACAAACAAAAGGAGCCATTGTTCCCTTTTCTTGATCATATGGAGACCAAATACCAACGAACGGAAAACCACTGAGATCGACCTCAACGCCGTGACCTGCTTGAGAAATCAATGATACTTGATCAATATGACTAAAGATCATTGCATCGTTCTGAAAAAGTTCTGGGCGAAGTTGAATCGGCTCAAACTCAACACCTTTCTCCTTCTCTCTCACAAGTGAATCATGAAGTTCATATTGGACTGGATCATGTTCGGTTGAAGGTGCCAATGTGAGTGAATAATCAGCTGTCTGCTCGCCTTCAACAAGCGGGACATGAAATGCCGGATGCCCGCCAATCGAGAAATACATCGTGCCATCTCCTTCATGAACAATTTCCCAGGAAATCGTTAGTCCATTTTCCGACAGTGCATAACTGATGCGCGCTGTAAATTCATACGGATATTGTGACGTGTGACGGCCATTTGATTGATATTGAAAAACCACCTGATCTTTTGCTTCTTCAAATAGTTCAAAATCAACATCACGCAAAAATCCATGCTGCGAGAGTTGATACGTTTGATCGTCTATCTTGTATTGATCATCCTTCAACCGTCCGACAATCGGAAATAAGACGGGCGACACCCTGCCCCAATAAGCAGGGTCACCAGACCACATATATTGACGTCCACTTTCTTTATGAAGCACCTCTCTCACCTCGGCACCTCTCTCATTGATTTGAACCAATAACAGATCATTTTCAATCGTTCTCATTCAACACATCCCCTTTCCTTCTTCTTTTATTATGACAGGGATTTTCGGTTTGAGTATAAAAATAAGAATCCCTCAAGCCTTAGAATAATTCTTCATATAAAAAAATTTTAAAAAAGACAGAAATTCGCCAACAAAATGTAATGCTGATTCGTCTAATCTTATATAAAATAAAAGAATCGTTGTTCTTTTGGAGTGACAACAAAAAAGACGCGTTTGACATTGATGGGGGATTCTTTTTCATGAACAGCAAGGAAAACCGTTTACGTTACATATTAGGATTAGATGGGCTGAGAGCTGTTGCCGTATTGGCGGTCATTGCTTATCACTTACATATTGAACCCGCAAGCGGCGGGTTTCTTGGCGTTGATTTGTTTTTTGTGATTTCTGGTTACTTGATTACAACCATCTTGCTGCATAAGCAGGATTTGGGCTATCAAGAGCTTCTGCCTTTTTGGATGGGCCGCATCAGAAGGCTGCTTCCAGCTGCCTACGTCATGATTTTTTTAATCGTCAGCTGGTGCGCCATTGCTGGTTCAAATGCATTAATGTCCATTCGTGGCGATGCCTTATCGTCCTTTTTTTATGTGAGTAACTGGTGGTATATTTTTCATCAGCTCTCTTACTTTGACAGCTTCAATGCTGTATCTCCACTAAAAAATTTATGGTCTTTGGCGATTGAAGAGCAATTTTATCTCATTTGGCCGGTACTGTTGATTGCTGGACTGAAATGGGTGAAAAACAGATCCCATCTTCCTATGATCACCTTTGGTCTGGCACTTGTATCTGCTTTATGGATGGCCATTCTCTATTCACCGGATACTGACCCGAGCAGAATCTATTATGGAACGGACACACGTGCGTTTGCACTCCTCATCGGGTGCAGTCTTGCATTTGTCTGGCCCATGCACAGACTTTCCAGCAGAAAATTACTTCCTATCGGCAGACGTATGTTACAAATAGCCGGATTCGGTTCGATGGTCATTTTCCTCTTATGTGTTTATGCAGTCGACGAATTTGACGGCTTTCTCTACCAAGGCGGTATGCTTTTATTCTGTTTGAATGCAGCGATCTTAATTGCGTGTGTCTGCCATCCTGCCAGTCTTATTGGGAAATGGCTGTCATTTCAACCACTCGTTTGGCTCGGAAAGCGGTCTTATGGCATCTACTTATGGCATTATCCAATTATCGTGCTTACCACACCGGTCATTGAGATTGGACAGCCTTCCATGGGACGTGTCACATTGCAGCTCATCGCAATTCTACTCATATCAGAGGCTTCCTATCGTTTGATCGAACAGCCGATTCGTAAACTCGGGTTTAGACACTATTTTGCCTCTTGGTCAATTTGGAAAACAGGAATCAAGCAATGGTCTATGTCCAATAAAGTGTTTCTTGGGATTGCCGCAGTCCTTTTGATTTTATTTACCATTGGCATGTCTAGCTCGTCTCATACATCCCCGCATGCGCAAGAAGTCACACAAATTAAGACAGCGCCCCAAAAGGCAGGCGGTCAGACAGAATCAAAAGTGAAGAAAAAGAAAGACAAACATGAGAAAAAAGCAGCGGATCCTAAACAATTTCACCAAGTTCTTGCCATTGGTGATTCCGTCATGTTAGACATTGCTTCAAATTTAGAAAAGGCCTATGAACCCATCACCATTGACGCAAGGGTCGGAAGGCAAATGAACGAAGCCATCCGCATCGCCCCTCAATATGCTTCTTTTAACAAGGCTGATGCCGCTGTTATTATTGAGCTTGGCACAAATGGTTATTTTACGGAGGGGACTTTGACCTCATTCATACAACATTTCTCGAAGGCACATATTTTTCTTGTGAACACTCGCGTTCCAAGATCTTGGGAAAATGATGTGAATGCAGTCATTGAGCGTGTGGCCAATCAACACCACAATGTGAGCTTAGTCGATTGGCATTCAGCCGCTACCGGACAGCCATCCTATTTTCAGCCAGATGGTGTTCATCTTTCCACAAAAGGCTCTGACACATTGACTGAGCTCATTAAAGCCAGTATCAAGAAAAAAGGAGATGTGTCCTCGGCATCATAAGAAGACTAGCATCCTGTGAAGAGAGATTCAAAAAAGACATGCTTTCCTATGATTGGAGGCATGTCTTTTTTTGTGATGGATGAGCACGGAGCTGCATTATGTTTTACTTTTAAAAGACCAAACGATGACAGGGATGAGAATTAACGATAAAATTCCTCCGCTTAAAGATAATGTAGCATAACTCGTATTCGCCATGACCATTCCTGAAAGGGCACCGCCAGAAGCACCTGCTAACGCAACAAAAACATCGAGTGTTCCTTGGGTTTTTGCCCGGTTTGATGGTTCTGTAGAATCCACTATTTGAGCAGTACCACTAATTAAACCAAAGTTCCATCCCAATCCAAGTAAAGACAAAGCAATGATTAATAGAACCATTGAATCACTTGGTGCGAATGCTGCTAATAAACCAGCAAGTAACAATGTGATGCCCGACGCTATGCTCATAGCTGTTCGTCCTAGTTTATCTACAAGTACACCCGTGATAGGTGAAGGAAGATACATGGCTCCTATATGAAAACCAATCACAATGCCCACTTCGGCTAATCCATGACCATGATGCTGCATATGCACCGGTGTCATGGTCATGAGTGCCACCATGACAATTTGAGTTAAGATCATCACTGTGGCACCTACTGTAAGCCCTTTTTTATCTGTTTTTTTATCAGCAGCATCTGGTTTATTTCCATGCCCATGTTCTGCTTTGTAAGTTGCTATTCTTCGGGCAATGTCTAATGGATCAGGACGCAGCAGAATAAAAAGGACAAGACCAGCTACAATAAATGCTACTGCTGATAAAATAAAAGGACCGGCAAGTGCTGGAACACCAATGGACACTGCAAATTTACCCATCACTTCAATTAAATTCGGACCTGCTACTGCTCCAAATGTTGTCATGACCATTGTTGTACTAATTGCAGTTGCACGCTGTTTAGAATTCGCTAAGTCCGTCCCAGCATAACGCGCTTGTAAGTTCGTGGATGTTCCTGCTCCGTAAATGAAGAGCGATACAAATAATAAAATGACACTATTCATCATAGCTGCCAGCACAACGCCAATTGCTCCGAGCCCTCCAACAACAAAACCTGTCGATAAACCGATGCGTCGTCCATAACGTTGCGAAAGCTTTCCTACAATGAAAGCTGACCCAGCTGACCCCAAAGTAAATAAAGCGATTGGAACTCCTGCATAGGCTTCAGTTCCAAGCATTTGTTGCGCTAAAATGGCACCTACCGTAATTCCTGCAGCTATTCCAGCCCCTCCAAATATTTGCGAAAGACTGACAACGAACAATACTCGTTTATATAAATTTTTCAATTTTTGGGGTGAATCTATATAATTTTTCACTACATCTTTTTCTGTATCTAACACTTGTAAACACCCACTTGAGATTTATTTGCCCAATGTAACCATTATATCAGTTCCGACTACAATCCTTGATTTAAATCTCTTCCACCTCTCGACCATTTACATGGAGAGCAAGCGGTTGTTTTCGGATCATAGACACCTTGTTTTGAAATGGATCATGAATAAAGCGCCCACATGACTGACCTGTACTTTTGAGCTGATGCGTATCTTTTGTCATTTTCTTTTATGCCGTTAAAAGGCTGGCTCTCAATGCTAGTGCGTGCTTTTCCTTCGTTTTTTGATCCACCAACGCAAAATCACCATTCTCATACGCTAATGAAAATAATTCTTCGATATGAAAAACACCTGCCTGAAACTGCTTGCTCAATACATGCAGTGCCACAGCACTGGCGACTTGAGCCGTTGCTTGAGACTCATCGCGACCTTTTATTCCAAGCGCTGCTCGATGAATTTCGTTACCCTTCATTCCTACCGCTTCCACTTTCACTGCATATTGATCTGTACCCATTTGAGCAGATTGAATCAGTGAAATGGCACGTTCCTTGATTTTCGGCATCGTGAGAAGGGACGTCATTCCGAGTTTCCTTGTGAGAGCAAATGCACGTGTCGCTACACCAGAATCAAAACAGAGCCTTGTTGTCACAGAAGGCACATGGAGCGTCGAAGGCAATGTTTGCTGGTCAGAGAAAGGGAACTGATAGGCTTGCCGCTTTCCAAGCGTTTTGCCAAAATCAATGCGTTTCCCTCCAGTAAAACTTTTGACTTTCTTTCGCTGATGATTCTTCGTCAGCTCATAATCCGTATGCACATGATCAAGCGTCCATTCAATAGCTGCTTTTCCATGCTGGTCACCTAGCCCAAGCATGATACTAATATCAATTTGCTCCACAGAGGTCAGAATAGATGCCGCCTTCGCTGCAAGCAAATTGGTGAGACCAGGTGCAAGACCTACGCTCAGCACAGCCGTTGCGTTCAATTGCTGTTGATGGACCTTTGCTAGCTTCTCAATATAGGCTCCTTTTGCCGAAATATCGAGATAATCAATACCTGATCGTAAGCATGTTTCAGCAAATGACGTGTCATCTTGATCCAGACACATGATCACGAGTCTCGTTTCATCCATCCAGTCCGTATCCATTGGTTGTCTTACGTCTATCTGAAATGGACGTACACGCCCATTCGTTTGGCGTGCAAATTGTTCAGCCTTCTCATAACTTCGGCCAGCCGCAAAGACTTGCCCAGGATACACGTCACTTAATTGAAGACATATTTGCTGCCCCACATGTCCATAACCGCCTATCACCATCACTTTTGACCTCATTTTCCAACCGCCTTTCTATCGCCTCTTTTACAAACAATCCCTTTGATCATGCCCGCTTGAAAATAAGGTCTGATGTCTTGAAATCCTGCTTCGGTTAATTGTGCTGTCATCTTTTCTTCAGACACGGGATATGTTGTGACACCCAGCCTTTCTCGGAAGGACGTAAACACTTCCTTTCCCAAGCCTTGACGATTCATGAATAGAGAAAGCATATGAAGCTCCTGCTGAAATGTCGGCGTTTTCGGGTCTCCTTGAATAAACGCCAACATGAGAGGCGCCCCTGGTTGAAGCCGGCGGGCGATCTCCTGTAAAAAGGTCAGCTGATCTTTTACAAAATGAATGACAAGCAAACTTACTGCTGCATCGTACAACTTTTCAACCGGCACTTTGTCTAAGGCCATCTCATACCATGTGACGCGATCTTGCATATGAAGCTGTGCCACTCTGCGCTTGGCCATATCAAGCATGGTTGGAGATGGATCAACCCCTGTGATATGCCAGTCTTTATTTCTTTGAAGCATGTTGATGATCTCTTCGCCCCCACCTGCTCCGACTATTAACATGCGAGAAGTCGCTCCCATTAATTCGATTTCTACTCTATCCACTGTCAGCTCATGCAAAAGATGATAGCCCGGTACTTTATGTGCAATTGTCGCTGCATAGGATTCAGCAACAGGATCATGCCAATGTTGATTTACACTCATATGTCTTCTCCTCCAGTTTCCGCTTTGCTTCGTTTCCTTTACACTAACGGTATGTTATCTTCATTGTAAGAAGATAGATGAGAAAAAACGATCCCTAAAAGTAGGGATATTGAGGAGGAGATCAAATGAACAATCCAGCCGCTCATTTTCAGCAGCTGAGAAAAAACATTCGAGATGAACTTGCTGCTATCTGTGATTTTGATGCTGCCTGTATCACAACCATTGATCCAGCTACTCTCCTCTCGACGGGTTCTTTTACAGATGAACCGATTGAAGCCATACATAACGAGCTGTTTCAAAATGAATATTTAAAAAAAGATGTGCACCAGCATGAAGACCTAGCGAAAGGTCCTGTCCACGCTGCCAGTCTCGTCCAAAGCGGAGAATACATCAATAGTGGTCGATACCAGCACATTTTGTTACCTAACGGATGGGCAGATGAATTGCGGGCAGCCCTTGTAATTCAAGGTGAATGCTGGGGAATCGCCAGCCTTTATCGGAAAAAGGAGAAGGAACCTTTTCATGAACAAGATATACAAGCGGTTAGTCGCCAAACACCAGCACTCGCAGCCAAGCTGAGAGATGAACTTTTTAAAAGAAGAGAAACGGAAGAAGATGAAACGGCGGAACACCAAGGCTTCCTCATTCTTTCACACGATTACCATCTTCTTTATGGAAATGAAACTGGACTTCATTGGCTTCACACCTTCCAGACCTTTGAGCAAATTCATGACGGTGCCATCATGCCCCGTCCGTTTAGAGCATTAGGTGCTAAGCTTTTATACGGCGGCGGTGACCAAACAGCGGTCAGCATCACCAGAATGCCGACAGGGCGTTTTCTCTCTCTTCAAGCATTTCGTTTAGCACAGGCAGCCGGGCAGGAAGAGGCTGTCATGATTCATATTAAGCGAGCTCAAACAAGTGAAATCCTTCCTTATATAGCGAAAACATATCGGCTGACAGAAAGAGAAATGAACGTCCTTGACTGTTTAATAAAAGGACAATCCACAAAAGAAATTGCCAGTACGTTATTTATCTCGCCTCATACGGTGCATGATCATGTAAAGGCGATGCTCGAAAAAACAAATTTGAACAGCAGACGTATGCTTGTTTACTTTTTCTCACACATATAAAAAAGCGGCTACCTCATTGGTAGACCGCTCTTTCTTTATTTTCCGATGACTCGCTCATGCAGGACATGTGCGACTCCTGCTTCGTTATTGGATTTTGTCACAACATCCGCAACTGCTTTGACATCTTCAATGGCATTTCCCATCGCAACGCCACAGCCCGCAAATTCTAGCATCGACACGTCGTTCCCATTGTCACCAATCGCCATCACTTCTTCACGAGAAATCCCCAGTTCATGCGCTAGAAGCTTCACGGCATTCCCTTTGCTCACATCAGGATGGAGAATTTCTAGGAAGAAATCTGTGCTTTTTACCATCATGTACTGATCCTTCACTTCAGATGGAATGGCTTGTATCGTCTTTTCCAAACGTTCCGGCTGATCAATATACATCATCTTCGGAAGTCTCATGGATGGGTCTGCCTCTTCGACAGGTAAATACTTAAGCGGCAATTTCGTTAAATACGATTCAAGTACCGTGTATTCACTAATATCCCGATTTGGTGTGTATAGATGAGCCGAATCGAAATAATGCATAGGTGTATCCAGCTGACGGCTCAGTTCATATAAAGAAGTCAAATCATCATAGGATAAAGTTAATTCTGATACGACTTCATTTGTATGGCTGTTTTGTACAAGCGCTCCATTATAGGCGATGACATAATCCCCCTCTTGATCAAGCTGCAGCTCTTTTAAATAGCGGTGCACCCCGCCAATCGGCCGGCCTGTACATAAAACAATTTTAACGCCTTCTGCCTTCGCCTGTTGAATGGCTTCAAACACCTCATCCGGCACCATATGCTGATCATTTAATAACGTACCATCCATATCAATTGCGACTAATTTATACATTCACTGCTCCCCTTTTCTCAGCAAAACGTGCTGTCACTATTTTGAGTGATCATCTACATAATCACATGCTATTCATCATACTATGTACCTATTTTAGCCTATCGTTTTTTTCTCACGCTGTCTACTTGTTCCTATCTGTAACAAAAAATCACTTCATCCTCATCTATTATAACCTATTCTATGGAATCCGCTGTGAATAGAAGAGACCTGTCATTTTAACACTATGAAAAGGAACAAATGTTCATCGGAGAATATTTTGAAACTAGCAAATCTAATTGTATGATGGATAGCAAAGAAAGGAGGTGCAGGGAATGATTACATTTACGAGAGGAAAATTGTCAAAAATGTCTGGTGTACATATTGAAACCATTCGTTTTTATGAAAATGAGGGTGTGCTCCCCGAGCCTAAGAGAGCACATAACGGCTATCGTTTATATGATAAAAAATATGTACTCATGCTATCCTTTATCACTGAAGCAAGAAAGCTAGATTTCTCACTCAAAGAAATTCGAGAAATTATCACGTCACTATTCGAGAAACAGTCAAAAACAGAAGCGGAACAGCTGCTCGAACAAAAAGTAGAAGATATTCAAAAATCCATTCAAGAGTTAAAAAAGAGGAAGGCGGCCATTCAACTGTTAACGAAACAAACATTAGCTAACATTAGTTAATTGTAGAGACTGCCAAAGATGTGCCGGTATTTTTTACTGGCACCCCTCTGCGCCTAGCTGTTAAGTACACGTTGTATGAAAACATCAGGTATACTAGAGACAGCTTGACGTGACATCAATCGTATGAAAGGGGTTATGAATAGAATGAGAATAGCAACCATTGGAACAGGTGTGATTGTGGAAGGTTTCCTCCAGGCAATTGAACAGCTTGAAGGTGCTTCTTGCCACGCTGTCTATTCAAGAAAGGAAGCGACGGCAAAGAAACTCGCAGATCAATTTGGGGTGCAAACGACTTATACGGATTTAACCACTATGTTAGAAGATCCCCATATAGAAGCGGTATATATCGCATCACCCAATCGTTTACATAGCGAGCATGCCACGGCTGCATTGAAACACGGAAAACATGTGATTTGCGAAAAGCCTTTTACCTCTAATGTGAAAGAGCTAGAAGCCTTAATCGCTCTCGCAAAGGAAAAGCAGCTCTTCCTATTTGAAGCCATTACGACCGTTCATATGCCCAACTATCATTTAATCAAAAAACACCTTCATCAATTAGGCAGAATCAAACTCGTTCAATGCAACTACAGTCAATATTCAAGTAAATATAATCAGCTGCTCGCCGGGGAAACGCCGAATGTCTTTAACCCAGAGTTTTCTGGCGGTGCCCTCATGGATATTAACATTTACAATGTTCATTTCATTATGAATCTATTTGGTTCACCGAAAGACGTTCGTTACCAGGCCAACCGCCATCCAAACGGCATCGACACATCTGGTGTTTTAACTTTTACTTACAATGATTTCATCGCCACAAGTGTTGGCAGCAAAGATACAAGCAGTATGAATTTCGCTTTGATTCAAGGGGAAAAAGGGTTCCTGCATGTGAAAAATGGTGCGAATGGCTGTGAAGAAGTGTTGTTGCATATAGGAGACCAAGTCACTTCACTCAATACACAAACCAATTCAAACCGCCTGTTTTATGAAGCAGAAGCATTTCAGCATATCATTGAAACAGGAAATGTCGAAAAGTGTTATGAATGGCTTGATGACAGTCTTTCTGTCATGAAGGTTCTTGAAGCCGCTAGGAAAGACGCCGGTATTGTTTTCCCAGCAGATCATGCTTAAATAAAAAAACCGCCTTCTGATGAAAAGGCGGTTTTTTGGCATTAGATACTCTTTGAATATGCCACCAGACGCTGAGACATATGATTCACTTCATCAACTGAAGCGTTCACTTGCTCTGTCAAAGCAGCCTGTGTTTGCGTAAGAGCTGTCATATTGGAGATATTTTCAAGAATTTGATCGATTTGTGTTTTCATTTCAGTTAAACTAGATTCGATATTTTCTGTCGCATTGGCACTATGAAGCGCTAGCTTACGTACTTCATCGGCAACGACTGAGAAACCGCGGCCCTGCTCGCCTGCTCTTGCTGCTTCAATTGCAGCATTCAAACCAAGCAGATTCGTTTGGTTTGCCACTTCTTTGATCAAGTCTGAAATGTTCTTCGTCTCATCTGCACTGTTTTTCGCCAGATTAGCAGCAGACGTTGACTGCTCTTGGGCGACAGCAAGCTCCTGTGCTTGGTTTGTCACAGAACTGATGCCAGATACCATTTCACTAATAGAACTTGAAAGCTGCTCTACTTGGGAAGCCATTTCATTGGCTGTTTTTTCTTTATTTTTTTCTAACGTAATATCACGAATCGTTCCTGCGACACGTAAAGGGACACCCTTCTCATCACGAATGGTTTCACCACCCGCATGATACCAGCGGTACTCGCCATTTTTACTCTGCAATCTATAATCAATGTCAAATGGTGTACGGCCAGAATGGTCATTTAAGTGATCCGCAAAGGCTTGGAGAGCCGATTCTTTATCTTCAGGATGCAAACGATCACTCCAGCTGCTCAACACGTTCGGGAAATCCTTTTCATCTGTAAAACCAAGCGTTTTTCTAAACTGCGGAGACCACCAGAATTCATTGTTTGGATTGACAGGATCGCCAGCCTCTACAACCATATCCCAAGGCGCTTCCACAAGCGCACGGTTGATCAAGTCATATCTTGTCACGAATGCTTGCAGCTCTTCTTCTTTCAATTTCTGATCATGAATATCAAAAAGAGCCCCTGCCACACGAAGAGGTACCCCATTTCGATCTCGAATCGTCGTTCCAGTTGCTTTGAACCAGCGATAATCGCCATTTTTCAACTTCAGACGATACTCGATATCATACGGTGTACGGCCAGAATGATCCAATAAATGCGTAGAGAATGCATTCAAGGTGTATTCCTGCTCATCTGGATGAATTCGAGATGCCCAGCTGTCTAAGACATTCGGAAAATCGTTTTCATTTTGGAAACCTAGCATTCTGCGGAAATCATCCGTCCATGTGAATTCGTTTTTTGGATTCACAGGATCTCCTGCTACAACCGTCATATCCCATAGACCCACTTGAATGGCTTTTGTCACTAAATTCATACGCATATGAATATCTTCTTGCGCTTCTTGCATCTTTTGCAACGCTTCATTTATTTGAGCCACTGCTTCTATTGTTTGACTAGAAGAGAATGCAGCAGTATCAATTCTGGCTGAAAAATCTCCCTTCTCTATTCGTTCAACTAATTGACTGCTTTCACTTAGAAGGGCCTCCGACGATGAATCACTTGCTTTTCTCATAAACATCTTCAATAACTCCTTTCATTCTTTCGTACGTTTTTGAAATATTTTACAGTTATAAACAATTCTTTATTAGGACTTTAGTAATACAAAAGATATATCGACAAAAACTGAAAATTGTTTATGTCAGAATGAAGGCAAAAGTTCATTTTTTCACGAAGTTTCAGATTTTGGGGATGGGTCATGGAAAAGATTTATGGAAGAAAACGGCTCATTTGATAGAATCAACCGCCTATTTTGTCTGAAAAATCTCTTTTTTTATATTGACACTGACCGCTCGAAAAAAGAAAATGGAACATAAGCATTTTAAAAAAGGAGAACGTCATGAGCGCGAATCAGGAACAACACGAATTAAAAAAGCTTTTATCGCCGCGTCATATTCGCATGATTGCGATGGGCGGGGTCATTGGTACAGGAATCTTTAAAGGAAGTGCCGATACAATCGGCTTAGCAGGTCCTGGAGTTATCTTTTCCTATGTATTTGCTGGATTGCTTCTTCTCATTGTCATGGCGGCTTTAGCTGAAATGGCCATCGTCTACCCGGGGAATAACCTTCGCGACCTCATACAGATTGCGCTTGGTCAACGTTTTTCATTTGTTGTCGGATGGGTTTACTGTTTTATGTGGCTCACTGTATGTGTCATTGAAATCATTGCAGCGGGGAGTTTGCTTCAATATTGGATGCCAAACGTACCATTATGGTCTTTATGTTTACTTTGCTCGCTCTTAGTCATCGGAATTAATTTAAATAATGTAAAATACTTTGGTGAAATTGAGTTTTGGTTCGCTGGAATGAAGATTTTCGTTATTATTGTGTTTATTATTCTCGGTGCTGCATTATTATTTGGAATCATTCCGAGCGAACAAAGCACGCCTGTTCTCACCAATTACCAAAACTTTGTCCCGAACGGATGGGGTGCTGTCTTTGCCTCATTATTAGTGGTGATCTTCTCGTATGGAGGCTCTGAATTGATCGGGCTGACCATTACAGAAACAAAGGATGCAGAAAAGGTGTTACCTGGTGTTGTCAAAAGTATGATGTGGCGCATCATCTTGTTTTACACACTGCCGATTTTGATTATTTGCGGACTCATTCCTTGGAATCAAATTGATCCGAATAACAGTCCTTTTGTCCAAGTCTTTTCAGCAGCTGGCATGCAGGGTGCCTCTCACTTCATTAATTTCGTCTTAATTACAGCTGTTCTATCTGCCGCCAACTCTGGTATTTACGGTACGACGAGAATGATTCATTCTCTATCTAAATCAGACGGCGGTCCAAAAAAGCTGGCACAGGTCAACAAAAGAGGTGTACCTATTTTAAGTTTATGGGTGACCGTTCTGTTTCTTTTAATCGGAACATTCTTTGCTTACTTGTACCCAGATCAAATTTTCAGCTATATGCTGGCTATTCCTGGTTTTGCGGTTTCTCTTATTTGGATCAGCATCTGTCTGGCACATTTGAAACTGCGTCCAAGATATCCACAGGAGCCGTATTTCAAAGTTTGGTTATTTCCGTATTTCACTTTATTTGCTGGTCTTGTACTCAGTGTCAGTTTTGTTCTGTTCCTATTCAGACCAGAGAACTTACCTAGCTCGATTATCAGTATCGGTTTCTTAGCAGCCGCCATCATTGCTTCATTCTTAATGAAAAAGAAAGCTTAGAAACGCAAGCAAAGCCCGCCTCAATGGCGGGTTTTTTCATGAGCAGCTGCTGCGACTTCGAAATCAACAGACGCTTTTGGGATGCCGTTGATGATGATGGTTAATGTATGAATGCCCTCATAGTGCTTTCTCGTTGTCATATTTTGAAACGACTGTGACCGGACAAATTCTCTATGCAGCGCCGATCCTGTTTCAAATTCTGTGATTTTAAATACCTTTTGATTGCGTGTACCACGAGCTTTCACGTAATCAACGGCATACTCTACGCGCAGCTTTAATGGCTTATCTGCCTGAAGAATAAAATGAAAGGTCAGCTTCTCTCCAATACGAACGGGGTCTTGCGTCACCTTCAAATCCGTTACTTGGATAGACGGATCATCTCCATAGCCAAATAAAGCCATGATATCTGGATCGCCTTTTTTCAATAACGTACGGGATGCATGTTTGACAATCCAGTTTGTATGTTCAT
Organism: Bacillus sp. FS02; assembly: GCF_024398395.1. Classification (NCBI taxonomy): domain Bacteria; kingdom Bacillati; phylum Bacillota; class Bacilli; order Caryophanales; family Bacillaceae; genus Bacillus; species Bacillus sp. FS02. Next base: position 2,055,635 of record NZ_CP074101.1, on the reverse strand, counting down.
TGGTTCCATACCAGCTTTTGACCATTTGCTTCATGAGGTCTGGCTGAATTGCAGAAATATCATTTAAATGATTCGCTACACTTTTTTGCACATACTTGGCCGAATCTGACTTCAAATTTTCTAAAATGGGCAGCGTGACAGAAGGGTCCTTTTTCAGCGCAGGGACGGATAATCCCCACGGCAAACGAGGCCTGCATCCTTCACTAGCGAGACGGCGAATATGTTCATTTTGATCCTGTGACCACACAAGCATCTGCGCCAGCATTCTCTCTTGATCTTGTATGAGAAAAGGTCGAACGGCAAATTCAGCAGTGGAAAACGGTGTAAAGTATTCAAGTGCTTTGATCGAAATATCCCAATGGTCAACACCATATGTCTCGACATAGTCTGGAAATACGAGCGCACTGAGCCCTGTAAAATGCGGTGCTGTCTGACGCAGTACATCGATTGCCTTCTCATAATCTTCAGGCAGACAGGCGTGCATCGATTCAGTTACTCTTCTCATTCGTCCTTTCAACTCCAGCTGCTCCCAATCCTCTTGAAACACGAGCTGCTGAAAGTGACCAGCATCAAATACAGTTGACGCTTGCACCAGTTTTTCTGCTAAATGTTGAATAAATGGTTCATTATATACATGTTTTAAAGGTTCGATCGTGTCCGCCTCCCATAGCTCAATATCATTATTTTATCCTAAATTGTCAAAAGCGGCATAACAACAAGCCAAAAACAGCCCAATCCCGAAGAATTGAGCTGTTGTCCCGTTATATAAACATATTTATGATCATAATAAATGCAATGGCGCTAACGGAAATGATGGTCTCCATAGCCGTCCAAGTCAAGAACGTCTCTTTAATGGTCATACCAAAATACTCTTTGATCAGCCAAAAACCAGAGTCATTGACATGAGACAAAATCAGTGAACCCGCTCCTGTTGCTAAAACAAGCAGCTCTCTGCTCACATCCGGCATGGATGCAGCGATTGGGGCTACAATTCCGGCCGCTGTCATCATGGATACTGTAGCTGATCCTGTTGCCACACGAATAACCGCAGCAATCAGCCAGCTAAGTAAAATCGGTGAGATTGGGGAGTGTTTGGCTAAATCAGCAATATAATCCCCAACGCCTGAATCGATCAGTACATTATTGAACGCTCCGCCTGCACCAATCACAAGCAGAATGGACGCGATCGGTCCCAAACAATCGTTACTGAATGACAGCACTCGGTCACGGCTCATCCCTTGTATAAAGCCAAGGCTAAAGAAAGAATACACTGTTGCAATCAATAAAGCTGTTATGGGATCTCCAATGTACTTGAACATCTGATACCACATACTATCCTCTGGCAAAATAATATCCGCCAACGTGGCAAGCAGCATAAGAATGACCGGCACCAAAATGGTAAACATCGTATTTGCAAAACCAGGAAGCTTCCGATCAGCATGTCGTTCCGTGAATTGCTTTCTGAGCAGCTCTGGAACTGGTTTATGTATCCGTTTTCCAATCCACTTACCGTACAGCGGTCCAGCAATAATAGCTGTTGGCAAACCGACGATGATTGAAAAGAAAATCGTTTTTCCCACGTTGGCATGATAGATGCCTACTGCTGCCATGGCAGCTGGATGAGGCGGAACTAGCCCATGCACAACAGACAATCCTGCGATTAATGAAATCCCAATCGTCACGAGCGAAATGCCCGTTTCAATCGCAATGGTAAAGAGTAAAGGAATGAGAAGAACGAATCCGACCTGGAAAAAGACAGGTATCCCCACGATAAAGGCTACAAACATCATCGCCCAATGCACATTCTTCGTCCCAAAACGACTGATGAGTGTTTGAGCTATCCGCTCAGCGCCCCCTGACTCAGCCATCATTTTCCCAAGCATGGTTCCAAGCGCTAGGACAATCGCCAGTAACGATAACGTGTTCCCTAATCCCGTTTTAATCGATTGAATGATTTCCTGTAAATCCATTCCTGTAGCAAAGCCTACTAGCATAGAGGTAATGATCAAACTCACAAACGGATTCAACTTAGCGACTGTAATGAGAATGAGTAAAAGGACAATCGCCGCAATCACAATGAATAAAAGCATGTTCTCCCACCTTTTCCCCGATGTTTAACGATTTTGTTTTAATTGCAACGCACTAATGACATCAAATTCATCCTTCAGTTTGTCATAGAGACGCTCATATAAATAAAACAGCTCTATGTATGTTTCGTTGTTCTTCATATTTGGTTCATGGCGGGCAGAAATACGAATCCATTCCTGCACCTCTTCTATCTCTTCCATATGACCTAAACTATGAAGTGCAAGGACAGCCGCCCCAAGTGCGGAAGCCTCGTAGCTCTCTGGAACAAGCACTTCTCTGCCCATTGTATCCGCCAAAATCTGCCGCCATAGCGGGGATCTCGCAAATCCACCAGAAGCCCTGACATCCTTCGCTGGACCTGTTAAATCTCTTAGTGCCACACCGATCGAGAAAACACTCATAATGACGCCTTCTAACACGGCTCTAATAAAGTGCTCGCGCTTATGCTGAAGACCGATCCCGAAGAACGTGCCTCTTGCGTTTGGATTCCAATAAGGTGCTCGCTCACCTGTTAAAAATGGTAGAAACAGCAGTCCTTCTGAGCCAGCTGGAACCTTTTCTGCAATATCAATCATTAGATCGTAAGGGTCTACACCTAGACGCTTTGCTACCTCCACCTCGGAAGACCCAAATTCATCCTTGAGCCATCTCAGCATAATTCCGCCGTTATTGGTCGGTCCTCCGACCACCCAATGCTTGTCTGTCAATGCATAGCAAAATGTTCTTGATTGCTCATCTGTAATTGGCTGATCTACGACTGTACGTACTGCACCACTTGTCCCAATCGTGACTGCTACCTCACCTTTGCCAATCGCACCAACACCAAGATTCGCTAATACACCGTCATTTGCACCCACAACAAATGGTGTATCTTCTTCAATGCCCATTCGCAGCGCAATTTCTGGCTGAAGACCACGCAGCTGATGCGTCGTTGGAACAAGTTCAGACAACTGATTCACCTGAATTCCTGCAATGCGTAGTGCCTCCTCGTCCCATTGAAGCGTTTCCAATCGGAACAGTCCTGTTGCTGATGCGATTGAATAATCGACCACATACTGACCAAAGAAATGATAAAGAACATACTCTTTGATGGAAATGAATTTTGCTGCCTGATTGAAGACGTCAGGTGTCATTTCCTTGATCCATCGTATTTTTGAAAGCGGTGACATTGGATGGATCGGTGTTCCGGTTCTTTTATAAATTTGAAAGCCATCTAAGTCCGTTATGATTCGTTTCGCTTGTTCTGCACTTCTGTTATCAGCCCAAATGATACTGTTTGTTAATGTTTTTCCATTCTCATCCATGACGATTAAGGAATGCATCGCCGTACTAATTCCCACACCTATGAGGTTTTTTGCATCAAATGCTGCTTTCGTCAAGGCGCCTCTTACACTCGCAATCACAGCATCTAAAATATGTTCAGGGTTCTGCTCAACCCATGCTGGCTGGGGGTGAATGAGGTCATAAGGAACAGAATGTTTTGATATGACTTTCCCCTGTGGTCCAAATAGAACCGCCTTTGTACTTGTTGTTCCAATATCCAAACCAATTACCGCCTGGTTTCCCTTCATCTGTATCACGCCCAATCATTGATTTGAAATAAAGTGTCGTGGTGCTGGTGTACCTGATAAATCCCATTATAGGAATATTTTTTTCGACATTCAACGATCAAAAAGAAAATAATTTTCATTTAAAACCTTAGAATCGTTACCACAACAGCATTTTTCACTAATAGAAAAATTTATTTTTGAAACCATTACACTCTTTTTTGAGAAATGGTTTCTCTCATTTGCTTTAAGTTTGTTAATGTTTCCTGCTGCCTTAAATGTGCAAGCGCAAAATATAGCACATCAATCACAGTAAGCTGGGCAAGCCTAGCAGACATCGCTTCCGTTCGGAAAGCCGTTTCTTGCGTTGATGTATACAGCGTGACATCTGCAAGCTGACTCAATGGAGAACGCTGATAGCTTGTAATGCCTATGGTTTTCGCTCCTTTTTCCTTGGCTGTTTTCATCGCATCCAGCAAATCCTTATTTCGACCAGAATGAGATATACCAAGCACTGTGCTCTTTTGATCAAGCAGACCTGCCGACATCGCTTGAAAGTGAGAATCTGTATGAACAATACAGTTGATGCCTGTTCTCATAAATTTGTGAAAAGCATCTGTGGCGATGAGGCCAGACCCACCGCTGCCATAAAACTCTAAGCGCTCTGCTTCATGGATTAATTGTACGGCTTTTTCTACATCTTCTGGATTCAACAATTGAAAACTATCCTTTAATGCAGTGATGTTCGCCTGAAATACCTTTTGCATAAAAACGGCAGTATCATCGTCAAGACTCATCTCTTCATCTACATAATCAGGCTTCGTTTGGTCTATTTCCTGGGCAATAGCAATCTTCAAATCTTGATACCCCTCAAATCCAAGCCTTTTACAAAGACGAAAAATCGTTGCCTCTGAGCTCGCTGTCTTTTTGGCAAGCTCGACAATCGACAAATGGATGATGTCGCGGGGCTCACTTGTAATGTGCTCAGCAATTGCTTTCAGTTTTGGCGGCAATCCTCTGCTTGCTGCCCTTATCTTATCCATACTACTTAAACTGACAGAAGCCAATTGACTTCACTCCTTCCTCATTCATGTGAGCGCATACATTTCCTCATGTTCCCATCTTATAAAAAAGAAGCCTGTTTGCACAGACTTCTTTTTTAAGAATTCAAGACTTTGATCATTAAATCAAAAAACCCTTCAGCATCTACATCCATACACACTTGAAGATTGCGATCTTTTCCCCATTGATGCTGAAAATCACATATCATTTGACCATCGCAGAACTCACTCTTCGTCTCCACTTCTACATGAAAAGCCTGTGTATTCACAAGTTGTTTATCAATTGCAAGACTTACAGCAAGCGGATCATGCATGGCACATGCCCACACCCCATTCCGCTCAAAATAGCGCTGGCGGTAAATGCTTGTGCTCTCTCTGATATAACTGGCTAACGTTTCATTTTGAATGGCATCAATTCTCTCATCCGTTAACAAGACCTGTCTCGTGACATCCAGCCCTACTTGAGTCAATGAAGGGAAACCAGCCTCCAGCACCAATTTCGCCGCTTCTGGATCTGCATATGTATTAAATTCCGCAACCGGTGTGACATTCCCCTGTTCCTGCACGACACCCCCCATAAAAATGACTTCTTTTACGTGATGAATCAGCTCAGGGCATTTTTTTACTGCAAGGGCTAAATTCGTTAACGGCCCTGTCAACACAAGCGTAACCTGCTTCGAATACTTCAGTACTTGGTCAATGATAAAATCAGGCGCAAAACCTTCATCTGCGGTCTTCTTAGGCCGGGCGTCCTTTAAAGCGCCGCCAATTCCATCCTCCCCATGCACCCGATGTTCATAATGAGGGGCTCTCAAAAGAGGCGTTACTGCACCTTTGATGACAGGGATTTCCTCTGCCTCAACCAGCTCAAGCACTTTACACGTATTCAATGTCGCCGCTTCAACAGACACATTCCCGCACACCGTTGTGATCCCCAACATATCAAACCGCTTACTTTTCACTGCAAGCAAAATACCAATCGCATCATCAATTCCAGTGTCTACATCCAAGATCAATTTCTTTTTATTTGCCATGTTTGAAAACTCTCCCTTGTTTGTAAGTGTTGTTAGGGGAATGATAGCATATTACTTTGGTCATCGTTTTTTAAAGAACATACGGCTAACGGATATTTTTCACTCTTTTTCTCCAATGTCTCTCAGATACTGTTCACGTTCCTCCTTAGTAAAACTTTTAAGGTAATTTTCTTTCACTTCCGGCTCATCTTTATATTCTTCCCAATCTATAAAGCGGTCTGATAATTCAGGGTCATAACTCATTGAACCGATTTTTTTAGCTCTATATTGTAAAGAAGCTGAGAAACCGTACTTTTCCGGTTCATCATTTATATATCCTCTAATTACGATGTAGCCCATTGGATCAATAGTTACCCTCTTCTTAAACGTTATGGTCTTAATAAAGTGATGGATGTCTTCTTTGCGTAAACATTCTTCTATTTTAGGCTTCATTTTTTCTGCGAGCTCTTCTGCTTTTTCTTGATCACTCTTTGCTTTTACCACATCATTTGTTTTACTTTGCTTATTGTGCTGAGTGATTAACGAAGTCACTGAGACAATGATGATAACGACCAAAACAGATACAAGTTTTAAAGTATTTTTCATACAACGCAACACTCCTTACAATCAAAACTTCTCAATTAATGATAATAAAAAAATAAAACAGGTGGGTAGACACCTGCTTCACTCTTTTTCTCCAATGTCCTTTAGATATTGCTCTCGTTCTTTTTCAGAGAGTCGTTTAAGATAGTTTTCCTTTAATTCTGGTTCATCTTTAAATTTGTCCCAATCTTTAAAACGATATGACAACTCAGGGTCATAACTCATTGAACCGATTTTTTTAGCTCTATATTGTAAAGAAGCTAAAAATCCGAACTTCTCCGGTTCATTATTTATATAGCCATCGATTATAATATCCCCCATAGGATTGATGGTCACATCTTTTTCAAACGTTATGGTTTTAATAAAGTGATGAATGTCTCTTTTATGTAAATGCTCTTCTATCTTAGGCTTCATCATCTCTGCGAGTTCTTCTACTTTTTCTTCATCGCTCTTCTCTTCCACTATATCATCCGACAGACTCTGATTAATGTACTCTACAATGAAAGCAGTTACTGAGATGATGACGACCACAAATAATATAGAAAATTTCATTGTATTTCTCATAAAAAATAAAAACTCCTTTATGAACCTTTAATCAATCTACAAATGAAATTGACACAAATAAAAACAGGTAGGTGAGTACCTGCTTTACTCTTTTTCTCCAATGTCCTTTAGATATTGCTCTCGTTCTTTTTTAGAGAGTCTGTTAAGGTAGTTTTCTTTTATCTCAGGCTCATCTTTATATTTATTCCAGTCTTTAAAACGATATGACAACTCTGGGGAAAAGCTCATAGAACCAATTTCGTTAGACTTATGCATTAAAGATGCTGAGAAATAAAATTTTTCAGGATCATCATTTATATAACCATCAACTGTTACATATCCCATTGGACTAATGGATACCTTTTTTTTGAATGTTATTTTTTCTATAAAATGATAGATATCCTTTTTATGTAATCTTTCTTCTATTTTTGGTTTCATTTTCTCTGCGAACTCTTCTGCTTTTTCTTGATCACTTTTCTCTTTCACAACAGTTTCCCCTCCTGAATCATTCGATTTTTCTTTCTTATCTTGTTGGATAATAAGAGAAACTATTAGAATAATAACGATAGTAAATAATATAATCACAACTTTGATTGTGTTTTTCATTAGATAAATCCACCTTTGTTAATCTAGAGGATTTTAATCCTCTTTTTATAGATATCTATCATACAATATCATATAATATATAAGATAAATATTACAGGAGTGACAATTTTGTCTAAAACCGTAGCCCAAAACGAACTTTCTGATAAAGACTATAATCTTATTTCCAATGCATCTTATAAAATAGATTACTATAGAATTTCTAGTGAAATAGAAATTAGTAAAAATAAGACCATGTATGTCATTGATTATAAAGAAACAACTAAAGGTCTTAATGCACTAACTATCGTTTCCGAAGAAGATTTTGATCGCTCCGATGGAGGAAAAGACCTCACAAAAATCAAAAACGCCGTCATCGCCTACCGCGGCTCAGAACCGATTGGGGCAGGCCAATATAAAGATACCATTAAAAAACATGGAAAAAAAGAGTCAGATGATCTTCTTTCTACCATTTTGACAAAGCTGCCTCCTTTTAGCCAGTCAGAGACGTCAAAGGAAGTCACGACGAAGATGACGACAGGGACAACGACCTATACAAATGAGATTGTACAAGATTGGTTGATTTCAGATACGAAGTATTTGATTAAAAATATCCCTTTTGAACACGGTGCAGAGAATCAAATGGTGCAAGCGGACCGGTATGCGAAAGAGATCCATAAGAAAATGCCGAATGCGAAGATGTATGTGACAGGGCATTCACTTGGCGGGTCAAATGCTTCTTATGTTCTTGTCAAAAATGATTTTATTCAAGGTGGGGTCACCTTTGAGAATCCGAATATTTACCCAAATCTATCGGATGGTCTGCAAGCCAAAGCATTAAAAGGTGATTACCGTAGTAGATTAACAGAATATATCAATCTCAATGACGGGCTTTCTCTCTTAAATCGTCATACGACAGAAATCGGTCGTGTGAAAGTGATGTATGATGCCGCTTTACCTGAAGGCGTCGATTACACTGAGGACTCCTCAAAAGCCGTCCAATTTATGAAAAATCTCCTCAATCGGGCAATGAGTGTGAATCCTTCACTTGATGCGAATTTATTTCTTGAAGCCCTCGCCGGCAGCCATGGCTTAGACCGGTATTCCTTTTCGTCAGATGGCTCCGTTCAAACCATTGATGATATGTTGAGAAAAAACCCTTCTCTCACTGCCGCCATGTTACATCAATTGAGCCAATCAAATGTTCACCCGCAAAGTGTGGTAGCGATTTTAATCAAGTCGCATGTTCTTATGAACACAGGTCGTACATTCTCCACATATGCCGAGCACCATATGCAGCAAATCATTCGTAAAATTGAGAAACTCGATGACAAAGTGGATCAATCGGTGGAACGCGTCCGTTCAAGATACAAACAAATTGTCGGTTTTGGTTCGTATGACCAGCTGACGGCTTCAGATGTGGATGCTGTGATTCGCCACTTAAAAACAGAGGGTCTTGAAAATGAGTTCTATTCGGTCAAAAAGTATGATGCAGCGATTGATCATGCGATGGATATGAAAAGGTGGATGGACTCAATATCAGATGATATGAGCCAGCTAGGAAAACAATACCACGATGCAGATACAACCCTTGCCAAAAATATGGGTATTTCTTAAGGAGTACGACAAATGGAATTTTCAAAGAAACAACCAACAGATGCAGATCGTTTTTTGCAAAGAATGACAGATACGCATACATCTAGCTCCATCTTCTCTCAAGCAAACTTTAACACGGAAGACATGACACCAGCAGAGCTGGCTGCTTTGAAAGCAAAGATCAAAGAAGAACAGAAAACAGCGCTGATCAGAGCCATCCGGCATCAACTTCAAAATGAATTTGCAGAGGATCGTCAAGAAGCCAAAAAAATAGTAGATCTAATTGATGACCTTCTGATTAACGTGTACAAACATCAAAAGAACATCCAAACCCATATGTCAGGTGAAGCGATTGACGCCTTAATCGAAAAAATCGAAAAAAGACTCACATTTTTTGAGCTGAAAGAAGATGTTCAATCCGCCATCGACTCGATCGGCATTTAAATGAACCTTCTATCCGGTGAATCTTTTCCCCGTCTCACTCGTATATACTAAAAGAGTGATTGATTTGAAAGGAGATCTGTTTGTGGGATATATGTTGTTATTTTCGGTTGTGATCGGTCTTGTCCTGACCCTTTTGCTCACACCACTCAGGTTAATCTTTAGAAAGAAAGGGACTGAACAACAGGTGCCGCTTATGTGGATTGCGGGACTGGCACTGCTGTTTATCATCGGGATTTTCGGCTTCTACTACATCACCAATTTAGACCGCAACCCATCATCACTGTGGCTCATTGGACTTGTTGTGACAGCAGCAGGTGCCTTTTTATCAGTGGGATTGGAGCGGAAGATCAAGGGCGTATTATTTCTCATTTTATTGCTGCTCGGTGTTTATATGGCAACCGCTTTTCTATTCAATGCAAATGAGAAATTCGACGTGTCTAAAATGGAGCAAAAAGTCGAAATCAAAGCGTTCGATGAGACAGAGACACCTGCGAGTGTACCACCGCAATTTGCTCGCAATAAGATGAAGAAATCGTTCGGACAGGTGCCAAACACGAGTTACTACGAGCTTGGCAGCTTGCAAATTCAGAAGGTCAATGGTGAGTATGTGTATATCGCACCCGTCGAGTTCTCCGATTTCTTTAAATGGATTCGTTCTGGTAGCACACCGGGTTACTTTACATTAAGTGCGACCGACTCATCTGCCAATCCAAAGTTTGTGAAAACCGAGATGGTCTATACGCCTTCTTCCTATTTCAATAAGGAAATTGAGCGGCATATCCGTCTTCAGTACCCAGATTTGATTTTCTATGGAGACACGCAGCTCGAGATCAATGATGATGGCAAGCCTTATTACATCCAAACATTTGGAGATTTCATCTCTGCACGAAACGGGTTTAAAGCTTCCGGTGTAGTTGTTGTGGATGCCAAAACGGGTGAAACGAAGAAATATTCCTTAGACAAAGTACCAGCCTTTATTGATGGCGCTGTGTCACCAGAGGCCGTCAGTCTGCAAAATAGTTACTTCGGCAACTATGTACATGGTTTCTGGAACAGTATGTTTGGAAAATCAGATGTGAAGCTGCCTTCAGACGAGGGAACGGAAGCCAATGTAAGTCCGGTGTTTGATTCAAAAGGGGATATGTATTACTTCACAGATTTCACCAGTCCAAAAGAGGGCGTTGATTCCATGCTCGGGTATGCACTAACAAATGCCCGAACAGGAAAAGCCACGTATTATACGGGTAATCTTGAAGAATCCTACATGGATTCACAGGGAGCTTTGCAAATTATTGAGAAGCGATTTATCGAAAAGAAATGGAAGGGCCGCATGCCGATTCTTTATAATTTCTACGGGGAAGCCAGCTGGCTTACACCTGTTCTCGATTCAAACGGGTTCCTGCAAAACTACTTTATTGTTTCGGCAGCCAATCCTGAAATCGCCGCATACGCTTCTACACCAAATGAAGCACTAAGAGCCTATAAAACTGCTCTTCAAAAAGGCGGCGGTACCGTCAATAGTTCATCAAAGCAAGAAAAGAAAGAGTCAACAGGTAAAGTGAAAAGGGTGTATAAGGAAAAGACCGGTGATTATACAACCGTCACCTTCTTACTAGACGATGGGAAAAACTACACCATGTCATCTGAAAAAGAGCCTCTTATTATTTATTTAAAAGAAGGGGATCAAGTCACCATGAAGTACACAGATACAGGTGAGATTTTCCTCCCAGTCGATGAAATCAACATCAAAGGATTATAAAAAAAGACGTTTCTCCTACTGCGGAGAAGCGTCTTTTCTCTCTTTTCTCAACAACTCAACAAGCAATTCCTTATTCTTATTCCCACCTGTCATCGGGGATTCAATATAGGAAAATGTCCGTTTAAAGTCCATTCCCCTCACAGAAATGACAGCCAATTCCCCGCCAATGCTGCCCCGCTGGAGCACATATTTAGATAAAACAGACAGCCCCATTCCATGAATGACAGCTTCTTTAATCGCTTGATTGCTGCTAAATGTCACAAAAGTCCGCGCTTTCAGTCCATTTGATTTCAAGACGTGCTGTAAGTATTCTCCTGTCCCAGATCCTTCTTCTCTTGTGATCCATGTTTCATTTTGCAATTGATCAATGGTGACATCCTTTTTCTTTGCAAACGGATGGTCTAATGGGGCAACGATATACAGTTCATCCTCTAGAAACGTTTCCACAGAGAGTTCTTTGTCATTGGTTTGTCCTTCGATCAGTCCGATGTCGACATGGAACAACCGAACATGTCTAGCGATCGCCTCTGTATTATCAATGACTACCTCAATATCAACATGCGGATAAAGCTGATGAAATTGTGCCAAGATTTGCGGCAGCACATACTCCCCAATGGTAAAACTCGCTCCAATCGTGAGCTTCCCTCGTGCCAGATGATGATGCTCATAAATATCCTGCTTCGCCTGTTCATATAAACGAATGATTTGTTTTGATCGATGGTACAGCATATCCCCAGTTGGCGTCACCGTTAATTGCTTTGGCGAACGATTGAGCAGAACCGTCTGAAATTCCTGCTCCAAATTCTTAATGTGAAGACTGACACTCGGTTGAGAAATCCGTAGCTTCTGAGCTGCTTTTGTAAAGTTTTTCTCTTCTACCACTGTCACAAATGTCTTCAGTGCATCATAATACATCTGTCCCTCTCCTATCAGAAATCTTAATCCTACATCTTCAATACATATATCTTACTAATTCCTTTCGGGATCGTAAAGATCAGTCTAAACGCAATCAATTTAATAAAAATATTTACTAATTTTTTTAAAGACTCTATACTGAAAGGAGATATTTTCTATAGGAGGTGCTGACTTGGGAGCTAAAATAAAGGACATTGCGGAAAAAGCCGGATTATCCATCGCCACCGTGTCTCGCGTATTGAACCAAGATCCCAACCTATCTGTTACAAATCAAACACGTGAGAGAGTATACGCGGCAGCAGAAGCTTTGTCCTATCAAAAAAAGACATTCAAACATTCACTAAAAAAAATTGCCTTTCTCTATTGGATGACTGAAAAAGAAGAGCTTGAAGATATTTATTTTAAATCCATTCGTCTAGGCATCGAGGAACTCACCAATACCCGAAGCTTAAATGTTACCGCTTACAACCCATCTGATGGTCTTCATTCTATTGATCCTTCTACAGAAGGCATCATCGCCATCGGTCGATTTAAAAAAACTGAGCTGGATCAATTATATGCGATCACAAAACATATCGTCTTTATTGATACATCACCAGATGAAGACCGCTTTGATTCTGTAAAACCAAACCTGAAACGAATTGTAGAAAAGATTATTGATTCTTTTATCGAAAAACAGCACACATCCATCGGATTTATTGGCGGGACAGATCTTGATCTCAATACAAATAGGCGGATTCCAGATATTCGTGAAACGACCTTTCGCCAGTACATGACAGCACACAACAAACTGGATGAACAATTGGTCTATATCGGTCACCACTTCTCTGTAGATGAAGGCTATTCATTGATGATGAAGGCGATCGACGAGCTCGGTGATCACCTGCCAACCGCTTTTTGTGTCGCAAGTGATCCTCTTGCGATAGGCTGTTTACAAGCATTAAATGAACGCGGTTTTTCTTTACCAAATCGAGTGAGTGTCTTTAGTATCAACGATATTCACGTCTCTCAATATGTGTCACCACCGCTCACAACTTATCACATCCATACCTCTTTACTTTGCGAAACAGCTGTCGATTTACTTTTAGAAAGACTTGTTGATGGCAGAACATTACCAAAAACCGTGCTGATTGCCTCAGAACCTGTCTTTCGGAAAAGCACGATATAAACAGCTGGAAGGCCTGCCGTATATGGTGGGCTTCTTTTCTCTTTATTTCAGTAAAAAATTTTACTTAATAAATTTAATAAAATGTGTTTACTTTTTTTACTCAAGTTGATATTCTCACATTAAGAAAGCGTTTTCTTATCATCTGTGAAAAAAGAACGAGAGGGGATTACGAATGAAAAAGGGAAAATGGGCGACATTATCGGCAGTCGTTGGTACTGCTGTGCTGCTACTGTCAGCATGCGGACCAGGAGATGACAATTCAAGCGGTACACAGCCGACATCTACAGGTACAAAGACCTTGCTAGTGTGGGAGGATGTCAAAAAGTCTGATGGGATTCAAGACGCCGTCAAAGAATTTGAAAAACAAAACGACGTGAAAGTCAAAGTAGTCGAAAAAGCATATGCCGACCAAATTGAAGCGCTTCGTCTTGATGGCGCAGCCGGCACTGGTCCAGATGTCATCACCATGCCTCACGACCAAATTGGATCAGCTGTCACAGAGGGATTGTTACAAGAAATCAAACCAGATGAAAAAGTGATCAATTCCTTCACAGACGAATCGATTCAATCACAAACGATAGATGGCAAGCTATATGGCCTGCCAAAATCCGTTGAAACCACTGTGCTTTTCTATAACAAAGACCTTGTGAAAAAGGCACCAACGACACTCGATGGCTGGTATGACCTTTCGAAAAAGCTGACAAAGGACGGGAAATACGGTTTTGTTGCGAAGTGGGATGAAATTTATTACGCAGAAAGTGTATTAGGCGGTTCAGGTGGCTATATTTTCAAACAGAAAAACGATGGGTCTTATGACGTCAATGATATTGGTCTTAATAACGATGGTGCCATCGAAGGCGGAAAATACATTCAAACATTCTTTAGCGAAGGACTTTTCCCGAAAGGCATCATTGGTGAGCAAGGAATCAATGTCCTCAATTCCTTATTCACTGAGAAAAAGGCAGCGGCTGTGATTTCTGGTCCATGGTCATTTGGTCCTTATAAAGATGCGGGTATCGACTATGGCGTGACGGAACTGCCAACACTCCCTAACGGAAAACATATGAGCTCGTTCTTAGGTGTAAAGAGCTACAACGTCTCCTCTTATTCTAAAAATAAAGAACTTGCCGAGAAATTTGTTGAGTTTGTCACGAACGAAAAAAATTCGAAAAAGCGCTTTGAAGTAACAGAGGAAATTCCACCAGTGAAAAAGCTGATGAAAGACCCAGTCATTACTGAAAACGCTAATGCGGATGCTGTTTCAAAGCAAACGAAATATGCCACACTGACACCGAACAATCCAGAAATGGCAGAGGTGTGGAAGCCAATTGACAGCGCATTAGGGCTGATTGCGACTGGCCGTACCGATGTGAAAAAGGCATTTGATGATGCGGTCAAACAAATCGACTCGCAAATTAAAGCGAATCACTCCAAATAAACACCAAGCGCAGGTAGCTGTTCATCTGTCATGCTGCCTGCACTTGATCTAATTTCATATGAAGTAGGTGTTAGACGTGACGGGTAACCTTGAACTAGACCGCACACACATAGTGGAATCAAAGACACACCGGAGACGGGCGCTAATGTTCTCTCTTATACCCGGGATGGGGCAAATATACAACAAACAGTATGGCAAAGGGGCACTCTTTTTCCTGTTTGGCGTTTCTTTTCTACTTGTGTTTTATGATTTATTCAATATTGGCTTCTGGGGGCTGTTCACACTTGGTACGATGCTGCCTCGTGACAACTCTGTTTTCCTTTTAGCAAAAGGAATTATTGCACTTTTAACAGCTGGATTTGGCATCGGTTTTTATGTACTCATGATACGAGATGCATTTATGAACGGAAAGAAACGTGATCAAGGGGTTCCGCTTCATTCCATCCGTGCTCAATACCATCAGCTCATCGACCAAGGCTTTCCTTATTTAATGAGCACTCCTGCTTTCTTTTTACTTCTATTCTCTGTTGTCTTTCCTATTATGTTCAGCTTTGCGCTGGCCTTTACAAACTATGATTTATACCACTCGCCTCCTGCCAATCTCATTGATTGGGTAGGCATCAAAAACTTTCAAAATATCTTTTCAATCGATATTTGGAGAGACACATTCATTGATGTACTAGGCTGGACGGTCGTATGGACGTTGGCTGCATCGACCCTTCAATGTGCTGTCGGCATTTTCCTAGCGGTTCTGCTCAATCAAAAAGATTTAAAAGGAAAACGGTTTTTCAGAACGATTTTGATTCTGCCGTGGGCTGTTCCAGGATTTGTGACCATTTTGGTGTTTGCTGGATTGTTTAACGACACGTTTGGTGCGATCAACAATACCCTTTTTGCATCGATTGGAATTGATCCAAAACCATGGCTGACAGATCCATTTTGGAGCAAAATCGCTCTTATTGCGATGCAGACTTGGCTTGGTTTTCCTTTTGTGTTCATTATGACAACTGGCGTTTTGCAGGCCATTCCTGAAGATTTATACGAGGCTGCAACCATTGATGGGGCAAATTTCTTTCAGAAATTCCGTTCCATTACATTACCGCTTGTCCTCTATTCAATTGCACCTATATTAATTACGCAATATACGTTTAACTTTAACAACTTTAATATCATCTACTTATTTAATGGCGGAGGACCGCCTGTGGCTGGCTCAACTGCTGGGGGAACGGACATCTTGGTGTCTTGGATTTACAAACTGACGATGCAATCTTCTCAATATGCACTCGCTGCCGCTGTTACGATCTTACTGTCGATCTTCGTCATCGCCATTGCACTTTGGCAGTTTAAGAGAACGAATTCATTTAAAGAGGAGGACATGATGTGATATGGGATCAAAACAAAATAAGCTCATTCGCCTGAGTATCACTTATTTCATCCTTTTCATTGCCTCCGTTTGTATTCTATATCCACTCCTTTGGACGATCGGTGCTTCCTTTAATCCTGGGAATAGCCTGATGAGCACAAGCATGTTTCCGAAGAATCCAACGTTCAGTCACTTTACAGAACTCTTCTTCGGTCAGGGAGCACTTTATGCAAAATGGTATTGGAACTCAATGAAAATCAGTATTGCGACTATGCTCTTAACGTTGATCCTTGTTAGCTTTACAGGTTATGCCTTTTCTAGGTTCCGATTCAAAGGACGCAAGAATGGACTGATGCTCTTTTTGCTGCTGCAAATGATTCCTCAATTTTCAGCGCTGATTGCCATTTTTGTATTGGCTCAAATGCTTGGACTCATTAACAGCCACCTCGCATTGATTTTGATTTATGCAGGCGGACAAATCCCGATGAATACGTATTTAATGAAAGGTTATCTTGATGCGATTCCAAAGGATCTCGATGAATCAGCCAGAATGGATGGCGCAGGGCATTTCCGGATTTTCATCCAAATTATTATGCCACTTGCCAAGCCGATTTTAGCCGTTGTTGCCATCAACTCATTTACAGGACCGCTGGGTGATTTCATCATCTCCAGTGTCATTGTCCGTTCACCCGAAATGTATACGCTCCCAATCGGTCTATACAATCTTGTATCAGACAAAATGGGTGCCAGCTACACGACCTTTGCAGCCGGGGCTTTACTCATTGCGATTCCAGTTGCTTTATTGTTTCTTGTTTTACAAAAACAATTTGTATCCGGCCTCACACAAGGCGGGACAAAAGGATAAGGGGAGATTTGATGAAGAAATGGTTGCTTGTCACTGTTGTCGTTTTCTTTCTGATGGGGTTAGGTATTCTGCCTGAAGCAAAGGCTGATACGATTTCGGTGAAACCGATCAATGGATTGCAAGGTGATTTCATCAAAGGAGCCGATATCTCCATGCTCGCAGAAGTGGAGCGAAGCGGCGGCAAATACTACAACCAAAACTGGCAGCAGGTTGATCCGCTCAAGCTATTAAAAGAGAAAGGTGTCAACTATGTACGCATCAGACTCTGGAACCATCCATACGACAACCAAGGCCGTGCATATAACGGCGGGACAAACGATTTAAATACCGCCATTGCTCTCTCGAAACGTGCAAAAGCACAAAATATGAAAGTGCTGCTTGATTTTCACTACAGTGATTTCTGGACCGATCCCGGTAAACAGTTCAAACCGAAAGCTTGGACCAATCTCTCGCAAAGCGATTTAGAGAAAGCGGTTGGCACTTACACAAGCGATGTGCTCAAAGCGATGAGAGCACAAAATGCCCTACCAAATATGGTGCAGGTCGGGAATGAATTGAATTCAGGTATGCTTTGGCCGAACGGAAAAAGCTGGGGTGAAGGCGGCGGTGAATTTGACCGACTCGCTGCTTTGCTAAAAGCGGGAACAAATGCTGTCCGCTCTGTCGATTCAAACATCAAAGTCATGCTTCACCTTGCACATGGAGGAGACAATGGCGCATCTCGCTGGTGGTTTGATGAAATCACCAAACGAGGCGTTTCGTTCGATACGATCGGTTTATCCTACTACCCGTATTGGGACGGCGGATTTAGCGGTCTTACTAACAATATGAATGATATTAGCGCCCGCTATAACAAAGATGTCATCGTGGTAGAAACCGCCTACGGCTTTACAACAGCAAATGGTGACAACCTCGATAACTCATTTAACCAAGATTCAGTCAATACGGCCGGTTATCCAGCATCACCACAAGGGCAGGCATCTTTTATACGAGATCTATCAGAAAAAATTTCACAAGTGAAAAACAATCGCGGGAAAGGGTTCTTTTATTGGGAGCCGCTTTGGATTCCAGCAAAAGGTGCGCCATGGTCTAGTCAATACGGGCTCGCTTACATTCAAACAACCGGCACAGTCGGGAATGCTTGGGAAAATCAGGCCATGTTTGATTTCAACGGAAAAGCACTGCCTTCTCTTGATGTATTTAAACAAATGACACCGTAATTAAACAGATAGGACGTGACAAAATGGGAAAGCGTTACCCACTCGTTCACCCAAATGTGAAAGGCTTTTTGCATGGTGGCGACTATAACCCTGATCAATGGCTTCATATGCCGGAGATCATTGACGAAGATTTTCGATTAATGAAGCTTGCACACTGTCAAACATTCTCTATCAATATTTTCGCTTGGAGCAAGCTCGAGCCAAAAGAAGGGGAATATGATTTTGCCTGGCTGGATGATATCATGGACCGCTTGGCAGCGCAGGGAGCTCACGCCATTCTCGCCACGCCAAGCGGAGCAAGACCTGCTTGGCTCTCGCAAACATATCCAGAAGTCTTACGCGTTGAAGCAAACCGCCAGCGCAACTTACACGGACTTCGCCATAATCATTGCTTCACCTCACCGGTTTATCGAGAAAAAACGAATACACTCAATCGTTTGCTCGCTGAACGCTACAAGGATCATCCAGCGCTGATCATGTGGCACATTTCAAATGAATACGGCGGTGAATGTCATTGTGATCTTTGCCAAGAAGCATTTAGAGACTATTTGAAAGACAAATACAACCATGACCTTGAAGCTTTGAATCAAGCATGGTGGACGGGATTTTGGAGCCACACCTTTACCGATTGGTCGCAAATCGAGTCACCTGCACCGCACGGGGAGCACATGATTCACGGCATGAACCTAGATTGGAAGCGTTTTGTCACAGCGCAAACGATCAATTTTTATCAAAATGAAATTGAACCGCTGAGAGAATTAACACCTCATGTGCCAGTAACCACCAATTTTATGGGCGACTATCCGCATATGCGTCCATTCCTTGGATTGGATTATCATCAATTTGCAAAAGAAGTCGACGTGATCTCATGGGATAGCTATCCAGCATGGCATAGCGGCAGAGAAACCACTGCAGAATTAGCGTCAAACGTCGCCTTCGTTCATGATTTGTATCGTTCATTAAAGGGCGGTCAGCCGTTTCTTGTGATGGAAAGCACACCAAGCCTCGTGAACTGGCATGAAGTGAATAAGGTGAAGCATAAAGGAATGGCACACCTCTCTGCCATGCAGGCGATTGCCCACGGGTCCGACTCCGTCCTTTATTTCCAGTGGAGACAAGGCCGAGGCGCCTCTGAAAAATTCCACGGCGCTGTTGTGGATCATTCAGGACATGAACACACGCGTGTGTTTCAAGAAGTCGCTGATTTAGGAAAACAGCTGGAGCAGCTTCAGCCGATTGCAGGTACATCCGTTCAACCAGAAGTCGCCATCATATATGATTGGGAAAACCATTGGGCAATTGATGATGCGCAAGGCTTAAATAATACCAACAAACGCTATGTAGAGGCTTGCCAAACTCACTATCGCAGTTTCTGGAAAAAGGGCATCCCTGTTGATATTGTCGGGATGGAAAAGGATTTCTCATCCTATCGAGTGCTTGTTGGACCAATGCTCTACATGATCAAACCAGGCGTGGCAGAAAAAATCGAAGCATTTGTCAAAGAGGGCGGCATTTTTGTGGCAACATACTGGAGCGGCATGGTCGATGAAAACGACCTCTGTTTCCTCGGTGGTTTCCCTGGCCCTCTCCGCCATGTACTTGGTGTTTGGGCAGAGGAAATCAACACATTGATGCCAGATGAACACGTTTTAATGACCACAGGAAATGGACGCACCTACCATGTCGGGCAATATTGCGAATCCATTCACCCAGAATCAGCCTCTGTGTTAGGGCATTTTGAGAATGGCTGCTATGAAGGACAGCCCGCCCTTACTGTTCGTCCATTTGGCAAAGGGAAAGCATACTATATGGCTTCTGAAAATGAGCAAGCGTTTTATGATGATTTTTACGAAGATCTCATCACAGGAATAGGCATACAACCCATCCTATCCTCTTCGATTCCAGAGGGAGTCAGTGTCCAGAAACGAACAGATGGATCGCAGGACTTTGTGTTTATGATGAATTTTACAGAACAGCAACAGAACATTTCACTAGATTCATCGGAAAGCTATGAAAATATGCTGACTGGACAGCATACATCTCAACTGTTACAACTGAATCCTTACGAATACGTTATTTTGAAAAAATAGTGTGAAAGAAGCGTCCATCCAAAGGGCGCTTTTTACTTTTAAGTGAATCTAAATACCTATAAAATCTCTTCCGGTAGTAGATTACCAATATAATCATTATTTTTTATCTAAATTTTTTGACATATTGAACACCGCGCCACGATTGGATTCACCATCCTTTTTTACCATTGTATAGGTATGAAAGCGGTTGCCTAATACTCATATTTTTGATACTCTTTTTTTCAATGCAGATGTGGGACTGCATTGGTATAAAAACAAACAAATGTAAACGGTTTATTGTAGGGGGAGGGGCTTATGTTAACGTTTGTTGGATTGTTGATTATTTTAACGATTGTTGTTTTGCTGATTTGGGGGAAAGCGAGTCCAATTGTCGCCATGGTCATGGTGCCTTTAATAGGGGCGCTCATCGCGGGATTTGGTATCAATGACATTCAAACTTTCTTTGAACAAGGAATTATCAAAGTATTGCCAGTGGCGACCATGTTTATCTTCGCCATTTTATTTTTTGGCATTTTACAAGATACAGGGTTCTTTGAACCTGTAATTAAAGCATTAATCAAGCTGACAAAAGGAAATGTTGTCACAGTTGCGATGGGAACTGCCTTGATTGGGGTCATCGCACACTTAGACGGAGCAGGAGCTACCACCTTTTTATTAACTGTACCTGCACTGCTTCCGCTTTATAAAAAATTACATATGAGTCCTTATTTATTGCTTTTGTTAATCGGGACGAGTGCTGGATTAACAAATATGATTCCATGGGCTGGCCCCACAGGACGGGCAGCAAGTGTTCTAAATATGGACCCATCTGAACTGTGGGTACCGCTTATTCCCATTCAGCTGATCGGGGTCGTGCTCGTATTAGGAATGGCATTCATTTTAGGAAAAAGAGAAGAAAAACGAATTCGGGTGAAAATCGCCGCAAATGAAGTAGCCGCTGTCCAATTAGAAGGCGCCGATTGGGATCGTGCCATTCAATCGATCAGCGAAACAGGCGATGCGTCTTTAAAGCGTTATCACTTAATCTGGGTCAACTTTATTCTATTTTTAGCTGTTGTTGTCCTTCTCGTGCTGAACGTGATTCCTGCTAGTTATATGTTTATGATTGGTCTTTCACTAGCACTTTTGGTGAACTATCCGAATGTGAATGTACAAATGGAGCGAATTAAGGCGCATGCTCCAAGTGCACTAATGATGGCAGCTGTAATTTTCTCCGCAGGTTCTTTTTTAGGAATTCTTGAAGGAACGGGCATGCTGAAGGCAATTGCAGTGGACAGTATTCACATTTTGCCAGCTTTCTTACTGCCATTTTTACATATCATTGTGGGGATATTTGGGGTTCCTCTTGATATGCTGACAAGTACGGATGCCTATTATTATGCACTCTTGCCGATTGTCGAATCGATTACATCAGAGGTTGGTGTGTCAGGGACATCTGCGGCATACGCCATGATGATTGGAAATATCATCGGCACCTTTGTCAGCCCTCTTGCACCTGCTGTATGGCTTGCCATCGGTCTTGCAGGGGTCGATATGGGGAAACATATCCGCTACTCCTTCTTTTGGATGTGGGGGTTCAGTATCGTTTTACTCATCATCGCCAAACTGATTGGCATCATATAAAAAAGAAAGACATGCGCAAAATCAGCGCATGTCTTTTTCTTTGAATTATGAAGGATATTCACTCGTGTGAATGTCTGTTTTCGGTTTTCTAATCAGTGACATCAATCCAACGATTAGCAACAAGATCATCGGAACGAAAGCAAGACCAACAGTTCCAATTAAAAGAGTCACAGCGGAAACCAAGAAAAGAATACCAGAAAGCACGGCACGGCGGTCTGTTTTCAAGACAATCACACCAACAAGGGCTAAAACAGCCGCAATTGCGGAAACAACCATAAACTGAACGCCAAAGGCATGAACCGACGCCTCAAGTGTTTCAACTGGCAAGGCGCTGCCTTCCTCTTGTAAAATTTCATTCATTTCTTCATAAAATGCTGGGTCCACAGAGAGCATCAATGCCCCAAAACCAACACCAATTACGTTGAGGACAATACTGATAATCCCCATAATTTTTTCACCTTTACGCTTAATCATTGATAGAAACCTCCTAAAAAGTTAAATTAACCTGTTTTTACTTCTCGCTTTTGGAAGACGATTAAAGCAACCGCCAAGAAGATAGCCCAATAAATGACTAGGACCGTTAGTGAGAAACCTAGGGACATGTCTTCGATAAAAGTAGGTGTTTCTGCGAAATACTGTGCAGGATCGTTGGCAAACAATAAATATTTCGCCCAATCAAAGAAGAACATCAAAATGCTTGTGATGGATGCTCCCACAACATAGGCTAATACACTAATCGCTATGGAAATGGCCTCACTTCTAAACACCGTTGAGATGGCAAAAGAAAGTGTCCCTAATACAACAAACATAGCACAATGCGCCAAATAATAAGAGACCATATTTGCAAACTGAGACCGTTCAATGACTTCACCATTTTGATAAGCCAAATACACATAATCATTGTTTAGTCCAAAGAATATCGCACCTAAGATAAAGGATAAGATAAATAGGACAGCGATCAAGAAAAGTGAATATAGTTGAACGGTAAAGTATTTAGACAAAAGAACCTTCAACCTGGATGGTGGACGAATCAATAATAATTTAATTGTACCATGCTTATATTCAGCCGAGACAATTGTGGCTGCAATAATAATCACAAATACACCTACCAGCTGAAGCAAATTAGCATTTGTTTTCACATAAGTCCATGCATTTTTACCGAATTGATCGGCTGGAGGTAAATCATGTTTGATTCGATACTCATTGATCGCTATATCGGTTTCAAGGGATCTCTTATAAAATCTTATATTATCCTCTTTCAATTCTTGCTTCTTTGCTTTATTGATTTCTTGCAACTCAGTTTTCCAATCACCGGATGCTTGATCTCCGTCATTTGTCTTAACAGCAAAAATCAACGTCGCAATCATACCTAAAACAAGAAGCCCAACCATAATCCAAGTACCCACACGATAACTGATTTTCATCCACTCGTTTTGAATGAGGCGAATCATACGTCTGCCTCCTTTTTACCTGTTAAGCTTAAGAACTTATCTTCTAAGGTTTGTTTTTCTACTTTGATTTCGTACAAATGAATAGAAGCCTCGCTCAAATGACGAATCAATTGTGGCATCTTCTCTTCTAGGATGGAGAAGAATAAGTACTGCTCCTCTTCTCTAACTGTGATACCTTCCTCAAATGCTTCAATGAGCTTTTGAGCTTCTTCAATCTCACTTGATGCTACTTTCATACGATAGTTGACCAAATCATCCTGCTTCGTTTCTGCACGCTGATCCTCAATCGCAATCAGCTTTCCTTTTTGGATAATGGCGAAACGATCACACATCAATTCCATTTCTGACATGAGGTGACTTGAAACAATGACAGCAAGCCCTTCTTCCTTTGCCAGCCTTCTCAAGTAATCTCGTATCATACGAATTCCCTCTGGATCTAGTCCATTGGTCGGCTCATCTAAGATTAGCAGTTTCGGTTTATGTATCAATGCCTGAGCAATCCCCAAACGCTGCTTCATTCCTAATGAAAACGTACGGACACGCTTATGTTTCACATGCTGCAAACTAACTAGTTCTAGCAGTTCATCAATTCGACCTTCATCCACTTTTCCATTCATTCTGGCAAAATGAACAAGGTTTTGTCTTGCCGTTAAATGATTATACATTTCTGGATTTTCAATAATTGCACCGACATCTTGGATGGCATGCTGATATGAGGTTTGAATACTATGACCATTAATCAGAATGTCACCGGATGTAATGGGAGAAAGACCGACCATCATGCGAATGGTTGTCGTTTTTCCTGCGCCATTCGGCCCTAAGAAGCCAAAGACTTCGCCCGCTTGGACAGAGAAACTCAAGTCTTGAACAATCTTTTTCCCGCGAATATGCCTAGATACATGTTGCAGTTCTAAAACGTTCGTCACGTTACCTCTCCTTCTTTGTCTAAGTATCATCTATCATCTATTTCCTGATAAACACCATGATCCGTCAAAAATAGAAGAACACTTCCATATGGTACAGCAATGCCCAAAAGTTGTGAAGGGGATTAGGCAAAATTTAGAGAATCATCTGCCTTTTTTAAGGTAGGGTTAAGAAAAGCGTGAATTTTTATAAGAAAAGAGGCTTGATTTTTTAAAAAAAGAATGATTTTCAATAGGTACATATGTATGAAATGATGTTTAAGATTATACCTTTCACCTATAAATATCGAAATAAAAAAGAGGCTGATGATCGACAGCCTCTTTTCATATATTATACTTTCTTCACAAACTCCGATTTTAACTTCATCGCGCCAAAGCTAGGAATTTTACAATCAATGTTATGATCGCCTTCGACTAAACGAATCCCTTTGACCTTCGTTCCTATTTTTAAAACCGAAGAAGAGCCTTTGACTTTTAAATCTTTAATCACAGTGACCGTGTCACCATCACTTAATAGATTTCCATTCGCATCTTTGACAACAAGCTGCTCCTCTGCCACTTGTTCTTGTTCTAGCGACCACTCATGCGCACATTCAGGACAAATAAGCATGCTGCCATCCTCGTATGTATAGGTTGAACTGCACGATGGACAATTCGGTAGATTAGACATTTGTGTTTCCTCCAACTTTCTTTTTCATTTAGAACCATTTTACCACATTTCTATAGAAAGAAATGTGATAGAAAAGGAAACATTTTTCATCATTTACTTATCTCTTCCAAATGTCATGACGGCCGCAATATTCCGCGCTGTTCTCTCTACATGCACACTAGCATCATGCATGGCTTCAGCCAGAGTCGTGACGCCAGGGACAATACTAAAAAGTGCATCAATGCCATGATCATGTACGACTGCACTGTCTTTTGAGAGGGACCCAGCGATGCCAATGACAGGGAGTCCATATTGTTTCGCAGCTTTGGCTACACCGATTGGCGTTTTGCCGTAAATGGTCTGCTGATCAATCCGACCTTCCCCTGTAATGACTAGGTCAGCGTCCTTTAGTACGTCAGCAAAATGTACGGCTTTCAGTACAATATCGATTCCCTTTTGCAGATCAGCCTGTAAAAAGCCTAATAAACTCGCGCCCATTCCTCCTGCCGCTCCTGCACCTGCCGCCTCACCAAAGGAGACATGAAGATGCTGCTTAGCCACTTGTGCAAAATGAGATAAATTCTTGTCCAACAGTTGAACCATTTCTGTATCTGCTCCCTTTTGAGGACCGAACACAGCAGACGCTCCTCTTTCACCCGTTAAAGGATTATCCACATCACACGCCACTTCCAGACGGACTGATCGCAATCTTGGATCCAGTCGAGATAGATCAATAGAAGCTAATTGATTCAGTGATCCACCGCCCGGCGTGAGGTCTTGGCCTGCTTCATCGAGAAAAGAAGCACCTAAACCTTGCATCATGCCAACGCCACCATCATTTGTTGCGCTTCCGCCAAGCCCAATGATTAAATGCTTCGCTCCTTTATCCAGCGCTGCAAGCATTAATTCTCCTGTCCCTCTAGACGTCGTGAATAAGGGGTTCCGTTTTTCTGGCGGGACAAGATGTAATCCTGATGCTGCTGCCATCTCTATGACAGCTGTCTGCCCATCTCCCAACATACCAAAAAAGGCATCTACAGGTTTGCCAAGCGGGCCTGTGACCACTTGCTGGACAATGGTTCCGCCTGTCGCATCCACTAACGATTGAACTGTGCCTTCTCCTCCATCTGCCATTGGGATTTTCATATATTCTGCATATGGCAAAATAGAGCGAAATCCTCGTTCGATGGCACATGCTGTCTCATAAGCAGATAAACTTTCTTTAAATGAATCTGGTGCGATCACAATTTTCATCCAAAAACCCCTCGTTTCTCATTAAGTCCTCAGCCGAACAGCTGGAAAATACCAAAGATAATGGTCGATACAACGGTTAATGTCAAACCAATTAACGATTCAAAGGGCATTAATTTCAACCGTTCTTTTATATCCATTTGAACACTTCCCGCCGTTGCATGGAAAAAGCTTCCGTGCGGCATATGGTCTAGCACAGTTGCGCCAGCGTGAATCATAGCTGCGCCTGAAAGGGCAGATACACCAAGACCAATAAGAGTTCCGCTAAATACACCACTTGCAACTGCCGTCCCTGCAGTTGTCGAAGCTGTGGCTGCCGACATAAAAATTCCAGACGTTGGTGCAAGCAAGTAAGGAGGTAATCCCGAAGCGTCAAGCGCCTGAATAAATACCTCTTTCATGGAAGAATTCGATACAATTCCAGCTAATGTGCCTGTACCTAGTAACATGATCGCTACACCTGACATTTTATGCAGCCCTGACATCGCATAATCATTGAGAAACTTCCCTTTTTTCATGAAAAGAGCGCCTACAATTCCGCCTATTGGTAAGGCAATCATTGGATCAATATTTATTTGAAACAACGGTCTTAAGGCTAACAAGAGAATGGTCACAAGCGGGCCGACAAGCGCTTGTAGAAAACCAGGTGCTTGAACCTCGCCTTGGTCTGCTCCCTCTTCCAAAACAGGTGTCCCTTTATTCGCAAGCTTTTTGGCTAATACATACGTGACGGCTATCCCGAAAATAGCCGGTATGACACCTGCCGCCATCAGGGAAGTAAGCGGTACACCAAAAGCATCAGAGGCTGCAATGGCATTCGGATTCGGTGACATGATATTCCCCGCCTTCCCTCCTCCAATCATCGCAAGTAAAATCCCCGTTTTAGAAAGTTTTGCACGCTTGGCAATGGCAAGTGCGATTGGTGCTACTGTAATGACTGCTACATCTACAAAAACACCCACCGTTGTTAAAATCATTGTTGCAAGTGCGAGTGCTAAAAGTGCCCTCGCCTCTCCAAGTTTTTTCACGATGGCCTCCGCAATAGATAACGCTGCACCCGACTCAATTAAAACCCCTGCCAGTACACCTGCCGCCATGATTCGAAGAACAGCCGGAATCATGTCCTTTGCGCCTTCCATCATGACGTTCACGGTCTGCACAACATCTACACCGCCAACCAAACCGCCAATAAATGCGCCTGCCAACATGCCATAAGCAGGTGATACTTTTCTTAAAATAAGAACAATAGCGATCACAAGCGCAGTCAATGCGCCCAATGTACTTACTGTCACATCTCCACCCATACTCCATCCCTCCTGATTGTCTTTTCTTAATTGTAAGCGTTTACCCATTGGGATCGAGTTGTGAATCCAGATGAACTTCTCTTATTTATTTCTTCTTCCAGTTGTGCAAATGCACAATTAAGACAATTGATTGTCCAATTGTGCTATGTACAGCTCCATCAACTGTTTCACATGACGAGGGTCTTTTCCGGTCAATGCCTGGATTTTATCTAAACGATATCGCAGTGTATTACGGTGAATAAATAGACGATCAACGATTCTTTGTAAATCCCCGCCCTCTTCAATGTAAACCTTTAACGTTTGAACGAGCTCCATTTCTTGTATCAGCGGATGATAAAAATCACTCCACCGTTTGCCCTCTTTGGCGGCTCTCGCTTTTATAAACAAGCTTTCAAGCTGATAAGATTCAAAGACATATATGTTTTCCTCTGGATGGAGCACCTTTCCTAACCGCAGGGCCTCTCTCGCATGCTGAAAGGACAACGGTAATTGACTCATGTCCTCAGCGACAGTTCCTACACCCACTAGCACTTGTCCATCAACTGCACCTGCCATTGTTTGTTGCAGCTGTTCGATCACATGCTTGAATTGATGGTCACATATCGGCTGTCTTAACAGGATTAATTCATGACGGAAGGTCATGCCTAGTAAATCATCCGCATTCTTATCGTATTGAATGGCATGCATCATTTTGTGTACAGTATCCTCGGACGATGGAATCGGCTGAAAAACAATAGCCATTCGCCGCTTGTCTAGATCCATTCCAAGCCAGTCAGCACGGTGCTTCAACTGATGATCACCCATGTCAGACTCGGAGATGAGCTGATTCACAATTTCACTCTCTATTCGCTGCCGCCACTGGAAGCGTTCAAGTAGAAAAGACTGCTCTAATACGAGTTCAGCTGCCATTTTCACCAGCTCGGCATGATGACGAATGTCCCCTGGCTCACCCGTAATCCCAATGACACCAACAACTTGTTCGTGAAAGCAAATAGGCAGATTGATTCCAGGTCTCACGCCTTTTAAGCGGCGGGACGTCTCCTGATCAATCTCCACACTATCTCCGCTTGACAGCACTAGACGTGCTCCATCATGTTTTTGTCCAATCCTTTTTCGTTCACCAGACCCAATAATGACACCATCTGCATTCATGACATTGATGTTTTGATGTAAAATATGCATCGTACGTTCAACCATCTCTTGCGCCAATTCACCGGTTAAAAATTGCATTCAGCATCTCTCCTGAAGGGGTTTTCATTCAATGTATCATAGTGTCATTGCACAATAAATGCAAAGCTGAAAAAAACAGCCGTTGACAAAGATACGCCAAAAAGTGTTTAATCAAATCAAGGGACCGACCGACAGTCTAGTCAAAAGAAAGGATGGCTTTATGAGAACCGTTAAACATCCTGAGGAACGCAAAAATGACATCTTAAATGCAGCAGAGAAGCTTTTTTCAACCAAAGGCTATCAGCAAACCACAATTATTGACATCCTCAAAGCCGTTGGCATTGCAAAAGGCACATTCTATTATTACTTTACTTCCAAAGAAGAAGTGATGGATGCAATCATTGACCGGATCATAAAAGCAGATATCATCGAGGCAAAGCGTATTGCCGCTGATCCAGATATCTCAGTGGTCGATAAATTATTTCGCATCATCATGGCACAATCTCCTAAACAGGGCAGCCATAAAGAAGGCATGATCGAACAATTTCATCAGCCTGCTAATGCAGAGATGCATCAAAAAAGCTTGATCAAAGCCATTACAGAGCTATCACCCGTTTTAGCAGAAGTCATTCAGCAAGGTGTAGAAGAAGGGATATTTCAAACGGATTATCCGCAAGAGACGGTCGAATTTCTCCTCGCTTCTGCACAGGTTATCTTTGATGAGGGGCTTTTCCAATGGACTACAGCGGAAAGCATACAACGGGCGCTAGCATTTATCGCAATCCTTGAAGCCTCTTTACATGCAGAAAAGGGAAGTTTCTCCTTCCTTCTCCAACGTTTAACTGGAGAACCGGAAGACAATAATCAGTGATTGGTCACTTCAATACCAATCCTGCATACATTATAGACTGACGGTCGGTCTAAAAGGAGAGTGATTTTCATGTCGTTATCAGCCAAAAATGGCTCCACCCATTTTATTTATCTCGTTCTCGGGCAAATTATTTCCGTTTTCGGGTCTTCCTTGATTCGTTTTGTTCTATCTTTACACGTCTTGGATATGACACATCGTGTTGATTTATATGCTCTGCTTTTCGCTTTATCCAATATCCCGCTCCTCCTTTCACCATTAGCAGGAGCAATGGCTGACCGGTT
Organism: Bacillus sp. FS02; assembly: GCF_024398395.1. Taxonomy (NCBI): domain Bacteria; kingdom Bacillati; phylum Bacillota; class Bacilli; order Caryophanales; family Bacillaceae; genus Bacillus; species Bacillus sp. FS02. Next base: position 2,025,817 of record NZ_CP074101.1, on the reverse strand, counting down.
TAACAGAAGAAATTTGATGATTTTATTTGATGTTCTTACTGGCATTATGATTCTGGCTTTTTATTTCTGGTTATTTTCAGGTCATGATTCACTTTATATGATTGGAGCCGTCATGATTCTCCTTGGTGTCATGAGTACGTTTTATGCTCCTGCTGTGATGTCCAGTATTCCTCAGCTAGTGAAAGAAGAAAAATTAGAACAAGCGAATGGCATCGTGAATGGTGTGCAGGCCCTTTCAGGTGTTGTCGCTCCTATCATTGGCGGCGTTTTATACGGACTCATTGGGAGCCAGATCATCATAGGCGCTAGCAGCATTGTATTTTTTCTATCAGCGTGCATGCTTTTACGGTTAAATATCTCTTTCTCACCTAGCCCACTCGCAGAACCGATGACCAAAGTACTCTTGAAAGATATGAAACAAGGATTTTCCTATATCGGAAGCCAGCCATTTTTAAAAAGAGCCATGCTGCTTGCAGCGTTGCTAAATTTCATCCTCACACCATTTTTTATCGTTGGAGGTCCCCTTATTTTAAGGGTCACAATGAAAAGCAGTGACATCATGTATGGAATAGGAATGGGCATCATTGAGTTTGCCGTCATCGCAGGCGCCCTGCTAGTTGGGCTTGTAGCGAAACATTGGCGCATTCCTACTTTGTATCGCTGGCTGCTCGTCATCGCAGTCATTTTGCTGCCTGTTGCTTTTTCAACATCCAAGGTGGCTCTTCAATTTGGTACATTTCCAGCCTATTTTCTCTTTTTAGCAGGGTGTCTCCCAATTGCCATGCTGCTCACCATGATTTCGATCGTTGTCATCTCACATGTGCAAAAGAAAACACCCAATGCTCAATTAGGAAAAGTCATGGCCAATCTGACAATGGTCTCTCAATGTGCTGCACCGCTCGGTCAAATGATGTACGGGTTCTTGTTCAACACTTTTTCCGCCAGCATGTATGTGACCGTGTTAATCGTCAGTGCCTTGATGTTTGCACTTGCCTTCCTTACAAAAAATATGCTTCGACATGAAGGAGAATCAGCCTCATGAGATTGACGTTTATCAAGAAAGACCTAACCCGCCACCGTCTCATTTCAATCGGCTTAACCCTTTGCATCATGATGACATCATTTTTAGCAACAAGCGCTGCGCAAATGACAGTCCAGTTGAATGGTTCCATTTCTGATTTACTCCAATCAGCCAAAGCACCAGACTTTGTCCAAATGCACGATGGGAGCTTAGATGAAAAAGCGGTCGATACATTTTCAAGTAAACAGTCGATGGTGAAGGCACATCAAATTGTTCCAATGATTCCGATCGAACATGTCAGCATCAAGTTCGGGCAGGAGCCTGCTCAAGCGAGTGTGATGGATCATTTATTTGTAAAGCAAAATCGCTATTTTGATTTCCTTTTAAACGAACGAAATGAAAAGCTCACTGTAAATAAAGGAGAAGTAGCAGTCCCTATTTATTTTCAACAAAAATACCACTTAAAGATTGGCGAAAGGTTACTCATTACAAAAGGCTCTCATCAATTCTCTTTTCAAATCAAAACGTTCTTACGAGATGCCCAAATGAATCCAAGTCTTGTCAGTTCAAAGAGATTTCTTCTGCATGATGCGGACTGGGCGGCACTGAATCAAGTGTTTCAAAAAAAGGAGTACTTAATTGAATTTTTATTGCATGATGCTGGTCAAGCAGATGCTTTTCAATCACTCTATCAATCATCTGAGCTGCCACAACAGGGGCCTGCTGTCACATTACCCCTGCTTCGCATGCTGAATGCCCTAACAGATGGTATGGTGATCGCCATTCTCCTTCTTGTCTGCTTTCTGCTCATTAGCATTTCTCTCCTCTCTCTTCGTCTCGCTATGACCGCCGCTATAGAAGAGGATGAACGTGAAATTGGAATCTTAAAAGTACTAGGAATCCCTTTATCAAAAATCAAACAATTATACGTTGGGAAATATGCTGTGCTTGCCTGTATAGGGTGTATAGCAGGATATTTAATGACGCTCATGTTTGGTGATTTGTTTACAGCCAATATTCAGCAATATATGGGGAATCGCCTCTCTTTTATTCATCAGGTGATCCCGATTTTGGTGTCAATTTTGACAGCAATGATCGTCATCTCATTCAGCTATGCTGTCCTAAGGAGATTTGGTCAAATATCAGCCGCTCAAGCCATTCAAGGCGGCATAAGCTCACCAAGCCATAAAAAACAAATTCCTATGCACCTCCAGAAAAACAGATTCCTCCCAGTAAATTTTTGGTTTGGTTTGAAAGATCTGTTCTCGCGAATAAAGATGTATTCAACAATTACTTGTATTATCGCGCTTTGTACATTTTTAATGTTGATGCCGATTCAGTTATGGTACACATTACAATCACCAGATTTCATCACATATCTTGGCTCTGGAAAAAGTGACCTTCGAATTGATATTCGGCAGGGAAATCATTTAGAGAAAAGTACAAATAAAATAGAGTCTATGATTAGCGAAGACCAAGACATTCATACATCTGCCGTCTATGAAACAACTTCTCTACAAGCCAAAACAATGGAGAATACATTAGAAACGCTCTATTTAGAAACAGGTGATCTATCAGCATTCCCTCTCACCTATTTACAAGGAAGGGAACCGTTGAAGAAGGAAGAGATTGCTTTATCGGTGTTGAGTGCTGACTCACTTCAGAAAAAGATAGGCGAAAAAGTCACTCTCGCCACAAATGGGCAGCAAGTTCAAAAAATGGTTACCGGCATTTATCAAGACGTCACCAACGGAGGGAAAACTGCTAAAGCATTATCTCAGCCTTTTCCTCAATCATCCCTTTGGAAAACCATTCAAATACAATTAAAACAAGGAATAGATATGGCAGGAAAAAAAGCAGCACTTGAAACAAATATGTCTCCTGCAAAAGTGACAGATATGAAAGAATATGTGCATCAAACAATAGGAAGCACCGCATCTCTAGTAAAAGTGATTGCATTATTTTCAACCATCGCAGCTTTTGGAACAGCCAGCCTCATGTTAATGATGTTTCTGCACATGTTAAGGGCGAAAGATTTAAATCGTACTCACTTGTTAAGGACGATTGGTTTTTCTCAAAAAGATTTAACCTATCAATACTTAACAAGTTTTATCGTCGTTCTCTCTATTGGTGCCTTCATTGGAGCAATCGCTGTTCATACTATTGGTCCGGCGTTGATGAGTTCAGGCGGAGCATCATTAGGAGCATCCAGCCTTCAGTGGTTAGCCCCGAAATGGGTTTGGCTCGTGTATCCTCTCCTGCTGTTTATGGTGAATTTAACTGTCATCTCGTGGTTATTGAAGTCCTTTTTTTCTAGTAAAATCAGCCGTCATACACTTTCATAAGGAGATGTTTCACATGGAACAATTAATTGAAGCGAAACAATTGTCTTTACAAATTGATTCATTAAAAGGACAAAAACAGACCATTCTTAGAAATATTCACTTAACCATTAAACGTGGAGAATTTGTCACCATTATGGGACCTTCAGGATGTGGAAAAACCTCTTTGCTTTATCAACTTAGTGGTATAGAGACATCCTCCAGAGGGGAAATCAAATATAAAGGTCAACTGCTATCAGAAATGACAGACAAACAGTTAACAGCTTTGCGCTTATCAGAGATGGGATTCGTCTTTCAACACAGCCACTTACTAAAAAACCTCAATCTATTTGATAACATCATTGCTGCAGCTTACTTAGCGAAGAAAATGCCGAGAAAAGAAGTCAATGAACGAGCAAAATATCTAATGGAGAAACTTGATATTGATCATTTAGCTGATAGATATTTATCAGAAGTATCAGGAGGACAGCTCCAAAGAGCCTCTATCTGTCGAGCTCTTATGAATGAACCAAACATTCTTTTTGCAGATGAGCCCACAGGTGCTCTTAATTCAAGAACCACAAAGGAAGTCATGGATATTTTTTCACAAATCAATTCTGAAGGAACAACTCTGCTTCTCGTCACCCATGATCCAAAAGTGGCCCTTTGCTCTGAAAGAATTTTGTTTATGAATGACGGTGAAATTTCAGCTCATTTAAATTTAGGAAAATACGATCGCTTCACCGCTGAGAAACGAGAGGCCTTGTTAAACAAGTGGTTACAAAACTTAGGGTTTTAATTGGTGTAAAACAGGCAGCTTTCTGCCTGTTTTATTTTTTCTTACACTCAAAGGAGTAATCCATAGTCAAACTATTTGTTTCTAGTATGATTTTGCCGTCTTCTTGTTGACAAGATTCTGTCAGCAACTCAATTTCTTTGCTATAAAAGTATCTCTTTGAGATATAAAGAGTGACTAAAACAAGTAAAAGCGTCGTCATCACAATTGTTATTTGCCAGTTTAACATTTGAAATCTTTTTTTCATTTCAACATCCTTTCTGAAAGGTCAACACTTGTCTCGGATTTTCACCTTTCTCAGTAACTACCAGTTTCTTTCCCAAAATCATCTAGCAACATCATAACTGATTTTCCCTTCTAGATCGACCTTTCATTGTTCTTCTCTCATAGCTAAAATAGCTTTATTTCATATATTCGGCTGGTATTTTCGACCATAAATTTAAAACTAATAGTATCTATCACGTTTTTAGACTTCCAAAAAAAGATTTTAGTCATTTGAATAAACAATCAATCATCGTTACAATATCGTACATCTCATGACATAAGGTCCTTTTTATTACCTCCTGTCAATCACCTCTCTGAAACGATTATATTTTACCAAAAATTGTGATATCGTTTTTTATTGAAACAGGCGAAAGGATGTTAAAGAGGTGAAATTTCCATGACGATCATTTCAGCTGAACAGGTGGGGAACCGTTTAAATGATTGGCGAATTGCCATTCGTAAGCATGATGTACACAATGCAAAGACAATCTACACAGAATTAAAGGAATTACTTCAAGAGATGGAAGAGAATCAGGAGGTCTTGACCTACTATTCATTGCTAGAAGGCAAGTTTAAGCTCATGTTATATGAACGAAGGGGTAAAAAACTGAATGAACCGACAGTGCTAGAATACCCTTCTAAAACAAACGACTTAATTGAATACTATTTTTACCTATATAAAGCCCTTTACGCTTCATATAACAGAGACTATGCATCAGCCATCGGACTGTTTAAAATTGCTGAGAAAAAACTGCAAAACATTCCTGATGAAATAGAAGTAGCAGAATTCCATACGAAGGTCGCAAACCTATATATGATGCTTCGCCAAAGCCTGATTTCACTTCATTATATTCAGAATGCCATCGATATTTTCAAAGGTCATGATGGCTATGAAAGAAGACTGGCAGCAGCTTTTGTGATCGCAGCCACCAACTTCATGGATATTGGCGATTTCAAAAGAGCTGAGAATTACTACACAAAAGCATTACACATCTCAAATCAATTAAACGATCATTTTCTAGCATCACAGCTTTATCACAATATCAGTATTCTATATGCCGAAGCTGGAGAATCAAAAAAATGTATCGATGCCCTAGAAAAGGCTCTTAGTGATGATGACTACCTTTCATCTTGTTATTTCGAACACTCCATGTTTATGTTACTAAAAGAGCTGCTCTCCATTGATGAAAAGTCGCAAGCTCTCTATTATTTTGAATTATTCAAACAAAAACAAGAAATAGACAGAAACCCCATCTATACAGCAAAAATGAATTTTCTCTATCATCTATATTTCACTGAAGACATATCCAAAAAAGCTCAAACCTGTTTCGATGACATCAGTATTCTGAAAGAATTAAAGGATGTTGAAGGTGCCCGTGAATTAAGTGCACTAGCTGCCAAACACTTTGAAGAGCTGGGTTCAATTCACCAAGCATATCTCTTTTTGAAGGATGCCTATCAATTGGAACACACTACACTTAATTGGAGGAATTATGATGAAAAAAGTGAGTTTACTCATTTTCGCTTTAGCCATCGTTGTTTTCGGACAAACGGTGTCTTACAATTCGTTAAATGATACAAATCTTAGCCCAACAGAACGACCTATCGGAACATAAACCGATACAATACAAATAACCACTTGCCTCATTACAAGGCAAGTGGTCCACATTTATTTTAGTTCTTGATAAGAAATGAGGCGGTGAATATGTACCGCCAGATACGTAAGTTCGTCATTTGGAATAACAATACTGTGCACCTGTTTAATATAATCTTTGATTTTGAAAGCCACATCCATCGCTTGAGGATACAAGTGTGCAATTTGTTCAAACAACTCATTTTCTTGATCTGATAATAATTTATTTGCGTAAAATCTTTCAACAAAGAATTTCACATGTGTAATAAATCGGCTGTAATGAATATTCTCTTGATCCATTTTCATATTCAACGTATAGCGGACGAGATTCACAATACTTCCGATCATCTTGGCATACTTCATGCCATCTTTGGAATCGGACTCTTCACCTAACGCATTAATTAAATGAAAGGCGATATTGGCCGCTTCTTCCTTTGGTAATTGTATGCCCAATGTATTGTTGACTAACTCAAGCGCATAATTACCTACTTCAAATTCTTCGGTATAGTAGTTTTTGATTTCCCAGTATACTCGATTTGTAATATTAATATTCTTCTTGTGCCGTTCTACTGCAAAATTCAAGTGGTCCATCAAGGTAAAATAGACACCAGAATTCAGACTTGAGTTTAAGCGTTTTTCAGCATATTGAACAATATGCTGAGTTAAATCGATAAACTCTTGTGGCATTGAATCTAATAGTTGGAGAAATTCCTTCGCTCTCATGTTATCGACAGACATAAACACTTGATCTGCCTTCTTTTCTTCAATCATTTGACCTGGTTTTTGTCCATAACCAATCCCCCGGCCGAATAGAACCATCTCCTGTTGGTTCTGATCTTCAGCCAGAACCACACTCGAGTTTAAAACTTTTTTGATTTTAAACATCGTCATCACCTGTTTTCATGATTGTGGTTTTTCAATCAAGCGATTCACCATTTGTTTCAATGACCTTTTTGTACCAATAAAATGAGTCTTTACGAGAACGTTTTAATGTACCGTTTCCATCGTCATCTTGATCTACATGAATAAACCCGTATCGTTTTGACATCTGTGATGTACCTGCACTAATAATATCAATTGAGCCCCAGCTCGTATATCCGAAGAGGTCAACGCCTTCTTCCACCGCTTCTCTCATTTGGCGGAAATGCTCTTTGAAATAGTTAATACGATAATCATCGTGAATTGATCCATCACTTTCAACAACATCTTTTGCACCCATGCCGTTTTCTACAATGATCAGTGGTTTTTGATAACGATCATATAATTCTATTAAAGAAATTTTCAGACCAACCGGATCAATTTGCCATCCCCAATCAGTAGATGGAAGATAAGGATTTTTAACTCCACGGATGGTATTTCCATCCGTTTTTTCTAATCCTTCATCAGCTGATTCAGTTAAAGACATATAGTAGCTGAACGAGATAAAATCTACTGTATTTTCTTTTAAAATAGAAAGATCATCTGATTCCATTTGGATATGAATGTTTTTTCTCTCAAGCATGCGCTTGATAAGCGGCGGGTATTCACCAAATACCTGAACATCTGCATAGAAATAGTTTTCTAAGTTTTGTTTCAATGCCCGCTCCACATCATTCGGATGACAAGTGTGCGGATACGTTGTTAATTTTGTCAGCATACACCCTACTTGACTGCCTGGTATGATGCGATGACAATCTGCTGTTACGAGTGCAGAGGCAATGAATTGATGATGGAGTGCTTGATAAACCGTCTCTTCCTCTTTCCCTTCTGGGCAGCGATCAGGAATAATTCCTGCTGTAATAAAAGAGTGGCGGTGAATACTATCTATTTCATTAAAGGTCAGCCAATATTTCACATCATGTTTATAGCGTTCAAAACATACATTGGCAAACTTAACAAAGAGATCAACGACTTTTCTTTCAACCCAGCCATTATATTTCACGCTCAGTGCTAACGGCATTTCATAGTGTGACAACGTCACAATCGGTTCTACGTTGTGTTTTTTCATTTCTGCAAATAAACGATCGTAAAATTGGAGTCCTTTTTCATTTGGTTCGTTCTCTTCTCCAGTTGGGAAGATACGGCTCCATGCAATAGAGATGCGAAGAGTTTTAAAACCCATTTCAGCAAATAGAGCCAAATCCTCTTTATAGTGATGATAGAAATCAACACCTCTGCGTTTTGGATACTTTTTATCATCTGGGTCTTTCATCGCTCGATCTATATTTTCAGAAGTAACAGCTAGATGCCCTTCATAATCTTCTACACTCAAATTAGACCTGTACATCGCAATATCAGCAACAGATGGGCCCTTTCCATCTACATTCCAAGCGCCTTCTGCTTGGTTGGCGGCAATGGCGCCGCCCCATAAAAATCCTTTTGGAAAACCTTTTATTGTCGTCATATGTTTAGCCTCCTAATTGGGTGATAACCATCAATGTATCTTGGCGATTGACCTCTTGTAATGGCTGTACCTTAATATCATATTGATCTGTATTCGTGATGACAGCAAGCGTAACTGGATCGTATCCTGCTTCCATGATTTTTTCTACATCAAATTCAATGAGTAAATCCCCTGCTTGTACACGATCTCCTGCCTGCACTTTTGGATAAAAATACTGTCCTTCCAACTGTACAGTATCAATGCCAATGTGGAATAATACTTCCACCCCTTTGTCCGTTTTCATACCAAGTGCATGGTTTGTTTCGAACAGCAAGGTGACCTCACCTTCTACTGGTGCATATAGCGCTCCTTCTGAAGGAATAATGGCAATTCCGTCTCCCATGACCTTTGAAGAGAATATATCATCTTTTACTTCAGATAGAGAGATCATTTGACCAATCACAGGGCTTTTGAAAGTTTCCCCTGCTCCAATTTGTTCAGCAAATGCATCTTGATCATTTGTCTTTTCTTCTACTTGTTTATCCTTACCTAATACAAAAGCAGCGATAAAAGCAACAACGAAGGAAATGACAGCTCCAATGACAGCAAACATTAGATTTCGTGGAAGCTCATCTGATATAAACATCGACATACTTGCTAATCCAGGACCAACAAGTACAAAGGCTTGTATACCAACTAATCCAATGAATATCCCACCAACAAATGAACCAATCATGACACTTCCAAGTACGCGTTTATTTTGAAGTGTCACACCATACAAAGCAGGCTCTGTGATGCCAAAAAATGCTGAAATTCCTGCCGAAATGGCTGTTGATCTGAGTACCTTGTCTTTCGTGCGTAGTGCCACTGCGAAACATGCTCCACTTTCCGCAATATTATGCGCAAGTGATGCTGGTAAATAAAGTGCTTCTTTCCCGAGGTTCCCCATCGTTGTCACTGCATAAGGGACCATTGCTTTGTGCATGCCTGATGCAACCATAAACGGGAGTACCGCTGCTAAGATTGCGACAGCTACCCAGCCTACTGTATTAAACATCGCAAGAATAACGGATGAAAACCCTTGTCCTGCTGTAAAACCAAGTGGTCCTAATAACAGTAACGTAACGGGTACAGTAATGACTAATGACATCATTGGGACAAAGAAAATCCGAATTGGTTTTGGTGAAAATCGTGTGAAGAATTTTTCCATTTGAGCATAAAGCAATACAGAAAGGATTGCCGGAAACACTTGATACGCATAAGCTATATTTTTTACGTCGAATGACATTAATTGCGCACCTTCAGTAAGCATGGCTGTCATGTTCGGAAGAAGGAGTGCACCGACTGCTGATAATGCGACCAGTGGGTTTACCTTTAGTTTATTTGCCGTTGTGACAGCGACTAGTAATGGCAGGAAGTATAGTGGTGCGTCACCCACCATATTCAGTATTTGATAGGTTTGGCCTTTTGCATCCACCCAGCCTAATAAAGAGAAAAGGAGAAGAAATGATTTTAAAATCCCTCCGCCTGCGATAGCCGGAACAAGCGGCTGGAAGACACCCACAATGAAATCTAATAGAACTGTGCCTGCTTTTCTTTTTTCTTTTGGCTGATTGGATGGCATGCTTTGCCCAGACGAGCTGCCGCCCATTAAATTTGTTACCTGTTGATACACTTCAATCACGTCATTCCCAATGACCACTTGGCATTGTCCTGACATTCTGACAGCTATGACACCTGGTGTTTTTTCTAATGCTGGTACATCTGCTTTTTTCTGATCAATTAGTGTGAAGCGAAGTCTTGTTGAGCAGTGCTCAAGGTGCGCAATGTTTTCTTTACCACCTACATGCTGCAAAACGTCTTTGGCGACTTGTGTGTAATCCATTTTTTCTCCTCCTTTTCTCATACATGAGACCTATATTTTGTCAATAAAAAAAGGACCTAAAACGACAAATTAAAGAAATTCATCGTTTTTAGATCCTGCCTGCATGACCAGTCACATGTCTAATTTATTTATATTGGATTTGTTTTTAGTATATATTGATTATATGAAAGCGTCAACATTTATTTTTCTGAAATTTATTAAGGTCTATATACCCAAAATGCTTTTCTTTATTTACTTAAAGCAACTCTTTTGTTCCTTCTATCATCAATCAACAAAATGTTTCTCCATAAAAAACCAGATAAGTTGATTCACTCATCTAGTTTAAGATCACCTATTTTCTCTTTTCTTCTGCTTTCTTTTTAAATGCTTTCGCTTGTTTTTCATATTCCTTTTTCGTGACAGCTTTTAACTCTACTGAATCGCCTGTCATGATATATGGTCTAGGGAGTTTTTTAAATTCCTGATACGTGAAAGCTTTTATCTCTATAGTACCGTTAGTCTTTTTAATTGGCAGTTTGATTGATTTTGCATCTCGATCAGTCGAACCTATAATGACACCTCGTTCAATTATAGGATCGTAGCTCATGTCTAAATAGTCTCCACCATCAGTTTCGCCCCCGACCTCTAATTTCATTTCTTTATAGGGCTTACACCCTTCTTCAGAAACAGTTGTTATTAGAAAAGTGCCGAGCCATCCATTCTCAATATGCATGCTTTCCACTTGTAAAAATAGTTGTTTGTCCTCTGCCGTATATAGAAAACCATATACCTTCGCCACTTTATCCCTGAAGTGTCTCATATTGTCATAAAATCTAGTTTCTGAAGTATCAACTAGATGTTGATGTCGAACTTGAATTTTTTTGTGATACGAATCTAGCTTTTTTCGATTGATTGCTTTATATATCCTGCTTTTCTTATCACCTTGTTTTTTTACAGATAGGTCTTTCCCAGACATTTGAACTTCGTATATGATTGTTTCTTTGCCTTGTTTGACTCGAAATTCATAACCGTTTTCCTTTGAACTCCCGGACACTACATATTGTTTTTTATATATTTTGGGATCCCACCATATTTCTTCTATATACTTTTCATTCAAATGCCCCGTTACTTTGCCTTTATTCTCAGATATCTCAAGCCAGCTCATTTTATCCTTCGTTTTATACGCAAATGCATAGGCATGATTCAATGAATTCTTTTGTGCAATTGCTTGATATGCTGTCCAGCCGCCTCCACCTAAGATGAGTACTGCCAGGATAGACACGACCCACATTTTCAATTTACTCATAGGTACCTCCACTAATATATGATTTAAAAAATCTTCATTATCCCTATTTATTCAACTAAATTCTGATCGCCCTGAAATGCCATTCACAACAATCATCTGTTCCAACACGATCTACTTTTGCCATTCTTTCGCCTTCTTTTTGAATGCTTCCGTTTGTTCTTGATATTCCTCTTTCGTGACCGCTTTAAATTCTATAATCCCGCCTGCCATTTTAAAAGGAAATTTAATGTATGTTGCGTCTCGGTCAGTTTCCCCTAAAATAAAACCCTTTTCAATTGCAGGATAAGTACTCAAATCAAACATCATCCCATCTGAAACTCCACCGGCTGTATGTTTCGTTTCTTTATATGGTTCACCACCATCTCCTGGAACCTTTCTCATTAGAAAAGAACCTGCCCATTCAGACTGCATATACATTCGTTTTACTTTTAAAAATAGTTGGTATGAACCATCCTCTGCTGTATACAGATAACCATAAGCGCCTGTTACTTTCTTAATGAAGTTTCGTACATAATCATGAAATCTATTTTCCGTGTCATCCATCAGTTTCTCATATCGAGTATGAATGTCCTGTTGAACAGTACGTAGGTTTTTTTGATCAATTGCTTTGTATGTGATGCTGTGCTTTTCACCTTGTTTTTTCACAGAAAGATCTTTTTCGGCAAGGTGAACTTCATATGTGACCGTTTCTTTCCCTTGCTTCACATAAAATTCGTAACCGTTTTCAATTGATTTTCCGGTTAATTGATATTTGTTGATAAATAGATTGGGATCATAATGCCTTTGCGGATTTTCCTCTAAAATGGTTTCGTTCAGCTGGCCTGTTACTTTTCCGTTTCTCTCCGTTACCTTGAACCAGTTCACACGATCATGAGTCTTATATGCAAAGGCGTAGGGATGTTCAAACCACTCTTTTGTGCGATTGCTTGATAGGCTATCCAGCCGCCTCCACCAATCAGTAGTACCGTCAGAATAGTCATGATCCAGATTTTCGATTTACTCATATGTCCCCCCCAAACTATGATCGTTCATTCTATATGAAGGATTCATCTCATTGATTAACAAATCAGTGATCTCTTCACCTCCTTTCTAGCATTTATTTTTTTCTCATACCTCTTGTATCTGCAGTTATACATCGTTTATTATATATCTAAATGATATATCTTTTAGATAGGTGTGTTGATCAATGAAAAAATACAATGATACGACGTATGCGATTTTGGGGATTTTAACGACAGATTGTAAGTCTGGGTATGAAGTGAAGCAATTAATTGATAGGAGCTTGCATCACTTTTGGAAAATTAGTTATGGACAAATTTATCCAGCTTTAAAGTTAATAGTCGAGGAAGGGCTTGCGAAGGTTTCACCCACTTCTACAACTGGCCGCTCAGACAAGCGGGAATATCATCTAACTGAAAAAGGGCTGGACACGTTGAGGCAATGGCTGGCGCAGCCGCTCGATCAAGTACCATCAGAACGAAATGAGGTGTTATTAAAGTTATTTTTTGGTCAATATCTTTCGTTTGAGAAAAAATTGGTGCTTTTACAGGATTATGAGAGGCAGCTCCGTATCCGTTATGAGACATATGTTGCGATTGAACAAAACATTCAAGAGCTGTATCCAGATGAAGCTGATGCGAAGTATTGGCTGTATACGTTAGATTACGGAAAGAAAGTGGCGCAGGCTGGAATTGATTGGTGCGTGGAGACCTGTGAATCGATGAAGAAAGAAGGGTGAACAAATGAAAAAAAATATACGTGCTGGCAGGTATACAACAGACAATTCTGAGCCGATTGTTGTGTTCATTATCGGAATGAGAATCAATAAACGCTGGGCTGTCCATCAATGGCTGCCAGTATTTAAGGCGATGCCGGGGATGATCAAAGAACTTTATACACATCAAGAAGAACTTGGTTTTCTCGGGACAGAAAATTACTTCGGTTTACGCACCACTACCATGATCCAATATTGGAAATCAACAGAGGACCTCCTTGCCTACGCCAAGATGGAGAAGCATTTGGCTGCTTGGAAAGGATTTAACCAAAGAGCACGAAATAATGACGCGGTCGGAATTTATCATGAAACGTATCAAATTCAAGCCGGCTCATATGAATCTATCTACGTGAACATGCCTTCATATGGATTGAGCCAAGCGAAAGCGCCCATCCTAATTGGAAAAGGGAAAGGAAAAGAAACTGCAAAAGAACGCCTTTCTACAACAAATTCCTAGAGCTGATTCTCTAGGAATTTCTTTTTGCAACCATCACAAAATGTTTTAATATGCGGGCAGTTAATCCCCAAATGGTGTAACGATCGTAATCATAAAACCACTCCTCAATCGAACGACTCCCCCAGCTGTATTTTTCACCATTCATGATTTTTTCATAAGGAAAGTCCTCTCCTGGTGTTGGCTGCACCGATACATGGTGTAAGTACGGTTCGTATTGGCTGAGCCATGATAGAGGCACAGTAAAGGTCTCATCTACTTCTTCTTGATTAAAGGAATGTTTGACCTGCTGTTCATCAATGATCCCGACAAATGGATATACCACAAAGGATGGTGAGGCTATATAAGGGCTGAGCTGTCCTAAAACCTTGACGGATTCGGGCGGAATCCCTAGTTCTTCATATGTTTCCCGCAGTGCAGCTTCTTGTGCAGTTTCGCCGCCGTCGAGTTTGCCTCCTGGGAAGCTAATATCGCCAGGCTGTTTTCTCATCGTCAGTGATCGCACTTCAAATAAAACATGCCATTCCCCGTTTACTTGCACCAAAGGGACAAGGACTGCCGCTTTGAACGCTGTCTCTTCTCCGATAAATAGCGGCTGTGATTGATGTAAGTCACTTTTTAATTGATCAATGAACATGGGCATCACCTATTTTCTGTTTCTCTTTTCTTTAGCGTATCATTGATTCTCTTTTGAATAAAGGCGATCTTTCTGACAATTATTTTTATCATTTTGACAACTATACTTGTCAAAATGAATATAATACTTTACAATCAAGATAACATTTTGATCAGAGTTGAGGTGACAGAATGAAAAATCGGCTAAAAGAGCTGCGGGCACGTGATGGTTTAAACCAAACGGAGCTTGCGAAACGGGCAAAGGTTTCCCGCCAGACGATCAGCTTAATGGAACGAGATGAATTAATGCCGTCTCTCTTACTTGCTATGAGGCTTTCACGTATTTTTCAAGAACCCATTGAACATATTTTTCTATTCGAGGAGGATGAACTCACATGAAAACTGTATACAAAATGCTCTTAGGTGCTCTCCTTGGTTTTCTCGGTGCTTACTGTTTGCTGGCAGCCGAATTTGAGCTGACACTTCTGCAAGCTGCATTTGAGGCGACCCTTGTCATCACTGGCTTGACAGTTCTATTCATCATTTATTGTTTTTCAGGCATTTCACGCATGAAGAAAAGAGTCTCTCTTTCAGTATCTGGTGATGAGGAAGATGAACTAGAGGCAAAACAGTACCGAACCTTTACTGATGTAACGTTAGCTAATACGGTGAGTACCATTTTATCGATTATTGCAATTGGTATTTCCATCGTAACCGAGCAGCCACTCTGGCTGATTCTCGCAAATGCTGCCTTATTTTTGATCACCGTCATTCTTTCTTATGCATCGATCTCTGTCCTAAAGCTCGTCTATCCTAATCGTCACCTACCTAGTCCAACCGATAAAGATTATGGCAAAAAACTGCTCGCCATTTCTGATGAAGGCGAAAAGCATGTGATGCTCGATGGGCTTTTTCACACTTTTCAAATGATGAATATTTTATTGACTGGTGCCATGTTTATTTTGATTGTCTATTCTCTTGGCGCCAATCACTCTCAGCTCTTCTCTATCATCGTCGTTGGACTTGTTCTGATCATTCTTAATGCATACTATATGTTGAAGATTCGAAATCGTTAAATAAGCAAAAGCACAGTCATTTAAAAAGGCTGTGCTTTTTTCGTTCATTATGCTGAACGACGTTTCTGTCGTGCATAAATCAAAAATAAGAACCCAAACCATACGGGTGTCAATAACAGGGCTGGACGTGTCGCATCAGCGAAAAGCATGATGACAAGAATGGCAGCAAAGAGCACAAGAACCGCTATATTCACAAAAGGTGTAAATGGCGCTTTAAAGGTAGACGCCTTATGCAGTTCAGGACGTGTCTTTTTATATTTCAAATGACATATTAAAATAATACTCCATACCCAAATGAAACAAATGGCACTGATTGTTGTCACAATACCAAAGGCTTGTTCAGGAATTAGCTTGCTTAAAAGAGCCCCTACTGACACCACAATTGTCGAAACAAACAGGGCATTACTTGGAACAGCATGTTTATTTAGACGGCCAAAGGATGCCGGTCCTTGTTTTTGATGACTGAGATTATACAAAATTCGGCTCGTTGAGAACATACCGCTATTACAAGCAGACGCCGCAGATGTCAGGACGACAAAGTTGATGAGTCCCGCCGCTACTGGTATCCCAATGAGCCCAAAGGTTTTCACAAAAGGACTTTCTGATGCACTGAGTTCTGTCCATGGGTTGATGCATAGTAATACAAAAATCGCACCTACATAGAAAAAGAGAATTCTTAATGGAATTTTATTAATCGCAGACGGGATATTTTTTTGCGGATTCGCTGTTTCTGCTGCTGACACACCGACAAGTTCCACGCCCACATACGCAAAAATCACCATCTGGAATGACAATAAGAAGCCTGTCACACCATTTGGAAATAATCCTCCGTGTGACCACAGATTCGTTACCGTCACGGGCCCTGCATCTGTTTGAAAACCAATGATTAACAGGACAATTCCAACGCCAATCAACAGTAATATCGTAATCACTTTAATAAGTGCAAACCAAAATTCCATTTCTCCAAAAAGCTTCACCGTTAATAAATTAAATCCTAGCAAAATCAATAAACAAATAATAGCAGGAATCCACTGCGGAATATCAAACCAGTACTGCACATACACCCCGACCGCAATAACATCCGCCATCGCTGTCATAATCCAGCAAAACCAATACGTCCATCCTGTCACAAAGGAAGCCCATGGTCCAAGATAATCCTCTGCTATATCCGTTAAAGATTGATAGCCCGCCTTAGATAAGAGCAATTCTCCAAGTGCCCTCATGACAAAAAAGATGGCCATTCCGACAATTAAGTACGCAAAAATGATCGATGGTCCTGCCAATTGAATAGCCTTTCCAGACCCTAAAAATAGCCCAGTTCCAATCGTTCCGCCAATGGCAATTAATTGAACATGACGGTTTGATAAATCTCGCTTTAACTCTTGTTGTGCCAATTTCAACACCCTCCTACGACACGATCCTATACTGAAATAATGAACTCACAAAAAGTCCATAAAAAAAGAGATTGGATGCGCTCCAATCTCACGGTCATAAAAGAATAGCAAAATAGAGAAAAGCAATACACAGTATGATCCATGCATCACAAATACAATATTTCGTACTCTTCTGTCCTTTTGCCTGAGATTGTGAACCCTTCGGCGCCGCACATACATGCGGTCTCTCCAGAAGCTGCTCCTGCCATAGTGTGACCCACAGCAATCATAGCCTTCGATATTTACTTTAAATGTTGCTATTTCTGAATAATTTTATATTTTACGCCTCTAAAAGAAAGCTGTCAATGGTAATCTTTTAAGATGTTGTTTCCTCCTTATCTGAAGCTGATATGACATCACTTCATCAACACCCCTTGATTAAGGTATAATGAAACAAAGAATGTTCGGCTCGTTTGGTGGAGACATCCATCTTGATGATGAACCATAGTTAGGCAATCCAATGAAGTTGGTGAAGACAAATGAAAAAAATGAACAAACAGCGTGTGACATTACAAGAAGTCGCTCGGCATGCCGGTGTATCGACTTCAACGGCCTCACTCGTTGTTCGCAACAACCCTAGGATCTCTGAAGCCACCCGGAAAAAAGTGCTGCAATCCATGGAGGATTTGGGATACGTGTACGATCGCGTCGCTGCCAATATGCGGTCGAAAAGTTCAAATATTGTAGGTGTGATCGTCACGGATATTTCAAACACCTTTATTTCTGAATTTTTAATCGGTGTGCAAACCACACTTGAATCACTTGGCTATACCGTTTTACTTGGGACAACCTTTGATAGTGTAGATAAGCAGGAGCGGCTCATCTCCACAATGGTAGAGCACCGAGTGGGTGGAATCATCTTAAATCCAGCATCGAAAAGTTCGACACGAACGGTGAAACAGTTAAACAACATTCGCACACCAAAAGTATTGGCAAACCGTGAATTAGCAGATGTCCATTGTGATTATGTCGGCGTTGATTATGAACAAGGCACTTGGATGGCGGTCCGTCATCTTCTTCAAAAAGGGCATCGCCGCATCGCCTTCTTAGGTGGAATCAAATCCTCCTCAACTTGGATTGAACGGATGAAAGGGTTCAAAAGAGCCCATGATGATGAAGACATAACGATGGATGAATCTCTTATTATTGATATGGTGCCTACCCGTGAAGGCGGGAAAGAAGCCCTTGCCCAAGTGATTGACCTTCCCGAACCACCTACTGCTATTTTTTGCTTCAGTGATTTAGTGGCGTTTGGGGTGATTCAAGAATTGGCAGCGCGTGACATCAAGCCTGGTGAAGACATTGATGTAGTTGGGTTCGATAACATCCCTGAAGCGGAGATGTATCACCCGCCGCTCACCACAGTCTCATCATTTCCACGATCCATTGGAGTCAAAGCAGCCAACCTTTTGTATCATAAAATGAACGAGCAGGATGAAGAACTGCAGCGATTGATATTAAAGCCTCAACTTCATATTCGAGAAACCTCGACATGATCATGAAAAGGAGAATTGCAAAGCGATTTTCCTTTCAGATTGTTGACAAAGGGCTAAAATGAACTTTATTTTAGCCCTTTGTCTTCTTTTCAGCGTGATAGAAAACCTTTGCAGTCTAGGAAGGACGAGCACCGGAGCAGAGCGAATTTGACATTCGTGAGCACCGGAGCGCAGGACTGACAAAGAATGCGAGGGTTTGTCTACACGCTGAAAGGAGAATTGCAAAGCGATTCTCCTTTTTTTATTGAGCAAGTCAACTATTTCTTTATTACATTTTTCTTTTTTTAAATCGCAAAGTCATAAACTTGACACATTTTAAACGCAGGAGTATATTTATCTCGTTGCTTCTTTTAGTATATCGTTATACCTTTTGTGAACATATCGTTATTTATGATATCAACTACAGTTAAAGATGGATCTTTTGATTCTGATCAAATCGAGGAAGTCCATCAACTTATGATAACTGTTATTATTTTTAATTATTTAGTAGAACGATGTACTTATTTGAAGAACAGATGAATATTCATTATTTTTTCATCAATCACACAAGGGGTGTTGTGATGGACTTAATATTATTTACGTTTAAGGAAATAACAAAGGGTAACAAGAATTTGGCCCGAACAGGGTTTCAAATATAGGAGTGGGAACATGAAAAATCCATACATTAAATCATCACTTGGCATGTACTTAAACTATTTCATGCTAGGCATGATCAATATTATTGTGGCATCAAACATGGAAAGCTTATCTGAACGCTACCATGTAGATATTCCAAAAATCAGCTTGCTTGTATCAGCAATCGGTATCGGTAAATTAATTGCTCTCTTTTTCTCTGGCCGGCTGGCAGACAGCTGGGGGCGAAAACCTGTCATTATTACAGGTAACTTTCTCTACTTATTATTCTTAATTGGGATTCCAACGACGACCAATTATACATTGGCTTTCATTTTTGCCATTTCCGCAGGGATTGCAAACTCATTGCTTGATTCAGGGACATATCCTGCTTTGACAGAGTCATTTCCTAAAAAAGCAAGTTCAGCTTCTGTATTAGTGAAGGCGTCTGTATCAATTGGTGCGACTGTTCTTCCATTTATCTTGGCATTCCTTATCGCACATGACATCTTCTGGGGCTGGGCATTCTTTGGTCTAGGACTTCTTTATTTACTTGTAGGCATTTACTTGATCTTTATGCCGTTCCCAAATCATAAGCAAACGGCTTCTCAAAACGATCTTCCCGTTCAAGAGCAAATGAAGGAAGAACCGAAAATGTTTGGTGAAGGTTTAGCTGTTGTACTTATGGGATTCACGTCTACTGCATTATTTGTCGTATGGCAAACTTGGCTTCCACAGCTCGGGTTGAAATTGATTGGGCTTGGCTCAGGACAAGCGACACAGCTTCTTTCTTATTTTAGTATTGGTGCACTCGTATCTGTTCTATTGCTTTCAATCGTATTAGATAAATTCATTTCACCAATTATGGTCGCTATTATTTACCCAATCGGGGCATTCCTTGCCATGCTTTCACTATTTCAAATCGAAACATACGGCATTGTCATTGTTAGTACCTTTTTCTTAGGATTATTTACAGCCGGCATTTTCCAGTTGGCGATGAGTATTATGATGAAATTATTCCCTACAAACAAAGCAACAGCTTCATCATATGTCAACATTGCGGCAAGCTCAGCGTTTATCCTTGTTCCGCTTATTACAAGCGGACTCGTTAGCACGTACGATATTAAAATGACTTTATTCTTCGATATGATCATTGCGGTCATCAGCGTATTGTTAGCAGTCTTTGTTTTACGACGCATGAAAAAATTGTTTAGATAATTAAAGGAGATGTCAATCATGACAAACATACATGAACGTAATATTGATGGAAAAACAAAATTAGTCGGTCTTCTTGCAACACCAATCGGGCACAGCCTGTCACCACGGATGCACAACCTTGGCTATACACTAACAGGAATCAACTATGCTTACCTTGCTTTTGAGGTAGGAAATGATGAACTAGAAGCAGCAGTAAACGGGATGAAAGCAATGGGTGCAGCTGGATTTAACGTATCCATGCCGAACAAAATGAAAGTGCTCGATTACTTAGATGAACTAGATGATTCTGCAAAATATACTCGCGCAAGCAACACAGTTGTGAACAAAGATGGCAAGCTGGTTGGCTACAACACAGATGGTCTTGGTTACGTAAGAAACTTAATTGAACATGGCGTTGAATTAGCTGGACAAAAGGTTACACTTGTTGGATCTGGCGGCGCTGCAACTCCGATTGCCATTCAGCTTGCACAATCAGGTATTCGTGAAATTAGTATTTTTGCTCGTAATGACCAATACTTTGTTCAAGCAGAAGAAAATGTAAATTACATCAACAACGAAATGAAATCATTCGGTGTCAAAGCGAATATCTTCCCACTTGAAGACAAAGACGCTTTCCGTCGTGAAGTAGCTGAAAGTGCGATCTTAGCAAACGGGACAAGCCTTGGCATGAAACCATTAGATGAGCTCAGCATTATTGACGATACCCTTGATGTATTACGCAAAGACTTAATCGTGACAGATGTCGTCTACAACCCGCAAAAAACAAAACTTCTTGCTCAAGCACAAGAAGCTGGTGCCAAAACGATTAACGGTCTTGGCATGATGCTATGGCAAGGTGCCCTTGCGTACAAACTGTTTACTGGCGAGGATATGCCAGTTGAACAAGTGAAACAAATTCTATTTGAAAATGACCGTTTCTAAACGAAACACAGAAAAAAGACGACCTCCGCTTTGGAAGTCGTCTTTTTTTATTCGTGTATCATAATCCGGCGATATCGATTGAGGATATACATCGCCCCGATGATCGCAACAACAGCGACACCCGCATCAAATATAAAGATTTGCAAAATCGTAGCGTGGGTTTCGATCAAACCAGTGACAACCGGAATCACAATGGCGGACACTCCGCCTGCAGTTGAGATAATTCCTGTCATCGTCCCTTTGTTTTTCCAGAAGAACTCAGCCATTACGGTTAACGTCAGCTGAAAGACACCAGCTGTTGAAAAGCCCAATACAAATGCATTGACGGTTCCGATGACTGGAGACTTCACGACCAATAGCACACAGATAGAGGCTAATGTAATGATCGGATAGAGTAGCAGCACGGTGACCGGACGAACAATGCGGCGCAAAAGAAATGCGAGCAATAAGACAGACAGCAAACCGCCCATGCTATAGTAACTAAGCAGCTTCACAGCACTGCCAGAAGCCATCCCCAAAATTTCCTCACCGTACGTAGGCAGCCAAATCTGTGGCAAGGCGTACAGACCATTTGATGTAAAACTGATCACAATCAGTGCGACCCCTTCTCTCCATAACGTAGGCTCTGATGAGAAACGTGGAAGTCCATCATGCTCCGTCACCTGAACTTGCTCCACCTTGCGATGATTCGGAAATGGCAATGTCCACAGCATGATCACATTCACTAAATAGATAAAAGCAGGTACAAAAAACGCAAATCCATAAAACAGATCATGCTCTGCTAAAAAGAAAATAGCGAGCGGCAGAATGGTCGCCCCAATCGAAATAAACGCCTTCACCATCACATTTGCAGATCCCGAGTTTTGAGGAAAAGCTTCCATTAAAGCCGGATACGTCCCTGCATCCATCGCCGAATTCGCCACCCCTGCCAAAATCGCAAACGCAAACGCGATTTGATAATTCGGAGACAATGGGATTCCGATGAGGAACACCGCCATCAGCACCCCCGAAACCAAAATGACCGGCTTTCGTCCAAAACGATCTGACAGTACGCCCGATAAACCATACGTGAGCACCCTGCCAATACCGAGTGCAGATATCATATAACTTATCCCCGCACTATTTGTATCTAATTGTTTGATCAAAAATGGCATATTAGAAGCCAAAATAATATTGACCATACCTAATAAAAAATAATTGATATAAAGACTAGAAGCCGTTCTCAAATACGGATTCCTCATGCTGACACACCCTCAACACATTGCAATGAAGTGACAAATAATGGTTACGCTTACAAGATTCATGCGTGAGGAGAAACAGCTTTGCAACCTTCACGTACTTGAAACATCTCATCATTTCATGCGGCTCACAGCTTACATGCCCTTCATTTATCAAGCATCTCTTCAAATTTTCACTAGCTCTTATTTTATATGAATGTGAAAGGTAATGATAGTGAATTGCTTAAATTTGAGGGAAATGCATATCCATATGCATATCTTTTCTTTTACGAGCTGAAACATTCATCAATAAAAAATAGGAGTGGGTATACACCACTCCTTAAAAGATTTCTGACACATCTATTCGTTCATTTCCAGTCCATTTTGACGAATCACATTCTGGTACCAGTAAAAACTTTTCTTAGGTGTGCGATTTAATGTTCCATTTCCATCGTTATCTTGATCAACATGGATAAACCCATAACGTTTTTCCATTTCTGACGATGAATAGCTGATTAAATCAAGAATCCCCCAGCTCGTGTACCCCATCAATTCGACTCCATCCTCAATCGCTTCTAACATCTGCTGGAAATGCTGTTCATGATAACTAATACGATAATCATCATTGATCGTTCCATCCTGCTCCACCTGATCGTTTGCTCCTAATCCGTTTTCAACAATAAATAGCGGTAATTGATAGCGGTCGTATAGATCATTTAAAGAAATACGAATACCAATAGGATCGATCTGCCATCCCCACTCACTCACTTCTAAATAAGGATTCTTTACGCCACCTATCGTATTTCCGCTGACCGTTTCCATCCCTTCACTGTTTTCAGTAGCAACAAGTGAATTGTAATAACTAAAAGAAATAAAATCGACGGTATGAACCTTTAATAACTCGTCATCTCCTAGCTGTTTCTCAATGTGAATGTTTTTTTCTTTGAACAGTCGATGGATAAAACGTGGATACTCCCCGCGCACCTGTACATCTGTGAAGAACATATTAAATTGATTGTTCTTCGATGCCTTTAAAACATCTTTTGGATTACAAGAATAAGGATACGTTGTTAATTTCGTCAGCATACAGCCAATTTTTGAACCCGGGATCATTTCATGGCAATACTTCACTGCCAGAGCACTTGCAACAAATTGATGATGTAGCGCTTGATAAACAGCCTGCTCTACATTATCAAAACGCTCTGACACGATTCCTCCACTTGTAAACGGATGGCGAACAATGCTATCAATTTCATTGAAAGTCAGCCAATACTTGACTTTATCTTTGTATCGATCAAAGACCACTCGACTAAATTTCACAAAGAAATCAACAACAATGCGGTGAGACCATCCACCATATTGATTGACTAAGTATAGCGGCATTTCATAATGAGATAGCGTAACGAGTGGTTCAATATCATGTTTCTTCATTTCATCGAATAAGCGGTCGTAAAACAATAATCCCGCTTCATTCGGCTCTTCTTCATCTCCATTTGGAAAAATACGTGTCCAGGCAATCGAGACACGCAACGTCTTTAATCCCATCTCTTTGAAGAGCGCCATGTCTTCTGGATAACGATGATAAAAATCGACACCTCTTCGTTTCGGATAACCTTCAGCGGTATCTGCACGCATCGCTTGTTGAATTTGTTCTTCATCCACTTTATTGTGCTTTTTATAGTCAGACTTGCTGAGGCCTTTTTTAAAAATCGACACATCAGCAGTCGATAGCCCTTTTCCGTCTACATTCCATGCACCTTCTGCTTGATTAGCCGCAATAGCGCCACCCCATAAAAAACCTTCTGGAAACTTTCTAACTTGATTAGACATCTCTCTTCCTCCCTTAAGACGATCCATTATTTCTTAAAACCACTCGATTGACATGAATAATTAAATACATTTTTTCGTCATTGGATATGGTGTAATCCACATTTGTTTTAATATATTTCTCGATTTTCTCCACACATTTCACTTCTTCAGGGTATTTCCTCATGATTTGATCGATTAAATCATGGTCATCTGTTTCAAGCATTTTGTTCTCCAGCAACCGCTGAACAAAGAACTGTAAATGTGTTAAAAACCTGGAGTAATTAATCGTATCTGTTGGAATATCGATCTTATAATGCATTTTAATGATGTTTAGAATATCTTTGACCATATTGGTCATCATCACGATTTGATTCAAATTGTCTTCTGTCTGCTGCGCATTTACTAGATGAAAAGCAATATTCGCTGCTTCTTCTTCCGGTAATTGAATACCTAGTTGTTTTTTTATTAGATCGAGTGCGTGCATACCAATGCTAAATTCCTCGGGGTAAAATTTCTTCACTTCCCAAAGCAGGCGATTTTGTATCGTGAGATGTTCCTTAAAGCGCTTTGTAGCCATAAAAAGGTGATCTGTTAGAGAAATATAAAGATGCTCATTTAAGTGTGTGGATAATCGATGCTTCGCATAGGAAATAATCTCATCCGTTATGATTAAAAATTCCTCTGGAGTCTCTCTCATGAGCTCAGCTAAATCATTTGACGTGCTTTGATCTTCTAGCACATAAATCTTTTGTATATCTTCCTCTTGAATAAGACTGCCAGGCTTATTTTTAAACCCGATCGCCTTCCCCATTACGATGATTTCCTTTCCATCATCTCGTTTAGCGAGAACCACACTGGTATTCAGCACTTTTATAATTTCCATACCATATCACCTTCCTGGTTACATTCAAAATCTATTTATAAGACAGTTAAAAGTGGCTGCTGATGACCAGAAGGATTGGTTTTTCCCTCTTGGGTTAAAATTTCTAAATAATCAGCCGAATTTGTAATGATCACTGGTGTTGTTGTGTCATAACCAGCCTTTTGTATACTCTGATCATCAAATTCAATTAAAAGCTGGCCTTGCTTTACTGTATCACCTTTTTGAACATGTGAAGTAAAATATTGTCCATTTAAGTTAACGGTATCAATCCCAATATGAATAAGAACTTCAACACCTAAGTCTGACTTTAGACCAATCGCATGATTTGTATGGAAAATCATTTCTACTTGCCCATCAAATGGAGCTACTACTTTTCCATCGCTAGGTTGGATCGCTGCCCCCTTACCCATCACTTCTTCAGAAAATACTTTATCATTTACTTTCGCTAATGGGATGACAGCTCCTTTGATCGGTGCATAAATGACCTCACGATTTCTTGTGTTTTCTGTTGTAGAGATAGGCTCATTGCTCTTCTGGACGACTTCATTTTCTGCATCTTTAAAGCCAATGACGTAAACAGCAATAAATGCGACTACCGCTGAAATGACTGCACCAATAATGGCAAACGTAAAGTTTGAAGTCCCTTTTTCAATGAAAATCGGCATAGTGGCAATTCCAGGTGAAACCATGACAAACGCTTTCAGTTTAATTAATCCAACAAATATACCTGAAACCCCTGCTCCAATCATACATGCGAGTAATGTTTTCTTAAGCTTTAAATGGACACCGTATAATGCAGGTTCTGTGATGCCAAATAAAGCAGAAATGCCTCCGGACATCGCAATTTGTTTTAACTTAGGATCTTTTGTTTTAAATGAAACTGCCAAAGCACCTCCACCTTGTGCAAAATTCGCCGCTAACATGGCTACTCCAATGAGCGCATCATATCCAGGCGAAGCAAGGGAAGCGATAACAACTGGATAGAACACCTTCTGCATGCCAAACATCACGATAAAAGGTAAGAAAACAGCTAAAATTGCAACAGCCGCCCATCCCGCAGTTTGTTGTATCCATAGCACTCCCGCTGCTAACCCTGCGCCCAGATACATACCGAGCGGCCCTAGAAACAGTAAACCAATCGGCGCGACAATGATCATTGTGATTAAAGGAACCATAAAAATTTTGACGGGTCCCGGTGATAATTTATCCGCAAGCCTTTCAACATAGGACATAAGCCAAACAATCAATATAATTGGAATAACCGATGCGCCATAAGATACAGCTTTCAAGGGTATTCCAGCAAAAGCAACTGGATCGCCACTGCTAAACAAAGCTGTTAAGTTAGGATGTAATAAAACCCCAGCCAAAGCCATGGATACCATAGGGTTTGTGCCAAATTTTTGCGAGCTTGTATAGGCTAACAAAATCGGCAAGAAGAAGAACGCCGCATCTGAAATGATTTTCAACACCAAATAGGTCTGGCTATCTTCTTTCATCAAATTCAGCATCGGCAACAAAATCAACAAAGCCTTCAACATACCAGCACCGGCAATTGCAGGGATAATTGGTGCAAAAATGCCAGTGATTAAATTGGCAAAACGATTGAAGTATCCTTTGAAGCTATGATCTTTATTCTGGACAATTTGCCCGCTTGCTTCTGGGTTGTGATCAATAAGCTTTGCAAATTCTTTATAGACATAACCTACATCATTTCCAATAATAATTTGATACTGACCTGCTGTATCCGCTACTTGAATAACGCCATCAAGACGACTAATTTCTTCAGAGTTTGCACGTGAAGAGTCTTTTAATGTCAGCCTTAATCTCGTCATACAGTGGATCGCATTTTGAACATTTTCACTTCCACCAATATGCTTTAGAATGTCTTGAGCTAAGTCTTTATGGTTCATCAAAGTCACCGCTTTCATTTTTAATTATAGGAGCTCAGGCAACAAAAAAAGACCTGGATTGGGTGGGAATATACAAATACAGATATCCCATCCAATCTAGGTCTTGCCTGCCGAACAGTAACACGCCTTATTGAATGTACGCATTATTCTATTTTTAGCTTTTCATCGTTTCATGAAACCGCTTTTAACATGTTAATATCACTATAGTAAGTAATTTTTTAAACAAAAGCAACATTTTTCTTAAAAATCAAATAAAAAATGAATAAATATAGATCAAAGAGTCTGTTTTTATCAACCAAATGTACCTTTTCAGATGACTGATAGAGTGAGAAAGAATAAAACAAACTAAAAACGATGTCAACCTGACACCATTGAGAAACCCTGACTATCAAGAAAACCTTATCTCTTCGTCTCTACATCCCACTTTTAATCTCACAGCCCCAAATACTAAACTCATAAAAATATTCTGTACGCTCTATGCATAATCCAAAATGAAAATCCTCTGCTATTAAAATGAAATCTCCGTATCCACTTAAAAATTTGGTTTGCTCAAGAAGTTGATTTAAATGATGAAACACTTCATCCACATTTACTAAAAGCGCTTCAATTTCATGATCTCGGAAAAAAAGCAATCTCCCTTGTTTAGGAGTCTCTTTTATCCTCCCGACCATTTCATTTAACATTTGTGTAGACTTTTCAATATGCTCTAGATCGTTGTCTCCATGTATTTGACTTTTATGTTCTCTCGATTGCAGGAAAGTAAATACCTTCTGACAAAAAAATTGATTCTCTTCGACCTCCAAAAAAGGGGGTTCTGGAAGTGTCATATAACTTAATTCGTTTATTAAGTGCTTTCTTCTGCTTTTTCTTTTTAAGGTTTCGATTTTTGTTTTTCCTTTATTATTCATAGGAGCACCTCCACAAGGCGTATAAACATTGCTCTCTAGACATCTCCCCCTTGAAAATTCCACCAGGCTACACGGTGGAATGAACTGATTTCTAGATAACTATGCTTTTTTTCAAAATTTCCGGATATAAATCTAGGAAATCAATATAAATGGGGACTTTGTATAATTACATGTACGTAATAATGAATCTTATGTTGTTTAAAATCCCGAATAAATACATTCCTACTTACTCTTTTTACAATGTGACATTTTTCATCAGTGTAAATTAAATAATCTTGATCAGTATAAAACCAATCAAGATCTTATTTCATCATTAAATTTCAGCAATAACGGACTAATTTGAATGTATTTTTGAAATGAAATCTCGAAGAACTGTCTTTGCTGGTAGGTTCGCAGTAGTAGTCAACATTTGATTTATACGTTCTGTAATCTGAGGATGTTTCAGTACTATTTTTTTACCCTCTTCAATAGGATAACTTCTTAATGTATCAATACAAATCTCAAATAATTCCGCATCATTAGTATTCAGCAAATCCAATAAAATATGAAACTCATATTCATTGCACTCATTATCGAGACAGTACGCAATTTTTCGCTGCCACTCTATTAGTTTATTGAGTACCTGTTTTGATAGTTCTCCCCAATCGTTTAGGCTAAAATACAAGAGTATCTCACTTACTAGTATTTATCAGCGGATAAAATTTTATCCAGTTCTATATACATTTTTAATGCTCCAATGATGGTTCCACATATTTTGCTTTTTAAGCATTGTTTGGTTTTTATTCATTATAAGACCACCACCATAGAAACGGCAAAACAGAGAAGCAATAGCCTTATTAACCTCGTAGAAATACATACAGTTTTATTTCCACCAGTTATATGTAATTTCTTTTAAATGAAATTCTATAAAATCTATCACTTTGCTATAGTCATCAGAGCTAAACTCCTGAATAGGATTGTCCCAATCTGTATTTTTAACTATTAGAACAAGATAGTTGCCATCTGAAGATAAATCGGGATACCAACCTAAGTCCAATGTTATTGATGATTTCTCATGATAAAGCTGTAACAAACTTTCAGTGAACATAAACCATCTTTCATCTTCTGTTTCTAACTTTCTAGGGTCAATTTCCCAAAAATGATTATAACGGACATTCCAACCTTCAGTTATCCTCAAGGGATGAATGTTTACTTCCGGAATATCAAGTTTCACATGCTTTCTCATCTTTATCCGACCTCTTTGTTAATTTTATAGTTATTTTATTCCTAATTTGTTTAAATACTTATTTAATCTATCACCAGCTATTGGATGACCGTGATACACATTACCACTCGTTAGTTCTCCTCTAATCCAACTAGTAGATTTTCCATTATCATAACCAACAACTTTACCAGTATCATAAATGAAGTAAAAATTATTATTGCCATTATCAATGATATGCCCTCTTTGAAGAGCTTCTTTTTCTATCACTTTATTATTTATTTCAGGTAGGTATTGAGCATTTCGTCTTCCGGTTTCACTAAAACGTTTCGCTTCTTCGGCAGTTCTAGCCTTTAAATGCTTATTATCATGATGAGAATATACTGCACTATTTATCTTTATTCTAAAATCTTTTCTACCATAATAACTTTTATGAGCAATTTCATCATGCCTTTTTGAAATATTAGGTATACCTGAACTCTTTACACCCATCTTCCCATGAAACCCTTTTGCCCCAAACGGCAAAAGCATCCCAAGCGCTGCATTCATACTCGCTTCCTGCTGTTCTTTCGAGATCTTATTTCCAAACATATCTCGACCCGTAATCGCTTCGCTGAAGCCGTTTGTTGCGGTGAGGCCATATAAGCCTTTTTGTGATGTTTTCAGGGCGTCAAAAGACTTCTGTGATGTCTTGTAAATGTCTACTGCTCTGACTGCGGCGGACGTGGCTTGAGTCGTTTTATAAACGGCTTTACCGCCTTTGAAAATACGTCCTGCCCAGCCGACGATCGGGATGTATCCTGCTGCAGCCATGCCTCCTGCGGCGACTCGCTGTCCTGCGGTGAGTTCTTCACCTGTGATCGGATCGACACCTGTTGCAGCACGTTTTGCATCGTTCACGCCTGTCAATTCATTGACAATATTTCCTCCGTAATCAAGAGCTTTTTCATACCACGGACGGTTGGCGAGCGCTTCTTGTTCCTTTGCGATCTTGCGGGCTTCTTCTTGATCTTTTTTGATTTTTAGATATTCAGAAGTTTGCTTCTCAATATCGCTTTTTGCCTTGTAGATTTCGCTATTTTGATACGCTTTCTTGTCAAAATTCATAGGCGAAATGGATTTTCCGTCATTTGTGGCATTGATCATTTCTGCGTACAATGCCATTGTAGCCTTCTCCTCAGTCTCTGACAAAGCATATTCATCTTTTAGATTTTGATCAAGTTCTATTAAATCTTTAACCGTTTTCTTGCGTTCATCTTCCGCATCTGCAATCTTTTCGTCAAAGGTTTTACTATCAAATACCTCCAGAGAAATGAGGTCATCAATATCTTGAAAAATCGTTTTGAGTGCCTTTTTTTGATCCTTTACAATGCTTTTGGCGTTTTTGATGCCCATATGTACAGCGTTGTCTAAAAAGTGTTCTTCTACAAAGGTATCGCCGCCAAAGTTTGTATCATCAAGCGTTCCAGAAACACCTTCATGAAAGGCTTTTTGTTTATCAATGAAGCTAATAAACATGTCCACATTTCCTGCGAGCTCTTTGTAGAAGCTTTTAATGTTATCGGCACCTTTTCCAGTGAAGTCGTCACCGAGGTTGGCAACACCTTGTAATGCCTTTTTTAAATCTATCATTTGTTCGCGGAGTTCCTGATAGTGTTTTGCCCTTGTATCCATGGCACTGGTTAGTGCTTTTGCATCAAGTATCTTGCCCAGAAGAAGCCACTCCCTCCATTATTGATCATAAAGTCTATTTTACCGTGACCTCCAAAACTGAAAAATAGGCTAAATGACATAAAAAATGGAATGGACTTTCTATTCAATTTACCCTCTAATTTGGATAAACGAGTTTATCCATTGTAGAGATATAGAAAAGGCCAGACAGTTCATTATACTCTGTCTAGCCACATGTTCACGTCACTTATAGTCATTGATTGGTCCTTTATCCATCAAAACATCAATTTCATTTGAAGACTTCATTTTTAATTTAGGTCTGCGCTCGGAATTCGGCTTGCTGTAAAGCTCTAGTGGACGGATGATCACGCCATCATTTGTGTTTTGAAGTATACCAGGAACACAAGAATAAATTCGATCATTGTCATTTGCATGTTTTGCATAAATCGTGACAGACGTTCCTTGATGATTATCGATACTCATAGACACTCTATATCTATAGAAAGAACCTGTTCCATTTGATTGAGCAGAGTAAACAACGGGTACCACCGCAAGGATATCATCATTTAACCTTAGTTTAATGACTTCTGTTTTCATTGATTCACGATCTCTACCGACATCTCCCATATGCTCAACAGCCCCGTTACCGTAACTTTTGAGAGCGGGAACACCTTTTGCGCCAAACATGGCCACATCTATTTGTTTTCCTGACTTCGTATAGATCAACGCGTAAATATCATAATCGGTACCAGACTCCCAAGATACTGTAGCCGTAATCTCTGGTGTTTTGTCAATGATGATCGGTTTATGACCTTTGTCTAGACTAATTTTACCTTGAACTTTCTCTAAGCTAATAGGTGCAGAGACTTTCTCTTTAGCGGCTGTGTTCATTGGAGCAGGCTCATTAATTTGTTTTTCAGAAACCATTGGAGGAGGTGTAGAAACATCCTGTTCATCAGGTTCAACCTCAACCCCATAAAGCTTGCATAGCCCTTCCAATCCAGAATCGAAGCCACGCCAGATGGATCGTGCTTTCGTTTCACTATTTCTTATGTATAGCTCTACTACGACAATACCCTTTTCATTTGTAAAGCTTACTGGTGTTAGGTATAGCACCTCATCACCTGTTCGAATTTCTGCTTGCAGATTCTTCACATGAGAAAAGCCGATTCCTCGATCCTCTGTTAGTGTAATAGCCATCTTTGTGATTCCGACAGGCACTTTGCTCATATCAAAATTCAATTGATGTCTTTTCAACTGATCTGATATCTCTGCTGGTAAAAGTGTTGCGACACCCGTAGTACTCTCCGGCTGATTGTAAAAAATAATGCCATTATCTCCTTGAACTAGATTTGAATCTGTTAAGAGAAACGCCGTTAAAGAAATATCAATTGCAGATGACACTTCATAACTGATGGATAATTGCCCCTTTGGAGAGTTTAGTACGGTATTGGCACCCATTTGCAGAGTTTGATTCATTTCAACAACTCCTATTCTTTATCTACCATTTATCGTTTTTATAGACCAATTATACCAAATAGTGCAATAGAACCTATTAATATCTTTCTCTCTTTTCATCTCTGCAATGATATGAGACAATGCCACCTAAAAACAAACTACTCTCGAAAGGAGAATCAATGTGTATAAAAAAATCATCCCAGCTGTTACAGTGATATTCGGTTTTTGGATTCTTCTTCAATTAGCATTTAGTATCAATGTCTTCCACAATCCAATGAATTATTTTATTGTGATCACTCTCTTTTTTCTTTGTATTCAGGCTACATTGAAGCATAGGAAATAAAAAAACCCGAACAAGCGAATCCCACGCTCATCCGGGCCAGTCATTTCTTTATTACACTTCTTCACCATTCGTTGCGATGACGTTTTGATACCAAGTAAACGAATCTTTTTTAAGACGATTCATTGAACCATTACCTTCGTTATCGCGGTCAACATAAATCATGCCGTAGCGTTTTTTCATTTCACCGGTTGTGAATGACACGATATCAATGATGCCCCAAGGTGTGTAGCCGATGAGGTCCACACCGTCATATTCAACCGCTTTTTTCAGTGCTTGAATATGAGAAGCGAGATATTGAATTCGCTCTGGGTCATGAATAGAGCCGTCTTCTTCCACTTGATCAATGGCACCAAAGCCATTTTCCACAATGAATAGCGGGATTTGATAGCGATCGTAAAAACGATTTAATGTATATCTTAAGCCTGTCGGATCAATGGGCCAGCCCCAGTCGCTTGATTTGATATACGGATTTTCTACACCATGTGGCAGTGCTCCATTGACAATGTCTCCGTTGTGATCAGATACTGCATCGCTTTTGACCGTTGTTGACATGTAGTAGCTAAAGCCAAGGTAATCTACTTTTCCTTTTCTTAAACTTTCTTCATCGCCTTCTTCAAATGGAATGTGATAGCCTTCGCGCTCAAATTCTTTTAACGCGTAGCTTGGATAGTAGCCACGCACTTGGACATCTGGGAAGAAATAGCGCTGTCTCATATATTCTTCTGCCAGCATGACATCCTCTGGGTTTGAGGAATATGGATAAATTGGCACGTGGGACACCATCGCTCCAATTTGAAAGGACGGATTGATCTCTTTTCCTTTTGCCACTGCCCATGCACTTGCAAGCAATTCATGATGGCCCGCTTGATACATGACTTCTTTGGCATTTTCGCCTTCTTTGACAGATACCCCTGAATTTGTCCAAAGGAACAACGGGTTGTTGACGTCCATTTTGTTATTGATTTCATTAAATGTCATCCAGTACGTGACCTTGTTCTTGTAACGATTGAAGCATACTTCCGCGAATTTCGCGAAATATTCAGCGACTTTTCTGCTTCGGAATCCGCCGTATTCTCTTGCCAAATGAAGGGGCATTTCAAAGTGAGACAACGTAATGACAGGCTCGATTCCATGTTTAATCAGCTCATCAAACACATCATCATAAAACTGTAAGCCTGCTTCATTCGGCTCTTCTTCATCCCCTTTAGGGAAAATTCGGCTCCAGCCGATCGATGTTCGCAAGCATTTTAATCCCATTTCAGCAAACATGGCGATATCTTCTTTGTAACGATGGTAGAAATCAATGGCTTCATGGTTTGGATAAAAAGTTCCTTCTTCTATCGTTTCCGTGATCTGTCTTGGTACACCATGAGCACCTGCTGTCATCACATCTACAACACTCGGCCCTTTGCCAGCTGCATTCCATCCACCTTCGAATTGATGAGCGGCTAATGCCCCGCCCCATAAGAAATCTTTTGGTAAAGTCATTATCTATTCCTCCTATTTCACAATTGTCATCATGACGTCAGTTGGCTGACATGTCGAATGTTTCTCTACAATCACATCTTCGTATGCTTGGGTATTGGTAATGATAACAGGTGTGATTGTTTGTAATCCTTTGCTTTCAATTGCTTCCTGATCAAATGTCATCAACAAGTCACCCTTTTTCACCTTGTCGCCTTCTTTGATATCGAGTGTAAATGCCGATCCATCTAGAGAGACCGTATCAATTCCTACATGAACAAGTAACTCTACACCAAATTCAGAACGCAGACCAATCGCATGTTTTGTTGGTGCAAGCATGACGACACTGCCATCAAACGGTGCAAACAGTTTGTTATCGGTCGGATGAATGGCAAAGCCTTTCCCCATCGCCCCAGAGCTAAATACGGCATCTGGCACTTCAGATAACGGAAGCACTTTTCCTGTAAGTGGAGCCGTGATTATTTCTTCATTGTTCATAGAAGTATTTGCCGTTTCTCCGTCTTGATCTTTAACAGGTGTTTCACCAGCTGACTGTTCTACTGTATCTTCTCCATATCCGAACATTTGAATAAGCACAACTGGTAAAATCAGCGCAATGGCCACACCAATCAAAATACCAATGATAGACGTTGGATAATCTGCACTGATTCCGTTCACAATGGTCAGCGGGCCAGGTAGTCCTGCATATGCAAAGTAATAAGGCGTAAAGAAGCTGGCCACAACGGCACCGACCGCTCCAGAAATACACCCGAAAATAAACGGCTTTTTAAAACGTAAGGTGACACCGTAAATCGCAGGCTCCGTAATACCGAAGAGTCCTGTGATTCCAGCTGAAACCCCAACTTTCCGTGTTTCCCGATTTCTTGCTTTTAAAATAACTCCCAGCACCGCACCGACTTGAGCGATAACAGCGATGGTTTGATATGCCTGAAAAGAGTCACGTCCATATTGTTCAAAGTTCGCAAGCACCATTGGCGTGATGCCCCAGTGAACACCGAAAATCACGAGTACTTGCCAGAAACCGCCGATAATGGCCCCTGCCAGAGCTGGTACATTTTCAGCTAAAACATTGTATCCGTTTGCAATCCCATTTGCACCTGCTGTCGAAAGAGGACCGATTAATAGAATGGTTAACGGAACCATGACGACCATACATAGAAATGGGACAAATAGCGGTTTGACAACCTCATGAATTCGTTTGTTTAAGAATTTTTCTACATAGGAAAGAATCCATACTAAGAAAAGCGGTGGCAAGACGGATGATGTATAAACCGTTTCAGATAACGCAATCCCTAAAAAGGTCACACCTTCCCCTGATGCTACACGTCCGGCAATCTCTGTCCAAGAAGGACTGACAAGCGCTGCTGTACAAGCAACCGCGATATACATATTCGTTTTGAAATGCTTGGCTGCAGTTATCGCAATAAAAATGGGCAAGAACGTAAACGGTGCCCAAGAAATAAAGCTAAACACTTCATAAGTGCCTGTTTTCGAGAAGCTTGGAAATATCAAATTTATTAAGATAAGTGCACCTTGCAAAATACCAGCTGCGGCTAAAATATACACAAATGGCGCAAACACAGCGGACATGGTCGCAATGACCCGATTCAGTATCGTTCCTTTGTTTTCATTCGGCTGGTCATCATCCGACGTTTGGAGCTGAACAAGGTTGGAAAAATGCTCATATACCTCACCTACATGCTGACCGATCACAACCTGAAACTGACCACCGTTTTCCACCACTGTAATGACGCCAGGCATGGCGTTGACTGCTTCTTTTGCCTTTGGATTAGAACGCTTCAGCACCAAACGCAGCCTCGTGGCGCATCTTGCGGCACTCACCACATTTTCTTCTCCGCCAACTGCTTCTAAGATGTCTTCTGCAAGCTTTTGATAATCCCTCACTTTTGACATATAACCCCCCTTTATCACTACTAGTATACGTACATTATAATTATACCGGTACAATTTATCAATACATATATAATTTGAGTTTGCATATCAAAGAGAAATCGGGATGTGCTATAATACAAAGACAATAAATCGTGAAAACAAAGAGGAATGGCTATGTTAAAGTATCAACAAATTGCGAGCGATATTGAAAAATATATTGTCACACATGAGCTGCAGCAAGGAGACAAACTCCCTGTGCTTGAGACGCTCATGAATCAATTTGCTGTGAGCAAAAGTACAATTATCAAATCATTAGATTTACTCGAAAGAAAAGGGATTGTCTATCAGGTGAGGGGCAGCGGCATCTTTGTGAGAAGGCATAGACGCAAAGGCTATATTAGCCTATTATCCAACCAAGGTTTTAAAAAAGATTTAGAGGAATTTCAACTGACATCAGAAGTTCTCACGTTAGATATCGTCAAACCGCCAGAAGAAGCTGCGCTAAATTTAAATATTGAACTAGATGAGGATGTTTTCTACCTTAAACGCATTCGTTACATCAATGGACAAACTTTATGTTTAGAAGAGTCCTATTACCGGAAAACCATTATTCCTTACCTCAACACAGAAATTGCAGCCGATTCTGTATTTAAATTCATTAGTGAAGGCCTTGGGCTCAAAGTTGGCTTCTCGGATATGTACTTACAAGTAGGCAAACTAAACGAAACTGAAGCGAAGCACCTCGGACTTAAGCAAAATGATCCTGCTCTTCGCGTCGAAACCGTCTTTCATCTCACAAACGGCCAGCCCTTCGACTTCTCGAAAATCACATATAACTACATGCAATCCCAATTTTTTATTCAGGCGAATAATTATTATGGGTGATGAAAGGAAAAAGCCCCTCATTTTTGAGGAGCTTTTTTTAATGCTGGCATCATTTGTAGTAGTTATAGTCATTGAATGTTGCGATCATATCTTCTTGTGTCCCTTTTTTCCCACGATTCGTATTAAAATATAACGTTCCGTCATCGAAATCAACAGCTTCTATCTCAAAAAGAGTAAATGCACTACTCGTTATTCGGAAAGATAGGTCATTTCTAGTAAACAACTCTTTTGAAAAATCTTTTGTTGTTGTTCCCTTTTGCTCTTTGATCATTTGGTTGATATTTAACGGATACGTGAGAATAACACTCACATTAGAAGCCCCTCCGTTGGTATCTGGCTTAGATAAAGGGACATATAATGTTCCTTGGTAAAAAGAAATTCCTTGAAGAATGTACTTCGAAACATCTACCACTGACTGATTGATCACTGCTTTTGTATAATTTAATGTAAATGTGGCCTCATACTCAAATTTTCCTGTTTGATCATTAAAATTTCCAATGAAAAAGCGATTGCCAGACCTCACAATAAATTTGTCTGCTCCAACAGAATACGTGATGCCGCTAATTGATAAATTCGTTCCTTGGTACTGAAGGACATAGGCTTTAGCCACTTTGTATGTACTTTTTTTCGTGTTCACTTGTAGCTTCACGATCTTTTTTACATACTTGACACCATCGGTCATAGGGGCTACATAAATACTAA
Organism: Bacillus sp. FS02; assembly: GCF_024398395.1. Lineage (NCBI taxonomy): Bacteria > Bacillati > Bacillota > Bacilli > Caryophanales > Bacillaceae > Bacillus > Bacillus sp. FS02. The sequence continues at coordinate 1,988,286 of NZ_CP074101.1, read as the reverse complement.
CTTGCTCATCTCCTTTTTGGGCTTTGACAGCTAAGTCATTGGCATGTCCTAAATCATAGCTAGTACTATTCGTATCAGAGTTTTTAAGAAGCTTCACTGTTCTGTTGCTTGACGAGCTGTTCATTTTAATAGAGTACAATTGTGTCAGCTGGGTTGAAGTATTTATTTTTGCAGCATAAATCATGTTATTGTTACGGTCGACACACATACCTTGCATAGAGGTGTAGAATCCAGAGCCTGACATTCCAGTATACGTTGTATATGTGTTGAAATAACCGGATTGAGCTTGAACACTAGAAGACCACATACTGCAACAAAAGATAATAGCCGTTAGGACGACATATTTTATTTTTTCAAGATTGGCACCATCCTATGATTAGAGTTATTAAAAAAATACGATCTGAACATAAAATCGTCACCCATAAAACGAATGACGATTGTTATAGAAATGAAGTGTTACAAATTATTGGGAAAATCTACTTCTCAGCCTTAAACGACTTTACCGTCTTACTACTCTCTGACATGCCTTTTCTTGTAACCGTGACGTAAATCTTTCCGCCCTTAGCGCCTAGTTGTTTGATGGTCACCTTCACAACCTTACCTTTAGAAACCGTTGACTGACCAATTAATTTTCCTGATTGGTTATAGATTTTAACAAGATCCTGTTTCGCTAATTGACTAACGGTGATCACGTCATTTTTCTTCTTGTTGTTGACGATGTTAATTTGGTTGCCTTTTAATGCAGAGGTTGGCTCACCTTTAAAAGAAACAGCCTGTTTGCCGCTTTCCAACATCTTGTCACTGCTTCGTGTAACAAATACTTTGCCGCTCTTAGCCCCAACTTGTTTGACGTACAATTTGATGGATGAACTGTTCGCCGGTTTTGATGTGGCAAGTAATTTACCGTTTGTTGAGTAGACTTTGATGACGTCTTTTTTCTTAATCTTACTCACTGTAATGACGTCTTTTTTATTTTTAAGATTATTGATTTTGACCTGGTTGACTTTTAGAGCATCTGATTTTTCACCCTGATAGCGAATTGGTACTCGATTTCCCTCTTTTAGACCAGGCTCTTTCATGCTGATATAAAGCGTTCCACTTGTTTGACCCAATTGTTTCACGGAAATCGTCATGTTCGAGCTCGATGCAGTTTGCTGAGCAATCGCTGTTCCACCAGAAGCTTGTTTAAAGATTTTGATGACGGATTGTTTTTTGATTCCTTTTATCGTTACCGTATCGTTTTTCCCTTTATTGTTCGTCACCTTCACTTGAGATGCTGCAAGCGGAGATGTGACGATTTTTTTGACGGTTACAGCAGGCAGGGAGACCTGTCTATTTCCACTTAGCAACGTGATCGTCACTTTAGATCCCTGTCTTAATTTTCCTGTTTTTAATTTGAAGTTTTTTCCTGGCGTAATGGCAAATGGTCCATATTTCTTTTTCGTGGAACTTGTGCTGAGCTTGGACATCGCTTTAATTGTGTTATTCGATGAATCAGATTGCACTTCTACAACAGCTTTATCCCCAAAAGTACTGATACCATTAATGGTATCACTTGAGTCATCGATTTCTTCCACAAATACTTTCTGTACATCTTCTTGAGATTGATTTGCTTCAGTCGGGTTATCAGCCATGAACGATTTTACGGTCATTAAGTCGCCACCGATTAGCTTTGAAACAGGAACTTCATAAAACCCTTTAGCGTCTGTCTGACCTTCTCCAATGATTTGGCCCTCTCCATTTAGAATATGGACGATACTTTCTGGAGTTGCGGTTCCACTAATTGATGTTGATAGCTGGGTAAATGGGTTGATTGTTGGAGCCGTCGATTTGATACGAAAAAATTTTTCATTCAAAACATTGTCATATGCTGGTTCCATGACTTGTAATTTATTTTGGTCTAAGAGCTTTATGGTATCTTTGTCTACACTAAATTCAAAATTTCCATCTCCATCTGCTGTCACCGATTGATTAATGACACCAGATTTCTCGTTTTTAAAGACGATCTTTGCGTAAGGGATTCCCGTTTGGCCTTTCACTGATTTAGACCATTTTGTCGTAGGAATAAGTGAGATTTTATTAGGGTTAACAATTTTTTTGTAAATGTCGATATTGCTTCCAGTCGTCATTTTCACTGTTAGGAATGTGCCTGCATTTAGGACAGGAAGCTTTAAATGAATGGCATCATTAAATGTTCCTGAGGCAATCACTTTACCATCTTTCATGACCTCTACTTTTGTGTTCTTCACAGTTTTCCCAGTTAGCTCCTGAGAAGTATCATATATCGGATCTAATGAGGTAAACGATTCCTTGAAAATATACACTTTGTTTGAAGAAAGCTTTGTCCCATTTTGGTCATACGTATCTAACTCCACCGTTTGGCCTGAACTAAAGTTCTGAGAAAACAACTTAAAGTTTCCGTTACTATCTGCTTTTGCGTAGTGCATATATCTAGATTTCCAGTTACTCGGAACACCCCAATCTACGAAAGCAACGATTGCGTTTGGCGCTGTTTTACCCGTCAGATAATTATCACCATATTGATAACGATCAACTGTTGTTATTGTTCCACCCTCTGCGGCACTCACATTTTCTTGTATATGAAAACTCAACATCATCATACAAAGAATAGAAGCTACTACTTTCAGGACTATTTTCATAAATATATCCTCTCTTTTCCTATTAATGTGTTTATATACAAATATTATACATTTTAACCAATATAGGTACAAGGTTTAATGTTGAGCCTAAAGACTTATATAAAATCGATATTCATAGATATAGAGAGTGATGTCGATCGATTTTTCATTTTGCATGAATCATACAAATTCATCACATCAAAAAAATTCATTTTACGAATGTATCCTACACACTTATGATGAACATAACAACATGTTTAGGAGGATTCGTCAGATGAAAGATATTAGGGTGTATCATGTCGATGCGTTTACAACTGAGAAATTTGGAGGTAATGCCGCTGGGGTGGTGTTGGATGGGGAATGGTTAACGGAGGATGAGATGCAGAATATCGCCAAGGAGTTGAACTTACCCGAGTCCGTTTTCTTGCTGCCGGCACATGATGAGAAAGCCGATTATCGAGTGAAATATTTCACTCCAACGGAAGAGGTCAATTTCTGCGGGCATGCGACGGTTGGGTTGACTTGGCTTTTAGCGACGGAGCTAGGGATGGCTAAAGAAAAATCAGGGGTGGTGTTAGAAACAAAGATCGGCCATGTCCCCGTTGTATGGCACGAAGAGAATGGTAAAGTTGTGGATGTGGAGATGACACAGGTCACGCCAAAGACGCGAGATTTTATCATCGATGTAGAAGAGCTTAGTGATATTCTCGGTATAAGCAGTGACAGGATTGATCCATCCTATCCTATAAAATTAGCAAACACCGGAAACTGGCATCTTCTGGTTCCGCTGAAACACCAGCATGACATTGATCAAGCGGCACCAAACTTAGCAGCTTTAGGGAAAATGAATAAAGCGCAGGGTATCACAACGACTCATCTTTATACGTTTCAAACCACAAAGGACTGTGATCTTTATACAAGGGATTTTGCACCTGGCATTGGTATACCCGAAGATCCTGTAACCGGAGCAGCAAACGGAGCATTAGCCGGATATCTGTATTTGGAAGGGATCATTCCTCAGCAAGAAACCACTCATCTGCGCATTGCTCAAGGTGATGCCATCGGCAGACCAGGATTGCTTCGTATCACGGTCATTCCGAATGAAGCAAAGCCGGTGATTAAAGTTGCAGGTGCAGCGGTTATTACCATTCGCGGGGTAATCACGCTATAAATTGATCAGCTTGAATAGAGACTCTCGTTCAAGCTGAATCTATTTAAAATGATCTTTGACCGCTTCAATCCATCTTTTAGTAGAGGGAGAGGCTGCGTTAAAAGATTTAAACGCCATATTGATTTCGCGATAAACACGGGTCTCAAGTGGAATTACGTTCGCATGAGGCACCTGAGGCGGCAAAATCAACTTCGGAATGATCGTGAGCCCAAGACCTTCCTGAACCATAGAGATGATCGTATTGTTGTCCCCAATCTCAAACAAAACATGGGGCTTCACGCCTCTTTCTTTTAATAATTTCTTAATGAGTTGATCACAGCCCGCTTTTGGCATAATAAATGGTTCATCTTGGAACGAAGCCACTTCCATCACCTTCTTTGTATGGAAACGATGACCCTCTTGCATGAGCACCACCAATTCATCTTGAAACAGTGGAACAGTTTCCAAATCTCTAGATGGCTGTGTTAAAAACCCAAGATCAACTGTGCCAGACGCGATCCACTCTTCAATCTCTTCATAGCCGCCTTCGTATAATTCCAATTGGATATTGGGATAACTTTTCGTAAAACGATGAATGAGCTGCGGAAGCATTTTTGAAGAAAAACTAGAGAACGTGCCGATCTTGATACTCCCCACTTCCACCCCTTGAATCAACGCCGCCTCCTGCTCAAGCAATGACGCATGATGAATGATTTGGCGAATATGGGGCATCACTCGCTCACCTGCATCTGTCAGCGACAGCCCGTTTCGATTCCGATGAAGCAGCACAATCCCAAGCTCTGACTCAAGCTTCGCCATATTATGACTCACCCCAGACTGCGTCAGCCCAAGCTTCTCACCAGCTTTTGTAAAGCTACCGCATTCGACGACTGTTTGAAATACTTTGTATGGGAATGTCATTCGTTTGCTCACCTCACTTTAGATCTTGGCAAAACCTACTGTTAGACATGTCTGTGATTTTTCGATTTAATTGTTGTTCGACCAATTGAAAACATGCCTGCTGAATCCATAAACGTTTAAATGTATAGAGTTGTTCTTTTTCATCGCCATGCATCTCTTCATCTTTTTCTAACTGAAAATCTGTCAATTCGATTTTGTCATGAACATGCATATGAATAAAAACATGCGCATTGTGAAAATCATGCATATGCTCTACTAAAGCTGAGATATTGGTGATAAAGTCATCAAATATATCTTCTTCTAGCGTTTTCTTGAGATCTAGATGGCTGTGCACATCCATTGATATGTAATTATCTCTTTCATCCAGTTCTTCTTGAGTAGCCAGAGGGTTATCATGAATCGTTGCTTTTCTATTTAAATCTGTAATCGAGAAATAGACGATGATGTCTTTATTATCGAGAAATTCATACGCCCATATCTCTGCATCTCTTAATCTTAAAATGCGGGTGAGGTTGTCCAACTTTTTAAAACCTCCAATTAATTATTGATTGTCGTCGTCGACGAAGACCTAGACGCCGCTTCATCCGCTTTCACACAATCAATCGCAACAACCAATGCAATCATCACAGGCTCCATCTCTTCTTTCAAAATATCCACCTTGTAACTATCCCCCAAGTAAACCATTCCTTCTTTACCTGACCGATTACTTCGCCGCTTTGCAACACTTGGAAATTCATATCCCACCAGTTCCCTTGTACTTCGATACCAGCAGCATCAATTGAATATTTTGCTTTGAAGAACGTAAACTCTTTTTTGATCGTCAATACCTCTTGCCCACCGACTTCTACTAAAAACTTCGGTAAAAAGCTAAACATTTTCTTCGTAATTACAGCGATGACTTCTCGTTCTGTATTCAAAATGGTAAACGTCTTTGGCACCTTCATAAAGCTGCCTTCGACCACATATACATCATTCTCCTGTTGGTCCTTTACCGTAAACCTGCCGCTCAGACTAAATACCTTTTGCTTCATATACAGCTGCTTCATAAGTACCTCCGATTCAGTTCAAAAATTTATCCGTTCTTCCCTTACCCCTGATTATACCAAAAGATAGAATGTGCAAAAAACCACCTGATAGCAGGTGGTTTTCGATTACTGATCCATTTTCAGAGATTCTTTTTCATATGTTTGAAAAGCATCTTCCATTCCCATGATGACCTCTTTCATTTTGACATAACCACTTGTGTAAGGAATAGAATCTCTAATCTCTTCCCACATAAAATGATAGAACTTCAGGTCATCTGTTTCACACATCACAAAATCTGTGTAATCCTTACCTGGAAGAGCTTCAGCATCAAAAAAGCGCACCGTCACATGTTCCTCATATTTCTGCATCAACTCTTGCAGCGAAGCCGCATGGGTTCTACGCTCCTCTCGTGGTAAAGCAAGCCAAGATGGATAGAACTCTAATAAAACAACCATCATATATTTCATCATCAAGCCCCTCGATTCTTCTATGATGTGATGATTGTACGCCAGATCTAGAGAATGTGCATTAACATAGGTTAATGTTCAGCAGGATGCAGCAGCCTGCTCAGCGAAACCGGAGAAATACCGATATATGAGGCAATATGATATTGAGCGATACGCTGATGTAACCCGGGATATTTCAATAAAAACGCCTGATATCGCTCAATGGCTGGCAAATATAGCAGTTCCCTCTCACGCTCTTCCTTTCTCGTATACAGCCTTTCAACACTCACCCGAACAAACCGCTCCCACATATGACTTCTGTCCATCAACATTTGAAGTAGATCATACGGAATTTCAATCACGATAGAATCCTCCATCGCTTCAATCGAATAAGGAGAAGGCTGCCCGTTGATCATGCTTGCATAAGAAGTAGCAAAATCATCTTCCAACGTAAAAGCCACGTTGTACTCCCTGCCATCCGGTAACAAATAGAAGAGACGGAAGAGACCTGTTATGCAGAAATAGGCATGCTTCACTGGATCGCCAGCCTTGATCACGCATGTACCCACTTTTAATTGTTTAATCGTTGTTCCATCTTTAAAGGCTTGCCAATGATTTTGTTCAATTGGATATTTCGATATTTTGGTTTTGAACGTGTCGTATGGGTTAGTTATTTTATCCATCTGTAAGTTACCTCTCTAGTAATGGAAGACTTGATAAAAAATTGTATCAGGAAACACTCAAGTTATAATGGAAATATAAGCGATGATGAGGGGAGAAACAATGAAAAAAATCACTTTTTTTGACTGGACCATCCATTTACAAGCGGACTTAACAGCGATTACAGATCATTATGAAAAGAAAATGGTCATTTTAGAGCCATCCATTGAACTAAATAGCATCATATGGATGGATGACAACAACGAGCTACAAATCAAACCTACTTGGGATTGTGTCATTTCAATTGATCCAACCAATAAATCACTGACAATCCGGCAAACAAAAGAAGTATTCGGAGATCTGTACGAATGAAAATAGGAGGAACTATGAAGAAAACCGCTTTTTATGATTGGACGATTCACTATCCTGACCATTTAACAGCAGTCAAAGATGATACAGAAAAGAAAATGGTTTTTCTAGAACAAACGGTTGAATTTAAAGGAATGATCCGTATTGATGAGAGTGACGAACTGCAAATAAAGCCGACATGGGATTGTGTCATTATTGTAAATGCAAAACAGATGTCTATGACAGTTCGTGATGCAGAAGACTTTGTAGGTTTACCATAAACATTAAAAAGAAAAGTCTCATTTGACACACGCAAACGAGACTTTTCTCAAATACTATTTCTTTGGAAAAACCGTCGTAAAAGTCGTTCCTTCTTTTTCATTGCTTTCTACTTCAATAGAAGCATTGTGATACGACAGGACTTCTTGCACAATGGATAATCCAAGACCCATTCCCTCTTTATTTCGTGCCTGATCTACCCGGTAAAAGCGTTCAAATATTTTTTCTAATGTGTGTTGTTCTATGCCAATCCCCGTATCTCTAATCGTCACAACCGCTTTCGATTCATTTTCATTACAATGAATACTGATTTCCCCAAACTCGTTGTTGTACTTAATGGCATTGCCAATTAAATTCTCCCAAACATTGATCAACAAAGTCCGATCCGCATATACCGAAACAGGCTGTAGATCCAACTTAATTTCTAGACCTTTCTCTTCTATCCGCCATAGCATCGAATGGACCACTTGATGAAGCTGCTCATCCACCCTGACGATTTGTTTATTCGTTGGATATGTCCCTTGATCAATAGAGGTTAAAATGAGAAGTTGTTTCGTTAAGTTAGATAATCGCTTTGCTTCTGTTTGAATAATGTGGTTGTATTTTTTCCCTTCGCTTGATGAAATCTCCTCATTTAGTAATTCAGAATACCCTCGTATATTTAATAGTGGTGACTGAAAATCGTGCGAGACGTTATTCACAAATTTCTTCCTTGCTTGATCGGTATTCTCTAACTTCTGCTGCATCATCCGAAAACGATCAGCAAGCTGACCAATTTCATCTTTTCGATTGATCATTAATGGATACTGAAAATTATGGTTTGCCATCTCTTGCGTCGCACTCGTCAATTCTGAAAGAGATTGGGTGACCTTTCGAGACATGAATAAAATGCCAATGATACTGCTCACAAAAACGGCGAAGATAAATCCAAAAATAATCAAATGGAACTCTGTAAAGAAACTGATATTATTCGGGCGTAAAAATAAGCCCCATTCTTCCCCGTCAATTTCTATTTTCGTCCCCACTGTATTTTGTATATCATTTGCGAAATGACTCATGATTAAGTATGAATTTTTAAAGGATTTAATCCCGTTGTACGCTTTACCGCCTTCAAATAAGGCGTGCATTTGGTCATTCCATTTTTTCGTTTTAAATGGTTCGCCAAACATCTTCATCTCCCCATCTTCTTTAACCAAAGCGATTTGGTACCCTAGATCGCTCATGGTTTGCAAAAAATCAGAAGAGGCCCGCAAGGTAATTTCATGTTCTTTGATTTGTTTAGATAACTGCTCGGCAATGGCTAAATATCGATCATTCATTTGCTCTTTGACAACATGATTGTAAATCAAGTTAGAACAAATAAATCCAATGAAGATACTAATCAAAACAATCAAACACGTATATAGCATAAAACGTTGTTGTAGTTTCATTCTTTTACCTCAAGTTGATAGCCGAAACCACGTATTGTGACAATTTCAATCGTCGCTTCCGCCCTTTTTAAACGTTCTCGTATGCGGTTAATATGCGTGTTTAATGTGAATTCGGGTTGATCTAACGTATCCCCCCAAATGTCATCAATTAAATCCCAGCGGCTTACATTGCGGTTTGCCCGCTGCAGCAGATAATACAGAATTTCTAATTCACGCATGGGCCAGATATATTGCTGATTCGCAATCGTTAATTCCCAACGGTTCGTATCAATTTGAACATTTCCCGCAGTCGTTAAAGCTTCTATGGATTTACGATATCGTCGTAAAATTGCATTTACACGGAATAGCAGTTCTTTCGTTTCAAATGGTTTGACGATATAATCATCAATCCCTTGTTCAAATCCTTGCTGCTTATCTTCAATCTGCCCTTTCGCTGTCAACATAATGACCGGCAGTTCATATTGTTTCGTCACAATGTTCGCCAGCTGAAAGCCATCCATCCCAGGCATCATCACATCAATAATCATGAGATCAAATGACTGATGTTGCAAAAAAGCAAGCGCTGCCTCAGCATTGCTTGCTTTTGTCACTTGGTACCCCGCCTGCTCTAAATGGATGGACACTAATTGCAAAATGGCTTCATCATCATCCACAACCAATACATGCAATTATCCTTCCTCCTTTATTTCCTTAGCTTTGTCTTTTTCAAAGAATAATATGAGTGCCGGCAGCAACATTCCTCGCACGAAAAATGTATCGATGATAATCCCAATAGCGACAATAAATCCAAAGATAAATAAATCCGTAATCGGCATGGTCATTAATGCGGCAAATGTTGCAGCAAGAATGATCCCCGCTGAAGAAATCACCCCGCCTGTATTTCGTATCGCTACTTCTAATGCAGCTTTGACGTGTAACGTTTGGCGTTCTTCTAAGAAACGGCTCACAAGGATGATGTTATAATCTATTCCTAATGCCACGAGAAAGATAAAGGCATACACAGGGGCGCGAGTTGAAATCGCATCATATCCAAATAACACATCGACTAAGAAAATACCTAAGCCTAATGCAGACACAAATGAGATTAAAATCGTCGCCATCATATAAATCGACATTTTCATGGAACGTGTCAAAACGAGTAATAAGATCAGAATGAGTAATGTTTCCAGTAATACGATCTTTTTAATATCGGATTGATTCACCTGTTGCTCATCCACTAATTTAGCCGTTGTGCCAGCAAAAGATAACTGAACCTTTTGACCATCTGATAAACGATAGGTGGCTTGATCTGTACGGAAATCTCCTAAAAATTCAATGGCCTCTATACTGTATGGATTCACTTTTAATGATATCGTCATTTTGCCGTGCTCTCCATCTTTGGTTACCCCCGAAGGACGAGCCGATCCTATCTCTTCATTTTCTGAGAATTGGGCCGAGATTTCTTGTAAATGTTCCTGAGTTAGCTTTTGACCAGTCACAAGTACTGTTGTCTGGGCTAGATCACCTTTATTAAATTTTTCCTCAACGATTTCAAATGCAACACGAGAAGGTAAATCCTTCGGGAAATTTTTCACCGAGTTAAATTCATAATGTAAATTAAAAATATTCGCACCTGTCACAAGTAAAAATAGTAAGACCGCACCACCAATTAATCCTGGTTTTCGAACCACGAATTTGGCAAGAGGTCCCCATATGCCATGTTTTGCTTCTTTTGCTTCACCATATGTCGGCACTTTCGGCCAAAATGCTTTGCGGCCAAATAATGCAAACAAGGCTGGAATCAGTGTGACAGAAGCCAACATAATGACCACCATCGCAGCACCAAAGATTGGCGCAAAGTTTTGATAATCACGGAAATCCGCCACAAATAAAATGATCATCGCCGCAAATACTGTACCGCCTGCAAATAAGACCGGTTTGGCTGTTGAACGCATCGCCACTTTCATCGCTTCAAATTGATTTTCATGATGTTGTAACTCCTCACGATAACGCGAGAAAACAAACAATGAATAATCAATCACAGCAGCAAATAACAAAATACTCATAATCGAGGTGGTCGAGTTATTGATTTCAAGTCCACCCACACCAAGTAAAGCCACAACTTGATTCACCACTTGATAGACAATGACCGTTGCGAACAATGGAATGATCGCTAATAACGGAGAACGGTAAATGACGATCAATAAAACCAAAATGATTGCAACAGTAGCTAATAGCAGTTTCAAGTCGGCAGATTCAAACAGCTTCACCGTATCCCCCGCTATACCTGCTGGACCCGTAATATAAAAATCAGCATCTAGCCCTTTCGCTATGTTTGTACCGACATCCGTTGTCTCATCATTAATCTTTGCATAATCAGCATTGCCTAATCCCGCTTTCAAATTCATTGGCACAATCATGGTCGTTTCATCTTCTGATAAAAAAGCGGATAACGCTTGAGGAGGCAATGCGGACACATCGACAATATCTTCAATCCCCTCAATCTTTGCCTCTTTGATTCCTTGAATGATCGTTTTTACATCTTGAATAGCCAGCTTTCCATTAGGGTTATGGAACACATATAATCCCGGAGTCCCTTTATCATTTGGGAAATACTGATCTAACTTCTTTTGTGTCACGATGGACTGAGCATCACTAGGTAAAGATTGAAAATTACTCACTTTATAATCGCCCAGTTTAGGCCCAGCACTCAACCCGATCATGAAAACAAGCCAAATGATAACAGTCAGCCAAGCTCCTTTTTTTGTAGACATTTTATCAATAAATGATCTGAATACTTTCATTAATCGTTCTCCTCCTTTTCTCACCGGTTCGAGTATATCGCCTGTATATAAACTTGATATAAACTCAGGGAAAAGGACGAGCCATGAAAATAAAAAAAGCAGAGGTTTATCCCTCTGCTAATCCTTCATAACCATTTACAAAATATGCGATCGTCTCTAACTCATTTTCTTTTAGTTCTCTGTTCACATGTGTTTGATATTCACTCTTGATTTTCTCCTGATCTCCCCCATAAAGATCAGTGTATTTCGCCATCATTCGAAGCTTGTCTGTTTCCTGACGAAACTCCTCTTTTGTCCACGGTCTTTGGTGCGATGGAATATATGTCTCCGCATCAAAAGCATCTAACTCATCTAGAAGACGCAAAATTTCTTTTACCGTATAATGTACTTTTTCTGCATACATTTTCGGATAAATGCAATCACCAAGAAACAGGATTTTCTCTTCTTTCACATACACGATCACTGAATCAGCAGCATGATCGCCCCCAACATGCTGCACAACACAAGTGACCCCGCCAAGATCAATCTCCATCCGACGGTCAAATGTGACATCCGGTAAAACCACCTGAATCTCTCGATGATTCTTATATTCTTCTTTGATGGCCTTCGCGCAAAAATCAATCTCCGTTCCTTCCCTCACCCGCTCATCAATCGCCTCATCTGACCAAGAAAACGGAAGAAGCTTCTCCATTTCCTTTCTGGTTTTTGCAGAAGCAATTGAAATCGCACGAGACAACGCCGGCAGACCAAAAATATGATCCCAATGCCAATGCGTGAGGACTACCAGATCAGGTGTAGCGTTCTCTTGTTTTAAGGTCTTTTGGATAAAATAGTTCGCATGATCTTCCGAGTTACCAGCATCGATCATTAATGTTTTGTTATTGCCTACGACCATGCCTAGGATAGGGCGGTCGGTGAGTGATACTGGTGTGATGTAGGAGAAGGTGTTGCCTATTTTTTTGATTGTGTGCATGGTGTGCCTGCTTTCTAATATTCAGATTTTATTTTCGTAGTGCGAAGGTAAACCGAATCCTATTTCTTTAATAAGTATTTGGCTAACTTTCGATCTTCTTTATCCTTTGTCTTCACGGCAATATGTTCAATCAATTCTCTTGTGGCCGCTTGCTGCGAATACGAAGGAGACCATTCTTTTAATACACTTAAAGCATGATACTGTAAATTTCCATCATTTGATCTAAGTGCAGCTTGAATCAATGGTAATCCTACACCGTCGTGTTCATATAAATCTTGCACAATATATTGTAGACAAGCCACTTCATCATCTGAGAGGTTTGATAACGATAAATGTGTTTCTGCAAATGTACAAAGCTCTCTAATATGCTGGTGATGATTTGTGTCCATCACAGCAAAGTATATTTCACTATTTGTCGGATCTTTCTCAAGTAAAGCAAATAGATGCTCAATCACATCTAAACGATAAAAGAGAGCGATTTCAAGTGCTTGGGAGCTAAAACCCTGTTGTAACGAATCGGTTGCAAGCTTTGGCCATCTACTGTCATTGATAAACGGTTGAACAGCTTCCTGGATAGCCTTATAATCGTCCTGTTTCCATGAAGCATTCAATCGGTCTTCCCAAATCTCTTGTTCATCATTTAAAAACTCATTTATTTTCAATATTGGATAAAAGTCCTCAATTGTTTGGCAGTGCTTATGAGCATGGTGAATAAATCGGCAGAGAACTGAGCTTGCATATGAATACTCATCGATTCCGTAGATAGAAACCTCATCTTCTAATAATGCTTGAATGATGAGACTCGCTCCATCGTATAATTCTTTGGAAATTTCATCTTCTGATAAAGCGGTTTCTAAATCACCATTAAGAGCGCAAGTATAAGCTGAGTATTCATTCATGATTGTATTTTCGCAGCCCTTTGTTAGTAGCCATCGTTTTATTTCTGGCGTCGATGCTTCCAATTGCTCAACAGCCGAAATCTTCCCCCATCCATCGACGGACTTTGCAAGACGCCAAACATGTTCGTTTCCTTGAATTGTGCCATTCTTCAATGCAATCACGACATAAGAAGTAAATTCTTCATGCATACCTATTGTGAATAAGAGCTCTTTGTATTTTTCACAGTTCGTACATCCCAGTATCATAACTGCAAATTTGACGACCTCCCGATGTGCCGCATGTTCAAGAAGCCATAACGCTTCTTGCTGTACACCGGATTCATCCCATTGTGTTTGCTGAAATCGTTCGATTAACTCACTGTTGCGACTCGCCATATTGTTAGAAATGATTTTTTCATATGTTTTTTTTCTAGTTTCGTTTGTAGGATGATTCAGTTGTATTTCAAAAAGCTTCAATAGTTTCTTCACATAAAAAGGGGCAGGTCGTTCATCTACATAATAATCAGATAAACCGGGAGCCAATCGTGGTTCATTTTCGTCAAATAAATAATCTTCATCGGGTAAACGGTCGTCTACTATTTTATGATGTGATTGAATTTGTTGTTGAATAAAGGGAACAATTCTCTCTTTATGATCCCATGGTAGAAGGTCTATCTTCATTGATTCATCTAAAACCGTTTCATGATCTACTTTCACAATACAACGAAATCGTACATACCCACCAAGTTTAACGGACACTTTGTGTTTTGTACCATCTTGAAGCTCCAATATCCCTGACAATTTTGAATAAGGGATCATATGAGTCAATAAACTTTTTCGTTGTTTTTTATCAACTGTCACACCATCAATGATTAGTTGCTCTTCTTTTATTTGGTTTGTAATTTCTATAGAATGCCCTTTATATTCAATTTTCCATGTTTTATTTATTTCTTTTTCTACATCTTTTATTACGTTACGTATTTCATGTTTAAAGTCAGCTTTGAAACCCATGAAAGTCTCCTTTGAGTAATTGTAGATTGGATATGTCATTATATATAATACGATATTTATTAAGAAGAGTCTTCTTTTCTTCTTACATGAAAAAAGGTATGAGAAATGAATAATTCCCGTACCTTTTACTATTTAAAATTATTGATTAAATGTCGGCTCTTTTTGCTTTGCATCCTCAAAATACTGAGTAAACGAAGAAACACCTGAATAAGATATTGATAGGTACTCTTTAGCACGAGTCATTCCTATATACATTAAAGACACTTCTTTTTCTTGATCCTCTTCATACTTTAATGGCATCAGATCAGCTTTCACAATAAAAACTGAGTGGAAGTCAAGACCTTTACTACTATCGAGAGAACAAATTTTGACTGTCTCTTCCTCTGGATTGAACTTATGTTTGGTTGCACCATTTTCAGTTATCCAATTGTAAGGAATATTCTTTGTTTGAAATTCAGATTGAATCGCTGATATATAATGGTTATTATATCCCTTTATACGATATAAAATAGCCATTTCAGAGTAAGGTATGTTCTTTTCATTATGTTGATCCACTATTTGTTTAGTAATCTCTTCTATTTCTTCTTTAAAGGTATTACATCTTAAAAGTTCTACTTCTGGCCCTTTACGTTTCGTCTTTTTTGGAGGGATGATTTCGATTGTCTCTGTCTGTTCTTGTTTTAATTTAAGATCTAAAGCTCTATGGCTATCGTAAAATTTCCATCCAAAATCCACAATTTGTGACGTATTACGATAATTTATATTTAAGATTCTAGATCTACCTCTAAAATCAAGGCCCGTATCTTTCACATAGCTTCTACTTTTCCGATAGATATCTTGCGCTCTATCTTCTACTAAAAGTAAAGATTGCGTCTCTTGATCTAAGCATAAGCTGATGAGATGCAGCCAGCTCCCTTCAAAGTCCTGCCCTTCATCAATTAAAATGGCATCATACTTTACAGGAGTTAAAGCATCATTTTCTATTTTTTCAATGTAATCATCAATTTCAAGTTCTGAAATACCATGATCTTTTTTAATCCAGTGATGAAAATTTAATATTTGTATATTATTTAAATTTGGTGTTTTTCTATGATCAAATGTCAGAAAATCATCTGGTTCTGTAAATTTAGAATGAATCATTTGTTTAATATTTTGTTTCAAAGCTACATTGTAACAGAGTATTAATATCTTCCAATTCGGATGTTGTTCAGCTAACATTTTTGCTCGAGTCGCTAAGATTAAGGTTTTACCACTTCCTGCTACTCCTCTAATTAGCCGATGTTTATCACCAATCTGTTTAGCCAAGTTTTCTTGATGCAGATCCATCGTTTTGATGTTTCGAAAAGATAATAACAGTTTTTCTTGGTATGGGACTGGTTCAACATCTGCTCCAACGCGTATTTCTTTGTATAGATGATAACGAATCCTTTCTAATTCGTCAGATGATAGTGGCGTATTTAACTTGAAAGGCACATGAAACATATCAAACAATTTTTCTATTAAGATCTCAGGATCAAAATGGTCATTATCCGGATCAATCTGATCACGCGATAAAATAAAATGTGGATCAATAACCTCATATACTTTATTTTTTAAAAGTTGTTCTTCATGAAGCCGAGTGAAGACGACACCATAACCATAAGGAAACTTTAATTTAAACTGATATTTCCCTTCTGTATTGATTAAATCAATGTCTTTCTCAAGCATATCTTTTATTTTAAATGCATACTCTCTTGATTGAACTAGGGGACTCTTCACTCTATGTAAATCACCAGAAGAATTTAAAATGCCCCAGGTATTATCGTTTAGCTCTCTTATTGTATTTTTGGTGTAATCTTTTACTTCCAAAACTAATACTCCTAGATCTGGACCGATTATCACAAAGTCTGGTCTAAACCCATTGATATTAGGCTCATAATGTACAATATACTCTTCGGGTAGATATTCCTTTAATGTTCGAAATAAAATTCGTTCTCCTGCAGTAGCAGTACTTTTAATACTTTCTGGTAAAGTAATTGCCATTTATACTAACACCCCTCTATTATCCTTATACATCATATATCGGAATAATTTGGGTGTTTTAAATGATGTATAATACAATATATAGGATTATTTCAGCAATGGTCAGGATGTTTGTTATAAATATAGATGACAACTCAAAAAAGCTCTTAAATTATTAATTTAAGAGCTTTTTGTTAAAATTTCGCTTTGTATCTGTATATATTTTTAGTGACTTTTATTTTTATTGAATTTGTGAATGATCGCTTTATATACAATATACACCAGATACATTACATAGCCTAAAACAAATGTAATTACTAAATCTTTAAATGCCAAGCTTGTGCCTTTTTGTGTAATGATACTCCATATTAGGGGTAGTATTTCTACAGTGAATGCCAATGCAGCTCCTAATATTGAAGGTAATACGATAAAAGTAATAACAAATGATTTAAAAGATTTAAACATACTAATCTCCTTTAAGATTTTTAACAAGAGCAAGTCATTACTAGATTATCTCTTTTACTCCACATTTAGCAACAATAAAAGCAAATTTCATTGGCAATCCCCCAGGTAAAGCTACGCCAGCTAATTTTTTAATTAAAAATTTAGTAGCACTTTTACCAAGATATTTCTTAATGTTGTTATACATGATTGAAGAAGCTTTTTTCCAAGCATGTGATTTTAATGCTTTTTTGACTTGTTTGTTGTATGCCCGTTTTACTACATCTAATCCTATTGCACTTCCTGTAGAATTAACAATACATACTCCAAAAGATGCGACACTAAGTGAACTAGCTATCATTGCTTCTTGATTATTTGGCTCAGGTGAACCATATTCTGCTTCTACTTTATCAACATCCACTTTTATTATTTCACCTTGTTTATTTACAGTAGCAGCTTCTGTATATAAAAATTTAAGCTGTTCTGCCATTTCATTAATAATTTCTTCTTCGGTTAAATCCTCATCAGTTTCATCGTTATCGTTGTCATCTCTTTCTATATTATCTTGTGAACCCACATTCTCAATACTCATTACTTGGAAATCTTTTTGTCCTTCAATATTGAATATTTCTTTTGCCTCAGAAAAAGGGGCAAAAATAGTTAATGTTAGTACGAATGCCAAAATAGTTAAAATAGCCTTTTTCAATCCAAATACCTCCATAAAATAAACACTAGATTTCATTCACCCGCATTATATCGGCGCTATATGTCTATATTTATATTAAAATAAGCTTAAAATTTATAATCCAAAAGTATTTCCAGGAAATGTTCGTGTAGTTTTTTCATAATAAATTTGCTGTTTATATGAATTAAATGTTCATAAGTTAAAAACAATTAGAATGAAAAAAGAGTAGGTAATAGCAATAAATTGCTATTACCTACTCTTGCACTTTTATATGTCAAAAAAAGCTACCTACTTATGATAAGGCTCACCGAGATAGATCTATATGAGGTTTTCATTCATTTTAGCTTCAAGGATTCAAAATCCCAATTCTTTATATCATTCTTTTCAAATAAATAACTAACCAAATTTTTTGTATTTGTACTAGAGGCATTGTACTCCACATCACCTAACGGGCTTGCTTTAATTATTTGTTGTATTTCGTCTATTAATACTGGACTTTCAATATTAATATCAAAAAAGTAAGCTATTGTAGCTAGGACCATTGATATACCTACATGGTATTTAGACATACGCTTTTCAGTAAGTTTATATATACTGCTCGAGAATGGATATTCTACTTTTTCTGAGATTTTAAGCATCAACAAATTAAATTCCTCAAATTTCTGTTTTAATACCTCTAGATTCTCATTTTCATTATTTTTAAACTGGGCTGCTTTACCTTGTAAAAAATTATTTGCAATTTCGACCCCATCTTTAGCAGACAAGTCTGGTCCATCTGTTAATATACTCAACAAAATACAAAGTTCTTGATGGTTTTTTTGCTTATCTTTTCTATCTTTTGTAACATTATATATTTTAATTAATCTATCACTTAAAATATCTTTCTCTTTGTTATCCATATGTTTATTCAAAAAGTTCGTAATAAACTGACTTGTACTTGAATAATATGTTGCCATAGCAATTTCATGTTTTTCTAGTGGTTTGGTATTTCTGTTATATCTCTTAAATAATTCAATTTCTATTTTGTCATCTTCAAAAGGGTAGAATTCCAATATTGATAAGTGACTACCTAAGATTTTTATCTTATTTTCCCTAGAAAGTTCGGAAAACCTACAATTGGTAAAATCCCCTTTATCTCCTAGTATTTCTAAGTGCTTCAATGGGAATTTGTCTTTAACATACCTATAAATAGCAGTAAGTCGATGTTGGCCATCCATTACATGCCTTAGTTGTATTCCTCTATTACTAGTTCTCACTAAAAATATTTCAGGAATTGGTATTCCTAATATTATAGATTCAATTATTGAAGCCTCTTCAGTCGGAGAAGATCTATATTCTCTTTGATAATCAGGACTTAAAACTATTCCATGCAATACTTCCATTTGTTCCTCATCTGTTAGATTATCAAAACCGTTTTTTATATATTTTTCACCTTTATCTATAAAATTAACTAAATCTTGAACAGAGATTAAGGGTCTTTGATACTCAATTCTTGAATTAATTTTCATAAAATAGCACCTACCTAATCTTCATCATTTAAAAGTTTTATAAACTTAATAGTCTTTACCATATTATCCTTATCAGGATAGATGTTCTCAAAAGTAATACCTAAATTAAATAATTCAGATAATATCTTTTGCTTAGATTCTTTATCTATTATTGCAACTTTAGTATAGTTGTTTAACATGGAATCTAATGAATCATTAGGCTCCACCTTCAAAAAGCACCCTTTTTGAAAATGTATTCTTTCATTAGAGTTCCCCACCCTTATAAAATAAGACTTATCTGAGTATGTTCTCTCTTTAGTAGCCTTTAATTCCTTATCTGAGAAATCAACCAATTTAATATCATCTTTAATTACTTCTCTATTATAGGAAAGTGCATCAATAAAATATACTATTGAATGGTTTTCTAAGTAATCAAACTCTTCTACCGCAAATAATAAAGATATGAGATGTGCCTCTGTAAAATCTAGGTAATTGGTAGGTAACCCAAAATGTTGTGCATAAGCCCGAATCTCTTCTTCATCTTTTTTTTCAATTGTATTATCATAAAATGCAACTTTTTGTTTAAAAAAAGATTCATACTTTGAAGAATGACTTTTGAAACTATCTTTATGCATTCTATGCAATGAGGGTAATAAAGTATAGCTACAATCTTTTTGTCCTCTCGAGACGTAATTTAAATTTTCGAAAGATGTAATGAAATCTATGTATGAAGAAACACTGTTAATTAATACACAGTTCTCTGGTGGAATCTTATTTTTTTTTGATACAGTATCTATAACGTGTTCCTTTTCCCATGATTCAATTTTTTTCATTTCATTCTTTAGTTTGCTATCATCTTCATATACATATTCGATAATAACCTTCCTATCCTGAAATGTAATTGAATCAGGCTCAATCAATTTAGAGAATACTTTCTTTATTTTTAATTCATCTTGTACAATTTGCTCTTTTTCATTACTATGGTCAATAATGTCTACAGAAAAATCTAATTTGATTAACTTAATCACATCGAACCATTTACTATGGTTATCTGGATGGGGAAATTCTTCTTTTAGAAAATCCTCTATTTCCTGATCGCTTATATTAGAGATTTCTTTATATTTTATTTTTTCTCTAATAAATATGTCTTTGAACTGTTTAAATTCTGTGGTTTTTAAGTCTATAGCCTGAATATCAATATCATTATTAACTTCTTCTATTATTTCTTTAAGAATCATATTGATTCCCCCTATTCAATTACGGACTCTATAATAACTTTTAGTAATTTTTACCAATATATTCATTATCTATTTAATATAAAAAAAGTAAACAGACTTATCTTCTTTTTACTTAGAAACTAAAAAACCTCATTTACTTATGATAAGGCTCCCCCCGCACAATCCGAAACACCCGATAAATCTGCTCCACCAAAACCAACCTCATCAACTGATGCGGAAACGTCATCCTCGAAAACGATAACTTCTCATTTGCACGCTGCATCACAGCATCACTTAATCCAAGGGATCCACCTATGACAAAACACACCTTACTTTTTCCGTATGTTGCCAGCTTATCTATTGTATCGGCTAATTCTTCGGAAGTTTTCATTTTTCCTTCGATGGCGAGGGCGATGACGTGGGCGTCTGGGTTGATTTTGCTTAGGATGCGTTCGCCTTCTTTGTCTTTGATGATTTTCATGTCTTGCTCGCTGAGATTCTCGGGTGCTTTTTCGTCTGCGAGCTCAATGATCTCAATTTTCGCATAGGCTTGTAATCGTTTTGTGTATTCGGCTATGCCTTGCTTTAAATATTTCTCTTTTAGTTTTCCTACTGTGATAATTGATATATTCACAGGTCATCCCCACCTTAAGAACAAGTTATTCATATAAGTTATCAACAATTGTGGATAAAATTTGTGTATTTTGTGTCCGATCATTCGTTCCCCACTATATATATTGCAGGTTCATCGCACAATTCACAGGTTGTGGATAAGCTGTGTGTATGTTCGATTTTTCTGAATTCTGGCGGCGTTTCGTGATCATCTATGTACATGTCTAATACGGTTTCTATGTGTTCTGCACAAGCATAAAGTGATTTGTTCATAAGTTTCTAATTCCTCCAATATGTTGTCTCGTTATTCACAAGTGTTTCGCTCATTGTTCAATATAACCGATTTATTCACATGTTAATAGTCTTTTACCATTTTCCACACCTTTTATCCACAAACCAAATAAAAAAGCCTCCACTCCTGTGAAGGCTTCCTTCTATCAAAACGGATTGTAAAATCTCGTTCCTCTAACAAATGTAATCACTAGCGACACAATCAGTACCGCTCCAACAAAGATTAACGCCGCATAATCTGCTTTTTGAAAGTCTTTCGCCGTAAACCATGTGCGCTTTTTATGCTTTCCAAACCCGCGCAGTTCCATCGCATTGCTGATCGTATCAATCCGCTCTAGGCTGGAGAAAATCAGCGGCATCACAATCGACAGCGCATTTTTGATCCGTTTTCCCAGCTTTTCATTCTTTGATAAATCAATGCCTCTTGCTTGCTGAGAAATCGCGATCGTACGAAAATCTCGCTGAATATCTGGAATATAGCGCAGAGCAATCGCTACAGCATACGAAATCCGGTAGCTGACCCCGATTCTGCTGAGCGATGAGGCGAATTCACTTGGATTTGTTGTTACGATAAATAAAAGCGCTGCTGGCATCACAGTCACGTATTTCAGTGTAATGTTCAATTGATAGAAAAGCTGTTCAAGTGTGACATTATACCAGCCTGCAATGTGAAACAGCTCGTGCTTCGCTCCATAGATGGCGACACCTTGCTGAGGCGCAAAGACGTAAATGGCGATGTTATTGATGACAAGAAAAATCGCCAAGACAATCACTACGAAAGAGATATCACGAAATCGCACATTCGACAGTTGAAAGAACACGATACTGGCAACTAGCATAAACACTAATACGCCTGTATCATATGTGAGCATCGCTGCGGATGACCAGAGGATAAAGCAAATGAGTTTGGTTGCCCCTGTCAGCCGGTGAATTGGCGACGGGCGATCGATATAAGACAGCATGTCTACAGCCATGTCATTCGTTCCTTTCTGTCAACCTCAATGAAGCGATCCACGAGTTCATTTGGATTTGGCCAGTCTGCTTTTAGCGCCAGTTCATACAGCGACGTTTCCTTTAAGCTCGCCTTTTGGACTAGAAGCTGATCTGTCAGCACTTTGGCTGGTGTATCATCTGCGATTTTTTCTCCATCTGAAATGACGATGGTTCTTGTTGTGTATTCGAGCATGAGATGCATATCATGGGTGATCATCAAAATCGTGACGCCCTGCTGATTTAATTGCTCTAAAAACGTCATCATCTCTGTGTAATGTCTAAAATCTTGACCGGCCGTTGGCTCATCTAAAATGATGATTTCTGGCTCTAACACAAGAATCGATGCGATGGTGACGCGCTTTTTCTGTCCAAAACTAAGGGCTGAGATCGGCCAGTTCCGAAATGGATACAGCCCGCATACTTTTAAAACCCGCTCTACACGATCCTTAATGTCGTCTTCTTTTACGCCTCTTAAAACGAGACCGAGGGCGACTTCATCAAAAATCATTTGTTTCGAAATCATTTGATTTGGGTTTTGCATGACGACACCGATTCGTTCGGAGCGCTGTTTGATGGTGTCTCCTGTGATGTCATCGCCATTTAGATGAATTGTCCCTTTTGTTGGCTTTTCAAATGCGCAGAGCACCTTGGATAGTGTCGTCTTGCCTGCGCCATTGGCACCGGCGATGCTGATCATTTCTCCTTTTTTGACGGTAAAAGAGATGTTGTTCAGTGTGTTAGGTCTTGTCGGATAATCAAAGCTCAGCTCACGCACTTCTAGTAAATCCGGCGCTTCATTCTGCTCGACTGATGGCTCAGATGCTTCCATCCATTGCTCGATTTTCTCTTTTGCCTCGTCATTTAAGGTGAGATGCTGTAAATTAGCGATTTGATCTCCTGCTGCAATCGGAATGCCTGCATATTTCATCGCTCTCACATATAAAGGCTCACGTAAATACGCCGCTTCTAATACATTCGAGGCGAGCAATTCATCTGGTGTCATATCCGCTGCAATCGTGCCGTCATTGACAACGATGATGCGGTCGACATGGCGGAAGAGGACGTCTTCCAATCGATGTTCCACCATCACGACCGTTTTTTTCGTTTCTTTTTGCAGACGGTCAATGAGATCGATCACTTCTTTGCCTGTTGCGGGATCAAGGCTTGCCAGTGGTTCATCAAACAGCAAAATGTCGACATCGTTGACAAGTACGCCTGCAATAGCGACACGTTGTTTTTGACCGCCTGACAGCTCATGCACGGATGATGCCAGTTTGCCGTCTACCTCTGTTAATTTTGCCGCTTTCTCGACACGTGTTTTCATTTCTTCGCGTGTGACTTGATCATTTTCAAGTGTGAACGCGATATCTTCTCCTACAGTCAGCCCGATAAATTGTCCATCAGGATCTTGCAGCACCGTTCCGACGAGCTGTGAAAGAGAGAAAATGTTCTCTTTCTCTGCATTTTTCCCGCCGATGTGGAGACTTCCTTCCATAGAACCTTTATAAGACGCAGGAACTAGCCCATTGATACAATGGGCTAGTGTGCTTTTTCCCGATCCAGACGGGCCTGCGATGAGGACTTTTTCTCCTTCATAGATGGTCAGGTTGACATCTTTCAATGTTGGTTCTGCCTGACTGCGATACTTGAATCCGAAATGTTCGAATTGAATCATCGGTTTCTTCATTTATGTGTTCCACCTTGCTTCATGATGTTTCTTTCGATAGACTGCCGCTTTTGCTTCTTGTTTTCGCATAAGCCGCAATGATGATGGTGCCTAGTACACCGACTGTGATGATGTTTGAGATTCCTGCCACGATACCTTGAACAAACACTTTATTTGCAGGTTCTGCATAGATCACAATGTCGAGTACCGGCGCAATGACAAACCAGCCTAATGCTTGTGCGCCGGCTTGGACGGCGTTGAAGAGCGTGATTTTTTTCCAGCCAAAGTCGCCCTCTTCTACTTTTAAACGGTTCGAAATGAGGCCGATCAATAAACCAACCACACCCGAAACGATAATCCAGCTCCACCAAGGTCCAAATGTGGTGGCATCTTTAATGAGATGACCAATAAATCCAATCAATGCGCCTGCAACAGGACCAAATAGCACGGCCATTAACGCAAGGAACGCGTACGATGTTTCAATTTGTGTATTCGGAATCCCAGTTGGAATGGAGACGAAGCGTCCTAAAATGACAAAGACGGCTGCGCCAATTCCGATGGCAACGACAGTTTTCGTTGAAAGTTGTTTACCTGCCATGATGTTTCCTCCTCTTATTCGTATATAATGCGCGGAGCTTTGCGAATCGAAAGGCGCCAGCCTGTGCCTGTACCGATGTTATAAGCCTTTGCAAATGACCCTTGATTGATCGCCACGCCTAAATGATCGAGTGAATTGACATATACGAGTGGTTCGCCTACCTTTAAATCGGCAAAAGATCGTCCATAGGTCATGATATTTTTATACACATTTTTTGGCCCGTTGGCAATGGTAACTTCTATTGCATCCCCATAATTGATTGAAAGCTGTTCAAATAACGTATGATGAATGTTTGTCCATAGGTTTCCGAACCGCACATCTAAAATATCAATCGTCCCTGTGATCACTTCTTCTTCCGCATAAGCTTGTACGACTGGAAGGTGAATAATGTCCTCTATATTCGCCTTTGGCCCGACCTCTTCAAAAGAAATCACACCTGAAGCAATTCTCGCGCCTGTATAGGCGTAAATGTCTCTACCATGGAATGTATGTGATTTTCCTGACTTCGGCAAACGGTTGATGGTTTCATCTAAATACCGAGCCTCCACGATGCCAATATCCTGTGCGACATGCGTAAGTGTCCCATTATCAGGTGTGATGATGTAGTGTGAGCTTGTTGTTTTGACGACGAGGCTCTTTCGCTCTGATCCAACGCCTGGATCAACAACGGAGACAAATACCGTTTCTTCCGGCCAATATGTGACCGTCTGAAGCAACCGATAAGACGCTTCCCAAATGTCGTATTGGGGAATGTTGTGAGTTAAATCAAAAATGCGGATGCCGCTTCTCACTGTATTGGCTACGCCGTACATTGCGCTGACCGCTCCATCATCAATACCGAAATCTGATTGTAAAACCAATGCATGTTCACTCATGTTAATCTCCCTTTCATTTGAAAAAATGGTTGTGGTGTTTCACGTGGAACATTTGAACATTTGTATGAAAAAAAGTGGACAATAAAAAATACCCCATCCTTATCTATGAATCATAAGGACGAGGTATTTGTCTCGTGGTACCACCTTTATTTACTGTTTGCTCGCGCTAAACAGCCTCTACAAGTACAAAGCTCCAATTTGGCTCATATACTGTGGTTTTGATAACGAGTACCAACTCTCGTCGTCACCTACTAATATCATGGATATGTTCAGCACGAGGCTCAGAGACCATTTTTCGAATCATTATTTTTGCTTCTTTTCAGCTGCCGAAGCTCTCTGTGGAAAAATTGATGATTGTACTTTCTCTCGTCATTGCCTGTTTAACTATCTTGAATTAAAGCTATCATACATGATGTTTTTTGATAAATCAAGATATTTTTCTGAACATTTTCAAAAATGAGTTAACTGTTCTGGAAGAGTCTTCTTTTTTATAAAATTTAAGCAAATGTTAAAGAGCGAGATATGGTGTCTTTCTTTTCTAGCGGTATAATAAAGATGAAGGGAGGTACAGTGTGTGTGGACCATCTGTATGAATGAATTTAAGCAGCTCTTCAAAAGCACAAAATCCATCTTAACAATTGTTATTATTTTCATTTTATCTACTTTTGTATCAAGTCTTCCATTTATAGCTGCTTATCAAGGGAAGTGGGAACAGGCAAAGGACCCTTATTCCATTGGGAATGAACTAGTGATTTCGTTATTTGGTTTCTTCCTTATTTTTTTATTATCTCATGATATTTTGAGCCGCGAAATTCATTTGAAAACCATTCGTTTTCTCGTCAGCAAGACGACCCGTTTAAACATTGTCATCGGGAAATATCTTGGGCTGATGCTGTTTTGGCTCAGTTGCATTATGACCACATATATTTTAAATATGGTGATTTCACATCGTTTTCTGTTCTCTGATGCCTTAAAAATATTAACGTTTATCAGTGTCGGCATCTCCTGTGCTTTGTTTTTGTCCATGCTCTTTCCAACACCACAGAAATCGATGTTTGTTGGCATGTTGTTTTCCTTTCTATTTCCAATCATGAGCATGATGTCTGTTCTTTCTTCAGAACGGTTGATTCACTGGTTCCAATACGTGACGCCTTATTATTATGCGCGCTGGAGTGAACCGCTGACCTATGTGCTGATGAATGCCGCATTGACTGTTGTCTTACTCGTTGGAACGGCACTACTGTTTCAGAGGAGGGATGTCTAAGTGCTTCACACAAAAGGGCTGACAAAAAAATATCGGACAAAAGTCGCAATAAATCATATTGATCTTGATATCCATCAAGGGGATATCTTCGGCCTCATTGGACCGAAGGGTGCTGGTAAGACAACCTTTTTTAATATCATTACAGGGATCTCCCGCCCCACCTCTGGCACGTTTATCATGATGAACATGACGTCGTTAAAAAAAGTACGTCATCATATCGGTGTTCTGCCTGAATATACAGATTTATATGAAGGGCTGACTGCTATTGAGCATATTGCCTATTTATCGAAAATTACGGGTACTCGCCAGAAAACGAGCTATTATGAAGAATTACTCGAATTTGTTGGCTTACATCGTTATCATCAAGAGAAAGTCGGTGCCTTTACACCTGGGATGAAGAAACGGCTCGGAATGGCTCAGGCCATCGCTCATCGGCCTGACTTTATTTTACTTGATGAGCCTTTTGCGGATATTGATGCAGATTCTATCTTACATATCCAGCGGGTGATTGAATCGTTAAAATTCGAAGGAAAAACCGTCTTTTTAACAGCAGACGAGCCAAGGTTCACCCAGCCTATTTGTACCAAAACAGCTTTCATATCTGAAGGAAAAATCGTGTCCTCAAGTACTCATCCTCAAGAGAAAACCATCACGTCCTCAACCATTCGTGCCACCTTCAAGCATGCATGGATTGATGATGAGGTGAAGCCTGTTCTCACGCAGTACTTACAAAGTGTGGGAACAGACCTTGTGATCAGAGATGACGAGACCTCATTGTTGATTCGTTCAGAAGCTCAAGTCCCAGCCATCATCCGTGCGTTTGTGAAATGCAAAGTCGACCTATACCGAGTCACGGCGCAAGATGCCATGATGTCCACATAAAAAAGTACCGTACGCTCACTGCACGGTACTTCTCTTTTTTTATAAAGGCTTGCTCATGTAAATCCCAGTCTCAGCAAATCCCGTTTTCTCATAAAGTGAGCGGGCGATTTGATTATGGGCAAAGACATGCAGCGATAGTTTCTTCACACCTAATGACTTTGCCTGCTCTTCTAATGCCGTCATGGCCTGTTTTGCCAATCCTTTTCCTCGATACTCTTCAAACAAAATAAAATTATAAATAAATCCTTCATGCTGGGGATGATCTGGATCATAGCAAAGCCATACCCATCCAATGGCTTCTTCTCCATGTAAGATGTTCCACAACTCATGATCTTCTGTCTGAAGTCCTTCAGGAAGCAGCCGGTCAAATTGTTCCTCTGCGTTCTTTTGCGCTTCTTCCTGATTCCATGTCCCTGCGTGTACCTTTTCTTCTGCGTACCGCTTAATGGCCTTCTCTATCAAGACGTCATAATCTGTTTGCGACATTGGTAGTAATGTGACCAATCGTATCTCCCCCTTTTCTTTATCATATGCCGGGCATGTAAAAAAAGCCAGTGCCTTATAGGAACTGGCTAGCCACCGAACTGATCGGTTTGGGAGAGTTTGATCTCGACTGATTTTTTCTTTCCGCTTCGGTAAAATTGCACCTTTACCTTGTCGCCTACTTTCTTTTGATAAAGATATTTACGCAGATCGACGATGTTTTGTACTTCCTTGCCGTCAAACGACGTCACGACATCCAGCTCTTTTAACCCTGCTTTCCCTGCTGGAGACAAAGGCTCGACACTCATCACGACGACTCCGGTTGTGACCTTTGATGGCAGTTTTAACGTTTCCTGCCAATGATAGCTCGCAATATCTGCTAGTGATTTCATCCCAACACCAAGGTACGGACGCTTCACCTCTCCATAGCGCTCTAAATCCTCTATGACAGGGATCACCAGATTCGCAGGAATAGACAGCCCAATCCCTTCCACCTCTGACTCAGCAATCTTCATTGAATTGATGCCGATCACTTTGCCGTCCATATTGATCAAGGCTCCGCCGCTGTTCCCAGGATTAATGGCGGCATCCGTTTGCAAAACTTCCGCATTCCAATCCGTCTGTCCATCCCCATTAGAATCAACAGGGATCGCACGCTCCGTTCCAGAAATCACACCTTGTGTGACGGAGCCAGCAAATTCAAGGCCTAATGGATTTCCAATGGCGATGACAGGCTCACCTGGTTTGACATGGTCTGAATTGCCGAAGGCGGCGGTTTTCTTGATCTTATCACTTTTGACCGTGAGTACCGCTAAATCCATAAGCTGATCACTGCCGACAAGATTTGCCCCGATCCTTGTCCCGTCCTGAAGGCTCACTTCAAGCTGGTTTGCGCCTTTGATGACATGATGGTTGGTCACAATATAAAAGGTGTCACCCTTTTTTTTATAAATCACACCTGACCCGCTGCCTGCTTCACCGCCTTCTTCCCAAAAGCTCGACTTTTGAATGTTAATGACGCCGACAACCGTATCCGACATACTCGATACCACTTTTGTGACCGCATCATTCACGTTCACATTGACGGTCTTTAAAGGGCCATCTGATGCCTGTTGATCTCCAGCTGACTGCCAGCCAAAGGGGCTGCCGCTTTGTCCAGACACATAGGGGAAAAAGAATCCCATTAAAAAAGCTCCTACCAATACACCGATCAGACCAGATAGGAAATATCCTTTTCTGCTTCGTCTCGGCTTCCACTCTACATCGCGATAATCCACTATGTTTCCTTCCTTTCAGTGAATAGATGATGTATATAGTGTTGGTAAGAAGCTCTTATCTTAATCATACGATTGTAAAAATCATACGGCGCAAAGCGGGGTTGCTTTTTTCGGGTCCGTATCATATAAATCAAAGCCGTCCCCTACAACAAAGCCCTTCATTTCAAGCGTCTGCTGGACCGCCATACGGGCTAAGTCCTTCATGTTGTTGTCTTGACTCAAGTGGGCCAAATAAATGCGTGAGGTGGCGTCTCCAATCACGTCTGTCATAGCAAGAGCTGCATCTTCATTGGATACGTGTCCGACATCGCTCAAAATTCTGCGTTTAATACTCCATGGGTAGCGCCCCATTTGCAGCATGCCGACATCATGGTTGCTCTCAAATACGAACGTATTGGCTGATTTAATAATCCCCTTCATCCGGTCACTCACATAGCCTGTATCCGTCATAAGGGCAAGTTTACGCCCGCCATAATGGAATACGTAAAACATGGGCTCTGCCGCATCATGTGATACGCCAAATGATTCAACATCGAGTCCGCCGAATGATTGAACCGTCTCCATATCAAAGTGGAATTTCTGCTCCGTATCCACTTTCCCTATATGTGACTCCATCGCCTTCCATGTTTTCGCATTTGCATAGACAGGAAGCTTGTACTTTCTTGCCATCACACCGAGTCCTTTAATATGATCTGAGTGCTCGTGTGTGACAAAAATTCCGTCCAAGTCTTCTGGCTTTCGGTCGATTTGACCAAGCAGCTCTACCATCTGTTTGCCGCTTAAGCCCGCATCTACTAAAAAAGCATGCTCGTCTGTTTCTAAATAAAAAGCGTTCCCCGTACTTCCGCTCGCTAGTACACTGAACTGCAAGCTCATGTTCTCTCACTCCAATGAAGATTTGTCTTCTTTCTCTATATGATCAAGGGTTGAGCCATCAATGGCATTGATCAAATATTCTTCCTCTGTCTTTTTCTTTGAACCAGTTGCCACGCCTTCAATCTCTACTCGCCATACAGGAACCATGACTTGAGTGCTTGCACCTGGGTATTGCGTGTAGTAGCCAAGCTCCACTTTTTTCACTGTCGTGTTTTGGCTCAGCATATTTTGTGTATATAAGTCCTTCACCGTTTCAAGCGCCGGGACAAGGGTTTCTTTTCTCACTTCATTAATCGATGTCACCATCGACTGCCGATACGAGACGACCTCGTTTTGATCGTTCACATCCAATGTGATCTTCCCGATGGTTTCGGTGTCATCAAGACCTTCTTGGAAGATGTATTTTCCTTTATACGTTTGGAAAAAGACGATTTCACCTGTTTCTTCATCGATGCTCCAGAGCTTATAATTCTTGCCATCCAGCAAACGCTGGCTCACAAGATTGGTCGCTGCTGTTTTCATATCTTTTTTCGGCAATGCGACTGGTTTATTGAAGGTCATTTCAAGCAGGGTGACAGGATCATCTTTCTCGGTTTTCGGGAATGTGCTTTTCGTCTTTTGATCAGCTAATCCGTCGACATCCTTTTTCGTATATTGCTTTTTCTCAGCTGTAATGCGGTATCCAATCTTCGCTTCATCTGATAGATTGCCATATTTGATTCCGTCTGCCTTCATTTCTTCCAGCGTATCTGTTTTTTCGATAATCGCAAAATGATCGGTCGATCGCTTTTCAAAGTATTGAAAACCTAGAAAGATATCGAGAACGAGAAAGGCTAGGATAAAGATCGTTTTGGTCTTATTCCACTCCATGATTCTCGCTCCCCTCTGTCAGCAAATCATTCGATAAAATGACGGTTTTTCCGTTATATTTCATACACCATACCGGCTCTAGCCAGACAAACATCGCTTGATCCTGATCTGATGCCGTGGATGTCGCTTGATAGGCAGGGAAAATCTGTTCAATTTTCTCTAAATCATCATACTTCGTCTGCTTGATGATCAAGTTTTTCAGCTCTGTCCCATTCATCAGTTTGACCTGTTCACTCTGACTCGCTTTGTTGCCGAGAATGTAGTTTGGACGCTTATAACTCAAGATGTCATCATTCGCCCATTGTACTTCAAGTGATGTCATACCAAATGGATGTTTTGTGCTGTTGACGATCGGCAGTCCATCCATAAACATATTAAAGGACAGCTGCTGGTTGCTGTTAATGCCGAAGTATTGATAATTATCGGTAAAACTTCCGGTATCATTGAAATACTTCACGCTTCGCTTGATCAGATCTCCCGTTTGGAATACGGTACTAGAATTGATATTACGATGCTGATATTGGATGCGGTGGTCTTTTTGATTTGCTTCAAGACGACTCGTTCCATCTGTATACACCGTCCGGTTTAAATTAGACTCCTCCCCAACTAGACTTGGGTCTGTAAACAAAGCGTCCTTGAATTTGCTTGTCTTAATCGTTTCGATAAAGAACATTTTCGCTTCAAGCTGCTTTTGCTTCTGCGGCAGAAGGAAATCTCGTTTTGAATTCGTAGAGAAAGTATATAGATCATAGCGCGGCATCTCGTTTTGAGCGGCTGCAATACTATCCATCAGATTACGATAGTTGGCTGATTCAATCGTCAGCTCAAGCACCGTTTCCTTGCTGTATGAAACCAAATAGACTTTCTTATTGGCCTTATCCGGCTGAGCGAACGGCACAATCATCCGGTCAAATGAGTTGTATTCAATGGATTTATTTGGCCATTTAAACAGCGCTTGGAAAATATCAATCGGAATCGGATCATTGAACACAAGATCCAATGTTTTGCCTTGCCCCTCGCGTCCATAGAAGAAATTCTTAAATTTCTGCTCGGAATATTGGTCCGACACATCGGCAATCTCTTTGACATCCCACAGGCTCACATCATTCCAAAAGTTTTGGAAGAGTTCCTTTTGATCCACTTTGAAATGCTCTCCATTGGAATGGATGAACATCTCACGCGGTTTCACGACATCAATGAGACTCCGAGGCTCGTCGCTTGAAATCTTCTTCGTTTCCACGACCTGTGTACCGGCATCCGCCTGATCCTGCATGACGGGCTGGAACATCCAAATATTCCACGTAAACACAAGACTGATCGCAATTAGGATTGTCAATATAATGGTTTTAAAGGTCTCACGCTTCATCCCAATCATCCTCTTGTTCTTCATTGTACGGAAGGGTAAAGGTTACCGTTGTTCCTTTTCCTTCAATGCTGTCAGCCCAAATATCTCCGCCATGAGCCTGAACCATTTCTTTTGCAATCGCAAGACCTAGGCCGGTTCCGCCAAGTTTTCTTGTTCTTGCCTTATCCACTCGATAAAAACGTTCAAAGATTTTATCCATATCCTTCTTCGGAATACCGATTCCTTCATCTTTGACACTGAATAACACAAGACCTTGCTCCTCATCCAAATCGACAGTGAACGTAATGTGTCCACCCTCTGGCGAGTATTTCATAGCATTGGAAATGATATTATCGAGCACCTGAGTGATTTTATCTTGATCAATTTCCACATATATTTCACGCTGCGGCAAGTTGCGGATGAAATCGACATGCTGCTCCTTCGTCATTTCAAAACGATCAATGACGAGCGAGATAAACCTGATAAAATTCGTCCACTCACGATTGAATTGATAATCCTTGCTGTCAAACTTAGACAGCTGAAGCAGGTC
The DNA here is from genome assembly GCF_024398395.1 of Bacillus sp. FS02. Classification (NCBI taxonomy): domain Bacteria; kingdom Bacillati; phylum Bacillota; class Bacilli; order Caryophanales; family Bacillaceae; genus Bacillus; species Bacillus sp. FS02. The sequence goes on along the minus strand of NZ_CP074101.1, from coordinate 1,955,329 downwards.
ATTCACAAGTCTAATCATGCGCTCTGTTTCATTTTGCGTGACACTGAGGAACCTTGGCGCAAGCTCTTTATCACCAATCGCACCTTCAGCGAGTGCCTCCAGATAGCTTCGCATTGTCGTAAGCGGTGTGCGCAGCTCATGCGATACGTTCGCCACGAATTCACGACGTTCCGCATCAATTTTTTCCTGCTCGGTTACGTCATAAATGACCGCGATCAAGCCATCAATCTTCCCATGCTCTTTCTGAATCACTGAGAAATTCACACGCAAAACAGACAACTGATCTTCTCGTTCAATTTCTAGCAGCATGGAGTCTTGATTTTCGACTAAATCTTCAAATGTATGAGTTTCTTCTAATCCAAGCAAGGACGTAATCGGCATCTCTAGAGCTGTTTCACGTGAAACATTCAACAGCTCTAGTGCTGGGCTGTTTAATAGAATAATGGCACCATTTTGATTCGTGGCAATGACGCCATCGGTCATATAGGCGATAACAGAAGAAAGCTTTTTCCTCTCACCCTCTGTCATCAGCTGCGCTTCCTCCAGCTCTCTCGTCAGATGGTTAAATGTCGTCGCTAGCTGACCAATCTCATCATGTCCATACTTTCGGACCTTTCTGGAAAAGTTCCCTTTGGCGAGCTCTATCGCTTGCTTTCTCATATCCGAAATTGGGTGTGTAATGGTTCTGAATATGAATATACCAAGTAGAGCGGTCGTCCCAAGTGCGATGAGTGTACCCGTCGCCAAAATGGTGTTGATCGTTCGCATTTGGTTAAAAACACTTTCCATGGATGAGACCACATAAATGACACCAACGGTTTCTTGGTTCTCATTTTTCACGGCTGTCGCTGATATGCGGACTCGTTTATTCGATTCTGGGTCATAGAATTTTTTCTCGTAGTCTTTGCCAACCGCAAAAATACGGCTAATGATTTGATCTGTGATTTTCTTCCCGGCAATCTCTTGACTGCCATTATTCACAGAGGCAATGACCTCTCTGCTTTCGTCAATATAGCTGACTTCAGAAATTTCATTAGACTCATCTTTGTTGTTAAAATCGTTTAATATCTTTTGAGCATCCTCTTTTAATTCTGCCTTGCTTTTCGATGAATCTTGTTCTAGGTAATACGATAACGAGTAGATTCGCTGATTCAAGGAATTATCATAGGAATTAATTAAGGACTGCTCTAGCTGCTTCACAAAGTACACGCCAATGATCTGCATGGCGACAATGATCAGCAGCACATAAATCAAGGTCAATTTAAAGTGAATCGAGCGAAAAAAACCTACTTTACTCATAAGAATCTTAGTCCTGCTCTGGGTTTCTTAAATAGTAGCCGACGCCTCGTCTTGTCACGATCCAGCTCGGGTGGCTAGGGTTGTCTTCAATTTTTTCACGAAGACGGCGGACTGTCACGTCTACTGTACGGACATCTCCGAAGTAATCGTAGCCCCAAACCGTTTGCAGTAAGTGCTCACGTGTCATGACTTGTCCAATATGTTTCGCTAAGTAATGAAGCAATTCGAACTCACGATGCGTTAGCTCAATCGTTTCGTCACGCTTAGACACGACATACGCATCTGGGTAGATCACAAGCGAACCAATCTCGATATCATTTGATTCAGATTCTTCCTCTGATTGCGGAGCAGCCGTCTGTCTTCTTAAATTTGCTTTTACACGTGCAAGCAGCTCGCGTGTACTGAATGGCTTTGTGACATAATCGTCCGCGCCAAGCTCAAGACCAATGACTTTATCGATTTCAGAGTCTTTTGCTGTCAGCATGATAATCGGCATATCATATTTCTTTCTCACTTCACGGCATACTTCAACGCCATCTTTGTTCGGCAGCATAATGTCGAGCAAAATAATGTCTGGCTTAATTTCTTCTACCATCTCAAGGGCTTCATTTCCGTCATACGCACAATGAACCTCGTAGCCCTCTTTTCTTAAGTTAAATTCCAATATATCCGCAATCGGCTTTTCATCATCTACGACAAGAATCTTTTTTTCCATTGTGATTTCCTCCTGCATTTTTAGCATCTATGTCATTCCATTTTGCATGTCTCATTACGCCTTTTTCATTTACGAAAAAAAGGCTCACTGTCTATTATAACGTTTTACGAGGCAAAGATAAAAATAATAACGGCTTTCTTTGCTAGTAAACGTTGGATAGAAGAACTTCACCCAAAAGATTTGATGACTTTTTCCTTTTTTATTGAAACTTTTCCAGTCACCAAACGTCTATATACATGTAACGTCTTCTTCTTATGGAGCCGGGCCCTACCTAGGTCCGGCTTCTCCCTTTTTATGCCTTCTTTTCATAATAAAAACGCACCTGCGATTGCAGATGCGTTTGGAAGTGGCTCGGGACGGAATCGAACCGCCGACACACGGATTTTCAGTCCGTTGCTCTACCAACTGAGCTACCGAGCCATCATCAAAAGATGAATATGTATAAATGGCGGTCCGGACGGGACTCGAACCCGCGACCTCCTGCGTGACAGGCAGGCATTCTAACCAACTGAACTACCGGACCTCAGTAACTTGCCCGAAAAAGCAATCGTGGTGCTCCTTCAAGCAAGTGAGGAAAAATTAGCTTAACGCTAAAGTAAATCAATGACCCGTACGGGATTCGAACCCGTGTTACCGCCGTGAAAGGGCGGTGTCTTAACCGCTTGACCAACGGGCCAAAACATGGTGAGCCATGAAGGACTCGAACCTTCGACCCTCTGATTAAAAGTCAGATGCTCTACCAACTGAGCTAATGGCTCTCGGTTTGTGAAAAGTAATTCTGAAGAAGTTGTACTGCGTCAAACCAATCGCTTTAAAAGCTGGAAAATCGCATCTTAACAAGTTTCAGAGACCTTTGCAACAACGAGATTTATAATATCATAGAGTAATTACATATGGCAATACGTTTTTCGACATTTTTTTAAAAAAAGTGTCGGATTTGATATCTTCTGTTAAACCGCCTAATCCTGCAAACGCCTTCATTCAATCATTGGCTACTGCCCAATCCAGCACACAGAAACGTTTGATTCCGATCAATATTGGTTATACAAGAAACAAACAGCATGGTGATTGAAAAAGGAGGAAGCATAGGATGAGTTCATTTAAATTAGGAGATAAAATGCCCGATTTTTCACTGCCAACAGTGCAGGGCGATCACATTGAGTTTTACAAACATTTAGAGGAGCATCAAAGCTGGCACCTCATCGTTTTCTTTAGAGGATCATGGTGCCCAGTATGTGTCGAGGAATTAAAAGAGCTGGAAAAACAGCAATCCTATTTTCAAGAAAAGGATATTCACTTAATGACGATCTCAACAGATAACCCTGAAGACTTGAAAGAATTTGCAGACAAAGAGGGACTTTCTTTCCCCATCATGTCTGACCAAGACCTCACATCATTGAAAGCCTATGAAGTCTTCTATCACGGGGAAGATGCCCCATATGAAGATCACGGGGTGCACGGAGAACCCGCCTACTTCTTATTAAATGAAAAAGGCCAAGTCCTCTATCAACAAAGACAAACAAGTCCATTTGGCAGACCGCACGCCAACGAACTGCGCAAAATCATTCAATACATTCGTAAAAATTTAAAAGGCCAATATAAAAGCCTGAAGTAAGGAAAAAGCCCTCGTGATGAGGGCTTTTTTTATGAATGCCTTTTATTATATAGCCAATCTGCGGTAAAAAAAACAAAGAGACCCGCCATGAGAATGATAAAAGTGACAGGTGGTTTATTACCCTGGAAATACATGTACAGCGCATGTCCTCCTAATGCGAGAAGATAAAAGACAAATGCTGTTACAGCTGCTTTATGTGTATTCGCTTGTTCTCTTTTCGTCATTTTTTTAAAAAACATTGTGTCTATCCCCTTTATGATGCTTTTTTCATCGTCACCCGGCGAAGTGCCCGTGAACGAATATATTCCATTGGCCCGATTCCCCAGACGTTTAAGCAGCATGCTGAAATGGCGATTTGCAGCAGGGAGATCAACAACCATGACAAGACGATAAGGGGGGCGTTGATTTGACCGCCAAGACCCAATCCCCAGCTGTAAAAAAGAAGCGAGCAGATGACATTTTGCAGGATATAGCAGCTAAGCGCCATTTTCCCTACATATTCAAACCAAGTCCACATGAACCATGACTCCGTGCGTGCTAGAAGCTTCGCCACGACAGCAATATAGAAAATAGAGAGGAATGGCGAAAACACATAGCGCACCACGAATTCCACTATGTCATTTGGTACAAAGACGAGCGCATTCAGCGGCAGTCCAATCCACAAACCCATTCGGAACAATGTTTTCCGTAGAGTTTGCCCACGCTCATTTGCATAAAATACACCGGCTCTCATCATCCGCACACCTAATAAAAACAAAAAGGTATTCATTGGGATAATAAAGATTGCTTCTTCTCGGTACATCAAAAAGTACTGTAATCGGTCTTGAACTTGAGATATCCATGTCTCCGGCAGTTGTTCTTCGTACGCTGGTTCACTGCTCTCGTCATAGGATTCATTTTCCAATTCAGAGAAAGAAAATACAACGAGAAAAGCCGTCACCAACAAATGAATGACACCCGAGACAATCATGCCTTTTTTGATGCGCCGACTTCCTCCACGGACAATAAACGCCACAAGCAAACCCGTGACGGCGTAACTCATGAGCACATCATATTCCATCACTAGCGCAAAATGGACAAAGCCTTCAATAAATAAAAATAAAAGAATCCATAAATATGTACCCGGCCAAGTCATATTTTTTCTTTTCGCCTGCTGGTATTTCAGCTCTAGCCCTACGCCAAACATGATTGTGAGCAGCGATAGCATTTTGCCATAAACGAACATAGAGACAAGACTTTCAAGAAAACTGCCATTTTCATATTCATCCGCAATCTGATCTGTCGCAAAGGTATCCCCTGCGTATGCAAAAAACCAGACGTTTGTACCCAATGTACCTAATATCGCAAAACCTCGTAAAATATCTAATAATCGTATTCTTTCTTTCACTAGAACGCTCCTTCCCTTTTATACAGTTATCATATTTTGGTAATATCGGGAAGTCAGTTCCGTAGAAATTAAGGAATATTTAAACAAAAAAAACACCAGTAAAATGTGTAATTTTACTGGTGTCTGATCAGTCTATAATGATGGACGGTACACGCTGCGGACAACGTTCGTTTGGGAACGGTCTGGTCCGACTGAGAAAATAGAAAGTGGAATACCTGTTAATTGTGAAATGCGCTCTAAGTAATGACGGGCATTTGCAGGCAGTTCACTTAAATTCTTCACGCCTGTAATATCCTCTGTCCAACCTGGCATTTCTTCGTAGACAGGTTCACATTTCGCTAATTCATTTAGACTTGCTGGGAATTCTTCAGTGATTTCTCCGTTCAATTTATAAGCAACACAGATTTTCAATTTCTCAATCCCTGTCAGTACATCAATGGAGTTAAGAGATAAATCTGTAATTCCGCTCACACGGCGCGCATGACGGACAACAACACTATCAAACCAGCCAACACGGCGCGGGCGGCCAGTTGTCGTACCGTATTCACGGCCAACTTCACGGATTTGATCGCCAATTTCATCATGGAGTTCTGTCGGGAATGGGCCATCACCTACACGAGTTGTGTAAGCTTTTGATACGCCGACCACATGTTGAATTTTCGTAGGACCTACACCAGAACCAATCGTCACGCCTCCAGCCACTGGGTTAGATGACGTCACGAACGGATATGTCCCTTGATCGATATCAAGCATAACGCCTTGTGCCCCTTCAAAAAGAACACGACGGCCTTCATCTAGAGCATCGTTCAATACAACAGATGTGTCCACGACATATTTTTTCACTTGCTGACCATATTCATAATACTCATCTAAAATATCTTCAATTTTGAAGCCTTCTGTGTCGTACATTTTCTCTAAAAGACGATTTTTCTCTTCTAGATTACGTGCAAGCTTCTCTTCAAATACTTCACGATCTAATAAATCTGCGATACGGATTCCGACGCGGGCAGCTTTGTCCATATAAGCTGGTCCGATTCCTTTTTTCGTCGTACCGATCTTGTTAGCCCCTTTCCGCTCTTCTTCTACCTCGTCCAATTTTAAATGGTAAGGCAAAATCACATGGGCTCTATTGCTGATTCTGAGGTTATCTGTACTCACATTCCGTTCGTGAAGATACGCAAGCTCAGTGACCAACGCTTTAGGATCAACCACCATTCCATTACCGATGACACAAGTTTTTTCTTTATAAAAAATACCGGACGGAATGAGGTGTAGCTTGTAAGTCACTCCATCAAATTTGATCGTGTGACCTGCATTGTTTCCCCCTTGATAACGGGCAATCACCTCTGCATTTTCTGAAAGGAAATCGGTAATTTTCCCTTTCCCTTCGTCACCCCACTGCGTACCTACTACGACTACTGAAGACATATCGTGCACCTCCGTTAACCTTTCAAAACGTTATCTCTTTCAAACACATTTATTTTATCAATGGACAATGAAAAAGTCAACGTGAAATCCGAACATTAATATCTCGAAATCAAATTTTGTTCGTTTTACATGTGAGGAAAAGCGCTTTAATTGCTCATTCTACGCTTGAACAAGAAGATTTCGATCAAAATTACTGTTTTTCTCATTTCCGTTTGTTCAGTGATTTTCAATCAATTGAATCATCGAACTTGCCATAAAGTCGGGTGAGTATGGTCTACCTTTTCTCAGCCACCACTCAGCTGTTCCAACATAAGCAGAAATGACAAATTGCTTCTGCATCTCGAGAGGAACGTGTTGTGGATCAGGTGTTGAACCTGTGACTTCTTCTAGCCCTAAAGTAAAGCTTTCTTCAAAAAAAGCACTGGCCGTCTGATGAATATTAAGCTCTCTTCCCCTTTTCAAGAGAATCTGATACTCCTCTTCATGTTCCTGCAAATGCTGATAAAAGCGGTAAATATACACATATGCTGCATGATCGCTCTTCCACTCATTTTCATGTACAGGAGCAAAGATAGCGGTTTTCATGACATCAAACATCTCATCCATGACCTGCTGAGCTAGGTCAAACTTATCCTCATAATGCTGATAAAAGGTGGTGCGATGGATTCCTGCCTTGTTCGTCAAATCTTGTACAGAAATCTTCCCCCATTCCTTCTCCTTTAATAACTGAAATAACGCTTTTCTTAATTGTTGCTTTGATTCAGTTACGCGCTTATCCCCTCTGTAGCAGTCCGCCACAAGCCGCTCTCCCCTTCCCATTTTCTTCAACAGATTTCGCCTTTCTGTTGGTTGAATCCTTTCTACTGATGAATTACCTTTAAATCTAACACAGTGAAAAAAAGGAATCATCTGACAACCCATAAGGAGTGATGATCATGGAAACAACAACACCTAGTGCCGTTCAGAAAGCGTTATTAAGAGGGAAAAATAAGCAGGACCCGTATCACCCATTTGATTGGTACGCCAAAATGCGTCAAGAATCCCCTGTTCATTTTGATGAACACAGCCAAACATGGAGTGTCTTCACCTATGAAGAAGCAAAGCGCGTCACCATCGATAAAGATACCTTTTCTAGTCAACCTCCTCAAGACCACCGGAAACATTCACTGATGAAAACAATGGTCATGATGGACCCGCCAAAACATACACGAATCCGTTCCATTGTGAGCAAAGCCTTTACACCCCGGGTGATGAAATTGTGGGAACCACGCATTCAAGAGTTAATGGATGATCTCATTGGACAAATAGAAGGTAAGGAAGAGATTGATCTTGTTCAAGACATCTCCTATCCGCTTCCTGTGATAGTCATTGCAGAGCTTTTAGGTGTGCCAACAGAACATAAACAATCCTTTAAAGAATGGTCCGATATCCTCGTCAGCATGCCTAAAAGTGAACATGAAAAAGATGTCGTTGAATGGCAAAAAACACGGGATCAAAGCGAAGCGGACATGATGGCGTTTTTTGCTGACATCATTGAAGGGAAGCGGCAGAACCTTAGTGAGGATTTGATTTCGCTTTTAATCCAAGCGGAGGAAGATGGAGATAAGCTGTCCGCAGACGAATTAATTCCTTTCTGCAATCTTCTCCTGTTAGCAGGCAACGAAACGACCACCAACCTGATCTCCAATATGATCTTTAGTTTGTTAGAAAATCCGGGGTCGTATGAAGCGCTCGCTCAATCACCTGACCTCATTCCTCGAGCTGTGGAGGAGGCTGTCCGTTTTCGTGCCCCTGCGCCTACAATTGTCCGGTATGTCACAGAAGACACCGAACTTGGAGGGAAAGTCTTGAAAAAGGGAGACAGTGTGATTGTCTTTCTTGCTTCTGCGAACCGGGATGATCGTCAATTTCCAAACGCACATGAGTACGATATACACCGGCACCCTAATCCTCATATTGGCTTTGGCCACGGCATTCATTTCTGCCTAGGCGCACCACTTGCTCGCCTAGAAGCCTGCACTGCCATCAAAGCCATACAGTCACGATATGAATCACTAGAGCTTCTCTCGTACGTCCCAATGACAAGCAGCGGTATGTATGGACTAAAAGCACTGAAGCTCCGTGTCACGCCTCGTTGCTAACAAAAAAGGCTCCCACGAGATGGGAGTCTTTCTTAATCAGGTGTAATTCCTTCTGTATTCATGAGCACCACTCGATATCCATCTGGATCTTCAATCGTCACGCCTCCTCGATCCCAGTACGGGTTCGTAGAGGTGACATGCCGTCCACCAAATGCGATCAGTCTCTTTTTCATCTGCTGAAATTCTTCTTCATTCGGAATATAGAATACAAGCAGCTGCTCTGGGTGGGGAATAGGCAAGCTTTCGTCTTCTTCATGTTTGGTGATTTCCAGATGAACATGCTGGTGAGGAAGCCCAAGCATGACCCCATCATACCCTTCATGCTGATCAAATGAGCCTATTCGTTTCAGCCCTAAACCTTCTTCATAAAAAGAAACAACCTCTTTCATGTTGATGGTCGGACGTGCGATGCGTAATTGAGCGGCTTCGAATTGTTGAAACTTCATCAGTCATCACTCCTTTTCTCCCTTTAGTATACGATCTGTATTTCTGTCTCTCCTCCTCATTTCGACTGTTTTTCAGTCATTCTTTCGATGTAGATGGATCAAAAAAAGCCCAGCTTCTTGAGCTGGGCTTTAAGCACCGGGCGGAACACCCGCATCGTCAAATCTTCTCTCTAAGTTGACGAATTTGTTATATTCTTTCACGAAAGCCAGTGATACCGTTCCAACTGGACCGTTACGCTGTTTCGCAATAATAATTTCAATAATGTTCTTATTCTCTGATTCTTTGTCATAGTAATCATCACGATAAAGGAACGCCACAATATCGGCATCCTGCTCAATACTTCCTGATTCACGAATATCAGACATCATCGGACGTTTGTCCTGACGCTGCTCTACCCCACGAGAAAGCTGTGATAAGGCAATGACCGGCACTTCAAGTTCTCTTGCTAGTGACTTTAAAGCCCTAGAAATTTCAGATACCTCTTGCTGACGGTTATCGCTTGATCGTCCACTCCCTTGGATGAGCTGTAAGTAGTCAATCAGGATCATACCAAGCCCGTTTTCTTGCTTCAAACGGCGGCATTTCGAGCGAATCTCACTTACTCTAATACCAGGTGTATCATCAATGAAAATCCCACTGTTTGATAGCGAACCCATCGCCATTGTCAGCTTACCCCAGTCCTCTTCTGTGAGATTACCGGTTCTTAGGTTTTGTGCATTGATATTTCCCTCGGCACAAAGCATACGCATGACCAGCTGCTCAGCGCCCATCTCTAAACTAAAGATGGCGACACTTTCATCTGTCTTGGTCGCAACGTTTTGTGCAATATTTAACGCGAAGGCTGTTTTCCCTACGGACGGACGAGCCGCTACAATAATCAAGTCATTTCGCTGGAAGCCAGCTGTCATCCGGTCAAGCTCTGAGAAACCCGTTGGAATCCCAGTGATATCACCTTTTCGATTATGAAGCTGTTCAATATTATCATATGTCTGAACAAGAACGTCTTTAATGTTTTGGAAAGCTCCTGAGTTTTTACGCTGAGCCACTTCCATAATGGTTTTTTCAGCATCACTCAATAGATCTTCTACTTCATCCTCACGCGTATATCCATCCTGTGCAATGGTTGTCGCTGTACGGATCAGACGTCTTAAAATAGATTTTTCTTCCACAATTTTTGCATAATATTCAATGTTTGCGGCAGTTGGGACAGAGTTCGCAATATCTGTTAAATACGAAATCCCGCCTACCTCTTCTAGTAAGTCTGTATTGGCAAGTTCTGATGTCACCGTGACAAGGTCAACCGGTTCCCCTCTATCACCAAGTACAAGCATCGCATTGTAAATCTTTTGATGCGACATTCTATAGAAATCCTCTGGAATTAATACTTCAGAAGCGAGCGTTAGCGCAGATGGTTCTAAAAAAACAGCACCTAATACGGCCTGCTCGGCTTCTATATTTTGCGGCGGCAGCCGGTCATCGAGAAGTTCCGTCATGCCAAGCACCGTCCTTTCATAAAAAAATACGCTACTCATCATTTTAACATTTTCATCAATAAAAAAGTGAAAAACATCAACTATAGTCAAAATTACCATGTCGATGTTTTGTTGAACAGCGAAACAACACACTTCAAATAGAAAAGACTCTGTAACATAAATTGTTATAGAGTCCTTTATATCGCTAATGGAATTTGTAGCTGTTGTTCACACATGTGATCGATACTCCAACATGGCATGAACACGCACATGATCAAACCTTGCAAATATCAGGTGCGTTTTTTAATCTATCGTTTTCTTAACTCCATAATTCACCTGTTGCCCAATGTCTTGTAAGGAGCCATTTTGATAACTAATAGATAACACCAAATCGGGAATAGAATCAAATCCGTTTTTGGCTAAGTCAAAGAGCTGTGCACCATAATGTGATGCAGCAATGCGGGCATTTTCTGCTGTGTATGGGTTTTTCAGAAGTTCTTCTTTGTAGATATCAAAAATGTTCGCTCCGGTATCCGTTACAAATTGACCGTTTACAATGCTTAAATCTTTTAAGTCGAAGCCTGTCACCGTTTTGATTTGATTGACAAGGTGGAACTTTGCAAGTGAATCCGGCGTGAATTGAGTCGAATCATCATTTCTACTTTTCATAATATGAAAAAATAGTTCTCTTGTATTGTTACTTGTATTCAGTATATCTTCTATTTGTTTGGCTAGGGTTTCGTCTGTTGATCCACTCACCACTAATTTGAAATGATTTGGATCAATGGTAAAAGTTAAATTGGCGTTTTTAGGAATGTTCAAACCATTGGTAGAAAACAAAGCTTGCAGTTGTTCGTTCACCTTTTGGCGATTTAATAGTTTCTTTTCTACACTTTCCTGGGTAGGGTCGTACCGATTTTCATTACGGAAGGCGGCATCATTAAAATTATAATACCCTCCTCTCCCATGGTTAGCCCAACCAATTTCCATAGAGTAAGCAGCATCTCTTTCTGGTTTGGTTAGGTCACTTCTGAAATAAGGAGAGTATGGATTTCGATACTTATCAAATATATGACCATGAGGATCTTTGAATCGTTTGTTTTGTTCATTTATTTTTTCGTATTTTTCATCTAATATTTTCATCCGTCTATCAGATTCGGTCATCACTTCATTTGTACTTTTAATAGCTGATTGACCTTTAGAATCTATTTGGTTCAGATTGTTCGAAGAACTGGCTGTATATGACGTATTAATATTCATTTTGATTCTCCTTTTTTAAGAAAATAGTGATTATTAAATATATCGGCAATTCAGTTAAAATTTGTTAGTTTAATGTCGATATAGTAATTATTACAAGGAGGGTTAATATATGACAAATACTATCTTTAAACGTTTATTATTACCAGCATTATTATTGGCGCTTGTTACTAGTTTTTTTGCACCTAAGTCAGCGGAAGCAGCAATTACCGGGAATAACAGTCCTAACACTGCAAGTTCAATGGGATATTGGAAAAATAGTCGTTCAGACACGACAATCTTACCTGAAGGTGAAAATGAAGCGTATTATCAGTTTACGATCAATAAAGGTGAAAGAGTTTATGTCAGAAGTTCGTATAATAAGCAATATACTGGGATGAAAATCGAGGTTTATAACTCAAAATATTCTGATGCGAAAACAGAAGTAATTAATCCTGATTCAGTAACACCCTTTATTTTTGCAAATACTGGTGACGTGACTTCAACTTCAGAAACTTATTTTGTGAAAGTAACCCGTGGTACATATACCGGAGACATGTATTTTTCTGTTTCCATTCAAGATCGTATCAAATCTGGAAATGGGACATTCAATTTTACGGGGACGGCTACAAACTTGGGGAATTCTTCTTTAAATTTTTTAGGGGTTGATTCTTCTGTCATTACAATGGATTTAACGAACAATTCTTCTATTCCTAAAAGTGCAATTGTCAAATCGATTACGACAACTAGCACTCAAACACCCAACCAAGGGAATGTCACACACAAACTAATGGCTAGTGATAGTAACATTTGGTATCAATCACTTTTCTCCTCTGCAACAAGTGGTTCTTATCGTATATCTCTGGATGATCAATTAAGAGTCGCTCAAAAATGGAGCTTTAAGTACAACGCAAAAGCTACCGCGAGATCTACTATGAGCAATGTCAAAGCCGATATCCGTTACGAATATGATGTCACAGATGGATTTTAAGTGAATGATGTTAACAGATATGTACACCAATTGATCAAAAAGTAAGGGCACATCCCTTACTTTTTTTATTGCCTCATTTTTGATGTTATATGTTATTTCGCCACTTTTAAAACAGCCCCTCCTCTTTCAACACGCTCTCTAGCAGAACCCCGACTGACCATTTCATTTTGTTATGAATGAAAATGTTAAAAAGAAGAGTAGTGTATTTTTGTATGAAAGGACGGTGCTTGGTATGGCAGAACTTCTCGATGACCGGCTGCCGACGCAAAATATAGAAGCAGAGCAGGCCGCACCAATGAATTGGGCAAAATTAACATTTATATAACTTTATGAACATTTGACTTTATAATTAATAACTATTATTATTTGGTGTGCTCACATGATAATTGAGAATCATTTTCATTTGAAGTTTTCAAGTAATACTCTCATCCAACCAATATTCACAAGTCTGCTTTTATCACCATATGAGGATCATTTTGAGGAAGGGAATTTTTATATATGTTGAAACACCCTGAAGGAATGGGTACTGAGAATTCACTTTTCGGAGAAAGCCGCCCCTTTTTTATACCTGGGACGGAGCAACTGGATATCACAGCACACCCATACAGACTTTTTATATTTAAACCGAATGCTACTCCTCCAGCGGCTGGTTTTCCAGTCATGTACGTACTTGATGGAAATTCGCTTTTTGGCACAATGGTCGAAGCCATTCGTTTACAGTCAAGAAGACCTGAAAAAACAGGAATCATACCTGCAATCATTGTTGGAATTGGCTATCAAACAGAAGAATCCTATCATCCGCTTAGGCATTATGATCTCACTCTTACCGCCCCTGATGCTTCCATTGGGAGGAAAAGAAAGGACTTCTCCAACCATACATATGGCGGCGCTTCTACTTTCTTTTCTTTTTTAGAAATGACGGTAAAGCCCTATATCGAACAACGCTTTCCGATCAACCAAAGTCGTCAAACACTGTTTGGGCATTCTCTTGGCGGTCTTTTTGTATTACACACACTATTTGAGCACCCTGATGCTTATCAGACATATATTGCAGGGAGCCCTTCTATCCACTGGAACAAAAAATTATTTCTAGAAAAAGAACACCAATTCACCAACTATATACGTCAGGTGCCTATGGATGTCAGGCTGCTTGTAGGTGTAGGTGAGTTAGAAAAACATCATCCATGTCAAATGAATGATCATGCCAATTCACTAGCAAATCGTATGTTGCCTTTATCGTCATACGGCTTGCATACTGCCTATCACGAGTTCCCTGAAGAAGGACATACGTCCGTTTTGCCGGTGCTGATGAATTATGCTTTTCGTTTTGCACTCTATCATGATGATCCTTTAACAACCACAGACATGAAAAAAAGCTAGTGAACACACGAAATATAGTGATCTATCTCAAAAGATTGCCCTTATCACAGGCGCAGGACGGACAACGAATGCAAGTATTTCTCTATACCCTACGCACCCTGATCTCCATCAGGGTGCTTTTTTGACAGAATAAACACACCATTTTCCAGCTCTTTCTGATACAATTCAATTGAGAATGTTTATCAATTAATAAGAGATCAGGTGGTTTTATGGGAAACAATCATCAATTATGTACAAAGGTAAATGCTGAACACTGCATTTATCGATTAACATATACTGAAAAAATAAATAATGCAGATCTTCCACATACGGAGCAGCAGTTGTCAGATACTTTCTGCCTCCTCTTTAGCATAAGCGGCAGCGGTTTACTTACATTGAATGATCAAAGATGGCGGTTGAAAAATCTGACACTCTATACGATGATGCCTGGGGAAACATTTATGTTGAAAACAGAGCCTTATCAAAAACACGAGCTCTATCTGTTTCGATTTCAGATGTACACGCTACAAGGTCAAAACATAGAAGAAGTATCAACTGAACATGCCCGTTCTTTACTGAATGTATGGCAATTTATCGATATTAGCTCGATTGAACAAATTCATTCTTTACTGTCCGACATGACAACAGAATGGCAAAAACCTGAATCCATTGGCTTTTTTAGAAGCCAAACCCTTTTTCAACAGCTCATCCTGCAGCTTTTCACACTGCATAAAGAAGACATTTGTGACACAACACACGCCCTTTTCAAAACAAAACAATATATCGATCAACATTCCGAAGAACCTCTCAGCCTTACAAGTCTATCTCATATGGCTGGTATCAGCGCCAATCATTACAGCGAGCTATTTAAAAAGCATTTTGATGTGAGTGTCACTGATTATATCACCAAGAAAAGACTGGCTAGAGCCAAACAGTTAATGGCGAAAGGTCATGCAAAGCTCAAAGACATTGCACAGGACATCGGCTATCAAGACCCCTATTACTTTAGCCGCATCTTTAAGAAAAAAACGGGTATCACTCCTTCTGCTTATATGAAAAGCCGTCAACGGAAAATGGCTGCCTATGGCCATTCCATACTCGGGCAGCTCACACCTATTCATATCATCCCATATGCTGCCCCTCTTCACCCTAAATGGACAGCACATGATTTTGAGCATTATGCAGAAGAAATTCCGATCCATCTGAGTGCACATCGTATCAACGAGCACGCTGAAGCCAATTTACAGCAATTGAAGGAAGCACAACCTGAGCTGATCATTGCCAATGATCATGTGACAGAGGCAGAAAAACAAGCGTTGAAAACCATCTGTCCTGTACACTTTGTTCCATTCACACAATTGGATTGGCGCACTCAATTCAGACAAACAGCTCTGTTCTTAAACGAAACGAGGGAAGCAGAAGAATGGCTGCTTCATTACGAAGAACTCGTTAATCAAGCGAAAAAGGAATGCGTTATTGATCATCCACCAAGAACCGTCCTGCCTCTTCGTATCTTTCAAGATCAGCTCTACTTATCTGTCAATCGCACCTTGTCAGAAGTAATTTTTCATGACATTGGCCTTCTGCCAGCTTTTCAGAATGATGGCCAGCTCATCGAAAAAAAAATCAGCATTCACTCTATACAGCAGTTAGACCCAGATGCCATCTTCCTTTTGTTGCATAAAGAACCAAAAACTCTTGCTTTTTATCAAAAGTTAAAGCAACAGGAGGCTTGGCAAAATCTCAAGGCTGTGACGCAACAAGCCGTCTATCCACTCGCTTCTGACCCTTGGCGTGAATACACAGCAGCCAGTCATCAACGAGTCATTCAGGACCTTTTATCTTTTTTTCCGTAAAAAGTCCATCACTAGACAGATCATTGTCTATGGATAAAAGGACGAATGACTACTACAATCTTTAATTGAGAACAATTATCAGTTAAAGGAGAAAACAAATGAAAAAATGGTTCGCATTGCTTATCCTTTGTATCATGACGATCATCGCAGCAGCCTGTGGTGCTGCAGAAAATAAACCGGCTTCAAACACAACCAAAAGCAAGTCAGCTGAAGCAGCAGAAACAAACATCAAATATTTAGATCAAACGTACAAACTCAAAACACCAGTGAAAAGAGTCGTCATTGCTGGAAGCCTAGAATCGATGGAAGATGCAAAACTACTTGGTATCGAGCCTATTGGTGCTTCTACTGTCGGCGGCACTTTCCCTGAATTATTTAAAGACATTACAGCAAAAACAGAAGGCATTGGGGAAAAAACAGAACCGAACCTAGAAAAAATCTTAAAACTAAAACCAGACGTGATACTCGGATCAACCAAGTTCCCGCCTGCAACAATTAAAAAACTAGATAAAGTTCAAACGACGATCCCAGTATCACATGTCTCTTCCGACTGGGAAAGCAACCTTTTATTACTCGGTGAACTGACTGGAAAAAGTGAAGAAGCGAAAAGCATCATTTCTGATTATCAGAAAGATCTCAAACAAGCGAAAGAAACCCTGAAAGACAAAAGCAACAACAAAACAGCTGTCATTTTACGCATTAGACAGGGCGACCTGTACGTGTACCCTGAAGACGTATACTTCAACTCTACTTTATATGGGGACTTAGGATTTACAGCACCAAGTGATATCAAAAAAGCCAAAGCACAAGCAATGATTTCATTGGAACGCCTAGGTGAACTCAATCCTGATTATATCTTTGTTCAATTCTCCCAAGAGGAAAACTCATCGAATCCAAATGCATTGAAGGACTTAGAGGGAAATAAAATTTGGAACAGCCTAAAAGCTGTGAAAAATGGACACATCAATGAAAATGTCGTTGATCCTATGCTTCAGGGAGGAACAGCACTAAGCAAAACCACCTTCCTTGATCAGGCTGTCAAATGGCTAGATCAAACCAACTAAAAAGATGCGCATCTTGACAAAGGGCTAAACATTTTAGTCCTTTGTTCTTCTTTTCAGCGGAGCTTGAAAACTTGAAGGAGAGAATACACATGAACGGAACGTTTCTATATGACGAATTGAACGGGCGTCAGCTTGATATTTACCTTCCACCAGACACCTCTATTGATGTTCCAGCTGTCTTTGTACAAGATGGCTCTTCTTTGTTTAGAACCCACCTGCTAGAGATCGAAAGCATGATTGAAGCCAAAACCATCTCGCCAATCATCATCGTCGGTATACACCCCTTCAATCGACTTGACGAATATACACCATGGAAAGCATCATCACTGCATTCTGGATTCCCTGACTTTAAAGGTGAGGCACAGACATATGTGTCATTTTTAGCAAATGACTTGCTTCCATATATCAAAAGAGAATACCCAGTTAAACAGACCGGTCATGAACATAGCCACGTAGGTGCTTCATTAGGTGGACTCTTTGCTATTTATACCTTATTCATGTACCCTGACCTTTTTAAAAACATCGCGTCCCTCTCCGGGTCATTTTGGTATCAAGATTTTCTATCGTTTGCTAAACAACAAAGCATTCAGTCTGTGGACCACCTTGTCTATTTGTCTGTAGGCAGTGAAGAAGGGAAAGGCAAAACATCTGCCCAACAGCACATGCCTTTATTCAACAAACAACTCCATGATCTTTTATTACAGAAAGGGATGCAGGAACGAAAGCTTCACTTTCACATTGAACAAGGAGAGGGCCACCATCTGAAACAATTTCAAAAAAATTTCTTATCGGCCATCAAGTGGTTTTATAAAAGAAAACCCAAATTTTTTATCAGCAAGTCACAAAGTCGATATGGTATATTGGAACGTATAGATTGAAAGAGGAGGGATTTGCGCATGAGACCTTTACAAATCTCAGCCGATACCGCACAAAAGCTTGCTGCATCACTCAATGTACCGTTAGAGCAAATCATGCATATGCCGCAGCACATCTTATTAGCTAAATTAGCGGAGCTTGAACAGAAGAAAGATCGTTCTTAAAGAAATAAAGGAGTTTACATTCATGGAACAACAACTAGAAAAATCAACATTTCATCCTCGCAGTACAGGGCAAACCATTTTGCTGATTGCTGGGATTTTACTCATTGCCTTTAACCTGAGGCCAGCCATTACGTCTGTTGGTCCTGTGATCGGTGCCATTCGTTCTGATTTACAGCTTTCAAATGGACTGGCTGGTTTCCTCACGACATTACCACTGCTCTCATTCGCATTGCTATCTCCCATTGCACCTAAAATCGGAAAACGTCTTGGGAATGAACGAACACTTTGGCTTGGGCTTGCTGTCCTGCTCTTTGGGATTGTCATTCGTTCATTGGGCATCATCACCTTTTTAATGATGGGAACGGCGCTAGTCGGCGTCGGGATTGCGATTTGTAATGTGCTTTTACCTGGACTTGTGAAACATAAATTCCCTGCACATGCTGGATTAATGACAAGCGTGTATACGACATCGATGTCCGTTTTTGCTGCACTTGCATCTGGTGTCAGCGTTCCGCTCAGTCATGCGATGCCTGGGGGCTGGAATACATCATTCCTTGTCTGGGCTGGACTTGCCCTTCTTGCGATGATGGTGTGGGCGCCGCAGCTTCTTCATCAGAACACAGCGGCTGTCAAAAGCATTTCACTCAAAGAACAGCCAATATGGCGTTCACGTGTCGCATGGCAGGTGACCTTTTTTATGGGCTTGCAATCATTCCTTTTCTACAGCAGTATCGCATGGTTTCCTGATATTTTGACATCACATGGCATGAACCTAGCGACAGCGGGATGGATGCTCTCTATTATGCAGTTCACTGGTCTGCCATCCACCTTCTTAACGCCCGTTTTTGCAGAAAAATTAAAAACGCAAAGACCGCTTGTCGTCGGCCTTGTCCTTGTGTATTTACTCGGCATGATTGGACTCCTTCTCGGAGGGTCGACGCCTATTCTTGTCATCTCTGTGCTATTCATCGGCGTCGGACAAGGGGCCAGTATCAGTCTTGCCCTCACATTTATCGGATTAAGAACAACCAATATGGAACAAGCAGCTGCCCTCTCTGGAATGGCGCAGTCACTCGGTTATTTATTAGCCGCTGTTGGTCCATTCATGATCGGTATCCTTTTTGATGTGACACATACATGGACGCCAGCCATTATCATCTTTATCATCGTCCTATTTTTCATGTTTATATCCGGTATGCGTGCTGGACGAAGCGTCTATATTTCAGATCCATCATAAACAAAGAACCCGTCTCACGAGGAGACGGGTTCTTTTCTGTTTATGCTTGTTCTGTGACGTGTACTTTTAATGTTGCTTGTACTTCTGGGTGAAGTTTCACCGGTACATTTGTGAATCCTAACGCACGAATGGCATCATTCAACTCGATTTTACGCTTATCGAGTTTGATTTGATGTTCTTTTTGCAATTTATCAGCGATTTGTTTGCTTGTAATCGATCCAAATAGACGACCGCCTTCACCTGATTTCGCAGTGAGTTCCACTGTTAACGCCTCAAGTGTTTCTTTTAATTGTTTTGCTTGTTCAAGCTCTTGGATGGCATTCTTTTTCTCTTTGTTTTTCTGCCCTTCCAATGCACTTAGGTTCGTTGGAGTTGCTTCAACAGCTAACCCTTGTTTGATGAGAAAGTTGTGAGCGTATCCGTCAGCTACATTTTTGACTTCGCCTTTTTTCCCTTTGCCTTTTACGTCTTTTAGAAAGATGACTTTCATCTTTGAACCCCTCCTTCGAAATATTCGTCTATGGCAGCTTTTAACTTCTCTACCGCTTCTTCAATGGTTATACCATAAATCTGGGTCGCAGCGTTAGTCAAATGACCGCCGCCATCTAATGCTTCCATAATGATTTGAACGTTGATATCCCCTAACGATCTTGCACTAATACAAACCGTATCGTCATCTCGCCTTGCGACAGCAAATGATGCTTCAACCTCACTCATCGACAAGAGAGAATCAGCCGTCTGTGCGATCGTAATTTGATCATAATACTCAGATCTGTCAGACGGCAAGGAAGCAATCGCTACCTGATTTTGATACAGCTCTGTATGCTGAATGAGCTTTGCCCGTTTGATGTAATGATCGACTGTCTCTTTCAAAAACTTTTGCACAAGGACAGGATCTGCCCCTTTTGCACGAAGGTAGGATGCTGCATCGAACGTTCTTGACCCCGTTCTGAGGGAGAAACTCTTCGTATCCACGATGATCCCAGCAAGAAGTGCTGTGGCTTCAATCATGTTAATCCGCAATTTCTTCGGCTGATACTCTAACAGCTCTGTCACAAGTTCTGCTGTAGATGAAGCATACGGCTCCATATAGACAAGTAAAGGATCACGGATAAATTCCTCACCACGTCTATGGTGGTCAATGACAACGACGTTTTCGATCTTATTTAGCAGTCGTTCTTCCATCACAAGCGACGGTTTATGTGTATCTACGACCACAAGCAATGTGTCATCCTTTGCAAGCTCCATCGCTTCCTCAGGCGTGATAAAACGGGACCAAAGTTCTTCATAATTCTTAATTTCACTAATTAAGCGTTGAACGCTATCCCCAATCTGGTTGGCATCAATGACGATGTAACCTTCTTTTCCATTCGCCTGAGCAACCTTTAAAATCCCGATCGAGGCACCGATAGAGTCCATGTCGGGGAACTTATGCCCCATGATCATGACATTACCGCTTTCAGATACAATTTCTTTTAAAGCATGTGAAATGACCCGTGCGCGTACTCGTGTCCGTTTTTCCATTGGATTGGTTTTTCCGCCGTAGAATTTCACTTTCCCATTCGGCTGTTTAATCGCTACCTGATCCCCGCCTCGTCCGAGGGCAAGGTCAAGACTCGACTGCGCAAGTGCGCCAAGTTCTTTTAAAGAAGGAACAGACGCACCGATTCCAATACTAAGGGTAAGCGTGGCGCTATGTGCCCCTGTTTTCTCACGAACCTCGTCTAAAATGGAAAACTTCGACGCTTCTAGCTCTGCTAAGATGCTCTCGTTTAATACCGCCATAAATCGTTCAGATGAAATTCTTTTTAGGAAAATGCCATATTCTTGCGCCCAATTGTTTAACAGCGATGTGACTTCACTATTTATCGCGCTACGCACCTGATCATCGAGACCTTGTGTGACATCATCATAATTGTCTAAAAAGATATAAGATAACACCGTTCGTTCATTTTCATACTGTCTTTCAATCTGCACTTGTTCCGTGACATCAAAGAAATATAAAAGGCGCTCTGACCGTTTAATAATGACTTTGAATTTCCGGTCATTCAGCGTCACATTTTCTGTCTCAACCTCTTGTTTAATAAGAGGCACAATGGATTCAAATGTATCATACAAGGATCTGCCGACAAGTGTGCTTTCATGGAAGCACGAAGCGAGAAATGGATTGGTCCATTCGATATAATACTGGTCATTAAACAGCATAATACCAATTGGCATCTCCATTAATGCTTCTTCTCCAACCTTTTTGACTCGATAGGATAATGTTGAAATATATGAATCAATCTCTTTTTGCACCTGCGTATCTGCCCACTTTAAAAAGTAGAGCACACCCGCAAGGACTAAAAGACCAACCGCTCCTATGATCCAATTAAAATAAAGGTTGAGGAGGACTGTGATCACCGCAAGAACAATTAACGCGAAGATCGGATACTTGATGACAGGTTTTCGATAGAAGCTTGGCACTGATATCAACTCCTCAACATTCAGAGTGAATTATTTGTTTTTACTTTTTCTCTTAAATCAAAGCCTATGTCAGCAATCCCTATAATACGCACAATCACACCGATTGGCGGAAAGAGAATCGTCAATACGACGGCAAAAATGGGTACCACTTTTGAGATGTTTTTTTCGTGGCAATAATAGAAGATAAAAGAAAAGCCCTGAATAAGCACCAGTATAAATAAAATTTGAAAAGCACTCGTTTGCACGAGCGATAAAAAGCTGCCTTTCTCCGGCTGAATCAGCATCAAAAGCAGTGTGAGTAAATAATACCATACCATGCTTTTTGGCAGTCGCATATCCTTAAATTTCTTAAGAGCTGGCATGTCTGGAACAAACCGTTTGATCAACGGCCGCACAAACCAATGATTGACGAAAGACATCAGCGTGACAAAAATCAAAAGCGCTACAGGTAAAGAATTTAATGCCGTATCCTGCATCTCTCTAAACTGCTTGAGTTGTTTTGCTATGTCCTGATCAGAAGCGCCTGATTGTTTTAAGGTACTCTCTACCATCGGCATGATTTGGTCAATTGATTCCTTTGCGACACCCAGTATATCTACTTGAAACAGCTGGACACTGACAACAAAGTAAATGAGAAAACTGAATAAGTAGATCAGCGCACCCGTAATAATCGCCTGACCTGGCTGCCTCCTGCTGTAGAAAACACCCATACCTACTCCAACAGCAATCAGCATTGGCGCACTTAACAGCCCATTAATAGACCCAATTAAAAAGCTGATCACTATGCCAATAGCGCCAGCCGCAATTCCTTTTTTCAAGCCATGCCTGATTGTATAGAGAATGATCGGAATTGGAGCAGCCATGAAGAAAATAATGGATAAAAGTGGCACATACAAATAAAACAGCGTCATCACCGCAAAAATACTGATCATGATAGCGCCTTCTACTAACGCTTTTGTTTGTTTCACACCTTCACCTCAATCCAATCATTTTTCTATATCTTGCTCAATGTGTACTTCTATGTATACGTACGATGTACGCTCCGTCATATCTTGACCCAACCTTTATTTTACCATAGCCGCAAATCGCAAGTAAAATGCAGGCTATTCCAAGAGCGTTTCACGTGGAACAACTTAGATCGTCTTGTACATGCAACTTTTCAGACAGCATGTTACAATTTTTTAGATTATTCTTAGCTATAAACCCTGAATTCAAGGTCAAAAGCTGTTAGAATAGAAACATCATCAATAAAAGTAAGAAGGAGAATTCACATGGGAAAAACACTCGTATTCGGACACAAAAACCCTGACACAGACACGATTTGCTCTGCTATCGCTTACGCTGATCTGAAAAACAAAATTGGCGTTCAAGCAGAAGCTGTCAGACTTGGAGAAATCAATGGAGAAACACAATACGCATTAGATTTCTTTAAACAAGAAGCACCTCGTTTCATTGAAACGGCTGCAAACGAAACAAAACAAGTCATTCTTGTCGATCATAACGAATTCCAACAAAGTGTAAGCGATATTGATCAAGTACAAGTGACAGAGGTCATTGACCATCACCGTATTGCCAACTTTGAAACAAGTGAACCTCTTTACTATCGTGCTGAGCCAGTTGGCTGCACAGCAACGATCTTAAACAAAATGTACAAAGAGCACCAAGTCACAATTGAAAAAGAAATCGCTGGTTTGCTTTTGTCTGCGATCATTTCTGATTCCTTGCTATTTAAATCCCCAACATGCACACAGCAGGATGTTGATGCTGCGCATGAGCTGGCAAAAATCGCAGGAGTAGACCCTGAAGTATATGGTTTAGATATGCTGAAAGCAGGAGCTGACCTAAGCCAAAAAACAGTTCAAGAATTAATCACACTGGATGCAAAAGAATTTGCACTAGGTAACAGCAAAGTCGAAATTGCACAAGTTAATACAGTTGATATTGCTGAAGTAACAGCAAGACAAGCTGACATCGAAGCAAAAATCAATGAAGTTATCGCAGCGAAAGGTCTTGATCTATTTGTTTTAGTGATCACAGACATTCTAGAAAATGACTCTCTTACGCTTGCACTTGGTGCTGAAGCAGCAAAAGTAGAAAAAGCATTTAATGTCACACTTGAAAACAACACTGCTTTACTCAAAGGTGTCGTATCAAGAAAGAAACAAGTCGTGCCTGCACTAACAGACGCACTTTCTTCATAAACTCAAAAAGACTGCTGACATCTTCAGCAGTCTTTTTTCTTCTTTTAGTGAATGTACATATCGCTGACAAGAATATCCTTTAGCACGCTTGTTGGAATCGTGAATTCAACTACACCCATGTAACCAGGCGCCACATCATATTCGTTGAAGGAAATCACCAGTTTGCCTTTTGAATTGATATAGAAGCTTTGATCTGGCTGAATCTTCTTAAACGGGTCAACCGTATCTTGCTTCGTCATCCAGTAAATCTTATTTGAATCCTCTTTCATCTGTTTCTTCATTTGTTCTTTAATATTTTCACTAATCACATCAATATAACGGTCATCTTTAAACAGACTTGGTAATGTAATGAGTACATGGTTTTTCTTATCCACCGTATCATATGTCATTTCCTCTGCCGCAGAAGCCTGAGTCGTCACCTTGTATCGACCTAGTGAAAGAATTTGATCATTATTTGTTCTTACTTCATACCCGCTCTCTACACTCAAATGACCATTTTTATAACCCTTTGTTTCCTTTTCAAAATCTTGATACAGCTTTTTGTTTTCAGCTAAATATTTTTGATTCAGGTTGTCTTGTAATTTTCCGTCCCCAAGCCCTGAAACGTGTGGTGTTTTGAGATCAATATTTGTTCCTTGATCGCTCTTTTTAAATTCTGTGAACGTCACGACTTTCACAAGCTCTCCAATGATGGGTACTTCTGAAATCGCTCTTGCTGCCTGTGGACTAACATTAACAGTTGTGACAAAAAGAGCAGCCGCTGCAACAAGTCCGATGGTCCATTGCTGAAAATGAGGTTTTTTGTTTTTTCTTTTTAACGTTCGTTCAATCATCGCATCATATTCCGGTGGTATAGGGATTTCTAGATATTCTTCTTTTAACTGTTCCAAATGCTTATCCATTTATATTTCCTCCTGCGATAATTCTACTTTTAAAAGCCGCAACGCCTTATATAATCTTGTTTTAATGGTGTTTTCATTTTCTCCAAGAATATGAGCAATGTCCTCTAGCTTTAAATCCTCAAAGAATCTTAATATAATGATGGCCCGATACATCTCCGGCAAATCTTCTATCGCCCGTCTGACATCTTGATCCTCATAGACATCCGATTCACCCTGTGATAAAAATTCCAGCGTATCATCGTCTGTCACTTGCACACGCTTCTTCTTTCGTAAAAAGTCGAGGGCAGCGTTTACGACGATTTTATAAAACCAGCTATGCATCTTGGTCGCATCCTCTAATCGGTGAACAGATTTGAGTGCTTTATGAATCGCCTCTTGAACGACATCCATCGCATCTTCTGGGTTTTTGACATAGCTATAGGACAATCGATAAAAACTGTGTTTATGCTCCATTACGTAATCCGCAAATTGATCATCAATCTTTCGTTTCTTCATTTTACAAAGAGCTCCTTTATCTTAAATGCGCATCTGTTATTTCTTACATTGGATAGACGCGCACCTGTTAAAAATAGTTTGCGCTCCATTATTTTTTTAACATGTCATCCCATTTACGTTTCTATACAAAAAGAGCGAACCTGACGGGTTCACTCTTTTAAAGCCGTTATTTTTTGATAAACAAATGGTTTAAGTGGTGAAAGCGGATGAATGATGGACACTCCTGTTTCCTGCTCTACCTGCTTTGCAGCGTGAACCATCGAGAGCTGCATCACACATATATCTCCATGCTGCTTCACAGATCGCCTTAACTGTTCCATAATTCGCTCATGGTAGGCTTGTATATCACCGTTCAAGCAAAGATGAAAGACATCCTCTAGCACAACCACTTCTGCCTTTAACTGCTTTCCCTGCTCTTTTACATATGAAGACAGTCGCTTCATCGTTCCTTCTACTGTATCTGGGTTTGAAAACACTAGCTGAAGCGGACCCTCTCGCTCACAAATCTGCTCAAATAACGGCTCATCTATCGAAACAATTGGTTGTTTGAACAGGTGCTGCTGCTCCCCCAAAGCCGCAATGTATTGTGTACACGTTAATAAAACAAGATCAGCCTCTCCTTCTTGCATGAGTCTGTTGATGGCATAGGTTTGCTGCTGTTCAAGATCAAATGCGGGATCTTGTTTGGCTCGTTCCATAAAGGATGAATCGACGATGTGATGCAGATCAAATCCTGTGTCATAGAAAGCGTCGTCAATGTAAGAAATATTAGATGGATGTGCGTGAAGGCAGTGCAATCGAATCATTAGGTCCGCTCCTCATAAAAGTTTTCACTCATTATATCAATCCTTGTATGAAATAGGGAGCAACATGACCATATTGTTAGGGAGATATTGAAGGAGGGATTCTACCTTGAAAGAAGATCAACAGCCTACATCATCTTCAGAGTCAGAAGAAACCTTGACGAATCGCCAAGGTCACCCGGTAACAGATAATCAAAACATGAGAACCGTTGGGAATAGAGGACCGACTACGCTTGAAAACTACGATTTCCTAGAGAAAATCAGTCATTTTGATCGTGAACGCATCCCTGAACGTGTCGTTCACGCACGAGGTGCCGGCGCACACGGATACTTTGAAGCCTACGGTACATTCGGTGACGAACCCATTTCCACTTATACAAGAGCCAAATTATTTCAGGAGAAAGGAAAAAAGACCCCTGTCTTCGTTCGATTCTCTTCTGTTATTCACGGCGGACATTCACCAGAAACTTTACGCGATCCGCGGGGATTTGCGATCAAATTTTATACAGAAGACGGCAACTGGGATCTCGTTGGGAACAACCTCAAAATTTTCTTTATTCGAGATGCTTTGAAATTCCCTGATTTGGTTCATGCCTTTAAGCCTGACCCTGTCACCAATCGTCAGGATGGCGAGCGCATTTTTGATTTCGTTTCACAATCACCTGAAGCAACACATATGGTGACATTTCTCTTCTCGCCATGGGGCATTCCTGCCACATACCGGCACATGCAAGGCTCTGGCGTCCATGCCTATAAATGGGTGAATCAAGAAGGAAAAGCAGTGTTGGTCAAATATCACTTTGAACCAAAGCAAGGAATTCGCAACCTGACACAAGAACAAGCCCAAGCCATTCAAGGGGAAAACTTTAATCATGCCACACAGGATTTATATGAAGCCATTGAACAAGGGGATCATCCTGAATGGGAAGTATACGCGCAAATCATGGAAGATGACACCCACCCCCATCTAGACTTTGATCCACTCGATCCGACAAAGCTCTGGTACAAGGATGACTATCCATGGAAACCGATCGGACGAATGGTGCTAAACAAAAATCCAGAAAATTATTTTGCAGAAGTGGAACAGGTTGCCTTTGGGACGGGGGTTCTTGTAGACGGATTAGATTTCTCAGATGATAAATTGCTGCAAGGGCGTACCTTCTCTTACTCTGATACGCAGCGATATCGAGTCGGGCCAAATTATTTACAGCTGCCGATCAATGCACCGAAAAAGCATGTTGCCACCAATCAGCGAGATGGGCAAATGGAATATCATGTGGATCAAGGAAAAGGACAAAACCCCCATGTGAATTATGAACCGTCCATTCTCGGGGGATTAAAAGAAGCGCAGCAAGATGGAAAGGATCATACGCCTTTTGTAGAGGGTGAAGTCAAACGGGAAGCCATTGACCGCCCGAACAATTTCGGACAAGCCGGAGAAACCTATCGCCGCTTCAATGATTGGGAACGTGAGGAACTGATTAAAAACTTAGTCAACACCTTAGCTACCTGTCAAAAAGACATCCAAGACCAAATGATCGAAAACTTCACAAAAGCTGATCCTGACTACGGAAAACGTGTGGCCGATGGCTTAAAAGCCTTCAAACAAGAGGAGCCAAGCGGTCCCATTGGATCAACAGGCGCGGCACAGGCTGTCAACGATGCGATCAACAACAGCACCCCTTCAGATCCTTATTAATGAAAAAAGAATGCAGCGGAGTGGCTGCATTCTTTTTGTATACATCTATTAAGCGTTTTGACCTTTTTTGATCCATTCTGCTACATTCACTGTACGTTTCGCCTGGTGTTTTGCGGCTGCTTCTGCATCCTCTTGGATCTTTCCATTTTGGTCAACAGTCACACTCACACCATAAGGGTTACCCCCTGCGCCGTATAGGGAATCATCCGTGTAGCCAGGAGCGGCAATAATGGCTCCCCAGTGGAACATCGTTGTATACAGGCTCAGAACCGTCTGCTCCTGTCCGCCATTTGGGTTTTGTGCAGATGTCATCGCACTCACTGCTTTGTTTGCTAGTTTCCCTTGGAACCATAAACCGCCTGTTGTGTCTAAGAATTGTTTCATTTGAGCCGGTAAGTTACCGAAACGTGTCGGCATGCTGAAAATAATGGCATCTGCCCACTCTAAGTCACTTAACTGAACCTCAGGGACATCTTTTGTTTCATCTAAATGTGCTTTCCATGCTGGATTTGATGCAACAACTGCTTCTGGTGCCAATTCAGGAACCTTTAAAATTTTGACTTCAGCACCAGCTTCTTTCGCTCCAGCCTCCGCCCATTTCGCCATCTGATAGTTTGTACCTGTTGAACTATAATAAATAATCGCTAGTTTTACGTTTTCCACTTGTTCCATCTCCTTTTGTTTGGTTTGCCCAAAAAGCTTCTGTAAAAATCCCACCTGTATTCCCCACCTTATTTAAATTGACGACGATACCACAATGCCGCAGCATCGACTTCTTCTCTCGTTAGCTGATGTCCACGATTTTCCCAATGAAGCGTTACGGATGCTCCCGCCTCCTGAAGCAGTTGCTCCAGTTCCTGAGATTCCTCAGGACGGCACATTGGATCATTTTCACCAGCTGCTATAAAGACTTGTTTCCCCGCTAATGAAGGTAATGAAACCCCTCGTCTTGGGACCATTGGATGATGCAGGATCGCTCCTTTCAGCGCATCTCCGTAATGGAATAACAGACTTCCAGCAATATTCGCCCCGTTTGAATAGCCGATGGCTACCACATTGTGACGATCAAATCCATACTTATCTGCTGCTTCCCCGATAAATGTATATAATTCCTCTGTACGCTCAATTAAATCTTGCTCATCAAAAACACCCTCTGCCAAACGCCTGAAAAAACGCGGCATGCCGTTTTCTGATACATTTCCTCTCACACTAAGAACAGATGCTTCAGGGTCTACCACTTCTGCAAGCGGCAATAAGTCTTGCTCTGTCCCGCCAGTTCCATGCAGCATGAGAAGGACAGGTTTTTGTTCATTCTTTCCTTTTTGAAAAAGATGCTTCATCATGAATCTCCTTTCCCTTTGATTTCTCTTACCTCAATCGGCAGCACGATTTGTTCAATTTGACTACGCTGCGCCTCATATTGCGGCGGCAGTTTCAACGCTTCACCCATCGTTTCCACAGATTCATCGTGTGCAAACCCTGGAGGATCGGTCGCAATCTCAAATAATATGCCGCCAAGCTCTCTAAAATAAATGGCATTGAAATAATTTCGATCTTGCACAGGCGTCACTTGATATCCGCTTTGCGCAACATGTCTTTGCCAATCTAATTGATCCTGATCATCTGTTGCTCTCCACGCAATATGATGTACAACACCCACGCCCATACGTCCTCGTGCAACAGGTGTCTTGTTCACATCAATGACATTGCCGATTTCTCCAAACGAACGGAATCTCACATAATCTCCTTCCGTGCCGACTTTTTCAAGTCCCATCGTTTGCTCTAGCAGCTGCATCGTTTGCTCAGGCTGTGAAGTTAATAAAACAGCTCCGCCAAACCCTTTAATCGCTACTTCTGGTGTCACCCCATTAAATGTCCAGTCATTCTGTTTTCCTTCTTCACGTTCTACAAGTTCTATCAATAAACCGTGCGGATCTTCAAATGAGAGAAAGGCCTCACCAAAGCGTTCAATCATTTCATAAGAAACGTCAAACTGCTCAAGGCGTTCCTTCCAAAAAGAGAAGGCACCGGTCGGTACGACATATGTTGTCACACCTACTTGACCTGCTCCAATTTGTCCCTTTTGTGCACCTGGCCAAGGGAAAAACGTAATAATGGTACCTGGAGAACCTCCTTCATTTCCAAAATATAAATGATATGTGCCTGGATCATCAAAATTGACGGTCTTTTTCACGAGACGAAGACCTAAAACACCTGCATAAAAATCAACGTTCTCCTGAGGATGACCAACAATTGCTGTGATATGGTGAATTCCTTCTGTTTTCTTCACTTCTAATGACCTCCTCTTCATGACGTAACATGTCACTACTCATTATGTCTTGACTGATGCTTTTATATTATCTCGAATTCGAGATATATGATCAAAAAATATATTTATCTCGAATTAAGGATATTCTTTTTTGAAATAGATGTCAATGATTTTTGTTTTTTTCTTTTCAAAAGCAGGCCGCTTTGTATATAGCAGACCTGCTTCCCCTTGATTATTGAAGCAATTTTTTCTTTTTTAAATAGGCTTCGGCTACTTGAAATGCATCTTTCCCCTTCACATTGACTTCGTAATTCATTTCTCTCATCTCATCATCTGTGATTTGACCAGCGAGCTTGTTGAGAGAGGCCTCAATCTCAGGATACTCTTTTAATGTCTCCTGTCTTAGCAAGGGCGCTCCTTGATAGGGCGGGAAAACATGCTTGTCATCATCAAGCACCTTCAACTTGTATTGTCTCAATTCACTGTCTGTCGAATACGCATCGACCAACTGAATATTCCCTTTTTGAATGGCTCGATATCGAAGTTTCGGTTCCATCGTGACCACATCGTCAAAAGAAAACTGATAAGCTTTTTGAATGCCTAAATATCCATCCTGACGATCAGAAAACTCTAAAGTAAAGCCAGCACGTATACGATTCTTGATTTGACCCAGATCTGAAATCTTTGATAAATCATATTGATCCGCTAGTGATTGAGGCACGGCTAAAGCATATGTATTGTTATAAGCCATCGGCTGAAGAAGCTGAAGCTGAAAGGATGACGCCAAACCTTGGCGCGCTTGCTCATACACTTTTTCCTTATCCGTGCTTTTCGCTGTTTCTTTCAGAAATTCAGAAATCGCTGTCCCTGTAAATTCAGGATAGATGTCAATATCACCAGACCGCAGTGCTTGAAAAACAAAGGACGTCTTACCAAGACCAGGCTTAAGATTGACTTGGATATCTGTATCCTGCTCAATTAAAAGCTTATACATGGAGATCAAAATTTCAGGCTCTGACCCCAGCTTCCCTCCAATGGTGATCTCTTTCTTTTCTTGTTGAAACAGCAATGGGGCAGCGACAACTGCTCCTGCTATTACAGCAAAGACCGTTACAGAGATCACGGTTTTTTTAAAGGAGATTTTCTCAAGTGTCCGCAAGACCACATCAAATAAGAGCGCAAGTAATGCAGCTGGAATAGCACCAATGATGATCAAAGACATATCATTTCGATCAATTCCAAGCAGAATCAGACTCCCTAATCCACCTGCCCCAATAAGAGCTGCAAGAGTGGCTGTCCCTACAATAAGAACCATCCCTGTTCGGATACCTGCCATGATCACAGGCATAGCAAGAGGGAGTTCTACTTTTAATAAGCGTTTGCGGTGATTCATCCCCATAGCGAGCGCCGCTTCTCGGAGCGACGGATCGACCTCACGAATGCCTGTATATGTGTTTCTTAAAATAGGAAGAAGAGCATAGACGACAAGAGCGATAATTGCGGGCACTTGACCAATCCCAACGAGAGGAATCAGAAGTCCAAGCAGCGCCAAAGACGGAATTGTCTGCAAGACAGCCGTCACCCCAATGATCCACTCTGCTATCTTAGGGACTCTCGTTAAATAAATCCCTAAAGGAATGGCAATCAAAATCGCTAGAAATAACGCAATGAAGGAAATTTGAATATGCTCAAGTAAGGCGTGTCCGAGCTGATCTTTTCGAGCCCATAGCACACTGATCCATTCATTCATGTGTCTTGCCCCTCTCAGCAGAAGTACCGGCTAAATACTGAATCACCGCTTGACGAGTGATGAGCCCGATCCGTTCCCCATCCTTCTCAACAACAAGCTCTTCATGCTCTACCAGTCGAGATAGAACCTCTTCTAGCGTCGCATGGATGGAGACCACCTCATCGCCTAACAGATCTTCTTGAGGCATGGGCTGAGAAATAGTTGTCAGCTCAAATGCTTGATGGTCTACATGACGGGCAACTCCTGAAACAAACTCCCGCACAAATGGATTCACTGGATGCTGAATCAATTCCTCTGGGCGACCAACCTGCACCACTTTTCCTTCATTCATCACACATATCCGATCTCCAAGTTTCATGGCTTCCTGCATATCATGTGTCACAAAAACGATGGTCTTTTGAATACGGCGCTGTAACTCAAGCAGATCATCTTGTAATTTCTCTCTCGTCAGTGGATCTAACGCACTAAAAGGTTCATCCATCAGGACAATCTCAGGATCAGCAGCAAGTGCCCGTGCTACGCCGACTCGCTGCTGCTGTCCTCCTGAAAGCTCTGCTGGCTTTCGATGTCGATAGGTAGCAGGCTCAAGCCCCACCATGAACATCAACTCATCAACACGCTGATTCGTCTCAGCCCGCTTCCATTGTTTCAGCTCTGGCACTACAGCAATATTCTCTTCTATGGTCATATGAGGGAACAACGCTATTTGCTGAAGCACATAACCAATATCCCAGCGCAGCTCATAAATATCATAATCGCTGATGGTTCGACCCTTTATGTAAATCTCACCTTCTGTAGAAGAGATGAGACGATTGATCATTTTCAAAGTCGTCGTTTTCCCGCTTCCACTAGGTCCAATCAATACAAAAAATTCACCTTTCTGAATCTCCAAATCAACAGATTGAACGGCATAGCGGTCATCAGAAAATTGCATCGATACATTCTTAAATTCAATCATCTTCCCACGCCCTGACTGCAAGTATATTTTAAAATACCAATATGACAGATTAACCTAGTATTTGTATAGAACAAACTGTCACGTTGACTCTCTTTTTACATACTTCCCCTAGTTACACTGCCAGAAACGACTTTCTCATAAAAGTGAGACAAATAAAAAAAGCGAAGAGCTCAAGGCCCTTCGCTTTTAAGTCAACGACTTACTCACCAGTAACGTATGGAAGTAATGCCATTTGACGTGATTTTTTAATCGCTAATGTCAATTTACGTTGATACTTAGCGCTAGTTCCTGTTACACGACGAGGTAAAATTTTACCACGCTCAGAAACAAACTTTCTAAGAAGATCAACATCTTTGTAATCGATGTGCGTGATTCCGTTAGAAGTAAAGAAACATACTTTACGACGTTTCGCACGACCGCCTCTGCGTCCACCTGCCATTTGTTTTCACACCTTTCCTTTGGTCATTTTTTTCAGATCAATTAGAATGGCAAATCATCATCGGAGATGTCAATCGGTTTACCATCATTCGCAAATGGGTCATCATTGAAGCTATTTCCCTGATTACGATTTTGGTTGTTTTGATTGCCATATGGATTTTGACTTGGTTCATTTCCAAATGGATTCTGATCATTTTGGCTGCCGCCATAATACTGGCCTCCGCTATTGCCACCGCCGCTGTATCCACCTGAACCAGCACCGCCGCTTTTAGGCTCAAGAAATTGAACACTTTCAGCTTGAACTTCTGTCACGAAGACACGCTGTCCTTGCTGGTTTTCATAGTTTCTTGTCTGCAAGCGACCGTCTACACCGGCAAGACTTCCTTTTTTCAAGAAATTAGCCACGTTCTCGGCTTGTCTTCTCCAAGTAACACAGTTAATGAAATCGGCTTCACGCTCTCCAGATTGATTCGTAAACGTACGATTCACAGCTAGAGTAAACGTGGCTACAGCCGCACCATTAGGCGTGTAGCGAAGCTCAGGGTCTTTTGTTAGTCTTCCGACCAATACAACACGGTTTAGCATATTGAAAGACCACCTTTAAATATATATTTCAATGATTTATTCTTCTTCTTTAACAACAATGTGGCGAATGATATCGTCACTGATCTTAGCTAAGCGGTCAAATTCTTGAACTGCTGCAGCGTCAGATTGAACGTTTACGATTTGGTAGAAGCCTTCACGGAAATCGTTGATTTCGTATGCAAGACGACGTTTACCCCAATCCTTTGTTCCAGTGATCTCCGCACCGTTAGAAGTTAACACGTTATTAAAACGGTCGATAACTGCTTTTTTAGCCTCATCGTCAACTGTTGGGCGGATGATGTACATAACTTCGTACTTTCTCATCTGATTGCACCTCCTTTTGGTCTAAGCGGCCCTATACGGGCAAGGAGCAATAAATTATATTACTCACAATTGTATATTATAACAAATTACTTGGCCTATGACAAGAACCTATACGTTAAAACGGAAATGAATGACGTCTCCATCTTTCACTATATATTCTTTACCTTCTAAACGAACTTTTCCTGCTTCTTTTGCAGCAGACATACTTCCGCCAGCTAGTAAATCTTCATAAGCAACCGTTTCAGCACGAATAAATCCACGCTCGAAGTCCGTATGAATGATTCCAGCACATTCCGGCGCCTTCATTCCTTTTTTAAATGTCCAAGCACGTACTTCTTGCTCACCTGCTGTGAAATACGTAGCTAAGCCAAGAAGTGAATAAGACGCTTTGATCAACTGATCTAAACCTGATTCTTTGATGCCTAGCTCTTCAAGGAACATTTGCTTCTCTTCTCCTTCAAGCTCTGCAATTTCAGACTCAATCTTCGCACAAACGACGATGACTTCAGCGTTTTCGCCAGATGCAAACTCACGAATTTGCTGTACATATTCGTTTCCGTCCTGATCTGCTACTTCGTCCTCACTCACATTTGCTACATACAGAATAGGTTTTGACGTGAGTAAATGAAGCTGCTTCACAAGCTTCTGCTGCTCATCTGTAAATTCAACCGATCTTGCAGATTTTCCAGCTTCAAATGCGTCCTTCAGCTTTTCCAAAATATCAAATTCAGCTACCGCTTCCTTATCTTTTTGTTTCGCTAGCTTACTCACACGAGTTAAACGCTTTTCAACCGTTTCTAGATCAGCCAAAATCAATTCTAAATTAATCGTTTCAATATCTGACACTGGGTCAACCTTACCTGACACATGTGTAATGTTATCATCAGCAAATGCTCTCACCACGTGACAGATTGCATCTACTTGACGAATGTGAGAAAGGAATTTATTCCCTAAACCTTCTCCTTTAGATGCACCTTTCACAATACCAGCAATATCAGTGAATTCGAAAGCAGTCGGAACTGTCTTTTTTGGCTGCACTAATTCTGTCAGTTTTTGCAAACGCTCGTCTGGAACTTCTACAATTCCGACGTTTGGATCAATGGTACAGAACGGATAGTTAGCAGACTCCGCTCCAGCCTGTGTAATTGCATTAAATAGCGTTGACTTCCCGACGTTAGGTAAGCCAACAATACCAGCTGTTAAAGCCATTCTTTCATCTCCTCTATATGAAACGTGCTCGTTATACTGCGTAATATGAACCTAGAGCAATTATAAGTAGGTTTACATGAAAAGACAAGCTAACCATCATGCATTTTCAATAGAAGAAACATTACCAAAAAGACTAAATCGGAGCTTTAAAATGAGAAATTGCAGCTGTTTCTCTGAACAAAAGACAAATTTCATCAAAAAAGCATGAGGCCTACTTAAGCAGTTGGCTCCTCATGCTTGACGAGAATTTTCTTCATTTTTCGTTCAAAATCTCTTCTTGGGATCATCACGCTGTGCCCGCACCCTTCGCATTTAATACGAATATCCATGCCCAAACGAATAACTTTCCACCGATTGGCACCACATGGATGGGGTTTTTTCATTTCAACGACGTCATGTAACCCAAATGCTTTGTCTGCCATCAGCATTCACCTCTCTTGCTCACTTCATTAAATCTATTGTACAAAAAAATGCCGATGGAGAGCAATGCACAAAATAAAGAGCCGCTGTCATGTATCAATCCCGTTCTTTTTTATAGAAAAAACCCTTCTTTTAGATCATTTTATTTGTGACCAATAGTTACTTAAACTCCGCTTTTTTTCAATATTGTCACAAACACTGTAGGTCAAAAGGTTTTTATTGGTAGAACGCTGTGGTTTTTCCATATTTTTTGATTTATGATATCTGCATAAATGTTATGTGAGGGAGCAGGTACGATGGTCAATCGAAAGGATAGATTAACCGACAAAGATTATAAAATCATATCCGATCACGCTGGAAACGCAGAGAATTACCAGCAGAACCATACGATAGAAGTAGGTCAGCATACGCTCACTGTCAACGATTTTCTAAAAATAGATCATCAATTATATGGTTTAAGGATGCAGCAGGAACAGTCAGATGAGTTCATTGTCGCGTTTCACTGTCCTCTGCCAAAACAAATGACGGTGACATCGACACAAGATGTTCAAACGGCTACCCAATCATTGTTAAAAACGGATTATGCCTACCCCATTGAAAGAAAATCCTTAGCCGGGAAACAAGATCATGTCTTTTTTAAAGGGAAGGAATACATCGAGGACGTCTGTCAGAAGCACCCGAATGCAACCATCTATCTCACTGGACAAGCGCTTGCCGGTGCTGTTTGTGCTTACATTGCGACAGAACAGCCAGCTGTCAAAAAAGCCATCACATTCGATAGCCCAAATATATGGAGCAGCCTGGCACCTTCCATTCAGCAAAAAGCAGTAGAAGGAAAATATACCCATGTTCTCACGGAATATATTCAACCCAATCATTATGTAGGTTTACTCAATCGCCATGATCATGGAGTTGGACAAGTCAAGTACACCGTACCACCCCGGGAGCAGGGATCGGTCCAAGAATCCATAAAATATAAACCAAGAGAAATTGACACCTTTTTAAGATCAGCTTTTGCATCAATGAATATAGAGTGGAACGAATCATTTGATACAAATGCATTTTTAGCTCTCGTTTCAGGAGAATTCAAAGTAAATGGGTATTCATTCCATTCGAATGGAACCGCTCGTATTTTAGATGAACAGCTTGATCACAATACAAGTTTTACAGCGATGCTTTTACAAGAAATCCATTCAGGCCGTGCATATGCACAAAGCGGGCTTGAAATTATCATAAAATCCCATTTACTAAAAAATTCATCATATGATCTACAAAGTATTATTGAACATGAAGTACACACTGTATTTGAGAAAATAGATGGAATTGATGATAGTGTAAAAGATGCCGTCCATCATGTAAAACAAGAACTGAAAGGACTTGTCGGCTTCGGTCACTATGATTTATTAACCCATAGCGATGTAGAAGCACTGTTAGAGGAAGTAAGGATGGAGCAGCCGCAATCAACCTTTTATTCTCATGAAAAACAACTGAATGCCTTGTACACCTTGAGAGACTACGAACAAGAACTTTCCACCCTTTCAAGACATATGTACACAATGGGTGATGACTATGCCAAGGCAGATAGACGCCTTGCGATGCAAATGGGTATTCGTTAAGAAAGGAGTCGCCATATGATCAATCAAAATAAACCTCCTAGTGACGCCCAGCGTTTCTTGCAAAATGTGAGTGCCCGCCGCTCCATGTCTGTATTCGAAAGTCAATCTGCACCACAAACACAATCTCAATCACCTGAAGAAATTGCCGCTATTCAGGCCATGCGCAGAGAAGGACAACGAAAAGATTTAAAGCGATTGCTGAAAATGCGGCTTCACGACGAATTGGCAAATACCCGCATGCACTTGGAGTACCAATTATCCAAAACAGAAGACATGATGAACCAGACAACCATTGTCAAACAGCATGTATCCCAGCATTTAAAGGGACAAGCCATCTCAGAAATAGAGGAACGCATGCAGCGTCTCCAGCACATGCCTGTATATGACGATATCAAGGAAGCGATTGATTCCATTCGGATAAAATAAGCACTTCTCTTTGAAAGAGAGGTGTTTATTTTATTTTATCAGTATAATTTTTAGAACGGAAAAATATCTTTTTACTTAAAATCGGATACAGCATTAAACAGACAAGCAAATAAAGATTGAGCAAGCTGTAAATCGGATACAAGAAAGCAATTAAATCAGCAAATCCAAGAGAGGTTAAAGGTGCCATCAAAAGAAGCATGATGAATACAATGAACCAGCGGGGCATTCGTACAAAAGAGAGCATGCGGCTGGATAAACCAAATAATCCCGCAGCAGTTGTTGTATAAATCGCTAAACAAAGAACAAT
This sequence comes from Bacillus sp. FS02, assembly GCF_024398395.1. Taxonomy (NCBI): domain Bacteria; kingdom Bacillati; phylum Bacillota; class Bacilli; order Caryophanales; family Bacillaceae; genus Bacillus; species Bacillus sp. FS02. Next base: position 1,917,174 of record NZ_CP074101.1, on the reverse strand, counting down.
GGTCATAAACACAAACAATGATGTTGGTGCCCCCTCTAATACTGTAAACAAAGGAATCCCTTCTGCTGAAAGACTCCCAGAAATATCAACTAGTATTTCGTTATACACATAAGAAATGACACCAAAAATCAAACCGCTTAATATACTTGCAACCTTGGCCTCTCCAAGCCCCTTCATTTCTTTCCCCACTGAAGATAGCACCGCCACAACAGATAATATATTCAAAGAAGCAAAGACGATACTGGCAGGCCAATTGTATTGCTGGCCAAAATCAATTCTCCACATATGATCATGATTCATATAATAAAAAACAAACGCATAGATGAGCCCCGCCACCAAAATTGGTATAATGAAGGCATTCACAGATAAGAGCCCTTTCACATCCCAGAAAAAAATCATAAATGAGAATAAACAAAATGCACCGATTCCAACCCAAAATGGCACATGATACATCTCAAGTGTCACCCCGCCACCGGCAATCATGACTGTTGTTGTCGTGAATAGATAAAGAACAATTAAAATATCATACACCTTGGCCAGCCAAGGACCTACAAGACGCTCTAACACCGGCACAAAATGATCAGCACGCACCTCATAACTGATTTTTAACACCACATAGGTCGACAGCATAAACATGAGCGTAAACAGTAGAATGGCTAGTCCGCTATCAAGGCCAAAAAACTGCCAAATTTCTTGACCAGAGGCATATCCCGCTCCTATCAAGCTTCCTAAAATTAAAAGCGTCCACCTTGAACCAGCCTTCCACACAATCATCACCTCATAGGTATAGAATTAAGCTTGTTTCCGTATACTGTTACTAACTACTATGACAAGGAAGTGAGACCTATGAATAGCAAGAACGGTCTTTTTTTAAGAAATAGGGTGAAAGAATACGTGTCCCATACGGATACAAATGCCATTCAGCAGCTTAAAAGTATTTTATTCTCGCATCTTCAGAAAGCAGGAAAAAGACCCGTTGCCATCGTCTGCATAGGAACAGACCGCTCAACCGGTGACTCTCTAGGTCCACTTGTAGGAACAAAGCTTTCAAGTCTTGATTTAAAAAAGCTGCATGTATACGGCACTCTCTCTGACCCAGTGCATGCGGTCAATTTAAAGGAAAAGCTCGCTGAAATTGAACAAGCTCATAAACACCCATTTATCGTAGCCGTTGATGCCTGTTTAGGGAGAGTGAAAAGTGTAGGATCGTTTCAAATTGGAGAAGGACCGTTAAAGCCCGGTGCAGGTGTGCAAAAAGATCTTCCAGAAGTAGGCAATATTCATATTAATGGAATCGTCAACGTGAGCGGTTTTATGGAATACTTCGTTCTCCAAAACACACGTCTTCATCTTGTGATGTCTATGGCCAATACACTGTCTGAAAGTCTATCCCACATTGATCAAATGGATTGGACGAGAGAAAAAAGCCGTTCTCTCTTCACCCCTATTCAAAATATCACGGGAAGAATATAAAAAAGACCATCTCATATCAAGATGGTCATTCCGATGATTCTCTCGTAGAAAGCAATTCAAGGATTCTTTCTAAATCTTCATTTGAGAGAAATTCAATCTCAATTTTCCCTTTTTTCTTCTGTTTCTTGATCGTCACTGAAGTACCAAAGTAATTTTGTAAGAAAGATTCTCTTTCTTTCAACATGCGATCCTTTGGTGCTTCTTTTTTCTTTGTTTCACGTGGAACATTTTCATTTAATTGCTGAACAAGTTTCTCAACCTGACGGACATTTAATCCTTCGTCCACGACCTTCTTTACCAATGGCGCCAGCTTCTTTTTGTTTTTCAAACTAAGCAGCGTGCGTCCATGTCCCATGGATAATGTTCCATCTGCAATCAGCTTCTGTACTTCATCCGGTAATGTTAATAAACGAAGGTGGTTCGCAATATGCGGTCTGCTTTTGCCTAATCGCTTGGCTAATTCCTCCTGAGTCACACTTAAGTGATCTAGTAAGGAGGCATAGGCTTCCGCTTCCTCTAATGGAGATAAATCCTCGCGCTGTAAGTTTTCTAAAAGAGCGATCTCCCTCATCAGTGTTTCTGAAAATTCCCTGACGATCGCAGGAATCGTTGTCAAACCAGCTTGTTGTGCTGCACGGAAACGGCGTTCTCCTGCGACAATGTCATATCCTTTAATCGATTTACGAACAATAATCGGCTGTAAAACACCGTGCTGCTGAATTGATTCTTTGAGATCAGACAATGCATCATCATCAAACGTTTTCCTTGGCTGATAAGGGTTTGGGCGCAAATCCTTCAACTTAATTTCTTCGACAGTTTCTTCATTGGAATCCACATTGTTAAATAGCGCATTAATACCCTTTCCAAGACCTTTAGCCATTCGCGTCCACTTCCTTTGCTAAGTCTAAATAGACATCTGCACCTCTTGAACGTGGATCATACAAGATAATAGGTTTCCCATGACTAGGCGCTTCACTTAGTCTCACATTCCTCGGAATCACAGTCTGATAGACTTTATCTCTAAAGTATTTTTTTACTTCTTCGATGACTTGGATTCCAAGATTTGTTCTTGCATCAAGCATTGTCAGTAAGACACCTTCAATGGCAAGGTCGGTATTTAGATGTTTCTGCACAAGACGAACCGTATTCAACAATTGACTCAATCCTTCAAGTGCATAATATTCACACTGAACCGGTATTAAAACAGAATCGGATGCAGTTAACGCATTAATCGTCAGTAACCCAAGTGATGGCGGGCAGTCAATAATCATATAATCATAATTTTGCTTCACAGATTCAAGTGCTCTTTTCAGCCTCACTTCACGTGAGATCGTAGGCACAAGCTCAATTTCCGCCCCTGCAAGCTGTATCGTCGCAGGAATGACATCAAGATTTTCGACCTCTGTCGTCTTAATCACATCAAGTACATCTGCATCGTCTACTAAAATATCGTACACGCACTTCTCTACATCGGCCTTCTCAATCCCAATACCACTCGTGGCATTTCCCTGCGGATCAATATCAACTAACAACACTCGTTTTCCTATGTATGCTAAACACGCACCCAAATTAACAGAAGTTGTCGTCTTCCCAACGCCGCCCTTCTGGTTGGTAATCGCTATGATTTTCCCCACGATGTCACCCACTTTCAACTTAACAAGTTTCTCATTCATTCATACTTCCTATTCTATCAAAAAAAGTATGAAACGTTTGCTTTTTTTGTTTCTCCATTATAAATTCGTGAATGAATCTGTGTTTCCGTACATGGATAGATGCATAAAAATGCGCTTCGAAGATATATTAATATATCTTTTTGAAGAAAATAACGAGACAAAAAACCCCCACTTTTCCTGAAAAGTGAGGGAGATACAATCAAAAGTTTAGCCCGCCAATTTTTCGGCCTTCACTTACAATGACTTTAGGTGTCACTGTTTTATAGTTCTTCTTTTTCAAAAAACCATAGGGTGCTTTAATGGTAAATGTCGCATGTCCAACAGCGTCCCCGGTTTTCGCGTAAGCCTGCCATACAATCTTTGAACAATAAGTAGGGTCCAAGGATTGAATAGACATAGTGATCGAATATCGAGCCTTTGGATGGTCTTTCACGTAATCATGCGCCCAATTCCCTGCTAAATCTGCCTTTTCCTGATGATTAATCCGAATCACCTTTGTATTGGCACTATAGCGAAACCAACTCTGAATGGAATCAATATTTGGATGCTGCCGGAACCCAGGAATGGATGCATAGCTTTTCTCATTAATGACGATGCCTGCATGACCAATTAAACCATTCAAAGCACCAGTGCTCGTCACCAATATATCCCCTTTTTGAGGCATAATATCGGTTCCAGGATACGGTTTACCAAAAAGATGGCGAATGGTATTCGGCCTTTCATCCGTTACCATTTCATCCTGTTTGTTTTGCCTTAAACCATAGTTCTCCAAATCATCATCAGCTGTGATCACATCGATCGCATCGTCCTGAGACGCTTGCTCTTGATTTAATTGTTGAACCGTTACATCTGTCGAAACCACACCTTGTTTCTTCAGAGTACTCAGTTCTTCTTTCGTAATCGTTTCTTCTTCCGCTGAATGAGTATCATGATTCGTTGACGTGCTCACAGCAAACACAGTCGTTTCATTTGAAAAAAGAGAAAAAGAGATTAGTAAATAACAGATAATAGCAAAAATAGTCTTTTTCATTTTCATCGGTTATATGTCACCTCCCTTCTACTATGAAAATCATATTTTACCAATTAATTAATAATAAGTAAATATCATGAATTTAAAGGATGGAAAGACAAAAAAAGCTGACGAGTAATGCTCATCAGCTTTTTTCTATTTAGGAATGCGAATGGTTAATTGGATATATTCCTCAAATTCTTCTTCCTCGGTATTTATTTTAAGTCCGCTATCTTCTACCATATGGAGAGACTGACGAATGGTATTCATCGCAATTCGCGTATCTCGGCTAAACGCCTTACGTTTCGGCTTCGGTTTGCGATCTGTTTTTTGTTCAAGCATCTTCACTACACGCTCTTCAGTCTGTTTCACATTCAGCTGCTTTTCGATGATTTCCTGCAACAGCGTGATTTGTAATTCTGGAAGCTTTAAAGGTACAAGTGAACGGGCATGCCTCTCAGAGATTTTTTTCTCCAAAATGGCTTGCTGTACCTCTTCAGGCAACTTTAAAAGTCTTAGTTTGTTTGCAACAGTCGATTGTCCCTTACCTAAACGCTGAGCAAGCGCTTCTTGCGTTAAATCATGAAGCTCTAAAAGACGTGCATAAGCATGAGCCTCTTCAATTGCAGACAGCTCTTCTCTTTGCAAATTTTCAATCAATGCCACAGATGCCGTTTCCGTATCAGTAAAATCTTTTATAATAGCGGGGATTTTCTCCCATTGAAGAGTTTGTACCGCTCTCCAACGTCTTTCGCCGGCGATCAGTTCATATTTTCCTTCTTCTTCTGTTGGTCTAACAACAATCGGTTGAATAATGCCATGGGTATGAATGGTTGTGGCCAGCTCTTGTATCTTTTCTTCTGAAAAAATGGTGCGTGGCTGAAAACGGTTAGGCATAATTGTGTCGACCGGGAGCTCCTGTATCTCTTCCTTTAATGTATCATGCTCAGCAATCTCTGCCTCTATTTCGGTATCACGCTCAGGATGTTCTTTGTCACCAAGCCCGAAGAAGCGTGAGAGTGAATGCTTCATGAACCTACACCACCTTTAAAAACTACCTTTTTATAATTCTATTTTCTCATGTTTTTTCCTTCTGTAAAATCATAAATATTGAAGAAAAACCGACCTTTTACATGATCAACCCTCTATTGGCGATTTATTAGGTGTTCCTGGTTTTCTAGGATATTTTTTTGGTGTTTGTTTTTTCTTTTCAATGACAATGATGTTCCGTTCGCTTTCTTCTAAAGGAAGAACAAAGGAATGCTTTTCAACAACCTCTCCTCCGAGGACAGTAACGGCTTTTTTTCCTGCTTGCATCTCTTCATCTGCAGCAGATGCTTTTAATGCAACAAACAAACCTTCCTTTTTCACAAGAGGCAGGCATAGTTCGCTCAAGACAGATAAGCGCGCAACTGCTCTAGCGGTGACAAGGTCATAGCTTTCACGTTGATCTTTACGTTGTCCAAAGGTCTCCGCACGATCATGATAAAAAGTAGTATCTTGTAAGTTTAACCCTTTTGCTAACTCATTGAGAAACGTAATGCGTTTCTGGAGAGAATCAACAATGGTCACATGTAGATGAGGGAAACAAATTTTAAGAGGAATGCTTGGAAAACCAGCACCAGCTCCAATATCACAAATTGTTGTCACATTGTGAAAATCAATAAAAAATGCTGCTGATATCGAGTCATAAAAATGCTTTAAATATACTTCTTCCTTTTCTGTAATGGACGTTAAATTCATCTTCTCGTTCCATTCTACAAGCATATGGAAGTAAGTTTCAAATTGTTCAAGCTGCACTGGAGAAAGAGTGATCCCTTTCTCCTCTAGTGCTGCTGTAAATTGTTCAATGTTCATGCCGACATCCTTTCTACTCTGCTATCTTCGCAATACGTCCCTGCTCCAAATACACTAAAAGGATAGAAATATCAGCAGGGTTAACGCCTGAAATACGAGAAGCCTGTGCAACAGAAAGCGGTCGGACTTCTTTTAGCTTTTGCTTCGCTTCAGTTGCAATCCCTTTGATGGCATCATAATCGATTCGATCCGGAATCTTTTTATTTTCCATCTTTTTCAGCTTTTCAACTTGTTGGAGCGACTTTTCAATATAACCTTCATATTTAATTTGAATCTCTACCTGTTCACACACATCAGCAGGAAGCGGTGTGTCAGCAGGAGCTAGTTTCACAACAGATTCATAGTTCATCTCTGGACGCTTCATCAGATCACTAGCGCGAATACCGTCCTTCAATTCACTTCCACCAAGAGAACGGATATATTCCTGTGTCTCTGCTGTAGGTTTAATAATGACAGAATATAAACGTTTTTTCTCTGCTTCAATAGCCTCTTTTTTCTGTGTGAATGCTTGGAATCTCTCTTCAGAAATTAAACCAATGTTATATCCAAGTTCCGTTAATCTTAAATCAGCATTGTCATGACGCAGAAGTAAGCGGTACTCTGCACGAGAAGTTAAAAGACGGTAAGGTTCATTTGTACCCTTCGTGACAAGATCATCAATGAGAACACCGATATATGCATCAGATCGGCTTAAAATGACTTCTTCTTTACCCAATGCTTTTCTTCCTGCATTGATACCTGCCATAATTCCTTGACCTGCAGCTTCCTCATAACCAGAGGTACCATTAATTTGGCCAGCTGTATATAATCCAGAAATTTTCTTCGTCTCAAGTGTCGGCCACAATTGTGTAGGCACAATCGCATCATACTCAATGGCATAACCCGCTCGCATCATTTGTACATTTTCAAGCCCTGGAATGGTTGACAGCATTCGCTGCTGTACATCCTCTGGCAGACTTGTAGATAAACCTTGAACATACACTTCTTGCGTATTACGGCCTTCTGGCTCTAAGAAAATTTGATGTCTCGGTTTATCATTAAAACGAACCACCTTATCCTCAATGGACGGGCAGTATCTAGGACCTGTTCCTTTAATCATACCTGAATACATAGGAGAACGGTGAAGATTCTCATCAATAATTTGATGAGTTTCTAAACTCGTGTATGTTAACCAGCATGGTAATTGATCTGTAATATATTCCACAGTTTCATAAGAAAACGCACGTGGCACATCGTCACCTGGTTGAATTTCCGTCTTACTATAATCAATCGAGTGGCTGTTTACTCGAGGTGGTGTCCCAGTTTTAAAGCGAACCAAATCGAATCCTAATTCTGCTAGATGATCCGATAATTTAATGGAAGGCTGCTGATTATTAGGACCGCTTGAATAAGAAAGATCCCCTAAAATAATGCGGCCTTTTAAGAAAGTACCAGTCGTTAGAACAACAGACTTCGCGCGATAATTTGCACCTGTTTGAGTCACAACACCTTTACATTCATCATCTTCTACAATTAAATGGTCTACCATCCCTTGCAACATTGTTAGGTTTGGTTCATTTTCCATTGTTTTTTTCATTTCGTGCTGATATTGAAACTTATCTGCTTGCGCTCTTAACGCACGGACAGCAGGTCCTTTCCCAGTATTCAGCATACGCATTTGAATATGCGTCTTATCTATATTTCGTGCCATTTCTCCGCCTAGCGCATCAATTTCTCTGACGACAATCCCTTTAGCGGGACCTCCTACGGACGGATTACATGGCATAAAAGCAACCATATCGAGATTGATGGTCAATACAAGTGTTTTGGCGCCCTGTCTTGCAGAAGCAAGAGCAGCCTCAACACCAGCATGACCGGCACCGACGACGATTACATCATATTGGCCAGCTTCATAACCCATTTCTTTTGTTCCTCCCTTTACTTTCCTAAACAGAATTGAGAGAATAACTGATCGATTAAGCTTTCATGAACAGCATCCCCAATAATTTCACCTAGCTGCTCCCAGCAGCGTGTTAAATCTATTTGAACAATGTCGATCGGTACATCCATTTCAATTCCTTCTAGAGCATCCTCAATCGATTGTTTTGCTTCTTGAAGGAGCGCAATATGCCTAGTATTGCTTACATACGTTAAATCTCCACTTTCAATTGAGCCAGTGAAGAATAAAGATTGAATGGCCATTTCAAGCTCATCAATCCCTTTTTCTTGTAATAAAGATGTTGTCACGACTGGACGATCTTTCGCTAACTCTTTTACTTTTTCTACATCAAGTTTAGGCTCAAGATCAGTCTTATTGACAATCACAATAATATCCATACCCGAGACAGCCTCAAATAGCTTAATATCTTCCTCAGATAACTCTTCACTATAATTGAGCACAAGTAAAATCAGGTCAGCTTCTTTTAAGACCTGTCTTGATCGTTCGACCCCAATACGCTCAACAATGTCTTCAGTCTCACGTATACCCGCAGTATCTACTAAACGGAGCGGTACTCCTCTTACATTCACATATTCCTCGATGACATCTCTGGTTGTTCCAGGAATATCGGTCACAATCGCCTTTGTTTCCTGAACAAGACTATTTAATAAGGAAGACTTCCCAACATTTGGCCTTCCAATAATAACAGTAGATAAACCCTCACGTAGGATTTTCCCCTGCTGTGAAGTCGTTAGAAGCGATTCAATTTCCTTTTTCACAGATGTCGCCTTTTCAACTAAGACTCGATGTGTCATTTCTTCCACATCGTCATACTCTGGATAATCAATATTCACTTCTACATGGGCAAGTGTCTCCAATATCTCACCACGAAGACGTTTAATCAAACCGGAGAGACGTCCCTCCATTTGAGTCATTGCGACATTCATCGCACGGTCAGTCTTTGCACGAATCAAGTCCATTACGGCTTCTGCTTGTGACAAGTCGATTCTTCCATTTAGGAAAGCACGTTTTGTAAACTCACCTGGCTCCGCTAATCTCGCTCCTTCTTTTAAAGCAAGCTGCAAGACTTTATTGACCGTGACAATTCCGCCATGGCAGTTGATCTCAATAACGTCTTCTCTCGTAAATGTTTTTGGCGCTCTTAATACAGACACCATGACCTCTTCTATCACTTGCTCGGTACTTGAATCTACAATATGACCATAATGAATGGTATGAGAATCCACTGATACAAGTTTTTTCTCCTTAGGCCCCTTATACATGCGATCAGCAATCTGAACTGCATCAGGCCCGCTTAAACGTATAATGGCAATTGCCCCTTCACCCATTGGTGTAGAAATTGCTGCAATTGTATCCACCGCTCATTCACCTCTTTCTCTATTCAATAGACAGTCTTATATCAATTAAATGGACGTTGTCCATCTCTATATCAAAAACGCTTAATCCAAAATTTAAAGATACCATAAATGCATGCGAAGCGAAAGTAGCCCACATTTAATTATCCACAGTTTTGCACCCTGTCTATTTTAACACTTAACTTATCCACATGTGAATAACGACGTTCTAAACTTGTCTTCACATCTTACACCTAAATCCAATAAATTAAAACGCCCTTCTCCCTTTGCAACTAAGGGAAAATGACGTTTTCGATCTAAATAACACACTAACTTTTTAGAAATAAAGGAGGAATCTACTATTAAAAGGTAATTTTTCAATAAAAAAAGACTAAAATCCAGCTTTGCTGAATCTTAGCCTTTCTGCTATTTTTTATACATCACCACAACATGACGCTTGCTGCCTGTATCTTCGGATGCCGTGGCAAGTTCTTTAGAAAATGCTGCAATCGTATCATGAACGACTTTTCGTTCATTCGAAGGCATCGGTTCTAAATGAACCTTTCTCTTCGTTTTTAAAACACGGTTTGCCGTTTTGATTGCATATTGTTCAAGTGCTTCTTGTCGTTTCTTCCTATAATCTCCAATATCAATTGTAATATGATGATACTGATCAGAATAACGATTAAACACTAACTGCACCAAGGTTTCTAAAGAGTACAGTGTTTGTCCTCTTTTTCCAATCATTAATGAAGTTTTGTCTCCATTAATGTGAAAAGAGATCTTTTTCGTTTCTTTTTTCGAAACAATGTTTGCTTTAGGATCAATTGATTTAACAATTTTATCTAAATACTGTGTTGCTAATTTGAGCGCATCTCGCTTTTCTACTAACTTGACAACAGCTTGTCTTTTACCAAATAATCCTAAAAACCCTTTGTTTCCTTCATCTACTATTGTGATATCTACTTCTTCTTGTAGTAGTTGAATTTGTTTCAGTCCGGAATCTACTGCTTCTTCGACTGTGCGACCGACAGCAGTTATTTCCTTCATTTTTTGTTCCCGCCAGCTTTTTCTTTTGTATCAACTTTTACTTGAGGTGTTTTAATGACCAAAGTTTGAATGATCATGAAAATGTTACCTACAACCCAGTACAGTGAAAGTGCCGCTGGGAAACTGATTGCAAATACAATGATCATAATTGGCATCACCCAAAGCATAATCGCCATTTGAGGGTTGTCCGAAGGATTTCCAGCCATCATTAGCTTCTGCTGAATAAAAGTAGCTACACCTGCAATAATCGGTAGCAGGAATAATGGATCTGGACTGCCTAAGTCAAACCATAAGAAAGTATGCTTCTTGATTTCAGCTGTTCTCATGATCGCATGATAAAAACCAATTAAGATTGGCATTTGAATTAAGATTGGGAAACACCCTGCTAATGGATTTACACCATTCTTTTGGAAAAGAGCCATTGTTTCCTGTTGAAGCTGCTGCTGTGTTTTTTGATCTTTTGAGCTATATTTTTCACGAAGCTTCTTTAGTTCTGGCTGAAGTGCTTGCATTGCTTTTGTACTTCTTAATTGTTTAATCATTAATGGTAAAATGAGCAAACGAATCAAAAGAGTTACAATAATAATCGCTACACCATAGTTTTCACCAGTTAAGTTTGCCATGTAAGTGATTAATTGAGATAGCGGGTATACAATGTAAGAATTCCAGAATCCCTTACTATCTGATGTGATTGGTTCATTGATTTGTGTACATCCTGCCAATAGAACCAACACGCCAATCAAGCTAAATATTAGTAATAATCGCCTTTTCAACAAGATTCCTCCCATTACTTCAAACTTTATTTAAGTTGGAATTGATTACGAAAGTGACTCACCTAATCAGTATGGTAACATTTTTTCATTACAAAGTGGTGGTTTCATTTTAATTCACTAGATGAAGGAAGCGCTTTTAAAAATTGATTCAACGAAAGTTTCTATTACGAAGACTTTTTCGGTTGTTGTTGATAAACAGCGGATTTTCTAAATAAATGCTGGAGAGACTTCTTTGTTTCTTCAAAGGTCAATTCGCTTGCTGGTTTTCGTGCGATAACAATGTAGTCTTTTTCTTGCTTTAGCTTATGACCTTCCTCTAAGAACACCTGACGGATCAGTCGTTTAATCCGGTTTCTTATCACTGCATTACCTATCTTCTTACTGACAGACAATCCTAAACGCAGTTCTTCTTGATTTGGTTGGTCCAGCTGATAAATGACGAATTGGCGATTAGCCATTGATTGACCTTTTTTGAACACTGTTTGAAACTCTTCATTTTTTTTTAGCCTGTTTCGCTTCTTCATGTTTTCTTCCACTCCGATAAAAACTGACAGTTCATTTACGATTTTATGTAAAAAAGACCACTGACATTATTCAGTGGCCTAAGCTGATAATTTTTTTCTACCTTTGCTGCGGCGTCGCTTTAAAACTAGACGTCCGTTTTTAGAACTCATACGGCTGCGGAAGCCATGAACTTTACTACGCTTACGGTTATTTGGTTGAAACGTTCTTTTCATTTATGACACCTCCCTGAGGAATAGCTGTTTAAGACAGTCTAACTCATTATATTTGTGTAACCCATCGATTGTCAATATCAATGATAAAACTCTTATTATCAACCTTATAAGCATAACACAAGTTATCAAGTGAAGAAACCTTCTTTTTTAGTTTCCAGCATTTTATTCTTTTTTTCCTTCAAAAAAACCTTCAAAACAAGGTTGTGGATATTTTTCCGGCATATTTTGACTATCCACATCCATTATCGACATTTTTTTCACACAAATAACCTATGTGGATAATTATTTTTCAACAGGATGTAAAGTGTGTGGATAAGTTTGTGACACCCATTGCACCATCTTGTTTATTTTGATATTATATTTGTGTTTTAACTCTTAATTACTTATCTGGCCTATTTATCTTATCCACAATTTGTGGATAACCTGTGGAAAGTTATTACACAGCTTGTTGAATTGTTTATCCACAACCTGTGTAATTTGTCGAAAAGACGTTTTTCTACTATATTAATTGTTTTCAACAAAGTATGTGCACGAATGGTGATGACCATTTGCTCTTTTTCGTGTTCTATAACAGTTTGATACTGGTCATTTTAAAAAGAAAAGGAGGGGGGAGAAGCCTTATGGAAAATATTTTGGATCTGTGGAATAAAGCACTTCAAAAAATAGAGACAAAATTGAGCAAACCTAGTTTTGAAACATGGATGAAGTCCACTAAAGCCCATTCTCTTCAAGGAGATACGCTGACTATTACTGCACCTAATGAATTTGCAAGAGACTGGCTCGAGTCAAGATACCTTCACTTAATTGCAGATACCATCTATGAACTGACAGGCGAAGAGCTCAGCATCAAATTTATCATTCCTCAAAATCAGGACGAAGAGGAAGCCATGCCAAAATCTCCAATCAAAAAAATGTCGAAAGAAGAACCCGTTGAAATTCCACAAAATATGCTGAATCCAAAATATACATTTGATACTTTTGTTATTGGTTCAGGCAACCGTTTTGCTCATGCCGCTTCACTTGCAGTCGCAGAAGCACCAGCAAAAGCATATAACCCGCTTTTTATTTATGGGGGCGTTGGTTTAGGAAAGACTCACTTAATGCATGCGATCGGTCATTACGTTATCGACCATAATCCATCAGCCAAAGTGGTCTATCTATCATCTGAAAAATTTACAAATGAATTTATCAACTCAATCCGGGACAACAAAGCAGTCGATTTCCGTAATCGCTATCGGAATGTAGATGTGCTTTTGATAGATGATATTCAATTTTTAGCAGGAAAAGAACAAACACAAGAAGAGTTTTTCCATACATTCAACACACTTCACGAAGAAAGTAAGCAAATCGTCATTTCTAGTGACCGGCCGCCAAAGGAAATTCCGACACTTGAAGACAGATTACGCTCTCGATTCGAATGGGGCTTAATTACAGACATTACCCCGCCAGATCTAGAAACGCGTATTGCGATCTTACGTAAAAAAGCAAAAGCAGAAGGTTTAGACATTCCGAATGAAGTCATGCTTTATATTGCCAATCAAATCGACAGCAACATTCGGGAACTGGAAGGTGCTTTGATTCGTGTCGTTGCTTACTCTTCTTTAATTAATAAAGACATCAATGCTGATCTAGCAGCTGAAGCCCTAAAGGACATCATTCCTTCATCAAAACCTAAGGTGATTACAATTAAAGATATTCAAAGAATTGTAGGGCAGCAATTTAATATTCGATTAGAAGATTTCAAAGCGAAGAAACGTACGAAATCAGTTGCTTATCCAAGACAAATTGCGATGTATCTCTCTAGAGAAATGACAGATTCCTCTCTACCTAAAATCGGAGAAGAATTTGGTGGACGAGATCATACGACCGTCATTCATGCTCATGAGAAAATTTCAAAATTAATCGTTGAAGATGAACAGCTTCAGCAGCATGTCAAAGAGATCAAAGAACAACTAAAATAATCAAGCTGATAAGATAAGTACGGGAAAATGTGAATAACTAGAGCATAGTCATACACAGTCTGTCCACATGTGGATAGGCTGTCTTTCCTTTCTTTCTACTGACTTATCCACATATTCACAAGCCCTACTAGTACTTCTACGATTTTTATTAAATAAATATATATACATGTCATTAAGAAAAATTAGGAGGACCACTATGAAATTCACGATTCAAAAAGATCGTCTTGTTGAAAGTGTCCAAGATGTATTAAAGGCCGTATCCTCTAGAACAACGATTCCTATTTTGACAGGGATTAAAATTGTTGCATCTGACGAAGGGGTTTCTCTCACAGGGAGCGATTCTGATATCTCAATCGAATCTTTTATTCCTCAAAGAGATGGAGATTTAGAAGTCATTACAATTGATCGACCAGGAAGTATTGTGCTGCAAGCCCGCTTCTTTAGCGAAATCGTTAAGAAACTGCCTATGTCTACTGTCGAAATTGAGGTAGAACAAAATCATCTAACCATCATCCGCTCTGGTTCAGCAGAATTTAATTTAAACGGCTTAGATGCTGAAGAATATCCGCATCTGCCACAAATTGAAGAGCATCATGCTTTTCAAATTCCAACAGATTTGCTTAAAAACCTTATCCGTCAAACGGTTTTCGCAGTGTCCACCTCAGAAACACGACCTATCTTGACAGGTGTAAACTGGAAGGTTGAAAAAGGTGAATTAATATGCACAGCAACGGATAGCCATCGCCTTGCTTTAAGAAAAGCGAAGTTGGATATTAACGAGGAAAGCTCGTACAATGTGGTCATTCCTGGAAAGAGTTTAACAGAGCTAAGTAAAATTCTTGATGATGGACAAGATCTTGTGAGCATCGTCATTACGGAGACACAGGTTCTCTTTAAAGCACAGAACGTGCTGTTCTTCTCAAGATTGCTGGATGGTAATTACCCAGATACAGCTCGCCTCATTCCGCAAGAAAGTAAAACGGATGTAGTGGTGAATACGAAAGAATTCCTTCAAGCGATTGATCGCGCGTCACTTTTAGCAAGAGAAGGTCGTAACAACGTTGTGAAGCTTTCTGCTGATCCTGCGCAAAGCCTTGAAATCTCTTCTAATTCGCCTGAAATCGGTAAAGTAGTTGAAACGGTGCAAGCAGATGACATTAAAGGGGAGGATCTCAAAATCTCTTTCAGTCCGAAATATATGCTTGATGCTTTAAAAGTATTAGAGGGAACAGAGATTCATGTCAGTTTCACTGGCGCAATGAGACCATTCCTATTGCGTACGCCAAATGATGATTCCATTTTGCAATTGATTCTTCCAGTTAGAACGTATTAATTTGGTCTAAAATGGCTGCTGTGTGAGCGCACAGCAGCTTTTTTCCTCATTTCCTCTGCTTTCTTTCATCCCAGTTCGCTTTCCCCCTTTCCTTCTGGTCTTGTTTTTTAGTACAATTAGATATTAGTGATATTGAAAGAGGTCGATACAATGCCTAATCTGATAACGATTGAAACAGAAATGATTACATTAGGGCAGTTTTTGAAATTAGCCGAAGTCATTCAATCTGGTGGAATGGCGAAGTGGTTTTTAAGTGAACATGAGGTGTTCATTAATCAAGAGCCAGATAATAGACGGGGACGCAAATTATACCCAGGAGATGTTGTCGAGATAGAAGGTCACGGCACATTTCAAGTTGTGAATTAGAAACGGGTGACAATACATGTACATTCAAAGTCTGGCGTTAACTTCATACCGAAACTATGAACACACCGAGCTTCAATTCGACAATAAGGTGAATGTGATGATTGGTGAGAACGCCCAAGGTAAAACGAACCTGATGGAAGCGATCTATGTATTGTCGATGGCAAAGTCTCATCGTACGTCAAATGATAAAGAACTTATCCGATGGGACGAAGACTATGCTAAAATAGAAGGTAGAGTCATCAAAAAAAATGGTCCACTCCCCATGCAGCTCGTGATCTCAAAAAAAGGAAAAAAGGGCAAGGTCAATCACATTGAACAACAGAAACTCAGTCATTATGTTGGTGCCTTGAACACCATCATGTTTGCACCAGAGGATCTCAGCCTTGTGAAAGGTAGCCCGCAAATCCGCAGAAGATTCCTCGACATGGAGATTGGACAAGTGTCTGCTGTCTACTTGCATGATTTATCGCTCTATCAAAAAATCCTCACTCAGCGAAATCATTACTTGAAACAATTGCAAACAAGAAAGCAAACGGATCAAACGATGCTGGAGATTTTAACAGAGCAGTTGATTGATGCGGCAGCGAAGGTTGTCAAAAGACGACTGACTTTTACGAAACAGCTCGAAAAATGGGCGCAGCCGCTGCATTTTGGGATTTCAAGAGAGCTGGAAACGCTCACGCTCCAATACCAGACGGCCATAGAGGTATCAGAAGCGTCAGACTTGTCGAAAATAAAAAATAGCTATGAAGAATCGTTTCAGAAACTAAGAGACAGAGAAATAGACCGAGGGGTGACGCTATGGGGCCTCACAGAGATGATCTTCTTTTCTTTGTGAATGGTCGGGATGTTCAGACATATGGCTCTCAAGGGCAGCAAAGAACAACAGCTCTTTCACTAAAGCTGGCAGAAATTGATCTGATTCATGAAGAAATCGGTGAATACCCAATTCTTCTACTCGATGATGTTTTATCTGAACTTGATGATTACAGACAGTCTCATTTGCTCCATACCATTCAGGGACGTGTACAGACCTTTGTCACCACTACGAGTGTTGAAGGCATCGATCACGCCACCCTGAAAGAAGCGGAAATTTTCAGAGTAGCCAGTGGAAAAGTAATTGACTGATAAATGAGGTGTGAGTCTTGTATATTCATTTAGGTGATGATTGTGTTGTTTCTACACGAGAGATTGTCGCAATTGTTGATTACAAAATGAGGTCATCTTCTGTTGTAGAGGAATTTCTTCAAAAACAAGAAGAACAAATCATTTCATTGTCTCATGGGACACCCAAATCCATCGTCGTCACAACTGAATCCGTGTATTACTCTCCTCTTTCCTCAAGCACGCTCAAAAAACGTGCTTCATTTGTGATTGAAATTGAAGTCTAAAAGCTCAATTCATATAAATATATCGTTTAAGAAAAGTGTAGGTGAATGTACGTGGCAATGGAACAGCAACATAATAGTTATGATGAAAATCAGATACAGGTGCTCGAAGGACTAGAAGCGGTTAGAAAACGTCCAGGAATGTACATTGGGTCAACCAGTGCAAAAGGACTTCACCATCTTGTATGGGAAATTGTCGACAACAGTATTGATGAGGCTTTAGCTGGTTATTGTACAGACATTACAGTGCAAATTGAAAAAGATAATAGCATCACAGTGAAAGATAACGGCCGCGGAATTCCTGTTGGGATTCACGAAAAAATGGGGCGTCCTGCTGTAGAAGTGATTATGACGGTTCTTCACGCTGGTGGTAAATTTGACGGCAGCGGTTATAAAGTATCTGGCGGTCTGCATGGTGTAGGGGCATCTGTTGTTAATGCGTTATCTACGACCTTGGACGTGACCGTATACCGTGATGGAAAAATTCATTACCAGCAATTCAAACGCGGTGTTCCAGTTGGAGATTTAGAGATCATCGGTGAAACAGATGTAACAGGGACAACCACTCATTTTGTGCCAGATCCAGAAATTTTCACTGAAACCATTGAATTTGATTACGACACACTTGCTAACCGTGTACGTGAGTTAGCTTTCTTAACAAAAGGCGTCAACATCATCATTGAAGACTTACGTGAAGGCAAAGAACGAAGAAACGAATACTGCTATGAAGGCGGTATTAAGAGCTATGTAGAACATTTGAATCGCTCGAAGGAAGTCGTTCATGAAGAACCAGTTTACATCGAGGGTGAAAAAGACGGAATCACCGTTGAAGTTGCACTGCAATACAACGATTCCTATACAAGCAATATTTATTCTTTCGCCAATAACATCAACACATATGAAGGCGGATCACACGAAGCTGGCTTTAAAACCGGTCTGACGCGTGTCATCAATGATTATGCTCGTAAAAATGGCGTATTCAAAGATGGTGACTCGAATTTGAGCGGAGAAGATGTACGAGAAGGCTTGACAGCCATTATCTCTATCAAACATCCAGACCCTCAATTCGAAGGACAAACGAAGACAAAGCTCGGTAACTCAGAAGCAAGAACCATTACCGACTCCCTCTTCTCCGAAGCACTTGAGAAATTCCTCTTAGAGAACCCTGATGCTGCAAAGAAAATTGTGGAGAAAGGTGTGATGGCAGCTCGTGCAAGAATGGCTGCCAAAAAGGCACGTGAGCTGACAAGACGTAAAAGTGCACTGGAAGTCTCTAGCTTGCCTGGGAAACTGGCAGACTGTTCTTCTAAAGATCCTTCCATCTCTGAGCTTTATATCGTAGAGGGAGATTCTGCGGGCGGATCTGCTAAGCAAGGTCGTGATCGACATTTCCAAGCGATCTTACCGTTAAGAGGGAAGATCCTAAACGTTGAAAAAGCCCGACTAGATAAAATTTTATCTAACAACGAGGTTCGTTCAATGATTACAGCGCTAGGGACTGGAATCGGAGAAGACTTCACTTTAGAGAAAGCACGTTATCACAAAATTGTGATCATGACTGATGCTGATGTTGATGGAGCGCATATACGGACGCTACTCCTAACATTCTTCTATCGCTACATGCGTGAAATCATTGAAAACGGTTATGTGTATATTGCACAGCCGCCTTTATATAAAGTACAGCAAGGAAAACGTGTTGAATACGTGTATAACGATAAACAGCTAGATGAACTGTTAAAAACGCTGCCTCAAACACCGAAACCTGGACTTCAGCGTTATAAAGGTCTTGGAGAGATGAATGCTACTCAGCTTTGGGAAACAACAATGGATCCTGATGCGAGAACACTTCTTCAAGTGACACTTGAGGATGCAATCGATGCTGATGAGACTTTTGAAATGCTAATGGGAGATAAAGTAGAGCCGAGACGTAACTTTATCGAAGAAAATGCACAATACGTAAAAAATCTTGATATTTAGATAGGTATCCCCCTTGAGAGCAACCTTATTTCTTGTTTGGAATAAGGTTGTTTTTCAAGAAACAGGGGCGTGAAACGAATGTCCTGGTTTTCTGCGTTTCGTTGATTTTCTAGTAAATAAATGTGTATAAAGGCAAGATTATTGATATAATGGAGAATAGTCTTGTGAAGATAAATACATATTTTACTCCCACATAATTTATTTCATGTGATACGTAAAGGGAGGTTCTTATAGTGAGTGAACAACATACACCAAATGTACGCGAAGTGAATATTAGCCATGAAATGCGTACGTCCTTTTTAGATTATGCAATGAGTGTTATTGTTTCGCGTGCATTACCAGATGTGCGAGACGGATTGAAGCCCGTGCATCGAAGAATTTTGTATGCGATGAATGACCTAGGTATGACAAGTGATAAACCATTTAAGAAATCTGCTCGTATCGTTGGGGAAGTTATCGGTAAGTACCACCCTCACGGTGATAGCGCTGTATATGAAGCGATGGTTCGGATGGCGCAAGATTTCAACTATCGTAATATGCTGGTTGAAGGGCACGGGAACTTTGGTTCTGTCGATGGAGACGGTGCAGCAGCCATGCGTTATACCGAGGCACGTCTTTCTAAAATTTCGATGGAGATCCTGCGTGATATCACAAAGGACACCATTGATTATCAAGATAACTACGATGGCAGCGAAAGAGAGCCAGTCGTTATGCCTGCTAGGTTCCCGAACTTATTAGTGAACGGGGCAACTGGAATTGCTGTAGGGATGGCAACGAATATCCCGCCTCACCAACTGGGTGAAGTGATTGATGGGGTATTGGCAATTAGTCAAAATCCTGAAATGACGACACAGGAACTAATGGACATCATTCCAGGTCCAGACTTCCCAACTGCGGGACAAATCATTGGCCGAAGCGGTATTCGTAAAGCGTATGAAACAGGACGCGGCTCTATTACATTACGTGCAAAGTCAAATATCGAAGAAACATCTAGTGGTAAGCAGCGCATTATCATCAATGAGATTCCTTACCAGGTTAACAAAGCTCGTTTGATCGAAAAAATCGCTGATCTTGTCCGTGATAAAAAGATTGATGGCATTACAGATCTTCGTGATGAATCTGACCGTAATGGAATGAGAATCGTCATTGAACTACGAAGAGACGCAAACGTCCATGTTCTATTAAACAATCTTTATAAACAAACGACACTTCAAACGTCTTTCGGTATTAACTTGCTTGCACTTGTTGATGGACAGCCGAAAGTGTTGTCTCTCAAACAATGTCTCGAATATTACCTTGAGCATCAGAAAGTGATCATTCGTCGAAGAACGGCGTATGAATTGCGTAAAGCAGAAGCAAGAGCTCATATTTTAGAAGGCTTAAGAATTGCGCTTGATCACTTAGATGAGGTCATTGCCTTAATTAGAGGCTCTCAAACTGCTGAAATTGCAAGAAATGGTTTGATGGAAAACTATAGCTTGTCTGAAAAACAAGCACAGGCCATTCTCGATATGCGACTCCAGCGTTTGACTGGTTTAGAAAGAGAGAAAATAGAAGATGAATACAAAGGGCTTGTTGAATTGATTGCTGAATTGAAAGCCATTCTAGCAGACAATGAGAAAGTTCTAGAAATCATTAGAGAAGAATTAACAGAAATCAAAGAACGCTTCAATGATACGCGCCGCACAGAAATTGTGACAGCGGGTATAGAAACAATCGAAGACGAAGATTTGATTCCTGTTGAAAATATTGTGATCACACTGACTCATAATGGTTATATTAAGCGCCTGCCTGCATCAACATACCGCAGTCAAAAAAGAGGCGGTAAAGGTGTACAAGGAATGGGAACCAACGAAGATGATTTCGTTGAACAGCTGATCTCAACATCGACGCACGATACGATTCTCTTCTTCTCTAATAAAGGGAAGGTCTATCGAGCAAAGGGCTATGAGATCCCTGAATTCGGACGAACAGCGAAAGGGATTCCGATTATTAACCTTCTTGAAGTAGAAAAGGGAGAGTGGATAAACGCCATTATTCCAGTCAGCGAATTTGATGAAGATTCGTATCTCTTCTTTACAACAAGACACGGTGTATCGAAACGAACGTCATTGTCTCAATTTGCAAACATCCGAAACAACGGTTTGATTGCACTCAGCCTGCGTGATGAAGATGAATTGATGGCTGTTCGTTTAACCAATGGTGAAAAACAAATCATCATCGGAACGAAAAAAGGAATGCTCATTCGTTTCGACGAGACAGATGTTCGTGAAATGGGACGTACAGCAGCTGGAGTTAAAGGGATCACACTTTCTGAGGATGACATCGTCGTTGGAATGGAAATCCTTGAGCCAGATGCAAACGTATTGATCGTAACTGAAAAAGGTTATGGTAAATTAACGCCTGAAAAAGAATATCGTGTCCAAAGCCGTGGTGGTAAAGGTCTGAAAACGTGCAAGATCACTGACAACAACGGTCCGCTTGTTGCAGTGAAGGCGACTAACGCTGAAGCTGAAGAAGACTTGATGATTATTACAGGTAGTGGTGTCATCATCCGTATGGCCGTTTCAGATATCTCCACAACAGGCCGAGTCACTCAAGGTGTCCGCCTGATCCGTCTAGGTGATGATGAACATGTCGCTACAGTGGCATTAGTAGAACAATCACCAGAAGACGATGAAGAGAATAGTGAAGAAAACGTAGAAAACGTAGAAAATGTAGAGTCAGATCAAGAGCAATCTGAGTAAAAATAAAGCCGGTTTTTCGCCGGCTTTATTTTTTTTTGAAAAAACATGATTTTTTTTGAAGTTTATAATGCTTTTTTCATAGATATGTGTTAACCTTTCAAAGGAGCAAAAAGAGGCTCTATTTTTTTATCTCTTTCATAACAAAAACTTCTTAAAAAAATAAAATGTTTTTCAAGAAAAATGTTGACTATTGATAGAGATATATGATATATTTAAGTGGTCGCTTTGAGAGAGTGACCAACAAGTTCTTTGAAAACTAAACAAGACAAAACGTACCTGTTAATTCGAGTTTTTATAAAAAATCCTATGATACATCATAGGTAGTCAGTCAAACTGGCGAAAAGCAAAACTTCGGTTTTGTACTTTTTCGGAGAGTTTGATCCTGGCTCAGGACGAACGCTGGCGGCGTGCCTAATACATGCAAGTCGAGCGGACAGAAGGGAGCTTGCTCCCGGATGTTAGCGGCGGACGGGTGAGTAACACGTGGGTAACCTGCCTGTAAGACTGGGATAACTCCGGGAAACCGGAGCTAATACCGGATAGTTCCTTGAACCGCATGGTTCAAGGATGAAAGACGGTTTCGGCTGTCACTTACAGATGGACCCGCGGCGCATTAGCTAGTTGGTGAGGTAACGGCTCACCAAGGCGACGATGCGTAGCCGACCTGAGAGGGTGATCGGCCACACTGGGACTGAGACACGGCCCAGACTCCTACGGGAGGCAGCAGTAGGGAATCTTCCGCAATGGACGAAAGTCTGACGGAGCAACGCCGCGTGAGTGATGAAGGTTTTCGGATCGTAAAGCTCTGTTGTTAGGGAAGAACAAGTGCAAGAGTAACTGCTTGCACCTTGACGGTACCTAACCAGAAAGCCACGGCTAACTACGTGCCAGCAGCCGCGGTAATACGTAGGTGGCAAGCGTTGTCCGGAATTATTGGGCGTAAAGGGCTCGCAGGCGGTTTCTTAAGTCTGATGTGAAAGCCCCCGGCTCAACCGGGGAGGGTCATTGGAAACTGGGAAACTTGAGTGCAGAAGAGGAGAGTGGAATTCCACGTGTAGCGGTGAAATGCGTAGAGATGTGGAGGAACACCAGTGGCGAAGGCGACTCTCTGGTCTGTAACTGACGCTGAGGAGCGAAAGCGTGGGGAGCGAACAGGATTAGATACCCTGGTAGTCCACGCCGTAAACGATGAGTGCTAAGTGTTAGGGGGTTTCCGCCCCTTAGTGCTGCAGCTAACGCATTAAGCACTCCGCCTGGGGAGTACGGTCGCAAGACTGAAACTCAAAGGAATTGACGGGGCCCGCACAAGCGGTGGAGCATGTGGTTTAATTCGAAGCAACGCGAAGAACCTTACCAGGTCTTGACATCCTCTGACAACCCTAGAGATAGGGCTTTCCCTTCGGGGACAGAGTGACAGGTGGTGCATGGTTGTCGTCAGCTCGTGTCGTGAGATGTTGGGTTAAGTCCCGCAACGAGCGCAACCCTTGATCTTAGTTGCCAGCATTCAGTTGGGCACTCTAAGGTGACTGCCGGTGACAAACCGGAGGAAGGTGGGGATGACGTCAAATCATCATGCCCCTTATGACCTGGGCTACACACGTGCTACAATGGACAGAACAAAGGGCTGCGAGATCGCAAGGTTTAGCCAATCCCACAAATCTGTTCTCAGTTCGGATCGCAGTCTGCAACTCGACTGCGTGAAGCTGGAATCGCTAGTAATCGCGGATCAGCATGCCGCGGTGAATACGTTCCCGGGCCTTGTACACACCGCCCGTCACACCACGAGAGTTTGCAACACCCGAAGTCGGTGAGGTAACCTTTATGGAGCCAGCCGCCGAAGGTGGGGCAGATGATTGGGGTGAAGTCGTAACAAGGTAGCCGTATCGGAAGGTGCGGCTGGATCACCTCCTTTCTAAGGATATATGGAGCAGCGTATGTTTTCGTCTTGTTTAGTTTTGAAGGAACTTGCAAAAGATCCTACAACATCATATCTTCGATATGAAAGATGGGCCTGTAGCTCAGCTGGTTAGAGCGCACGCCTGATAAGCGTGAGGTCGGTGGTTCGAGTCCACTCAGGCCCACCATCTTCTATTAAATCGGGGCCTTAGCTCAGCTGGGAGAGCGCCTGCCTTGCACGCAGGAGGTCAGCGGTTCGATCCCGCTAGGCTCCACCAACGTGTTCTTTGAAAACTAGATAACAATAAGTAATACATTCACATTGAATGCAATGCAAAGTTCATCACACATAGTGATTCTTTCTAAAGTAAGAAATGGTTAAGTTAGAAAGGGCGCACGGTGGATGCCTTGGCACTAGGAGCCGATGAAGGACGGGACGAACACCGATATGCTTCGGGGAGCTGTAAGCAAGCTTTGATCCGGAGATTTCCGAATGGGGAAACCCACTGCTCGTAATGGAGTAGTATCCATACTTGAATACATAGAGTATGAGAAGGCA
The DNA here is from genome assembly GCF_024398395.1 of Bacillus sp. FS02. Lineage (NCBI taxonomy): Bacteria > Bacillati > Bacillota > Bacilli > Caryophanales > Bacillaceae > Bacillus > Bacillus sp. FS02. Next base: position 1,893,102 of record NZ_CP074101.1, on the reverse strand, counting down.
TACCCGGGGAACTGAAACATCTAAGTACCCGGAGGAAGAGAAAGCAAATGCGATTCCCTGAGTAGCGGCGAGCGAAACGGGAACAGCCCAAACCAAGAGGCTTGCCTCTTGGGGTTGTAGGACACTCTATACGGAGTTACAAAGGAACGATATAAGCGAAGAGGTCTGGAAAGGCCCGCCAAAGAAGGTAACAGCCCTGTAACTGAAATGTTGTTCTCTCCAGAGTGGATCCTGAGTACGGCGGAACACGTGAAATTCCGTCGGAATCCGGGAGGACCATCTCCCAAGGCTAAATACTCCCTAGTGACCGATAGTGAACCAGTACCGTGAGGGAAAGGTGAAAAGCACCCCGGAAGGGGAGTGAAATAGATCCTGAAACCGTGTGCCTACAAGTAGTCAGAGCCCGTTAACGGGTGATGGCGTGCCTTTTGTAGAATGAACCGGCGAGTTACGATCCCGTGCAAGGTTAAGCAGAAAATGCGGAGCCGCAGCGAAAGCGAGTCTGAATAGGGCGCATGAGTACGTGGTCGTAGACCCGAAACCAGGTGATCTACCCATGTCCAGGGTGAAGTTCAGGTAACACTGAATGGAGGCCCGAACCC